>NZ_CP067016.1:0-1893092 GCF_016599815.1 Anaerococcus obesiensis
CTTTTTTTGTTCTCTTTCCATTACCAAACCAAAGATCCACAGCTATGTTAGTATTATTTTCAGTTTTAAACCAAATACCAGTACATCCTATCCACCACATAGCAAATGTGCCTTTTTCTACAACTTCTTCATCAATTTCTTCATTTAGCCACGTTCCCCATTCTGGAAAAGCATTTAAAATCCAATTTTCTCTTGTGATTTCGTCAACTTTGCTCATTAATACCTCCAATTTTTCATTTTCTTTTTTTCTTTGATATTATAATATAATAATTATTTTGAACGGTCAAGCATAAAAAACACATTTTTGCATATATTTTACGATTGTTTCTTTCGTTATTTGATTTTTTTATAATTTAGAAAGGTTTTTTTTAAAATTCTAATCAAATTAATGGATTCTTTTGATTTTTTTGTAAGTATAGGTTATCATTTAAAGAGAGGTAGTTATGAAAATTAAAAAAACAATCGTAAATAACAGAAGAAATAATATATTAAAATTTATAAAGGATAATAAACAAGCAAAAACAAATGAGCTTGTCGAAATATTTAAAGTTTCTGAAATAACAATAAGAAGAGATTTGGATTATCTTCAATCAATAGGAAAAATAGAAAGATTTTATGGAGGAGCAGAATATAACGAATCCAACAGCTGTAAAAATCTAACTATTGAAAATAACAAAGAAAAAATCGCAAAAAAATGTGCCGATTTTATAAAAGAAAATGATGATATTTTTATAAATTCATCATCGACAGCCCTAGGAGTTTTAAAATATCTCAAAAATAAAAGGATAAATGTTATAACAAATAACGCAAAAGCATCTTATATTGATATAGACCCCTTAGTCAATGTGATTTTAACTGGCGGCAGGGTTTCTTATCCAAAAAACGCACTTACCGGTACTTTTGCTTTAAATAATCTCAAAACTGTTGCATCAGATATTTCAATCCTAGGAATTTCTGGTGTATCTGAAAGCGGAGAATTAACTACGTCAGTTATAGATGAAGTTGAAATAAACCAATATATGATAAATGAATCTACAAGCAAAAATATTTTGGTATGCGATTCAAGCAAATTTTCAAAAACCGCAAATTTTAAAATAGGAACAATAGAAAATATAGATATTCTGATAACAGATAGCTCTATGCCAAGAAGTATTTTAGAATATGCCGAAAGTTTAGGAATCAAAGTTATACTTGTATAAGACAAGTTTTAAATAACGATTTTATGATTGAATTGAATGTTTATAAAGAAAAAAGAATTAGCTCTTAGGCAAAAGGCTAATTCTTTTTTTGTAAAAATATTTAATTTTATCGGCATTTTTTTATTTTTCAAAAATGAAATAAATTAATTTGCTTATCCCATAATTAAAGATAAAATATTTTTCCCATAAGTTGATAGGTAAACTTCCATTTCATTATCTTTTAAAAATTCATCTATTGTATTTTTTGCAATTATAAAAGCATCTTTGTCAGGATAGCCATAAATTCCTGATGAAATTAAGGGAAAAGCTATAGACTTTATTCCTTTTTTCTTGGCAATATTTAAAGAATTTTTGTAGGCATCTTGAAGGATTTTTTGACAAGCTTCCTTATACATTTCATTATAAACAGGGCCTACTGCATGGATTATATATTTTTGATAAAGTTTAAATCCATCTGTAATCACAGCCTCGCCTGGTTTAATTGGGGATAATTTTTGACAAGCTTTTTTTAACTTTTCTCTTCCTGCTTTTTCAAAAATTTGCCCGCAAATTCCGCCACCTTCAACCAAGTCTACGTTCGCAGCATTTACAATTGCATCTACATTTAATTTTAAAATATCTATATCAATAACTTTTAACGCCATAATAACTCCTTTTATATATTATAACTTGAAATTTAAAAAAATCATAATATACTATTCTTGTAGGATTTTTTTAAAATTTAAAATTAATATAATTAATTTACAAGTGTAAAATTTAAAGTATAATTAAAATGAAAATAAGAATACTTTAAATTTTATTTTAAAAAGAAAGTAAGGGATAAATAATGATAAATAAATTTACAAAAATCAAAAATTTCATACCAGTCTATTTTAAGGCAATGAGAAATAAAGAAACTCCAAAACTTGCAAAAATTTTGGGACTTGGAGCAATTTTATATGCAGTAATGCCCGCTGATTTTGTAAATGATATGATTCCATTTTTGGGGATTTTGGATGATGCTATTGTCCTCCCATTTTTAATATATGTAACAAGCAAAATGATTCCTGATTCAATAATGCAAAAGGAAAAAGTTGAATATATAGAAGAAAACAAATAAAAAAGACACAGTTGAAATGAATCCCTCAATCCGTATTCCGGATTTGGGGTTCACTTCATGCTGGGTCTTTTTTATTGCTTAATTTTAAAGGTTTTTGGTGCAAATTTATATATTAAAAAACTTGCAAGCCCTACAAAGGCAACCATAAAAATTGAAATTATTAACATAAATTTAATCTCTCCAATTTTTGTTGCCAAAGCTGGAAGTCCAAATATAAAAATATAATACAAAAATATATTCATTAAAACTAAAACTACAGATTTTTGTTTTCCTTCCTTGTCAAAGGGTTGGATTATATAATATTGAAACAAGGGCAAAACTGTAAAAAATATTGCATTTAACAGGATATAAAAAATCGGCAATAATAAATTTAAATCAGTTTTAATCAAAAATTTTATTGCAAATCCAATATAAATTACAAACATAGCTCCCATAGGAATAAGCATAAGTTTAAAAATCGAATTTAATCTTAGCCAAAACATTTTCAACAAATTCTTATCTTCCCTATAAAAATTGTAATACAAAAGCGAAGAGTCGCAGTTTTTATAAAATGCCATTAGTATTATATCTTGTTTAAATAAAATATATGAAATTATTGGAATTATAAATATTAAGATTTTATAAACCTCATTACCCTTAATTGTAAGTCTGGATAAAAGAAAAAATCCACAAATTCCAAGGACAAAAAAGATGCCTGTTTTTATTAAAGTTGGCTTTAAAAGATGTCTTTTGTGTCTTTTAAAAAATATCTTATTTAGATAGACAAAGCCTTCTCCCTTAATATTTTCTTTTTTATTTATATCTTTATTTTCAATTTTTACTACACCATCTTGAATATTTTTCGCATCTTTAACCGCAATTTTATATACATTTATTGTTTTTTCGATTATTTTGTCATAGCCCTTGAAATTTTTAAAATATTTCACTGCAAATGGAAATAAACTTAAATTAATAAAGAAAATCCAAGACTTAGGATTTTAAAATCAAACTTTATAACAAGAGCTATCAAACTTATTAGCAAATCCAAAATTAAAATCAAAATGATTTGTAAAAAAGGTCTATCTTCAAAAAATGATTTTTCTCTTTTTTCATATATTTTTGTCCAAAATCCTGTAATATTTATATTATAAAAATAAATACCAAGACTAAATAAAAATGTATAGATAGGATTAATATTTGCAAATATTTTTCCAAAAATCACAAATCCCAAAGTTCTTCCAATAAAAATTAAAAATGGCTGTAAATACAAAAATATGTGCGCCAAATCATTTGGAAAAAAATTAAAATTTTTACTTAAATCTGAAAATACATTTCCATTATCTGTTAGCATTGATGATGTAATCATATTTGTTATATAAAAAACAAAAGGAATACAAGTTAGAAGAACTGCTCCCAGACTTAAATCAAAATTTTCCCTAAAAAATAAGGGAGATTTATCAGAAATTTCAAATAAAAATTTTAACATAGTCCTTGAAATTATTATTGCAAATCCAAAAGTTAAAATCGATTTGATAAATTGCCAAATTATAGAAAAAATCGGAACAAATGTATTTACAATTTCTTTTAAATCATAAAAATAATACTTATCTCCCAAGTGCTTTCCAATTATTGGAATTTTTCTTATACCGTAAACCATTCCATTAAAAACTTTGGTGATCTTTATTCTTTCAATTAATAGAAATTTTGAAAAATACCTACTCATCTTTATCACCCAAATTTTCATCATCTAAATTTATATCAATATTTTCAATATTTTTGCTTGTCAAAAGCTTTATTATTTTATCTTCAAAATCCTTATCTTCTGAAACCTTTTTATCAACTTTTTGTAAATTTTTGTCATGGAGAAGAACAATATCATCGCAAATATCTTTTGCTAGTTGCAAAATATGGGTTGAAAAAATAATTATATGGTCTTTGTGAATATCTCTAATTATTTTTTTCATTTCAAGTTGAACAACTACATCAAGACTTGTAAGCGGCTCATCCATCAAAATTACCTTTGGTTTTAAAATCAAAAACATAAGCATTTGAAGTTTGTTTTTCATTCCCGTTGAATAATCTTGAATTAATCTATCGGCATCTTCCATGTCAAAATCCACAAGAGAAAAATATTCTTCGACAGACTTAAAATCTTTTATTATTTCTTTGTTTGCCTCTACAAAAAATTTTATAAATTCTCGCCCTGTAAGAAATTTGGGAAGATCTGGCTCTGCCACCATAAAAAATACATCCCTAAAATCAAGTTCTTTCTTTTCATTTTCATCAAGAAGAAAAATATTTCCAGAATCTTTTTTTATTTGCTCACTAATCAAAGAAAAAAGTGTAGTTTTTCCTGCACCATTTCTTCCCAAAAGGGCATAAACAACCCCCTGGTCAAAAGTGTAATCTATATTTTTCAAAACTTCTTTTTTGCCAAATTTTTTGGAAAGATTTTTTATTTCAAGTTTCATAAGAACTCCTTTAAGAAAATTTATATTTATTTTATTAATAATATTATTTATTTTATCACTAATCTTTTTCATTATAACAAAAAAATAAGCAAGTACAAAACTTGCTTTTTTACAAAAATTATGAAATTTTTCCATCAGAAATTTTCAAATCTTCTCCGTCATGGTTTATTATAGTTTTTATGGCAATATTTATTGCTTTTAAAGAATTTTCCAAATCCATTGAAGGTGTGTTCGCTTTATTTAAAACTTGTTCTGGTAAATATGGAATATGGATAAATCCTGCTCTTATATTTTTATATTTTTTTGCCAAATACAAGGCCTCATACATCAAATGATTACATACAAAAGTTCCTGCTGAGTTTGAAATTTCTGCTGGAATTTTTTCTTTTTTTATCTCTTCTACAATTTTTTTAATTGGAAGATTTGAAAAATAAGCATTTTCTCCGTCTCTTCTTATTTTTTCATCAATCGGTTTTTTACCATCATTATCAGAAATTCTTGCATCATCAATATTAATTGCAATTCTTTCAACAGAAATAGAGCTTCTTCCTCCAGCTTGCCCAATACACAAAATTACATCTGGCCTTATTTTTTTAATATTTTCTTCCAAAATTTCTCCTGATTTTTTGAAAACTGTTGGAATTTCTATTTTAAAAATTTGGGCGCCTTCAATTTTTTCTTCAACTTTTTTAACAAGTTCAATTGATGGATTTATTTTTTCTTTATCAAAAGGATCAAATCCTGTAAGCAATATTTTCATTTTCTACCCTTTCATAATCAATCTTATCAATTTTTTCTATATATTTTACAAAATCTACCATTAGGTTGACTCCTCTTAGCATATCTTTTTCGTTAATATCAAATTCTTCGCTGTGATGGCTGTCTTTTAAATTTGAGCCTAAAATAAAATGAACTGTCTTGCCACCAGCTTTTCTCACTTCATTTAATAAATAAGCAATATCTTCAGAGCCTTTCAAATTTGCATCTACAAGTTTGTAGGATTTTTCTTTATAATAATTTCTAAGATTTTTTATAAATTCTTCATCATAAGAAATAAGTGATGGAGCTTGTCCCTTTATTTCTATTTCATAAGAACAATCATAAGAGATAGCTGAGCCTTCAACGATTCTATTTACTCCATCGTATAAATAAGAAATTATATGATCATTTTCTCCCCTAATCTCCATTTCGATTTTCGCCTTATTAGCTATTATATTTCTTCCACTTCCTGCATTTAATTTCCCAACATTAATTCTTGCCTCTCCCATAGAATGTTGAGCAAGACTATTAAAATTTAAAACTGCACTTGATGCAGCCAAAAGTGCATTATGACCTTTTTCGGGACTTGCTCCAGCATGAGATGCCTTGCCTTTAAAAATAATATCAATTTTTTTTGTAGCAAGAAATCCATGACTTCCCACACCAATTTCTCCACTTTTTACGTCCATTCCAATATGCATGCCCGCCAAATAATCAAGTTTATCTATAATCGGATTATTCATTAGAGAATAAGCTCCTCTTACTCCTTCTTCTGCTGGTTGAAAAATAAAAATAATTTTTCCTTTTAATTTTTTTATATTTGATGCAAGAATTTTTGCAAGCTCAATCCCAATTGACATGTGAGCGTCGTGACCGCAAGCGTGCATGGCAAAAGAATTTTTTGATGAAAAATTTAAAATATTTGGCAAATGTCCAAGTGAATTACTTTCGCAAAGTTCATTTGCATCTATATCAAATCTAAATCCAATATTTGGTCCAATTTTTTTCGTATCCAAAACAGCGATAAGACCTGTGTAAGAATCCAAAATTTCTTCCTTTTTTTCTATATCAGAAATAGAAATGGAATTTTTATAAGACTCTAGAATTGATTTTTCTGGAAGTCCCATCCTTTTATTGAAATAAATTTCTTTTCCATAATAAAGGTCGAGATTATAATTTTTCAACTCTTCAATAATTTTTGCAGTAGTCAAAAATTCCATCCAAGCAGGTTCGGCATATTTGTGAAAATGTCTTCTTAATCTAATAAGCTCTTCTTCAATCATTTTATTTCCCTATTTTAAAAATCATTTTTTCCTATCACATTAAAAAAATGAGCCTAAACTCATTTTTTAAAAAACATATCAATATCTTCAAAAACTTCAAATCTTTCATCTTCATTTAAAACTTCATGTTTCATGTGATCGTAAGTTTTGAAATATAAATTTTCGTAACCAATAGAAGATAAAATATTTTTTGTATTCAATAGTCCCTTATCTCCACCAGTAACGTCATCATCAACTCCATTAAATGAAGCTATTTGTAAATTTTTATTTTTTAGCTTAAATTTATTTTTCTTGTTTAAATTATTTACAAGAGTAAACAGGCAAACATTACTTCTTGCCAAAAATCCTTCAAGGCGCATTGGGTCATTGTTTTTAATCTTTACATTTTCTTCATTATAGGAAATCCAAGATGGATCTTTTGATGAAATTCCAGAAAGTTTATCAAGAATTTTAGATTTTCTTTTTTCTCCCAAATAAAATGTTACAATATTTCCAATAAAAATTCCAAGACTTGCTATTGGAATATAAGCTACAGTTCCTGTCAAAACTAATTTATCAATTGTATCATCATATTTTTGCAAATAATTTCTACAAATCAAAGATCCCATAGAATGACCTATCATATAAATTTTTTTGTCCTTGTAATACATTCTAATATATTTATTTATAACAAATTGATCGTCAACAAGCTCATCTTTTTCCTTAATAAATCCAGAAGGATGATTTTCAGAAATAGATTTTCCATGTCCCCTATTATCAGAAATGATAACAGCATAACCTCTTTCATTTAAAAATTTAATAAAATGCAAATAATTAAGTGAATGTTCAAGCATACCATGAACAATTTGAACAACAGCTTTTGGATTTTCAACATCAAAACGGTTAGCATAAATATCAAAACCATCAGAATTTGTCAAAATCACCTTACACCTATTGTCATTAATCATACTTTCTTCTTTGATAAAAAATCTTGAACCATTTTTTAAATCAAGATAAGTTTTTTTCCTATACAAATAATAAATTTGAGGAAGAAAAATCAAAAACAAAATCAAAATAAAATATTTCATCTTAACTCCTTTTTTTCACATTAAAGGCAGTATCTCCCCTGCCCAAATCTTTCACATCAAATTCAACCCTTGCACCATTTTCTATAGTTTTATATTCTTTGTCAGAAATTATTTCAGAATAATGGAAAAAATAGTCGCCACTTTCTGATTCTATAAAACCAAATCCTTTTTTCTCATCAAAAAATTTAACTTTTCCTTCCATATTCACTCCTTTTTAGCCTTAAACAAAATTCTCAAAGTATCATCTTTGATTTCTTGCATTGTATCTTCATCAAAAATTTCAATTTCAGAAAAATTATTTTCTTTTAAAACTTTTTTCATAAAATCTACAGAATAAATTCTTTCAACTTGATTTTCAATAATTCTTTGGTAAGTTCCGTCCTCATTTTCAACAAAAAAGTTTAATTCCATATCAATTATATCGCCATCTTTAATATTATCCCAAGTATAAAAAATATCTTCATACTCATAAATATAAGATTTTGAGCCAAAAACTTCTTCCATTTTATATTCTGAATTTATATCAAAAATCAAAAGTCCACCTTTTTTCAAATTTTTATAAGAATTTTCTATTAATTTTTTCAAATCTTTTTCATCCAAAATATAATTTATAGAATCAAGCAAGATTACAATTAAATCATAGGAATTTTCATTTTGAAAATTTACCATATTATAATTATACAAAGATACATTTTCTTCTTGAAATTTTTTCGAAAAAACTTCAAGCATAGATTTTGATAAGTCTAAGGCGTCAATTTTTTCAAAAAAATCAAAAAAATGATTGGTTAGCATGCCCGTTCCGCATGCTAACTCTAACATTTTTTCTTTTTTTATATTATTTTTAATAACCAAAGATTTTATATTTTCTGCATATTTTTCATAATCAAGGTCAAAAGATAATTTATCATAAATATAAGCAAAATCTTTATACATTATTTATCTTCTATTTCCTTGTAAGATTCTTGAGTTTTTTCAAGTAAGTCTTTATATTTTTCTAATTTTTCACGTTCTTCATTTACAACTGCTTCTGGCGCTTTTGAAACAAAGCCTTGATTGTTGAGTTTGCCCTCAGCTCTTTTAATTTCGGATTCTAATTTTTTGATTTCATCTTTTAATCTTTTTCTTTCCTTATCATAATCAATTAAATTTTCTAAAGGAATATAAATTTTAAAATCATTAAAAATCAAACTAACCGCATCTTCAACTTCTTTATCTTCGCTTATAATTGAAATCTCTCCAGATTTTGAAAGATTTACAAATTGTCCCTTCAAAATTTCTAGGAAATTTCTTGTATTTTCATCAGATGAGTAAATTATCAAATCTTGTCTTGTTTTTGATCCAAGATTTAAAGTTTGTCTTTGATTTCTTATAGCTTTTATAGCTTCAATTGCTCCATCAACAACCCTTGCCTCGCTATCAAAATTAAAATCATCCCTAACTTGTGGCCAAGATTCAACTATAAGCATATCTTTTTTATTTGGTAATTGCTTATAAATTTCTTCAGTAATAAATGGCATAAATGGATGAAGAAGTGAAATCATATCTTTTAAAACATAAAGCAAAACTTTTTTAACTGTAGCTTTTTTATTTTCATCATCAGAATTTAATCTTTCCTTGGCAAATTCAATATACCAATCGCAAAATTCTTCCCAAATAAAATCTTCAATTCTGCTTGCAGCAAGACCAATTTCATATTTATCAAGATTTTTAGAAACTTCTTCAACAACATTGTTTAATCTTTTTAAAATCCACTTATCTTCAAGACTTAAATCTAAATTTTTAAATTCGATATCATCATTTTCATCAACGTTCATCAATACAAATCTTGTAGCATTCCACAATTTATTGGCAAAATTTCTGCTTGCTACAATTCTTTTTTCATCGTAACGCATATCATTTCCAGGAGAATTTCCTGTAATAATTGTAAATCTTAAAGCATCTGCTCCGTATTTATTTACAACATCAATTGGATCAACTCCATTTCCAAGAGACTTACTCATCTTTCTTCCTTGTGGATCTCTAATTAGTCCTGTGAAAAGTACGTGGTCAAAAGGAGTTTTATTTGTATTGTAAAGTGAAGAAAATACCATTCTTATAACCCAGAAAAATATAATATCATAACCTGTTACAAGAATATCTGTTGGGAAGAAATATTTATAATCTTCAGTTTCTTCTGGCCAACCTAAAGTTGCAAAAGGCCAAAGAGCTGATGAAAACCAAGTATCTAGAGTATCTTCTTCTTGAGTGACTTTTTTCCCATCCAAATATCCATTTTCATCTGGATCATCTTCCGAAACAATAATTTCTCCATCTTCTGTATAGAAAACTGGAAGTCTGTGACCCCACCATAATTGTCTAGAAATACACCAATCTCTAATATTTTCTAGCCAATTCATGTAGGTTTTTCCCAAAGAATCTGGGATTAAATTTAAATCTCCATTTTTATAAACTTCGATTGCATCCTTTGCCAAATCTTCCATTTTAACAAACCATTGTTTTGAAATTAATGGTTCAATTACAACATTTGTTCTTTCACTATATCCTACTGCATGCTCAATTGTTTCAGTTTTTACCAAAAGATTTTCTTTTTCCAAATCTTCAATAATTAGTTTTCTAGCATCATACCTATCAAGACCAGAATATTTTCCATACCCTTCTTTAATTTTTGCACCTTCATCAATAACTACGCATTGACCAAGCTTATGTCTTTTTCCAACTTCAAAATCGTTAGGGTCATGAGATGGAGTGATTTTTACACAACCTGTACCAAATTCCATATCAACATAAGAATCTTCAATCAAAGGAATTTTTCTGCCTACAAGTGGCAAAATTAAATTCTTCCCAATTTTATCTTTAAACCTTTCGTCTTCTGGATTTACAGCAACAGCCAAATCTCCAAGCATTGTTTCAGGCCTTGTTGTAGCAATTGTTATAAAATCATTACTATCTTCAAAGAAATATTTTATATACCACAAATGTCCTTCTTGGTCTTTGTGATAAACTTCTGCATCAGAAAGAGCAGTTTTTGCTTCAGGATCCCAATTTACAATTCTATTTCCCCTATAAATTAATCCCTCATCATACATTTTTTTGAAAACTTTTCTTACAGCTCTTGTAAGATTTTTATCCATAGTAAAAGAATCACGATCCCAATCGCAAGAAACTCCTACAGTTCTTAATTGTCTTTTGATTGTTCCACCGTATTCTTCTGTCCAATCCCAACATTCTTCCAAAAATTTATCACGACCAAGTTCATCTTTTGATTTTCCTTCGTTTTTTATTTTTTCTACAACTTTTGCCTCAGTCGAAATAGATGCGTGATCTGTTCCTGGAATCCAACAAGCTTCATAACCTTGCATTCTTTTATATCTAATAATAATATCTTGAATTGTATTGTTTAGGGCATGGCCCAAGTGTAATTTTCCTGTAATATTTGGTGGTGGCATAACAATAGTAAATGGTTTTTTATTTTCATTAACTCTTGCCTTAAAATATCCACCTTCTTCCCATTTTTTATAAATTTCTTTTTCAAATTTTTGTGGTTCGTATTTTGTTTGCATAATTTCTCCTTATTTTCAAAATATAAAATTAAAAATAAATAATAAAAAAAGTAACACAATTCTCAAGGACGAGATTATCGCGTTACCACCTATCTTCCTTTTTTTAAAAAAAGGCTCTTATTTGCATTCATGCATGCTACATTAAACTATTTCAAAACAACCTTCATAGTTTCAATTTAAAGACTTTCAGCATCCGTCTTCTCTCTAAAAAATTTCCCCTACTACTCCTTTTTGTCAAAGTTTATTATTCAATTCTTTTTCTTATTATATTTTAAATTATTTTTTTGTCAATTTCACTTGTAAAAGTTAATGTTGAAAATTCAAATAATATATTTGTAAAATATTAATAATTATTAGTTTTAATGATTGAAAAATGTTTTCAGCTCTTGGATTTTTGATTAAAAATGCTATAATATTAATAGAATCTTATATTAAAGAGGTGACAGGATGAAGCTTAGTGTAAACATTATCTCTGACACAAGTGGATACGCTACAGAAAAAATTGTAAAAGTATCTCTTAGTCAATTTAATGTTGAATCAATTACAAATATATATCCAGATGTAAGAGATATAGATTCTCTTAAAGATATATTAAATTTTATAATTGAAACTTGCGATAATTTCATTATCTATCACTCCTTTCAAGATTCAAGGATGAATGTTTATATCAATGATTTTTGTGAGCTAAATAATATTACTTATGTTGATATAACCGGCTATTCCATAAGGACTATTTCTAAAAAACTTGAATTAGAACCAAAATATGCTTTTTCTGAAGAGTCCCTTTATGAAACTGACCGATTTAAAACATTAAATTCATTAGATTTTGCCATCAAATATGACGATGGAAAAGATTTTAGGTCACTTAAAGCTTGTGATATAGCAATAATTGGAGTATCTCGTTCTTCTAAAACGCCATTATCAATTTATATGGCAAGCAAGGGCTATAAAGTTTGTAATATTCCTATACTTTTAAATACTAGCCTGCCCGATGAACTTTTTGAAATTGATAGCAAGAAAATATTCGGTCTAACTATCGATAAAAATATTTTAAAGTCTTTTAGGGAAGAAAGACTTAAAAGTTTGGGCTTATCTGGAAAAAGTCAATATTCAGATATAAGAGCAATTCAAAAAGAATTGGACTATGCCAAAGCGATTATGGAAGATTTAGATTGTGTCATGATTGATGTTACATATAAATCTATAGAAGAAACGTCTGATATAATAATTAATCATATTAACAGTAGGAAAGGGGAAAAAAATGACTGAAAAATATGTTTACAATTTTAACGAAGGCGACAAGGACATGCGCTCTTTGCTCGGTGGTAAAGGCGCAAATCTAGCAGAAATGACAAATATGGGAATCAATGTCCCATACGGTTTTACGGTTACAACTGAAGCATGTGCAAGATTTTACAAAGAAGATCAAAAAATCTGGGAAGATCTTAAAAAAGAAATTACAAATCACATCAAAGATTTAGAAGAACATAATGGAAAAACTTTTGGTTCAACAGAAGATCCACTCCTTGTATCTGTAAGAAGTGGTGCTCCAATTTCTATGCCAGGTATGATGGATACAATTTTAAATCTTGGTTTAAATGATGATGCTGTTATAGGTCTTAGCAAAAAAACAAACAACGAAAGATTCGCTTACGATTCTTACAGAAGATTTATTCAAATGTTTGCTGATGTAGCAATGGGAATCAATAAAAATAATTTTGAAAAGGTTCTTAGTGCAAAAAAAGTTGAAAAAGGCGTAACAGAAGATACTGAACTTGATGCTAACGACTTAAAAGATGTTGTAGAAAAATACAAAAAAGTTTATAAAGATATTGAAGGAGAGGATTTCCCTCAAGAGCCAAGAGAACAATTAGACAAAGCTATTACTGCTGTATTTGCATCTTGGAATAATGAACGTGCAATTTTATATAGAAGATTAAATGATATTGATGATTCTATGGGAACTGCTGTAAATGTTCAATCAATGGTATTTGGAAATATGGGAGAAACTTCTGGAACAGGTGTAGCTTTCTCAAGAAACCCTGCAACTGGTGAGAATAAATTATTTGGTGAATATTTAATGAACGCTCAAGGCGAAGACGTTGTAGCTGGAGTTAGAACACCAAAAGAAATTGCAACATTAAAGGATTCATTACCAGAAGTTTTTGATCAATTCCATGATACTGCAGAAAAACTTGAACAACATTACAAAGATATGCAAGATATGGAATTTACAATCCAAGAAGGACAATTATACTTACTTCAAACAAGAAACGGTAAAAGAACTGCTCATGCTGCAGTAAAAGTTGCAGTTGATATGGTTCATGAAGGACTTCTTAATGAAAAAGAAGCAGTTTTAAGAATTGATCCTAAAGATCTTGATGGTCTACTCCACCCTACACTTTCTCAAAAATCTATAAAAGAAAATAAACCTGTTGCTAAAGGTCTTGCAGCAAGTCCAGGAGCTGCTGTAGGTTACATTGCATTTACTGCAAAAGAAGCTAAAAAAAGAGCTGCAAAAGGTATAAATGTAATCTTAGTTCGTGAAGAAACTTCTCCAGAAGATCTTGAAGGAATGGTTTCAGCAGTTGGAATTCTTACAGCAAGAGGCGGAATGACAAGCCACGCTGCTGTAGTTGCTAGAGGAATGGGAAAATGTTGTGTATCTGGTGCTCATGAAATATATGTAAATGAAGATGAAAGATTCGTAAGAATTGATGGCAAAAAATATTCAGACCAAGATGTACTTTCAATAGATGGTTCTACTGGAAATATTTACGTTGGAGCTTTAGAAACTGAAAATCCAAAACTTGAAGGTACATTTGGAGAATTCATGAGCTGGGTTGACAAATATCGTGATATGAAAGTAAGAACTAATGCAGATACACCTCACGATGCTAAACAAGCTTTAGAATTTGGTGCTGAAGGAATTGGTTTATGTAGAACTGAACACATGTTCTTTAAGGCTGATAGAATTTTCCAAGTTAGAAAAATGATTTTAGCTCACAATTTCGAAACAAGAAAAGAAGCTTTAGATAAAATTCTTCCAATGCAAGAAGATGATTTCTATCAAATTTATTCTCTAATGGGCGAAAGACCTGTTACTGTAAGACTTCTTGATCCACCTCTTCACGAATTTTTACCAAGAGGACAAGAAGAAATTAGAACTCTTGCTGAAGATTTAAATATGGAAATATCTGAAGTTAAAAAGAGAATCTTAGATCTTGAAGAAGTAAACCCAATGCTTGGATTTAGAGGACTAAGACTTGGCGTAAGATATCCCGAAATTTCAAAAATGCAAGCTCGTGCTATAATTCAAGCTGCAATGCATTGTCATGAAGATGGAATTAATGTTGTTCCAGAAATAATGATTCCACTTTCATCTGATGTTAAAGAACTTGCTTATGTAAAAAATCAAGTAAGAGAAGAAATTGAAAAAGTATTTGAAGAAAAAGGAAAGAAAATTGACTACTTATTAGGAACAATGATTGAAATTCCTAGAGCTGCTATAACAGCTGATCAAATTGGAGAAATTACTGACTTCTTCTCATTTGGTACAAACGACTTAACACAAATGACTTTTGGTCTTTCAAGAGATGACGCTGGTAAATTCTTGGATCTTTACTTAGACAAAGATATCTTTGCAAAAGATCCATTCCAAGTTCTAGACCAAAAAGGTGTTGGTTTCTTAGTTGAAACTGCTGTTGAACGTGGTAAAAAAGCAAATCCAAATCTTCACTTAGGAATTTGTGGAGAACACGGCGGAGAACCTACTACTGTTAAATATTTATATAATGTAGGACTTGATTATGTATCATGTTCTCCATTTAGAGTTCCAATTGCAAAACTTGCAGCAGCTCAAGAAGCAATTGAACATCCAAGAAATAAATAATTTAAAAATTAATACAAAAATACCAGAGTTTTAAAACTCTGGTATTTTTGATTCATCAAGAAGGATAATATAAATCTAAATTCGAAAATTTTCATTTTCTACATTTTGTCTTTTATTATTTTTTCTATCATTTCTTTTACTTCTTTGTATTTGTCTTCTTTGTCTATTGCTCCTACTATTGGATCTCCAACTATATTTCCTTCGCTATCTACAAGGATTGATGTTGGATATGACATTATTGTTTCTGTGTATTTTTCAAGTTCGCTATCTTTGTCTATAGTAATATTTTTGTATTTTGCTCCTTGTTTTTCTAGGATTTTTTTAGCTTCTTTTATTGTATCTTCCTCACCTACTTTGGCTTCTGAATTTATTCCTATTACTTGTCCACCTATTTTTTCTATTTCATCATTTAATTGTTGTAATTTTGGAAGCTCTCCTACGCATGGTGCACAGCCGTTAAACCAGAAATTTACGAGTGTTAATTTTTTATCTTTGAATATGTCTTTTGTAACATCATTTCCATCAAAATCTTTTGAATTGAATGTTGGGAATTTTTTTAATTCTTTTGTTGAAACTGCTCCATCTTCCTTTTTGTTTGATGAGCTTTCGTTTCCTGCTTTTAATTTTGTAATTTCTTCTTCTAATTTTGCAATTTCTTCTACGTCTTTTGTCAAAAGCTCATAGTCTTCTTTGGATAATTCATCTTTTGCTTTTTCTACTAAATCTTTTAAATATGCATCGTATCCTTTATCTTTATTATCTTCTGCACTTGACTTATCTGCTTTTGAAAATGCTACTTGCCATTGCTTATCGTGTGAAGCTAAGATGTCATTTTGTTTTTTCATCAACTCGTCAATTTTAGCTTTATTATCGTCCATCTTATTTGAATTATTTGAATTACTTTCAACTTTTTCTACTGATGAAGGATTTGAGTTCATATTGTCTTTGTTTTCTTGTTTTGAACAAGCTGTTAATGCTAATACTAATGTTGCTGATAATGCTAATACTTTTACTTTTTTAAATTTCATTTTTTTCTCCTTTAATGTCTTCTTTTAAATTTTCTTTTTTATTTTCTTCTTTTTTCTTATCGAGTCCAAATTGATATTTGAGGGCACAGGTTGGACACGATGTGATACACATTCCACACCTTATACATTCGGTATGGTTTTGGTCTTTTCTAACGTCTACATCCATTTTACAGGCTTTTACGCATTTTTTGCAGGATATGCACTTGTTGTTGTCAAAATTAATTTTGAATAGGGATATTTTATTAAATAGGGCATAAAATGCTCCCAAAGGGCAAATCCATTTGCAAAATGGTCTAAAAAATATTATTGATAGGATTACAGTTATTATCAAAATTGTAAGTTTTAGGTTAAATAATGAACCTAAGCTTGCTCTTATTGATGTGTCTACTAAGGAAAGCGGGATTGCTCCTTCTAGAACTCCTGCTGGGCAAATATACTTACAAAAATATGGATTGCCCATTCCCAATTCATTTACTACAAGAACTGGCAAAATAATAACGGCAACTACAAGTATCAAATATTTTATGTATCTTAATGGTTTTAATTTTTTTGTTGAAAATTTTTTGCATGGAATCTTGTGTAAAATTTCTTGGATAAAACCAAATGGACACAAAAATCCACAAACTAATCTTCCTACCATTACTCCAACAAAAATCAAAAATCCGCTTATATAATAGGAAAATTTGAATTTTGATGAGCCAACTACTGCCTGATATGCTCCTATTGGACAAGCTCCTGTTGCTGCTGGGCAAGAATAGCAATTAAGTCCAGGAACGCAAATCTTTTTTATATTCCCCCTATAAATTACTCCTTTTAAAAAATTAGGAAGGTGAATATTTGTCATAAGACTTGCTAAAATTTGGATTAGCCACCTAAATTTTGCTATAGTTTTTGATCTAATCTTATCCAATTCCAACACACTCCAGACATAATTTTATCGCCTTGCTAAAAACCGTATCTACTTCTCCACGGAAGGCTCCATAAGAAATAAAACCTATTGCAAGGATCAAAAATCCTATTTGTATATTTTTCTTTTTCTTAATTTCTATATCAATCACCTCTTTACAAATTAATAATAACAGATTAGATATAAATTTTCTGTTAAGATTTTCTTAACATATATTTTATTATGATTTGATATAATACTTATAAAGGAGAAAACATGAAAATATTAATAGTAGAAGATGAAAAAATATTAAATAATACAATAAATAAATCTTTAAAAGATGCAGGTTATGAAGTTGAATCCGCTTTTGACGGTTTTGATGCTATGGAAATGATAGAAATTGAATCTTATGATCTTATAGTTTTAGATTTAAATCTTCCAAATATGGATGGAATGGAAATTTTGAAAAATTTGAGAAAAGAAGATGTTGAAACAAAAGTTTTAATCCTATCTGCAAGAAGTCAAATCCAAGATAAGGTTGAAGGTCTTGATGCCGGAGCAAATGATTTTTTGCAAAAGCCATTTCACTTGGACGAATTAAAAGCAAGAGTTAGATCTCTTACAAGAAGAAACTTTATCCAAAATAATACAGAGCTTTCTTTTGACAAGATAAAATTTGATAGTAAAAATAGGACAATTTTTATAGACGACAAAGAATTAAAATTGACAAGAAAAGAATCTGGAATTTTGGAATACTTGCTTTTAAATCAAGGAAGGCCAGTAAGCCAAGAAGAATTAATTGACCACGTTTGGGATTCTAGCGTTGATTTATTAAGCAATTCAATAAGGGTGCATATATCTGCCCTTAGAAAAAAATTAAAACAAGAACTTGGCTATGATCCAATTGAAAATAGGATTGGAATAGGATATTTATTGAGGAAAATAAAATGAAAAAAATGTCATTAAGACTTCGAATCGCCATTTTAACAAGTATTTTGATAGCTCTTACAAGTTTAACCATGAATTTTTTTATGAACAAAACCGCATATTTTTATATAGATTCTTTGGGTGGATATGTCGATAAGATGGAAAACAAAGAAGATTTGTATATAAATATTGACAAGGATAAAATTGGCGATTTTGATACAAATTTTTCAGACCAAGTCACAATTACAAAAAATAATTTTTCAAAAAAATCTTGGATAATAACAAGTTTAGTTACAATTTTTGGAGGAATAATTTCCTACTTTCTAAGTGGCAAATTTCTAGAACCCCTTGATAAATTTTCAAATCAAATTGAGCAAATCCAGCTTAAAAATATAACCGATTACGAAGTAAAAGAAAATCCAATAAAAGAATTTCAAAAATTAACCAAATCTTTTAACCAAATGCTAGAAAGATTAAACGAATCCTACAAAAATGAAAGAGAATTTACAGCAAGAGCAGCTCACGAGTTGAGAACTCCCCTTACCATAATAAATTCACAAATCGACCTATTCGAAGAAGAAAATATGGATGAAGATGAAATTAAAAATCTTGTAACAATGATAAAAAACGAATCAGATAGACTTTCAAAACTTGTAACAAGCCTTTTAGATTTAAGCGAATTAAGGTCAGTTACAAGAAATGAAAAAATAGAGCTTTCCTCTTTAATTGAAGAGGCAATTCAAGACTTATCATTTATATCCGACAAAAAAAATATAAACATAGAAAATCTTTGCCAAGAAATATATATAGAAGGAAGTGATTTACTAATCTATAGAGTATTTTATAATTTGATAGAAAACGCAATAAAATACAACAACAATAATGGATTCGTAAAAATTTATTCCAAAAAAAATAAAGATTTTGCAGAAATATACGTAGAAGATAGTGGAATAGGAATAGCAAAAAGCGAAAAAGAAAATATCTTCAAAGCCTTTTATAGAATAAAAGCAAATGAAGAAATAGGATCAGGACTAGGACTTTCTCTAGTAAAAGAAACAATAAAACTTCATAGAGGAAAAATTAAAGTTTTAGACAAAGACAAAGGAAGCCTAATAAAAGTTTCCCTACCAATTTCTAATTTATAAATAATTTTAAGCACAAAAAAACTAGGCGCAAAGCCTAGTTTTTTAATTAAATTTCTTCAGCATTTATAATTTCATCATTGAAACCGTCTTTGTAGTCATCATTTTTAACTATATGTTTATTAAATATTTTATCTATACCAATAGAGATTGCTGTATCTCCTGATATATTTGCAGCGGTTCCAAATGAATCTTGAGTTAGATATAGTGTAATCAATAATGATGCAAGCTCTCCTTCTGAAGGAATTCCTACAACTGGTAAAAATGGTAGGGCACTCATTACAGCTCCACCTGGTGCTCCAGGGGCTGCAACCATAGCTATTCCCAAAATTGCCATATATCTTAACATTAATAAATAAGAATGATCCATTCCATACATGGTTAAAATTGTAAATGTGCAAGCTGTAATTGTAATCATTGAGCCTGGCATGTGAACTGTAGCTCCAAGAGGAATTACAAAATCTCTTATTCCCTTGCTAACACTATTTGACTTAGCACATTCTAAGTTTACAGGAATTGTAGCAACAGATGATTGAGTTCCAACAGCTGTTAAATATCCTTTGATTTGATTTTTGATTAAAACAAGAGGATTTTTCTTTGTATAAAGACCATTTATTATAAATAAAGCAGATATGTATAATAAGTGAAGAGCAATTACACACAAGAATATTTTCCAGAAAATTGAAAGAACTGCAAATACAGAACCTGTAAATGCCATTTTTGAGAAATTACCAAAAATAAAAAATGGTAATAATGGTACAATTGCTGTTGATAAAACTTTTGTAATTATCTCATTAAATTCTCCAATTAAACCGTAAGAATATTCTCCCTTACCATGTTTTCTTAACCAAGAAATTGAAATTCCCATCATAAAAGCAAAAATAATTGCTGATGTAACATCAAAAAATGGTGTGATAGGCACTTCAAAAAATGGATTAACTTCAATTTCACTTGAAGCTTGGATCTTAGCAACTTGATCTTGACTAATAAAAGCTGGGAAAATATTTGAACTCATTAAATAAGATAATGAACCACCAACTATAGTTGATGTATAAGCAATAAGAACAGTTACAGCAAGTAACCTTCCAGCTCCTTCTCCAAGATCTGCTATTCCTTTAGTAACAAAAGCGATTATCATAAGTGGGATAACAAAGTTTAAAAATGCACCGAAAATTGATGAGAATGTAACTGCAATTCTTACAAACCATTCAGGCAAATATAAACCAGCTAAAGTACCTAAGGCAATCGCTATCAATAATTTAGGTATTAAACCAAGTTTTTTCTTTTCAGATTTACTCATAAAAATTTAAACACTCCTTTTTTAGCTATATTTTTATGTAAAATATATAGCTCGTAACGTGACTACCTATCCATTATAGGACATAAAGAAAAAAAGTGCAAATAAAATTGCACTTTTTTAACAAATTATTATCAATTTTTCTTATTTTTGGTTATATTTTCTTTGAAGTTCAGAAATTAAATTATTATCATCAAAATAATTTATGCCCATAGCGTCTTTTACTTGTTCAAGTTTCATTTTTCCATAAGCACTTGCCTCTTTCGAACCATTTTCCATAATTTCAAATAATTTGGAAATATCTTTTTCATAATAAGCTCTTTTTTCTCTAACAGGAACAAGAAAATCTTCCAAAACTTTATTTAAGAATTTTTTAATTTTCACATCTCCAAGACCACCACGTCTATAATGATCTTTTAATTCATCTAAATTTTTATATTCTGGCAAATATTTTTCAAAATGATAATCTTCACAAAAAGCATCAAGATAAGTAAATACAGAATTTCCTTCAACCTTTCCTGGATCTGTAATTTTTATATGTCCTGGATCTGTAAACATTGACATTACTTTTTTCTTTACTTCTTCTTTTGAATCTGATAAGTAAATACAATTATCCAAAGACTTACTCATTTTTGCATTTCCATCAATTCCTGGAAGTCTTCTACAAACTTTATTTTCTGGAATTACTGCTTTTGGTTCTCTAAAAATTTCTTTGTAAGTACTATTAAATGAACGAACCAATTCTCTAGCTTGTTCAAGCATTGGCTCTTGGTCTTCTCCAACTGGAACAATATTAGAATCAAACAAAATAATATCTGAAGTTTGGCTAACAGGATAAATTAAAAATCCAGTAGGAAGACTTGTTTCAAAATTTTTAGATTTTATTTCGCTTTTTACAGTAGGATTTCTTTCAAGCCTTGATAGGGTAACTAAATTTAATAAATAAAAAGTTAATTCTGTAAGCTCTTTTACATAAGATTGAACAAAAAATGTTACCTTATTTGGATCAAGTCCAACTGATAAATAATCAAGCATAACTTCTGTAATATTTTCTCTGATTTTTTTTGGATTATCAAAATTATCAGTAAGAGCTTGAGCATCGGCAATCATAACATACATTTTGTCATAATTTCCTTCATTTTGCATTTTAACCCTATTTTTTAATGAGCCAACATAATGGCCCAAATGAAGTTTTCCTGTTGGTCTATCTCCAGTTAAAATTATATTTTTCATTTTTTCTCCTTTTTAATAAAAAATAAGGGAAAGATTATTCCCTTCCCTTATTAGCTAAATATTCATCTATAAATCCGTCAATATCTCCATCCATTACGCTTTCAACATTTCCAACTTCAAAATTTGTTCTATGATCTTTAACCAAAGTGTATGGATGAAATACATAAGATCTTATTTGATTTCCCCAAGCTATTTGGGTGTAATTTCCTTGAATATCTTCAATTTTTTCCCTGTGTTCTTCTTCTTTAATTTGAGTAAGTTTTGCCAAAAGAAGCCTCATTGCTGTTTCTTTATTTTGAGTTTGACTTCTTTCAGCTTGACTTGATGCTATAACTCCTGTTGGGATGTGGGTAATTCTTACAGCAGAATCAGTTTTATTAACATGTTGTCCACCAGCTCCACTTGCCCTATAAGTATCAATCCTCAAATCTTTTGGATCAATTTCTACACTCATATCATCATTTAATTCAGGAAAAATATCAACTGATGCAAAAGAAGTGTGGCGTCTTTTTGAAGAATCAAAAGGAGAAATCCTTACAAGCCTGTGAACGCCTTTTTCTCCTTTTAAATATCCATAAGCAAAAGAACCTTTCACATGAATTGTTGCAGATTTTATACCACCAGCTTCTTCGTTATTTAAATCTGTTACATCAAATTTAAAATTTCTTTTTTCGAAAAATCTTGTGTACATTCTCATAAGCATTTCTGCCCAATCAGTAGCTTCAAGTCCACCAGCTCCAGCATGTATTACAAGATAGGCATTATTTTTGTCATATTCTCCATCAAGCTCAGTTTTTATTTTAAAAGATCCTATTTCTTTTTTTAATGAATTTAAAATTTCTTCAATTTCATTCAAACTTTCTAAATCTTCATTGCTTTCTTCAATTATATCCAAAAGATCAGATTGGTCTTTTAATTCTTCTTCAAAGCTTGTAAAAGTTTTAAAATTTTCTTTTTTATCTGACAAATCTGCCATTATTTCTTGAGCTTTTTGGCTATCATCCCAAAAATTTTCTTCTAGAGTTTGTTTTTCAATTTGTTTTATTTCTGTATTTAGCTTTTCTGGGTTAAGATGAGAGCCAATCATATCTAGATTTTTATCAAGTTCTTTAATGATTTCTCTTAGCTCATAAATTTCTGCCATCTAATTACCCTTGATGTGTCCTTTTTTAGCTTCTCTTTTTAATCTTCTTCTTTCAGCCCTGTTTGTTGCTTCTTCTGGATTTTCAGGATTTTCAAATCCTTCTTCATCAGGTTTTAAAACTTGTTTTCTTTCAATATTTTGTCTGATTTCAACACCCATCATAAGTCTTACAGTTTCTTCTTGGATGGCATTAGTCATTTCTTCATACATATCAAAACCAGTATTTGTGTAAGCTCTTACAGGATCATCATTTCCCATTGCCCTTACACCAATTTCTTTTCTCATTTGATCCATTGAATCGATATGTTCCATCCATTTTGTATCAATTACTCTAAGTAAAACAACTCTTTCAACTTCTCTCATGTTTTCTTCGCCAAATTGTTTTTCCTTATTTTCATATTTTTCTAAGCTTGTTTGGTAAATATAATCTATTAGTTTTTCTTGAGTAAAATCATTTATATTTTCAAACTTCAATAATTCAACAGGAATTGCAATTGATTTTAAATGATTTAATAAAGCAACCATTTCCCAATTTTCTGGTTTTACTTGTGGATTTGTAAATGAATAAACGGATTGGGAGATTGAATCTTTTATCATTCCAAGAATTGAATCTCTCATATTTTCTCCGTAAAGAACTTGTTTTCTTTCGTTATAGATTATTGTTCTTTGTTTGTTCATTACATCGTCGTATTGAAGAACTCTTTTTCTTGTTGCAAAGTTATTTGCTTCAACTCTTGTTTGAGCTTTTTCAATTGACCTTGTAACCATTTTTGAAACAATTGGTTCATCTTCTGGATAATTATAATTTTCTACAAATTTTGAAATTTGTTCTCCAACATTAAGTCTAATCAAGTCATCTTTTAATGAAATGAAAAATCTTGATTTTCCTGGATCTCCTTGTCTTCCAGAACGACCTCTCAACTGATTATCAATTCTTCGTGATTCGTGTCTTTCTGAACCAATTATATAAAGTCCACCGACTTCTCTAACTTTTTTAGCTTCTTCATCTATGCCAGGTTTTACTAGAGATTTGTAGTGTTTATATTTTTTTCTTGCTTCTAATATTTCTTGGTTGTCTGTTTCTTGGAAAGAGTCAACTTGTTCAAGCAATTCTTCTGAGATTCCTTCTCTTTTCAATCTTTGTTTTGCCATGTGATCGGCATTTCCACCAAGCATAATATCAGTACCACGGCCTGCCATATTTGTTGCGATTGTTACAGAATTTAATCTTCCTGCTTGAGCAACTATATCAGCTTCTCTTTCGTGATTTTTTGCATTTAATACAACGTGTTTTATTTTTTCTTTTTTAAGAGCATTTGATAATTTTTCAGAATTTTCTATTGAAATTGTACCTACAAGGATTGGTTGACCTGTTGCATGTACTCTTTTAATTTCTTCAATTATCGCATTATATTTTCCATTTTCATTTATATAAACATAATCTACATCATCAACTCTTTGAATTGGTTTATTTGTAGGAATTTCTACAACATCTAGATTATAAATTTCTGAAAATTCTTCTTCTTCTGTTTTTGCAGTACCAGTCATTCCTGATAATTTATCATACATTCTAAAGTAATTTTGGAAGGTAATTGTTGCAAGAGTTTTTGATTCTGATTGAACTTCAACGCCTTCTTTTGCTTCAATTGCTTGATGAAGACCATCAGAATATCTTCTTCCTTGCATGATACGTCCAGTAAATTCATCTACAATCATAACTTCGCCATTATTTACAACATAATCAATATCTCTTGTCATTGTAGTGTTTGCTTTCAAAGCATTGTTGATGTAGTGAGCAAGTTCAAGATGTTCTGGATCTGATAAATTTTCAATTCCAAAGAATTTTTCTGCCTTTGCTGTACCTTGTTCTGTAAGGTTTGATGATTTTCTTTTTTCATCAACTAAGAAATCTACTTTTTCTACAACAAATTCTCTATCAAATGGATCTTGATCTAAATCTTCGTTTGGATCTAAAATTCTTCCTTCAAGGCCTTTTATAAATTCATCTGCTTTTACATAAGTATCAGTTGATTCATCGCCTTCTCCAGAAATAATAAGTGGTGTTCTAGCTTCATCTATTAAAATTGAGTCAACCTCATCGACTATGGCATAGTGAAGTCCTCTTTGAACCATATTGTCCTTATAAATAACCATGTTATCTCTTAGATAATCAAAACCAAATTGGTTGTTTGTTCCATAAGTTATATCACAGTTATAATTTTTTTGTCTTTCTGAATTTGTAAGTCCATAAATTATACAACCTACTGTAAGACCTAAAAATGAATAAACTTTTCCCATCCACTCTTGGTCACGCTTTGCAAGATAATCATTTACTGTAACTATGTGAACGCCTTTTCCATCAAGGGCATTTAGATAAGCAGGAAGAGTTTCAACCAAAGTTTTTCCTTCTCCTGTTTTCATCTCTGCAATTTGTCCATTATGTAGAACAATTCCACCAAGTAATTGAACTGGATAGTGTTTCATTCCCAAAACCCTATCACTTGCTTCTCTTACTGTTGCAAATGCCTCTACCAATAAATCATCAAGACTTTCGCCCTTATTTAATCTTTCTTTAAATTCATTAGTTTTATCTTGTAACTGTTTATCTGTTAATTTTTGCATATCTTCATCTAGTGCTAAAATTTTATCAACCAATTTTTGGTTGTTATCAATTTCTTTTTGACTAAATGATTTAAATATATTTAATAACGCCAAATCTTTCACCTCTAATTCTCTGTATATCCTACCCTTTTTATAAGCTTTTGGCAATAAGTTAGGATTAAACTATCACAAATATAATATTAAATGAAAATCAACAAATTGTAAAATAAATTTACAAATTTATTTATCATAATTTTCTTTTAAAAAATCAATCGCTTCTATATAACCATCAAATCCCTTGCCTTTAATAGTTTTTTTGGCAAAATATGAAACGTAAGATATTTTTCTAAAATCTTCTCTTTTATCTACATCTGTCAAATGCACTTCAACTGTTGGAATATTTACAGCTTTTAGTGCATCCAAAATTGCAATTGATGTATGAGTATAAGCTGCTGGATTTATTACAATTCCATCGTACAAATTATAAGCTTCTTGAATTTTATTTATAATTTGTCCTTCAGAATTTGATTGGTAAATTTCAATTTCAATGTCCTTATCTTCAGTGTATTCTTTTATATATTTTATTAAATCTTTATAATTTTTTGAGCCATAAATATTTTTTTCTCTAATTCCAAGCATATTTATATTTGGTCCGTTAATTATCAATATTCTCATAAAATTTCACCTCAATTTCCTTAGCACATTCCAGCAAATTATTATTTTCCACCTCAAAATCTTTAAAACTGTCATATAATTTTTTTCTCTTTTTATACAAGTCAAATAAATTATATTTTTTTGAAATAGGTCTTCCCTCCACTTCTAAATCTTCTAAATTTCTTTTTACTTCTACTATTAGAGAATTTTCTTTTAGGAAATAATAATTTTCTTTCCTTTCAACAACTCCTCCGCCACAGCTTATAATAAGAGAAGTTTTTTTTGAAATTTCTTTTATTATTTGGCTTTCTTTTCTTCTAAATTCATCTTCCCCATATTTATTAAAAAATTCTTCAATATTGCCATATTTTTTTACAAATTCTAAATCAATATCGACAAGTTTTCTATTCATATTTTTTGCCAAAATTTTTCCAAGACTGGTTTTGCCTACTGCTGGCATACCTATTAGGGCTATATTTATTTTTTCTTTATAAATAGATTTTTTTATTTTTTCAATCAGTGATTCATCAATTTTTTTATCCAAAAACAATTCGCTTGCTTTTACTGCTTGGGCAAGCAACATATCAAAACCTGTTGCATATTTTATATTTTTTTCTTTGGCACAAGCTATAATTTTTGTCATATATGGATTGTAAATTAAATCTACAACTGCCTCTAAATTTTTAAAATCATAGAGCTTAATTTCTTTTAAATATTTTCCATTATTTGGATACATTCCAACAGGAGTTGTATTTACTATAATATCAAAATCAAAATAATCTTTTACATCTTTAAAATAAGGTTTATATTTTCTTGACAAAAATACTATTTTTTTTGCCCCCTCATCTTTTAAAACTTGGCTTACAGTTTCTGATGAAGCACCCTTTCCTAAAATTAAGCATTTTTTATCTTTTACATTTATTTTATTTTTTCTCAAATTATAAGAAAATCCATAATAATCAGTATTGTAACCGTAAAGTTTTCCATTTTTATTTACAATTGTATTTACTGCTCCAATTTTTTCTGCTTTTTTTGAAACAAAATCTAGGTATTTCATTACTGTTTTTTTATAGGGAATTGTTACATTTATTCCTTTAAAATCTCTTCTTTCAAAAAAATAATCTAATTCTTCTTCGTTTTTTTCAAAATATTGGTAATCATAAAAGGCTATTTTTTCGTGAATTATTTTTGAATAAGAATGAGCTAAACTTTTTCCTAAAAGTCCATATTTTTCTTCTTCTTTTTGTAAATTTTTCGATTGATCCATAATTTCTTGAAAAATAGGAAGAAAATATTCGCCGTATTCAGGACTTTTCTCTTTTATTTTTTTTAAAATTTCTCGCTCTCTTTTTGGATCGTAAATTTTTTTATTGTGGGAAATTTTGTAGGCTCTAACTTTTTTTGAAAGGTCAAATCTTTTTTTCAATAAATTTATAATTTCTTCATCAATTTTATTAATTTGATTTCTAATCTCTTTTAAATCTTCCATTTAAGCTCCTAAATACTCAATTTTTCCTCCTAATTTTTCAAAAGTTTTAAAAAATGAAGGATAGGATTTGTTTACTGCCTTATAATTTTTTATAATAATATCATCTTTTGCCATTAAGGAAGCGATGCTTGCTGCCATTACAATTCTGTGATCATTAAAAGAATCGACTGTTCCAGATTTTATTTTCCCTGAAATTTTAGATTATCTCCAATAATTTCGCATTTCGCTCCCAAATCATTTAGCATTTTTGAAGTTGATTCAAGCCTATCGCTTTCTTTAAGCCTCAATCTTTTTCCATTTGTAATATAAGACGTTTTATCTAAATATGTTAAAAGAAGAGCAAGTATTGGACAAAGATCTGGAATTTGAGAAATATCTATTTCAAGTGTCTTATTTTCATTTTTGCAATTTTTAATTTTTTTTATAATATCTACAATTTCCCTATCTTTTTGCAAGGAATCTTCTTTCAAGTTGTTGATTTTTATTTTAGAATTTATAAGATTTGCCCCATAAAAAAAGGCAGCATTTGACCAATCGCCTTCAACATAATAATTATTAGGCGATTTTATTTGTGGATTTTTTATAAAATAAGAATTATTTTCTTCTTTTACATCTACATTAAAATCTTTCAAAACTTCTCTGCTTATATCAATATAGCCAAGCGATTCGGGTTTTTCTTTTAATTTTATCGAAGTTTTTCCAGATGATTTGCTTGACGCAAGCATAATTGCGGTAATATATTGACTGGATTTGTTTTCAAAAAATTCAAAATTTCCGCCAAATAAATTTCCCTTTATCGTATAAGGAATTTTATTAGATGAAATTTCAAGACCATGCTTTCTCAAATTTTTTATTAATTCATAATTTGGTCTTTGACTTAATCTTTCTTTTCCAATAATTTTTACTTCTTTGGCAAAATGATTTGCTACAGCTGTAAAAAATCTTAGTGAAGAACCCGACTCGTACATATCTATTGTGGCTTTTTCTATTTTTTCTTTTGGAGGAGTAACTTTTACAAAATTTTCAAATTTTTCAATCCCAACTCCCAAATTTATTAAAGCATCAATAGTTACATTTATATCTTTTGAAAATTCATTAATATAAATATTTGTAGGATTTTCGCAAAGACCTGCCAAAATCAAAGCCCTATGTCCATAAGATTTTGAGGAAATGGCGTCAATTTCTCCTTCAAGCCTTGATGGATGAATTAAAATATTATCTGTTTTCATAAATTTTCCTCAAATCCTTTAAATCTATATTTAAAATTTCGCAAGTTCCAAGATTTCTCACAACAATTATATTTATCCTGTCATTTCTTGATTTTTTATCAACCATACAAACTTTTAATATTTTTTCTGTATCAAAATCAATTTTTTTATCAAGATTATATTTTTTCAACACTTTTATAAAATCATCGTAAAAACTTTCGTAAAAATTTTTAACCATAATTTTCATACCAAGAGCAACCGCATGGCCATGGCTTATTTCAAAATTTGAATTTTTCTCTATAGCATGAGCAAATGTGTGGCCATAATTTAAAATTTGCCTAATACCAAAATCTTTTTCATCATCTTTAACCACATCTTTTTTTATATCCAAGCATTTTTTTATAATTGATGGGAGATTTTCGTAAGTTTTACTTACATTTTCTTTTGAAATTTCATCAAAAATAGACTTATCTTTTATAATTCCATATTTTATAGCCTCAGCCAAACCATCATTAAAATAATAATCCGAAAGAGTTTTTAAAAAATCTGTATCAATAAAAACTTTTTTGGGTTGGTAAAAAGTTCCACACAAATTTTTTCCTGCCTTTAAATTTACGGCTGTTTTTCCTCCAACTGATGAATCAATTGCTGATAAAAAAGTAGTTGGAATTGAAATATAATCAATTCCTCTAAGATATAAAGATGCAACAAGCCCAGAAATATCTCCTACAACTCCTCCACCAAAAGCAATAATTAAATCATTTCTTCTGTATTGATTTTCAGCAGCAAATTCTAGAAGTTTTATCAGATTTTCTGTTGATTTTGAACTTTCTCCATTTTTTATTATAAATTCTTTATAAAAAAATCCATCAAGCTCTTTAATTAATTTTTCTTTGTGGATTTTATAAACTAAGTCATCGCTTATAATTAAAATTTTTGAATTTTTATAATTTTCTTTTAAATATGTATTTAATTTTTTTATAATATTTGAGCCTATTTCTATTTCATAGGGATTTATTAAATCTACACTTAATTTCATTACCACATCTTCTTTCTTATGTCATTTCCTTTTTTTAGTTGGGCTTTTAATCTATCTACGTCATTATTTTTCAAATCATTTTTTAATTCTTCCAAGTTTTCTATCATTGTATTTATGTCTTCAATCAAAAAATCCTTGTTTAATAAAAATAATTCTGACCATAAGTTTTCATCAATCTTTGAAACTCTTGTCATATCTTTTAAACTCCCAGCAGAAAATCCATCATGGTAAATGCTTTTTTGATTTAATACATAAGCATTAGAAATCACATGACATAGTTGAGATGTAAAAGAAATCATTTCATCGTGTTTTTTGGGACTTGCCTTTACAAATTTATTAAATCCAATTTTTTTAAATAAAGAAATTTCCTCATCATCTAAATCATCAACATAAATCATCGAAGCATTTTTGTATAAATCTTTTAAAGAAGATTCAAAGCCATAAACTTCTCTACCAGCCATAGGATGAATTGATTTATATACGAAAGAATATTTTTCTGATAATTTTTTTATATATGGATGCAAATTATTTTTTACTCCAGAAATTTCCATAACAGTTTTGGATAAGTATTTATAATTTTTTCCAACAAAATTTTTTATGGTTAATGGATTTAAACAAATAATTGTAAGATCCATTTTTTTTAATTCATTCTTATCTTCAATTATTTTTATACCAAAATTCTTGGCCGATTTTTTTGTTTTTTCATCAATATCATAGCCATAAACTATATTATCACTATACTCTATAAAAGCCTTAGCAAAAGAACCGCCCATTAATCCTAAACCAACTATAGCAATTTTTTTCATTATTTATCCCTCATATTTAAATATTTTTATTTATATTATATCAAAAAAAATTTTAGTGAACACAAAAATACTGCTGCAAAATAATTTGCAGCAGCTAATTTATTTTATTCGGGAATAATTAATCCGTAATGTCCATCTTTTCTTTTATATACAAGTCTTGTTTTCATTTCTTCATCATCTAAGTATATAAAGAAATCATGGTTTAATAATTCCATTTGCATACAAGCTTCTTCATCGCTCATAGGTCTTAGAACTATTTCTTTTTGTCTTTTGATCTTTGGAATATTTTCCTCTTTTCCTTCTTCAATGTTATCAAAGGATTCAAATTTAATTGATTCACCATTTCTTCTATTTCTTTGTAATTTTGTTTTTTGTTTTCTAATTTGACGAACCAAAGCATCTATTACCTTATCAATTCCTGTTGAGAAATTATCATTTACTTCCTCAGCTCTTAAAATTGTTCCGCCTTTAAGAAAAATGGTTGATTCAACTTTTTTTAAATTACCTTCGGTAGAAAATTTGAGGTCCATTTCTTCTTCCTTGTTGAAATATTTGTCAAGCCTATCAAATTTTTCCTTAGCTTCTTCTTTTAAGCTTTCATAAACATTGATGTTTTTACCTTTAATATTTAATTTCATATTGAACCTCCGTCCTTTTGATATTATATATATACCCCCCTAAGTTTAATGTAAACCTTTAGTTTTTTCTTTATTAAAATTTATTGTATAATGAGATAAATGCAAGGAGGAGAAATGGAAAAAACAAAAATTAATGATATTTTAACTTATGATTTTTATTCAAGTCTTGAAATATCTAATGACGAAAAATATTTGGCTTTTTTAAAAACAAATGCCGATTTAGACGAAAATAAATACAATTCTTATCTTTATCTTTTTGATATAGAAAAAAATAAAAAATATAAAGTTTCTGACAATAAAAATATTGGAATCTTTATTTTTGATGAAAATGATAATTTAATTTACAAGGAAAAATCCGACGATAAATTTGATTATTTTTATAAAAAAGATAGGTCAATGGGAGTTGGAAGTTTAGAATTTAAAATTGATAAGAATGTTTCATATATCAAAGATTTAAAAAATGGATATTATTTGATAAAAGCTAGCGACAAATTAAAAGAGGACGAAAGGAAAAAACAAAAGGAAAATTCTTTTTATAAGGAAGTTAGCAAATTGCCTTTTTGGTTTAATGGCACAGGTTATATAAATAATCAAAAACAAAGTCTTTACCTTTTCAAAAAAGAAGATAAAAGTCTTCAAAAAATTAGAGATTTTGAAAATGAAAGTCTAAATGCTTTTGCAATAAATAAAAACGCAAATAAATTAGCTCTAGTTTTGGGAAAAAATGATAATAAAGTTTCAAGACTTAGAGATGATTTAGTAATTTTAGATTTAGAAAATAAGGAAGAAAAAATTATAATCGAAAATAAATTTGCCTATTATGATTTATTTTTTAATGACAAAGATGAAATTATTTTTGTGGCAAGTGATATGAAAAAAGGCGGAATAAATGAAGATGCCTTTATCTACAAAAGCAATTTAACTGGAGAATATAAAAAAATAAGTCCTGATGATTTTGATAAATCTTTTGGCAATTCTATTGGTAGCGATGCAAGATACGAAGCTTATAGGACTTTTTTTTACAAAAACAATAAATTTTATTTTGTAGTTACAGAAAAAGAAGAATCAAAACTTTATTCCTTAGATGAAAATGAAAATATAAAACTGGAAATTTCTGGTTGCGTTGAAGATTTTGCAATAGCAAATGACAATATTTATTATTTTGCAATGACAGAAGATAGAATTTCCCACTTAAAAGAAAAGAAAAATAACAAAATTTTACTTGATAATAAAATAAATTCATCACTTGGAAAAATCGAAGAGTTTTTCTATGAATCAAACGGCGATAAAATTAGAGGATTTGTTCTTTTGCCAGTAGATTTTGATAAAAACAAAAAATATCCTACCATTTTATCAATCCACGGCGGACCAAAAACAGAATTTTCAAATATTTTCCACCACGAGCACCAAGTTTTTGCAAATGATGGATATATAATTATTTATACAAATCCACACGGTTCAAGTGGAAATGGCGTAAAATATTCTGATATTAGAGGAAAATATGGAACTATTGACTATGAAGATTTGATGAATTTTACAGATTTTGCTATAAAAAAATATCCACAAATTGATGAAAATAATATGGGAGTTTATGGCGGATCTTATGGTGGATTTATGACAAATTGGATTGTTTCACACACAAATAGATTTAAGGCTGCAAATTCTCAAAGGTCAATTTCAAATTGGACTTCATTCTATGGAGTTTCTGATATAGGATATTATTTTGCGCCTGACCAAACAGGAGCAAATCCTTGGGATAATTTAGAAAAAATGTGGGAGCAATCTCCTATTAAACACGCGAAAAATGTAAAAACTCCAACAATGTTTATTCATTCTGACGAAGATTATAGATGTCCATTAGAGCAAGGTCTTCAAATGTATACAAGAATAAAAGAAAATGGCGTTGATACAAAAATGTATATTTTTCACGGAGAAAATCACGAATTGTCAAGATCAGGAAAGCCAAAAGCAAGAATAAAAAGAATAGAAAAAATTAAAGATTGGTTTGATGGGTACTTAAAATGAAAGGAAAAATAAAATCAAAAAAAACAAAAAAATTTATTTTTACCCTAATTGAAAGAGCAAAGTCCCACGATATTATGACCTTGGCGTCTTCTCTTTCCTATTATTTTTTGTCAGCAGCAATTCCCATGCTTTTGGTTTTGTTAAATCTTGTCACAAAATATATGAAAGGTAACGAAGATGTAATTGTAGAATTTATTGAGCTTTTGCCAGAAACAATAAGAGGTGTAATTTTGATGCTTGTAAAATCAATTATTAATTCATCATCAGTTTCAACACTTTCTACAATCACATTGATATTTGCCCTTTGGTCAGCATCAAAAGGAGTTTCAAAAATAATTCTTGCAATAAATGTAGCCTACGGACTTGAAGACGATCATTCCATGATAAAAAATAAAATATTTGGATTTTTGTATACATTTATCCTTATTTTTATCCTAATATTTTTATTTTTGCTAAGAATTTATTCAAATGGAATTTTAAATTTAATAGAAAATGTATTGCAACTTGTAAATTCGTCATTTTCTCTTGAAAAATTTACCTGGCTAATCAATTTAGTTTCAGGAATACTTCCGCCAATAATTTTAATTCTTGGTCTAAGCCTTTTATACAAGTGTGCGCCTTACAATAATTCAATAAAAATAAGCTTCAAAGACGCCTTTGTCGGCTCAATTTCTACAACAATTATGATTACCATAACAAGCTTTGCCTATTCATTTTTCTTAAATAATATGAGCAATATGTCTGTTATTTACGGAGCTTTGGCAGGAATTATAGCCTTATTAGTTTGGATGCTTTTATTTTCATTGACAATAATTTTGGGCGCAGAAATCATTGCAGCCTATATGAAAACAAAAAATAAATTTACAGGATTAAATTAAGAAAAAAATTTTAAAATTATTGAATCATAATATAAAAGCTTTTGGAGTGATTTAATGAAAAAAGAACTAAGACGTTATTTTATAAATAACAGAAAAAAAATCCCAAAAAACGATAAAAAAATTTGGGATGAAAAAATTAAAAATAAACTTATAAAAAGCGAATACTATAGAATTGCCAAGTCGATTTTTATTTATTATTCAACAGAAGATGAAATTAATACAAAAAAAATAATAGAACAAGCATTTTTAGATAAAAAGGAAGTTTATATACCAAAAATTATAAAAAAATCTGAAATGATTCCAGTTTTGCTCACTTCATTTGACGATCTTATAGATGGAGCATATAAAATAAAAACATCAAAACTTGAAAAAAGTTTGGAAAAAATAGACCTTACCATAGTCCCAGGACTTTCCTTTGACAAAAATAAATTTAGACTTGGCTACGGCGGAGGATATTATGATTATTACATAAAAAATCATAAATCCTTTTACATCGGTTTATTTTATCAAATAAATAAATCTTACAAATTAAATTTTGATAATTTTGATCAAAAATTAGATTTAATAATTACAGATAAAAAATATTTTAAAATCCTAGCCAATTGGCTAGGATTTTTTGAGTGTTTATAAATGAGTTTCTTTAATTTCTATTTATTTTTTGGAACAAGTTTTTCCATTCCGCCCATATACATTTGAAGTGGTTTTGGAATTTTAACTGATCCGTCTTCTTGTAATAAGTTTTCTAAAAATGCAATTAACATTCTTGGAGGAGCTACTACTGTGTTATTTAATGTGTGAGCAAAATAATTTCCTTTTTCTCCTCTTAATCTTATTTTAAGTCTTCTTGCTTGTGCATCTCCAAGATTTGAACATGAACCTACTTCAAAATATTTTCCTTGTCTTGGGCTCCATGCTTCAACATCGCAAGATTTTACTTTTAAATCTGCCAAGTCTCCTGAACAACATTCGAGTGTTCTTACAGGAATTTCTAATGATCTAAAAAATTCTACTGTATTTTTCCATAATTCATCGTAAAATTTCTTTGAATCTTCAGGCTTACAAATTATAACCATTTCTTGCTTTTCAAATTGGTGGATTCTATAAACTCCACGCTCTTCAATTCCGTGAGCTCCAACTTCTTTTCTAAAACAAGGAGAATATGATGTCATTCTTAGTGGCATTTCATTTTCATCTGTGATTGAATTTATAAATTTACCAATCATTGAGTGCTCACTTGTTCCGATTAAATATAAATCTTCGCCTTCGATTTTATACATCATATCTTCCATTTCAGCAAAGCTCATAACGCCTGTAACAACGTCAGATCTAATCATAAATGGTGGAATGTGATATTCATATCCCTTGTCTATCATAAAATCCCTTGCATAAGAAAGAATTGCTGAATGAAGTCTTGCAATATCTCCTTTTAAATAATAAAAACCTGCTCCTGATGTATCTCTTGCAGAATCTAAATCAATTCCATTAAAACTTTCCATAATATCAACGTGATAAGGAACTTCAAAATCTGGAGTTACATTTTCGCCAAATCTTTCAATTTCTACATTTTCGCTGTCATCTTTTCCTATTGGAACTGAATCGTCAATTATTTGTGGGATAACTTGCATTTTTTCTTTTAATTGGTCTTGGAATTTTCTTGTATCTTCTTCGATTTGAACAAGTCTATCATTTATATCTGAAACTTCTTCTTTTACTTTTTCAGCTTCATCTTTTTTTCCTTGGCCCATAAGAGCACCAATTTGTTTTGAAGTTTTATTTCTTTTTGCTCTTAAATTGTCTCCTTCAGTTTTTACATCTCTTAATTTTTCATCAAGCTCAATTACTTCATCAACCAAAACTAATTTTTCATCTTGAAATTTTTTCTTGATATTTTCTTTTACAAAATCTGGGTTTTCTCTTACAAATTTTATGTCTAACATATTTCCTCCTAATTTTTTTACAATAAAAAAATCTCATCCCAAAAGGGACGAGATTATCGCGGTACCACCCAATTTAATGAAATAAATTCATTCACTTTAAATTTATAAGCTCAAAGACGGATTCATTAACTTTCGCCAAAGATTTTCACCAACCATCTTCTCTCTAAAGGTTATTTTTAATTACTACTTCTCATCACAGCTTTATTCAATTAATAGTAATATACTTTTATTTTTATTTTTTTCAAACATTAACAAATTTTTCAATAGCAATTTGAGGAAGTCCAATATCACAAACTACAGTTTTATCCCTAAAATAATTATCTTCATAAAGACCTTTTTTTAAAATTTGCATACAAACAATTAAGTCGCTATCAACATAAGATCCATAATTATTTTCCCCATTTGCATCAAAACCTGATGGCAAATCAATTGAAATCGTGTAGATATTTTTTTCATTTATCAAATCAATTATATTTGCATAAATTCCAGAAACAGGTCTATTCAAACCCGTTCCAAATATCCCATCAACAATCGTATTTACCCTATCAAGATTTTTTCTCAAAAAATTCATATCTTCAATTGTTTCAATCGAATAAATATTTTCTGTAAGATTTTTACAAGCATTATAATTTATTATAAAATCTTTGCTTGCCTTGTTTTTATTTCCAATAATATAAATATCACAATCTTTAGAAATGGCAAGTAAATTTCTAGCAAGAGCAAGTCCATCTGCTCCATTGTTTCCACAAGAAACAATAAGAGCAAAAGAGTGTCTTATATCAAGATTAATATTTTCCATTACAGAAAGTGCTGCTCTTTCAACCAAACACAAAGATGGAATTTTAATTTCATTTATTGCATAGCTGTCAATATTTTGCATGGTTTCACGATCTACTAAAAGCATATTTTACTCCTAAAATAAAAGTCTTAAATCTTCTCCAAAAATTTCCATTACATGGCTTGAACCAATAATTCTTGAAAAAATCCTATCTCCATAAAACTCCATTAGCTCATCTTCAGAATAATTTGATGAAAAAATAATTGGTTTTTTGTTAATCATCCTATCATTAACAATTTCAAATAAATTTGATTCATTAGAATTTCTATCATTTTCGCTTCCCAAATCATCAATAATTAAAAGGTCTGATTCAAAAATCAAATCATATCTTTCTTTTAATTCCTCTTTTCTTTCAGAAAAAGCATACAAATAATCATTCATAAAAGAAAATAATTTTGTAGCTGTAAGATAAAGAACTGAATAATTTCTATCCAAAATTTCCTTGGCAATAGAATTTATCAAAAAAGTTTTGCCCCTTCCTACATCTCCAAATATATAAAGATTTTTATAATTTTTTGAGAAATTTTCAACATACATTTTTGCATCATTTTGAATTCTAATTATGTTCTCGTAGGGACTAATTGGATAATCTTTGTAAAGATTTTTAGAATATAAATTTGCGTTAAATGTTCTAAAGTTTTCTCTTTGAACAAGCCTACTAATATTTGATTGGGAATATTTTTTCTCTATTATAAGTTTTTTTCTACACCTACAAATTTGAGTATTTACAAAACCTGTATCCTTACATATATCACAATGATAATGGATTTTTAAATAGTCTTTTGGGTAAGAATTTTCAAGTAAAATTTCTTCCTTTTGCCTATCAAGCTCTTTTAATTTTTTCTTTAATTCATCTACATTAATTCCTTCTTGAGCCTTTGTTATTGCCATTTGCCCAAGCGATGCAATAGTTTTGTCAATAACTTTAATTCTTGGAAATTTTTCATATATTTCTTTTTTTCTTTTTTCTTGTTCTTCTTTATTTTTTATTCTTCTTTTTTCAATTATTCTTGAAATATTGTCATTGGGACTCATCTTATATCCCCTCCTTCAAGAATTTTTTTAAATCTTTCTTCCCTTGCCTTTTGGGCATAAGATTTTTCATTTGGATTTTTATTTTTTGACCTATAAACTTTTTTTGCACTCTTATATTTTCTTGGAGATTTTTCTCTCATTAATTTCGCTCTTTCTTCTTTTATTTTTAAGTCATTTAAGGAAAAAATACTTTGATCTCTCCAAGTTTTTAAAAATCCCATTACATATTTTACATCAACATTATTTACTTCTTTTGCTTGCCTAAAAGCTTCTGTAACAAGCTCAGGATCTTGTTTATATTCATCTAAAGTTTCGTGAATTCTTCTAATATCTTGTGGAGTAAGCTGTCTTTGAATAATTCTTTCAACCTGATTAAACATTACAGATTTTCTTTTTGATGTATCAAGCATATTTTCGCTTGCATTTGCCTTTGAATTTCCAAAATAAGCTTGTCTTAGAGAAATTATTTCAAGATAAAAAGTCCCATCACCCCTATCTTTTTTCCTAAATACTCCCATATTTGTCCAATATGAAATTATTTCGTTCATTTTTTCATCATCAAAGGCAAGTTGTCTTTTTATTTTTTCTAAATCAACTTCTCCACTAGATTTTAAATCCTTATATAAAAGCAAAAAAACTTTTAGGCTATCTCCGTCTGCCATGGGTACGTATGTATTTAAAAACATATTTTCAAATGATGTTTCTCCCATATCCAAACTTAAATTTTGAATTTTAAATTCCAAATTATTACCTTCCATTTTTTCTTATTCTCATTTTTGTAATAAAACTATAAATTTTGCCATTTTTCATTAAAAAATATTGGTCGTCAGGATATATTTCTTGATTTTCAAAAATTTCTATTGTATCGCCACATTTTTTAAATCCTAATTTTTCATACAAAGAAATCGCTCTTTTATTAAAATTATTTACATCAAGATAAAGTTCATTAAATTTTAAATCCTCAAAATAATAATCAAGTAAGATTTTCATAGCCTTAAAACCATAACCTCTTGAAGTATATTGTGGATCAAAAACAATTCCCAATTCACTTTTTCTTAAAATCGGATTATAATTTTTTAGACCTATAAAGGCAATAAAACTATCATCGTCAATTTTTCTTACCGCAAAATATCTTTTCCTATAAATATTTACATTCATAAACCAAACTTCGCAATCAATTTGAGAAAAATTTCCATAATTATAGCCTTTTAATCTTTCATCCTCATTCATTGACCATTTTCTTAAATCATAAGCATCATCTAAGGCTAATTTTTTTAAATATATCTTATCGTCTTTTCCAATTATTTTCATTTTATTTTTCATCATGACTTAGGTCTTTAAAAGTTGTGCATTGTTTGTGGAAAAATAATTCCATAAGACCTGTTGGCCCATTTCTGTGTTTTGCCAAAATTACTTTTGCTACATTAGGATTATCATCTACGTCGTAATAATCTTCCCTATACAAAAGCATAACAACATCAGCATCTTGCTCGATTGCTCCTGATTCACGAAGATCTGATAAAATAGGCTTGTGATCAGATCTTTTGTCAGCCTCACGAGATAGTTGGGCAAGTGATAAAACTGGGCAATTTATTTCTTTTGATAAAGATTTTAAACCTCTAGAAATTTGTGCAATTTCTTGTTGCCTATTATCAAATCTTCCTTCCCCAGTCATAAGTTGCAAATAATCGATTACAATTAAATCAAGTCCTTCTTCTGCCTTTAATCTTTTACATTTACTTCTAAGCTCTGACAAAGTAATTCCTGCAGTTTCATCTACATATATTTCTTTTTCTTTTATTTTTGTAATTGCATTTATAATTTCAATCCACTCGTCAGCTTCCAAATTTCCTGTAATTATTTTTTCAAGATCAATCATTGAAACCATAGAAATTAATCTTTGATTTAATTGATAAGTTGACATTTCTAATGAAAAAAACGCAACAGATTTGCCAGCGTTTGCTGCATTCCATGCCATAGTAAGACCAAGAGCAGTTTTTCCCATTGCAGGTCTTGCTGCAAGTAAAATTAATTGGGAATTTTGAAGACCTGATAGTTTATCATCAACACTTGAAATTCCTGTCGTAACGCCAGTTATTTTTCCTTCATTTAAACTTAAAAGTTCAAGTTGTTTTATTGTTTCATCCATAGTTTCAGAAACTCTTACAAGACCCTTTTCAAGATTTTTTTGGCTTATTTCAAAAATTTTTGATTCTGCCATTTCTATAACTTCTTTAGCATCTTTTTTTTGTTCGTAAGATTTTCCAACTATTTCATCACACGCACCGATTAATGCTCTAAGGAGAGCTTTTTCTTTGACATTCTCACAGTATTGATCCATATTTGGAGTATAAAATGAGGAGAGTGTTATCTCTACAATAAACTGCTCTCCTCCAACTTCCTCCAAGATGTTTTCTGATTTTAATTTTGATATAAGACTTACTTCATCTATTTTTATATCTTTTTGATACATATTAACTAAAGTCTTATAAATTCTTTGGCATCTTGAATCATAAAACTCATAAGGCTTTACTAATTGTATAGCCTGATCTATGGTTTCACTTTTTGTAATTATACAACCAATTATAGCCATCTCTGAAGAAATATCACTAGGCATTTGCCTAAGATTTTCTTCCATTATTCTGCCTCAACCTTCACTTTTAATTTTGCAGAAACTTGTTGGTAAAGCTTAATTGTAACTTCATAATCTCCAAGTGAATCAATGTCAGCCTTGTCGATTTTTTTCTTATCTACTTCAATATTTTTTTCATCAAGAGCTTTTTTAATATCCATATTTGTAATTGAACCAAATAATTTTCCATTTTCTCCAGCTTTTACCTTGATTATAACTTCTGTTTTTTCAATTTTTTCTTTATTTTCCATTGCAGCTTTTATATTTTCATCTTCTTCTTTTTTTAGTTGTTTAAGATGTTCATCAAGCTTTGCTAAATTTTCTTTATTTGCTTCTACTCCAAGATTATTTGGTAAAATATAATTTCTAAAATAACCTTGCTTTACATTTACAACTTCGCCTTTTTTGCCGATTTTTTTAACATCTTCAGTTAATATTATCTTCATTTTTTTCAACTTCCTCCTCTAAATATTCTTTTATAGCTTTTTTAAGCATAATTTCTGCTTCTTCTATACTCATATCAAGTTGGGTTGCAGCTGAAGTTAAATGTCCACCTCCGCCAATTCTTTCTAAAATTAATTGAACTGAAATATCTCCCAAACTTCTTCCTGATATATGGATTTTATCATTTGATCTTGTCAAAACAAAACTTGCTTTAACACCTTTTATATTTAATAAATCATCAGCAGCTTGACTTGCTATTAAAGTTGAGCCATCCATTTCTCTATTAAAATGACCTATTGCAATAAAATCATTTACAACTGTCGAATCAGCTATTACTTCTGATTTGTATTTTACTATTTCAAAATCATCTTTGAACATTCTTTTTATTATAATTGAATCTGCTCCCCATCTTTTTAAAATTGATGCGGCTTCGAAAGTTCTTACTCCTGTTTGATAAACGAAATTTTTTGTATCAACAGTAAGTCCTGCAAGTAAAGCCTCCGCAACTGGAACTCTTGCCTTAAATGATTCATCAAAATAATTTAAAATTTCTGTTACAAGCTCGCTTGCACTTGAGGCATAAGGCTCAATATAAGAAATTGTTGCATTTCTTATATAATCATTTCCCCTTCTATGATGATCAATTATTACAATTTGTTCTGTCCTATCTATTAATGATGGAGCTTCTGTAGAATTTTTTCTGTGATTGTCTGTCACAATTACCAAAGAGCCTTGATCCATCAATTCCAAAGCTTTTATTTCTGTAACAACATTTTCTCTAAATCCTTCCAAATCTTCAACAGTTCTATTGTAAATATTTTCTATTGGTTTGTTTACTTCATTTAAAACAAAATAACATTCCTTGCCAATACTTTTTATTCCTTCATAAATTCCAAGAGCTGACCCAAAAGAATCCATGTCTGGATTATTATGTCCCATTACAAAAACTTTTGATGATGTTTCTACCATTCTTTTTAAAGCTTGTGATATAACACGACTTCTTACTTTTGAAATTTTTTCTGTTGCTTTTGATTTGCCACCAAAATATTCGTAATTATCGCCTTCTTTTATTACAACTTGATCGCCACCACGCGAAAGAGCAATATCTATTGAAATTCTAGATTCCTCATAAACATCAATAGGCTTTGAACCTGATAAACCTACACCAACAGAAAGAGTTGGTTGAATAGAATTTCCTTTTTTTACATCTCTTACCAAATCCAAAATTTTAAATTTACTATCATAAATTTTTTTGTAATCATCATAATGAATCATTACCATGTACCTATCATTTTCATATTTTCTTACCATGGCACCATATTTTTCAAAATAATTCATTATAATTCTATCAATTTCTCCAGTTAAAGATGATCTATCACTTGCCTTTGTAGATTGTCTTAAATCATCAAAGTTGTCAATATACATTGTCAAAACAACAAGGCGTCTGTCTTTAAATATCTTTTTGATATTCTCATCAGATGTATTATCAATTCCATAAACAAAAGTAAGCTCATCATCAAATCTTTCTCTTTTTATTGTAGAATAATAAAATTCATAAACCTTATCGTAAATATCAACAGTTATAGGATCCGTTGATTGTTTAGAAAAATCTATTTGGCTAAAATCTGTTATAAAATTATTTACACTTTTCCCTATTAAATTTTTCGCCTCAAACAATTCCTTAAAATTAGAATTATGCCACTTAATTGTTTTTCCATCTTCCAAAATAACAATAGGAAATGGCATTTGAAATACAACATTTTTAGTTATTTCATCAAAAGAATAATCCAACTCATCAATATATGCTTGGAAAAAATCCTCATTATTATCATCTATTTTTTTAATATAAAAATATAATAAAACTACAAGGATAAGTCCTATAGTTGCAAAAATTTTCTCATAAAAAAACAAGATTATCGAAATAATTAGAGGTAAGATTAGTATAAAAATATAATTTTCTTTCGTAAAATACCTTAATTTTTCCTTCATGCTATCCTCACTTTTTTTCTTAAATTCAAAAATATATCAATAAAACCTATTGTTGCTATAATATCTGATATGTAAGCAAAGAATATAAATAATAAAAACCAATTAATTATTCTTGCTACTTTGTTTTTCTTTAGTGATACAAAATAATCAATAAGCAAAACTCCATTTAGAAAAAATAATAATTTAAAAGCCATAATTGAATTTAACAAAATAAATTCATTTGAAAAAGATAAAATTTTACATAATATTACTGAAATAATTAGGCAAATAAAAATATCTCTTAAATCTTTTATATCAATTCTAATTGTGTTAATTCTTCTTAAATCCCTTATATTTTCATTTTTATAATTCAAATAATTTCTAACAAGTTTTAGTGAAATCATACTGTAAATCAAAGAAAAGAAAATAAAAACCAAAGGTATTGCTTTAAGACTTTTTCTTATTATTACTTTATTTATTTTGAAATTTTGATCTTTAAATATTTTTTCTGTTGCATCTACTAAAAAATTAAAATTAATATCTGACTTAGAGTAAAGATACCCAATAATTGTCAAAGATAAAACCGAAAAAATTATAGTAAGTACTTTCAAACTATACTTATCAGTTTTATTTTTCTTAATTAAATCATATAAAACATTTCCAAAAATTATCATAGGAGACATTAGAAAAATAGTCATCCTAATATTTAAAATTGCAGAAAATAAACCTGTCGTAAACAAAAATATCATTTTATTTTTATCATTTAATTCCCACAATTTTATGGCAGTAAAAATTGGAATAAAAAACGCAAATACCAAAAAACGAGTTGATAAAAATGCTAAAACAACATTTATTAAACCAAAAATTATTGCTCCTAATTTTTTATTTTTCTTTAAATAATCATTCATAAAAATCCTTTCTATTTTTTTAGGATGTTTATCACATAGATTATACGATTTTTAGGAAAAAAAAGCTAACATCAAAAATCAAATAACCCCTAAAATACAAAATGAAAATTTTGAATTTCAGGGGTTAATTTATGATTTTAATTAATTATTTTTATTTTATTTAAAGTAAATATGGATCGTCTTCTGGTTTTATAAATTTTTAGGATCATAGTCTGTTTTTATTTCTTCCCATTCTTTCATAGACAAATCTTTGCTAGGTTTATCCAATTCTTTATGAGCATTGTTTGCTTTATAATTTGCTTGTCTTGAATCCCTTTTACTTAATTCTAAATCAACATCATTAATGTCAATTTCTAAAACCTTAGCAAGTCTTTCTCCATAATCTTTATCTGCTTGATAGCAATGATTTATCCATCTATGTTTAATTTGTAGCGTCGTATCTTTCATGTGTCTTGCAGTATTTTCACATAAAACTTCTTTTTGATCGTCTGTCATTGCTCTATAAAGCATTCCTGGTTGAGTGTAATAATCTTGATCTTCTTTTCTATAATCATATCTATAAACATCTCCACCATTTTGTTTTGGCTCATATCCTTTAGGATCTTCTTCCCAATTTCCATAAGAATTTGGTTCATAATGATTTTCTCCACCAAGATTTCCATCAATTCTCATAAGACCATCTCTATGCCAAGGATGATAATCTTTTTATTCATTCCCTTTGGAGAATTTACTGGAATTTGATTATGATTAACTCCAAGTCTATATCTTTGAGCATCTCCATACATCAAAATTCTTGATTGCAGCATCCTATCTGGAGAAAATGAAATTCCTGGAACATTATTTCCTGGACTAAATGCAGATTGTTCTACATCTTGAAAATAATTTTCCGGATTTTTATTTAATTCAAATTCTCCAACTTCGATGAATGGATGATCTTTTTTAACCACATCTTTGTCAAATCAAATGGATTTACTTCCATATTATTAGCTTCATCTTCACTCATAACTTGAATATACATCTTCCACTTAGGATATTTCTTTTTTCTATAGCCTCAAAAGATCTCTTTGATGTGAATCAGGATCCATTCCTTTTACTTTTTCAGCTTCTTGGTCTGTAAGATTTTGAATTCCTTGTTGGGATCTAAAATGAAATTTTACCCAAGTTCTTTCATTATCTTCATTAATTAAAGAATAAGTGTGAGAACCAAACCCATGCATATATCTATAAGATGATGGAATTCCTCTGTCACTCATTGTAATTGTTACTTGAAGAAGAGATTCTGGCAACGAAGACCAAAAATCCCAATTGCTATTAGGACTTCTCATGTTATTTTTTGGATCTCTTTTACAACGCGATTTAAATCTATAAATTTCATAGGATCTCTAAAGAAAATACTGGAGTATTATTTCCAACTAAATCCCAGTTACCTTCTTCTGTATAAAATTTTAGAGCAAATCCTCTAATATCTCTATCTGCATCTGCAAATCCTCTTTCTCCTGCAACAAGAGAAAATCTTGCAAACATTTCTGTTTTCTTTCCTACTTTAGAAAAAATTTTTGCCTTAGTATATTTGCTTATATCATTTGTAACTGTAAATGTTCCAAAAGCTCCTGAACCTTTTGCGTGCATTCTTCTTTCAGGAATAACTTCTCTATTAAAATGAGCATTTTTTCAAAAAGCCAAGTATCTTCAAAAACTATTGGACCTCTTCTTCCTGCTGTCATTGAATCTTGATTATTTTCTACTGGAGCTCCAGAAGCTCTTGTAATTTTAGGATTTTCGCCCTTAGTATTATTTCTACTAGGTAAGTTGTCTCCTAAATTATTCTTATCCATTGGATTTTTTTTCATATTCCCTCCTTCTTAATAAATATTTTCATCTATTTTAAATATACCCTAAGAAGAATCTTTGAAACTTAGAAGATTAGAAGAAATATCTTTTAATAATTTAAAATATTTAAAATTTTATTTCTGTATTCAATAAATTTATCACTTGTCCTATCTCTTGGATAGTCCAAATTTATATCTACAACTTCTTTTACCTACAGGCCTTGGCTCCATTATTATAATTTTTGTAGACATATAAACAGCTTCTTCTACATCGTGAGTTACCATAATCATTAAATTTTTAATTTCTTGCCACAAATTTAAAATTTCATCTTGCAAATTCATTCTTGTAAAAGCATCAAGGCTTCCCAAAGGCTCATCAAGTAAAATATTTCTGGTTTTGAAATCATAGTTCTAATCAACGAAACTCTTTGTGCCATTTTTCCTGACAATTCTTTTGGATAAGAATTTTTAAATTCTATAAGTCCAACTTTTTTTAGCATTTTATCAATTTCTTTCTCATCAATTTTCTCTTCGTTTTTAATGATCCAGAAAATCCTACATTTTCTCCAACGCTTAGCCAAGGAAAAAGCCTAGGTTTTTGAAAGACCATGCCCTTTCTTGATGACGGTTTATCAATAATTTTTTATCTAATAAAATTTCCCCTTGGCTTGGTTTTATTAAACCAGAAATTAATTGTTTTTTTATTATGAAATCAATTATGCGAATTCCTATTAATTTAGTAAAAATTAATTTTAAATTTTTTCCAAATAAAATTAATAATTGTAAATCAATAAAACTCTAAAATTTATAATTCTATATTTCTCCTTATTTTTATTTTTTACTTATGGTATATTAAAATTAAGAAAAAGGAAATGATAGTATGGAAAATAATAAAAAAATAAGCCTCAGCATTCTTTCTGATATTCATATTTTGGCAAGATCTTTGATGGCTAATAATAAAGAATTTAATATGGCTATCAAATATGACAGAAAATTTTTGGTTGAAGGCGAAGGGCTTTTAAAAAAAGCATTAGAGCTTGCAAGTCTTAATGATAGCAAATATATAATAATTCCTGGCGATTTGACAAAAGATGGAGAAAAAAAATCACATCTAGAAGTTATGGAAATTTTAAAATCTTGGACCTATGAAAATCCACAAAGAAAAATATTTTTAATTCCAGGAAATCATGATATAAATAACAAGCAGGCTTTTGATTATAAAAACCTCAAAAAGACTGATTATATTGAACCTAGAGATTTTTTTGAAATATATGATTTTTTGTACAAAGATAAGGTTTTGGAATTTTATAAAAATTCTAATATTTTCAAATCTCATCTAGATTTTGTAAATCAAAAATTTAACAGAGATTTTAAATATTCTTATTATTGCCAAGGATATGGCTCTTATCTTGCAAGAATTGATAATAATTTAGAAAATAAAAATTCTCTAACTTTACTTTTTATTGACACTTCAATTTATTCTTGTGATTATGAACAAAATCATAAGGATGGCAAAACAAATGTGGTTGGAGCTCTTGATAAAAATGTTATGAAATGGGCGATTGAAAAAATTGATGAGGCAAAAGGTAGAAAAGATATGATTTTTGTAATATCTCATCATGCTTTTATTCCAAATTTTAGAGATCAAAGACTCGTCTTGGGACCTTTTATAATAAAAAATTGGAATGAAAAATATATTGACGATGATCCTAGAATAAATGATAAGCTTCCAATTGAAGTTTTGGCAGATATGGGGGTAAAATTTTTATTTACAGGTCACCTGCATGAAAATGGAACTGCAAAATATAAATCTGTTTTTGGAAATGAAATATTTAATATTCAAACTGGCTCAACTGTAACCTATCCTCTTCCAATAAGACACATTAATGTTTTGGATGATATAGAAGAATTTAATGGATTTTCTGTTGATTTAAAAACTCAATTAATCAAATCTTTTTCTTACGAAAATTTATCAGGAGAAACCATAAAAATAGAAAATTCAATTGCCTACGCTCTAGAAAATCAATTATCACTAAAAGATGTTTTGTTTAATTACGTTCATTCCATGGCAAAAAATCCTATGATTTCTGAAATGAATATTAAAAAATTTTTAATTGATAGGATAAACACAGCTTTAAAAATAAATCTTCCAAAAGAAGGATATATAGGAGAAATTTTAAAATTTTACAAGGATAAATTCCCAATTCATATTGAAAAATTAGGTTTTATAAATATTTTTGATGCAGATGGGGAAATGTTTATAAAAATTGATTCATACAGGTCTCACGCCATAATAAAAGCAAAAGACTTAGAAGAATGCCTAGAAATTTTGATTGAGCAATTTGAAGAAAAAATAATTACAACAGACAATATAATTTATTATTATGATAAGCTTATGAAAAAAGGTATTTCTATGCCAATTTCAAAAGATGGTCATAGCTTATATGATTTTTCAAATTATATTTATCAATACAAGGCGCTTGATGAAAAGACAACTCCATCTTATGTAGTTGAATTTATGGCAAAATTAAATAATCCAAATTATTCAATCACAGACCAAATAATTGATTATTGCCAAGATGAAATTAATGAAATTTTTGAATTTTTAACAAAAAATATAAGATTTGAAATTGATGGTTCAAAAGATAAATTTTTTGATAAATTAGTTTCTATAAAGGGAATATTTTTTAATAGTTTAATTAAATATTTAAAAAGAAAATCAAATAATTTGTTCGACCTTCTAACTTTTATTTCAAAATTTATTTTGAAAAAAAGAAGAGTTGAAGGAGTCGACCTTGCAAAATATATAGTAAATTATAAAAAAATCACAAATATAAAACAAAATTTAGGTAAAAAAATGCTAGGAAGAGCAAATCTTAGATCATATATAATAGATTTAGTAAAATCAATCAACAACGAAGTAATTGAAACTTACGAAAATGAAGATTTAAATGAAAGAGATCATTATTTTTCTTACGTAGAATACGAAGATGAATAAAAAACGGTGCTTTTGTAGAAATAATTTAATTCTACAAAAGCACCTATTTTTTTAATTAAAAATCAGATAAATCTGCTTTTCTTTTTTCAAGGAAAGCTGTCATGCCTTCTTTTTTGTCGTGAGTTTCAAAAGTTGATGCGAAAGTATTTGCTTCTAATTGAATTCCTGTGTGAAGATCAGATTCTACTCCAAGATTTATAACTTGTTTTGCAAGAGTAACTGCATAAGATGCTTTTGAAATAATTTTTTCTGCCATTTTTGTACAATAATCAATTAATTCTTCTTTTTCAACAACATGATTTACAAGACCAATTCTGTAAGCTTCGTCAGCTTTTATAGAATCTGTTGTAAAAATTAATTCTTTTGCAATTCCTTTTCCAACAAGTCTTGGAAGTCTTTGAGTTCCACCAAATCCTGGAATTATTCCAAGACCAACTTCTGGTTGACCAAATAGAGCATTCTTAGATGCAACTCTAATATCACAAGCCATAGAAATTTCACAACCACCGCCAAGTGCAAATCCATTTACAGCTGCAATCGTAACTTGTGGCATTTCTTCAAGCATATTAAAAGTTTCATAAGCAAGCATACTCATTGCTCTACCTTCTTGAGGTGTAGCATTTACCATTTCAGAAATATCAGCACCAGCTACAAAAGATTTTTCTCCGCCACCAGTAAGAATTAAAACTTTTACATCTTTTCTATCTCTTATATCTGAAAAAGTTTCATTTAATTCTTTTAAAGTTTCTGAATTTAAAGCATTTAAAGCTTTTGGTCTATCAATAGTTACATAAGCAATTTCATTTTTTACATCTACTTTTACGTTATTCATATTTTCTCCTTTAAGATTTTTTTAAAAACGCTTTCTATAAATTCATCTTATAACATTGATTAATTTTTGTCAAGCAAATATAGTAAATAGAATTATAAATTAATTCGAATTTTTTTAAAAATTTGCAAATAAAAAATTCCCTCATCGGGGAATTAAGACTATTTACAATGTATACAAACCCTCACGCTAAGAATATCATACGGAAAAATTAATTTGATTTCAAATTTTAAAATTCGTCAAAAATCGCACTGTTTGAGAGCGTAGCTCGAGTTTGCGATTTTAGAATTTTGGAATTTAGAAATCAACAATTTTTGGAGTCCGATATTCGTGCTTGAGGGTTTGTCTATGCTATCAATCCCCTATGGGGAATTTTTTAAATATTTAAATATCCTTGTGATAACACTGGATCTTGGGTGAAATTAAAGTGCATTTTTAAAAGAGTTTTTTTGTCGCTGTCGTTTAAAATTATTGTTGAGTGAGCATCAAGTCCTTTTAGCTTATTTAAATTTTCTAGTGCCAAATGACTTACTGGATTGGTTGTTGCTGATATTGAAAGAGCTATCAATACATCGTCAACTGATAAGGACTCCTCTTTTTGTTTTAAAATATCTTCTTTTAATTTCAAAACCGGCTCTAATATATGTGGAGATATTAATGGAATTTCATCATTTATTCCAGAAATTTCTTTTAAGGCATTTAAAATACAAGCTGCTGGAGATGACATTAATTTTGATTTTTTGCCTGTAACAATTTTTCCACCACCAAGCTCAATTGCAAAAATTTCTGAATTTTTTTCTTTTTGTTTTTCTCTAGCTTTTATGGCAACTATCCTATCTGATGATTCTAAATTTAGTCCGCTCATCAAAATTTCTATTTTTTCTACAGGTTTAAAGTCGGATTTTGCAAGTTTAAAATCTACTAGGGCATTGTAATATCTTCTTATTATTTCATTTTCACAGGCCTTTATTGTTTCTTTCTCATCGTCGATGCAAAAACCAACCATATTTACTCCCATATCAGTTGGAGATTTGTAAGGGCAAACTCCTGAAATTTTTTCAAACATTTGTTTTAAAATAGGAAAAGCTTCAACGTCTCTATTATAATTTACTGTTGTTTTTCCATAAGCTTCAAGATGATATGGATCAATCATATTTACATCATTTAAATCGGCTGTAGCTGCTTCATAGGCAATATTTACTGGGTGTTTTAAAGGAAGGTTCCACACCGGAAAAGTTTCAAATTTTGCATAGCCTGCGTTTATTCCTCTCTCATTTTCCAAATACATTTGTGAAAGACAAGTTGCAAGCTTTCCACTTCCAGGTCCTGGTCCTGTTATAACTACCAAGTCCCTACTTGTTTGTATATAATCATTTTTTCCAAAACCATCTTTGCTTATAATATGAGGAATATTATTTGGATAACCCTCAATATCATAAGTCTTATAATTTTTTATATTTAAACTATCAAGATATTTTCCATATTTTATAGCTGATGGTTGGTTATCGAATTGAGTTATTACTATTGAATTTACAAAAAATCCCAAATCCTCAAAAGAAGTTTTTAGCCTTAAAACTTCTGTGTCATAACCTATATCAAGATCTGATCTGATTTTATTTGATTCAATATCATTTGCGTTTATTACGATTACAATTTCTGTAATATCTTTTAATTTTTTTAACATTTGTAATTTAGAATCAGGCAAAAATCCTGGCAAAACTCTTGATGCGTGAGAATCATCAAATAACTTTCCGCCAAATTCAAGATACAACTTATCAAATTCTTTTATTCTTTCCTCTATTTTTTCCGACTGGATTTTTATATATTTATCATTATTAAAAGCTTTTTTTATCATTCCTACCTCCTAAATACAGATTATATTATATACTAGATGAAAAAATTTTTGAATATTTTTATAAAAAAAGATGCGAAATATCGCATCAATTTTTTAAAAAATTTTATTTTTCTTTTACTTCGTATTTGTCCCAATTTTCAGTTTTAAATGTATTGCCATCTTTGTCAATCCAGTAAGCTTCTGCATTAAATTTTTTGACTAATTCTTTTCCTTCTTCCAAATCTTTTATAAAAAGAGCTGTTGAAAGAGCATCTGCATAGGCAATATTATCTGTTATTACTGAAACAGATTTAAATTTTGTTGATGGATAATTTGTATCTGGATCTATAATGTGATGATATTTTTTTCCGTCAATTTCAAAATATCTTTCATAATCTCCACTTGTTACAACTGATGTCTTATTTACAGAAACTACTGAAGCATAAGGATGATCTTCTGATAGTGATGGATCTTTTATTGCAATTTTAAATTTCCCCGATGGTCTTGTAGGATTTTTTCCAATTATTGCAACATCTCCACCAACTGATAAAATTCCAGTTTGAAGTCCTTTTTCCATCAATTCTTTTTTTATTAATTCAGTTGCGTAGCCTTTTCCAATTCCACCAATATCAATTTGAACATTTTTATCATTAATGTATGCTGTTTGATTTTTTTCATCTATTTCTATGGCATCTATATTTCTATATTTTCCTGCTTCTTCGAGCTGTTTGTCTGATGGAAGCTTTATATTTTCTGGATCTTTTTCACTTTTTTCTCTTAAATCAAGCCATATTTTTAAAACTCTGCCGTATGCAATGTTTATATCGCCATCAGTTTCCTTGTACCATTTTTTTCCTTCTTTTAAAATATCAATTATTTTTTTGTCAACTTTGACTTTTTCTTTTCCAGCATTTTCGTTTATAGTGGAAAAATTATTTACCTTATCAAATTTATCATAATTATTAAATAATTTATGATATTCTGCCATTCTTTGTTCAACTAAATCTTTGTATTTGTTGAATTCTTCTTCATTTTTGCAATAAGCAGTAAAAGTTGTTATTGTGTCAAAGTATTCATAAATTGTTGCCTCAAATTTTTTCAATTGATTTTCGTCAACATTATTTGAATTGTTTGAAGAAATTTTCTTATCATCACTCAATTCACTTTTAATATTGCTTTTTGCTTCTGGTTTAACTTTTTCAATTTTTTTATTACATGATGAAAGTGCTAAACATAAGCCTAGCACTGCACAAGTCATTTTTATTTTTTTATTTTTCAAAATCTAATCCCTATTATATAAATCTATTACTACCATATCTTTATTTACTTTAATATCTTCTTCATTTGCCCAATTTAATAAAATAGCTCCAGCAATTTTTTCTCTAAATTCTTGGAGTTTATTTTCAAGTCCTAGCTCATAAATCAAATCCAAAAATTCCTCGTCAGCTGAGTATTCATTATAATTTTCAAAAAGCCTGTCCCTATCGACGCTTCCCAAATAATCCATAAAAACTTCTCTTGCAAGTTTTTTATTTACAGCTTCGCGACCTGGCATACAAACAAATTCGTCCATATTATTTTCAATATCAATATAAGATTCTTCTATATCGTCATTGTTATCCATATCATCATTTATTCTTATCAAATCCAAAGTGTCAAGATTTAACCAAATATTTTTTAAATATGAATTATCCCAAATTGTCCATTTTTCTACCAACCAAGAAAGATTGATAGCCTCTTTGTTTCTACTCATTTTCTTTTATTTCAAAAACTACAGCCTCATATTCCCAAAGCTCTAGCTCAAGATTTTCCCCCTTATTAATTTTTATATTTTCTCTTTTATATTTATCTCCACCATATTTTTCAGAAAGACTATTAATTTTTTCAACAAAAATCAAATTTTCATCATAAAAAATCGGATAAGATTTTTTATAAGTATTAGTCATATTTAATACTACCAAAAATCTTTTATCATCTGCAAGTCTTTCGTAGGCAAAAACAGAATTTATATTGTCATCAACAACTTTCCACAAAAATCCTTTTTCATCAAAATCATTTTTGTAAAAACTTGGATTGTCCTTGTAAAGGAAATTTAAATCTTTCACAAAATTTTTAAAATCTGAATGTATTGGAAATTTTAAAATATCCCAATTTAAAGATTCATTTTCATTCCATTCATCAAAAGTTGCAAATTCATTGCCCATAAAATTTAATTTTTTGCCAGGATGAGTCATTTGATAAGTATTTAATAATTTTAATTGTTTAAACCTATCTTCATAAAAACCGTTCATTTTATTTATCATTGGTTTTTTTAGATGAACTACCTCGTCATGGCTTAAAGGTAGAAGAAAATTTTCTCTGTAAAAATAAAACATAGAAAAATTAATTTTTCCTTGATATATATGCCTGTTTATTGAATCAACCTCAAAATATTTGCAAGTATCATTCATCCATCCCAAATCCCACTTGTAATCAAAACCAAGACTATCTTGTGAATTTTTTCCTGTTACAAATTCATAAGATGATGAATCTTCTGCAATTTTCATGAAATTTGGATAATCATTTGAAAGATCTCTGTTCAATTCTTTTAAAAATTTAATATTATTAGGATTTACTCCCCTATTTTTATTTCCATCATAATAAATCATATTAGAAACTGCATCAATTCTTATTCCATCGAAATGACAATTTTCTATCCAAAAATTAATAGCAGATTTCATAAAACTTCTCACATGACCTTTTGAATAATCAAAATTCAAACTTCCCCATTCAGAATATTGCAAATCTTTATAATCAGATTCGTAAAGACTAGTTCCATCAAAATATTTTAGGGCATAATAATCTTCTGCAAAATGAACAATTACAAAATCAAAAATTACTCCAATATCATTTTGGTGGCAAATCTCTACAAATTTTTGCAAATCTTTTATAGAACCATATCTTGATGACATAGCAAAAAATCCTGAAACTTGATAGCCCCAAGAAGGATAATAAGGGTGTTCTGTAACTGGCATAAGTTCTATGTGAGTATAGCCCATATCTTTTACGTAAGAAATTAATTTATCAACTATATCCAAAATATTTGGCATAGAATTATATCTTAACCAGCTTCCCAAATGAATTTCATAAATATTTACTGGTTTATCCAAATTTTTTTCTCTTTTTTCCATCCATTTTTCATCAGAAAAATCATAAGATGTATCTATAATTTTTGTGGCAAATTCTGGAGACATATCAAAATATTTTCCATAAGGATCAAATTTTTCAAATCTATTTCCTTGACTTTCTATAACATATTTATAGTAATCGCCCTCTTTTGCCTTAATAAATTTATAAAAATATCCATACTTTTCATTTTTAAACATAGGAATTTCTTGCCAATTTGAAAAATCTCCTTTGATTAAAACCCTATCAGCTTTTGGAGCATATAATCTAAAAACATATCCATCATCTTTTTTTATTGATCCAAAAATTTTATGGCCCAACTTGGAATCGCCATTTAAGTAGGATTCTATTTTTTTATAATCTACATCAAGTAACTTCACTTCCATTTTATTCCTCAATCAAATCTTCGATATGCTTAATTAAAATATCTATTCCTCTAGTATTTTTTGCTCCTCTTGGAATTATTATATCTGCATATTTTTTTGTTGGCTCAACATATTTTTCGTGCATTGGCTTTACTTGTTTTATATATTGAGTCAAAACCGATTCCAAACTCCTAGATCTTTCTTTAGTATCTCTTAAAATTCTTCTTTGAAGTCTTACGTCACTATCCGCATCAATAAAAACGCAAGTATCCAAAATATTTCTTATTCTCTCATCATACAAAACCAAAATTCCTTCAATAAGAATTATCTTTTTTGGAACAACATGAATAGTTTCTTTGCTTCTAGTATGAATATTATAATCATAGGTTGGCATATCAATTTCTTTTCCAGCCTTTAAAGCCAAAAGATCCCTTAAAAACATTTCATTGTCAAAAGATTCAGGTTTATCATAATTTAATTTTTCCCTATCTTCAAAACTAAGATCATCATGTGATTTATAATAATTGTCATGTCCAATTACATACAAATCTTTAGAAAAATAATTTTTTATATATTCAACAATAGAAGATTTTCCACTAGCAGATCCGCCTGCTATCGCTATAATTTTTGTATCCATAATTAATTTACTTTATTTACGATTTTGCCATCAAGAAACTTATATAAATTATCAAAAACAATTTCACATCTAATATCCATAGCTTCTTGAGTTAAAAATCCTACATGATTTGTAAGCACTGTGTTTTTTGCATTTCTAAGCGGATAATTTTTATCAATCGGAGGTTCCATATCAAAAACATCAATGCCAGCTCTTAACTTATCTTCATTTAATAATTTTGCCAAATAATCATTGTCAACAATTGGTCCCCTTGCACAATTTATCAAAATTGCCTTATCTTTCATAAGATCAAGTTCATTTTTTCCAATAAAACCACAAGTTTCTTTGTTTTGAGGAAGATGAATTGTAACAATATCAGAATTTTTCAAAAGCTCATCAAGGCTAACATACTTTGCACCAAGATTTTTCACTTCATCTTTTTCACTTCGACTATATGCCAAAATATTTGCACCAAAAGCCTTAAATAATTCAATAACTCTTATTCCAATTTTTCCTGTGCCAACAACTCCAACAGTTTTTCCTTTTATAATTTGACCAATGACCTTAAAAGATTCATATTCATACATATTTTTTCTGTTTTCATTAAATTTTCTCATAAGAGAAATTGTAAGACCAAGCACTAGCTCAGCGACAGAATCATCAGAATATCCGCTGGCATTTTCTACAATAATATTTTTTTCATTGCATGCTTCAATATCAACATGATTAAAACCAGTAAATGCCACATCAATTAATTTTAAATTTGTATTTTCAATTACATTTTTTGAAAATTTATTATTTGTAATTATAGCCACATCGCTGTCTTTTAATCTTTCAATTATTTTTTCATCATCAGATGCGCTTTTTTTGAAATATTGAAATTCATGACCAAGTTTTTCTATTTTTTCCTTATGACTTTCAATTATTTTATCATCAACGAGCAAAGGATCTATTAAAGAAATCTTCATTTACGCCCCCTTTATATTTTATTAATAATTTTTTATCTTGATATTATTATACTATTATGTTAAATTTAATTAAAGAAAGGAATTTAATATGGCAGTTGGTATATCATTTAAAAATGGAAAATGCTTGGAGGCTATTGAATATTATTGCGATATGTTTGACCTTGATCCGCCTGAAAAAATAATCAGATATTCTGACTTTGAACAGTATAACTTTCCCGAAGAAATCCGAGATCGAATTTATAATTCAAAATTAGAAATTTATGGAAATAATGTATATTTATTTGACACAACTGATGATAAGCATTGGACAAGTGGAAATAATGGAAGGGTTGTTATTGAAACAAACAGCGAAAATTTATATAAAGCTTATTCAAAACTTGAAAAGGAATCAAAGGTATTAATGCAACCCCAAACAATTAATAAGAAATTATTTACAACCTTGATCGATAAATACAAGGTATTTTGGCAAATTATTGCTACAATTTAATTTATTTTAAAAAAGATTCTTACCCTTATTGGCAAGAATCTTTTTTCTTTTTATTTCTCAATTTTTTAAAAAAATTTTGCAAAAGCTCTAGGCTTTCTTCTTTCATCAAACCAAATTCTGCATCTAAATAATGCAATTGGCTTCTGTCTCCTGTAATATTTGTGTTTGAACCGCAAGCTCCTCTTTTTACATCGGCAAGACCTATAACTAATCTTTTTATTCTTGAATTTATTATTGCTCCAGCACACATGGAACAAGGCTCCATTGTTACATACATTGTGCAATCTTCTAATCTAAAATCTCCAACATACTTGCTCGCCTTATCAATCGCAAGAATTTCTGCGTGTTTCAATGCAGATTTTCCTTTGTATGTATAGTTGTGACTTCTTGCAATTATTTTTTCATCTTTTACAATCACACAACCAATTGGAACTTCGTCTTCTAATCTTGCAAGCTTTGCCTCATTTATGGCTTCTTTCATATAAAAAATATCATCCATTTATTTCTCCACAATTTTAAATTATTTTAAAGTTTTTTTCAACAAAAAAAGCTATCGCTCATTTTTTTAAAATTTGCAATAGCTAAAAATATTTGGCGTCCTGAAGAGGATTCGAACCTCCGACACCCGCCTTAGGAGGGCGGTGCTCTATCCAGCTGAGCTACCAGGACCTACCCCAATAGTATAGCAGAAAAGATAGAAAAAGTAAAACTTTTTCTATCTAGCTATAATACATTCTACCAAAAAATTGCAAGCATCTGATACTGTTCTTTTTACTCTAGTAAAGTTTGATGCCTTTTGTTGATCTTTTTTGCTTATCAAATTAACTTCGTATGCTTTGTCCTTATATTTTATGTAAGCCTTGCCGAGTTTTTCATTTTTTTTGATTGGTGCTTTTATATCTTTATTAATTTTAATTTTCACACTTGGCATTGCTTTGTCTTTAATTATAAAGCCAACTGTTTTTTCTGGATATAATTCTACATATCCTTCTTTTACGGAATTAACTTTTATTGAATCGCTAGGCAAATCTTTATCTGTAAGTTTTTTATAATTAAAATATCTTGAAACGTAATAGATTAAATCGGTCATAGCTGAATTTCTAAATTCATTTTCTTCAGCTCCCATCACGATTCCTATTGCCCTAAATTCATTTTTTGGATCAAATTTGTTCATATCGATGGTTGTTGTTAAACAATGACCTGCTTCTTCTGTTGTTCCTGTTTTTAATCCATCAACGCCTTTTATTTCGTCCCTAAGTGGAATAGTTGATTTTTTGTGAATATCTTTTTTGTTATCATTAATCTCATTTATTTTTGAATATTCTAAAACATCTGGATACTTGTCAACAATTATTCTTGTAAGTTCAAATAAATCTTTTGCAGATGATGAATTTTGTTTATCATCTTCTGTATTTATTCCTGATGCATTGTAATATTTTTGACTTTTCAAATTTAATTCTTGAGCTTTTTTATTCATATCATTGGCAAAATTAGCTTCACTTCCTGAAATTGTACTTGCCAAAAGATTTGCACAATCATTGCCACTAACTACCATAAGACCTGTGAGCAATTCTTTTATTGTGTACTGTTCGCCTTCTTTAATTCCCATTGCAGAATATTCTGGCCCTGTTAAGTCTTCGGCTTCCTTAGTCCCCTTAACCTTTGTATCAAAAGAAATTTTTCCACTTTCGATTGCATCTCTTGCAAGTAAAAATGTCATAAGCTTACTCATTGATGCTATTGGATAAGTTTGATCTGCATTTTTTTGATAAAAAATATCTCCACTTTCTTGATTTCCAATCAAGTACGCTTTTACAAATTTATCAGCACCAACAATATTATCTCCGTCTTTTGCTACCGTATCATCAGCAAAAGTTTTGATTGGAGAAAATATAAACAAAAACGCCAATAAAAATGCTATAATTTTTTTCCTTTTCATTCATCCCCCTATACTTGTAGCGATTCCATTTTTTTGTAATTTTTTCTCAAAAGCTTTAGTGTATAAACATCATCTTTTTTTGGATAAGAAAAATCGAATTTTTCAGAAAGTTGCATACCAATTTTTCTAAACAATTGGCAAGCTGCAAAAATTGCCCCATAAATTTCAGTAATATCATTTGTTTTAAAGGTCAATAACAATTCTTCCTTAATATCAGCTTCCAAAGTATGAATTAAATTTTGTCCATACTCCCCAGCATCTTTGCCCTTATTAAATTTATCAATTATATACCAATTTAATAATTTATATAGATAATCCCTTACACTTTGCATTCTATAACCTGCACTAATAAGATCTCTTGACATAAGATTAAAAGAAACATCCAAACAGCTTGAAAAAAAGTTCTTACAACACTCATCAAATTCAAATTCACGAGCAAGACTATAAACAATATTTTTCTCACCAATTTCTTCTTCTAAATTCATTTTATCACAAATAAATTCAATACTTCCCGGACACAATTTTATAAAATCATTTGCCTTATCTTCCAAAATTAAATTTATGGAAATTTTTGTAGAATCATTAGTATAAAGTTCGAACTTTGTAAATTGTTGATTTTTTTTATCAAGCTCAAAAGAATCTTTTCTTTTATTAATCATTGCATAATCATCAAAAATATTTTCCAAATCTTCTTTGATTTTTGAAATAATAATATCACTCAAAACAAGATAAATATTTGCAAAATATTCATTATTATTATCTTCCTTTACAAAAAAAATCGCCTTGACTTTTTCATTAGATTTGGAATAATCTTTTAATTTTTCTATAATATAACTTTTCATAACCACATCTTTCTTTCTTACAAACAATTCTCCTATAAACTAATTTTACCACAAATTATAAATCTTTATAAGAAATAATTATTTATAAAATTTTAAAAAATCTTTCAAAACATTTGCAGTCATTCCCCATATAACAGGTTTTGTATTATAAAAATAAAAAGTATGGTATCTTTGCCAAAAATTATAATTTTTTCCATTAGGAATTTTTTCAAAAGGAAAATCATCTGGCAAATCCATTTTGAGTTTTGCCGTATATTTTTCTGGAGGATTTTTTTTCAAATAATCAATAGAAACCGTAAAAATAGAATCAACTTCCATATTATAAGAAATATTTTCAAAATTTTTATTAATTCTTCCATAATAAGCTTTGATTAGCCTATTTGAAGAAGACAAAATCATAGAAGAATAACCAATCAAAGAAACATCTTTTTCATCTAAATTTAATTCTTCCCTACATTCCCTAATGGCAGCCATCTCAAATTTTTCTCCTTCATTTACTCCACCACCAGGAAAAGAAACTTCGCCAGCTTGAGAAATGAGATTACTCCTAACTTCAAATAAAATATGGTCTTTCCCATCAATATTAATTATAGGAATAAAAACAGCATATTTAGATAATTTTTTATAAAATTCATCATCAACTTGTAAATTTTTCATAAATTTTTTCTCCTTATAATCACTATACTATTTTTAAAATATTTTCTATCCTACACATTTATAAAAATATGAGTATAATGAAGACAAATAAGAAATAAGGAGATATTATGTGGAAAGAATTTAAAGAATTTATTTCAAAGGGAAATGTAGTTGACTTGGCAATAGGTCTTATCATGGGCTCTGCTTTCACTGCAATTGTAACTGCTGTTGTAGATGGAATTTTGATGCCAATTATTTCAGGACTTACAGCAGGAGTTGATTACGAAGATTTGGCAGTTAATTTTTTTGGAGCAAAATTACAAATAGGTAGCGTTATTAATGCAATTATTACATTTTTAATTATTTCATTATTCCTATTTTTAATTGTAAAAGCATTGAACAAGGCAAAAAAAGAAGAAGTTGTAGAAGCTACAACAAAAATTTGCCCTCATTGTAAATCAGAAATTAATATAGAAGCAACAAGATGTCCTCATTGTACATCAAAACTTGAAGGGTTTTCTGAAGAAATTAAATAATTTTAAAAAAATAAAGCAGGCATAAAGCCTGCTTTTTTAATAAAAAATTTTATCTTCTTTTTTCTTTAACGTAATCACAAGAATTACATTTTATTTCATCAGTTGATCTATTTTTTTTGTGGACTAAAAGGTCTCCGCATTTTGGACATTTCTCTCCTGTTGGTGGATCCCATGTTGCGTAATCACATTTTGGAAAATTTGAACAGCCGTAAAATCTTTTGCCCTTCTTAGAAACTTTTTCTATTATTTCTCCATTTTCACATTCTGGACATTTTACTCCTGTTGTTTTTATAATTGATTTTGTAAAATCGCATTCTGGGAAATTTGTACATCCAATAAATTTTCCATTTCTTCCGTGTTTTTCTGCAAGCGGATGGCCACACTTTGGACATTTTTCATCCAAAACTTTATCTTTTACCTTATAATCTGTCCTATCTTTTGAAACTTGTTTTAAATCTTTTTCAAATCCTTCATAAAAAGATTTTAAGACATCTTTCCAATAAACTTCATCTTGAGCAATTTTATCAAGTTCATCTTCCATTTTCGCTGTGAATTCTACATTTATTATGTCGTCAAAACTTTCTTGTAAAAAATCATTTACTCTTATTCCAAGTTTTGTCGGAAGAATTTTTCTTTGTTCAAATTCTACATAATTTCTTGAAATAATTGAAGCTATTGTTGATGAATAGGTTGATGGTCTTCCTATTCCATATTCTTCCAAAGTTTTTACAAGACTTGCCTCTGTGTAATTTGCTGGTGGCTTAGTAAAATGTTGGTCTTTTTTAATGTCAAGTGCTTTTATAATATCTCCCTTTTTTAAATCTGGTAGGATATTTTCATTTTCTTTTGCATTTGAAACTTTCATAAACCCATCAAACAAGGTTATTTTTCCATTTGTTTTAAAAATCACTCCATTTGAATCAAAAGAAAGAGATGTTGACAAATATTCGTAATCTGTCATTTGACTTGCAACAACTCTTGTCCAAATTAATTTGTAGAGTTTATATTGTTGGTCTGTTAAATATTCTTTTACACTTATTGGATCATTGTAAATTGAAGTAGGCCTTATTGCCTCATGAGCATCTTGACTTGTTTTTGATTTTTTTGAATAAGAATTTCCTTTTGATGCGTATTTTTCTCCAAATTTTTCCTTAATATATGATAAACTTTCTCCAATAATTTCATTTGAAAGTCTTGTGGCATCTGTTCTCATATAAGTAATTAGACCGACTCTTCCCTTTTCTCCTAAATCAATTCCTTCAAATAATTGTTGGGCAAGAGACATTGTATATTTTGTAGAAAATCCTAATTTATTTGAGGCGTCTTGTTGTAAAGTTGAAGTTGTATATGGCTTTTGTGGTTTTCTTTTCTTTTTTGTTTTTTGAATATCTACAACTTCAAACTTGTCCTTATCAATCCTATTTAGGATTTTTTCTGCCCCATTTTCATTTGAAATTTTCATTTTTTTGGATTTTGATCCATAAAATTCTGATTCAAATTCAATTTTATCTTCTTTGTGCTTGGCTGTAATTGTCCAATATTCTTCAGGAACAAAAGAATCAATTTCTCTTTGCTTATCTACAATTAGTTTTAAAGCAACTGATTGGACTCTTCCTGCAGATAGACCAGATTTTACTCTTTTCCACAAAATTGGAGAAATTTCATAACCTACTATCCTGTCCATAATTCTTCTTGCTTGTTGGCTATCTACCAAATTTTGGTCGATTTTTCTTGGATTTTTGATAGCATTTTTTACATTATTTTTTGTTATCTCATGAAATTCTACTCTGTTTAATTCATTTTTATCAAGTCCCAAAAGATATTGCAAATGCCAGCTTATTGCCTCGCCTTCCCTATCAGGGTCTGTTGCAAGATAAACTTTGTCTACGCTTTCTGCTTCTTTTTTTAAGGCATTGATTGTTTTTGCCTTTCCACGAACTTTTATATATTTTGGTTCAAAATTATTTTCTATATCCACTCCAAGTTTAGACTTTGGCAAATCTCTAAGATGACCATAAGTTGCTCTTACCTTATAATTTGAGCCCAACATCCTAGTGATTGACTTAGCCTTTGTTGGAGATTCTACTATTACTAAATTTTTTGCCATTTAATCCCCTTTACACACATACTCATTGTTTCCCATATTTTCTATATAATCATTTAATTCCAAAAATATCAAAATATAATTTACATCCTCAATCGAAATGGATAGATTTTGCGAAATCTCATCTGCATTTGAAGATGGCTTGTCGATTATATACTTTACTACATTTGCCGCATCTTTATCAAGTCCATCAAGATTAATTTTGTTTTTCTTATTATTTATACTTTTAAAATCTTCAATTTCATCTATTATATCACTTGCATCCATTACAAGTTTGGATCCTTCTTGAATTAATTTGTTGCATCCCTTTGAATAAATCGAATTTATATTTCCTGGAAGACAAAACACTTCCCTTCCCTGTTCAAGGGCAAAATTTGTTGTAATCATAGTTCCAGATTTCTCCTTTGCCTCAATCACACAAACTCCCTTGCTAAGTCCAGAAATTATCCTATTTCTTCTTGGAAAATTGTAGGCATTTGGCGGAGTTTCTAAGGGAAATTCCGAAATTATTACTCCCTTTTCTTGCATTTTTTCATACAAATATTTATTTGCCTTGGGATAAATTATATCAAGACCTGAGCCAATTACTCCAATAGTTTTAATATTATTTTCAAGACTTACCTTATGGCTAATTGCATCAATTCCATAAGCAAGACCTGATACAGTCCTAATATTTGTATCCTTAAAACCTTCTACGATTTTTTTACAAGCCCATTTCCCATAATCAGTACATTTTCTTGCACCAACAAAGGCTATGGCGTTTTTGTCCTCTTTTTCCAACTTTCCCTTGTAATAAAAAAGAGCAGGCCTGTCATCTATGTAGGATAAATTTACCGGATAATTATCATCGTATATGGTAGAAATTTTATAAGGACCATTAAAAACTTTTTGTCTATAAGCTTTAAAATTTTCTAAATTCTTAGAAGAAAATATCTTTTCCTTATTTATCTTAGATAAATTTTCAAAAATTTTCCTATCAAGGTCAAAAAAATTATCCATATCAAGATTTTCACAAAAATCCAAAATTATTTTGTTTTGTAAATTTATAAAATTAAAATATAATAACAAATCTTTTTTGTCCATCTAATCACCAAAAGCGTTTTTTATGTAATGAATTGTTTTATTTTCAAGATAAACTTCGCACACATCAAAAGAGATCAAAAATTCGCCCAAATCTTTTTCCATAATATAGGCTTGGGCTGTTTTTTTGATTCTTTCTTGTTTATAATAATCAACATCCAAACTTGCAGGCTTAAATTCATCATTTTTTCTTGTTTTAACTTCCACAAAGGTCAAAATATCATCTTTTATTGCAATAATATCAATTTCTCCGTAGGGTTTTATGAAATTTCTATCCAAAATTTGGTAACCTTTTTTCTCCAAATATTTTAAGGCTATATCCTCCCCAAAATCTCCTATTGTTCTTTTTTTGCTTTTCATAGAAAAGATAATTGCCTTTCATAAAATTTTCTTAAAAAAGTTTTTCTATGAATTGGACATTCCCCATATTTTTCAAGACCATCGTAGTGTTTTTTTGTTCCATAGCCTGCGTTTGTTTCAAATGAATAATGAGGATAAATTTTTGAGAAATTTTCCATTATTTTATCCCTTCTAACCTTAGCAAGAATTGATGCACATGAAATAGAATATTCATACAAGTCGCCCTTTACTATATTTAATTGTTTAATATCCGTATCAATTCTTTCAGCATCAATCAAAACAATTTGAGGCTTTTTTTTAAGACCTTCTAGGGCATCTTTCATAGCAAGTTTCGTTGCCTCTTTTATATTAATTTTATCAATAAGGATATTATTTGCATAACCAAAAGAATAGGAAATCGTATCATCTATAATTTTTTGGTAGAGTTCTTTCATTTTCTTTTTTGATAATTTTTTGGAATCTGTGACTCCTTTAATATGAGAATCTTTTTTCATTATAACTGCACAAGCCACAACAGGTCCTGCCAAAGGCCCCCTTCCAACTTCATCTATTCCTGCAATCAATTCATATTTTTCATGAATTTCATTTTTTATTTTATCATTAAATTCAGAATATCTAGGCTTTTTCAATTGTTATCCTTCCAAGTTTTCCACTTCTAAAATCATTAAAAATTAAATTTGCACATCTTGTATAATCAACTTCGCCTTTTCTAATAATTGCCCCTCTTTTTATCCCGATTTCTTCATAAATTTCAAGAGCAGTTTTATTAGAATCTATCTTATACCTTTCTTCCAAATTTTTTGGATAAAATTCTTTCATAAATTCAATAAATTTAAGGCACAATTCCTCAATATTTAAAATTTCATCCTTAATTGCATTTGTAAAAGACAAATTAAGTCCTGTTTGCCCATCAAATTTTGGCCACAAAACACCAGGTGTATCCAAAAGCAAAATATTTTCTTTTGTTTTTATCCATTGTTTTTGTTGAGTAACTCCAGGTCTATTTCCAACCCTTGCTCCCTTTCTTTTTGCAATATTATTTATAAAAGTAGATTTCCCAGAATTTGGAATTCCTACAACCATCATCCTAATATTTTCATTTTCAATATTTTTTTCTTCATTTTTTTTAAATTTTTCAAAAAGAATTTCTTTTGCAATATTATAAATTTCTTTTGTATTTATTTTTTCTTTTGCATTCATTTTTATCGCTTTTATTCCATCATCAGCAAATTTTTTTATCCATTTTTCATTTTCAACTGGATCTGAAAGATCAGTTTTATTCATTATAATAATTCTATCTTTTTTTTCAGTTATTTCAGTAATCAATGGATTTCTTGAAGATTTTGGAATTCTTGCATCTATTACTTCTAAAACTATATCAACAAGTTTTAAAGAATTTTTAATTTCTTCTTTGGTCTTTTTCATATGACCCGGATACCAATTTATATTCATATATCCTCCTAATCTTTATCTTATATTTTATCACAAATATTTGTGTTTATATAAAATAAAACACCTTTGTAATCTAATTAAGAATATATTTCCTTCATAAAAATTTTCAAAAATTTCCAATACCAAGACAGCCTTAAAGATTATTTTTAAAATATGATATAATATTGTAGAAAAAATATAGAAAATAGAGGCTTAGTCTGAAGTATATTACGATATTATCCTATGATAATTTTTAAAAAATTAACAGTTGAAAGATGAATAAACTAGACTTACAAAAAGCCATAAAAACAACTTTCTACACCATAAAAATATGTCGATATGATAATGTAAGTATGAAAATATAAGAGGATTTGTAGGCATTTTAAGTGTTATATCGCAATTTTTGGAGTATAGAATTGAAAATACTAATGATTGAAGATGACAGCACAATTGCTTTTGCTGTTAAAACTTACTTAAACAAACATAATATTGAAACTATTATTTATAACAAGCTTTCTCTGACAGAAAATCTTAATTTTAATGATTTTGATTTAATTCTTCTTGATGCTAATCTTCCAGATGGATCAGGCTTTAATTTTTTAAAATGGCTGAGAGGATTTTCTGACATTCCTGTAATAATGCTTACTGTAAAAAATGAAGATGAATATGTTATAAAAGGTCTTTCCCAAGGAGCAGATGACTATATTACAAAACCTTTTTCTCTCCCTGTCCTAAAGGCGAGAATAGACAATGTATTTAGCAGAAGAATAAAAAAGGTTGATGAGCTGACTTTTGAAAATTTATCTTTAGATCTTATATCAAAACAAGCTTCGATAGATGGAAAAGATTTAGACCTTAACTTAAAAGAGTTTGCTATATTGGAAATGCTTTTAGAAAATCAAAATATAAATTTACTAAGAGAACGAATTTTAGATTATGTTTGGGGTTATGATTTTTATGAAGTTAATGACAATACCCTAACTGTCACCATAAAAAGACTCAGATCTAAACTTGAAGATTATGGTAATCATATAAAAACAATAAGAGGAATAGGATATAGGTGGGACAATGAGTAAAAACAAAAATATTTTACTTGTATTAATTTTAAATTTATTGATGTCTTTGTTTGTAATTTATCTCAATCCAAGATTCGATATTCTAACACTTATTGGCTTTCTAGGTATAAATATAATTCTGTTTATAGTTATTTCAAAAATTGGAAAGGAAAAAGAGAAAGCTCTTGAGGATAAGATTAATAATATATTTAGCCTCCTCCATTCACTTGATATAGACTCGGATAATTATGAAATTATAGACGATGAATTTGGCAAACTCAGAGATGAGATTATTAAAATTATTATAGAAAACAAGAGAATAGCTGAAAATGCAGAGAAAAATAAGGAAACTTTAAGAGAATATACTGAAGACATTGCCCATCAAATAAAAACTCCGTTGACTGGATCACTATTATTGTTAGACCTATTAGAAGACGAAATTGATAATGTTTCAGAAGAATATATAGAAAGACTTATAGATAATTTACTTAGACTCCATAACTTATCTGACATTTTATTAAAATTGGCAGCCCTTGATTCTGGGACAATAGAAATGGCAAAAGATAGTATATCAGCTAGAGAGTTAGTTGAAGATATCATACGAAACCTAAAAGATTATTTTATAAAAGATAATATTGAAATTCCTCTTTATGGAGATGATTTTGATCTTATATGCGATAAGAAATGGACCTATGAAGCACTTTTCAATGTGATGAAAAATGGTATAGAAGCTACAGAAGGTAGACAGATAGAAATCCAACTTAAAGAAACAAATCTATATAAAAGTATTTTTGTAGAAGATTTTTCTAAAGGTTTGGATCGTGAAATGTTAGAAAAAGTTTTTAAACGTTTTTATAAGCTGGATCCAAATTCGAAAGGCTATGGAATCGGGCTTCCTATGGCAAAATCTGTAATGGAAAGACAAAATGGAGAGCTTTTATATCATAAGGGGAAAAAATCAAATGCCTTTGAACTGAGATTTTATAACTGATTAATTATGGCTGTGTAAATAAAGCACAGTCATTTTTTCTAGTCACTTTCCAGTCACTTAAGTCTAATATCATCTAAGAAAGATAAGGAGGACTAAATATGAATATTGTAAAAACAGTAGATTTAACAAAAACTTACAATAGTGGAGTAGAAGTACACGCTCTATCAAATGTGAATTTTGAAATGGAGAAAGGAGATCTTGTCGCCATTATTGGAGATAGCGGGTCAGGAAAGTCTACCTTGCTTCATCTATTAGCAGGAGTAGATACACCAACAAGTGGGGATATATTTATTCAAGATAAAAATATTACCAAGTTTAACAAAGACGAAATGACAGTATTTCGCAGAAGAAATATTGGAGTTGTCTACCAATTTTTTAATTTGATTCCAAATATCAACGTTCGAAAAAATATCCTACTTCCTCTTTTATTGGACAATAAAAAAGTAGATGAAGAATATTTAAAGGAAATTTTGTCAATATTAGGAATAGAAGGAAAACTTGATAGGTATCCAAAGCAGTTATCAGGCGGAGAACAACAAAGGGTTGCTATTGCTAGAAGTCTTATTACAAGACCTGCCATCATTCTAGCAGATGAGCCTACAGGAAATCTTGATAGAAAAAACTCAGAAGAAATCACAGGACTTTTCAGACTTATAAATAAAAGATTAAATTCTACAATTATGATCATTACTCATGATGAAAAAGTAGCAAATTCTTGTGATAAGGTCTATAGAATGGTAGATGGTAGGTTAAATTTCTTAGGAGATGGAACTTATGAAAATTATTAATGACCTAGCTGATGGAGCTGTAAAAGATAATAAGAAAGACAGTTTTGCTATTAAAATTTCCATACTTTTAGCGGTAATGTTATTAGGAACTGTAATTTTTATCTTAAACTCGTTAAAAACTGACAAGTATGAGTATGTAAAGAAAACTTTTGGAGATTATCATGTGAATATAAGTGGAATTGACCAAGGTTTTTATGATAAATTAATAAATGATACGGATATAGAAAAAATTTCTTTTAATAAAATCATAGAGACAGATTTAAATGCAAATATTTATGAAAATGGAGATCCTGCAAGCCTTTTACGTTATGATATTAAGGAAGGAAAAAAGCCAGAAAAAGCAAATGAACTTTTAGTTCCAGAGAGATTTTTAATAAAAAATAAAGAATATGATTTGGGTTCTGAAATAAATGTTCGTGATAAAACTTATAAAATAGTTGGTACTTATGATGATTTTAGCTATTCATTTGAAGAGGCTATGCTTGTAGGTTTATCTAAAAGTGATGATAAAAAAGTCTTGTTTGAAAAAAATGTTGGTACCGAAGCAGAAATTTGGTATAAAAATATAAGAGATACTTATACAAAAACTAGGAAAATTTTATCAGAAATGAATATTGACGAGAACCATGCCTTAGACATTGGTAGAGTATTTTATAATAAAGATATCTTAGAATATAAAATGGTCTATCCAAAAGGAATTATTCCACCAAAAAGTGTTGTAAACTCAGCTTTAGAACAATATGGAGCAGCCTTCTTTCTTTGCCTACTTTTTGCTTTTATCATTTATGGGGCTTTTAATGTATGGAACAATAGGGATCTAAAGGAAATTGCTTTATTAAAAAGCACTGGGATGACAGATAAGCAGGTAAAGCAATTAATTCGAAAGAAAGCATTTAAACTTTCAACCTTACCAATAGCCTTGGGAACAATCTTATCTTTGGCTTCTGCAAATCTGCTCTTATATTTGATGTGGCTTAATAATACAAAATCTTATCAAAACATATCAAATATTTTAGGTCAAAGTGTAAAATCTATGGATTTCCATTTCATATTTCCAAGCCCTATATCTATTTTAATAATTGTTTTGTTATCCTTGATAATGGTGTATTTTTCAGCATTGATCCCTGCCAAGAAAAGTGCGAAGATAAATGTTGTCGAAGGTTTAAATGGGATTACAGAAAAAAATATAAAATTAGGAAAATCAAAAATAAATGGACCAATAGAAAAGACTTTAGCAAAAGATTATTACAGGTCTTATCGTTCAACCTATAGAATTATTGTGATATCAATAGCTCTATCAGCTTTTTTATTGACGACAGTTTTAGTAAGTCAGGCATATAAAAGTTTAGAGGAAAAATATAATAACTACCAAAGTCCTTACAATTTTGACTCTAGTATTTATGTAGATGATTTTTTGGATAAAAACCTTGTTCATGATATAGAAGAAGTTGAAGGCATAGACCAATTGCATGTATATCAAAGAAATGATACTAAGTTTTACCTTGACGAAAATAAAAATTTTATTTCTAAAGACTTAAAGGAAGCTTTAAAGAGCGGTAAAATACCGGAAGATAAATTGTATTCCAACATATACGCCCTAACAGATGAAGATTTTGAAAAGCTTTTAAAAGAAAATAATATTTCGAATGCAAAGTATTTACTACTAAATAAAATTCCAAAAAATAGTGGAAGTCCTTATTCTTTTAATGAATATATAAAAATTTCTGATAAGGATACAGGAAAAGTAACTTTAAAATATAATGCAAATGGTAAGTCCATGCCTATAAAAATAGATTCAAGTATCGATGAAATGCCTTATAATATAGAAGCTTATAATGACAATCAAATATCTATCTTTACAAGTGAAAGTGCTATGAAAAAATTTATTGATGAATATGGAATAGATGAAGGCAACCCAGTTTATTATTACTTTGTAAAAATCAAAGCCGATAAAAACAAAGAAAAAGTTTTTGATGATGCTGAAAAAGTGATTTCAAATTATGTTCCAAAATCAGATCATGGAACTTCTACAGAAATTATAAAAGCTGCTATGAATAAAGAACAAATGAGAAATGAAAAACTATTAAATCTTGGCATACAAATCATTCTTATAACAATTGCTCTTTCCAACGCCTACAATAGTTTTAAAGGAAACCTTAGAGCAAGAGCCAATGATTTTAAACTTCTATCCACTACAGGTATGACAGAAAAACAAATGGAAAAGATGGTCTTTGGAGAAGGAAAAATATTGTTTAAAAATATTTTCTTAGCCTATATCTTTATGTTCATTATGGGAATTGCATTGAGAGCATATAGAAGCAACTATGAATTAGTATTTGCGGTAAAAGGTCTGATAACAAATATGAATTATATCCCTCTAATAGTAGTATTTGTATTTATGATTGTAGGAGTTTTACTAGCAATAAAAAGTGGATTTAAAACAATAAACGAAAACTCAGATAATACTTTCAAGAGTATATAAGAAAAAGGCTGTGAGCATTAAACTCATAGCCTTTTATCTTGACACCTAAATACTCTTTAAATCAGTTTTCTAAAATCCCTAATTCAATGAGCCTTTGGGCCTTTTTATTAATAATTTGTTTTTTCTTTAACTTTTGCAGCCTTACCTTGACGTCCTCTTAGGTAATTTAGTTTTGCACGTCTTACCTTACCACGTCTAACGATTTTGAATGCTTCAAGTCTTGGTGAGTGATAAAGGAATGTTCTTTCTACTCCTACACCATAAGAAAGTCTTCTAAGTGTGAAAGTTTTTCCAAGATTTCCTTCATTTATTTTGATTACTACTCCTTCAAAGTCTTGGAGTCTTGTTTTGTCTCCTTCTTTGATTCTGTAGCTTACTCTTACAGTATCTCCAACTCTAAAGTCTGGATTATCTTCACGTAGTTGTTCATTTTCTATTTTTTTGATTAATTCCATCGTGATCCTCCTTGATATATCTATCGTATAAATCTCTTCTTACTCTTTTGGTTTTTTGAAGAGATGATTTCTTTTGCCACTCTTCTACTATTTTATGATTTCCACTATAAAGTTCTTTTGGAACCATATATCCATTAAAATTTCTAGGCTTCGTGTACTCATCATATTGTAGTAGACCATTGTAGTGTGAATCTGTAACTAATGATTCTTTTTTCCCAACAACTCCCCCAATAAATCTTGAAAGAGAATCTATTAACACCATGGCAGGGATTTCGCCACCGGTTAAAACATAATCTCCAATTGAAACTTCATAATCAACATAGTGATTGGTAATTCTTGCATCTATTCCTTCGTAATGACCGCAAATTATTACCAAGTCTTCAAAATCTGCAAATTTGATTGCTAATTTTTGGTTTAGGATTTCTCCTGCTGCAGACATGTAGACTACTTTTGATTTTGAACTTTTATTTGCTATTAGAGCATCATAAATCGGTTGAGGCCTCATAAGCATTCCTGCTGCCCCACCAAAAACTGTATCATCAACCCTGTTGTGTTTGTCTTTGCTATAATCTCTTATATCAACAAGATTAATTTCAATAAGTCCTTTTTCAATTGCCTTTCCTATAACTCCATAGCTTTTTAGAAATTCGAATGATTCGGGAAAAAGTGTAAGTATAGTTATTTTATTCATAATCTTTGAAGTTTTCTACTTCTATTTTTTTATTTTCTAAGTCAACATTTTTTACTGTAGCATTTAAGGCTGGAAAATAAATTTCTTTTCCGTCTTTTTCTATTACATAGATATCATTTGGATAAACTCCAGTGATGACATCTTTTATAAAACCAAGTTCTTGATTTTTTTCATAAACTTTTAGGCCAATCAAATCAAATAAATAATATTCTCCATCATTTAATTTTTCTAAGTCCTTATCCTCAATAGTAAGTTCGTGTCCAATAAACTTTTCTACCTCATTAATATCATCATATTCCTTGAGTTTTATGATGATACTACCCTTATGCTTAAAAGATGATTCGATTGTAACTAAATTTCCATCAAGTAAAAGTTTTGATCCTTTTTCAAATCTTTTTTCATTATCTGAATAAGATTTTATTTTTAGATTTCCTTTTATCCCGTGTGTTGTAAGTATCTCTGCTACAGTTATTTTCATATTCTTATATTAACCTTAACATCTTCTTTGACTGCACAAGCACGAGCAATAGTTCTAATGGAATTAATAATATTTCCACCCTTTCCTATAACTCTTCCCTTGTCTTTTTCTGCTACGTTAATTTTTATGTTAACTTCTCCGTTGTCTTCTTCTAATATTATTCCTACAGCATCTTTGTCTTCGACAAGTTCTGTAACTATTAGTTTGACTAATTCTTTCATTTTATTATGCTAAAACGTTGTTGTCGTTAAATAATTTTTCAACAATAGAAGTTGGTTTTGCACCATTTTTAATCCATTGTTTAGCTTTTTCGTTGTCAATTTTAAATTCTTTTGGTTCAGATACTGGATTGTATGTTCCGATTTCTTCGATGAATTTTCCATCTCTTGGACTTCTAGAATCTGCTACAACTACTCTGTAAAATGGTCTTTTCTTTTGTCCCATTCTTTTTAATCTAATTTTAACTGCCATCATAACCTCCGTATTTTTTAGAAGAAAGGCATATTGAATTTTCTTTTGCCTTTTCTTCCCTTTTTCATATTAGTAAATTGTTTCATCATTTTCTTTAGTTCTTTGAATTGCTTTAATAATTTATTTAATTCATTCATATCAACCCCAGAGCCTTTGGCAATTCTTTCCTTACGGCTTTTGCCAATAATCTCAGGTTTTTCTCTTTCTTCTTTTGTCATAGAAGATATTAAAGCTTCAATCCTTACAAATCCTTTTTCATCAACATTTACATTTTTTAGCATTTTGTTGTTTACTCCAGGAATCATAGCAAGTAAATCTTCAAGCGGTCCCATATTTCTTATTTGATTTATTTGTTCAACAAAATCATCAAGAGTATAGGATTGGTTTCGCATTTTTTCTTCAAGCTCTCTTGCATCTTTCAAAGAAACTTGCTTTTCTGCCTTTTCAATTAGGGATAAGACATCTCCCATGCCAAGAATTCTTGATGCCATCCTGTCTGGATGAAAGGCTTCAAGATCATCAAGCTTTTCGCCTGTACCAATAAATTTAATTGGCTTTCCTACAACTTGTCTAATTGAAAGAGCTGCTCCACCTCTTGCATCTCCGTCAAGTTTTGTTAGAATAACGCCAGTAATATCAAGATATTCATCAAATGTTTTTGCAACATTTACAGATTCTTGTCCAACCATGGCATCAACTACCAAAAGTATCTCGTCAGGTTTTACAACTTTTTTAATATTTTTAAGCTCATCCATCAAATCTTCATCGATTTGAAGTCGTCCAGCCGTATCCATTATAACAACATCATTGTTATTTCTTCTAGCATATTCTTTTGCTTCATTTGCAGTTTGAACAGGATCTTGCTTTCCCTTTTCAAAAACTTCAACCTCAGCTTGTTTGCCCACAACTTTCAATTGTTCAATTGCCGCAGGTCTGTAAACATCAAGAGCTACTAAAAGAGGATTTCTGCCTTCCTTTTTTAATTTCCTGACAAGTTTTCCAGAGTGAGTTGTCTTACCTGAACCTTGCAAACCTACCATCAACACAACGTGAGGAGTAGATCCCTTTAGCTCAAGTTTAGAATTTTCCTTACCCATAAGATTTGTAAGTTCTTCATTTACAATCTTAATTACAGTTTGACCTGGAGTAAGAGATTCCATGACATCTTGACCCATAGCTCTTTCTTTTATTTTTTTGACAAACTCCTTAACTACTTTGTAATTAACGTCAGCCTCAAGCAAAGAAAGTTTTATTTCTCTGGCTACATTGTCGATGTCTTTTTCGCTTAATTTTCCTTTTCCTGTAAGTTTTCCTAAAGATTCTTGTAACTTCTCAGAAAGATTTGAAAAAATCATATTTTCACATCCTAAATTTTATTTATCATTTCATCGATCATATCCATAGCTTCACTTTGATTTGAACTTTCGATCAACTCTCTTAACAAAGACAAATCTTCTCTTAATTGATTTTTTTTCTTTATTAAAGAAAGCTCATTTTCAAACTCAAATAACTTGTCAACAGACCTTTGAATCATATCAGAAATTGCCTGTTTTGATTTATTGTTATTTTCTGCTATCTCGTTTAATGATAAATCTTCATTGTAATAACAATTTATGACGTCTTTTTGTTTTTCATTTAAAAGAGAGCCATAAGTGTCAAACAATCTTGCAACTTGTACTAATTTTTCCATATTCTCACCCGTCAAGTATTTTTCTTGACCTATAAAGTATACTAGCAATTCAATCTAATGTCAAGACTTTTTCTTGACTATTTTTTTCTTGAATTTTCAATCTTAAATAAAATTTTTTCAAGCAAAATTAATTTAAAATTTGAAAATATTTTTAATTCTGAAAATTTTCAAAATATTTTAAAATTGAAAATAAAAATTTCTTATTTAACTTTACAAATTTTATTTTGTACAATTATTTTTTAATATTATTTTCAATAAAAGACAATATTTTGATATTCAAAGAAAAAAATTTTTGTTATCATATTTATGATAATGATTATTGTTATGAATTATTTCCTTTGAATTTTTATTTTTAAATTTGCTTTTTTAAATTTTTTTATTTAAATGATTTGAAATTTAAAAAATTACTATTCAAATGAAAATCAAATAATCATTATTTATTAAATTATAATTTAATAGAAAAAATTTAACATTATGGAGGTTTAAATTTTGAAAAAGAATAAAAAATTCGCTACTGCCCTAATTTTGGCTATGGGCTTGGGGGTTGTTAATCCCGTTTATAATTCTTACGCATCTAATAATGATGAAAATATGGTAGAATATAGAGAAAATTCTACTGGCTTTGCTGATAATTTAAATGAAAAAAATCTTGAAAATGAACTTAGCAAGGCACAAAAAGAATTAGATCTTGCAAATGAAAATTTAAAAGCTAAAGAAAATGAAAAAATAGAACTTGATAAAAAAGTTTTATCTTTACAAAATGAACTTAATAAAGCCAATGAAAATAAGAAAAAAGCTGATAATGATTTTATTTCTGCTTACAAAAAACAAAGTGAGGCAAGTGACGAATATATAAATCTTAGCGAAAAAAAGAATAAACAAGTTGAGGCTGACAAAAATTTAGCCAAAGCAAAAGAAGAACTTAATATCGCTAAAAATCAACAAGAAAAAGCAAAAGAGAATTTAAATTTAGCTCAAAAAAATGCTGACGAAAAGAAAAAAGCCCTAGACTTGGCAAATAATAAGCTTGATGATGCTAAGAAAAATGAGAAAGCTCAAGAAGATATTTATGAGAATCAAGCAAAGAAAAAAGCAAGTGATGCCTTGGAGAAAAAAGATAAGGCAAAAAAAGATTTAGACCAAGCGAAAAAAAATTCTGATAATTTTTTGGAAGATCAAAAAGAAGATTTGACAGAAAAAAATCAAAATTATGATAAATCGAAATCAAAAGTTGATGATTCACGCAATTCTTTAAATTCTCAAAATGAAGATTTGGATAAACTCTATGCGTCTATTAAAAATTATGAAAAAGACAAGACTGATATAAGCGATAAAAAGTCAGAACTTAAACAAAATTTGCTAGAAGCCAAAGAAAATATTAAATGGCTTCAGCCGAATAGTGATGGGTATAAGGCAAAACAAAATGAAATTGATGATTTAAATAAGCAAATAGAAGAAATTGATAAAATTTGCAAAAAAATTACCGAAGATTACAAAAATTTATATAAAGAGGCTGAAAAAGAATTTGACATATTTAGAAATTATAATACTAATTTCAATGATCTCAAAGAAAATATCAAAGAAAAAAGCCAAGCAAATGCCAAAAATATTGTAATACAAGAAATTTTAGATGGAAAATTAAACAAGGATAATCTAGAAGAAAAAGCTAAAGCTGCAAATAATAAATTAGGTGACTTGTATTTAAAAAGAAATGGCAAAGGACATGATTACGAAATGATTAATGATGAATTCCACAAGGCTTGGATGAATTTATCACATGCATGTGAAGTTTTGCAAGAGCAAAAAAATATTGCTTACGATTCAAGTAGAGATGAGATTTTCAAAAAAGAAGCCAAAAAACTTATAAAAAAATATTCCGAAGAATTTGAAAATAATCTTGCAATATTAAAGGAAAAACTTCCTCTATTAAAAGAGAAAGCTGATATTTATTTAGAGTCTTTGGAAGAAGTTGAACAAGCAGAAGCTTATGCAAAAGCTTTAGAAAGTGCAAATATTTTGCTTGAACAAGTAGATAAAAATAAAGAAAATCTTAAAAATTTAACCGATTCTTTCAACCAAGCTAATGCCCAATACGAACAAGCACAAAAAGAATTAGAAGAAGCAAAAAATCTCCTAGATTCTAAGAAAAAAGAAATTGAAGCAAATAAAAATTTGATAGCAAAGGCAAACGAAGACCTAAACACAGCCAGCGAAAATTTGAATAAAACAAAAATCCAAAAAGATCAAGCTGACAAAAAGGTCAAAGAACTTGAAGATTTGATAAAAAATCTTACAAATAATTTGCCAGAAAAAATAGACGATGAAAAAATAAATGAAGCTAAGGAAAAATATAATAAAGCAAAAAACGAAGCTCAAAAAGCTCAAGAAATGCTTGAAAAAGCACAAAAAGAAGAAGATGAAATCAAAGCTAGACTTAATAAAGCACATGATGAAAAAACACAATTGCAAAAAGATATAGACAAGGCAAAAGATAACCTTGATTTAGCAAAAGATAATCTTAAAAATAAAAAAGACGCCCTAAGCTTACAAAAAGAAAAAGAATCTATCCAAAAAGCAAAAGCGTCGCTTGAAAATTTATTAAAAACTAGCAAGAAAATAAATGATAAAAATTTAAATAAGGTAATTGAAGAAATAGAAAAAGCTCTTAAAGGCGAAAATCTAACAATAAATGATATTCTTTCATTAAATAACAAATTAACCGACGCCTTAAATAATGTAAAATTAAAGCCAAAAGATGAAAGCACTAAACCACAAGATAGTGATAAGGGAAAAAACAAAATATTCAAAAAGATAAAAATAAAAATATTCAAAACAATGAACATAATAGAAAGACTCAAGGAATAACCTCTCCAAAAACAGGAATTGAAAGCCTATCCTTTGCAGGAACTTCCTTGGCACTTTCCCTATCAGCTCTTTTTGCTTTAAAAAAGAAAAGAAAATAAACTCACAAACTCTTTAATATATTTTTAAAAAATGAGTATCAACCAAGGTCTTAAAGGCTAGGTTGATACTCATTTTTACATTTTTAAATTTTATTATTTTCAAGACTATGTAAATTAAGATAAGCTCTTTTACTAAAAATTGACAAATATTGATACACAAAATTATTTACAGAACCATAAGAATTTATATTTAGATTTAAGTTTTTAAAAAAAATTATCAATTAATTTTTCCTTTAAAGTAGGCTCTTATTTAAAATTCAATAATTTCGATAAAAAATGAGTATCAAACCAAGTCACAAAGACAAGGTTGATACTCATTTTTGAATTTTTAATTTTTTAAAATATTAAATTTTATTATTTTCTTTTACTTTTAAATAAACCTAGGCTTGATGCTCCTAATAAGCCCAAAATTGCTGATAGGCTGCCAACTCCTGTTTGTACATTTTCTCCAGCATTATTTACTTTATTGCCTGTATTTGCTGTGTTTGCTGTATTTGTTGTGCCTGTTTTTTTATTTTTTCTGTTAGGATTTTTTGGCTAGGATTTTGTGGTTTTTGATTTGCCATATCGTCTATGATTTTTACCAATTCTAGATCATAAGCATCGCTTTCGCCCTTTCCATACAAAAGATCCCTTGCGAACTTTTCTTTGACATAACCAAGTATCTTTGAAATTTCTTCCCAAGTTGTTGCTTTTTGTAATTTTTCATATTTACGTCTCATAGCATCAACTTCTTCTTCAGGAGCAGGAGGTTCTCCATTTATACCATTCATTATTTCAAAACCCAAAAAACCTAACTCTCCTTGTTTACATTTTTCAAAAGCACCCTTTTCATTTAAAAGTTCACTCATTTTATATTCTTTAGGTTTTACTTTCTTTTCGTCTTTTGGTTTTTCTTCGTTAGTTTCTGGATTTTCTGTTTTGTCATCTGGTTTTCCTGTTTCGCCGTCTGGCTTTTCTTCTCCGCCTTCTGGTTTTTCTGTTTCGCCGTCTGGCTTTTCTGGATCACCTTCTGGTTTTTCTGGATCGCCTTCTGGTTTTTCTATTTTGCCTTCTGGTTTTTCTGGGTCGCCTTCTGGTTTTTCTGTTTCGCCGTCTGGCTTTTCTGTTTCGTCATCTGGCTTTTCTTCTCCCTTTTCATTTACTGGAGCTTTCTTTATAGTAATTTTTTTATCTTCTACAGTTGGTTTTTCTTCTGTTTTTACTGTTTCACTAGTTTTAGCTGGCTCTTTTAAGATTTTTTCTAGTGTTTTTTCTTCATTTGCTTTTGCATCAGGAATTAATAAGCTTACTCCTAGTGCCAAGGCTAGACTTGCGCTTATAATTTTCTTATTTTTGTTCATAAATTTTCTCCTTTTATTTATTTTTTTAAATATTCTTTCACTAAACATTATATATATTGTCAAATATTTTAAATATTTATCCATAAAGGAAAATTCGAAAATTTCTAAACTATTTCCAATAAAAAACATGGGCAAATTAATCAATTTTACCCATGTTTTTGGTCTTTATTTTTTATGGTCTTAGCCAATCTGGCAATTGTTGACCTTCTTTTTCTTCTTTACTGTCTTCTTTTTTTGGATTTGCCTCTTTAAATTCTTCTACGTTTGATGAATCCATTGTAAATTTGAAATCTATTTCTTTTTTCTCGCCTGCTCTTACAATTTGAATTTTGCAAGTATCTCCTACGCTATAATTTAATAGAATCTTTTTTAGGTTGGACATATCTTTTACTTTTTGTCCATCTATTCCTGTAATTATATCGCCTTTTCTGAAATAATTATTCGCATCATCTGAGATTGATTGTACAAATACTCCGTCTTCACTTCCTACGTTTTTGCTATCTATATTATTGTATTGTAAAAGTAAATCCAAATTTATTCCTGTAATTCCCAAATATACTGAATTAAATTTGCCGTTTTTGGCTATTTCTTTTATAACTTTTTTTGCCAAATTTACTGGAATTGCAAATCCTATTCCATCAGAATTTCCTGCCTTTGCTGTATTAATTCCTATAAGTTGTCCTTTTGAATTTAGCAAGGCTCCTCCTGAATTTCCGGAATTTATTGCAGCGTCTGTTTGCATTAATCCATCCATTTGTGCTCCATTTTGGAATGAAACTGTCCTATCAAGTCCTGAAATTATTCCGCTTGTAACTGTTGATTGTAATTGAAGTCCTAATGGATTACCTATTGCTACTGATTTATCTCCTACTTTTACTGTATCGCTATCGCCTAAGTCGATTGGTTTTAAATTATTTGCCTCGACTTTTATAACTGCAAGGTCCAAGGTTGTATCATTCCAAACAAGTTTTGCTTTTTTTGTTTTATTATTTGAAAACAAAACATTGATTTCGCTTGCATCTCCATTGCCTACAACGTGTGAATTTGTCAAAATATATCCATCTTTTGTAACGATTGAGCCTGAGCCGACTCCTTCAACATAGCCTGTTTGTTGACCTAAAATTGTATTTTGTGTAGTTTTTGTTTTTGTTGTAATTCCTACAACAGAATCTATACTTTTTTCGACAACTGCTCTTTCCATTGTCATCTCATCGTTTGTTGTTATATTTACTACATTATTTTTTTTGGTATTTGAATTTGTATTAGCTTCTTTTTTATTATTATCTGATGTTTTTAATGAGCTACCCAAAAGTGAAAAAACTAAAAATCCACCCAAAACAGCTCCTATAAGTCCTGAAAGAAAATTAGAAAATCCACCAGAACCACGATTTCTTCTAGCCATCTATTCCTCCTTATTATTCTTTCCTATATTATTATATAAAAAATTGTAAATAATATGTTATAGATAAGTATAAATTTGATTTTGTAAATTTCTTTAAATGATTCTTCTAAAATTATTTTTAATTTTTTATAATTAATTTCTTATTTATTTTTTTTGAAATAAAAAACAAACCCAGAAAAATCTGAGTTTGTTAGTTTTGTTTTTATTACATTACAGCCATTGCAATTGATAAAATTACAATATTTGCAATCATTACTATAAAGAATGGTTTCTTTACCCATTTCAAATATGTTGAATATTCTACTCTTGCTGCTGCAAGTCCACCCATTACAACTCCTGATGTTGGTGTAATAAAGTTTACAAGTCCACAAGCGCCACAGAAAATCATGATCATTATGTTAGGGTCATATCCTAATTGATGAGCAAGAGATCCCATGATTGGAATTGATAATGCTGCAAGTCCTGATGTTGATGGTACTAAGAATGATAGTAACATGTAAATCAAGTATGCAAGTGGTGCGAATACAAATGGAGAAACTCCTCTTAGCAATTTAGCTGAATTTTGTAGGATGTAGAAATCTAAGTGAGTAGAGCTCATTACTACTGTAATTCCTCTTGCTACTGCTATGATTAAACCTACTGATAATAAATCAGCAGCTCCTGCGATAAATCCATCTACAAATTCTTTTTCGCCAATTTTTGCAACTATAGCTATTACTATACTAGATAGGGTAAATAGTGCTGCTAAGTCTTTGAAGTACCAATATCCTAATGGATTACCTGTCAAGAAATCTGACCAACCAAATGCTTTCAAATAAGCTTCTTCGTCTCCGTGGAAATTGATGTCTACATAAGAAATTAATGATATAATCATTATTGCAAATGTTATAGCAAAAACTGTTAATACAGCTTTGTGTGTTCCAGTAAATTCTAATTCTTCTCCGTTATCGTTAGAGAAATATTCTTCCATAGCGTTTTTTTCGTCAGCGCTTAGAACGGAAGATTCTTTGTTTTCTAATAATTTTTTAGCATAATTCAATACAAATTTTATAACGATTAAATCTGTTGACAACCAAAGGATAACACCTATAACCATTACTGTTGTTGCATTAGATTTTATACCAACTGATTCTAATGCTCCCATAGCTGCTGATGTAGCGAATGGGTTGATTGTAGAACCTAGTACTCCGGCTCCAGCTCCAAGTAGAACTGTTCCTACTGCTACCATTGTATCAAGTCCAGCTGCTACCATTGCTGCTGTGATTAATGGATAAAAACCAATTGTTTCTTCTGCCATTCCGTATGTTGATCCACCAACTGAGAATAGGAACATTAATACTGCAATTAGTCTTCCTTCTTTACCTTTGTTTTTTCTTACTAAGGAACGAATTCCTGCTTCCATAGCACCAGTACTCATTACTATACCGATGAATCCACCAATACATAAAATAAATATAATTAGATCTGCGGCATCCATAAATCCATTTGGAATAGCCATAATAAAGTCACTTAAACTAGCACTTTGTACAGTAACTGTTTCTCCAGCTTTAACTGCATTTATAAGATCTTCATATTTGCCTGGGTCTAATGATTTAATAATATCTGAATCGATTGCTTGACCACTAGCTAATAAAGTTATTAAACATACAGCAGCTAGAACTATCATCAAGATAGAAAATGCACTTAGTGATTTTTTCTTACCTTTTTTCATAGTATTCTCCTATTTTTTTATTATAGTACCTGTCTTTCCTTCTAATGCTTCAGCTGCTTTTTCTAAAGATGTAATTAGTGCAAGACCTTGTTCTGATTTTTCAACAAATTCTAAACAAGCTTCTACTTTTGGTAACATTGAACCAGGAGCAAAGTGTCCTTCTTCAATATATTTTTTAGCTTCATTAACAGTCATTTCTTTGATTTCTTCTTGATTTGGTTTGTTGAAATTGATCATAACTCTATCAACTGCTGTTAATATTACTAACATATCAGCATTTAATTCTTTTGCTAATAATGCAGATGATCTATCTTTATCTATTACAGCTGGCACACCTTGTAATCCTTCTTCTGTATCTATTACCGGTACACCACCTCCACCAACTGTTATTACTATATTACCATTTGAAACCAAATTTTCCACAACATTTATTTCAATGATTTCTTTAGGTATTGGGCTTGCTACAACTCTTCTGTATCCCCTACCTGCATCTTCTACGTATTCGTAGCCGTTTTCTTCGTGTTTGGCTTCAGCTTCTTCTTTTGTTAAGAAACTTCCTATTGGTTTAGTTGGTTTATTGAAAGCTTCATCATCTTTGTCAACTAAAACTTGTGTAACAACGCAAGCTATTTCGGAATCTTTGCCTCTGTTTTTTAATTCATTTCTTATTGATTGTGATAAATGATAACCAATGTATCCTTGGCTCATTGCGCCACATTCTGGAAATGGCATTTCAGGTGTATTTCCACCTTTGTTTGCTGAAAATTCCATTGCGTTATTTATCATTCCTACTTGTGGACCGTTTCCGTGTCCTACTGCTACATCGTAGTTTTCTGATAAATCTACTATTGTTTTAGCTGTCTTTTTTACTAATTCTAATTGCTCTTGAGGGGTATTGCCTAAAGCATTACCCCCTAGAGCGATAACTAATCTTTTTTTTGTCATCTATTAAATATATCCGTTTCTATTTTTATTTTTTCTATTTTAATGTTGCATACATAATTGCTTTGATTGTATGCATTCTGTTTTCTGCTTGATCAAATACTTTACTTTGTTTTCCTAGGAATACTTCGTCTTTTACTTCCATTCCATCAAGGTCATATTTGTCTCCGAATTTTTCGTTTACATCTATACCTGTTGTTGTGTGAAGATCGTGGAATGATGGTAGGCAGTGTAAGAAGATTGCATCATCATCTGCTAAATCCATAACTTTTTGGTTTACTTGGAATGGATGAAGTAATTCAATTCTCTTTTCCCAAACTTCTTTTGGTTCTCCCATTGATACCCAAATGTCTGTATAAACTGCGTGAGCACCTTTTGCTGCTTCTTCTACGTTTTCTGTAAATTCTACTTTTGAACCGTGAACTTTTGCAAATTCTTTTGCTTCTGCAATTAATTTTTCATCTGCCCATAATTCTTTTGGACCGCAACCTGTGTAGTTGATTCCAAGTTTAGCACATGCTACCATTAATGAGTTGCTTACGTTGTTTCTGCAATCGCCCATAAATACAAAATTTAATCCTTTTAGGTAACCAAAGTTTTCTTTGATTGTAAGCATATCAGCAATCATTTGTGTTGGGTGGAAATCATCTGTAAGACCATTCCATACTGGAACTCCTGAATATTTAGCTAATTTTTCTACTAATTCTTGGTCAAATCCTCTGTATTCGATTCCATCATAAAATCTTCCCAATACTTTTGCTGTATCTTCGATTGATTCTTTGTGTCCCATTTGGCTTGAACCTGGATCAAGGTATGTTACTCCCATTCCTAAGTCCATTCCAGCTACTTCAAATGAACAACGTGTTCTTGTTGAAGTTTTTTCGAATAATAATACTATATTTTTTCCTTCTAGATATCTATGTGGTGTTCTTGTTAATTTTAATTTTTTGAATTGTTCACCTAGATCTATTAGGTATTTGATTTCATCTTCTGTTAGGAATTTTAATCCTAGTATACTTTGTCCTTGTAAATTTACTGGCATATTATTATCTCCTTATTTTGAAATTTTTTCAATATTTTATATTATAACTTTGTTTAAATTTTGTGACTAACTTACTTCTTATAGTTCTCTTTCTAATGGCATTGACATACATCTTGGACCACCACGACCTACTGTTAGGTTTGATGCATCTAATTCTAATACTTCAATACCTTCTTTTCTTAGTACTTCGTTTGTTACTGTATTTCTCTTGTAAACTAAAACTTTTCCTGGAGCAAGTGTTAATGTGTTTGAACCATCATTCCATTGTTCTCTTTCTGCAGCTATTGGGTCTCCACCACCACATGGGATTAGACGTACTTTTTCGATTCCTAGTGCTTTTGCTAAGATTTCGTCTAATTTTCCTGAAGCTGTTTCAATGTGTAAATCATTGTTTGCTTCATCTTTTGTTATGATTTTAACTTCCATTTCTTTGATTATAGCTGGATGGTATGTGAATGCATCGTAATCGATTTGTGTAAATACTGTATCTAAGTGCATGAATGCTCTGTTTTCATCGATTTTTAATGCGTAGATTTTTTCAATCTTGTTTTCATTTTCTCCAAAGAATAATTTTTTAGCTAATACTTTGATTGCTTCATATTGTGTTCTTTGTGAAATACCAATTAATAGTGTTGTTTCATTACCGTTGAATGTATCTCCACCTTCTATATGGTATTCGTTATCTCTACCATAAAGATTTGGAACATTTCCTTTGTATTCTGGGTGGAATCTAAAGATATAATCACAGTAGATTGTTTCTCTATTTCTTGTTACAGAATACATTCTATTGATAACTGCACCGTTTCCTACTGATGCAAATGGATCTCTTGTAAAGTATAGGTTTGGCATTGGGTTAATTGCAAGATATGATTTTCCTACAACCATTTCATGAAGATCTTCTTCTGTGAAAAGTCCTAGTTCTTTTAATGTTAAACCAGCCATTGTTTTTTCAACAAATTCTTTTGTATCTTCAATTTTTTCTAAATATTCTTTAGCTTTTGCAAGGATTTCTTTATCTTCGCATCCTGTTTCACTTAAATATTGTTCTAAGAAAGTTTCTCTTAAACCTTCGTTAGCATCTAATGTTTCTGTCATTAAATCTTCAAGATAAACAACTTCTACTCCATTATCTCTCATGATATTTGTAAATCTATCATGTTCTTCTTGAGCTAATGCTAGATCTGGAATATCATCGAATAATAGTTCTTCAAGAGTTGATGGAGTTAAATTTAATAATTCATCTCCTGGTCTGTGAACCAAAACTCTTTTTAGTGGTTTAATCTCGCTTGTTACTTGAATCTTTTTCATAATTCCTCCTAAAATATATATAAATAGAGTGTATCTCTTTACTTGAATAAAGTTTCGTTTTGATTTTTTCATTCAAGATAAATTTTAGAGCCACTCATATCGTTTACATCAATAGTATACTCTAACCGTTTCATTTTTACACGACAAATTTCGGATAGTTTATTGTAAATTATATTCAAATGAAAATGTTTTTATAAGTGTTTTTATGAAAAATTATTAATAAATGGCTAAAAATTAGTAAATTAGCTTAAAATATTATATAATATAAGTATATATCAAACTAAAATTAAAGAGGTTATTTATGGTTATAAGTAATATACAAACCAAAATTTCTGCAATTTCAGATTTATCAAAAATATGTAATTTTGAAGTAGAATTTCAAGACAGCTCTACCACTACTTTAATTCACAGTACAGCAAGACTTCTTTTGTTCAAAAAAGGCAAGGGAAAATTTATGATAAACGGGGTTGAGTATCTAATCGAAAAAAATACCATGATTTCTATTCTGCCTTGGGATATTACAACTATCACTGATGTTACAGAAGATTTGGAATTTTACAAAATCGTATACAATTTTCAAATTATAAATGACGATTTGAAAAATATTTGTAATTTTAGGAAAAATCAAATAAATTCTATAGAAGTTTTATCAAAAAATCCTATAAAAATTCTTGATAGCAAGGCTTTTCATGATATGAAAAATTCCTTTATTGAAATCAAAGACGAAGTCGGAAATGACTCTTTCCAAGAAGAAATTGATGAAAAACCATATTCTGATGAATATCTTATTTCATCAATTATAAGAATTTTAATTAAATTTTTAAGATTTGAAAACAAAAATGAAATAAGTACCAAGCAAAATTATGAACATCAAATTCAAATTAATCAAATTCTTAGGTATATGTATTCCCACATGAGCGAAAAATTAACACTTGACAGACTTGCCTCTACATTTTTCATTAGCAAATCAAGTCTTACAAAATATTTAGAAGAAAACATTGGATTTACTTTCTCAGAATTATTAAATAGGATTAGATTTTCAAAAGCAATCGACTTACTAATGTTTTCTGAAAAAAGTCTAAATGAAATTGCAAAACGCGTTGGCTATACAGACTCATCACACTTTACAAAAATATTTGAAAATACTGAAGGAATCAATCCTGGCGAATTTAGAAATTATTACAATATTAAACAAGTTAGTCTCAAACAATCTGAGGCAAAACTTCTTGATAGTGTTATAAATTATGAAATCAAAAACTATACTGACACAGATCTTACAATTGGAAAAGTAGCCAAAGAATTTGGCATTTCAACATCTGAAGTAAACAGATTAATTTATTTCCAATTTGAAAAAAATTTCTACGAATATTTAGATTTTCTTAGGATTTCAAAAGCATGTGAAATGTTAAAAACAACAGATTTAAAAATAATAGATATAGCAATGAAAGTCGGGTATAATTCAACAAGAACTTTCCAAAGAGCCTTTAGCAGAATAATTGGTGTATCCCCTAATAAATTTAGGACAACAATAAACTACCAAGACTCTGAAGGAAATATAATATAGTAGGAAAAAAGAAAAGGAGAAAATTATGAAATTTATAGCAAGCGAATCTTTTTGGGATTTATTCCCTGAAGCAGAAATAGGACTTATCCTATTTAAAGACATAAAAATGGAAGAAAAATCAAATAGAGAAATAAGAGACGAACTTGATAATGCAAACGAAAAAGCTCTAGATTATCTTACAAAACCAGTATTTAGCGAAAATCCAGTAATAAAAGTGTGGAGAGATGCCTTTAAATTATTCAAAACAAAAAAAGGAGCACGCTGTTCAATAGAAGCCCTATTAAAAAGAGTGGCAAAAGACAAAGACGTTGGAAGTATCAATCCACTAGTTGACATTTACAATGCTGCATCATTAAATTATGCCCTACCATGCGGAGCTGAAGATATAGACAAATTTGTAGGCGATGTAAAACTTGAAATCACAGAAGGAAATGATCCTTTCCAAGCTATAGGAGATGACAAAGACTCCCCAACCCTAGAAGGCGAATTATGCTATAGAGATGAAAAAGGCGCAATTTGTAGATGTTTTAATTGGAGAGATTGCCAAAGAACAATGATAACAGAAGATACAAAAAACGCAATACTTTTTATGGAAAACATAGATCCAGATAGAAAAGACGATTTGAAAGAAGCAATAAACTATCTAGCAGAAAATTTAGAAAAATATTTGGAAGGAAAAGTAGAAATTCACTTTTTAACAAAAGATAATCCAAGCATAGAAATCAAATAGAAAAAAATGTCTGTTGCAAAATAAAAATAATCAATAATTAGAGAAATTCAAAATTTCAAAGACTCAATATTGATTATAAAAAAATTTTGCAACAGTTTTTTTATGCAAATTTACAAAAAATAAATCAACGCATATAAAGATAAATACAAAATAATTAGAAAAAATAAAAAAGCAATAAAAAAGACCTCTAGCAAAACTAAAGATCTAAAATTCTGGCGCGGCATTGAGGATTCGAACCCCAGGCCTACTGGTCCGTAGCCAGTCGCTCTATCCAACTGAGCTAATACCGCTCAATATTTTTTATAAAAATATTGGCGCGCCTGAGAGGAGTCGAACCTCTGACACACGGATTAGAAGTCCGTTGCTCTATCCAGCTGAGCTACAGGCGCATAATTAAAAATATAATCTAAAAAAGATATTTGGCGCGCCTGAGAGGAGTCGAACCTCTGACACACGGATTAGAAGTCCGTTGCTCTATCCAGCTGAGCTACAGGCGCAAATTAAAAATATAATCTAAAAAGATATTTGGCGCGCCTGAGAGGAGTCGAACCTCTGACACACGGATTAGAAGTCCGTTGCTCTATCCAGCTGAGCTACAGGCGCATAATTAAAAATATAAGTTTATTAATATCTTAACAATATAATATGGTACTATCATTACCTACTGTAATATAGATTATACCACAAAATTTTAAAAAATAAAAATAATTTATAAAAAAAATGGAGCGGGTGAAGGGAATCGGACCCTCGCAACCAGCTTGGAAGGCTGGGGCTCTACCACTGAGCTACACCCGCATAAAATTGGAGCGGAAGACGGGATTCGAACCCGCGACCCTCGCCTTGGCAAGGCGATACTCTACCACTGAGCCACTTCCGCAAATAATATAAAAGGAAATAACAAAGTGAAAGCTAAAATAAATTATTAAATTAGCAAGCACCCAATTCCTATTTTTATTTTTAATAAACGTTAAAATTTATAATATAAAGGAAAACCTTAATATGGAGCTGATGATAGGACTTGAACCTACAACCTATTGATTACAAATCAATTGCTCTACCAATTGAGCTACATCAGCAAAATGGATTTCAATTGAAATCCAAGTCCTAAATTAAAAGGACAAATATCTGGCGACTTAGATGGGACTCGAACCCACGACCTCCGCCGTGACAGGGCGGCATTCTAACCAGCTGAACTACTAAGCCATAATTAAAATAGCCTAATATTAAAAATATTATGGTGGAAGTAACAGGGCTCGAACCTGTGACCCCCTGCTTGTAAGGCAGATGCTCTCCCAACTGAGCTATACTTCCATTTGGTGACCCTACCGGGATTTGAACCCGGGATACCGCCGTGAAAGGGCGATGTCTTAACCGCTTGACCATAGGGCCTCAATCATTATTATATTCATTAAACATACTTTTTTTTAACTTGCAGCAAGCTACAAATGTCTTAGTCAGCTTGTTGACAAAGTTGCAAAAAACTTTGAAACACCGCGACATCTGACCTACCATCAATTTATTTCATAAATTGGGTTAGGATCATAAACCGCTTGACCATAGGGCCATAAAATTATAAAAAAATATAAGTGGTGACTCCACCGGGATTTGAACCCGGGATACCAGCGTGAGAGGCTGGTGTCTTAACCACTTGACCATGGAGCCTAAAAGCTCCATGCTGGTTAATAAGCTAAGAGCTTATAAAAAAATGGTAGCGAAGAAGAGACTTGAACTCTTGACACTCCGGGTATGAACCGAATGCTCTAGCCAACTGAGCTACTTCGCCACATGGTTGCGGGAGTAGGATTTGAACCTACGACCTCCGGGTTATGAGCCCGACGAGCCACCAAGCTGCTCCATCCCGCGCTATAATAAATGCTAAGTTATGAGCTACTTGAAGCTATATCTATTTAAAGAAACATTGGCGCTCAGGGTGGGGCTCGAACCCACAACCTACCGGTTAACAGCCGGGTGCTCCACCATTGAGCTACCTAAGCACTCTAAATAAAAAAATCTTATATAAATACCTTCTATTATTAAAAATAGAAGATATTTTTATAAGTTTGGCAACTTCCTAGTCTCCCGGGAGGTCTCCCTCCGAGTACCATCGGCGTTAGAAGGCTTAACTTCTGTGTTCGGTATGGGAACAGGTGTATCCCTTCTGCCATCGTCACCATATTATGATCCTAACCCAATTTGTGTAACAAATTGTTGGTAGGTCAGATGTCGCGGTGTTTCAAAGTTGCTTGCAACTTTGTCAACAAGCCGACGAACTTTTTAACCCTTTTAATCAATAGCTATAAATATTTCCAGTCAAGATTTAAAGTTTAGTATCCATTAGCTTAATACATTACTGCACTTACACCTTGGACCTATCTAAGGTATTTTCTTTACCTACTCTGAGAAATCTTATCTTGAGGCATGCTTCGTACTTAGATGCTTTCAGTACTTATCATTCCCGCACTTAGCTACCGAGCCATGCTAGTGGCCTAACAACTCGTACACCATTGGTGCGTCCATCCCGGTCCTCTCGTACTAAGGACAGCTCCTCTCAAATTTCTTACGCCCACGCTGGATAGGGACCGAACTGTCTCACGACGTTCTGAACCCAGCTCGCGTGCCTCTTTAATGGGCGAACAGCCCAACCCTTGGGACCTACTCCAGCCCCAGGATGAGACGAGCCGACATCGAGGTGCCAAACCTCCCCGTCGATGTGGACTCTTGGGGGAGATAAGCCTGTTATCCCCGGGGTAGCTTTTATCCGTTGAGCGATGGCCCTTCCATGCGGTACCACCGGATCACTAAGTCCGTCTTTCGACTCTGCTTGAGTTGTAGCTCTCGCAGTTAAGCTCGCTTCTGCCTTTATACTCTGCGAATGGTTTCCGTCCATTCTGAGCGAACCTTTGAACGCCTCCGTTACTTTTTAGGAGGCGACCGCCCCAGTCAAACTGCCCAACTGACAATGTCCCATGCCCTGATTCAAGGGCTATGGTTAGAACTTTGATATTAAAAGGTTGGTATCCCACCAGTGACTCCTCCTAGATTGGCATCCAGATATCTCAGTCTCCCAACTATCCTGTACATTTAATCTCAAAATCCAATATCAGCCTACAGTAAAGCTCCACGGGGTCTTTCCGTCCTAGCGTGGGTAAGTCGCATCTTCACGACTACTACAATTTCACCGGATCCTTTGTTGAGACAGTGCCCAAATCGTTACACCTTTCGTGCGGGTCGGAACTTACCCGACAAGGAATTTCGCTACCTTAGGACCGTTATAGTTACGGCCGCCGTTTACTGGGGCTTAAGTTCTAGCCTTCGATTGCTCTAAGCCTTCCCCTTAACCTTCCAGCACCGGGCAGGTGTCAGCTCCTATACTTCATCTTGCGATTTTGCAGAAACTTGTGTTTTTGGTAAACAGTCGCTTGGGCCTGGTTTCTGTGGCCTGATTGCTCAGGCTCCCCTTCTCCCGAAGTTACGGGGACATTTTGCCGAGTTCCTTAACAAAGGTTCTTCCGCGCGTCTTGGTATTCTCTACCTCCCTACCTGTGTCGGTTTTGGTACGGGCGCTTTGGTCTGGATAGTGACTTTTCTTGGCAACCTGGAATCGGCAACTTCTCTACTTATGTTTTCGATACCTATCGGCTTTTAGAATTTTGAAAAGCGGATTTGCCTACTTTTCTTCCTACGGCTTTAGACCATCTTTTCCATCTGATGGCTTTGCTTATCCTTTTGCGTCATCACTTCTCTCTTAACGACTTCAAGCGGTACAGGAATATAAACCTGTTATCCATCGCCTACGCCTTTCGGCCTTGGCTTAGGTCCCGACTTTCCCTGAGGGGACGAGCCTTGCTCAGGAGTCCTTAGGGTTTCGACGGGGATGATTCTCACATCCCTTCTCGCTACTCATGCCAGCATTCTCTCTTGTATTAGATCCACTTTTGCTTTCGCCTTGGCTTCGTCTCTAATACAATGCTCCTCTACCACTAATAGAGGTATTAAGTTTAGCTATGAGTCCTAGTTTTTAACTCTTAACCAGTGATTGTTAGTTCATAATTTCTTATGTTACTCACTTTTGACTTTAGACTTGTGTTTTTTTGAATATTTTTCTTTAATATCCTATCTTTATGTCTGCGTCTGAAATTTGTTTTTCTTTTTAATCTCTTCTGTTTTTGTTAAATATTTCCTAGTCTCATTTGTAAACTTAATCCCTCTATTAATCCGAAGCTTCGGTATTGAATTTGAGCCCCGTTCATTTTCGGCGCAAACCCACTTGACCAGTGAGCTATTACGCATTCTTTAAATGCATGGCTGCTTCTAAGCCAACGTCCTGGTTGTCTTAGTAGATTCACATCCTTTTCCACTTAATTCAAATTTTGGGACCTTAGCTGTCGGTCTGGGCTGTTTCCCTTTCGACTTAGAAGCTTATCCCCTAAGTCTGACTCCCTGACTTGATTTTTTGGCATTCGGAGTTTGATAGGTTTTGGTACGGTAATCCGCCCTAGACCATTCAGTGCTCTACCTCCTAAAATCTTAGGTCAGAGGCTAGCCCTAAAGCTATTTCGAGGAGAACCAGCTATCTCCGGGTTCGTTTGGTTTTTCGCCCCTATCCACAGTTCATCCGATGCGTTTTAAACCGCACCCGGTTCGAGCCTCCATTGAATTTTACTTCAACTTCACTCTGACCATGGATAGATCACCCGGTTTCGGGTCTATTCTAACTTACTTCCGCCCTATTAAGACTCGCTTTCGCTGCGGCTTCTGATCTTAAATCATTAACCTTGCAATTTAGAATAACTCGCTGGCCCATTCTACAAAAGGTACGACATCACGTTCGTTCACGCTCTGTCTGCTTGTAGGCACTAGGTTTCAGGTTCTATTTCACTCCCCTTTCGGGGTTCTTTTCACCTTTCCCTCACGGTACTTGTTCACTATCGGTCACATGTTAGTATTTAGCCTTAGGGGATGGGCCCCCTATCTTCACACCGGGTTACTCGTGCCCGGTGATACTTTCCCTCTCGTTTATTAATGTTTTCGTCTACAAGACTTTCACTTTCTTTGGTTTATCTTTTCAGATAATTTGACTAACTTTAACAAATCGCTATTGAGTTAGGCTCTTTTCCTTTCGCTCGCCGCTACTTAGAAAATCGATGTTTCTTTCTTTTCCTCCTGCTACTTAGATGTTTCAGTTCGCAGGGTTTCGCCTTACTAAGCTATGTATTCACTTAGTAATGATTGTGTCTTCCACAACCGGGTTGCCCCATTCGGAGACCTAGGGGTCAATGCTTTTTGTGAGCTTACCCTAGTTTTCGTTCACTTACGTCCTTTTTCGCCTTCATGTGCCAAGGCATCCACCTTGTGCCCTTGCTTTCTTGACTGGAAATATTTATAGCTATTTAATTTTATTAGGTTCTAATGGAATTGTCACAGCGAATTTATGAGCTGATGAAATTCCTTATGCAGGGATTTTTGATTTTTCAAAAATCATCGCATTTATGCCCTGTTCGAGTTTTTCTTTGGTTAGTTACTGTAACCTACCGTAATTTTTCTCGTTTTCTTCGAAAACTTTGAAAAATTATGAAAGATTTCTTTGAAATCTTCCACCCCTCGATTATGGGCTTGGTGGAGATGAAGAGATTCGAACTCTTGACCCCCTGCGTGCAAGGCAGGTGCTCTCCCAACTGAGCTACACCCCCATGTAACCTTTAAAAATTTACTACAAAGTTTTCTTTGTTCCAAACAATGTTTTTTTAAATTTTCTTTGGTAAAAGTCAGCGTACCGACTTTTTTCTCTTAGAAAGGAGGTGATCCAGCCGCACCTTCCGATACGGCTACCTTGTTACGACTTCACCCCAGTTACTGACCCTACCTTCGACTGCTGCGTCCAATTGGTTCGCTCACAGGCTTCGGGTATTGCCAACTCCCATGGTGTGACGGGCGGTGTGTACAAGACCCGGGAACGCATTCACCGCGACATTCTGATTCGCGATTACTAGCAACTCCAACTTCATGTACTCGAGTTGCAGAGTACAATCCGAACTGGGACAGACTTTGTGAGTTTCGCTTCAGATCGCTCTTTCGCTGCCCTCTGTATCTGCCATTGTAGCACGTGTGTAGCCCAAGTCATAAAGGGCATGATGATTTGACGTCGTCCCCACCTTCCTCCGGTTTATCACCGGCAGTATCGCTAGAGTCCCCAACTTAATGATGGTAACTAACGATAGGGGTTGCGCTCGTTATGGGACTTAACCCAACATCTCACGACACGAGCTGACGACAACCATGCACCACCTGTAATACAGTAGACCGAAGTCATAGAAAATTATCTCTAATTCCCTCCGTATTATGTCAAGACTTGGTAAGGTTCTTCGCGTTGCGTCGAATTAAACCACATGCTCCGCTGCTTGTGCGGGTCCCCGTCAATTCCTTTGAGTTTCACACTTGCGTGCGTACTCCCCAGGCGGAGTGTTTAATGCGTTAGCTGCGGCTCCCAGATTATTCCAAGAACCTAACACTCATCGTTTACAGCGTGGACTACCAGGGTATCTAATCCTGTTTGCTACCCACGCTTTCGTACCTCAGCGTCAGATGATGACCAGAAAGTCGCCTTCGCCACCGGTATTCTTCCTAATATCTGCGCATTTCACCGCTACACTAGGAATTCCACTTTCCCTTTCATCTCTCAAGCCTAACAGTTTTAAAAGCTTTATATAGTTGAGCTATATTATTTCACTTCTAACTTACTAGGCCGCCTACGTACCCTTTACGCCCAATGATTCCGGACAACGCTCGGTCCATACGTATTACCGCGGCTGCTGGCACGTATTTAGCCGGACCTTATTCTTATGGTACTGTCATTTTCATCCCATAAAAAAGATTTTTACAACCCGAAGGCCTTCTAAATCACGCGGCGTCGCTGCATCAGGGTTTCCCCCATTGTGCAAAATTCCCCACTGCTGCCTCCCGTAGGAGTTTGGGCCGTGTCTCAGTCCCAATGTGGCCGTACACTCTCTCAAGCCGGCTACTGATCGTCGCCTTGGTGGGCTTTTATCTCACCAACTAGCTAATCAGACGCAAGTCCATCTTACACCGATAAATCTTTGGTCATTTTATCATGCGATATTTTGACTTTATAGGGTATTATTCTTCGTTTCCAAAGGCTATCCCCTTGTGTAAGGCAGGTTACTCACGTGTTACTCACCCGTTCGCCACTAATCCACTTAATTTCATTCCGAAGAAATCAGCTAAGTTTCATCGTTCGACTTGCATGTGTTATGCACGCCGCCAGCGTTTATCCTGAGCCAGGATCAAACTCTCAATTATTGTTTGATCTTGACTTCTGTCATTTTTCGTTTGTCTCAAAGTATTAACTTTGTAGTTTTATTTTGTTTTAAAGGTTCATTCGCCAGTTTTAACTGACTATTTTAGTCTACCATCTTTATTTTCGCTTGTCAAGTTTTTTCTTTCTTTTTTTGTGCTTTTTTACTTTTCTCGACTGCTTTTTTTGATGTCGACTTTTTTATTATATCGCGTTTATTTTTCTTGTCAAGACTTTTTTTCTTGCTTTTTTAAACGTGATAAAAAAAATATAGCTGTTGGTTAACAGCTATATTAGTATATTATTATTTTTTTCTATTGTCAAATATTTTTTTCTTAATTTATTAGATTTCTGCTATTGCTTCAATTTCTAATAATCCATTTTTTGGAAGTTTTCCAACTTCTACGCAGCTTCTTGCTGGTTTATGATCTCCAAAAAATTCTGCATAAGCTTCGTTTACTGCTGCAAAGTCGTTTACGTCATCTAAGAAAATATTTACTTTTACAATTTTTTCTACTGATGAGCCACCTGCTTCTACGATAGCTTTTACATTTTCTAATGATTGTCTTGTTGCTTTTTTAACGTCATCTGAAATTAATTCACCTGTTTCTGGTACTAATGGTAGTTGTCCTGATGAATATACAAATCCGTTTGATGCTATTCCTTGTGAATATGCTCCTACTGCTCCTGGAGCATTTTTTGTTTCAATTATTTTCATAATTTCCTCCTATAAAAGTAAACGTTATTACATTATAAACATACTTTTTTTCTATTTTTATTCAACTGCAATAAAAAAATCTCAAAATTTAATTTGAGATTAATTTATTTTATATTGTTCTTTAATTATTTGTAAGTTTGTTGATAATTCGTCGCTAAGGTCGTCATAGCTTTCTAAATTTTCTATATCTTCTTTGGCTTTGTTGATATTATTTAGTGATAAATTTATTTGCAACCTATTGTAGATCATTCTTGGATCTTCTGGGTATTTTTTTAATCCTTGATTTATTATTTCTATTGCATCTATTGGTTTTTCTGTTGCGTATAAGCTTATTGAGTAATCGTTATAAAGCTCTCTAAATTCTCCGCCTTTTTCTAGGGAATTTTCAAAGGCTAGGATGGAATTTTCGTATTGTCCTATATTTTGATAGGCCACTCCTAAATAATAATAAGCGTCTGCTCTTTTTGTTTTTGATAAAAGCCTTGTTAGAATTTGTATTGCTTTGTCGAAGTTTCCTTTTCCTATATAATATAGTCCTTCTTCAATTTCGGCATTGTCAAAAATCATTTTGATTTTATCTCTTATTTCGTTTTGGGCTTCTATGTCTTTTGTTCTTTGTAGAGCATTTTCATAATAGGATCTTGCTTTTATATATTCTCCAAGATTTGCATATATATTTCCTAATTCATAATATGAAAGTGGAAAATCTTCGTCTTGGCTTATTATATCTTGCAAAATTCTAAGGGATTCTTTGATAAATTCGTCCTTGTATTCTGTATCTTCGTAGGCTTTTGGCCACAAAATTCTTGCATAATTATAGGCATTATATTTATCAAATGGATTTATTATATAAGCTCCTCTCAATAAAAGCAAGGATTTTTCTGTTTTGTTTTCCAAATTTTTTAGGGCCTTTTGTGTGGCGTAGGCTCCTATATTTTTTATATAATTTTCTATTATTTTTATATAGGTATCTTTGTATTTAAAATCCTTATCTATGGCAAGGTTCATTATTAAGCCGTCTAAAATTATATCTAGATTTATTTTATTTTCAAATTCTCCATTTATTACATTTTCTGATAAGTCTTCTGTGTAAAGAGCTAGTGGAGTTTTGTTTAATAAATCGTATGATGATTCTTTTTTTAGGTCAATATAGCCAAGCTTATCTGTAAAATTCAAAAAATATTGGTCAATTTTTGCCATCTTATCCTCTCATAAATTTTCTTTGTCTGTAGGAATGATTTGATAATGTTTTGAATAAATGTCCTTTAAATAATAAAGATATTGTATCCCAAAGGGCAAGCAATATTACATATATAAATTCATTTGCAAATGCTGATGTGTTTACTACAATCTTATTTATCAAAAATGAATCTATCAAAATAAATATTAGGGCATAAATTCCCCAAACAAAAAAATTGTTTTTTACAAAATTAAATGAGTCTATAAGTATACTAAATCCATAAACGCTATCTATATAGACAAGCTCTATTACAGCTGATGTAAATAATTTAAATAAAATTTTAAGCAAATTAGAAATTGCAGGATCAAGTCCACTCAATAAATTATCAAATATAAGCTCAATTATATAAATTGAAAACATTGCTGCCATTATTAAATAGAAAAAATTCGATATGGAATTTTCTATGGATTTTTTGCCTGTATTATTGTAAAGAACAATTGATCTTAAGGCTTGAGCAACAAAACACAAAATTAATATTTCTATAAAATAATTTATTAATGATGATAGGTATGAAGAGTTTAAAATTGATAAACCCTTCATGCCTTCAAATATCGACCTAACTACCAAAGATATGAAAAGAATATAGGATTTTTTTATTTTTTTTACACTTTCTGAAAATGCGTATTTAGAACATTCTAAAAAATCTATAATTCTTTCACTCATTACATTTGTTCCACTGTTTTGATTCCCAATATTCCTAAACCATTTTTAATTACAATTGATGTAGCTTTAGTTAGGGCAAGTCTTTCTTCTTTTAATTTTTCATCATCTACCAAGATTTGTGTAGAATTGTAGAATTTATTGAATTTTTGAGCAACTTCCATTACTTTTCTTGCAACTACTGATGGTTCAAGTCTATTTTTAGCAAGTATTATTGCGTCTTGGAAACTTTCTAATGCTTTAATCAAACTATATTCTTCATCTGTATTTAATTTTTCAAAATTCATTTGTTCAAATTCTTCTTTTCCAGCTTTTCTTAATACAGATTTTGCTCTTGCATAAGTGTAGTGTACGTATGGGCCTGTTTCTCCTTCGAAGTTTAATAATTCATCCCAATCAAATACATAGTCTTTGATTCTTGAATTGTATAATTCTTGGAATTTAACTGCACCAATACCTACAATTTTTGCTGCCTCATCTAGATTTTCAATTTGGTTATCTCTATCTTTCATTATTGAATATGTTTTTTCGATTGTTTTATTTAAAACATCTTCTAAGAAAACAACGTGACCTTTTCTTGTTGAAAGAACTTGGTCTTTTAGTGAAACCATACCAAATTGTACGTGTAAAACTTCTTCGCTTACATCTTCGTGTCCCATTAAGTATAAAATTTTCTTTAATTGTTGGAAATGTAATTTTTGTTGGCTTCCTACAATATATATATTTTTATCTAGTCCGTAAGTTCTATGTCTATAAAGTGCTGTAGCAACGTCTCTTGTAATATATGCTGATGAACCATTTGATTTAATTAACATTGATGGTGGCAAATTAAATTCGCTCAAATCTACAATATAAGCTCCATCAGATTCTACTAAAAGATTTTTTTCTTTTAATTCTTCAAGGGCTGCTGGCATCCATTGTGAATGGTAACTTTCTCCGTGATAGTTATCATATTTTATATCAAGCATTCCGTAAACTCTATCAAATTCTCTCAAAGATAAGTCTTTAAACCATTGCCATAATCTCATAGCTTCTTCTTCGCCATCTTCAAGATTTTTAAATTCTTGTCTAGCTTTTTCTTGATATTCTTCGTTATCTTCTTCTTCTTTTGTATATCTTACATATAAATTTAAAAGTTCATTGATAGGGTCTTTGTCGATTGCTTCTTTATCTCCCCAAAGTTTGTAAGCTGCAATCATTACACCAAATTGTGTACCATAATCTCCAATATAGTTTGAAGCTGTTACATTATATCCAAGATATTCATAAATATTTCTAATAACATCTCCAATTACTGTTGATCTAATGTGACCAATATGGAAAGGCTTAGCAATATTTACAGATGAGAACTCAACAAGCTCGTTGATTCCCTTACCCATATCACTTTTACCATAGTCATCTTCTTTTTCTATAACTTCATTAATTACATCGTTTGTTACTTTTTGTCTATCTAGATAAAAGTTTACATAAGCATTTTCATTTACAATTTTTTCAACGCCATCAATTTCTAAACTACTTGCAACTTCTTCTGCTATAAGTTTAGGATTTTTTCTCATAGTTTTTGCCAATGTAAAACAAGGGAAAGCAAAATCTCCCATATTTTCTTGAGGTGGAATTTCAATTAAATCATAAATTTTCTCATAATCCAAGCCTAGGTCTTTTTCTTCTAGATTTTTAGCTATTAATTCTTTAAAATCTTTCATATTTCCTCCAATATTATTTGAATTTTACAATTGTAACTCCATATCCACCTTCTTTTTCATTTCCAGGTCTATAGGAGTCGATCATTTTATTATTTTTTAAATAATCGTTTATGCCATTTCTCAAAGCACCAGTCCCCTTGCCATGGATGATTTTTGCTTGGTCAAGGCCTGAGAGCATAGCATCATCTAGGTATTTATCAAAATTTCTCAAAGCTTCATCATATCTTTGCCCCCTCAAATCAAGAGTTGGTGAAATGTGCATGGCTTTTTTCGCTTTATAAATTCTGTTAGTATTTTCTTTAGTCTTATTTTCTGACTTAACTTTTGTAACATTTTTAATATTAGAATCCATTTTCAAAATACCCATTTGTACTTTTATATTACCCTTTTCGTCGGGATTTTCAATTACTTGAGCCTTTTCATTTAAGCCTGCAATTATAACTGTATCTCCAACCTTTAAATTTTGTGGAGCGTTTTTGCTTATTTTTCTTTAAATACTTCTTCTTGCCTGTCAATCTTTGAAGATTTATATTTATTTCTAATATCATTTAAGGACCTATCTATATCAGAAATATTGGCATTTTTTGATTTTTTGGCGATTTTTAGCATTTCTTGACTTGCCATATTTGCATCTTCCAAAATTTTATTTGCCTTATCTTCTGCCTTTTCAATTATTTCTTTTTCTTCTTTTTTTATTTTTTCTGAAAGAGCCAAAAGATCATTTCTCGCTATTTTAATTTTTTTCTTATAGTCTTCTATCTCTTGATTTTTTATTTCCATTTCTTTTTTATTTTGGTCAAGCTCTTCAAGGATAGTGTTGAAATTTTTATTATCTTCAGAAAGAATTGATTGTGCGTTTGCTAATATTTCTTTATTTAAACCTAGTCTTTTCGAAATTTCAAAAGCATTTGATTTTCCAGGTGTTCCTATAATTAATTTGAAAGTTGGCGATAGAGTTTCAAGGTCAAATTCAACACTTGCATTCATTACCCCTTTTTTTTCTAAGGCATAGTATTTTAATTCTGAATAATGGGTTGTTGCAAAGGTCATTACATTTTTATTTTTCAAAAATTCCAAAATAGAAATTGCAAGGGCAGCGCCTTCTGTTGGATCTGTTCCACTTCCGACCTCATCTAGTAAAACCAATGAATTTTCGCTGACATTTTCTGTTATTTTTACAATATTTGTTAAAGACGCTGAAAAAGTTGAAAGACTCATCTCTATTGATTGGGTATCACCAATATCTAAAAATATATCATCAAAAACATTTACCAAACTATCATCACAAGGAATATAAAATCCTGCTTGAGCCATTAAAGAAACAAGACCAACAGTTTTAAGAGATACAGTTTTTCCTCCTGTATTTGGTCCTGTAATTATTAATGTCTTGTATCCATCTCCAATTTTTACATCTATCGGAACAACATTTCCTTTTAAAAGTGGATGACGGGCATTTTTTAAATTAATTATTTTTTTGTCGGTAAGTTTTGGCATGGTGTATTCGTGTGCCAAAAAATATTTTACCTTTGCTTGTAAGAAATCTATTCTTTGAATTAATTTTTGGTTTTCTAAAATTTCTTGGTCAAAGCCTTCTACAAATCTTGAAAGCCTATCTAAGATTCTTCTAATCTCATCACTTTCTTCAATTTGCAAATTTGAAAGGTCATTGTTTAATTCTACAATGGCATTTGGTTCAATAAAAAGTGTATTTCCTGATTGGGATCTGTCGTGGATTATTCCATTTAAAACTGCTTTTTTATTTGTTTTTACTGGAAGAACATATCTTCCGTCCCTAATTGAAACAACCTTATCTTGGAGAGATTCGTCAAATTTTGGAGATGAAATATAAAAGGACAATTTATTTTTAATTTCAGCTTCTTTTTTGCCTATTTTTTTTCTAATAGACCTTAAATTTGCTGAGGCATTATCTGCTATTTCATCTTCTGAAATAATTGACCTTTCGATTTCATCTTTTATAAAATCATTTACTGAAATCCTATCAAACAAGTCTTTTATGTAAGGATTTTCAATATTTTCCCCATATTCTTTCAAATAATTGCTAACCCTAAGTAGGTCTAAAACTTTTAAAAGCTCAAAGGGTTCTAGTATTCCTTTTTTTCTTACATAGCCAATAATTTCTTTTAAATCGTAAAGGCCAAAAATATCTATATTTCCATTTTCTACAAGAACCTCTTCCATGGCCTTGGTTTTTTCAAGTTCATCTTTTATTTCTTTTATATTATTTTTAGGTTTTATTTTTGAAATTTCTTTTTTAACAAGTTCACTTCTTGCATAAGTTTGGAGTTTTTCAAGAATTTTTCCAAACTCCAAAACTTCTAAGGTTTTTTCCTGCATTAAATAACACCCCTGTCATATCCAAGATTGTTAATCTTATTTTTTCTTATATTTTTTAAATCTTCATCATCTCTTACAAGATACAATAAAGATACTGATTTTTCAATTTTTTTAAGGTCAATGTTGGCACTTTCATTGGAATAAATTCTAGAAAGTCCATCCCTTCTTTTTATATCAAAAAGATTTCCGTCTTCATCTTTTATTTTTGAATCTGAAAATTTACAAGATTCACAGCCAACAAGCCCACATTTTTTTATGGCAGAAAACGGACAATGGCGCATATTCATAAGCTCAATTGGACCGTATGCCAAAATTTCTGTAGGATAAATTCTTGAATTTTTGTTTATATTTTCAAAAGAATTTTCAACTGAAGATGAAATCATTGAAGAAAAATTACTGTAAAAATCAAAAGCATAGGAATTAAAAACATTTAAGTATCTACCGATCCTAATTTCAAAACCATTTTTTAAAAGTTCATCTTTTAGGACAAAGTCTTTATAATTATTAAAAACTACTCCCTTAAAATTTTTCTCTTTTAAAAAAGAAATAAAATCAAGGTCATATTTTTTATCAGCATCCATAATATAGAAAATATTTAGCCCACCAAACTTTTTGTCGTATTTTCTCAAATAAATATTGTCAAAATCTTTTAATAAAGAAATATCTATGTCATTTGACAAAAGTTCTATAGTTTTTTCTCTTTTATAATTTTTCTTATCTTTTAATTTTCTTTTTTCAATTTTAACTGGTTTATTTTTGTAAATTGAAAGTCTTTTTTCATTTAAAATTTCTATTGCTTTTCTTCTCATTGAATTTATATCTTTTTTTCTCAAAAATATATTTGGTGCTATATTTATTTCAACTTCATTAGCCTTATAAATTGTATTTCCAAGTTTTGTAAGATTTTCTGAAATATCTTTTTTCGTTAAAGAAATATTTTTTCCTTCTTCAACCAAATTTTCTCCTTCATAAGAAATTTTTGTATCTTTATATTTGAGGGTAATTTTTGGCTTTTGTCCAATCTTTACTTCAAATTTTATGTCTAAAGGCAAATTTTTGTAATAATTTAGACCTTGGTCTAGATTTTCTTTTAAAATTTTTGAAGAAAGAAGATAAATATTTGAATTCAATTTTGCATCTGGGAAATCTTTTAATTCTAATTCTTGATTTTTTTTCAAATCCTCTGTCAAGGTCAAAGGAAGTTTTCTATTTTTTTCAGTTGTAACTTGAAGAATTGATTCTTTTATCAAATTTGAATTTGATTTAAAAAATCTCTTACCATTTTTTTCATAAACTTCGCCAATTTTTCTGTGTTTATTTTCATTTTCAAGGGCAAGATAGGATGATTTTTGTCCAAATATAAAACCGTTTGTGTAGGACCTATTTGAAATATCTCTTAATTGGTCCTTATCATAAGAGTTTTTCTCTAATTTTTGCCTATAATTTTTTACAGTATTGTAGACATATTCATCAGTTTTCATTCGTCCTTCAATTTTTAATGAATCGACTCCAGCTTTTATTAAATCATCAGTAAAATCTATGGTTGATAAATCTTTCATTGAAAGATAGTAATCTTCTCCCAAAACTTTCCCATCATTTATAAGCTGATATTTTTTTCTACAAATTCCTGCACACCTACCCCTGTTTGCAGATCTTTTTCCAAGATATGATGACATCAAACATTCTCCAGAAAAAGAAACGCAAAGAGATCCATGAACAAAAACTTCTGTATCAATATCTATTTTGCAAATTTTTTCTATCTCATCAATTTCAGTTTCTCTTGCAACAACCACCCTATCAAAACCTAATTTTTTTGCAGTAATTGCTCCCTCATAATCTTTTATCGCCATCTGCGTCGAGGCATGAAATTCTAATTTGTGCTTTGCATTTTCATTTATATCTTTAACCAAAGAATATAGACCAATATCTTGGATCAAAATCGCATCAGCTCCGTATTCAAAAAGTTTTTCAATATAAAAAATCGCCTTATCAATTTCTTCATCTTTAATAAGAGTGTTTATAGTTATAAAAACTTTCTTATCAAATAAATGAACATAATCAATTACTTCTTCAATATTTTTAAGCGAGAAATTTTTGGCGTAGGCTCTTGCTCCAAAATCGTCAAGTGCCAAATAAAAACTGCAAGCCCCTGCAGAAAGTCCAGCATAAAGCATGGACATTTTCCCAACAGGAGCTAATATTTCAACATCTTTCATTATAAATCTCTTTTCAAATCTTCATTTTCTTTTTGTAAATCTAAATTTTCTTCTTGCAAAGACATAAGATTTTCTCTTAATTTTTGAAGATTTTCATCTTTGGATTTATTTATTTTATTTTTTTTGTCAATTTCATCATTTAACCTATTGATTGTAGAATTTAATTCATCGATTTTTTTCATAGATTCCATAAAATCTTTTTTGGATTTTTCAAAATCATCTTTTATAAGTTGATTTTCTTCTTCCAAATCTTCATAGGCTTCTTTTATTTTTGGATAATTTTCGATTGGCTCTTCGGCTTCTTTTCTTAAATTTTTATGCTTAATCAAAAGTTTATACATTTCATCAGCAATATTTAAAGATGCCAAAACCAATTGGTTTTCACGAGTTAGCTTGTCATTATCGATTTCTCTTATTTTTTTGTCGACATAAGCTGCTATTTGTTCAATTTGATTTTCATCTTGATCACTTATCAAAGTGTAGTCCATGCCAGCAATATTAACAACAATTTTATTATCTGCCACTTTAACTCCTAACTACGCAAGTTTATATTTCCCTTACTTAAATCTTCTAAAAATTCTTTTTCAATTTTTTCTACTTCTTCATCTTTTAATGTAGCATCATTTTTACCGTAGGAAACTTTGTAAGAAATTGATTTTTGTCCCTCATCAATTTGACTTCCAGTATAAATATCAAAAATTTCAATATTTCTTACCAAACCATTCGCTCTTGAAATAATTATATCTTCAATCATTTGACTTTCTACATTCCTATCACAAGTAAATGAATAATCACGTAAAATTGATGGGAATTTTGAAAGGGCCTTGTATTTTACTTGGTCGATTTTTTTATCTTTTATCATAGAAAGATCAATTTCAAGTGCCAAGGCTGGATTTTTGATTTTAAATTCTTCCATAACTTCATAGGAAATTTGTCCCATAATACCAATTTTTTCTCCATCAAGATAAATATTTGCACATCTTCCTGGGTGGAAAGTTCTTATATTTTCTTCAGTTTCAAATCTGAATCCATAAAAACCAGTTTTACCCATAGCTTTAATAAAGAAATCTTTCAAATCATAGAAAGAATAATCTCCATAAAGACCCATGGTCAAATATTGTTTTTCTTCTGGAAGGTCAACTCCATCTTTAATAAAAGCAGTTCCAATTTCATAAAATCTCAAATCATTTTGTTTTTTGGAAATATTTTTATAAAAAGTATCAAGCATATTTGAAAGAAGGGTTGTTCTCATTACAGAATAATCTTCTCCCAAAGGATTTATAATTTTTATATAATCTCTTAATTTTGAATTTTCATCAACCAACAATTTATCATAATCTCTTGGAGAAATAAATGAATAGGTTGTAATTTCTGAGAATTTTTGTCCAAATAAATTATTTTTCAATTCATCTTTCAATAATCTCATTGGAGTTTTTTCTCCTCTTTGCAAAGATGAATAAAGTGGTTTTGACTCAACTTTTCCCATTCCATAAAGTCTTGCAACTTCTTCGATTAAATCTGCCTCAATTGAAATATCCATTCTGAAATTTGGAATATTTGCTTCAATTGTGTCATCATCAATATCTTCAATATCAAATTCCAAAGATTTTAAATAAGAAACAGCCTCATCTTTTGAAAAATCTTTTCCAATTAAAGAATTTAATCTAGAGATTCTAAGTTTTACTTTATTTTCTGGACTTTCTTTTATTCCCTCATCAAAACGATCTTCTAAAACTTCTCCAATTCCAAGATCAGTTATAAGTTTCATCACTCTTTTTGATGCAAAGTCTGCATTTTCTACAGAAATTTCTTTTTCAAATCTTGATGACGCCTCACTTCTTAAATTTAAAAATTTAGAAGATTTTCTAATATTATCAGAATCGAAATTTGCTGATTCAAGAAGAATAGTTTTTGTATTTTCTGTAATTTCACTATCCATTGATCCCATAATTCCAGCAAGACCAATTGCTTCTTTTCCATCAGAAATTACCAAAACTTCTTCATTTAATTTTCTTTCTTCTCCGTCAAGGGTTTTAATTATTTCTCCCTCATTAGCATCTCTTACAATTATTTTTCTATCATGTAAAGTTTCAAGATCGTAAGCATGAAGAGGTTGACCTGTTTCAAGCATTACAAAATTTGTAATATCTACAACATTATTTACAGGTCTCATTCCAGCAAGCATCAAACAATTTTTAAGCCATTGAGGAGATTCGCCAACTTTTACATTTTTAATAATTCTTCCTGTAAATCTTTTACAATTTTTTGATTTGATTTCAATCCCATTAAAGTAATCTTCTTTTTTATCAGAAACTGTTGGGTATTCTAATGATGGATAAGTAATTTTTTTATCAAAAGATGCAGCAGATTCTCTTGCCATTCCAATAATTGAAAGACAATCAGGTCTATTTGGAGTGATTTCATATTCAATTACTGGAGTATTTGAAAATAAAACTTCAACAGCAGGAGTTCCTGGTTCAAATTTTCCAGATAAAACTATAACTCCATCCTTTGATTTTTTTTCAATAACAGAATCATCATAGCCAATTTCTTTGTATGATGTAAGCATGCCCTCGCTTACAATTCCAAAAAATTCATGGTCATCAATTTTTTGTCCGTTAATTTCTGTTCCTGATTTAATTACTATAAGATAGTCGCCTTCTTTTGTATTTTTTGCAGAAGTTACTATAGTAATTTCTTCTCCAACATCAATTTTAAGAACAAATAATTTGTCGGCATTTGGATGCTTTTCTTGTTTTAAAACTTTTCCTACAACAAGGCCATCAAGTTTATCAGAAATAGAATTTACACTTTCTACGTGTGATCCTGTTTCTGATAATCTGTCTGTAATTGTTTTTAAATCTTCGTCTAATTTTATATAATCATTTTGCCAAATTAAAGGTACTAACATAATCCCTCCTAGAATTGCTCAATAAATCTTTTGTCATTATCAAATAGTAATCTAATATCATCTAGTCCGTACTTAACCATGGCAATTCTATCAACACCAAGACCAAAGGCAAAACCAGTATATTTTTCACTATCAATTCCACAATTTTCTAATACATTTGGATGAACCATTCCGCCACCCAAAAGTTCCATTGACCAACCAGTATTTGAACAAGCAGGACATCCCTTGCCACCACAAATTGGACAAGTTACGTCAACTTCAAGAGATGGTTCTGTAAATGGAAAATGATGAGGACGATAACGCATTTTCATTTGGTCACCAAACATTTCTTTTATAAAAGTTTCAAGAGTTGCTTTTAAATTTGCAAGTGATACATTCTCATCAACAACTAAGCATTCCAATTGATGAAACATTGGAGAGTGAGTTGCATCTACTTCATCATTTCTAAAAACTCTTCCAGCTGAAACCATTTTTATTGGAAGTTTTCCCTCATTCATAACACGAATTTGCATACTTGATGTGTGAGGACGAAGAAGTGTATTTTCATTTATATAAAAAGTGTCAGAAAGTGATCTTGATGGGTGATTTTTTGGAGAATTTAAATCATCAAAAACATTTTTTACCGTATCAATTTCTGGTCCTTCAACAACGTCAAAGCCCATATTTTGAAAAATTTCTTCAAGCTCTGCCATTGTTTGATTTATAACTGAAAAATGTCCACTAGAATAAAGGTCGAAATTTGCAGTTACATCAATTTTTTCTTCTTTAATTTTTTTATCTAAAAGAATTTTTTTAATTTCTTCTTTTCTTTTTCTAATTTTTCTTCAACTTCTTTTGATATTTCATTTATTAACTTACCAGCCATTGGCTTTTCTTCATTTGGCAATTTTGAAATATTTTTCTTTAATGAAGTTATTTCACCTTTTTTACCAAGATATTTGACTCTTAAATCGTCAAGAGCTTTTAAGTCTTCACTTTTTTCAATTGCCTCAGTCGCTTCTTCAACCAAGGCCTCTAATTTTTCTTTCATTTTTTCTCCTTTAATTTTTGGTACAAAAAAACTGCCCTGTAAAAGGACAGACTTATCTGCGGTACCACCTAATTTGATTGTAATAATCCACTCAATAATTATAACGCATTACCGTCTCAACTACTTAATTCGTATCAAAGCTAGGCGGGGAATTACTATACCGTTACAAGGTGGCCTCTCATCATCTACCACTTGCTTTGCTTGGATAGTATAGCTTTTATCCGCTTTGGCTAAAATTATTCATCAATATTGATGCAGCAATTGCCGCATTTAATGATTCGATTTTTCCATCCATTTTTATGGATACAAAATCATTTGATAAATCTTTTAAAGATTTACTAATTCCATTAGCCTCGTTTCCTATTGCTAATATTATTTTATCACAAGATTTGTAATAATCTACTGATTTTCCATTCATATCTGCCAAAACCAGTTTGTAATTTTTATCTAACAATTTTTTTAAATCATTTATTTCAAATTCGATAAAATTTAACCTAAATAGAGAACCCATACTTGCTCTAATTGTTTTTTCATTGTATATATCTACACAAGAATTTAATAAAATTATATCCTTAAAAGAAAATGCCTCGGCACTTCTTATAATCGTGCCAAGATTTCCTGGATCTTGTATATGGTCTAAAAGTAAAATTTTATCAGAAGAAATTTCTTTTTGATTTTTTATTTTCAAACAAGCTGAAACACCTTCAGGATTTTCAAGTAAAGATAGCTTATCAAATAATTTATTTGAAAAAACTATCTTTTTAAAATTAGTTTCATAATCTTTCATATCTTCATTTACAAAAACAAATTCACATTCAAAGTCTTTTGGAATTTGTTCTACAATTTTTATTGATTCGACTACGAAAGAATTAAACTTTTTCCTGTATTTCTTCTTTTTTAATTTATTTAAATACTTATATTTTTCGTTAGATTCTGATTTTATTATCATTAAGCTGCTTGGTTAGCTAATTCTACTAATTTTGTAAATTCTTCTGGATTTGATACAGCAATTTCTGCAAGCATTTTTCTATTAATATCTATATTTGCTTTTTTAAGATTTCCCATTAATTTAGAATAGCTTGTTCCATTTGCTCTTGCTGCTGCATTTATTCTTGCAATCCATAATTTTCTAAAATCTCTTTTTCTTCTTTTTCTTCCAATGAATGCATATTGTAAAGATTTCATTACTGCTTGATTTGCAGTTTTGAAAAGTAATGATTTTGAACCGTAGTAACCTTTAGCTTGTTTAAGAACTTTTTTATGTCTTTTTTTAGCGTTTAATGCTCTTTTTACTCTTGCCATTGTTTCCTCCTATTAGATATTTAATAATCTTTTGATATTTTTTGTATCGCCTTTAGATGCCATTGTAGATTTTCTTAATCTTCTTTTTCTTGCTGGTGTTTTTTTAGCTGTAAGGTGTCCCTTATAAGCTTTGTGTCTTTTTATTTTTCCACTGCCTGTAACTTTAAATCTTTTTGCAGCTGCTCTTTTTGTTTTGATTTTGTTCTTAGCCATATTTGCCTCCTATTTTTCTTCTGTCTTTGGTGAAATGAATAGTACAAGTGATCTTCCTTCCATTGCTGGTTTCTTATCAACTTGTGCACAATCTCCAACAAATTCCATAAATTTATCTAATACATCATAGCCTAAGTTTTTATGACCCAATTCTCTACCTTTAAATCTTAATGAGACTTTTACCTTGTCTCCGTTGTTAAGAAATTTCTTTGTTTGATTAGCCTTGGTTGCTAGGTCATGATCTTCGATATTTAAGCTAAATCTTGTTTCTTTTGTTTGAGTTGTTTTTTGTTTTTTCTTATTTTCTTTAGCTTTTTTTTCTTGGTCGTATTTAAACTTCCCATAATCCATAATTCTTGCAACTGGTGGCTTAGCATTTGGTGACATTAATACTAGATCCAATTGTTTATCATAAGCCATATCCAAAGCTTCATCTTTTGATACAACTCCAATTTGTGATCCGTCTTCGTCTATAAGTCTAAGCTTATTGTCTCTAATTTCGTCATTAATTTTTAAATCTTTTATAATGTTACCTCCAAAATATTCAAATAAAAAAATGGGCACTCAAAGTACCCATATAAAATACAAAATATAATTAGAAAATTATTCTAACAAGAGATTGTAACCTGAAAACAAATTGTCGGCAGGTGAGTTGTGGGTACTTCTTTAACTCTCTTTTGTTATGATACAAGAATTTATATTTTTTGTCAAATATTTTTATTTGAAAATTTAATTTTAAAAATCAAAATTTTTTAAATCAAAATTTAAAATTATTAAGCTCTTTCATTTAAAATTCTTGCCATTTCAACTCCTGATGCTGAAGCTTGTGATAGGGAATGTGTTACTCCTGATCCATCGCCTAGACAAAATAGATTTTTTTGGCTTGTTTCAAATTCTTCATTAACTTCTACAACTGAATTATAAAATTTAACTTCTATTCCATATAAAAGTGTATCGTCGTTTGCCATTCCCGGAGCAATTTTATCAAGAGCATAAATCATTTCTATTATGTCATCTAATTGTCTTTTTGGCATAACTAATGACAAATCTCCAGCTGTTGCATTTAAGGTTGGTCTTAGGAAAGATTTTTTCATTCTTCTTTCTGATGATCTTCTTCCCTTTACAAGATCTCCAAATCTTTGCATCAATACTCCGCCACCTAGCATATTTGAAACTCTTGCTATTGATTCGCCATATTCATTTGAATCTTTAAATGGTTCTGTAAATTTATTTGTAACCAAAAGAGCAAAATTTGTATTTTCTGTTCTAAGTTCTGGGTTTGCATAAGAGTGACCGTTCACAGTCATAATTCCATTTGTATTTTCTGTTACAACTTCTCCATAAGGATTCATACAAAATGTTCTTACAAGATCGTTATATTGTTTTGTTTGATAAACAATTTTTGCTTCATAAACTTTATCTGTGATGTGTTTAAAAACTTCTGCTGGAACTTCTACACGAACTCCAATATCAACCCTATTTTTTTTCATTTCTACATCAAATTCTTGGCAAGTATCTGAAATCCATTTTGAACCAGATCTTCCTGCAGCAAGAACTAAATATTTACATTTTATTATTTCATTCTTGTCAGTTTTTACAAAATAATATCCATCTTCAAAATCTACACTTATAACTTTTGTCATAAATTCAAAATCTACAGTATCTTTTACATAATCGTATATTTTTTGTAAAATTTCTCTGTTTCTTTCTGTACCAAAATGACGAACTTTTGCTGTTAATAAATGCAAATCATTTTTTAGACATTCACTTTTTAATCCTGTATTTTCTGTTGAATAAAGTGTAGCATCTCCCTTATCAAAATCCATAAGAACAGAATCTACATATTCCATTAATTTAAGAGCCTTATCTTCTCCAATATAATTATGTAAATCTCCACCAAAATTGGTTGTTATATTATATTTTCCATCTGATAAAGTTCCTGCTCCTCCAAATCCATACATTATATTGCAAGGATTGCATCCTATACAAGAATTAACTTTTCCCTCTGATATAGGACATTTTCTAGCTTTTACTTTTCTTCCTGCATCTATTACACAAACTTTTTTTTCTGAATTTAATTTAGTAAATTCGTAGGCCATAAAAGATCCGCTAGCGCCGCTGCCTACTACAACAACATCATATTCTTTCATAATATTCCTTTCTTGTTTCGCATACATAGTTATTATAGCATTTAAAAATAAAAAACAAAATAATTTTATTTTTAAATTTTTAAACTTATATACTTTTGCAAGTAAATTTAATATAATGATATTAATTAAAGTAGAAAGGTAGGTGGATTTTTTGAAAGAAAATAAAAAAAATTTAATTTTTGCAACGATTATTTTTATTTTATCTATAATAATAGCAATTATTTTTTATGATAGGCTTCCAGTAAGAATTCCAATTCATTATGATTTGTATGCAGATTCTAATTTTTATACAAATAAAACTAATGCTTTGTTGTTTGTGATTACTTTTATGATTTTGCTTTATATAGCATTTTTTCTTATCATTAGCCTTGATCCAAAATCTGACAAACACGACAAAAATTATAAGCACATTTTTTTATTATTTATACCAATTTTAAATTTTCTTATCGTAAGTTTGACTGTTTGGAAAACTTTTAATGATAATATTGATGTTGGCAGAATTTTACTTGGACTTTTTTCTTTGCTTGTAGCAATTAGCGGAATTTTTATGCCAAAAATAAAAAGAAATTATACCATGGGATTTAGGACATCTTGGGCTATGGAAGATGATTTAGTGTGGAAAAAAACTCAAAAATTTGCAGGGATTTTATTTTTCTTTAGCGGAATTATTTCACTTACATCCTTATCATTTTCTTTAAATATTTGCTTTTATATTTTTATAGCTAGTCTAATAATTTCAACTTTATTTTCCTTTATTTATTCTTATTATATTTATAGGAAAATAAAAAAATAAATTTGTAATTTTAAAATGAGATTTTTTGTAAGAACTTATTAAATGATTTTGATGAATGTTCTTATAAAGAATCTTTTTTTCTTGTTTTAGATGGGGATTTGATATATAATTAATAAAAATTATTAATAAAAATAGAAAAGAGTAAAGAAAGAGAGATAAAATGAGCAAAGAATTTTCGATTACAGGCAACAAAGCCATATTAAATTTATCCGAACAATTTTTTAATGATGTAAATGAACTTTTAAATAGTGAATCCTTTCTTGATTTGACAAAATGTTTTATAAATTATCACAAAAAGGATTCGACAAGAGTATATGCTTATATTGAACAGTTTTTTATAAATTCATCTGTCGATTCTCTTGCAAGAGAGCTAACTGATATTTTAAAACTTTTAACAGTAATGAATATTGATGAAGTTTCATCAAAAATTAATAAATATCACAATTTAAATAAGGAAAAAGATGGCTTACTAAAAATAGTTGAGGAATTTTATAATTATTGGAGAAATCTTGAAAGATATTCAATAATAAAACAAAATGAAAATTCAAGAGGAGTTGGAGTTGTAAATTTTGTTGAAATAAATGAAAAATTAAAAAATATGATTCTTCAAGCCTACAGGCGAATTGAAATGTCAATTCTTGGAGAATGGCCAAAGGTTTATAGGCAAGTCCCAGCTGCTGCCGATGCGTCTATTATGATTAGGCAATTTAATAAAAATTATCCAGAAATTTATAAAGATTTAAATAAAATTCCATTTATAACTCAAGTTATGATTGAAACTCCTTATATAACTTATACAAAATCAAACAAGAGAGATGGGGTTTTTGAAGAAGTTTATGAAAATCCAATTTTAAATACAAATATAAATTATCCACACTTTTTCTGTTATCCAGCAAAAGTTGGCGATAATTTAATTTTTATATATTTTCATAGAGATTTATTAACACATGGGGTTTCTGCATCAAACCTTTTCGAATTAGCTGACGTTAAAGAAATCGAAGAAAAAACGCCAGATGCAATTTATATTTATGGACCAAAAGATCAAGGCGAAAGAAAAAATTCTTTTTACTATGATAAGGAAAATAAATTATATGTAGGCTACATTGCTTACTCTGATAAAATTGATTATTTTGGTTATTTGAAAAAAATGGTCCTTACATTAAATAACGTAATAAATATTAAAAAAGAATATTTGCCAATTCATGGTGCAGGACTTTCTGTAGTTTTGCAAAATAATAAAACTGTAAATATTGTAATTCTTGGCGATAGCGGAGCAGGAAAAAGCGAATCAATAGAAGCTTTCAGATCACTTGCCAAAGATTATATAAAAGAAATGACAATAGTCTTTGACGATATGGGTTCATTTAGAATTCAAAATAATAAAGTTTATGCTTATGGAACAGAAATTGGAGCCTTTGTAAGACTTGATGACCTTGATGCAGGTTACGCCTTTAAACAAATCGACAGGTCAATTTTTATGAATCCTGACAAAGTAAATTCAAGATTAATAATGCCAGTTGCATCTTTTGATGAAATAAATTTAGGATATGAAGTTGATTTTTTCCTATACGCTGACAATTATTCAGCAGTTCTTGACGGATGTGATTCAATAGAAATTTTTGATAAAAAAGAAGAAGCCCTAAGAGTTTTCAAAAGAGGTGCAAGACTTGCCAAAGGAACAACAACCGAAACAGGACTTGTTCAAACATATTTTGCAAATCCATTTGGCCCAGTTCAAAAAAGAGAAGAATGTGACAAATTACTAGATAAATATTTTGATAACTTATTTGAAAATAAAGTAAAAGTAGGAACAATAAAAACCCAACTAGGACTTAACAACATGCAATTTGAAGGCCCAAGATCCGCAGCCATTGAGCTTTTTGAATTAATTAAAAATATGTAAAAAAATAGACCATCGTGGTCTATTTTTTTTGCATAAATCATTATATTTTTTTAAACTTTTTTAATTATTTATCTCATCTATCACTTCTTTTATAATCTTTGGAGAAATTTTGCATTTTTCTTCGCTTACTGCACATACTGCAAATCTTAATCCTTCTTTGTTTGCAACTATATACATATCTTTTTCTTTTAATTTTTCTGCGATTTTTTTAGAATTCTTGCAAGGTATTGATATGAAAAATCCTCCAAAATATGGAAGGGTAACAAGTCCTACTTTTTTTGAATTTTCTGTGAAGGCTTTGGCTCTTTTTTCAAGCATTATTCTGTAAAATTCTAATTCTTTTTCGTAGGATTTTTTCTTTTTTTCATCCTTTTCTAAATCTACCAATATATTCATTCCTGCATGAGTTATGTTTGACCAAATTGCCCTGTTTGAGTGTTTCATTGAATCAAAAACTTGATTTGCAATTTCTTCATTTGACGAAACAATTATACAAGCTCCTGACCTTAGTCCATAAGCTGTGTAAGATTTACTCATTGAATAGGCAACTGTTGTGATAATATTTTCTGGTAAATCTCCAAATTTTTGGAAAAATTTCTTTTGCCTTCCATCTCCTGCAAATTCAATGTAGGCTACATCTAATAAAATCGCAATATATTTCCCATCATCTGCTCTATCTTTTATAATTTCTAAAATTTTATCCCACATAGAATCTTCAATTGAAAATCCTGTTGGATTATTTGCAGGCGAATTAAAAACGCACACTACCCTATCTTTTTTTTCTAAAGAAAAATCCAAGGCTTTTGTAAATTCTTTTAAATTAAATTCAAAATTTTCATCCAAAAATTCATAATTTAAAAATTCTCTATTGTATTCTTCGCACATTGTGGCGTAAGCTGGCCAATACCAATTTGGACAAATTACATAATCGCCCACACCTGATAGAGTCCAAATCGTATGTCTTACTGCTCCACTTCCCCCAGCTGTTGCAACTGATTTTATAAATCCATTTGGTTTATAAGCTCCAAAACATTTTTCAATTACTAGATCCAAAAATTCTTTGTCGCCTTCTATTGCTCCATAGCTTGCTATATCTTTTTTGTCCATATTTTTTAAAGTATCATAAACGCTATCAAAGGCAATAATATTTCCATCATCATCGATTAAAGTTCCCAAAGTGGAATTTATAATTTTATCTTTTCCTTTTTTTGCTATTGCTTTTTTACACTCTCCGCTAATTTTAAAAATTGCATCTTCAAGTCTAGGCCATTTCGCATGGTCTGCTATAATATTTTTCCCCATAATTTATCTCCATTTTTCATTATTATTGAAAATATTGTATCACTAATTAATTCATTTTAAAAGTAAATTAAAATTATTGCCTAAATTATTATAAATTAGTAAAATATTTGTAAGGAGGATATTATGGATGAGAAAATAAAAAAAGATAAACTTAATAAGATTTCTAAATTATCTTATGAGGTTACTCAAAAATCTTACACAGAAAAACCTTTTTCTAGTATCTACAATGATTTTTATAAGGATGGAATTTATGTAGATATAATTAGCGGAGAGGTTTTATTTTCATCTTTAGATAAGTTTGATTCTGGTTGTGGCTGGCCTTCTTTTACAAAGCCACTAGAAAATAATATAAAAGAAAATGAGGACTTATCTCATGGAATGATAAGAACAGAAGTAAAATCCAAAAATGCAAATTCACACCTAGGTCACGTTTTTCCTGACGGACCAAAAGAAAAAGGCGGACTAAGATATTGCATAAACGGCGCAAGCCTTAGATTTATTCCAAAAAAGAAATTAAAAGAAGAAGGATACGAAAAATATCTGGATTTATTTGAAAATTAAAAATAAATTTTCAAATAAAAATTTTTTATATTTTTGATAGACAAAAAAAATGAGCCTTAAATTTTTGTTAGAAATTTTTGGCTCATTTTTATAATTTTTTTATTCATTTATAGCTTGTGGCATTTCTCCTAATTTTGCATTTTTGCCGTATTTATTTATTGCATAAATAAAGGCATCCAAATTTTCTATTGGAGTTTTTACTGGAGAACCACAACCGGTTGCTGCTATATATCCACATTTTGCGTCAGCTGCTTTTTTTATGCAAGTTTTTACTGATTCTATTACATCATCAACCTTCCCATATCTCATTACTTCTACTGGAGGAATATTTCCTACAACAATTAATTTATCTTCAATTTCTTTTTTACATTCTTCTAAGTCTTCACAATTATCAACTGAGAAAAAATCTATATCCAAGTCCTTAAAATATTTCCATTGTTTTTTTGTATGACCGCAAATATGTAAATTTGCTTTTATTCCATTTAATTCGTAATATGCGCTCAATTGTTTTTTCAAATATGGCATAGAAAATTCTTCAACTTGCTTTGGACTTAAAATATCATCGCAACCAACTGGATCTACAACCATGACACTTGTTGGACCAAATTCTTTTTTGAAAGCTTTCGCCCATTTCATATTTGCTTCAAAACAAAAATCTAATAATTCTTTTACTCCTTGAGGATTTTTTCTCAAATCTCTCAAAAGTTTTTCAATTGGTCTAATGGCGGCGGCTGTTGTTATTGGCCCTGGAATTTCTGTTTCTATTGCCATATTTGGAAATCTTTCTTTTTGGATTCTTGCTCTTTCTAATTTTGGAGCCAAAACTTCATTTGTATAAGGATCTGGCAAATCAATTAAATTCATATCAAGCTTATCATCCATTACAAATTCTTCAATGTAATCAATGTCATCTTCTGGAAAAACTAATTTTGAACCAACAGCATGGCCCATAGTCCTAAGGCTTAATTCTTCGGTTAATCCCACAATTTTATATTTATCGTATTTGTATTGGACAATATCTGATAATTTGTCCACATCCTCCATATCACTAATTGTATAATTTAGATGATTTGCAATAATCCTATTTGTACTCATAATTGCAAATGGAATGTGATCAACTCTTTCTCCACTCAAATATTTAGATATTCTTTCTGATGAAGTAATTTCTGGTTTATAATTTTTCATCTCTTCTTTAAGTTCTTCTTTGTTCATAAATCCTCCCATTAATCTTCCCACACAGCTTGTGGAATTTCTCCGATTTTTGCATCTTCTCCATATTTTTGAACTGCATAGACAAAGGCATCCAAATTTTCCTTTGGAGTTTTTGCAGGTGTTGCACAACCAGTTGCACAAATAAAGCCCATTTTATTATCTGCACCTTTTTTTATACAAGATTTTACAGAATTTATTACATCATCCACGCTACCATTTCTCATCACATCAACTGGCGGAACATTTCCCATCAAAGATAATTTATCTTGAATTATTTCCTTACATTCACTAAGGTCATGACAATTATCAACACTAAATGATCCAATTTGTAATTTTTTCAGATTTTCCCATTGCCTTTTTGTGTGACCGCAAATATGAAGATTTGCCTTTATATTATTAACTTTATAAATCCTGTCAGTCAATTCTTTTAAATATGGAAAGGAAAATTCCTTTACTTGTTTTGGGCTTAAAATATCGTCACATGAAACTGGATCTGCAATCATCACTCCCACATCTCCAAATTCTTTATTAAAAACTTCAATCCATTTCATATTTGCTTCCAGAACAAAATCCAACAAGTCCTTTACTCCTTGGGGATTTTTTCTCAAATCTCTCAAAAGTTTTTCAATTGGCCTAAGGGCTGAAAGAACAGTCATTGGTCCTGCTACAAAAGTAGAAATTTTATGGTCTGGGAAATTTTCTTTTAGCCTTCTTGCATTATCAATTTTTCTTTTTAAAAATTTATTTTTGTAGGGATCTGGCATTTCTAATAAACTCATATCAATTTTATCTTCTAACAAATATTTTTCGACATGGTCTATATCATTTTCTGGAAAAATTCCACTTGAACCAAGGGCATAGCCCATTGCCCTAAGATTTAAACCTTCAGAAATTCCATAAACTTTATATTCTTGGCATCTTTTTTTAATAATTTCTATTAAATTTTCAATTTGGTCAGTTTCTTTTAATGTGTATCCCAAATTCATTCCATAAGCCATATCAAGACTCATTAGATTAAATGGCAAGTGGTCAACTCGCTCTCCTTTAAAATAGGCTTTTAATCTTTCGTCTGAAGTCATTTCTGGTTTATAATTTGAAATTTCTTTTTGAAGTTTTATTTTATCCATCATCTCTCCTTAATTTTTAAAATGCTTTTCTCCTGTAATATATTTTTCAAGCCTAAAGATAAGAAAAATATATATTACTATATTTCCTACCATATGGTTTATATCAAAAGGAATTGAACCAGCATAAAGTCCTAAAAAAGTAAATTTATTTCCATCTACCAAAAAAACTTGCATCAAAGTTATCAAAAATCCATATATAAAACCAGAAATCCCTAGAGCAATTGCCTTATTTATTTTTGTTTTTTTAATTTTTATTTTATTAAATAAAATATAATTTGAAATTCCCAAAATTCCAAAATCCAAAACTTGAAATATAACCCAATAACCAAAACCTAGAAAAAAACTTGTTATGATCATAGTAGTCGCATTTACAATCAAAGATTCGTCAAGCTTTCCATTTATTGCAAGAATTAAAATTATATCTGAAAGAATTTGGACATTTGGGATTAATTTCAAATATATCCTTGTGATTACGCAAATTGCGCAAAGACCTGCAAGCCTTGTAAGTTTTTTTGTATCCATCTACATTTGTTCAAATCTAAATTCTATTTGGTCATTTTCTTTTGGAAGGTAATCGCCTATTCCAACTTCAGCCATTTCTCCATTTACATAATACATCCAATATTGGCTTTTTTCTTTGTCTTGTTTTATTCCTTCAAGTTCTGTCATCATTCCATCTTCAAATTTTGCCTTGTGATTTTCTTCAAGGTATTTTTGAAGACCATCCTTATCAATTTTTCCGTCTTCTTTTAAAATTTCTTTGTCATTTACTGTATCTTTAATTAAAATACTTACGTTTGTGACCTCTTCTTTTTCGTTAGACTCAATACTCACTACACTTGTTTGATTTGAATTATTAGAATTTTTTTCTTCATTTTTATTTGCACATGAAGTAAGAGTTAAAGTTGTTAGGGTAATAACGGTTAATAATTTTTTGTAATTTTTCATTTTTTTCTCCTTAAAATTGCATTGCTTTCGCAAATTTTCTTTCATAATTTTCACTTGTTGCAAGGTCTAGATAAGTAATATTTTGGGATAGCTCTTCCATTTTTCTAATTATATTTTCATTCATCAATGCCATATAGGCTCCGATTAGGGAAGAATTTCCAACATATCTTATCTTTTCTTCTACTTTTTTTGGCAAGATTCCAACTTCTGTCAAGTCTTCTTTTTTTAGATGACTTCCAAAGCCACCAGCAATTATTACAGAATTTAAATCTTCAATTTCTATATTTTCTTTTTCAAGAAGAATCAAAAATCCTGATAAAATTGCCCCTTTTGCAAGTTGAACCTGCCTAATATCTTTTTGGCTGATATAAATATTTTCCTTCGAATCAAGAATTATTATTCTTTTTTATTTTCATCTTCTCTTATAAAATTTTTCCTATAATCATCTTTTTCTAATTTTCTGGATCTAAAATCCTTCCTCTTTTATTTACAAAATCTTTTTCAATGATTTGAGATACTAAACTTAAAAGTCCACTCCCACAAATCCCTCTGGGCTTTTTCTTATATATTGTAGAAAAATTTATATTTTCATCTTGAATTTTTACCGAATCAATTGCCCCGCTTTCTGCTCGCATGCCACAAGAAATATTCATCCCCTCAAGGGCAGGTCCTGCTGCAGTTGACGTTGCATAAAGTTTATCCTTTGTTTTTAAAACTATTTCTCCATTTGTTCCAATGTCGATAAAAAGTGTATTTTTTTGATTTTTTAAATCTGTCAAAAATATTCCCGCCACAACATCACTTCCCACAAAGGCCGAAATATTTGGAAGGGTATAAACTTTTGCTGGAATATTAAGACCAAGATCTTTGGAATTAATTTTTAAAGAATTTAAAAATTTCGCCTTATAGGGAAATTTCCCCAAAGATTTTGCGTCAACGCCAACTAGCATGTGAAGCATGGTAGTATTTGCCCCAATTACAAGTTTTTTAATTTGACTTCTTTCAATTTCGTTTTTATTTACAAGCTCATCAATCAAATTATTTATACTTATTATGATTTCATCTTGAAGTAAATTTTTGCCATTCTCATTTTCATATTCAAAACTAATTCTTGTCATGACATCAAGGCCATATTTTACCTGAGAATTTATGGATGAGATTTTATCGATTATTTTTCCATTTGATAAATCAACTAAGTACATAGCAAGACTTGTAGTCCCAATGTCAAGGGCAAGACCAAAACCTTTATCAAATTTCATTTCAAAATCAGGAATTTCTCCATAATCTAAAATTTTAAAATCTAAATCATTGTTTATAGTTTTAATTCTAAGGTCAGATTTTGGAAAAGTAAGACAAGCTAGTCGAATCCCTGAATTTATCTCATCATCGCTTAACAAAGATTTTTCTAAAGATGTGATTGGATTAAGACTTCCCTTTAAAATTTTAATTTTACATTTTCCACAAGTCCCCTTGCCGTTACAAAAATTATCGATTTTTATATTATTTGCAAGTAGACTTTCTAGGATATTTTTTCCTTTTGAATCAATAATTTTATTCAAATTTTCAATTTCAATTTTCATGATTTTTAATTAAACTTTTTGCAACTTTTACCGCCTCATTTGCATTTTCACTGTAGGCATCAGCACCAATATCTTTTGCAAAACTTTCAGAAACCGGACCGCCACCAACCATTACAATAAATTGGTCGCGAATATTTCTTTCATTTAAAATATCAATTACTTTTTTCATATTTTCCATTGTTGTAGTCATTAAAGTTGACATCATAATAAATTGAGCATCATTTTTGATTGCCTCATCAACAAATTTTTCACAAGGAACATCCTTTCCCAAATCAATCATATTAAAACCGTTGACTTCAAGCATCAATTTCACAAGGTTTTTCCCAATATCATGAGTATCTCCCTCAACAACTCCAATTACAGCTGTGGCAAGATTATTTTCTCCGTAGCTTTCAATTTTTTCTTTCAAAACATCAATGCCGTTATACATTGCATCTGAACAAATTAATAAGTCTGAAATAAAATATTCTTCCTCTTCAAAAAGTCTTCCAACCTCATTCATGCCCTTAATTAATCCATTAAAAATTGCATCTTCTGGATCATAATCTTCATTTAAATACTCACGGCATAAATCTCCGATTTCTTCATCTTCCATTTCAACAACCATTTCTGCCATTTTATCAAGATATTCTTTTTGACTAGTCATCTATTCCTCCTTCAAAATTATTTTATTTACACTTTTAAATTTTTTATCTGCCAAATTCAAACACCTATCTCCAAGAAATGTCTTATTTTCATACAAAATATCTATATATTTTTTAGGACTTTCATATTCAATAGGAGAAAAATCCGCCTTTTCTAAATCAACAAGGATAAGGCTTGATTTTGGACAAAGATGAAAGGTAAAGGGATTTTCTTTTTGCAAAATTCTTATTTCTTTTAAAAATTTAAGCAAAAAATCATCCACATAATTTCCTACTTCTCTTGGTCCAAATAATTTTATATCCAAAATGCTTTCAGCAAAACTAAAAATTGTAATTCCCATCTCTTGCATCTTCTTAATATATTCAAGATAAATTTCAATAAATTCATCGTAGAGAAAATTTAAATTTTCCCTATTTTTTCTCATAGCCCTCATAACCTTATCTATTCCCAAAAGATTATCCAAAATAGCAAGAGGCCCTCTCATTTCTATTACAGTTTTTTTATCATCAATAATTTCTATGGCTTTAACCATTGCCTTGTATTCTTCTTTTTCATAATCCATTTCAAGTTTTACATCTTGAATTTTTTCAAAAATCGGATTTGCCTTGATTCCATTTTCAAATTCAACTCCCAAACAAAGAGAAATCATAGGAAGAAGAGGCAAGGAAATAAATTTTTCTCCACAAGCATAATCTGCCATTTTATTTGGATTTAATAAAATGTCATAGCTAATAGGATTTTGTGGATTGTCGATACATTTATAAGATCTAATCATAAACTCCCTCTCCAAAATCTGCACAAATTATTAAAAACAAAAAAATTAATGACTAAAATAGTTTCAAAATTTGATTTTAACTAAAATAATCATTAATCACATACTACATATCCAATTTAAAATTTAGATATTATTTATATTAATTTATCATTTAGGAAAACATTTGTCAAGTTGATGGCTTTAAATTCATTTTTTAAAAATAAATTTTCACAAAAAAATTCTCCCTCTTAATTTTAATAGGGAGAATTTAATTTATTTTCACTTAAAATATTTAATTATTTTTTATTTTTGAGAAATTCCTTCTTCTTTTGCACATTTTGCTACAGCTTCTGCAACAACATCAGCAACTCCTAAATCAAATGCTGATGGTATTACGTAATCTTCTGAAATTTTTTCATCAGGAATTAAACTTGCTATAGCTTTAGCTGCTGCAACTTTCATTTTTTCTGTAATTTTTGTTGCATGAACTGACAAAGCTCCTTTAAAAAGTCCAGGGAAAGCTAGAACATTATTAACTTGATTTGGATAATCGCTTCTTCCTGTTCCAACAACTCTTGCTCCTGCTTCTTTTGCATCTTCATAAGTAATTTCTGGATCTGGATTTGCCATAGCTAAAACTATTGGATCACGTCTCATAGATTTTACCATTTCCTTACTTACTTTATTTGGTACAGAAACTCCTACAAAAATATCAGCGTCTGCCATCGCTTCTTCTAATGTTAAATTTTTATTTTCTTTGTTTGTTTCTTTAGCAAGTTTGTTGTATAAATCTTTTGAATATTTTTCGTCTTCTCTTAAAATTCCTCTAGAATTAAAAGCATAAATATCATTAATTCCAAAATCATTTAACATTCTTACAATTGATGATCCAGCAGCACCTACTCCAGAGATGACTACATTACATTCTTCTGGTTTTTTATTTACAAGTTTTAAAGAATTAATTAAAGCTGCAATTGTAACTATTGCTGTTCCATGTTGGTCGTCGTGAAAAACCGGAATATCTAATTCTTCTTTTAATCTTGTTTCAATTTCTATACATCTTGGAGATGAAATATCTTCAAGATTTACTCCGCCAAAAGTTGGAGAAACTTGTTTTACAAATTTTATAATTTCTTCCGTATCTGTTGTATCAATTACAAGTGGAACTGCATTAAGTCCTCCAAATTTTTTAAACAAACAAGCCTTACCTTCCATTACAGGAAGTGCTGCTTTGGGCCCAATATTTCCAAGTCCCAACACAGCTGTTCCATCAGAAATAACTGCAATTGTATTTGCTTTTCCAGTATAAACGTAAGCATCGTCTTCATTTTCGTGAATTTTTTTACAAGGTTCAGCAACTCCTGGAGAATATACTAAAGATAAATCATCTTTGTTTTCCAATTTTGTTTTTAATTCTGTTGAAATTTTTCCTTGAATCTCTTTGTGTAAGTCAAGTGCTTTTTCTTTTAGATTTTCCATTATTTTCTCCTTATACCATTTTTTCTGGTTTTACTATTTCATCAAATTCTTCATCGCTTAAATATTTTAATTCGTGACAAGCTTGTTTTAATGTTAAATTATTTTTATAAGCATATTTTGCAATTTTGCTTGCCTTATCGTATCCAATATGTGGAGATAAACTTGTTACAAGCATAAGAGAATTTTCTAAATTTTTTGCAATATTTTTTTCATTTGCAACAAGTCCTTCTAATAATTTTTCCCTAAAACATTTTAATGATTTAGACAAAAGTGTAATTGAATTGTCCATTGAATGAATTATCAAAGGCATGTATGTGTTTAGCTGTAATTGGCCTTGAGTGTTTGCCATTGAAATTGCAAAATCATTTGCCATTATTTTTATACAAACCATAGTAATTGATTCAACTTGAGTTGGATTTACTTTTCCAGGCATAATTGATGAGCCTGGTTCGTTTGCAGGAATTATTAACTCACTTATTCCACATCTTGGACCACAAGATAAAAATCTTATATCATTTGCAATTTTATAAAGATCTGTCGCAAGAGCTTTTATTGTTCCGTGAACATTTACAAGAGCAGATTTTGATGATAATTGGTAAAATTTATTCTCATCTGATTTAAATTCAAAACCATAAAAATCTGAAAGCTCTTTTGCCATTTCATTACCAAATTCTTTTTTTGCATTGATTCCTGTTCCAACTGCAGTACCACCTATAGCAAGGTAGGTCAATTCTTCTTTTACTTCTTTTAAAACTTTCAAATCTCTTTCAAGGCAAGTTCTCCATGCAGAAATTTCTTGAGAAAGTTTTAAAGGAGTTGCATCTTGAAGATGAGTTCTGCCTGTTTTTATTATATTTTTATTTTCATCTTCCAATTTTTTAATTGCATCAATTGTTTTTTCTAATTCTTTTAATAATTTTTCTGATAAATTTTTGTAAGTTGAAAGATGCATTGCTGTTGGGAAAACATCATTTGAAGATTGGCTCATATTTACATGGTCGTTTGGATGAATTATTTTTTCATTTTCATTTGCAATATGGCTTATAACTTCATTGACATTCATATTTGTTTGAGTGCCAGAGCCTGTTTGCCAAACTGTTAATGGAAATTCATTGTCGAATTCTCCCTTTAAAATTCTATCGCAAGCTTTTACAATCAAATCTTTTTTATTATCATCTAATTTTTTTTCTTTATTATTTACAATAGCTGCACATCTTTTTATACTTGCTATTGCCATAATTTGAGAATGTGGCATTTTTTCAACTTCTTGAGGAAAATTTTCTAAAGATCTTTCAGTTTGTGCTCCCCAAAAATGATTAGCTGGAACATTTACTATCCCTAGAGAATCTTCTTCTTGTCTGTATTTCATTTTTTACCTCGATTTTAAAATTCTTCTTTAGCGTATCTTTTTAACCTATCTATAAATATTTTTGCAATAGTTTTTAATTTGTGATTTTTGGAATAATTTATCATAGTTGTTCTTGATGATAAGCCTTCTTTTAATTTAAAATATATAAGGTCATCCTTTTTTTCTTTTAACATTGTCTGAGGAAGGATGGCAAGCCCCATATTTTCTCTTACACATTTTTCAGCTATAAATATTGAATCTGTTTCAAAAACTGTATTCAAAGAATTATCTGTAAATTCATCAAGCTCTTGGTATTGCAAAATAAGATTTTGTCCTTTTTTCATTCTTATAATATTTTGCCCTGCAAGTTTTTTGGCACTAATTGTTTTTATTTTTCCTTTGCCTGACAAATCATTTTTTAATTTATTTTCTTTTGACATAGCCAAATATACATCTTCTCTATAAAGATTTATGCTTTCCATATCATCAAACCTATCAGTTTCATAAGTTATTGAAAAATCACACAAACCATTTAGGGCAAAAGTGTTTAACTGATTAGTTTTTGCTTCTAATAAATTTATTTTAATTCCTGGATAATCTTCATTAAAATCTTTTAAAACTTTTGATAGGAAAAAATAAGTTTGATAATCGGTAGAACCAATTGATAGCTCTCCGATTTTCAACTTATTTATTTCTTCAATTTTTAATAGAGTATTTTCTTTTAATTTTTCTATATCTTCAAGGGACTTTTTATAAATTATGCCAGCCTCAGTAAGTTTTATAGGTTTAAAATCCCTATTAAATATTTCAACTCCCAATTTTTTCTCAATCCTAATGATGTGTTGACTTAAAGCTGATTGGGAAATATAAATTTTTTTTGAGGCTGCGGTAATAGAACCATATTTTAAAATAGCTCTAATATATTCCAAGTCCATCTCTGACATATTTGCTCCTAAATTTCTATATTTTTTTGAAGTTTAAGTCCTAACTTCAAACTCTCATTTACCAATTCTTTTTCACTATCTATTAATGGATAAAGATTTGAATTTTCATCTTTGCTATTTATATATGAAGCTTCTGTGCATCCTATAATTATATAATCGCATCCTTGATCCATCATTTCTTTCAAAGTGTTGTGGTATCTTTCAAAATTAATTGTCCCTTTTTCTTTTACATCACCATAAAGACATTCATTTATATTATCTTGAATTTTTCTTGATGAAACGAAAGCCTTATGAGAACATCTTTCTATTATATTATTAAATAATTTACTTTTTATCGTTCCTTCTGTTGCAAAAATTCCAATTGTAGAAGGCTTTTTGATTTTATTTAATTTATTTTCAACAAGCTCAATCATATTTATGATTGGTTTTTTTGTTAATTTTTGTAAATCATCATAGAAAAAATGTGCTGTGTTACAAGTAATCACATAAAAATCTGGATTTAATTTATCAACACTTTCTATATCTTCTTTTAGAAAATCAAATGGATTTTCTTTTGATTTTTTTAATATAAAGGAAGTCCTATCAGGGATTGTGGCGTGATTTACTACCAAATAATTTAAATATTCTTGATCTGAGCTTGGCTTATAAGCTTCATTTAAATCATTTAAAAAATTTGTTGTTGCTAGAGTTCCCATTCCTCCCAAAATCACAAAGAAATTTTTCATATTCTAAAAATCAACCTCTTCCATTTCTGGCTTTTCATCAGATAAATATCTATTTTTATCTAATAAGTTTTCTTTAGTTGCAGAAACAAATGTTGACACAACATCTCCTGTTACGTTAAGTGCTGTTCTAAACATATCTACAATTCTTTCAACACTCATAATTAAGCTTACGCCTTCTACTGGAAGACCTACTGATGAAAGAACCATTGATAGCATTATCATTCCACTTCCTGGAACTCCTGCTGTACCAATTGATGATAAAACAGCTGTCAATACTACTGTAACTAAATTTCCAAATGTCAAATCTATTCCATAAGCATTTGCTATAAATATTACTGCGCATCCTTGATAAATTGCTGTACCATTCATATTTATTGTTGCACCTAGTGGAATTGTAAATGATGAAATTTCTCTAGGAACTCCAAGTGTATCACATGATGAAAGTGTTAATGGTATTGTTGCATTTGATGATGCTGATGAAAAAGCAAAAGTATAAACTGGGAATACTTTTTTCAAAAAATGGCTAGGACTTGTCTTTGATGTAATTGCAATTAATGGAATGTAAGCTAAAACTATCAATATTACCATTGAGCTTAATACTGATCCCAAAAATGTAAGAAGTGGTCCTACTATGCCAAGTCCAATATCTGTAAATGTTCTTGCTATTAGAGCAAATACTCCGATTGGAGCAGCTTTCATAACTAATGCTGTAACTTTCATCATAAAATCATTGCCAACATTCATAAAATCTTCTAATAATTTTAATTCTTGACCAAATCTTCCTATAACTATACCAGACAAAAATGCCCAAAAAATTACTTGGAGCATATCTCCGTTTGCCAAAGATTCTATAGGATTTTTTGGAATTATATTTACCAAAGTTTCTATTAATGTTGGAGCCTCTTCAGCATCTGCTGCTGGCGCCGCTGATTTTGTAGCCTCAGCAAGATTCATTCCAACGCCTGGTTTTAATAACTTTGCTATAAATAAGGCAATGGCAATTGCAAGTGCAGTAGTTATCAAATATAAAACAAGAGTTCTTATAGCAACTCTTCCAAATTGTGAAACATCTCTCATTTGCATAACGCCTGTACCAATTGAGAAAAATACAAGTGGTACTACAAGCATTTGTAACAATCTAACGAAGCCTTGACCAAATAAGAAAAATACTCCATCAATCAAAACAGATTTTTTAAAAAATCCGTCGGGTACTATATAATGAAGTCCTATACCTACTACAAGACCTATGAGCATTGATAACAATATTTTTTTAGTTGCGCTCATTTTTTTATTTTCATTTGTAGTCATCTTATCCTCCTAATATCTATTATCTAAAATTTATTTTTCTTCCAATTTATCCTCTTCTAAGATTCCAGGTGTAATCATTTTTTTGAAATCTAAAATCCTATCGAGTTCATCTTCTCCTAATAATTTTTCTTCAAGAACAATTTCTCTTACAGTTTTTCCACTCTCTTGTGCTTTGTGTGCAATCTTACTTGATTTTTCATATCCAATATGTGGGGCAAGGGCTGTAACAAGTCCTACACATTGTTCAACTTCTTCTAATAATAATTCTTTATTAGCAGTTATACCATCAATACAATTAACTCTTAATGTATAAATTGCACCCTTTAAAGCTCTTAGTGATTCAAAAAGTTTATAAAATATTACAGGCTCAAAAGCATTAAGTTCAAGTTGTCCAGCTTCAACTGCCATTGTAACAGTAGTATCATTTCCACAAACTGCAAAAGCAACTTGGCTTACAACTTCTGGGATTACAGGATTTATTTTTCCAGGCATTATTGAAGAACCTGCTTGTCTAACTGGCAAATTAATATCGCCAATTCCTGTTTGAGGACCTGAAGACATTAGTCTTAAATCGTTAGAAATTTTTGAAAGTGAAACCGCAAAAGTTTTTAAAATTGATGAAGCATATAAAAATCCGTCCAAATTTTGTGTGCCATCAACCAAATCTTCTGCTTGTTTTAAATCAAGACCTGTTACATCTTTTAAAACACCAACAATTTCTTTTACATAAGTTCTATCTGCATTAAGACCTGTTCCAATTGCAGTAGCTCCCAAATTTACATTTGATAATTCATCAATAGCTTTTTGAATTCTCTTATAATCTCTTTTAATTACAGAATGATAAGCATTAAATTCTTGACCTAAACTTATAGGAACAGCATCTTGCAATTGAGTACGACCCATTTTGTAAACATCTTTAAATTCATCCGCTTTTTTTTCAAAAGATTTTAAAAGTTTTTCACATTCATCTTTAAGTTCAATAAAATATCTAACAAGAGCAATCTTTCCACTTGTTGGAATAACATCATTCGTTGATTGCCCCTTATTTACATCATCATTTGGATGAACCTTATCATAAACGCCAAGTCCACCACCAAGTTTTTCATTTGCAATATTTGCGATGATTTCGTTAGTATTCATATTATAACTTGTTCCAGCTCCACCTTGAATTGGATCAACAATAAAATTATCCCTATATTCTCCAGCAAGAATTTTATCACAAGCATAAACAATAGCATCCTTTTGCTCTTTTGAAATTAAATCTAATTTTTCATTTTCAAAAGCTGCAGCCTTTTTAACTTCAACCATAGCATCCAAAAATTTATCATCAGCTTTAAGACCTGTTATTGGGAAATTTTCCTCAGCTCTTTTGGCATTAGCACCATAATAAGCATTTTCTAAAATATCCATTTCACCAACAGAATCATGTTCTCTACGAAACTTAGTCATTATTTCCTCCATAAATTCACTAAGCGATTTTCAATTTCTAATTTCAAATCACTTACAATTATAATAAATATTAGTAGCTTTTTTCAAATATAATTATATAGAAAACGTTTTTAATAGTAAAATTATTAATTTATAATCGTTATCATAAGTCAAAACTTATAACGTCTATATTTAAAGTGCTAGACTTCATAGATATTTGAATTTTTTCAAAATTTTATTCAAAAATCCGTTAAAAATAAAAACAAAAAAAGCTTTTCCTTTTAGATAAATTTATAACTATTTATTTTCATAAGTTGCTTATTAATTTAAAATTAAAACTCAATTCTTTTTAAATATTTTATAGGAAAATCAAAAAATATATTTTAAAAACGAAAATCTAAAAATAAACACAAAAAAAGCACTCAATTTTGAGTGCATAAATTTGGTGCAGGATAGAAGATTTGAACTTCCACGTCCTAAAATCGGACACAAGATCCTTAGTCTTGCGCGTCTGCCAATTCCGCCAATCCTGCAAGTACTTAAATATAATACCAAGTTCTAAATGTCTTGTCAAATATTTATATTTTTATTTTGGGTATAAATTACTAGGAGGTTTTATGAAAATTATTGCGCACAGGGGATTTTCTTCCCTTTATCCAGAAAATACTATGCTTGCTTTTAAAAAAGCTTATGAAATGGGAGTTTATGCTATTGAGCTTGATGTTCATTTATCAAAAAATAAGGAATTAATTATAATTCACGATGAAAAAATTGACAGAACAAGTGATGGTTCTGGTTTTATAAAAGATCATAGCTTAGAAGAATTACAAAAATATTCTTTTTCTTACGACAAGGATTTTGAAAATATAAAAATTTCTGATATTGATGAATATTTTTCTTATTTTAAAGACAAGGATATTATTACAAATATTGAAGTAAAAACAAATGTAATTGAATACAAAAATATTGAAAAGCTTTTGATGGGAAAAATTTATGCTTATGGCTTGGTCGATAAAATTATTATTTCTTCTTTTAATTTAAATTCTTTAAAGAAAATTAGAGAAATTGACACTGAAATTCCCCTTGCCTATTTGACTAGCAAAAGAGTTGATAATATTAAAAATCTTTGCAAGGATTTAAATTTGCAATATTATCATCCAAAAAATACTGCCGTTAGTCAAAAAGAAATTATTGATTTAAAAAATATGGGAGTTTTGACTAATATTTGGTTTTCAAATAAGAAGGAAGATTATGAAAAATTAGAAATTTTAAATCCAAATGGAATTATTACAAATCATGTTGAAAAATTTATAAAAAAAATCTAGCAAAATGCTAGATTTTTTTATGCTTTTACATTTTCTTTTAGATTTTCTCTTGCTTGACTCATCATTAGTTTTACTCTATTTATTTGATTTACTTCACTTGCACCTGGGTCGTAGTCTATTGCTACTACGTTTGCTTGTGGATAAATTTCTCTGATTTTTTTCATTACTCCCTTGCCTGTGATGTGGTTTGGTAAGCAACCAAATGGTTGTATGCAAACTATGTTTGGTGCATCTTGATGAATTAATTCTATCATTTCGCCTGCAAGAAGCCATCCTTCTCCTGCTTGATTGCCAAGACTTGTCACTTCTTTTGCAAAGTCTTTTACGTCATTTATATAGACTGGCTCATCAAATCTTTTTGAATTTTTTAAAGCCTTTCTTATTGGCTTTCTATAAAATTCTATTGTATTTATGGCTGTTTTTCCAAAAAATGCTGTCATTGGACTTTTGCCATATAAATCTTTTTTTATTTGTGTGTTTGCAAGACAATACATAAAGAAATCTATCAAATCTGGAACTATTACTTCTGCTCCTTCAGCTTCTAGGGTATCTTGCAGATGGTTGTTTGCTTCTTTTAAATATTTTACAAGAATTTCTCCAACAATTCCTGCTTTTGGTTTTTTAATATCTAAAACTTCAATCTCATCAAAATCTTCTACAATATCGTTTATAATTTTTCTGTAAGATTTTGAACTCATTTTTACAATATTATCTCTACAAATTTCAATCCATTTTTCTTTCAATTTATCTACAGAGCCTTTTTCTTTTTCATAAGGTCTTGTAGCGTTTGAAACTCTATTTATTAAATCTCCTAATAACAAGGCTCTTAGTGAATTTACTAGTAAAGGAATATTTGAAACTTTTTTTAAATCAAAACCTGAGTGTGATTCTATTCCTTGAGCTGATAAGGCAATAACTGGAATTTGTGGATAGCCAGCATCTTTTAGGGCCTTTCTAATATAGCCTACATAATTTGATGCACGACAAGCTCCTCCTGTTTGAGTCATAAGAAGTGCTAACTTGTTTGGATCATATCTTCCAGAATTTACAGCTTCCATAAATTGACCTACAACTGTAATTGAAGGATAACATGAATCATTGTTTACATATTTTAATCCATTATCTATTACTTTCTCGTCAACTTTATTTAAAAATTCTATCTTGTATCCATTTCCATTAAAAAGTTTTTCCAAAATTTGGAAATGCTCTCTTGCCATTTGTGGGGCAAGAATTGTATAGCCTTCTTCCTTCATTGCTTTTGTAAATTCATGATTTTCATAAGAAATTTTATCTTTTCTTTTTCTTAAATGAAGCTCCTTGTCATCTTGTTGGTCTAGAGCTTGAATTAATGATCTAATTCTAATTTTTACAGCTCCAAGATTTGAAACCTCATCAATTTTTAACAAAGTATAAATTTTTCCGTTTGCCTCTAAAATATCTTGAACTTGGTCGGTTGTAACAGCATCAAGACCACAACCAAATGAATTTAATTGAACTAATTGAAGGCAAGGATCTTTGCCTACAAATTCTGCCGCCCTATATAATCTTGCATGATAAGACCATTGATCCAAAACTCTTGTCTCTTTTTCCAAATCTTCTGTTGAATAAGCAAGGGCATCTTCTGATAAAACTGGAATTCTCATTGATTCAATTAATTCTGGAATTCCATGATTTATTTCTGGATCTATATGATAAGGACGACCTGCAAGCACTATGGCTTTTTCTTTATTTACATGAACATATTCTAAAATTTCTCTTCCTTTTTTTCTTATATCTTCATGATAATCAGCTTGTTTTTGCCAAGCATTTTTTACAGCATTTATTATTTGATTTTTCTTCAAAACATATCCATCATGTTCGTAGCCTTCAAAAATTTCGACTAGCCTATCTCCAATAATTTTTTCAGATTCAAATGAAAGATATGGTGCTAAATATTTTACATTTTTAAGTCCATCAACATTATTTTCAATTACATCAGGATAACCTGACACAACTGGACAATTCATGTGATTTTGTGCCTTATCAAATTGCTTGTACTCATAAAAAATTGCAGGATAAAAAATCATATCTATATTTTTTTCTAGCAAATTTTCTATATGGCCGTGGGCAATTTTTGCAGGATAGCAAGCAGTTTCTGATGAAATTGTTGCAATCCCTTTTTCATAAATTTTTCTATTTGATTCATCCGATAAAATAACATCAAAACCTAAGGAAGTGAAAAATTCATGCCAGAAAGGATAATCTTCATACATATTTAAAACTCTTGGTAGTCCAACTTTTCCAAAAATATTTTTTTCTCCCAAAGTCTTCCTATCAAACAAAAGTTTATTTTTAAATTTGTACATATTAAGATCTGCCAAAGTTTCTTCTTGTTTTACTCCAGCTCCTCTTTCGCACCTATTTCCTGTTATAAATCTTGATCCATCTGGGAAAATATTTATTTGTAGGGAACAATTATTTGTACATCTTCCACACCTTGCAGATTTTTGTGTATAGGTAAAATTATCTATTTCACTTTCCGATAAAATTTTGGAATGGTCTGTTGATTTTTCTTTGGAAATCAAAGCCATACCCATAGCTCCCATAAGGCCAGAAATTTCTGGTCTTGTTACACTTCTTGATGATAATTTCTCAAAGGCTCTAAGGATTGCATCTCCATAAAAAGTTCCACCTTGGACAACTATATTTTTTCCTAGAGATTTTGGATCACGAACTTTTATAACTTTTTGGATGGCATTTTTTATTACAGAATAACAAAGTCCTGCCGCTATATCAGAAACGTCTGATCCTTCTTTTTGGGCTTGTTTTACCTTTGAATTCATAAAAACTGTACATCTTGAACCCAAATCTGCTGGCTCTTTTGCAAAAAGGGCTTTTTGTTGAAATTCTTCTACAGAAAGACCAACACTTGCTGCAAAAGTTGACAAAAATGATCCACAACCTGATGAGCATGATTCGTTTAATTGGATTGAATCTATAATTCCATCACGAATATGCATAGCTTTCATATCTTGGCCTCCAATATCCAAAATAAAATCTACATCTGGATTGAAAAATTTGGCCGCAGAATAATGAGCTATAGTTTCAACTTCGCCGTTATCAATGTGGAGAGCATTTCTAATAAATTCTTCCCCATAGCCACAAATTCCTGATGAGACAATTTTTGCTTTTGCAGGCATTTTTTTATAGGCATCTTTTAACATAGAAATTACAACTTCGAGAGGTCTTCCCAGATTCATCCTATAATCATCATAAAGAATTTCATTATCTTCACTTATAAGAACTATTTTTGAAGTTGTTGATCCTGCATCAATTCCAAGAAAAATTTCTCCTTCATAATCTTCTATTTTTCTATATTTTACAAGATTTGTCTTGTGATTTATTTTAAAATTTTTATAATCTTTTTCATCTTCAAATAGCCTATCCATTTTCTTAGTCATTTCCATATCAACTTTTTTATCTTCTTCCAAAGATTTTATAAGAGATTTGTAAGAAATTGGCTTTTCATTTTCAGATAAAATTGCAGCACCCTTTGCCACATAAAGTTCTGCATCTTCTGGGATATAAAAATTATTTTCTTCCTCACCCAAAGTTTCAATAAACCTATCTCTTAAAGCCTTCAAAAAATGAAGTGGTCCTCCCAAGAAAGTTACATTTCCTTTTATTGGTCTTCCACATGCAAGATTTGAAATTGTTTGATTTACAACTGATTGAAAAACAGAAATTGCTATATCTTCCCTGCTTGCCCCCTGATTCATAAGAGCTTGTATGTCAGTTTTTGCAAAAACCCCACAACGACTTGCAATTGGATAAATTTTTTTATAATTTTTACTTAATTCATTTAAACCTTTAGCATCTGTATCAAGAAGGGCTGCCATTTGATCAATAAAAGCGCCCGTTCCACCAGCACAAATAGAATTCATTCTTTGCTCAACAGAGCCTTTGAGATAAGTTATTTTTGAATCCTCGCCCCCAAGTTCTATTACAACATCAGTTTGAGGAATAAATTTTTTTATAGCTTTTGTTTCAGCAATAACTTCTTGCACAAAATTAATGCCCAAATATTTTTCAACAAACATTCCACCAGAGCCTGTAACATTTACGGTAAGATAATCATCTTTAAACCTGTCATAGGCCTCCATCAAAACATTTGTAACTGTTTGTTTTACATCTGATTTATGTCGTCTATAAACTGAATAAAGAGTGTTAAAATTTTCATCAGTTATAACAATCTTTACAGTCGTAGATCCGACATCAAGTCCCATATGTAAATTCATACATTTTCCTTTCCTATATATCAAAATATTTAAATACAAATAGAATAAAAATATCTACCTTATATATTTTATTATAAATAAAGTCAAATACAAGCAAATAAGTCGGTTTTATCAATTAAATTATATAAAATATTTTTTGTAAACTTATTGCAAATTTACCTAATATTTTTAACAATTTTAAAACACAAAAAACCAAACTTGTATCAATATATAATAAGATAAAAAGAAAAATTCATCAAGGATTATTTAGAAATTATTTATTATAAAAAAAAATAAAAATAAGCACAAAAATAGCCTTCATAAGAAGGCTAAATTATTTTCTTAAATTTTTTACCATTTTAGAAATTTCTTTAAAATTTTCATCTTTTGCATCACTTGCCAAATCGAACATCAGCATTTCTGTATTTACAAGGCTTGCTCCCATATCAGACATAGATTTTAAGCCCAAATCTTTTTGCTCTTTATTAAAACTTGATACAGCATCTTCAACCACAAAAACCTTATATCCTTCAAACAACAATCTTCTTACTGTTTGATAAACACAAATATGAGTTTCTGCTCCTGTTATTATTACATTTGTGATTTTATTTTCTTTTAAATAAGAAGAAACTTCATCTGTGATTGCATCAAAGCTAGTTTTTGAAAAAATATTCTCATCATCAAGATTTTCTTTTATTTCATCTACACTTTGTCCAAGTCCTTTTGGATATTGTTCTGTTGCAATTTTTTTAATTCCGTACATTTCAAAAACTTTTAATAGACAAGCTGAATTTTTAATTATTTTATCAGATTCATAAATTGCTGGCATCAATTTTTCTTGCAAATCAATTACCAATAAAAGTGTATTATCCTTGTTATCATAAGTTTTTGTGTCAAAATTATAGCCTTCTATAAAAAAACTTCCTATTTCTCTTTCCATAAATCCCCCTGATTTTTATTTCTATCCTTTAATTTTTTATCAATTGTAGATAAAACTTTTGCCTTATTTTTTGACCAAATCGGCCAAATAATTCTATCACGGCGTCCATCTCCGGTTAGTCTTTGGACAATTATGTTTGGATTTAAATTCTCCAAAATAAGTATAACATAATCGACAAACTGATCCAAAGTCATAGTAAATTCATTTTGATTTTCCAAATAATAATCATAAATTCTAGAGCCTTTTTCTATATAAAGATTGTGAATTTTAATTGCCCAAAATTCTCTTTCGTTTATATAAGAAATTGCTCTAAGATAATCATTCAAATTTTCGTTTGGAAGTCCAATTATAAGATGAGCCAAGCATTTTATATTTTTTTCTTTTAATTTTAAAAGTCCCTTATCAAATTCCTTGTGAGAATATCCTCTATTTATAAATTCTATAGATTTTTCATTTACAGATTGAAGACCAAGCTCAACAATTAGAAAAGTTTTTTTATTCAAATCATCACGTAAGTAAGTCAATTACTTCATCTGAAAGACAATCCGCACGAGTTGCAATAGATAAGCCCATAATATTTGGATTATTTATAGCCTTATAAAATAATTTTTTAATTTTTTCAAAATCTCCATAGGTTGAAGTGAAATTTTGAAAATATGCCATGTAGCCTTCTTTTCTATTTGGTTTTTTTAATCTATTAATTTGAAAATCTATTTGCTTATCCAAATCATCATTTCTTGTAAAATCACCCGCCCCATTTTCTGAACAATAAATACAACCTAATTTTGAAATTTTTCCGTCCCTATTTGGACAAGTAAATCCACCATCAAGAGGAATTTTTATTATTTTTTTATTAAATTTTCTTTTAAAATAGGAATCCACATCCCTATATCTTTTTTTATTTATTTCCATAATTTTATTTTACTTTTATATAAAAAAAAGACACCCTTAGGCGTCTTTTGCTTGCTTATTGAAAGTTTATATTTTTATTTATCTTTAATTATCTTCGTATGGCAATAAAGCTACTTGTCTAGCTCTTTTGATTGCTCTTGTAATTTCTCTTTGATGTTTCGCATTTAGTCCTGTAACTCTTCTTGGAAGGATCTTTCCTCTATCAGAAATAAATCTTTTTAGAGTATCAATATCCTTATAATCTATTACTTTTGAAGGGTCTTTGACAAATGGATCGACTTTTTTTCTTGGTCTGAAATTTCTACGCATTTTATCCTCCTAAAATCTAGAAAGGAATTCTTCCGTCGTCTTCAATTTCTGTAAAGTCATCGTCAAAAAAGTCATCATTATTATTCATGTTTTGATTGTTGTTTTGTTGGAAATTATTTGAATTATTGTAAGAATTATCTTGGTTCATATTTCCAAAACCATTATCTTGGTTCATTGGATTGTTATAATTTTGATATTGACCATCTGATCTTGATTCTAAAAATTCAACTCTGTCTGCTACAACATCAGTTGTGTAGACTGTTTTTCCATCTTTATCTTGGTAAGAACCTGTTTGGATTCTACCATCTATCGCACATTGATTTCCTTTTTTTAGATACCTTGATACATTTTCAGCTTGAACTCCCCACACTGTAATTCGTGGAAAATCGGCTGTTGGACGATTCATTGATTCCATTTCTTGTCGTTTTTGTTTACTTAAACCTCTATCAACTGCTAAAGAAAAACTAACAACTGCTTGTCCTTGTTGAGTGTATCTCAAATCTGGATCTTTTGTTAATCTTCCTATAAGAAAAACTTTATTCATTTAGTCCTCTTTTCTGATTACCATATATCTAAGAATTAAATCAGATATTCTAAGTCTTCTTTCAAATTCTTTGATGTGGTCACCACTAGCTTTGAAATCAACGATATAATAATATCCTTCTTTGATGTAGTTGATTTCGTATGCAAGTTTTCTTTTTCCCCAGTCATCTACAGATTCTACTTCTCCACTTTCAGCTATAATACCTTTGAAGATTTCTAAAGATTTATTTCTTTCTTCATCTGAAATTTCTGGTTTGTAAATCAATACTGCTTCGTAGTTATTCATCTTATTCACCTCCCTTTGGTCTTTGACCCCGATCTTTTGTCGGAGTAGAGAATTCTTATCTATGTTACTATAATTAGTTTTAAAAGTCAATAATTTTATTAAATAAATTCGGAAGAATTTTCTATATTAGAAAAATAAATTGCATTTGCAATTGCACGAGCCATAACTTTTGCCCCAAGGCTTCCTACTAGATTTAAATCTGCCTTTATTTTATTTGTAGCAAGAGAAAAAATTGTATCTCCATCCATCATTGTGTGAACTGGTCTAATTGCTCTGGCATAGCCGTTGTGAGTCATTGAGGCGATTTTTCTAAGCTCAGTTTTATTAAATTTTCCATTTGTTGCAACAATTCCAATTGTTGTGTTCAAAGAATTTTTTTCAGAAATTTTTTCTAAAACATCAAGGGTTGGAATGAATTTATTATTTTTTAAAATTCCTGCAATTTGTTTATTTTTTTCATCATCAAAAATATCTCCCATGGCATTTACTGCAACAATAGCAGAAACTTTTAAATCGCCAACGCTTATCGTAGCAGAGCCAAGTCCTGATTTCATCAAAAATTCTTTTCCCAAGGCCTTTCCAACTGTAGCTCCAGTCCCTGCCCCAATTATTCCTTGACGATTTTCATCAAAACTTGCATTTTTGTAAGCATCGCTTCCCATTTTTTTATCCGGTCTAATTTTGTAAGATTTATAATCCAAATCGTATAAAATTGCTTGGGGAACTATGGGAACAATTCCACTTGGAACTTCAAATCCTCTTCCATCTTTTTCTAATTCTTCAACGACTCCAATTGAACCTGCAAGGCCATAAGAAGAACCTCCAGATAAAACTATAGCTGAAACTTCGCTTACAGTATTTACAGGATTTAAAAGATCAGTTTCGCGAGTTCCTGGCCCACCTCCTCCTCTTACATCAACACTTGCTGTATTTCCTTTTGGAGGAATCAAAACCGTAAGACCAGTTCCCGCATCAAAATTTTGAGCATGACCTACTTTTATTCCTTCAATATCTGTTATGTAGCCCTTATACATTTTTTCTCCTTATTAAAATTTTAAAAAATATAAATCCTACTTCCTATACCTATCCATCATTTCTCCAAAAACTTCTGCTGATGATGGTGCTGTGTAGGAAATTGCATTTGCTCCTGCGTCAATTGTTTTTTTAATTGATTCAGCTTTACTTCCACCAGTTGCTATAATCGGAAATTTATGCCCAATTATTTTTCTAATTTCAGCGACAAGCTCTGGAGTTTTTGGACCACCAGATACATTTAAAATTTCTGCACCTGCTTCTATTTTTCCCAAAACATCATCTTTAAAGCCAGTTACAGTTGCAATCACTGGTATGTCTACAAATTCTGAGATTGCTTTAATATCTTCATTTGGAATCGGAGAATTTACAACAACACCATAAGCTCCTTCAAGCTCTGCATCAAAAGCAATATATTTTGATCTTGCTCCTTGAGTTGTACCTCCACCAACACCAATAAAACAAGGAACTGATGCAGTTGAAATTATTGATTGAGCAATTGTATTTTGTGGAGTGTAGGGATAAACTGCCATAATAGAATCCGCATTAGAATTTCTTATTATTGCAAGATCTGTTGTAAAAAGTAAAGATTTTATTCTTTTTTCATAAATTTTTATTCCACTTGCCTTGTAAATTTCTTCAGGCATTGTTATAAAAGATTTTCTAAGTTTTGAATGTACTTCTGGTACAAATTTATTATTTTTTTCAACCATTCTTATCTCCTTTTATAAATTATTTTATGTAAGTTTCAAATACAAAAGATTCATAAGCTCTCAAATTGATATTTTTTACAATAGTTCTTTTGGAAATATTTCCAATTACAAAAGTTGATTTTCTTATATCAATAAATTTTGGCAAATCTACTATTATATCTTTTTGACAAAGATTATTTAAAATCACAAGAGCTTTTTTCCCATTGTAAAACATATAGGAAAGAACATCTTTATCCTTTAATTTTATGGGAAAATATCCCCCTCTAATTATATCAAGATAATCATATCTTACCAAAAAAATCTCCCTATAAAAATCAAATATTTCCTTTCTAATCCTAGAATCAATTTTATCTAAATAATATAAAGTTTCTTCCCCTTCTTTAATAAAAATATCATTTTGCCTTATTAGTGTAATAATAGCTATAAGTTTTGCTGATATTGTGTAAAAATGTTTAAAATCCAAAAAATTAAGACAAGAAAAATCAAAATCATTATTTAAAGAAAATATATTTGAATTTTTATTTTCATTTAAAATAAATTCTTTCAAATTTTCATTTTCCATACTTTTATAAGATAAATCTACAATTTTACAAATATTTTTATATTCTTCCCCATTTTTTGTATTTACAATTAAAATCAGATTTTTGTAAGTTTTTTTCAAATATAAAAGGACTTCCCTAAAATTTATTTTAGAATTTTTACAATCATCAAATAAAAATCCATCAATCCCCTTATCAATCCAGAAATTTAAAATTGCCAAAATATTTTTCGCTTCCATTTGCCCATTTATTTTATTTATATCAATCCTTAAAATTATAGACAAAGACATCTCATGGCACAATAAGATTTCTCCTACAAAATCTCTAGTTTGACCCAAATTTTTATCAACTTGCGCGTAATCAAAAAAATTATTTTTATCCTTTTTGAAAATATCTTCTATTATCAAACAATCAGCCCCAAGAATTTTTGCAAGCATAAATCTTTTATCAAGATCATAAATATCCACAAAACCCAAATCTGATTTATCTTTATTCAATTTTTTTGGATAAGTTCTATAAAAAATTTCAGCCATAATTCTCCTTATTTCTATATTATTATATTTACAATACTAAAATATTCAAAAAGTCTAGTGATTAGTGTAATTGTCATTGAAATAATTTTAATGAAATAAAAAATTCTTGGACCTTTTAAAAATTTTAAAATAATTATAAGTCAAATCTATTTAGATATTTTTCGAAATAGATTTGACTTTTTTAATTTTACATTCTATAATAAAGATAACTATTTAGATAATTATCAAAATAGATTGAAAGGGAGTGATAAATTGTTTTCTGATACTTTTAAAGCTTTATCTGATCCAGTAAGAATTGAAATTTTAAATTTATTGAGAAAAAAAGGATCTATGAATGCGGGAGAAATTGCTGAAAATTTTGACTTATCAAAGGCAACCATCTCCCACCATTTAAAATTATTAAAAAATGAAGATTTAATTTATGAAACAAAAAAGAAAAATTTTATTTATTACGAGCTAAACACAAGTATTTTTGAGGATATAATGACTTGGTTTGTGAAATTTAAAGGAGTAGAAAATGAAAAATAAAATTAAATTTAAAAAAGAAAGTGTGATTTCTGTAATTTTTTCTATCTTGTTATTTGCCCTTGTAAATTTATTATTTTACAAAAAAATGCCAGAAACTTTGCCTACTCATTGGGGATTCAATAACAAAATCGATGGCTATTCAAGTAAATTTACAACCCTAATAACAACACCCTTGCTTTTGATTTTTTTAAATATTTTTTCTTGCTTTATGCTTGATAACGACCCAAAAAACAAAGACAAAAATAATTTTGTAATAACAATCGGCAAGGCAACAATTCCTTTGGTTATGCTCATAACTTTTGTAATCAGCGTTTTTTATGGGCTTGGGAAAAAGATCAATGTTATGGTAATAATTTCTATATTCGTAGGTTTTCTTTTAATTTTAATTGGAAATTATTTGCCAAAAACAAAAAGAAATTATACAGTTGGAATCAAACTTCCTTGGACTTTAAATAGTGACGAAAATTGGAATAAAACTCACAGACTTGCAGGATATTTTTTTATACTTGGAGGAATATTTTTCTTATTGACTCCCTTTATAGGAAATGAATATTTGATTTTTTTAACATTTATGATAATAGGAATAATTCCTGCGATCTATTCTTTTTATCTTTATAAAAATGGAGTGTAAAATATAAAAATATAAGTAAAACACAAAAAAAGCATTGAACATAAAAGTCCAATGCTTTTTCTAAATCTTTTATTTTTCTTCTTTGAATTGTTCAAGAAGTATTTTTAATTTTTTAGGAATTGGCAAATCCATAGCAAGGGCATTTTCAAGAATTGAAAGTCCCTCATTTGCAATATAAAAAAATATTATCGAACTTCTTATCATAGCTTGGTTCTTAATCAAATTTTTATCGCAAATATTTGCAATTCCTACTATTATAAAAATCATAATTTTTTTCAAAATCCCCTTAAAACCTATTTTTGATGATAATTTTCTCTCAAATCCTGCCCTTATAATTCCAGAAATATAATCGCAAATCACAAAGACTACAAGACTATAGATAAAAATATCCAAATCTCCAAGAAAAAATCCTAGCCAAGAGCCAAAAATAGTAAAAAATATTTTTACTAAGTCCTTAAATTTATCCATATTTTCTCCTTTAAAAATTTTTTCCATAAAAAAATCACCTCCTACTTATAAATAAGTAAAAAGGTGATATTATCCCAAAATATTTAATTTTCAAAAGATTTAAGTTCAATATCTTTTTTGATTTTATTTATTTCCTTAGATTTTTCCTTAGAAAGTTTTTTTATAAGAGTGATAAGTTTTTTTTCAGATTTTTGAATATCCAATTTCTTTTTTCTCATATCAATCCTTAATTTCATATCAGAAAGAGCATTTCTAGGTCTTGAAAATTCACTAAGTTTATAAGGAAGATCTAGAATACTTGCAAGATTTGGATCAAAAATCAATAAATCAGCATGAAGTTTTAATAAAACATCTTGACTTCTATCAATCGATTTATTAATTACATTATTTTTATTTGATCTTAAAAAATCTCCAACAATATTTCGTCCAACAAGACCTGTAATAGAATAATCAGACGCCTTTCCCACTCTTATACTTGCTCTTTGCAAAACTCCAAGGGCTTCTCTTGCCTCATCAAGCAATTTATTAATTTCTTTTATTCTAGTATTTTCATAATTATAATCTTTCATAAATCTCTCCCCAAATTTTTCTCTTATTATATTATACCCAAAAGTGAGTAAAATAACTTTTTGGGTATAGTAATAATAATTAAAAATAAAAGGAGATTGTATGGCTTTAATAATTTTATTTAACGCTAATGATATAGAAAAAGAAAAATTAAGAATTTTATGCAAAAAAGAAAATGTAAAATTAAAAATAATTGGCATGGAAGATGTTGAACAAAAAGTAGGCTACCTTGCAGAAATTGATGGTTTTGAAAAAATAGAATCCGAAGGAGAATATATAAAAGAATTTGATTTTACCTTTGCGTTTTTTAAAGATTTTGAAGAAAATGATTTGTTTCCATTTATAGATAAAATGAGAGAAAACGGCATTGTGATAGAACACAAAGCAACAATCACTCCAACAAATATAAAATGGACACTTAGATATTTACTAGAAGAAAACGACCAAGAACACAAAACAATGCAAATTGTAGAAGAAATAAATACCTACTTAGAAAAAGCAAGCAAAATAAAAGAAGAAAGTGGCAAAGAAAATCCAGAAATAGCAAAATCAGTAAAAGAATTAAACCACTACTTCCAAACAGCCGGCGAAAATTTCGATATAAAAATCGCAAAAGAATTTAGAGATAAAATTAAAAATTTGGTAGAAAATTTATAGGTAGAACTCTTACATTAATTTGTAAGAGTTTTTAATTTTAAAAATTCAATTATTTTTATAAAAATCAAAAAATCTTTGCTGCACTCTAAAAGTGAAATATTAAAATATTTATAAATATATTTGACAAAGTTTAAAAAGCATGGTATTATCTTATCAATACTAAGAAGAGTTAAGTAAATTAAAAAATATTAATCGCAGAGAGGTTTCGTTTGCTGAAAGAAACTATGATATTTTTAATTGAATAGAGGCTTGGAGTTGGAAGTATAATACATAAGCTTCCCGTTGACTGCGTTTTAGTCTTACTAATGAGGCAAAATTTATTTTGCGAATTAGGGTGGCAACACGTTTATATCGTCCCTTTATCGGGGCGTTTTTTTTATAGAAAAATATTAAATTTTTTTTAAAAAATTCAACTGACTACAGATTACATAAATAAATAAATATAAACTGTTATAAAACGCTTAATTTACCTAAAATATATATAAATAAAAAATAAAACTACCAGTTTTTTGCTGGTAGTTTTATTTTATCAATTTTTTATTTTCTTTTTCTTAATAAAGCATACAATAATCCGCTTAGTGAGCTTGTTAGAATTATGGATATTTTATTTCCTACTCCTGTTTTTGGATTATTTGTTGATGGACTTTCAATTTTTATTTTGCTTTGATTATCCTTTGTTTTTATTTTTTGTTTAGGTCTTTGTGTTTTTTCTTTGCCTTCTTTTAATTCTTGCCAATAAGCTTTTAAATTAATATTATCTTTTAAATAAATTTCAGAATTTGGATAATAAATTATATCTCCATCTTTCCAATACAAAAATTTAAATCCTTTTTTCATTGGTTTTGGTAGTTTATATTTTGTATTTCTTTGTCCTTTTATTGCTACATTTCCCAAAACTCCATTTAAATCTCCTCCGTCAAGATCAAGATTTATATTTACAGACATAAATCTTTCCAAATCTTTTTGAGCAAAATTGAAATCTGCAAGAGCCATAGCGTATCTTTTTTTAGCTTCGTCAAATTCATCTTTTAATTTATTTGTTTTTTCTTTTTGTCTATCAAGATTTTCTTTTGCCTTATCCAAAGCAATTTGAGCATTTTCTTTTGCCTTTACCTTTTTATTTATTTCTTCAATATTTTCATAACTTTGTGGATTATTTACATCAATATTTTGAGCAATTTCAAAATCAGCCTCATCCTTTGCTAAATTTTCATTTTTCAATTTTAAATTATTTTCGGCATCTTCTTTTGATTTTTTTAAATCTTCAAAAACTTTTTTCATAGCTTTTACTTTTCTATTTGCCTTAGCTAGATTTTCTTTTGCCGTAGAATAACTTTCAAATTCTTGATTTTTTTGTTCTAATAATTCATTTGCTAATTTTAATTCTTCGCTAGCCTCTGCAAGAGCCTTTGCCGCTTCATCTTTTTTAGTTTTTAAATCACTTATATTTTTATTTATATTTTCTATATTTTGATTTAGCTTATTAGTTTCTTCATTTAATTTATTTATTTCTTCATTTTTAGAATTTTCTTCTGATTTTTTGTCTTCTAATTCTTTTTCTTTAGCTTTCAAATTATTTTCTAAAGTTTTTCTTTTCTCATTTAAGTTTAAAATTTGATTTTGAAGATTATTTTTTTCTTCTTCTGCTTTTGTTTTTGCATCTTCTAGTGTTTTTATTTCCTTATTTTTTTCTTCAAGCTCTTTATTTGTACTAGCTAAATCACTTTCTAATGTCTTTAATTTTTCTCCGTATTCCTTATTAGAAGCTATGTGATTTGCAATTTCAGCATCAAGCTCATTAATTTCAGCTGTTAAATTATTTATTTCACTTTCTAAGGCTTTCTTTTCTTCTTCTAATTTTTGAATTTCCTCTTTATTTGCTTCAAGTATATTAATTTTTTCTTGATTTTCATTTTTCTTATTTTCTATATCTTGATTTATAGCTTGTAGGTCTTCATTTTCTTTTGCAATCTCAGAATCTTTAGCTGCAATTTGTTTTTCTAAAGCATCAATTTCTTTTTTTAACTCTTCGATTTTTTGCTAGTTCTTCTTTACTAGGAGTCTTTATTCCCTTCATTAAATTTTGAAGATTTTCACAATAATCGTTGAATTTTTTTTCGTATTCTTCTATAGAATAAGCTTCATTATCTTTAGTATAATTTAATTGAAGAGATTGAACGTATCCAAACATTCCTGGTCTTATAGCATATCCAGATGTATTAGAATCTCCAAATTTAAATTGTCCCCACATTAAATCATCAACTAAATTTGTATAGTGCCCTACTTGTTGAAAATCTTTTGATATTCCTGTATCTTTAAATATTTCGTCGCTGTGTAAAGCTATATAGTTTCCCATTTCTTCTCTACTTTTACAGCCTTTTTTTCTCAAATAATCAAATAAAATTTTTTCTTGATCCCACCAGCCTTGAATTGCTGCTTGTCCTTTGTCAGATCCTCCCCATGATAAATTTTCAAAAGGTGGTTTATGAATTCCTGCATGTTCGATTTTATTAGCTGAATAATTCGCATTTGCTTGGGCAACTGCCATATCAAAATCGCTGATTTTTAGAATACTTAATTTTCTTCCATCAATTCCACCATCGGTTTGTCTTTTTTCATTAACAACTTTTAAAGCTTCAATAGCTTTTTTCATATTTTCAAGACTTCTAGAATCATCAGGTGACATATTTTTATTTGCAGCCAAATACTCTTGACCAATTTTTTTAGCCCTATCATTGTTTGGAAGTTTTGTAAATACCTCAACAGCCTTTGTTGAACCATTTTTTTCAAAAAATCCTACTGAGCCTTTGTCCCATTGCTCTTTTGCTTTTTGTTTTTCTTCTTCGCTTACAGTCTTCAAAGATTCTTCTAATCTTTTCAATTCTTCTTTTTTGCTGTTAAGAGTTTTTTCAAGCTCTGTTTTTTCGTCAGTTTTTCCCTTAATAGAATTTTCTTTTTCAGTTTTTTCATTATTAAGATTTTCTATATTTTCCTTTTCTTCGTCTATAGTTTTTTGTGAATTTTCATTTTCTTTGGAAAGATTTCCTATCTTAGTACCGTCTTCATTCAGCTTATTTTCTTTTTCAGTTTTGCTTTCTTCTTTTTGTGATTTTTCCTTATTTAAATCATCAAGTTTTTTGCTAAATTCTTCATTTTCTTTTTTTAGATTTTCAATATCATTTTGAAGTTTTGATAATTTATCTTCAATAGATTTTCTATCTGATTCTGATGTTTCAAGATTTTCTTTAATTTTTTCAAGTTCTTGTTCTTTTTCTCCTAACTTATTTTGTAAATCTTTATAGCTTTGGCTATCTTCGCTTACTTCTCCAATAGATTTTTTTATTTCATCTATTTCGTTTGATAGATTCTTTTCTTCATCTTTTATCTTAGCCAATTCTTCATTTGCTTTATCAAGGTCATTTTTCAAATTTTCTTGGTCTTTATTCAGTGAAGCTAATTTTTCTTCTTCTTGTTTTAGGCTTTCACTTTTTTCATCCAAATCTTTTTGAGCTTGGCTTTCTTTTTCTTCTGCTTCTTTTTTCTTATTTTCGGCATCTTTTAAACTTTTTTCAGCATCCGGATTTTTTTCTTTCTCTTTTTCAAAGTCAGCACTAGCCTTCTTTTCTTCTTCATCTGCCTTATCAAGCTCTTCCTTTGCCTTATTTGTTTTTTCTTCTTTTTCTTTTAAATCTTTTTCGGCACTTTCTTTTTCATTTTTTGCATTTTCTAAATCTTTTTCTTTTTGGGATTTATAATCTTCTACTGTTGAATCCAAATCTTCTTTTGCTTTTTTATTTTCTTCTTCCAAATTTTTATTTTCTTTTTCAAGATTTTTTTCTTCTTCTTTGGAATTTTCATAATCTTTTTGGCTTTGTTCTAGATTTTTTTCTTCTTTGTCAAGATTATCTTTTGCCTTATCGTAATTTTCTTTTGCTTGTTCGTAAGTTTTTGCCTTTGTGTCTTTTTCTCCAGAAGGATTTTCAATTGTAGAATCTTTATAAACGCTTTCATCAGCTATAGCCTTATTTGCTCCATTAATTATAAATGTGCTTGAAAGAGCCATTATCAAAGCTATTTTTTGTATATTTTTCTTTTTCATTTTACTTGCGAAAAAATCGCAGACCTCCTTTTATATATTTTTTAATTTCTTTTATTATTATATCAGATTACAGCAACAAAATAAATTATTTTGTATAAAAATAAACTTTTTACAATAAATTTTTCAACAAGTCCTTGTCCAAAATATAAATTTCTCTTCCCTTTATTTTTATTATATTTTCATCTGCCATATTTGATAATTCTCTCGAAAGTGATGGTCGTGTTGTTGCTAGAAAATCTGCTAGTTCTTCTCTAGTTTGGTCTAAAATAATTTTTCCATCATTTTCTTCTATCAATAAATAATTTCCTATTTTTTGTCTTAGGGTAAATTGATTTGTTATTTGATTTTTTTGGCTTAAAACAAGACATTTTTTGCTAATTAAATCTATATAATTTAGCAAAAATGATTTTGGCATGGTTTCATTTATCAATTTTCTAAATTCTTTTATTACTATTAATTTTGATTTTTTTTGAACATAGGCTGAAAAATCGTAAGGTTCTTTTAGGTAAGCATAAACTTCCCCAAAAATTGCTTTTTGATTGAATGTTTGAATTATTGATCTTTTCCCATTTGCGTCAAATTTCGCGACTAAAATTGAGCCTTCTATTAAAAAATATAAATCTTCTTTTATATCGCCTTGTTTAAAAATATATGAGCCTTTTTCATAAATTTTTTCTTCGATTTTTATTTTTTCTTGTAAAAATTTCAAATCTTTTTCTGATAAATTTTTAAAAATTGGTATTTGTCTTAAATTCATTTTCCACCTCTATTAAAATTATATCTTTTATTAAATTTTTTCAAATTAAAAAGCGATGAAGTTTTTTCTCCATCGCTTTTTGCTTATAAAAATTTATTTCTTTTTGTATTAAAATCTAAATTTGATTCAAAAATTTCATCAATTTTTATCTTATTTTCTTTTGCCAATGGCTCAATTTTTTCTAAATCTTCCTTATTGTATAGATAAACTGATACTCCACAAGCATGGCTAGCCTGTCTTGGTGTTGGCGCAAGGCTTGCTTTTATTTTTTCTTTTCTTAAAATTTCTAAAAGCTCTGTCGCAATCATTGCATTTTCTACTAGAATAAAATATTTCATTAGTCAAGCATTTCTATAAATGCACCAATTCTTGTTTTTAATTGTTCTGCATCTTCGTCTGTGTAGTCTGTTTCTATTCCAATGCAAGGAATATTTTCTTCTTTTAATCTTTTTTCTACAAAATATCCTTCTGTATCGTAAATATTACAGAATTTAAGGTTGATGTCGATTACTCCATCGGCATTGTATTCGTGATATAGTCTTATTATATCATCAATTCTTGATGTATTTGGTGTAAAGCAAGCACAATTTATACTTCCCAAGTATCTTTGTGCAAGATTTTTAACTTCTGTATCCAAATCGCCCTTTGTTTCGTCTACTGGATTTTCTATATATCTAATTCCTGTACACAATTCTTCTCCAACAACTGCTCCACCGTTTGTTTCAATTATTTGGTGTAATTTCCAGTTTGGAATTGAAAGTGGAGTTCCTGTAAGAAGAATTCTTTTTGTTCCTTTTTTAAATACTGATACATTTTCTTTAACTCTTTTGTCAAGTTCATCGCAAAGTTCATTTACTTTTTGGGTAAATCTTACTGGATCATCGAAAAATGAAATTTGTGTAATTAAAAGTGTATCTCTTCCTGAAATTGGAACATTATCTAATTTTCTAAAATCGTATAGTCTTTGCATTGCACGTCTTTTGTTATTTATCATTACAATTGCATCGTGCAAGCTTTCTGCTGTTACTTTATTTCCTGTTAATTCTTCTAATTTATCAATATATAATTTGATTTCTTTTTCCCATTTTTGGAAATCTTCGTCCCTTTTCATTTGTGGAATATCCATTATATACATTGGGGCATCTTCTGCCAAAATTTCCCAAGCTTTTTTCTTGCCATCGCAAGTTGTTTCTCCAACAAATAAATCTGCTATTCTAAAAAATGGACAAGTTCTATCAAATCTTGCACCAAGTGATGCTTTTATCAAAGGGCAAGTTGCTGTTGGCAATTTTTTCTCTCCACCTGGAACCCAAAATTGTGAGCCTGAGCAAAGTCCTGTAGAAATTCCATTTGCTGCCCAAACAACTTCTTCTGGAACATGGATACAAAAACTTCCTATAACTTTTTGTCCATTTTTTTGAGCCTCAATCAATTCAGCAGGTCTTACTCCGTGAATATCTGCTGTAACTGCATTAAAATAATCCATTTTTTCTGGTCTGTTTTCTTGTGATAAAAAAACATCCCCAAAAGCTTGTGGTAAAACTTCACACAATAAATCGTGCTTATCAAGATCCATACTCAAATCGTCCCACATTTTATGATTTTTATCCATTTTATATCTCCTCATAAGTTAAAATTTTATCCGCCTTATAGATACAATTTTTGAAAGTAAAATCTGGTTTTTTTGATTTACTTATTTTATAATTTTCGTAAACTTTTTTGTCGATAATATCGCTTATAGCAAATGGACAAGTTGCTTTTATAATTTTTCTTTTTATGTTTTTCTTTTTATATTTGGATTTTATCTCTAATAAAAAAGAAATTCTATCATCTAAGTTTTTAATAAATCTTATGTAAAATTCTAATTTATAAAGCAAAGTCCCACTAATATCACTTTCTTGTAAATCTTTTAATATCTGATTAATTTTTTCGATTTTTCCAAGACTTTCAAAATATATTTTTTCATCAAAATTTCTATTGTCCAATTTTTCAAGAAATTTTTTTAAATCTTTCTCATAAACAATTTTTTTGTTAGTATTTTTTTCCAAATACTCATTAAATTTCTTGCAATAATCATCAAGAACAAAAAATTTTGAAGAATATATCAAGGGGCATTTTTTAGTTTTTAGATAGGCAATTGTAGAATTAATTGGATCACATACATTTTCTAATTTGTAGTAATCAAATATATAGCTATCAAGTCCAATAATTGGGTAAACAATAAAACCATAAGAGATTAAGAGAGCATCAAACTTATCTGAAAAAACTCCAACTACATTGTCATTTTCCATTTTTGCATATATTGCATCCACATAGGCTTCTCTTCTCAAATCTTCTAGTTTTATGTTCATAAAATAGCAGCTCCAATCGCTCCCGCAAATCTGCCATCGGGATGACTTTTAACACTACTGTTAAGTTTTTCTTCCAAAGCTTTCATTATGTATTCATTATTTGAAAAACCACCAGTAAGAAAATATCCATCAGTATCAGATTTTTTTTGAGCAAGTTTTGAAACTTTTGACACAATAGAATTTATAACCCCGCTTGCAATATCTTCTCTTTTTGTTCCTTTGCCCATCAAAGAAACAACTTCAGATTCTGCAAAAACTGTGCAAGTTGAAGAAAGTTCTATGTCCTTGCCTTTCTTTGCCATTTGAAAAAATTCTTTCAAATCAAGACCAAGCCTGTTTGCCATTACTTCCAAAAATTTCCCAGTTCCAGCCGAACATTTATCATTCATCAAAAAATCCACAACCCTATCTTCGTTTTGGACAATTATTTTTGTATCTTGTCCGCCAATGTCGATTATAGTTCTATCTTTTGAGCCCAAAAAATGTGCGCCCTTGCCGTGGGCAGTAATTTCTGTAATAATTTTATCAGCAAAATCTACGGCAATTCTTCCATAACCTGTAGCTGTGATATGACTTTCTTTTCTATCATATCCCAACTCTTCTAGCTTTTTGATTATTTTTCTGCCAGTTTCTTTGCTATTCCATCCGCTGCTTATAACTTCTTTATAAAGTATTTCATTTTTTTCATTATTTAGGACAACATACTTACTAGCAGTTGATCCAATATCTATACCAATATAATACATATTACCTCTCTACGTTTATGATAACATACAAGAAAACTTTTTCCAAATTTGATTTAAAAAATTTTCCAAAATATTTAATTAAATTTTAATTTCAAAATAAAAAATTCCCCAAAAAAATTTTTAAATTTTGGGGAAGTATTTTTAAATGTATATAAATTTATTTTTTCTTTTTATGCAGTAATTATTTCCAAATCTTTTTCTACATTTGTAATTGGTGAAATATTAAAATTTTCTACCAAGAAATTCACAACTGTTTTTGACAAAAATGCTGGGAGAGTTGGTCCAAGATGAATATTTTTCACTCCTAGACTTAACAAAGCCAATAAAACTATTACAGCTTTTTGCTCGTACCATGCTATATTAAATTCAAGTGGCAAATCATTTACTGATTCAAGTCCAAAGGCATCTTGTAATAAGAGTGCAGTTTTTACCAAAGAATATGAATCATTACATTGACCAGCATCTAAAACTCTTGGAATTCCATTTATATGACCAAGATTTAATTTGTTGTACCTATATTTTGCACAGCCTGCTGTCAAAATCACATAATCTTTTGGTAATTTTTCGGCAAATTCTGTGTAATATGATCTGCCCTTGTGTCTTCCATCACAGCCTGCCATTACAACAAATTTTTTAATATTTCCAGCCTTAATTTCTTTTACTACATCTTCTGCAAGTGCTTCAACTTGATTGTGAGCAAAGCCTCCAACAATTTTTGTATTTTCTAAATTTTCTGGAGCCTTGCAAGATTTTGCCATCTCAATAATTTGAGAGAAATCTTTTTTGCCATTTTCATCCGCTTCTATGTGTTTTGCACCAGGGTATCCTGCATTTCCTGTTGTAAATAACCTATCAAGATAGTCATTATCTTTTTTAAGTGGAACTATACAATTTGTTGTCATCAAAATTGGTCCATTGAATTTTTGGAATTCTTCATTTTGACTCCACCAAGAATTTCCATAATTTCCATGGAAGTGGTCATATTTTTTGAATTTTGGATAGTAGTTTGCAGGTAACATTTCTGAGTGAGTATAAACATCTACACCAGTACCCTTTGTTTGTTCAAGCAACATTTCCATATCGTTAAGGTCGTGACCTGAAATTAAAATCGCAGGATTATCTCCAGCAGAAAAATCTACTTCAGTGATTTCTGGATTTCCAAATTTTTCTGTGTTTGCCTTATCCAAAAGCTCCATTGCCATAAGGCCATGTTTTCCAGTTTCCATTGTTAAATTTATTAAATCATTAATATCTTTATCATCTTTTAAAGTTTTTTCCAAAGTTTGGGCGATAAATTTATCAACTTCTTCATTTCTATAGCCCAAAACATTTGCGTGATGATTATAAGCAGCCATTCCTTTTAAACCATAAGTTACAAGTTCAACCAAAGACCTTTCATCTTCGTTAATTATATTTAAAACTCCAACTTCAATAGCTTTTCTTTTTAGCTCATCCCTATCATCACTTGTATATTTTGCTGCATCAGATAAATTTTCAAGTTTATTTTCTTCAATTAATTTATCCTTAGCCTTTAAAGTTTTTTCTACTTTATCTAAAATATCTTCCTCATCAAAATTTGCATTTGTAATTGTTACAAACATATTATTTGAAATTAAATCATAATATTTAGAATCAACTTCTCCAATTTTATTTACAACCTCACTAAGTCCTTTTGTAACATAAATTAATAAATCTTGGCTGTTGGCAGTATTTTCATTTTTCCCGCAAACACCAACTCTAGTACAGCCCTTGTTGCCGGCTGTTTCTTGACATTGAAAACAAAACATAATAAAATCCTTTCTTTTTTTTATCTTACTTACATTCTTATAATACAAAATAAAAAATATTTAATCGGTAACTTATGTTACAAGAACAAAATTTTTAAATCAAATCTCATTTTAAAATAAAATTTATTTTTGAATAAATTGCTATCTCTATTATAATTAGACTATGAAAAGAAAAGGAGTAATTATGAAAAAAATTATTGCAGTTGATATAGATGGTACTTTGTTAAATTCGAAAAGGCAGATTACTGAAAAAACTAAAAATGCTTTGATTAAGGCGCAAGAGCTTGGTCATATTGTTGTTATTGCATCTGGGCGTGATCCTCTTGGGGTTTATCCTTTTGCGGATATTTTGGAATTTGAAAAATATGGTGGGCTTATTTCTAATTTTAATGGTGGAAGAATTACTAATTATAAAACAAAGGATGTGATTATTAATCATCCTATGGATTTTGACCTTGCAAAAGAAATTTTGCAATTTAGCGAAAAAAATCTTTTTATGCACTATATTATTTACACTGAGGATAAAATTATTACAAGCTCTTCTAAAACTTACAAGCTTGAGGAAATTTGTCAAAAAGCCTTTACTCATTATGAAGTCATTGATGATTTAGCTTATAGTTTGGATTTCGCTCCTAATAAAATTTTATTTTCTCAAGATCCTAACTTGATTGATGATGATGCAAAAAAATTAATGGATAAATTTTCTAATAAAACTACTCAGGTAAAATCTACTCCTTATTTTTATGAAATTATGCCAAAGGGAATTGGCAAGGGAGAAAGTCTTGTTGAAATTGCTAAATATTTTGATATGGATATGAAAGATGTGATTGCTTTTGGCGATGAGGAGAACGATCAAACCATGATTGAGATGGCAGGCCTTGGTGTAGTTATGGAAAATGGTGCTAATTTTATGAAAGAAAAAGCTGATTTTATTACAAAATCAAATGATGATGATGGAATTGCTTACTATTTGGAAAAATTTGTTTTTAATGAAAAATAATTAAAATTTTTGATTTTTTATTTGATTTGGGTATATTTTAATTGAGATATTTCGAAATATATAAGGAGGAAATATGATAATAGGAATACCAAAAGAGATTAAGGACCAAGAATCTAGAGTTGCAACTGTGCCTGGCGCTGTTGCGGAATTAGTTAAAGCTGGTCATGAAGTTTTAATTGAAAATAATGCTGGTTTAAATTCTGGTATTACAAATAAAGATTATGAAGATGTTGGCGCAAAAATTGTCGATTCAGCAAAAGATGTTTGGGAAAAATCTGATATTGTTTACAAGGTAAAAGAGCCTTTAAAAGAAGAATATAAATATTTAAGAGAAGGTTTGATTTTATATACTTATCTCCACCTTGCAAGTAATGAAGAATTAACAAAAGAATTAGTCGATAAAAAAGTTACAGGCATAGCTTATGAAACTTTAAAACTTGATAACAAATTACCACTTCTAGCTCCTATGAGTGAAATTGCTGGAAGAATGGCTGTTCAAGAAGGTGCAAGATATTTAACAAAGCCCGAAGGCGGAAGAGGAATTTTACTTCAAGGAGTTCCAGGAGTAAGACCTGCTCACGTTGTAATTGTTGGAGCTGGTACTGTTGGAGCTGGAGCTGTAAGAATTGCTGTAGGAATGGGCGCAAGAGTTACAGTTTTGGATGTAAATATTGACGCTTTGAGCAGATTACAAGATATTTTCCCAGATAAAATAGAAACACTCTATTCAAATCCTATAAATATTGAAGATTCTGTTAAAGATGCAGATTTAGTAATCTCAACAGTTTTAATTCCAGGAAGACGTGCTCCACAACTTATCAAAGAAGATATGGTAAAACAAATGAAAGATGGCTCAGTAATAGTTGACGTTGCAATCGACCAAGGTGGTTCAACAGATATTACAAAAGGACATCCAACAAGCCACACCGATCCAGTTTTTGTAAAACACGGAGTAATTCATTATGCTGTTGCTAATATTCCAGGAGCAGTTGCTATGACATCAACTTATGCCCTATCAAATGCAACAACGAAATATATAAAAACAATAGCAAATCTTGGACTAAAAAATGCCTGCGAAAAATCTCCTGAAATAATTTCTGCAGTTAATACTTACGATGGATATGTTACAAACGAAGGAATAGCAGAAGATAACGGCTACGAATATAAAGAATTAAATATAAAATAGAAATTAAAAAGGGACTGTTTGAAAATGAAATAATCATTTCAAACAGTCCCTTTCTTATTCACAAAATATAATTTTATTTCACTAAGCACACTAATCAAAATCAAAAAAACAATTTGAATTCCAATTAAAATCAAAACAATTTTATCATTCAAATCATATTTGTAAAAAACAAACAAGGTCATAACCATACTAATTATCCCAAAAATCAAAGACAATTTGCTAGCATAAAGATTTCCAATTTCCCAATTTTTTTCATTTTTCATAGAAAGCCTAGTTCTAAAACCAGACCACTTAGAAATTTTTTTATAAGCCTTGTTCTTTAAGAAAAAATACATAAAAAAGAAAGAAATAGGAATAATCAAACATACAAAAAATAAAAACATACCACCCTCCAAGTTTTATTACTTTACTTATACCCAAACTTTTAAAATATTCTTAATTATTGCTGATTTTTACTTAAAATTTAAAAATATTTTATTAGTTCTTAATAAATTATTTTTCACGTGATTTTATTTGATAATCCCATATAATCAAAAAAATTGCCCTCTTTACTGATTTTAGTCAGTTAAGAGGGTTCATTTTAAAATTTTTTCTTTATTATTTTTCCCAAATATTATCTGGGTATAATCCTTGGTCGAACATTTTTTGGAAGGATTTTTGTGCTGGGACCAGGTCTTCTTTGTAAGTTATTCCTATCCACTTGTCATTTGTTGGAAGAATTGTTACATCTGCTTTATTTTCTTTTATTAGCTCTCCTATCATTTCTGGAAGAACGTATTCGCATGAATCTAAATTTTCTTTATTTTTTTCTAGATATTTTATAAAATAATCTTCACTCATATCAATAAATTCTGGGAATGATGCCCAAAGGTTCATTGATACTGTTGTTTCTAGATTAAGTATATCGCTATCTAAATTCTCTTTACTTGATATTTTTCCATCTTTTTCTAATTTTATTTCGTGAGTTTCTATTATGTCTACTAGTTTATTTTCTTCGTTTCCTATAGATACTCCTCTTGTAACAGCTCCCTTATCTGATAGGGTGTTTTTTAATTTATATCCTGCCATAGCTATTTGTAACTTGTCGTCGATTTTTTTATCGCTTGTTACAAGAAATTCGTGTAGGGAATCAAACACGCCTTTTCCATAATAATCGTCTGCGTTTATTATTAAAAATGGTTCTTTTACTATATTTTTTGTAGATAGTAAAGCATCAACTGTTCCCCATGGTTTTTTTCTGTCTTTTGGACTTTCAAATCCTTTTGGCAAATCCATATCTTGGTAAGCGTATTCTACTTCTACTATTTTTTCAATTCTATTTCCAATTATTTCTTTAAAGTCTTCTTCTATATCTTTTCTAATTATAAAAACAACCTTATTAAATCCAGCTTTTATTGCATCATAAATTGAATAATCTATTATGGTATAACCGTTGTCATCCATTTTTGCAAGCTGTTTTATTCCTTGTCCATATCTTGAGCCAATTCCTGCAGCAAGAACTACTAATGTTGTATTCATTATTACTCCTTTTCTTCGTAACCGTTTGGATTTTGTGATTGCCATCTCCATGAATCCTCGCACATCTCATCAATGCCTTTTTCTGCTTTCCATCCTAATACTTCGTAAGCTTTGCTTGCATCTGCAAAACATTTTGCTATATCTCCTTCTCGTCTTTCTACAATTTTATAGGAAATTTTCTTGCCACAGGCTTTTTCAAATGCTTTTAAAACTTCAAGTACAGAATAACCATTGCCTGTTGCAAGATTTATAATTGAAACTCCTTCTAGCTTATCAATTTTATCTACAGAAAGCACATGGCCTTTTGCAAGATCTACTACATGAATGTAATCTCTAACTCCTGTTCCATCAACTGTATCATAATCATCTCCAAAAACTCTCAAATAGTCAAGTTTTCCTACAGCAACTTGGGCGATGTATGGTAAAAGATTGTTTGGAATTCCTTGTGGATCTTCTCCAATTTTTCCTGATTCATGTGCTCCTATCGGATTAAAATATCTCAAAAGAACAACTTTCCATTCGGGATCTGATTTTTGTAAATCTGTCATAATTTGTTCCATCATGGATTTTGTCCAACCATACGGATTTGTGCAAATTCCTTTTGGAAAATCTTCAGTAATTGGAACTTTTTCTGGATCTCCATAAACTGTTGCAGATGATGAAAAAATTATATTTTTGCAAGAATATTTTCTCATAATCTTTAATAAGGATAAGGTTCCACTTATATTGTTATGATAATATTCTAGAGGTTTTTTCACTGATTCTCCTACAGCTTTCAAAGCTGCGCAGTGGATTACTACATCTATATTTTCTTTTTCAAAAACTTCGCTTAATTTTTTTTCATCAAGTATATCAGCTTCATAAAAAATTATATTTTTGCCAGTAATTTCCTCTACTCTTTTTACAGAAATTTTTGATGAGTTTGTTAAATTATCATATACTATAACCTTGTAATTTTTATTTAATAATTCAACTGCTACATGGCTTCCAATATAACCTGCTCCACCGGTTATCAATACATTTTTCATTTAAAATCTCCTTATAGAAGAATATTTTTTTGACTTTCTTTATCAAAGAAATGCATTTTTTCTTCGTCTAGGTATATTTTTATTTCCTTATTCTTTTCCAATAAATTTTCAACGCTCAAAGCGCAAGTAATTTTTTCTTCTTTGCACTTAATATAAGCATATTGTTGAGCTCCTAATAATTCTACAAAATCAACTTGTCCTATTAATGTTGAATTAGTTTTTCTAAATCCATCATATATATGCTCAGGTCTAATTCCACAAACAATATCTTTTGATAAATATCCTAAATCTTGAAGTTTTAATGCTTTTTCTTGACTAATATGGAATTTTACATTTTCATTTTCCATATAATAATCGTCATCTTCTTTTATTATTTTACCACTTATTAAATTCATTTGTGGAGAACCAATGAAAGTTGCTACAAATAGATTTTCTGGTTTTGAATAAACGTTTATAGGAGTATCTACTTGTTGGATAACTCCGTTATTCATAATAACAATTCTATCTGCCATAGTCATTGCTTCTGTTTGATCGTGGGTTACATATATAAATGTTGTTGCAAGTTGCTCGTGAAGTTTTGATATTTCTGCTCTAGTTTGCACTCTAAGTTTTGCATCCAAGTTACTAAGAGGCTCGTCCATCAAAAATACTTGAGGATTTCTTACAATCGCACGACCTAAGGCTACTCTTTGTCTTTGACCACCAGAAAGAGCTGCAGGCTTTCTATCAAGATATTGTTCTAGTCCCAAAACTTCTGCTGCCGCTTTTACTTTTCTATTTATATCTTCTTTTGGAACTTTTGCAATTTTTAAAGCGTAGCTCATATTATCTTTTACAGTCATTTGTGGATAAAGAGCATAATTTTGAAATACCATTGCTATATCTCTATCTTTTGGTTCAATATCATTTACTAACCTATCTCCAATATATAGCTTTCCTTTTGATATTTCTTCAAGTCCTGCAACCATTCTAAGAGTTGTAGATTTTCCACAACCAGATGGCCCAACAAAAACAATAAACTCTTCATCTTTTATTTCTAAATTAAAGTCATTTACAGCAGTAAATTTATTATCATATATTTTATAAATATGCTCGAATTTTAATCCAGCCATATCAAACCTCCTTAAACATGTCTTCTATTATATAAAAACAAAACTAAAAGCATAAGCGCTAGTGAAACAAATTGAATTAAAAGTGGGCCATAGCCTGCTTTTCTATGTCCTACAAATTGCAAAATAACTCCAAGAACAAATATTATAAAAAGTACAATATTATTTAATTTTTCTTTTTTGTAATAATCCATATTTACTCCTCAAACCAGATAATTTCGCCTGCATCAATTTCTATTTCGTGCGCATTTTTATCTCCATCATAAACAATAGATTTTACTTTTTCATTTGAATTGTTTATTACACAATATTTAGAAATTTCAGGATAAGCAGTTACTTCTAGCCTAATGTCTTTAGCAAAATATTTTTCTAAAATATCTTCCTTATGAGAAACATAGTGAATAGCTCTTTTTAACAATCTTGTATTTTCTAAACTATAGGAAAGGCCCATAGCATAAAAACTTCTTCCTTTACCATAATCATTTGCTGCCATATAGACTTCATTATTTTCATATTTTAATATTTGAGTCTTTTCATTTATCGCATAAACATTTGGTTTTTCTTCACCATATTTATATTCTTTTAAATCTTTTGTTATAAAATGATCTTTAGTTTCTTGTGTAAAATATCTATCAAATCCTTGTGAAAATCCTTTTTCAACATCAACTCCCAATACATCTGCAAGTTGGAAAAATCTTCCTTGATGTTGGTAAGCACTTGGCTCTCCTATTCCAATAAAACCTCCGCCTTCATAAACAAATTTTCTAATATTTGCAAGAACTTCTGGATCTAAGAAATTTTCTCCACCAGAAAATGCAGTATAAGCATCTCCAGCATTAATTATTACATCAATGTCCTTATCAATTCCTTTTTTTACATCTTCAAAATTAATAAATTTAACATCCATGTCCATACCAGAAAGTGCTTCAATTATTCCACTGTATGAATAAGCTAATTTAAACCATTTTCCATGAGCTACAACATAAGCTCCCCAAGTTCTTATAGAGCCCCAAGAATTTAAAATTGCAACTTTACAAGCCTTATAAGGTTTTGCCTTTGATGAAATATCATAAATTTCTCTAAATTCATCTGCAACTTTTGTTATATAATCAATAAATTTTGGAAATTTGTAAGCAAGAGATAAGTATCCGCCATATCCAATCCTATCAAGAGGATTTCTCAATAAAGCACGTCTTGCCTTTACCCAATTATCTTTTGCTTCAATTGATGGGTCATTTCCTTCATAAAATTCATCTGGGAAAAAGTATGGTAAAAATCTCCCCTCTGTCATAGGAACATCTATATCTGAAATTATTCTTAAAGTTGCTCCATCTCCAACTGAACCAACAACTCCATCAAGTCCTATATTTTTAAAATATTTTCCATAAGGCTCTGTTCCAATCCAATGATCTCCCAAAAACATTATTGCTTTTTTGCCATATTTATGAACAAGATCAACTAATTTTTTTGCCTTATTAGAAACAAATCTTTGTTGAAAATCAATGTAATCTAAATATTTTTTGCTTGGTATTCTGTAATTACTATTATAAAAACCTTGGTCAACAAAATCTTCACTTGTTAATCTATAACCATATTCTTTTTCAAAAGCAATCATAGCCTCTGGGGAAACGCTGTTTGAATATCCAAACCAATCTACATATTTTTCCTTAGCATCTTCATTAAAGAAAAGCGAAAATTGATAGAAGAAAGTTGTAAATCTTACTACATTTGTTTTTGGATTTTCTTGTAACCATTTTTCTAAATTTTTTTCTACAAATTCGCTAGATTTTTCATATCTAACATCAAAAGGAATATGATGAGCAACTTCATCTCCCCAATCATTTGTTATGTGATTGTACATTTGAACTGGATCCCAAATTCCATAAGCCAAAAAGTTTACTGTATAAACATGATAAGGAATTGTTTTTACACTAACTATATCTTTTTCTTTATCAATTTCCCAATTTGAAGGATCAACTACTTCGCCTGTGCTTCTATCATAAACTTGCCACCATTTTTTTGGATCATAATCATAATCAGCTATTAATTGTTTTTTGTAATAGCCTTTTAGAAAATCTATTTTTGTAATATTGCTAGTTGCTGTTACAAAATCACTTATCAAGAAAAATCTAGATCTTTCAAAAGGAACAGTTTCTGCAAATTCGTTGTGACCACGAGTTGGAAAGAAGTTTGTATATATGTCAACTCCTTCTATATCTTTAATCTCATCTGGAAGATATGTTCCATCAGAATCTCTTATTGCATCTGCTCCAAGCTTTTCAAGCATCTCGCAAGTTTCATCATAAAAATTAGCTTCACTTGGAAGAGTCAATCTTCCTCTTTTTTTATCTATCATCCCTTATCTCCTCCTACCATCATTCCTTCAGTAAGTTGTTTTTGAACTAAAATATAAATTATTAATGTTGGTATCATTACAATTACTAGACCTGCGTAAAGTCTTCCATAATTTGCTGCTCCTCTTGCTGCTTGTTGAAGATTTATTAATCCAACTGGCAAGGTTCTTTTTGATGGATCAGTCATAAGAGTTAGGGCTAAAATATATTCATTCCAAAACATCAAAAAATTAAACAAAATAACTGTAATAACTGCTGGTCTTGCCATAGGTATCATTATGTCCATCATAGTTCTATAATAACCAGCCCCATCAATATAAGCTGCCTCTTCATAAGATTTAGAAATTGATGAGAAAAAGTTTGTCAAAAGATAAACTGTAAATGGAACTGCTGTTGACGCATATATTAATGCAAGGACAAATCTATTATTTAATAAAGCTAATGGAATAGATTTTGAAACATCTCTTAACATCAAAAATATTGGTATAACGATGTATGACAAGTTTATAAATAAACCTGCTTTTATATATGAAGTTACGAATCTTCTTCCTTTAAATTGCATTCTTGCCAAAATATATGAAAATGGAAGTGATATAAGCAAAAGCAAAGCCAAAGCAATTGCTGTAACTATCAAAGAATTTAAAAAATAATCTCCCATATTAGCAGCGGCCCATGCATCTTTAAAGTTATTTAAGTAAAAACTCATAGGCAAGGCCCAAGGGTTGCCATAAAATTCTGGATTTGTTTTTATTGATGCCATAAAAACCCAAAAAACTGGGACTAAAATTGATAAGGCAAAAATAACCAAACACAAATAAATAAATATATTAAAAAGTTTTGATTTTTTCTTCATTTTTTTCTCCTAGTATTGCATGATATCTCTTTTTGTCAATCTATGAATTATTGCTGAAAGAATAAAAGAGAATAAGAACACGACAACACCAATAGCAAGTCCATAACCAAAAGATGAATTGGTGTAGGCTTGTTCATATTGATAATTTAATAGGGTAAGACTTGCACCATCAGGTCCTCCGCCTGTCAAAGCTTTTATAATTTGGAAAGCTATGTTGATATTTGAAATTACATAAAATGTTAATGTAGTTCTAATTGTTTGCCATGTAAGTGGTAAGGTAATATCAAAAAATTGGCGAATTTTTCCAGCTCCATCGAGATTTGCTGCCTCATATAAATGTTCAGGAATTTGACTCATAGTTGACATATACATTACCATATAATATCCAATCGCTTGCCAAATCATCGCAAAGCCAATTGAATAAACAACATACATCCTATCTCCTAAAAAAGGAATGTTTGTATGATTACTATTAAATAATCTCATAAATCCATTTATAAGACCTTGATCCATTCCATAAATTGCTGCAAAAATTGATGCAATAACTGCTATAGAAAGGATGTTTGGTATATAAAATATAATCCTAAAGAAATTTTGGCCTGCTATTTTTTCTCTTGATAAAATTGATGCGAAAATAATTGCCAAAAACATAGTCACGATTGTAACTATTACTATTAAAAATATTGTATTTTGAAAAGACCTAATAAAATTACTATCAGAAAATAATAATTTAAAATTAGCTAGACCAACAAAAGTTTTATTTCCAGATAAGCCCCCCGTTTTAAACAAAGACTCATAAAATACATTTATGGTAGGATAGACCATAAAGATAGTATAAAGTATCAATGAAGGTAATAATCCGAATACTATAAATCTTTTTTTCTCCTTACTATTTCTCATAATATCTCCTTATAAAAATTTAAGGCGGAATAGACCGCCTTAATTATTTTCAATTACTTTTCAGCTTTTACAGCTTCTGATATTTTTTGTGCAGCAGAAACTACATCTTTTTGCCAATCTTTTACAGATTTATCTTTATTTGCTACTGAGTTTATAGCATCAAATAATTCTTTTGACATATCTACACCTTCAACTGCTGGAGCTGCTGCCCATCCACCTAGAGCTGCTTTTACATCATCGCCATAGATTGAATAGAATAATTTTTGATTTTCATCTGTTATCATATTTTCAACATCGTTGATTGGTTGAACTGCTCCACCGTTTTCTATAAATGCTTTTGCTGCTTCGTCTGAATACAAGTAAGCAAGAAATTCTTTAGCAAGTTCTGGTTCTTTTGCAGTTTGTGTTACAAATATTTGTTCAAACCAAGAATATGCATATCTTTCGCCGTCTTTCATTGAAGGAAGTGGCATAAAGCCCCATTCAAATCCATCAGCAACGCCTTTTGCATCTTTCATTTCTTCAACTACCCAAGTTCCATTTGGCATAAATAATGCTTCGTTTTTCATAACTTGTAGTTGGTTTTGTGTAAATGATTCGTTGTTAGCTTGAGCTACTGTATTTGGATTTAAGTATTCCAAAATTTTTCCTACTGTTTCAAAATATGGTGTAGCTTCATTTTCCCAAGCTTTTGCATCGTAGTTCATCAACTTATCAAATAATTCATTTCCACCAATGTTGTAGAACATTGCAAATGAGAATGTGTCAAAATATCCTGTTGTAGGATATGTAAATAATGAAATTTTATCTTTTTTAGCTTCTTCACCAAGTGCTAAAAATTCATCCATTGTTTTTGGAAGTTCATATTTTCCGCCACCATCTTTAAACATTGCTTTGTTATACCAAAGTCCTGTTGGTGAATAGAATAATGGAGCAAGATATGTTTTGCCGTCGCCGTAAGGATTTGTTACAGCAGTATCTGTAAATCCTGGAATTATTTTTTCTCCTACAGTTTTTTCTTCTCCTGGAACTTTTTTGTCCAAAACATCGCTTATATCCATAAGCATTTTTTCTTTAATCATTGTTTCTGTAAGACCTGATTCTTGTCCAATATTATTATAAATTACGTCAGGAGCATTTCCTGCTTGAATTTCTGGTCTTATTACTTCGTGAATATTTTTTTCAAATTTTGCTTCTACTTTTGCGCCTGTCTTTTTTTCAAAGTTAGCTATAACTTTTTTCCAGCCTTTTGTTCCATATCCGCCGTCAAGACCTGCTAGTGTTAATGTCTTACCTTCGAAAGCCTTTTCAGAATTATCTGAACTTTTTTCAGTTTCTGAAGACTTGTTTGACGCTGCATTGTTACTAGTATCGTTTGCTTTATTATTTCCACAAGATGTAAGTGCAAATACTGCTAACAATGCCACCAAAGTTGTTTTCCATTTTTTCATATTTTCCTCCTCGTATATGGTAATTACCTATATTGTTATTATAATTAATAACTTTCAAAAAGTCAAGAATTTTTAGAAACATTTTCAAGGCTTAGAGTGTGAAAATACTTTCAATTTTTCCTTTTAAAAATACCGTTTTCTAGGAAATAATTTCAAAATTTATTTTTTTATTTTGAATTTTAGTAAAAAAATAGAGTTCGATAAATAAACTAATCTTTTTTTATCAAACTCTTGTATTTTTTATAAATCATAAAATCCTTTTTGATATTTTTTCAAACATGATTTGTATAAAAAAATTATAGAAATTATTATTAAACTTATTACAAATAAAAATCCCAAGTAAACATTTGTAAAATTATAAATTAAATACGCAAAAACTCCAACTATTGTCATTATTATTCCACTAATTACATAATAACCTACGTTTTGTGATGAGCCTTTTGTAAGATCTCTTTCTTTTTGCCAATGAATGTTGACTGAATTTGCATCCATCAAAAGTCCCAAAAAAGATGAAACAAGACTTGCAAGTGTAAATCCCAAAAAAATTACAAAGCTTACAAGAATATTTATTTTAATTATAAATTTTAATACCATACAAAATGAAATATTTATAATTAAATTTACAAGATTTATTGATAGGGCTCTTCCCAAAATATTTTCTTTTGGGCTTATTGGCAAGGTTAGGGTTTGGTACAAGCTTTCTCCTTCTCTTGAAAGGGAAGAATTTATTGCCAAGTCGTTTGCTGTTATGAAAAATCTAAAGACAAATGCTCCAATAATTATAAATAAATATATTTCTACATTTGAAATATCAAGTTTTTTTATAAAATCAAACATTTCAATTGTCCCAAATCCCCATATACATGTAAAAATAATCATAGATGAAATAATTGGAAACAAATATACTGGACTTTTTATAATAGTTTTAAAGTCTTTTTTAAAAATCGCTATTATAGTTGATGATTTTTTGCTTGATATTTTTATATTTTTCTTGTGAATTTTTCTTTTTTCATTTCCTAATAGGGAATCAAAATATATTTTTGATGCAAGCTTTGCCAAAATGTATAGGATTAAAAAAGTGTATATATAAAGAAGGAAAGTATAAATAATAAAATCTATTCCACTTCCTCCTAAACTTTTTCCGTAAATTCTTGTATGGAAAAATATAAGTGACAGCTTATCTTTATGGTCAAGAAAAAATTTTGTTACTAGCTTGATTATACTTACATCTCCATTTTTCCTATAAGAATAAAAATATATAAAGCCCAAAAGCAAAAGCAAAAATCCATATCCAATAAATTTTAAACTGGTTTTGTAAAATCTTATGTTTGAATACCTCATAATTACCATTATAAAAATAGAAATTATGGCAACTGATGTTACAAATATTGGAAATGAATTTATTATCAAGCCAAAAAATTTAATAAAGGAAAATCCCATATTAAATATATAAACCAAAATCATCAAAATATAAAAATAAAATATTTCAAATTTGGATAAAACTATGGCAAGAAATTTTGACAAATAAATTTCTTCATCTTTTATTGGCATAGTCATCAAAATATTTGTGTCCTTGCTTTTTGAATAATCAGAAATCAAATCAACCGCCGATAAAATTATTGTAAAAATACTTATAAGTAAACTGGCAGATAAAAAATAGGAATATTCATCATTTTTACTTAAATACGAAAACGCCAACAAAGAAAATGTTGCAAGTCCCATAACAGTATAAAATCCATACATCAAAAGTATGTATAAAATCCTCAGTGTATAATCATTTGGAAGTCCATAAACTTTTGTTCCTGGCAAATATTGGGCGATTTCTTCCTTAAAATTTTTCCTAAAAAGAATTTTTAATCTTTTATTTTTCATCTGTAAGCTCCAAAAATAATTCTTCTAGGGATTTACTTTCATTAAGATTTGCTCTCATTTCTGAAAGCGAACCTACTGCTACAATTTTTCCTTTGGAAATTATAGCAAGTCTATCACAAATATTTTCAGCAACTTCCATAATATGAGTTGAAAAGAAAACCATCTTTCCTTCATCTTTTCTTTCTTTCATTATTTTTTTAAGATTAAAAGAAGATTTTGGATCAAGACCAACCATTGGCTCATCTAAAATCAAAAGATCTGGATTGTGGATAAGGGATGCAATTATTGCAAGTTTTTGTTTCATTCCATGAGAAAATGAAGAAATCAAATCAGCCATAGCCTCTCTTATATTAAAATAATCAAGATAAGTATTGAGCCTTTCATCTCTAGTTTTTTCATCAATTCCATAAATATCTGCCACAAAATTTATATATTCAACTCCTGTAAATTTATCAAATAAATCTGGATTATCGGCAAGATAGGAAAATTTATTTTTGTATGAAATAGGATCATCTTCTAATTTTAATCCATCAATACTGATCTCTCCTTTTGTTTTTTTGATAAGACCTACAATTGCCTTTATAGTTGTAGATTTTCCAGCACCATTTGGCCCCAAAAATCCAAAAATTTCTCCATTTTTCACTTCAAAAGAAATATCATCAACGGCAAGCTTGCCATTATTGTATTTTTTTGTAAAATTTTTAACTTCTAACATAAAATCTCCTTTATCTTAAACCCTAGAAAATATTTACCCAATATTTACACAAAAAAATCTCACAGAATTTTCCGTGAGATTTTTAAAAATTTATTTAATTTATGTCATCAATTTTAACAACTGGCTTTTCGTATTCGCCGTGAACCTTTACAGGATCAACTGTTAGACGAGCAATATTGAAGGCATGGTCTCCAATTCTTTCTACTGTTGATGCAATATCGACAAAAACTGAACTTGCAACTGTAGATAATTTTTCGCCTTCGGTAAGTCTTCTATAATGAGATCTTCTTAAATTTTGTTCTAATAAATCCAAGTTTGCCTCATCTTCTCTGAGAGTTTCGTACAAAGCTGAATCTTCAGATTCAAAAACTTCTATGGCATTTACATAGTTATTAATTACAAGCTCATAAATACTATTTAAATCAGCCAAGGCCTCATCATTATATTTTTCTCCTGCCTCATTTATTTCATCAAAATATTCTCCAAGATTTTGAGCAAGGTCTGAAACTCTTTCTACATTTATTTGTACTTGTAAATAATTGTGAATTTCTCCCTCAAGCTCACTTACCAAATTTGATTTAGAAATATCTAAGATATATTTTTGAATTTTTGTATCCATTTCATTTACCAAAGCCTCAGCTTGATTGGCAGTTGATAAATCATTTTTATCTCTTGAATTTAAATATTTTTGAGTTGATTTTATAGTTTCAAGAGCAATTTTACTTTCTTTTATAATGGCAGTTTTTGCTTGGTCAAGAGCTGCTGCTGGGAAAGTATTTATTAGACTTTCTTCAAGTTCAATGTCTGAAACGTCAGAGAAAATTGAATCTTTACCAGGAATAATTTTGTGAAGTATTGTTGATACTTGCTTAATAATTGGAACAAATAAAATCATACCCACAAAGTTAAATGAAAAATGTCCCAAGGCAATTGTCATCATAGGATTAAAGGAAAATTTATCAGAAACAAAAGAAATAAATCCTTCGTAAGGCACCAATAATAGCAAAAATATTGCTGAAATTAAAACATTAAACAATACATGAAATAAACTTGTTCTTTTTGCAGACAAAGAACCACCCAAAGATGCAAGAATTCCAGTTATACAAGTTCCGATATTTGCTCCAAATAAAAATCCTAAAGAAAGATTCAAGCCAATAGCTCCAGACGCATACAAAGATTGAACAATACCAATAAAAGCAGATGAAGATTGAATAATAGCAGTAAGAACTGCTCCAACCAAAACAGCAATTATAGGATTTTTGCCAAGATTTGTAACTATATCTTCAAAGCCTGGAATATTTTTAAGCTCAGCAAGGCTATCTCCCATCATTTTTAGACCAATAAATAAAAGTCCAAAACCAATTAAAATTTCTCCAATATATTTGCCCTTTCTCTTTTTTGAAAATAAAAAAACAATAACTCCAATAAGGCAAATAAAATAAGATAAATAATCTAAATTAAAACCAATCAAAACAGCTGTAACAGTTGTACCAATATTAGCACCCAAAATTACACCGATTGCTTGCTCAAGGCTCATCACACCTGCCCTAACAAAAGAAATAGCTATAACGGTGGTTGCTGATGATGATTGAATTAATCCTGTAATAACAATTCCAACTAGAATTCCCTTAATAGGATTTGACGTATACTTTTCTACATATCCCCTAAGTTTTGGTCCAGCAAAATTTGTAAGAGAATCCCCCATCAAATTAATACCGAACAAAAATATTGCAAGTCCCCCTGCAATAAGGTTCCATTGCAAAGACGATAAAGTCGATAATTGCATAATTCCTCCAAATAATTTTTTTAAGATAAAAGATTTTTCAAAAATCTCACCTAGTTATAATATTATCATAAAAAATATAAAACAACAATTGAAAAATAAATATTTCAAACATAAAAACAAATTAAAATCAGACAAATATTTTCCCCTTTTAAAAATTTTTATCTGCTAAAAAATCTTTTAAAAAATAAACCAAATTTATTAAGAGATATGGTGAAAAAATCAATGGCAAAATCCACAGATATACTAGAAAAAGAAAACGTAGACGATTTGTGCGACAAATGCGAAGACTACGCCAAAGATTGGAAGCCAGTCGCAGAAGAATTGTGGAATAAATAAACTCTAAAAATAAATCGAATTAGCAAAACTTATTGAAAAATAAGAATTTAAAAAAGTGCCTTAAAGGCACTTACAACTAAAAAATAAACAAATCCTCATGCAAAAATTTATTTGATTTCAAATTTAAAAATCAAAAATTTTAAAAGCCTAAAATTTGTATTTGAGGATTTGTTTTTATTTAAAACACATTCAAGAAAAAAACTTAATCACTTTTTCCATCTTTCGAATAAATTGTCTCAAGTCTTTCATCTTCATTTACCACTTCCATTTTAATTATTTCATCTCCCGAAACATAGCAGATTACATAAGTTTTTTCACTTACCCCTTGCCTTATTTCAAAAACATTTTCATCTTCTAAGACCTCTCCATTAGCTTTTCCTATTTCTTTTAAAAGTTTTTTATAGTCAGTACTTTCTCTTATAAAATTTCTAAAAAAATCAACAGAAAGCTTCCTATCAACGGGCTCATATTCTCTTCTATTTCCATACAAAATCATAGTTTTGTAATCTTCACAAGCTTCTTTTTGCACATATATTCCATCTTTAGAATGCCAAAGGAAATATCCATCTTCGTAAGCATTTTTTGTCGACAAATCAATAATGTGAATCCCTTGATTTTTTGGATTATTTTTATCCGAAGTTACAACTTTCATATAAATAAAAAATTCTTCCTTACCCTTTTTCAACATCAAATCAGCATCCAGACACCAATAACTCTTATCTTGAATGCCTTGTGTACGAGTCAAAATATCATTCCTATCAAAATCGCTGGATCTAGCATTTACTTTATAAAATTTCAAAAAATCATTTAATTTCTTATCAAACTTATCCTTATTTCTTACATTTTCTGCAAACATCTTCTTTATAGCTTCCTTATCATTTTCATCAGCCGCACTAAGAAAATCCGTAAGAATGTTAGAAAAATCCTCATCATCAGAAGAAAATAAATAATCAGCCATAAAAGCTCTCCCACATCCAGATAAAAATATAGTAATAAATAAAAAAATTCCTATTATCCTTTTTTTAATCATTAAATTTCCCCAAATTATTCCTATAAAATTATATATCAATTGTTAAAAATTTCACTTAAAATAAAATTCAAGAAAAAATTTCATCAAACAAATCATTTTGGCAATCCAAATGTCCAACAAAGCCAACAGGAATTTTCCCGCAAGTTGCATCAATAATCTCCCTTGCACCACTTTCCCCAAAAGCCCCACAAAGCTCAATCACATCAGCAATCCCAATTAAAGATTTAGCAACCACTTTAGCCTCATCCAAATTTCTAACACCAATAATTTCAGCATTATCGTTTTTTCCAATGGCTTTCCTATCAACCTTTGAATCAAAAGGCCCTATAATTATATAAATAAATTTCATAATCCCTCTCTTACTGCAGTGTTTCTTTTGCAAACTTCCTAATATCTAAATTTATCATACATTTTCTAATGAAATATTCGTTAAAACTAATTATATTTTTCGAATATTTTTACTACCCAATTCTTATAAATTTTTCAATAAAGATCATTTTACTATAGTAGTTACAACAGAGATTAGAATTATCCCTATAATAGAAATTATCGGCCAATGATTTTTAAAAATATTATTTCCAGTATAAATTTTTCCTACTGATCTATAACCACTGATTATGTCTTTACTATTCATAGCTGAAATCATATCATCTGTAACTCCAGGAGTTACTTTTGTTATAGAATTTAATACATTTCTACTTGCAGCCGCTTCTTCTATGTCCAGCATATTCTGTAAAATCCATTCTTCAAATTCTGTACGTTCTCTGTTACAAAAATTAATGTATCTTGTCATCATTCCCACCTGAATTCTTCCAACAAAAAATACAATAAGCCCAATAACTAATGTAGCAACTGTAACAACAAGCATAAAAACCTCATCAACGTCACAAAACATTATTATAAAAGAAAGGATCCCCCCAAATAATAAGTCAATCCCCCAATTCGACAAATAGAATCCTCTTCGAAGTCTTTTAGTAACTTCTTCCGGAGAATAAACAATCTTATTTTCATCGAATTTCTTAAAAATACGAAAAATCAAATATGAAGGAATTCCTATAATAGCCAATGCTATAAGTAATAAAACAATGATTTCCATACAACTACTACCCCTTGTTAAAAATTATATTTATAATTATATTATATCATTCATTATAAAAATTCACATTTGTATTTTTTCAATATACAATACAAAAATTATTGTAAAACTGATATTTCCACCATTCCCCAACTTATTTTCTCTCTGTTGTTTTTACTTATAAAATGCTTATCTATTAAAAGTAAGACTATATTTATACAATAAAAAATTATATTTCAAACAAAAAAATGCAAGATGAATAATTCAATCTTGCATTTAATATCCGAAATACTGTAAGCTTTTGAAAAGAAACTAGGTTAATTTTAATGATTTTTAATCATCTTTCACCACGATAAACGTATATTTTTAGGTATTTCAATTTATCTTGTATCTTATTCCCATTCTTCTTTTCCAAACGTACGATATATCCCAAACTATTCAAAATACTATATTCTATTTTTTAGAGTATCACCAAATCCATCTAATTATAGGACATTTTCAAATTTTTTAGTCCCGTCCCAATCCCAGTACCGGAGAAAATAATTAATTATAGTATATGTTAAATTAGTTAGTTAATTTTTCATTGCAAAATATCTTTAACTGGTTTAAATAAGATAATGGTATTTCGAAAAACTCCATTGGATTTAATTGGAATATATAATCATTTTCTATATGATTTGTTTCATTTACAAATTTACACACATTTGGGTATTCTTTTTTAAGATGTGAAATTAAAGTGCCACTATCTCTATCTTTTTCGAATAAAAATCTAATCGCTATTATTTGTGTATATATATTTCCATTTTTAACTAATTGTAATAATTTATCATCGCTTGTTTCATCAATTAGATCATTGTAATTCATATTAGGTATAAATTCATTTATAAAATCCATTCCTTTATTAATAAAATCCGATTTACTTTCATAATCTATTCTACTCTTATATTTATCTGAAGATCTTCCATGTATTAGATTTGATAAAACATCATATGCAGAATTTTCTAAAAATTAGGTGTTGTTAATTCAATAAATTTTCTCAAGTTAATAATCCTAGTAGCGATGTCATAAGAACTTTCGATAGCAATACTTCGAGTTAATTCCACAATATTTTTCAAATCACTTTTTGTTATCTCTTTTTCTTCTAAATTCCCATCATTATTAATAAGGTATGTTGCATATACTGGTGTATGTATATCATATCTTCTTAAAATTTGCCTTGTACGTAATCAATAACTGGCTGTAAATCATGTGTTAACATCAATACAGTTTTATTTTTAAAACTAAACTCCTTCTTATCAAATAATCTTTTTGTTACAGCAAATTTTTTATTTTTATCAAAAGAAGTTATAGGATCGTCTAAAATAATTAGATCTACATCATCATTGGCTACTTCAAACATAAACATTACTAGAGAAAAAGCATTTTTTTCACCCCAACTTAAATGATTTTGAGGGTTTTCTATTTTGTCAATTTCGTCTGCATTACTTGGAATTAAATAACAAATAGCATTATTTTCCCCATTGTTTTTTAATATAAATTTGTAAGGAAAACCTGCTATTGAAAAAAATCATTTATATCTTCTCTCCTATCCTTTATTAAATCCTCCATTTTTTGCTGACATTTAAGAAATAATGTCTTTATAGCTGATGTTTTTCTCTTAGTTCATCAATTTTCCCATTAATTTCTTTTATTAAAAATTTAATTTTCTCAGTTGTATAAAATCTAGATATTTGTCTATTATCAATAATAAAATTATCCAGCTGTGACTCTATATCTTCGAGTTGCTCACGAGATACATTCATGGGCTTAAATCTAAATAATTGCTTTATTTTTACGTATAAATATTCTGTTTCGATTCCAATCTGATTCATCTCAGCTAATAGTTCATTAGATTTAGAACTATCACCAATATATCTCTCCAAAATTTTAACAGAGTTTTGTTCAATATATCCTTTTTCTACAGCATTTTGTAAAAATCCAATACTTCATTTGCCGTTTTTAAAGCAGAGTTTTTAAATACAGTTGATATTGTTTTATTTTGTTTTTCAATACTTTCCAAATTCATATTATGAGTACAAAATGGGCACGATTCACCATTCATTTGTTTTATTCCATCATTTCTCCATTTAGCCCATTTTGATACATCAGAAAAGTCTCTATTTTCATAAAACGGTTTATATGAATTTAACTCTTCGTGATTATCAAATCCCGAACCATTTCCTTTTAATAATTCTCCTAAGCCACCTCTTTTTGAAATATTACCATTATCAAAATTAGTGATGTTTCTATAACTAGGAAGAAAGTTCATCAAATCATTCAATTCTTCCGATTGTTCAAAATATTTTTCAAACTTTTTAATAAATTTTCTGTATTTTCCCTGATCTTATCTAATTCTTTATCACGCAAAAAACTTGATATGAATTATTTAAAAGCTATCATTTTCAAAAAGGTACCTATTTACATAGTTTTCATCAAATAATCTTACTTTCTTAAACTTACAATTTTTATTTTAGGATCTACATCTGAATTATATGGTCTTAAATTAGATAACGAATCATTATCTTTATTTGAAAAATATAAAATTGCCTTACTAATTGTAGATTTCCCCGTTCCATTCAAACCATATTTAATATTAAGTGAATTGGTATTTATATTAATATTTGCACTTTTGACACAATTACAATTTTCTATATTAATACTCATCACTTCTTTTATACCTTCCATTTTACTCCTCCATACACATTATAAATTTAATTTTTTATATTTAAAATTCAAAATTTATCTAAACCTGATTTGAAGATTTAACTTAATAAAATCTTCTTCATCTTCACACTATAGACTTCTTCAAATTCATGTCTTGATGTGGATGCTGTTTCATATTTTGTATTTTTAAGAAGATATTCTTCAAAATAATTCACATTCTCAATTTTTTGTCCAAATGTAAACCACTTGGAACTATTATTCAAGTTATTCTTTTTTACTTACAGTACCATTTGAGTACCAGTATCAATTTCCCATTCTCTTTATAGCTTGTAATTAAGGCATTTTAGAAAATTTTTCGATTACTCCCATTCTTCTTTTCCAAACGTACGATATATCCCAAACCATTCAAAATACTAGATTCTATTTTTTCTAATATCACTAAATCCATCTAATTATAGGACATTTTCAAATTTTTAGTCCCGTCCCAGTCCCAGTACCGGAGAAAAACCTTAAAATAAAACTTCTTTATTCAAACCTGTATCACTCCAAGAAATTTTATATGCGTTTTTATTAGGGTTCGATTTAATAACGTACATCTTATAATTATCCCAAACAACTGCCACTTGATTTTCTATTGCAATCGCATCTGTTAGCTGTCCAACATAAAACTCATCAAATCCTACTCTATCAGGCTCGTCATAATGAGGACAGTGTAAATAAGGAATAATACCTAAACCCTTAACCCATATAGGTTTTGGATTTTCAACACCTTCTATATACTCACTATCACTATGGCCTGCAATAAACCAGCATATAGAGCCTGCACTTAAGCCTGCCAGTACTTTTCCACTTTTATAAGCTCTAATTAGCGCCTTATCTACACCATATTCTTCCCAAACTTTCATCATGTATTGAGTATTGCCGCCGCCAACATAGATGATGTCTGCATTTTCTATCTTTTGATTAACCTCTTCCTTGTTTACTTTTACGTTAGATAAATACAAGGTATCAGTTTTACATCCTAAGCTCTCGTATAAATTATTGATGATCTCTATATAAGCTTCAGCATCTTTACTTGCTGTAGGAATGAATAGAAAATTTGGATTTTCTTTTTTTGATGACTCGACAATGAATTTATCTATATCGTAGGTTTGATTTTGGGATATTTCCCCTCCTCCAATAGCTATAATCATAAATTTCCTCCTGTGTTTAAAATCTGTTTCTTTAGTAAAGTCTTGAACTCCTTATATTTACATAACTATTTTACTCTATTTATAGTCCTAACACCTCTTTATTCATGATATTAATAGCTTCTTGTTCTTGTTTGTAAGCTTGATAACGTAATTCATTTGCCTTGAAAGCAAGATTATTTATTAGTTCAATTTTCTTAACATCTTTTAAAAACGGTACAGATACTTTTTTCAATTGAATAGGTTCTATAGCGTTCACAACACCACCATATTTTTGTCTATATATTAGTTTTTCCCCATATATGGAATTTAAAAAATAAATATATAACCTACATAGTCTTTTTCACATTGCATTTGAATTAAATTATCACTTATAGCATATTTTCCTATTTGATGAAGCATAGCCATCATTACAGATCCTAGTGTACCTCTTGATGGTAATATAATTGAATTTTCTTTTATGAGCAATTCTTTTTCTAACCTGTTTTTATGAGCTTTTTTGATAAGTATTTTCCTGTTTCTGACTTTAGTTGAAATAAATCTTTACCTCCTATGAATGGAACTCCATGTTCTTTTGTAACATATATTCTAGTGAATCTTCCAGGCAAAATAATATCTTTTACTAAAGCTTTATCATCTAAATACCTTAAATCGGCATGTTTACTCATATATTTTTCTATAACATCTATCAAAGGAATATGATAGCTTCCCTCTAATCTTCCATCTAAATCACTTAATTTTGTAGAAAAGAATTAATATCTTTGCTGTAAGAAAAAGCTTCTTTCTTTAATTCTTCAATTGGAGGTAACTCTAGCTCATCAATCATAATTTTAGTTGCTTCATCAATAAGTTTATTTGATTCATCTCTTTTAGCATATGATTGTAGAATTAAATCGTCAATTTTTTTCTTAATCATATCTGGAGGGTTAGGAATAGGCATGTTTTTTAATGCTTCTGGTTCAATTTCTAATATTACTGATCCAAATTTCTCTGCATGCAATAAATTTTGTGCAATATCGGTTTTAAGATAGGCATATACATATCCAGGAAATTTATCAATAACTAACCTTATTGCATGTTCACTAACTAAATATTTTGCTAATGACTTATTTACAAAAGTTACATTACCTATAGTTCCAGATCGAGATATCAAAATTATTTCTTCACTCAAAGAAAGTTGTTTAACCATAGAATTATCGGGAGAAACATATTTTATTGGTTTAGGATAAATATCTAACATTTCTGAACTTCCAAGAAACCCTATAGACGTACTATCTATATCGCTTAAATAATTTCTTTTTGCACGTGGTCCATAGTAGCAATCATTAAACCCAATATTATCTGATCCTAAAGTTATTACTTCATATTTACTATTGTTTAATAGCTGTAATGCATGATCTCTATCTATATTAAATGTTGATGCTTCTAATCGTTTATCTCTAGTTAAAATATCGCTCAAAGAAACACTAGACCAGTTAATATCATCCTTAGGTATTTCAACTATTTCTATTAGTTGTTTTTCTAATTTTTTAGCTGCTGAATTTACCATGATATTCCCTCATTAATCTTCCATTTTCTAAAATATCTGGTACGAGAATTGTTTGATCGTCAACAATTTTCTCTATACTTTCCATTTGGGCTGTTTTATCTCCTGCCGATGTTTCATCTAATCTATAGACGTTTTGTTTTTCAGGAACCATTATCTCGTTTCCTTCATTATCTCTTTTAAAAGAGTGTTTCCTCTTTTATCATGACCAATTTTGTCAACTATTGCCATATAAATGTTATAATCAGCCATTTGTCCAGTAGATTCTTCTTTGGATATTTCTTCTTTTGTTTTCTTTTGTAAGATTAACACTGATGTTTGAGTACCATTTCTTGGTTGGAATGTATCTTCGTGTAAATCGATACTTGCAATAATCTTTGTATTTTTAATCAGCCACTCTCTTATATAACCAGTGCCTGGCGAACCCAATAGAGCATCAGGAAGAACTATGCCCATTCTTCCACCTGGTTTTAAAAATTGATAGCATCTTTCTATAAATAATATTTCAGGGGAAACAGATGATTGATACCTATCAGTCATTGTCCATTTACCTGTTTTTTATCCTGATTCCATATTCTGGCAAGTTCAAATTGAGATAATATAGCATGATCTTTTATTGGAATCTTACTACCAAATGGTGGGTTGGTTACAATTACATCAAAAAATCCTATATCATAGTGATTTATAATTGATTTTTTATCAATTTGTAGAGCTGATGCTAATCTTGTTTTAAAATCATCTGTCCATTCATGGGGAGGTAAGAGGGAATTTGTTTGAAGAATATTTCCGCTGCCATCATTATTCATAACCATGTTCATCTTTGTCGCTTTTACTAAATCTGGATTAATATCAAATCCAAAATAGTTATTTTTGCCATGTCAGAAATTTTATCTTGGAAAGCTTTCTTTTCATAATCATTCCAGTTTTCTTTATCTTTTCCAATATCTTTTGTGAATTCTGACCTTAATTGCTTCATAGCATGAGTCATAGCAGTTACAACAAATCCTCCCGTTCCACAAGATGAGTCCAAAACTTTCTCATCAATAGTAGGATTTATCATTTCAACAACCATCTGCATTACATTTCTGGGTGTAAAAATTCACCACGATCCCCTCTAAGGTAAGCACCAACTATTTCTTCATATGCTTTTCCCTTAATATCTATTCTTGTATTTAAAAGACTATACTTTTGTAATTCGCTCACTATATAGGATAATGTCCTTGGATGTAATTTTATGCTATCATTCGGTTCAAAGATCTTTGCATTTTTCTTTTCTTTTTTTACTCTTTCAAATATCTTTTCTATCCTATTTTTAATGGTTAGTTGACCATCACCATTAGATCTTTCTTCACTTGTTGCATAAAATTCTAATGGTTTTGGAATGTCCCTCTCATCTTCAATTTTACAAAAATAACTTTTAAAAGTTCAAAAAAGCAGGTTGTTTTTGCATTCCTTCATTTACATAAATATGGTTATGACATGTTTTGAATGTGAATAACAAATTATCATCTGATGCGTTTTTTAAAGTTGTTCTTTTAGGTCTATTAATATCATCTAAGCTTCCATCAGCTGATGGAATGTCATTATAGTCCATAAATTGTATAGATCCAGAATCATCTATATATTTTTGAATACAAACTTTTCTTTACTATTTGTCCACATGCCCCATTCTGCATTGGAACAAGCTGACATATATGATTTTAATTGAGCGACCCCATCTTTAGAGTTACTAGCTTCAATTTTTCACTTTTACATTCAATAATAATTTTATATTTTCTTGTATTTTATCAACTTTTTCATCAGGAAATATAACTATGTCTGCTCTCTTTTTACCAGAACCAATTTGAACTGTATATTCAACGCTTATTTGATCTCGATTATATTTATGTTCGTTTATTAGTCTTTTTTCAATAGTTTGACGTACATATTCTTCTGGCGTATCTTTTCTAAATTTTCCATCTATATAATCACATACCTTACCTTCAGGTATAACTATTACTTTTGATTCCATTTAAAGTTCTCCTTTATTTCTTTGCAATTTAATAAGATCGCCAACTTCGACATTTAGCGCTATACAAATTCTTGCTAATACGTCAAGATCTATTCGTTTTACTTTATTATTTGCATATGAGTTTAATTGACTTCTTTGTAAATTAGCATTTTCTTCAAGCCAATTCTTGCTAATATTTTTTTCATTAAGTACTTCATTTATCGTAAATATAATTTCATTGCTCATTATTTGACCCCCCATATAAACATATATATTATATCAAATAAAACAAGTTTCTGCAACTGTATATATAGACAGCTCTACAAACTTATATATCTTATTTCTTTCTTAATAATAGGGAATGTATATCCCATATTTCTTTTGCCAATTTTTCTATTTCTTTGTTCATTGATTCAATTTCATTTTTGTAAATAACACCAGTCATATTAGTAGCTTTTGCAATCTGGTTTATATTATTTGTTACATTTGAAAGTAACCATTGAAGATCTCTAAATGGTTCTAGGTCTACAATATAAATTTCTTTTTCTAATACACATTTTCTAAGAAAGTGGGACATTGTTTTGCAATTTGCAAGTTTCATTTTCTTTTCAAAGATTTCTTTTTCTTCATCTGTTAAATATATTTTAAGTTGAATCTTATTAAAAAAGATGTTTTTAAAATAGAAAAGACCATAACACTTAAGTTATGATCTAATTTTTGTCCAAATGTAAACCACTTGGAACTATTATTCAATTTATTCTTTTTTACTTCCAGTACCATTTGAGTACCAGTAGCCATTTTTCATTCTCTCCCTTTGAGCAAGTCACTATCATACTTGAAAATTACTAAGTAATTTTCAATCCCATTAGCGAATCAGAAAAGCCAACGCTCCTATTCGTCGCGTCGGCTTTTCTTCCCTGAAGAAGGGTTTCCATCCATTTATACTGCGGTGCTTCACACCTTGATAAATGGTGGAAAACGTAAAAAATATTGCTCGCAATATTTTTTACTCCTATTCAATAATTACCATAGCATATTTGTTTCTTTAATTCCATGCCAGTATCTTTGTAGTTTCTGTTTTTGGCTATTTTTATGCCTATTATATGTGGTTTTAGAGTTTTTTAGTATCAAAACAGTATCACAGGTTTATATTTTGGCAGTGAAGCTATTCTAAGAATACGCAATATGCTTGACCAATGGCAGGAAATGAAAGAAAAATATGAGAATAACGAAATTACAAAAGAGGAATTACAGGATTAGAAAGCAAACTATCCCGATAGTTTGAAAAAAGATTATGTTCCATTTGAATAAAGCAATGTCAAGTTCTATAAAAGTGGTATCAGAGCAAAGGTTCCACCGGATATAAAATAAGCATAGAAAAAGCACATAGCTAAAAGATTTATAATCTTAAAGTTATGTGCTTTGTTTTTACACTATTCGATGATTTAGACGAACTTGGATTTATTGCTGTAATACCATAGAAAGCTCAATTTCATCCTCGTCTTCCGCACCTGTTTCTGCAAATCCAACATTATGGTATAGTTTCAAAGCACCTTTGTTATCCTTATTGCAAGTAAGTGTAATTTTGTTTGAATCACCAAAGGGCTTCTCTCTAATATAAGCGATTATTTGTTCAAGTGCGACTCTTCCGTATCCTTTTCCCTGATTGGAATAATCAATCATCATATGCCAAATATCATATTCTGGAATATCGTAATCATATATGACCATAACGTAACCAACCATTTTGTCTTCATCATATATTCCAAAAGGCTGACACTGTTCACGGTAAACATAGGCTTGGGCTAAACTACGGATTGGATTGGAAACATATTTTTCCTGTCCATTCCCCAATTTCAGATTAAATGCATCAATAAAGTTTTCTTCTGTAATTTTTCTAAGATTAATCATAAATTCCTCCATAAACTCTTTTAATAATTTAAAAATGGTCTTGTATGAATATCTATGAATAACCAAAGATAAAAAAGTGCCGTGGCTTATAAAACCACGGCAAACTACTTCTCAATTCAGAATAACCGAGGTATTCAAAAGATATTCAGATTTAAAATTGACTTTTCTATTCTTCATAATTGAACACCCCTCTTTCATAATATATTAAGTAAAGGATACCACTCATAACTTTCATATGCAATAACAAATTGGAATTTTCTAATTCGTCACCCACTATTTCCACAAAAGCCTCCCACCAAAATGATGGAAGGCTTTAAAGAATTCACCTAAATTCAACAACTCCCTTTTGAGCCTACTTTTTCACCTTTTTAGTATCAAAACAGTATCACTAAGGAGTTTTTTGCTCCTGCAAAACGCTGAAATACTGTATTTTCAACAGTTTTATAGCAGAAACATATTTGTTACTCTATTCCCACTCTTCTTTTCCAAACGTACAATATATCCCAAACCATTCAAATACCACATGCTATTTTTTCTTGTATCACTAAATCCACCTAATTATAGGACGTTTTCAAATTTTTAGTCCCATCCCAGTCCTAGTACCGTTATCAATTAAAAAATATTAATATAATTTACTATATCAGAGGCGGACTATTAAAAGATAAGCGAGAATATTTACCCAAAATTCTTTAAATAAATCATATGCTTTTATATATTCAATATGAGCAACTCTTTTGATTTTATTTTGTCCAATAGAGAAACCAGTGAGTTTTTTACCTTTATCAAATATAAATTCTATAGGTATTAAATCAGATATAAGATTATTATCCGATATTTCTTTCAAAGAATCGTATTGCAATTTAGAATATCTATCTATAAAATTATTAAAATTATTTATAATATTCTTCTTCGTAGCTAGTCTAATTTCTTTCGAATTATTAATATTTTCAATTGTTACATTCATAGCATCGCTATTATTAAAGTTTATCAATATGCAATCAATAAATAAATTATCTACTGTATACAGGTTAATATTTGGATCTAATTCAATATTTTCATTTTACACTTTATATCACATTTGTCTTTTTCCTTATTGATAAAAATATTATCAATCATAGATTCACTTATGTTCAATTTTTTAAAAGAAGTTATATCTGACTTTATAATATCTACAATATTATATCCAGACTTTGTATCACCAAATGTTTGATTAAATATATATTTAATTTTTTAGAAATTAAATTATTAGTAAAATCATCAATCGAATAATTAATTTTTATTAGTGTAATAAAATTAGATTTTCTTCCGCCCAATAGTCTTATAGACAAGTCACAATCTTGAGTAATTACCATGTAATGAGAATCTTCTATTTTAATTAAATCCCCAAACTTAATATCATCACTTTTTTACATTCAGATAAATAAGACTCCTTCTTTAATAGATTATTTAATTCTTTGACACTTCGTGAAATAAAAACCCTTCTTTTTATTTCTTCTTCTTCAAGATTCTTATTTCCTTCATAAATTTGTATTGATTTTCTTACTGGGTTTATATATTTTCCATATTCTTCAAAACATTTTTCACTATATATTTTATTAAATCTACTTTTATATATCTCATAAAATATATCATCAATTTGCATTCCTTCTATTAAGTAATCATAATGAATTAATGATTCATTATTATTAATATCCCACATTCTTTCTTTCAATTCTTGAATTGTCTTATCATAACTTTCAGAATATAAAGATAGTAGATTACTATTTTGCGATTTTCTAAATGCTTTTTCAAAACATAATAGTTTATCTTTCGAACCTTTATCTACAAAATTTACATGCATTGATAGATTTTCTATTTCATTATGTCCCAACCCAATCTTCTCTAAGAATAATTTTGAATCTTCTAAAGATTCTATTACATTTGGATCTGATGAGTAAAAAACAATTCCTATATAGTATTCTAAAATAATTTCACTTAATTTTGTTAAATAATTTTTTATAATATTCATATTTTCATTTTTTCTAAAAATTTATCTAATACTATAAAATTTCTTTTTGCATTAACTTCCATTATTTTGTCGATAATGGTACTTTCAGAAATATCAAATGGATTATACTTTACTAAGTTTGCTAGCTTGAATTCTTCAGGAATCTCATAATTTATTAAATCTTCTAAACTAGAGTTTTGTTCCTCAAGAAGGTTCTCAATATCTAAAAGCGAATAATTTTCATATTCATCAATAGTCAAATCTAATTTTTTTGCAATTAATGTAACCATATTATCCTGTAAATCTATTAACTTAAAGTTTTCTTTATTATTTGGAATTATTTCATCGTCAACAATAATTATTAAGTCATCTTTATTGAAAAAATCATACATTACATCAATCCTCCAAAATTCAATAATAAATTTATACTTATTTCCATATATATTTTTTCTTCAGATAATGAAACCATAGCTCCAAAATCTTTTAGCAACTCTGAAACTATATACAATCCCATGCCACGCCCATCGTTTTCTGGTTTATTAGATACAAATGGCTCAAATATCTTTTCAGATATTTTTTATCTATACCTATACCATTATCATAAAAATAAGTTTTCTAAGAGTTGGTAAAAAAACTAATGTGATCATAGGATTTTTAATTTTGTAATATTCTAGCCAATATAACGAGTTTAGAACCATGTTTTCTACTATAATCTTTACATTTGACTTTATGCCTCTGACTAAAAATCATCTCCTTCAATACTATATTTATAGTTATTACCCTTATAAAAAAAATCGGATTATCTAATAATATAGACTTTACATAATCTCCTATTAAAAAGTTTCATATTTTCTTCTCTTAGCTCTAGAATTTATGTCTAGTAATGATGCATACCTAGATAAGTAAAAACAATCTGTGTCTATTATATCAATATGATTACATATTTCACTATTGTCTTGACATAATCGCCTAATATACTTCGATGAAGATTCTATCTGGTTTGACAATCTATTTATTTCGTGTGATAATGCTTGTGAAATTATTGCACTCCCAATAATAGGGTTTAATTCATTTATATATTTATATTCATTGTTTATGAGATTTTCTTTTTTTAAATTATATTTATTTATATCATTTAGGTTTTTATTAAGACTATTGACTTTTTCTATCAGTTGTAAATTATCAAGATTGTTATTTTCAATATCTTTTCTTATTTCAGATATCTTAGCTTTGGTTTCTGTTTGAGGATCAGAAATTTTTTTAAATAAGATACTTGATATTTTATTATTTCACCAGGTTTTTTTTCTCTTAATGTTTTTGCTTTAGGTGCGTTAAGATTTTCATTAAATTCTTTCTCCATCTTAGATATTGTCCCATACACTACATTTTTCATTAATAAAATAAAATTTTCGCCATAATTATCTAATTGAATTCCTTGCCTGTTAGTCATTTCCTTTATCTTATCAAGATTTTCTAGACCATCAACTTTAACATAGCCTATAGTTGTATGTTTTTTATATATTATGGATTTAACTCTTGTATTATACCCAGACATATCCAACCAATCGTTATCAATATTACCGTAAGGTAGGATTCTAAAATTATTTCTATAAACCTTTATACCTAAGAAATTGTTAACATATTTCTTTATTTGATGTATTTCTTTATCATTAGAAAATCATAGGCAAAAATTTCACCTTGAAAATCGCCTGGTAAAAAAATTTTATCTTCATCATATAAATTAAATTTTGTGACATCACATTGGTAATCTGCTATTGTTTCCTTAAGTTTTTGAAGGTTATTTAAATCAATTTCAACAAATGTATCACTATATAACTTATACTGTTTTTCATAATCAATTTTTCCTTCAAGAATGAAATTTGAATTCTCCATGATTTTAACTAACTTGTCAATTTCTTTTTTATATAATGCTTATTCCTTTTCAGACTTATATTTAATTTCTTTCGATTTGAGAAATAACAAAAATTAGCGTATGAAAATGAAGTTTTTCTTATTCTTTCCTTATCTATTATATCATTAGAGAAAACAGGGTTGTTATCTACCTTAACTTTTACCAAAAAACTATATTCTTTTTCAATGAAGGGATTAAATAATTGATTGATTTCATCATTAATTAAATTTACAACCTCTTTCTCCTTCCAATAATCTAAATCTTTTATTCCTAAAATTTCTATTCTTGTTCCGTGATTTTCTCCATTAAATTTGACACTATCATTATACTCTTCGTGTTTAATAGTAATACTCACATCATCTATAGAAACATTATCAGCGTTAAAATCTTCCCAATTTATTTTAAAGCTATAATATTTATCCTTATTTTCCTTAAGAATATCATCTAAATTATCAACCCCAAAACTTCTTTTTAAGTCAAATTCTTTATAGTTCTCAAATAAAAAATCTGTGTCTAATTTAGTAGTAACTTTTACAAATTTTCCTAATTTATTTAATGATAGTCTTCCTATTCCCTTATTTCCCTGAGCAATTCTTTTGAATTTTGGAGAAATTTTTTGATAATTGTTTTTAAAAGATGATGCTATTATTAAAAAACCATTTTCAATTATATGCTCATTCATCCCATTACCATTATCTTCTATAGTTATTTTTCCTCTTCCATGTTCAGATTGATAAGATGTGTCAATGGTAAGTTTACATATGGTAGCATCAGCATCTGATGAGTTTTTTATAAGTTCCATAAGCGCAACTTTATTATTATCTATTAAAGCCTCTCCTAGTTGGTAAATTAACCTTGAATCTACTTTAATTTTTTTATTGTATCACTCACATTAATCCTCCATTTTATTAAACAACAATATCGTTTCTTGAGATATAGTACTTATCGATCTTTCGTTTTTATTAAAAGGTAATCTTGAAGGTGAATTCTTATATAAAATATTCCTATTGAATTTAGACACCAATTTCAAACCTAAACTTTCCAATATTTCAATGCTTATATCATCTAAAGGTTGCCTTACTGCATCCACGCTTCTATTTCCAACTGTCATTATTAAATAGCCATTTTTTGATAAGCATTTATTCATATTTTTAAGTGATATATAATAATCCTCAAAAAATTAATTACTTTTGATTGTTTTTTTAATGAAATCTTGTCCAAGAATTCATTTAATGACTTTATATTTTTAGTATTAATTATATTTCTTTTTTCTCCACCTATACTTATTTTATCTATAGTTGTATATCTTTCTAATAGCTCTCGACTGCAAGATAAGTCTTTTGAATCAATCCATTTTAAGAATAAAATAGAAGCTTGTCCATATGTTACTGTTGTCGGATTATCACCATACGGTGGAGAAGTACATATAATGTCAAATTTACCTTTTAATTTATTATTGATGATACTACTTGAATCACCGTATATTATATTTGAACTAGTTGTATTGCTATAATTTAAATGTTCTGAATTATCGTTAATAATTTTGATGAAATATTCTATACATTTATCTTCTATTAAATCTATTTTTTCCTTTGGAAGAGCGTGTAATTTAAACGTGCTAGTCCTATCATTACTAAATTTAAATATAACTTCAGATAAACAAATCCAAAAAAATTTTCTTATATCTTGACTTCTCTCTAATAATATACAATGCCTTATTTGACTCAAAGATTTTATTATATCATCTCTAAACCATTTTTTAATATTATAAAAATCATATATTGGAAAATTTGATTCCTGTTTTAAATTACTTTTAATTGTTGAAATTGCATCACAAACATCCGTTCTATCATATTTATGAGTTTTTACAAACGACAATAATGTAGCGTATGGATTTATATCAATCCCTACAGAATTAATCCTTAATTCTTGCGCGATAACTAATGTTGTTCCAGATCCACAAAAAGGATCTAACAAAGTAATATTTTTGTTATTTAAATGCTTGCTTATAACACTTAATAATTGATACTGCATATCTGGAACCATAGTAGCAGGGTATTTACCAATATTGTGTATGCCTGATTTAGTTATCCCTTTAAAATCCCAATAATTATCAGGATAGCTATTTAATTCTTCGGCTATTTTATTCATAAAACCCTCTACTTCCATTTACAATCTATAGAAATAATAGTAGTAGGCATACCTATTATCTGTATATCAAACTTCAAACTTGTTTCTACTTTAGTTGCTGCATTGTGTATTCTAAAGCTAAATTGCCAACCCCTATCAAGGTACAGTTCCAAAGTATTTTTGCTTCCTGGTCTAAATTCTAAGCTTACAATTCTTGTTGGTAACGAAGCTATTGGTAGCTTAACACTTCTTTTGCGTTTTATGCCTTCTTTATTCAAAGTACCTCTTAGGTTATAGCTTTGAACTTGTGTCATTTGTTTACTGTCAATACCAATTACTTTATAAAAATCAAACTCTCCAAGAAGATACTCAACCATTAATTTTGGAATATCTTTACCAAAAACATTATTTTGTCTATCAAGTTCATCCTTAAAAGCATTTAGAAGAGGTAAGTAAACATCGTCTTCTTTACTAGGAAGATCTCTCCATTTTGATCCTTTTGCCTTTTCATCTTCTAAATAATCAAAATAGGCTTTATATCTTCCCAATATTTATCAGAGCATTTTATACCGTACCATTTTTCTCCAAAGTCTAATCCTTTAGATAATCTACTGTGCTTAACTGCAAAATGATTATGCTTTACACTTAGACCAATCTCCCATTCTATGCCTTTTCTAATGATTAAAACGTCCCTTACGTCTCCATCTTTACCCTTATTATCAGTCTGAATTTTTAATTCTAGCTCATCATCTCCATCATCTAATATTAAAGGCTCTAATTCTAAAATAGTATTAGTTCCTGCCAAAGCACTTACCTTATACATATCTTTTTCAGATTCTTCTAAAGTATTCCATGCCTTTTCAGCAGCTTTGTAGCTTGAGTTTTTTTCAATTTTTGAGACCCTGTATTTTGATATTTCTTCATGTAAAGTATTCAAATACGCAAATTCATAGGCTCTACCTTGATTATTGCTTTTTTTACTCATAACACACCTCTAAATCATTTGTAATTGTTTAGGATAAGAAAATATACTTGGTTTATTAAGTGCTAAGTCAATGGCTTTAGCCATTTCATAAGCGAGATTTACTGGAACAGCATTTCCTATCATCTTATAGGCATCATTTAGATTTGTATAATAGAATTTAAAATCATCTGGAAATCCTTGTATCCTTGCACATTCTCTAACAGACAATCTTCTATATAGCTCTTCCTTACCTGGTTCAAATACTTGCTTATTCTTATCTTTTTTAATCATTTTAGGAGCTTGAGGATGCAATTGACATTGTCTACCAGAAGCCTGAACAGTAAATGCTTGTTCATCCCAATCACGCACTCTATTCCTACTCATAAATATCGGAGAGTATGCTCCTATAAAATATTCGTGATTTGAAAAATTGCAATTATCACCATTAGTTTTATTCTTTTCTAAAGCAGGAATTGCGTTATCTTTTAAGTCATAAATGGCGTCTCTAAATGTCAACTTATAATCGTATGGTTTAGGAGGTAAATCAAAACTAATATTCAAATCTTTTCTAAATCCTACATAAAAGACTCTTTTTCTATCTTGGGGAACACCATAGTCACTTGCATTTAATAAATGTATAAATACATCATATCCAGCTTCTTCAAACTGTGAAACTATATTTTCTACTGCAGAGTTGTGTCTTTTTGCCATCATTCCTTTTACATTTTCAGCAAGGAAAAATTTAGGTTTCTTATCTTTTAAAATTCTGATATATTGATAAAATAGTTGTCCTCTAGGATCATTAATTCCTTTAAGGGATCCTGCTTCACTCCATGATTGACAAGGTGGTCCACCTATTATCCCATCACATTCTGGAAATTCATCTGAAGGTATTTTAAATATATCGCCTTTTATCAATTTTGCTTCATGGTTTTTTCATATGTTTCCCAAATAGTTTTGTCAAATTCATTGGCTGCTACTATCTCATAACCCGCCTTTTGAAATCCTAAGTCAAGTCCACCTGCTCCTGAAAACAAACTAATCAATTTCATCTTTTATCTCCTCTGTTTCAAACTCTACACATTCCATCACATCTGAAATATCACAATTCAATGTATTGCAAATTCTTAAAAGCACATCTGTAGTAACATTTTGTCCATTTTTTATTTTATAAAATGTACTTTTACTTATTTGTGCTTTGTCCATAAGTTCAGTACTTTTCATTTCTAAATCTATAAGTTTTTTAAACAATTTTTTATAACTAAATTTTAACATGAGATATTCGAAACAACTCCCTATATTTATCTATATTGTCTTAATTATACCATTAAAACCATTCTTTTAACAGGCTTTTATTCTCTTATCTCGAACCAATTAGATAATTATTTTCTTAATAACGGGGAATGTATGTCCCATATTTCTTTTGATAATTTTTCTATTTTTTCTCTCATATAATCAATATCTTTCTTATAAATAACACCAGTCATATTAGTAGCTTTTGCAATCTGGTTTATATTATTTGTTACATTTGAAAGTAACCATTGAAGATCTCTAAATGGTTCTAGGTCTACAATATAAATTTCTTTTTCTAATACACATTTTCTAAGAAAGTGGGACATTGTTTTGCAATTTGCAAGTTTCATTTTCTTTTCAAATATTTCTTTTTCGTCGTCTGTTAAATATATTTTAAGTTGATTTTTTCTTGTTCTATTATCCATAATTTTCTCCTTTGCTTATATCTTTTGGGGTCTTAGGGTTCTCCCTAACAAGGTAAAATTCATTAAAATAGACACCTATATTTTAAAAAGGTGCCTTAAAAAAGTCATATTATATTTTTCTTGGATTAAATAATCTAATTATCTGATATATTAATTTTTCTGTTTTTTGAATGTCCAAAGAATATTATTCTATTCAATAATATCTTTTATTTCTTGAGAAAAACGACTTGTTGATTTTGTACAAATATATTCATAAAATTTTTCACATCGTGATCCTTAAGAATATATCTAACTTGATTATTAGCTAAAGCAATTTTTAATATTCTTTCAATTTGTTTACTTTCCCAAGAGTCTATAGAGCTCATTTTTTTAATTATTTCATGGGTTTTAGAAAATGATGGGCTTTCGCTTAATTGGTCTATTAAATCTTCCTTTTTGATATAATTCTCATCCTTGTTTGTTCTTTCGCTCTTCATTTCTCTTAAGCATTCTGCATTTTTTCTCTCCAAAATTTCGTTAGCAGCTGTTCTATCTATAATATTTTTTACTAATATTTCTAATTCTGATCCTTCAGTGTAATCGGCTTCTGTAAAATATTTTATTCTGTTTTCTTCTATCATCTTAAAAACTTTATTTTTTGAATCTTTTCCGTGGACGCCAATGGAGTAGCCACCATTTGTAGATACAAGTTTCATACATGGTATATCTGTATCACTGTCGCCTATATAGACCATATTTCTGAAGGGAACTCGGTATTCATCTTCTTTAAAATAATCATTTACCTTTGTATCGTTAATATCAAGAGCACCTTTTTTTATTCTGAAGAGAAATTGGGTCTTACTCGTATAGTTTATGCATTGTGCTGGCCAGACAGCGACACCATCGGCATCGTAATAAAATGAACTTGCGTATATCTTTTTAAAGTGGCTTGCTATTTTAGTTCCTTCAATCATTTCTTTTAAGCCTGATGAAATTATATAATGTTCAACTTGAATGCTTTTTTCTTTTCCATAGTTATTTATTCTGTCAAACCATTCTTCGACTCCTGGAAATAATTCAACATTTGCTCCATATTCTAAAAGAGTTTTCTTGTTGAAAATATGTTTACCTCTGGAATCTTTGGCCATCTTGTACATCCATGCCAAATTTTGATCCATATCATTGTCTTCTGCTAATTTATTAGATTCGTTCCAAAATTCGTCCACGTTCTGTTCTAAGGACTGTATAAATCCTTGAGCTTGCATATCATCTGGCGTAAGTGTCTTATCGAAGTCATAGCAAATTGCTAAAATTATATCTTTTTCTTTTTATAATCCATTACTTTTACTCCTTATAAAATCTATTTAGCTTTTAAAAACTAGACTGTAAAGCTATTTTGACTAATTATATCACTGTTATTAGTAATTATATATCTGAAAACTTATTACAGGTTTAAATTTAAACATATTAAAGTAAATCTGAATTGATATACCTGAAATTAAAAGTGGTATTTTCATCTCGCAACAATCCAATTTCCATCACGCTTTGATCCAACTCCTTCTATCATTTTCTTTTCTTGTAAAGATTTGAATGCTCTTTAGATAGTTCTCTTTGTTACACCTATTTTTTCTGAAAGTTCAATTGATGTCAAGATTGGATTTTCAATAAGAAGTTCAATCACTTTCTTCTCAGTTTTATTCAAACCGACATTCAAACCGACATTTTTGTTGTCTATTTGGTCAATTACTTCTTGTTCAAAAGGTATGGTGCATCTAATATAGTTGCTTTCAATTTCAAAAACATCTTTCCCATATTTTTCTACAATCGTAGGAATCCCATGTACGGTGTGTTCAATTAGTCCCATATTTAGAAATATCCTCATCAATGTTTCGTTTCTAGGCTTACTTATTCCATCAAAAAATTGGTCTTTTGTCATTCCATTAGGAAGTCCACCATGTGATAATATATAAAGTCTATCATTAAACATTGAAATCTGCGGCACGGTAATTGTCCAATCGTTATGAACTAAAGCATTTAGAATCGCCTAATTTACACAGTCAAAATCAAATAAATATGTGTCCTTTCTTGGCCTTACTGTCGTTTCAGAAATACATATATTTTCAGCCCGCAATCTGCTTTTTATTTTTTCATAAGTAGTTAATATGCATCCATAACCATAGTCGCTTCTTTCAGATATAGAAGCTTTATTCTATCCTTGAAATTTCACAAAAATAAACGGAATATTATTTCTATCAGATAATAATTCTGCTAATAAATTATATTCCCCATCTTCATTTCTTAAATTCAAATTAGTTTCAAAAGATTTATCTTCTAAATGGTAATCTTTTTCAGAGTAATATATCCTAAGCTCTCTAAAGGATAAATCTGATGAATTTGATCTTTTCTTAAGCATGTATTCATTAACTATAAATTTTTTCTCATATCGAATTTTTATCTGTTCCGGTGTCATCTCTTTACAGGTTGTTCCGATTCGTATTGTGCAACCAGTAGAAGAGAATCCATATTTCTTTTGACAATAAATATGATGATGACCTTTATTTATATGAATTACTATTAGAGTTTTTCAATCATCAAATTTTAATTTCTGAACTTATTTCTTCTTGTGGGTTCGGTTCTATTTTAGTTGTTATAATATCAGATATTTTTCTAAGAATTTCATCAATTTTGTCAACACCAACCACAACACCATCATCTTTTACTCCGATAATAATAGATCCTCCTGCACCATTAAGGAAAGATACTATTTCCTTTGTAATCGTATCTGTGTATTTTCCTTTTAATTCAATTATTTCTGATTAGATTTATCGGCTCATTCCAGTCCTCTTGTAATATAATTATTATATCAGATTTGCGATAAAGCTAGAATTCTAAACTAACAATTTATTGTCGTATTATATAATTATTTGCTAAATTAATTAATAATCTAATTTTACCAATTAATTTTAATCATTTTTTATAAAGCTATTCATGATAGCTATTTTTATGAATTTATGTTTAGGTTTTGTCATATAGTATTATTATAAAAATATGTACGCAAAAAGACCGCAGCTTAAAAACTACGGTCTAATTTTTTGTCCAAATGTAAACCACTTGGAACTATTATTTAAATTATTCTTTTTTGCTTCCAGTACCATTTGAGTACCAGTAGCCATTTTTCATTCTCTATATAGCTTGTAATTAAGCCATTTTAGAAAATTTTGCTACTATTCCCATTCAATTGTTCCTGGTGGTTTTGAGGTTATGTCGTAGACTATTCTTCCTACTCCTTTTACTTCGTTTATCATTCTATTTGATAGGGTTTGTTGGAGTTCGTATGGCATATCGAAGGCTTCTACTGTCATTGCATCTTTGCTTGATACTGCTCTTACTACTACTACGTAGTCGTAAGATCTTTCGTCGCCTTTTACTCCTACTGTTCTTAGTGGGGTAAATACTGTGAAATATTGCCAAATTTCTCTGTCTAATCCTGCATTTTTTACTTCTTCTCTTAGGATTGCGTCGGTTTCTCTAACTATTTCTAATTTTTCTTCTGTTATATCTCCCAACACTCTTATTGCAAGTCCTGGTCCTGGGAATGGTTGTCTCCATACCATTTCTTCTGGAACGCCTATGCTTTCTCCAAGCGCTCTTACTTCGTCTTTGAAGAGTTCTCTTAGTGGTTCTACTACGCCTTCAAAAAGCATATCTTCTGGAAGTCCACCTACGTTGTGATGGGATTTTATTACTGAACCTTTTCCTTTTCCGCTTTCTATTACGTCTGGATAAATTGTTCCTTGTACTAAATATTTTGCATCGCCAAATTTTTTGGCTTCTCTTTCGAAAACTTCTATAAAGTGGTTTCCTATTATTTTTCTTTTTTCTTCTGGTTCTTCTACGCCTTTTAGTAAATCAAGAAATTCTTTTGAAGCATCAACCATTTTTACGTTTAGTCCAATTTTTTTGTATTGTTCCATAACGGATTTTGCTTCGTCTTTTCTTAATAAACCATGGTCTACAAATATGCATTGAAGATCATTTCCTATTGCTTTGTGTACAAGTGTCGCTGCTATTGTTGAATCTACTCCACCAGATAATCCACAAATCATTTTTTCTCCAGCATATTTTTCTTTTATATTTTCTATGGTTTCTTTGGCTAAATCTTTCATTATCCAAGTCTTTTTTGCTTTACAAATATTTAAAACGAAATTTTCTAATATTTGAAATCCGTATTCTGAATGGGCAACTTCTGGATGAAATTGTACGGCGTAGATATTTTTTTCTTCGTTTTCAAATCCTGCTATTGGACAGTTCAATGTCCAAGCAGTTTTTTTGAATCCATCTGCAATTTTTGTGACTTGATCTCTGTGATTCATCCAAATTATTGATTCTTGTGCTACATTTTCATATAATTTTGATCTTTGGTCAACAAATAAAGGAGTTTTTCCGTATTCTCCTTTTTCTGCTTCGCTTATTTCTCCATCAAAATGATAAGCTAAAGCTTGCATGCCATAGCAAATCCCAAGAACTGGCACGTTTAAATTTAAAATTTCTGGATTTAATTTTAGACTATCGTCACTGTGAATTGATTGTGGGCCGCCTGTCAAAATTATTCCGTCCAAATTTTCAAGATCAAGAGTTTTTAAATCCACATCACAATCATGAAGTGATGCATAGACTCCCATTTCTCTTATTCTTCTTACAATAAGTTGGTTATATTGGCCACCAAAGTCCAACACCATAATTTCGGATTTTTTTTCCATCTATCCCTCCTATATTTCTCCAAATATTGCAAAATATTTCATATAATCAAGATTATCCATCTTGTAGTAGCTATACTTTATATCTTCATCATACTTTTTAAAGTGTAAATTTTCTATAATAGATTTAAAAGCTCCATTATTTTTTTCTGCTTTTAAATAAATTTCTTTTTTCTCGCCAAGGGTAAAGAAATAATCTATGACTACCTCAAGGGCTTCTCTTGCATATCCTCTGTTTCTTAGTGATTTATTTATAATTATAAAAAGTCCAACTCCATCATTTTTTTCGAAAGCTTTTATAACTCCTATTGAATCATTTGTTCCTTTTTTTACTATATGCCAAAAATTATAGTCTTCTTTTTCTTTATAAAATTTTGAGACTTTTTCGATTACTTCTTCTTTTGTTTCTAAATTTGTAAAATAGAAAAATTTTGAATCTTTTATAAATTCCAGATTTTTTTCTAAATCTTCCTTTTCAAATTTTCTAATAATAAGTCGTCTTGATAAAATAAGTTTTGTATTTTCCATAAGCCTCCTCCACATAAAAAATAAGCTGCAAAAGCAGCATATTTTTTAAGAAAAATTCTTTTTGTAATATTCTAGAACGTCCGTGGCTGTTTGTTCTATTGTCTTTAATGTTACATCAAAAACTTTACAATCCAAATCTTCAAAAACTCCCTTTGCGTATTTTAATTCTCTATTGATTCTTTCCTTATCAAAATATTCGCTTTTTGATTTTAAGCCAAGGCCTTTTGACCTATCTTCTCTAATTTTTGATAATTTATTAGGATCAATAGTAAGACCTATGATTCTTTTTGGATCAATTTCGAAAACTTCTTCTGGAAGTCTTATTTCTGGAACCAAAGGAAGATTAAAAACTTTATAATCTTTTGTTGCAAGAAGCATAGTCACAGGTGTTTTTGATGTTCTTGAAACTCCAAGTAGTAAAATATCTGCCTCTTTTATTCCTCTTGGATCTTTTCCATCGTCATATTTTACGGCAAATTCTATGGACTCTATCATTGAAAAATAATCATCAGATAATTTTCTTGTGAGTTTTTTCTCTCTTAGAGCTTTTTGCCCTGTAACTTCTTCAAAAAGTGAAAGAGCTGGCCCTAATATATCTATAACTTTTATATTTTCTTTTTTAGCTTTTTGTTTCAAATATTCTTCAAGTTTTTTCTCAGCTATAGTTTGGATTATTATTGAATCTTCAGGAATTTTTTCAACAATTTTGTTAATTTTATTTTCACTATCAATATTAAATTTTCTATTAACTTCAAAATTTACATTTGGAAAATGAGTTATTACTGATTTTACAAATGTTTCTGCTGTTGCTCCAGTGGAATCACTGATTATATAAACATTCAATACATCACAATCCATACTATCACCTATTTAACTAAATCTTTTATATTAAATATTCTAGAAATATTTGTTGCTAGTTTATTTAATAGTGCCAACCTATTATTTTTCAACTGTTCATCTTCAACCATTATCATTGTATTATCCAAATATTCATTACCAAGGTCCATAGTAGATGCAATTTCTTCTAGGGCTTTTGTATATAATTTTTGGCTTAAATATTTTTCGCAATCCAAATTTTCTATAAGGTCGTAGTATTGTTTTTCTAAACCTTGGTCAAGCATTTCTACATTAACTTCTGTATTTTCAAAATCCTTGGTAAAATTATTGATTCTTGTAAAATAATTTAGAATTTCTTCGCTATTTTCTTTTTCTACAAATTCTTCAACAGATTTTACTTTTTCTATAACTGATAAAATATTTGTTTCTCCAGTAGCAAGAACTGCATTTACAAAATCATATCGGAAGCCCTTGTCTATGAGCATATTTTTAAGTCTATCGATGAAAAATTCTACTATTTTTTCTAAAGTTTTATCATAATCAAAAGAAATTTCATTTTTCTCTGTATAAACAAAAAGGGCATCTTTGATTAAATCCTTCAAATCAACATCAATTTTATTATCTGCAATTATATTTATAACTCCAATTGCTGATCTTCTAAGTCCAAAAGGATCTTGGCTTCCTGTTACATAATTTTCTATTATATAAAGTCCAGCTATTGTATCAATTTTATCAGCGATTGATAAAACAATTCCTGCAACTGATTTTGGTAGTGAATCTTCTGAGCTTCTAGGCTTATAGGCTTCTTCAATTGCATTTGCAACTTGGCTGTTTTCTCCTGAATTTATTGCATAAATTCTTCCCATTGTTCCTTGAAGTTCTGTAAATTCTATAACCATTTTTGTTACAAGATCTGCCTTTGAAAGATAGGCTGCTCTTAATAAATTATCTGAAACATCTTCTCCAAGCTTAAATTCATCAAGATAATTTTTTGAAAGCGAAATAAGTCTTTCAGTTTTTTGATAAACTGAACCAAGTCCTTCAAAAAATGTCAATCTATTAAGCTCTTCCACATAATCCTCTAATTTTTTATTATTATCTATATCATAGAAAAATTTTGCATCTTCAAGCCTTGCAGTAAGAACTTTTTTGTTTCCATTAATTACATTTTCTTTTGCAAAATCATCCCCATTTCTTACAAGCAAGAAATATGGCATTAATTTTTCATTATCATCTACAATTGGAAAATATCTTTGATGATCTTTCATTGGAGTTACAATTACTTCTTTTGGTAATTTTAAATATTCTTGATCAAGCTCTCCCATCAAAACTGTAGGATATTCGACAATATTTATAACTTCTTCAAGTAAGTCTTCGTCTTTTAAAAATTTTCCACCAATTTCTTTGGCATAGCGATTAAGACCTCTTAAAATTATTTCTCTTCTTTCTTTGTAAGAAAGAATTACATAATTTTCTCTAAGTAACTCTACATAATTTTCAATTTTTTCTACAAGAATTTCACTTTTTCCTAAAACCCTGTGGCCTTTTGTTGTATTTGATACTTTAATTCCTTCAGCATCAAATTCCAAAATTTCATTATCTAATAAGGATAGAAAATATCTGATTGGTCTTGCAAATCTAATTGATCTTCCTCCCCACCTCATAGATCTTGGGAAATTTAATGATTTCACTAAATCATACATATTTTTTTGTAAAACTTCTTTTATTGAAGGACTTTCTTCTTTTTTTTCTACATAAATATATTCTTCGCCCTTAAAATCTTTGATAATTACATCAGAAACTTCTGCTTTTTGTCCTCTCAAAAATCCCAAAAGTGCTTTTGATGGATTACCTTCTTGGTCGTAGGCAATTTTTTTAGAAGGTCCCTTTACACTAATAAGTTCGTTTGATTTATTTTCTTCAAGTCCATCAAGTAAAATTGCAAATCTTCTTGGAGTGGATTCTACTTTTATTTCTTCTACGCTTAATTTATTTTCTTCAATTAATTTTTTGAATTTTTCTTCAAGCTGTTCTTTTGTCGAATTTATATAAGCTGAAGGAAATTCTTCAACTCCTATTTCTAATAAATATTTGCTCATTACTTATCCTTTCTTAAAAGTGGATATCCTAGTTCTTCTCTTTTTTCAATATAAGATTTTGCAACCTTACTAGAAATATCTCTTACTCTTTTAATATAGTGACTTCTTTCTGATGCAGAAATTGCACCCATTGCATCCAAAGTATTAAAAGTGTGGGATGATTTTAATACGTTATCATAAGCTGGATACACAAGACCTTTGTCAATTAATCTGTTTGCTTCTGATTCATAAATTTCAAATAATTTTTCCAAAACTTCGCTATCAGCATCTTCAAATGAATATTTTGAATTTTCATATTCTGGCAATTGGAAAACATCTGAATATTTTAAATCTTTTGACCACTTAATATCAAAAACATTATCTACATTTTGTAAATACATACAAACTCTTTCAAGGCCCATGGTTATTTCTCCACTTTCAAGCTCGCAGTTTATTCCGCCTACTTGTTGAAAATAAGTAAATTGAGTTATTTCCATTCCATCAAGCCAAACTTCCCAGCCAAGTCCCCAAGCTCCAAGAGTTGGTGATTGCCAATTGTCTTCTACAAATCTTATGTCGTGTTCTTTTGGATTAATTCCAATTACCTCAAGACTTTTTAAATATAAATCTTGAATATTTTCTGGAGTTGGTTTAAGTAAAACTTGTAGTTGATGATGTTGGTATAATCTATTTGGATTTTCTCCATACCTACCATCAGCTGGTCTTCTTGATGGTTCTACATAAACAACTTTCCAAGGTTCTTTTCCCAAAGATCTCAAAAAAGTATGAGGATTCATTGTTCCTGCACCTTTTTCCAAATCATAAGGAAGCATAATTGATGCACCTTGTTCTTCCCAATATTTTATTAATTTTAGCATTAAATCTTCAAAATACATTTTTTCTCCTATTATTTGACTAATTTCATTACCCAATCAAGTGAGCTAAATTTTCTAATTTCCAAACATCTCAATACATAGCTTACTATCAAATTTATAATTTTTTCCTTTTCAATATTTAAATTAATCTTTGAAACCTCATCAGTTGGAGTATAGATTAATTTTAAAATATACAAATATTCTTCTCTTGTAAGATATACTATATCCTTTTTTATTTTCTTGCAAGATGAACAAACTATGCCCCCATCTTTTATAGAAAAATAAGCATCACTAGGATTAATTTTTGATCCGCACAAGGAACATTCTTTTAAATTTGGTTTAAAACCTGAAAAAGATATGTACTTTAATAAAAAGCAAAGAAAAATATTTAAATAATTTTCACTTGCTTTTTCAAAACTGTCAAAAGTCTTGTCCAACAAATTGTAAACTAAGTCTTTTTGGTCATAATCAATTGTTTTTAATAGCAAATCACAAATTGCCGATTTGTATATTATTATATCAAAATTTTTATTTGATTTCGAATAAGATTTTAATAATGACGCATCTCTTATTCCAAAAAATTTTTCTCCAGACTTATAAAGATTGTATGAGGCTTTTACAAATCTTTGAGTTGAAGAAAGATTTGAATTTTTTTTATTTAAAACTCCCTTAGCAATTATGGAAATTTTTCCCATATCTTTTGAAAAAATTTCTATGATTTTGCTTGACTCTTTGTAGGAAAATTCTCTTAAAACAAATCCTTCTACATTTGAATTATCACTTGTAACCAAACCTATCCACCAATTTTTGTTTTTTACGCCAATCTTTTTCGACCTTAACCCACAATTTCAAATTAATTTTGCTATCCATAAAAACTTCAATTTCGCATCTTGCTTCCATGCCGATTTTTTTAATTTTACTACCGTTTTTTCCTATTACTATTTCCTTGTGACTTGGTCTTTCCAAAATAAGACTTGCGTATATGTCATATAAATTTTTGTCTTCTCTTTTTTTAAATTGGTCAATTCTTACAAAAATTCCGTGAGGGATTTCGTTTGATAAATTTTTCAAAGCTTTTTCCCTGATAATTTCTGACACAATAAATCTTTCGTTTTTGTCAGTTATCATATCTGATGGATAATAAAGAGGCCCTTCTGGCAATATTTCTTTTACTGTTTCTATATATTTTCCAATATTTTCATCGTTTAAAGCTGAAATTGGAATTATATAATCAAAAGAATTTAAGCCTATGTAAGTTCTTTTAATTTGTTCAATTTCTCCTTCTTCTAAAAGATCACATTTATTTATAAGAAGAATTTTTGGGGCATTTACTTTTTCTAAAATTTCCAAAATCATCTTATCAAGTCTTCCAATTGTTAGAGAATTGTCAACAATAAATGTCACTATATCAGAATCTTTTAGGCTATCTTCTGAAACTTCTAGCAAATGTTCTTGAAGTTTATTTCTTGGCGTTTGGATACCTGGTGTGTCCAAGAAAATTATTTGTGAATTTTCGTCATTATATATTATTTTTATTTCATCTCTAGTAGTTTGGGGTTTATTTGAAATTATTGAGATTTTTTCTCCCAATATTTTTTCCATCAAAGTAGATTTTCCTACATTTGCCCTTCCTACTACCGATACAAAACCTGATTTCATTTTTCCTCCAAATCTTTTTTTGAAAAGTTATATGGAAGAATATCATCAAGTCCATATATCTTATAATCATTGGTTGAATTTGCTATTACAATTTTTGAATCAGAATCTAAAAACTCTGCCATAAATTGCCTGCAAACTCCGCAAGGATAAGTCATATTACTATCCCCTGTAATAATTATTGTATCAATTTCTTTATCGCCTGCGCTTATTGCCCCTGCAAGTGCAGATCTTTCCGCACAAATTGTCACTGAATAAGCTGCATTTTCTATATTTACTCCCTTGTAAATATTTCCTTTTTTTGTCAATACAACACTTGATACCCTAAATTTTGAATAAGGCGAATAAGAATTTTTTTTATTTTCTATAGCAATTTGTATTAATTCTTTTAAATCTTTTTTCATGAAAATACTCCAAATATTAATAAAGCTGTCGCCGTTCCCAAAATCGCTCCTCTTATAATTTCTGGAAGAGAATGGATATTTGCCTCAAAACGACTTTCTGCAACTATAATTGCAAGACCATAAAATACAAAAATCAAAAATCCTTCATCAATTCTCATTGAGCCAATTGTAGCAAGGCAAAAGGCAATTGATGTGTGTCCTGAAACAAATCCACCATGAAAAGCTGTTCCATGGCCCTTGTAAAAAATTCCTTTAAAAAATATGGTAGAAATTATTACAATTGATACAGTTATAAGGGCAAGATGGGATGGTCTTCTTGAAATTCTTAGTACAACTGATGATGAAAAATTTGCAACCTTATCAAAAAATACCAAATAAGCAATAAAAAGTGTGTTCATAGCTGACACAAAAGTGGCTGCCGCAGATAAGTCTTTACTTGCTTTTGCCTCTTTTGATTTTTTTCCTCCACCGCCAAGATTTACAGCTTGTTCCAAAGAAGTATTTAAAAGCTCACAAGAAATTACAAAGGCAATTGAAAAAACCAAAAACATCATCTCTACTCTTGAAACATTTAAGAACAAAGAAATAAATAAAACAAGAATAGAAGTTAGGACATGAAATTTCATATTTTTTTCATTGTTTATTGCAAAAACCAAGCCCTCAAATGCATAATCAAATCCTTTTACAAATTTTTCCCCAGGACTTTTTGCTTTTGGAATATATTTTTCATCCTCATCTTCTTTTTTCTTTTCTTCTTTTAATTCTTTTTTTACTTGGTCTTTTATTTCTTCAATTAATTGTTTTTCATCTTTCATTTGAATACTCCAAGATTTTTCATAACTTCTTTTTCCTTAGCTCTCATAATTTTTTTATCATCATCTTCTATATGGTCATAGCCTAATAGATGAAAAATTGAATGGCAAGTTAAATACATTATTTCCCTTTCAAAAGAATGTCCCAAATCATCTGCTTGCTTTCTTGCAACATCAAGACAAATTACAACATCCCCAAGCATAAGATAGGGCTTTTTCAATATATTTTCCCTATCTTCATTAAAAAAATCTTCAATTGGAAATGATAAAACGTCAGTAGCCCTATCAATTGACCTAAAATCTCTATTTAATTGTCTTATTTTTTCCTCATCAACAAAAGAAAGAGATATTTCACATTTTTTCTCATCAATATCTTCAAGCTTTAAAACTTCTCTAATAACTTTTTCAAGATATTTTTCAATGTTTACTTCTTCTTTTGTTTCATTATTTATTATTAAATTCATTTTTTTCTTTTTCCTTATCTGCCTTATCATAAGCTTCAATTATTCTTTGAACTAAAGGATGTCTTACTACATCAATTGCAGTAAATTCCATAAATTCTATTCCTCTAACATTTCTAAGAATTCTTGATGCGGATTTCAAACCAGAATTTTTTCCACGAGGAAGGTCGATTTGAGTTATATCTCCAGTTATAATAGCTTTTGACCCATAGCCAAGTCTTGTCAAAAACATCTTCATTTGCTCAAAAGTTGTATTTTGCGCTTCATCCAAAATTACAAAAGAATTATCAAGAGTTCTTCCTCTCATATAAGCAAGAGGAGCAACTTCGATTACGCCCTTTTCAACTAAATTTTGATAAGTTTCAAAACCAAAAATTTCAAAAAGTGCATCATAAAGAGGTCTTAAATATGGATCAACCTTATCTTGCAAATCTCCCGGCAAAAATCCCAAACTCTCTCCCGCTTCAACGGCAGGTCTTGTAAGAATAATTCTATTTACCTCATTATTTTTAAAAGCTCTTATCGCCATTGCAACAGCCAAATAAGTTTTTCCAGTTCCTGCAGGTCCAATTCCAAAAACCACATCATTATTTTCAATCATATTAACGTAAGATTTTTGACCTAAAGTTTTTGGCTTAATTGGTTTGCCATTTGCTGTTGTAACAATAACTTTATCAAGAGAAGATTTTATAACTTCCTTGTTTTCACGAACAAGCATATCAGAAAAATATTTTAATTTTTGATAGTCAATATTTCCTTCTTTTTTTATTACTTGAATAATTTCTTCAATAAGTTTTTTTACAAGATTTAAATTAACCTCTTCTCCATTTAAACTTATATTTCCATTTTCAGTTTTAATTTTTACATCAAATCTGTTTTCAATATATTTTCTATTTTTATCAAAATTACCGAATAAACCCATAATTATTTCGGTATTATTTATTTCTATAATATCCTTAATTTTAATCACTCCTTTAGTTTATTATACCATCTTAGTTGCAAAAGAAAAAAGATGAGAAACTCATCTTTTTGCTTTTGGCTTTCCTATTATTTCTGAATAGATAATCGCCTTTTTTAATTCATTTTTTTCTAATTTTATTTTTTCATTTTCTTTCCAATAATCTTCGATTTGATTTTTTGAAATTTGTTCGGTTTTTTTGTATGATTTTTTTGCACTTACTTTTTTTTCATTGTAAGCTTGTTGATTTTTTCTTTCAAATCTTTGGTAATCATTTGTGTATGTTTTTTTGTTATTGGATTTATTTTTTGTATCTTTTGCAAGTGATGACATAGCTTGTCCAAATGTCATCTTCTTTTTTAATTTTTTTTGTTTTTTTAGATTATTATTTTCTTTTTTCTCTATATTTTTTAACCAAGTATCAAAATCTGGTGTATCTTTTCCTTCTTCTTTATTATTTTCTTTATCAAGAAGATAAATAAATTTATAAAACTTGGTTTTTAAATTATCTTTTGCCATTAAATTTCATCTCTGCTATCAGTTTCTGATATTTTATTTCTCATTTGAGTGTCGGCGTTTATATTTTTCATATTATAATAATCTAAAACTCCAAGATTTCCGCTTTCTAGTGCTCTTGCAATTGCTAGTGGAACTTTTGATTGGGCTTCTACTACTTTCGCTCTGTTTTCTTGTTCAAGCGCTATAGCTTGGACACGTCTTTCTTCGGCTTTCGCTTGGGCTATATTTTTATCTGCTTCTGCTTGATCTCTTTGTAATTCTGCTCCAACATTACGTCCTATATCTACATCTGCAATATCTATTGAAAGAATTTCAAATGCTGTACCGCTATCAAGTCCTTTCATTAGAACTGTTTGTGAAATATTATCTGGATTTTCTAAAACTTCTGCGTGCGTATCTGATGAACCAACCGTTGTTACAATTCCTTCGCCTACTCTTGCTATAATTGTTTCTTCGCCAGCTCCTCCTACAAGTCTTTCGATATTTGCTCTTACAGTAACTTTTGCAATAACTTTGACTTCAATTCCGTTTTTTGCAACGGCTGCTATGGTTGGTGTATTTATTACTTTTGGATTTACAGAAACTTGGACTGCTTCAAAAACATTTCTTCCTGCAAGATTCATTGCTGCTGCTTGTTGAAAATTCAAATCAATATTTGCTCTTTCTGCTGCAATCAAGGCATCTACAACTTGGTTTACATCTCCTCCTGATAGAAAATGACTTTCCAAATCAGAACTTGAAATTTGAATTCCTGCTTGATGAGATTTAATCAAAGCATAAACTATATGACTTGGATTAATTCTTCTAAATCTCATTGCAACAAGTGAGCCCATTGAAACTGGCACTCCAGATGATCTTGCTGTAATCCACAAACCAATTGGCACAAGTGTCAAAAATACTATTAAAAAAATTACTACTAAAGCTGGTATTATTATCGGCATTATATATCCTCCTTAACATAAATATGTCCATCTTTTATTTCTACAACTTCTATTCCTACATCTTTTTTGATGAAATCTCCATAAGTTTTTCCATCATAAATTTTTCCATCAATTGTAATTCTTCCTGTAGGTCTTAAAATACTTATCGTTTTTCCTTTTTTTCCTAAAAGATATGTATAATCTTTTTTGGAATTATATCCTCTTTCCTTAGTTTGAGTATTAACTAGAACAGCCTTGTCAAATAAATTTGCAGAAAATCCTAATCTTACAAAAATTGTTACACTCAAAAAAATTGATGCCGCAGTAATTAGTAAAATCAAAATTCCAAATAGGGAATTATCAAAACTATCAATTAGCGAATATGTCGTTAAAATAATACCCGAAATTCCCATAATACCAAAACCAGGTACAAATAGCTCAATAGCAAGTAACAAAATGCCCGATATAAAAGCTATTATTGTCATCATATCTGCTTCGCCCCTGTCAAGATTTGACTTGTAAAAATATATAAATAAAGCTATTGCTATAAGAGTAAATAAAATTTTTTTATCAGTAAAAATTATAGCAACTATACATATAAATGCAAGCGTAAATGACAGAGCCAATAAAATATCCCCTAACATACTTCTCCTTTCTATAATAAATATTACATTATTTTTATACCCAAATTAAAAATAAAAAAGGAGAAATAATTTTCTCCTCAGACTGTTGACAAAGTATACAAATCCTCATGCTAAGAATATCATACGAAAAAAATTGATTTGATTTCAAATTTTAAAATTCGTCAAAAAACGCACTGTTTGAGCGTTAGTGAGTTTGCGTTTTTAGAATTTTGGAATTTAGAAATCAACAATTTTTGAAGTCCGATATTCGTGCTTGAGGGTTTGTCTACGCTCTGGGAGAAATAATTTTCTCCTTTATACTAATTTATTAAATTTTTTATTATTAAATTTTTTAAAATTAATTTTCATCTACTAATTCTTTTAATCTTCCTGTTAATTTATATGGAACTTTTTTTAATTCTTCTATATTTTTTACTCCAACTAGAGCCATAAATATTTTTATTTTTGTGTTTAATTCTTTTAGATATTTGATTGCATAATCGTAATCGCCTCTTAGTAGAAATGACAAAACTTCTCCAGAAATTGCACACATATCTGCACCAATTATTAGAGATTTGCAAACATCACTCGAATTTCTTATTCCACCGCTTGCTATTAAGAAAAAATCATCAGACAAACTTCTTACATCAAGAATTGATTTTGCTGTAGGTATTCCCCATGAATAAAATTCTGAATAATCTTTGTCAAATATTCTCATATCTTCGATTTCTATAAAATTTGTGCCACCTTTTCCAGCAACGTCAATATATTTTACACCAATATCTAAAAGTTTTTGACCTACTTCTTTGCTCATTCCAAAGCCAACTTCTTTTACAATCAAAGGCACTGAAATATTTTTGCTAATATTTTCTAAATTTTCAAAATTTTTAGAAAAATCTCTTTCTCCTTCATCCATTACTAGCTCTTGGGCAATATTTAAGTGAGCTTGCATAGCAGATGCTCCTATTAAATCTTTTGCAAATTCAAAATTTTCGATTTTATTTTCCCAACCGAGATTTCCAATTTTTATTACATTTTTATCTTTTAATAGGGAAAAAGACTCTCTTGAATCTTTATCTTTTATGGCTATTGATTCGCTTCCCACAGCCATTGGTATATTTAATTCTCTACAAATATTTGATAAATCTTCGTTTATATCTTCACTTATTTCAGTTCCACCTGTCATTGCATTTACCATCACAGGCATAGAAATTTTATTTCCCATAAATTCTATTGATGTATCAATTTCATCAAAATTTACATTGCTTAGGGCATTGTGTTCCACATAAACGTTGTTTAATAATGTTTTTGACTTAAATTCACTTCTAAGATAATTTTCAATATGTTCGTCTTTTCTTTCTCTTCTTTTCTCGTCCATTTTTCCACCTGTTAATTATCTTCATTAAGGTTATTCACATCTTCATCGAAATAATTTTCATCTTCTGTATTTTCTTCTTCTTGGTTCAAGTCTTCATAATCCTCATCCAAATATTCTTCGTCTTCTTCATTACTATTTGAATTTTGATAATCTTCATTTGAATTTTCATTATCGTTAGTGTAAGTATAGTTTTGATATTCCCAATAAGAACTATCTTCTTTTTTCCATGATTTTAATTTATATTTTGAAAATACCTTATCAACTATCTTCCAAGTTTCTTCGTAATTAGGAATATAATAGCTTACTCCATCAATATATTGTGGATTTCCTGGAACAGTATAAGTTTTACATTTTTCTGAAGAAAAATTAGACATTTTGCTAGCAAAATCAATCATAGTTCCCAAAGGCAAATTTGTTTTTACATCTTTAAAATATGATTCAACCAAGGAAGTCATATTTATTGTTTTTGATTTTTTTACCAATTCATTTATGATTCCCTTCATAAATTCTTGTTGAGCATTAACCCTACCAAGGTCAGCATTTTGATAAATTTTTCTAGCTCTCAAATAAGTTAATACATCTTGCCCGTTCATTTTATTAATTCCCGGTCTTATATGTGTATTTCCTTCATCAAGTCTTACTCCTTCAGGAACTTTGTAATTTACTCCTCCAATTTCATCAACTATATTTACAACAGCCTCAAAATTTATTTCTGCATAATAGTCAATATCAAGGCCCAAAAAATCTCTTAAAGTTTTTAACGTAAGTTCAATTCCACCATAAGCATGAGCATGATTTACTTTTGTAAATTCATCCCTAACCTTTACTCTAGAATCTCTAGGAATTGATAAAATATCAACTTTTCCCGTTTCAGAATTTATTTTACAAAGCATAATTGTATCTGTCCTTGTAGGCTCAGGATTTTCTTTATTTTGACTTGCATCAACTCCAACCAAAAGCACAAGAATTTCGTTATCAACCTTTTTTCCCTTATTATTTTCAGCAGCCTCAGCCCCATAATTATCTATATTTTTTTTATCCTGTAATTTATTTAAATAGGCATTTGAAGAAAAAAATACAAATAATGCCACCATAATCGTTGTTAAAAATCTTTTAAATCTCATAATATCTCCTTCTCATCTTGTAATTATAGCATAAAAAAAGACTTAATAAAAATAAGAAATTTCAAAAAAATATGATATAATCAAATTATGATTAAGCTAATAACAATTGATATAGACGGAACCTTGCTTACAAATACAAGACGTCTTCCAAAAAAAAATAAAGAAATGATATTAAAAGCAAAAAAATTAGGAGCACATATAGCTCTAGTAAGTGGCAGACCATTTTCTGGAATTCTTCCTTATGTCAAAGAACTCGACCTAGAACACGAAGGTCATTTTTCAATTTCTCAAAATGGATCCTATATTTTTGACAACTACACTAAGGAAGTAATTACAGGAGTTTTTCAAAAACCAAAAGATTTAATTAATCTTGATAAGGCTTTAAAAAATTTTAAAGTTCAAGTTTCAGCCATGGATGATGATAGTTTTTATACAAGACATAAAAATCCAAATATTTTGACAAGATTTGATTCTTTTATTACAAAATTAAAATTACAAAAAATTTCCTACGATGATTTTGATGAAGATAAAAATTTTGGTAGATTTTTGGTTATGGGCTGGCCTTGGAATATAGAAAAAGTTATGGATAATATGCCAAGTTTTGTAAACGAAAATTATTACTACGCAAAAACTGCTCCAGTTTTAATTGAAGTTATGAACAAAAACGCAAACAAGGGAAATGCCATAAAATTAATGAGTGAAAAACTTGGTTTCAAAATCGATGAAATTATGGCAATAGGAAATGAAATGAACGATATTCCCATGCTAGATATGGCAGGATTTTCCGTTGCAATGGAAAACGCCAACGATTATCTAAAACCCCACGCAGACTATATAACTTTATCAAATAATAAGGCAGGAGTTGGAGAAGCTATAGAAAAATTAATAGAAAATAATTTTGAAAAATTTTAAAAATTTAAATAAAAAAGCATTCCTAGATTTTTTCTAAGAATGCTTTTTGTTTTCTTTAAATTTTTTGTATTTTACATAGGCGTTTGCGCCCATTAATATGCTTGCTAATAAAATTATCCACCAATATTTTTTTTCACTTATATATTGAATTACGGTAAGAATTATTAAAAGCACAAAAGTTATTGCACTTGTTATAAATTCCAAAATCCTATAATCTTTGAAAAAATTATTATTTGACATCTTTATCTATCACTTCGTCTAAAGTTTTCCAAGATAAAAGTGCGCATTTTACTCTTTGTGGCATATTTGAAATATTTTGGAAAGCTGCAGCATCTCCAATTTTTTCCAAATCTTCATCGCTTATATCTTCTCTTTTTATCATTCCGATATAAATTTTTGCCATCTCTTTTGCTTCATCAATTGTTTTTCCTACAATTTCATCACACATTACAGAAGTTGCAGCTTGGCTTATTGCACAACCGTGTCCTGTAAAAGCCGCCTCTGTTATTACATTTCCATCATGTTTTAATTCCAAAACAATTTCATCTCCACATGAAGGATTGTGACCTGGCTCTTTTATATCTGGATTTTCTAAATTTCTTTTATTTTTTTGATTTCTAGAATTTTCAAGAATTACTTGAGTATAAACATCATTTAAGTCCATTAAAATCCCATCACCTTTCTTACATTTTTAAGCTCTTTTGCAAAATATTCTACTTCTTCTCTAGTATTATATATGGCAAATGACGCTCTGCAAGTTGAAGATACATCAAGGTAGGTGTGAAGTGGCATTGCACAATGATGGCCGCTTCTTACAGCAATTCCTTTCATATCCAAAATTGTTGCAACATCGTGTGGATGAATATCATCAAAAGTAAAAGCTACAACTGATCCTGTATTTCTTTTTTCTGGGAAAAATACTTTTATATTATCAATATCTTTAATCAAATCATAGGCATATCTTGCAAGTTTATTTTCATGTTCATAAATATTTTCCACACCAATTTCATTCATAAAATCAATAGCAGCAGAAAGACCTACAACTCCACCTACATCTTGAGTTCCTGCTTCAAATCTTTGGGCAGGTTTTGCAAAAGTTGATTCTTGCTCATAAACATATTCAATCATATCGCCACCAAGATTGTATGGTTTTAATTTTTCAAGCAAATCATATTTTCCATACAAAATTCCAATTCCCATTGGTCCATACATTTTGTGGGCAGAAAAAGCAAGAAAATCACAATCAAAATCTTTTACATCAATTTTTTTGTGAGGAGCAAGTTGGCAAGCATCTACTATTGAAATTGCTCCAACTTCATGAGCAAGTTTTGTAATTAATTTTTGATCTGTCATCTCTCCAGTCACATTTGATGAGGCCGTGATTGAAACAATTTTTGTTTTTTCTGTAATTTTTTCTTTCAATTCGTCATAATTTAAAGAATAATCATCATTTAAATAAACATATTTTAAAATTGCCCCGGTTTCTTTGCAAACTCTTTGCCAAGGAACTAAATTTGCGTGGTGTTCTAAAATTGAAATTACAATTTCATCGCCTTTTTTCAAATTTTCACAAGCGTAAGAAAATGCTAGAAGATTTAAAGATTCTGTTGCATTTCTTGTATAAATTATTTCTTCGGATTTTTCTGCATTTATAAAATCTTTTATCTTTTCTCTTGTATTTTCAAAAGCTTCTGTGGCTTTCCATGATAAAAAGTGAGCACCTCTGTGAGGATTTGCATTTGAATATTTGTAATAGTAAGCTTGGGCATTCATAACTGAGATTGGATTTTGGCTAGTTGCCGCAGAATCTAGATAAATAACTTTTTTTCCAGTATTTTTTTCATCCAAAAATGGAAATTCTTTTCTTATTTTTTCTATATCCATCTTAATCCCTCGTATTCATTGCGTGAACTTTGTATCTTACTTTTTCTCTCAATTCTTCATGGTCGATTTTATCAATTGTTGGTGCGAAATTTGCTTCAAGCATCAAACTTTCAGCTTTTCTTTTGGAAAAACCTCTGCTCATTATATAAAATAACATTGCCTTATCAAATCTTCCAACGCTTGCAGCGTGTTCTCCTGCTACATCTTTTTCTTCATTTAACAAAACTGGCGCAGACCTATTAATAGCATCTGGACTTAGCATTACTGCATAATCTCCAATTTTTCCATCAGCATGTTCGCACCCTCTTTTAAGATCAACTACACCCTTCCATCTTTTTTCAGCTTTTCCTTTAAGGGCACCATTAAACATACAATTTGATTTTGTTACTTTTGCCTTGTGATCGTTGAAAGCTCCGATGTCTAGAAAATCTTCGTTTTGTTTGAAATAAACTCCATTTTCTTCAAGATTTGATTCTTCTCCATCAAGGAAATTTTTAATATTTACATAAGACTTGTCTGCACCAAGTTCAATATAAGAAATATCAAAATTTGCCCTATCGCCAATAATTGATGAAATTTGTTGTAAATTAAGAGAATTTTCTAATAAATCTACTACAACAACCAATTTTACAAAAGAATCTTCTTCAAGATTTACCCTTATCAAAGAATTCAGGTAAGAAGATTCGCCTTTTGTTTGAGAAAAATTAACTAAAAATGAGGATTTTGATCCTTTTTTTGCATTTATATCAATTTTATTAACCAATTGCTTTGAATTTTCGTCAAGATTTAAATTTATAAATTCTAAATCTTTTTCTCCATCAACATCTCTATAAATATCTAAATTATTAAATTCTTTATTTTCTTTTAAGAAATCCTTTGAAAGTCCATAATTTTTTTTACTAAAAATTTCATCTAAAGATTTATTTTCTTTATTTGAGCTTTCAAAATTTTTATAAGCTTTATTTTCATTTAAACTTGGAGCTTTTTCGCTATAATTTAACTTGGTGTATGACCAAGTAGGCTCTCTCATTACATTTACTTTTTCCATCAGCCATTTGCTCCTTCCAATTCCATATCAATCAAATTATTCATCTCAACTGCATATTCCAAAGGCAATTCTTTTGCAACTGGCTCTGCAAATCCTCTTACAATCATAGATTTTGCTTCATTTTCAGGAATTCCCCTGCTCATCAAATAAAATATTTGTTTTTGATCAAGAGAGCCAATTTTTGCCTCGTGACCGCAATCAACTTCATCATTTCTAATATCAAGAGTTGGAATTGTATCTGATTTTGACTCACGTGATAACATCAAGTTTTCACAATCAACAGTTGACTTTGATCCCTTAGCATTTTTACCAATTTTAACATAAGATCTTGTCATGGATTTTCCATTTCCTTGAGTAATAGATTTTGTAAGAGCAGTTGAGTAAGTGTTTGGTGCGTTATGAATCATTGAACATCCATTGTCAATATATTGACCGTTTGATGCATAAGTTATTCCTGTATATTCTGCTCTTGCTCCTTCGCCATTTAAAATTGTGGTTGGATAAAGCATTGAAACTTTTGAACCAAAAGATCCAGAAATCCATTCAACTTGACCGTTTTCTTCAACGATTGCTCTTTTTGTATTGAGGTTGTACATATTTCTTGACCAGTTTTCTATTGTAGAAAATCTTACTTCAGCATCTTTGTGAACAAATATTTCTACGCTTCCTGCGTGAAGATTTACAACATTATATCTTGGTGCAGAACATCCTTCTATAAAATGAACTTTTGCTCCTTCTTCTGCAATAATCATTGTATGTTCAAATTGTCCAGCTCCTGGAGCATTCAATCTATAATAAGATTGAAGAGGAATATCTACATTTACTTCCTTTGGTACATAAATTAAAGAACCACCAGACCAAACTGCTCCGTGAAGGGCTGCATATTTGTGAAGTGTTGGTGGAATTGCTCTTTGAAAATATTTGTGAACAATTTCTTCATGTTCTCTCAAAGCTGTATCAAAATCTGTAAAAATTACTCCTTGATCTGACAAATGTTTTTGAATTGAATGGTAAACTTCCTCACTGTCATATTGAGCTCCAACTCCTGCAAGAGATTCTTGTTCAGCTTGAGGAATTCCTAGCCTATCAAAAGTATCTTTTATTTCTTCTGGAAGAGCATCCCAATTGCTTTTCTTGTCAGTTTTTGGCTTAACGTAAGTTGTTATATCTGCCATATTTAATTCAGAAAGATCTGGTCCCCATGATGGATTTTCTGTTTTTTCAAAAATCAAAAGAGATTGAAGTCTTCTTTTTAGCATCCATTCTGGTTCATTTTTCTTTTTTGATAATTCTTCAACTATTTTTTTATTCAAACCCTTGTCAGAAATATCTGAGTATTCAAATTTGTCAATGACATCATAAATACCCCTATCAATATCCTTAAAGGATGATTCATCAAATTTTTTTTCTGTCATATTAAACCCACTCATATCCTTCTTTTTCAATTTTTTCCATTAGGCTTGCATCAGATGTTTCTTTGATTACTCCATCTTTTAAAACGTGTACATAATCTACATCAATATTTTCTAATAATTCATTGTGGTGAGTTACAACTATTACAGCATTATCTTCGTTTAAATAATTTTTTATTCCTTCACTTACAATTCTTACCGCATCAACGTCAAGTCCTGAATCAGTTTCGTCAAGCATAGCAAGTTTTGGATTTAAAATTTTTAATTGCAAAATTTCAGATTTTTTTCTTTCTCCACCAGAAAATCCTACATTTACATATCTGTTTGCATATTCTTCAGATAATTTTAAATCATCCATTTCTTTTTTCAATTCCTTATTGAATCCTAAAATTGAAGGTTTTTTTCCTGTTACTTCTTCTTTTGCTTGCTTTAGAAAATCTCTAAGCTTTACACCATTAATCGCATCAGGAGATTGGAAAGACATAAAAATTCCTGCCTTTGCTCTTTTATCAGTAGTAAGATCTGTTATATCTTCTCCTTCAAAAAATATTTTTCCTTCAGTTACATCATAAACTGGATTTGCCATTACAGCGTTCATTAATGTAGATTTTCCTGAACCATTTGATCCCATTATTACATGAACTTCTCCAGCATTAACTTTTAAATTTATTCCTTTTAATATTTCAGTATCTCCAACTGAAACATGTAAATTTTCAACTTTTAATAATTCTTTCATTTCTTACCTCTTTTTTCCTAACTTTTGAGAAAATAAATTTATATACATTTAAAGTATACTGCTTTAGTACGGATTGTCAAAACTTGAAATCTTAACATTTTTATATGAAATTTTAAAAAATAATTTGTAAATTTTTTTAATATTACAAAATTATTAATTTTAAAAATTTTCGCAAAGAAAAAACACTTTTTCTATCAAAAGTGTTCTCTAAATAAGTATTAATTTTTATTTTTAAGTAAATTTAAGTTGCTAATAATTAGATAATTTATTTTCTACCAAATCAACTAAACTTTTTACAGCTTCTTCTTCGTCATCGCCTTGAGCCTTTATTATAATTTCTTCGCCTTTTCCGGCACTCATAGACAAAACTGACATAATTGATTTTGCATTATAAATTCTTCCATCTTTTTCTACATTTATATCGCACGCATGCTTGACAGCTTCTCTAATAAATATAGAAGCAGGTCTTGCGTGTAAACCGATTTCATTTACAAGCGTAACTTTTTCCTCGTACATATTACCTCCATTAATTGTTGATAAATAAAATTCTATAACTATTATTTTTTTAACTATAATCCTTAAATCTTAAATATATTATACACGTTTTCCTATCATAATACAATACTTGCATTTTTGAAAATAATAGTTAAAAAAATATTAAATTTTTAGAAAATGATTTCCTTTTCTGTAAATATTATAGCACGAAAAATTTTTTTAACAAGGATTTTAAATATCTTACTTAGCAAAATAAAAAAGAGGTGCAAACCTCTCAAAGTGTAGACAAATCATTAGTCTAAATAATATTATATTTTCAAAATAAAAATAAAGTCACTTACTATAATAACTAAAGATATTCTTTGATTTTTCACATTTATCCCTAAAATTTAGTGCAAATTTATAAGCGTTGCTATTACTTACAAATTCTAAAAACCAACGCAAAAGCATGGAATCTTTTTCAAAGCAAATTAGTTTTAATAAGAACAAAAAATTTTTCAAAAAATGTATTTTAATGTGAGTAAAAATAATGAATAAAGAGAGAGTTCATGAGATTTCTCTACTAACTGCTTACGATATAAATTAGGACAAACAACCGGAGTGGGCGGTTGTTTGTCCTATAAAAATTGCTAATTTTTTATTTTGTCAACAGTATGAAATTTTCAAAGCTCTTTTTATTTTAATTCTTTTAAAAGTTCTATTAAGAATTTATAATTATTTTCTGTTGATTTTATATTTACTCTTTCTTCTGGGCTGTGGGCGCCTTCTATTTCCGGGCCGAATGATACCATTTGGGTCTGATTCATATCTTGTTTTAACAAACCACACTCAAGTCCACCGTGAGTTGTTAAAACTTCTGGTTTTTCTCCATTTAATTTTTCCCAAACATTTTTCATTATTTCCAAAAGTTCGCTGTCTTCTCTTTCCCAGCCTGGATATTCATTTGATGTTTCTACTTTTGCTCCAAACATTTCTACTTGTTTTTTTATAACATCTCGTCTAAATCTTTTTGCTGATGTTACTTCGCTTCTTGCAAGAATTACAAAACTTATTTTTTTATCATCTTCTTCAATTAAACCCAGATTTGAACTTGTAACTAAATTTCCTTTATATTTTTTTACAGGGCCGTCTGCAACAATCATTGTTGCATTTACAATTTTTTCTGACAAATCTCTTGTTAAAACTTCTCCATCAAAGTTGCATTCTTCTATAATTATTTCGCCTTTTGGATCTGAGTTTTTGTATTCGTGAATGATTTCATCTTTTATTATTTCTAGATTTTTTATTGCTTTTTTTGCATCATCTACTTCTACTATCGCAAATGCTTCTGATGGAATTGCATTTCTTTTTACTCCACCTGTAATTTTTCCAATCCTATATGAATCTAGTCCGTCAATTATTCTAACAAGTCCCTTGATTGCATTTAGTTTAAACTTATCAATTTCCATTCCAGAATGTCCGCCTTGGAAATTTTTAAGCTCAATTGAAATAAATTCTCCGTCTGATTTTTCGTATTCTTTTTCAAAAGAATATTTTATATCCATTCCACCAGCACAACCAATTGTAAGAATTCCTTCTTCTTCGCTGTCAATATTTAGAAGATATTTTGGATTTCCCAATTTTTTTGTATCTAAATTATTAACTCCAACCATGGATGTTTCTTCGCCTGTTGTTATCAAAACAGAAATTGGTCCGTGTGAAATTTTTTTATCATCCAAAATTGCAAGAGCATAGGCAACTGCTATTCCATCATCTGCCCCAAGAGTTGTCTTGTTTGCTCTTAGCCAATCTCCATCTATTACAAGCTCAATTGGATCTTTTGAAAAATCGTGGTCTGAACCATTTTCTTTTACACAAACCATATCCATGTGTCCTTGGAGTAAAACTTCTGGATAATTTTCAAAGCCCTTGCTTGCTTCTTTCTTTATATATACATTTAAAAAATCGTCTTGCCAATATTCTAAATTTCTTTTTTTTGCAAAATCTACCAAAAAATTTGAAATTTCTTTTTCATTTCCGCTTTCTCTTGGTATATTTGAAATTTCTTTAAACCAATGAAAAACTTCTTTTGGTTGTAAATCTTTATAATTCATTTTTCCCTCCTTGTTTTTATTTTATATTATACTTTTATTTGTAGAAATAAAAACACGAAAATTTTCAAAAGAAAATAATAAATATTAATTTATTTTTCAATAAAATCTTCTTTTATTTGCTCTAATTTCCAATATGTAGTAAAATTTTTATATAAAATTAGAGTGGGGAGATATATGATTAATACTTATTTATTATGCGGTGGACCTTCAAGCGAGCATGAAATAGCTCTTAGAAGTGCCCTTAATATTTCAAAAAATTTAGACAAAAACAAATACAATTTAAAAATTGTTTATATTGATAAAAAAGGTAGATTTTCAAAAGCTTTCGATTTTATAAATACAGACGATGAATTTGAACTTGTAAAAGAATGCAAAGAAAATATTTTAGAATCAATTTCTGATTTTCTTTTAGAATTAAAAGATAAGGATAAGGAAAATACAATTATAATTCCTTGTGTTCATGGAACTTATGGAGAAGATGGAACTATCCAAGGATTTTTGGATGCAATTGATATAGCTTATATTGGAAATGGACTTTTGTCATCTTCTGTTTGCATGGACAAGGTTACTGCAAACGACATTTTCGAAAAAAATAAATTAAAACAAGCAAGATACCTTTATGCCAATGAAGAATCTTTCGACATTGATTTTGCAAAAAAATGCGAAGAATATATTAAGTTCCCAATGATTGTAAAACCATCAGCAAATGGTTCATCAGTTGGAGTAAACAAGGCAGAAAACATAGACGACCTTTTAAAATTCGGAAAAGAATCTTTAAAATATGATGAAAAAATCTTAGTTGAAGAGGCAATCATAGGTCAAGAAGTAGAAATTGCCATAATCGGCGATAATAAATTAATTGCATCAAAACCTGGAGCTTATGTAACTGACCATATTTTCCTTGACTATGATGCAAAATATTTTGATAAATCTACAAAAGAAATGCTTCCTTATCCAATGGATGAAAATCTTGAAAAAGATTTATTAGAATTTGCAAAAAAATGCTACAAGGCTTGTGGCTGCCAAGGATTTGCAAGAGTTGATATATTTTTAAAAGATAATGAATTTTACATCAATGAAATAAACACCTTCCCTGGCTTTACCCCAACTTCATTTTTTGCAAGACTTTGCAAAATTAGTTTTGACCTAGAATTTTCACAAATTCTTGATATGCTAATTGATGAAGGTTTTAAAAGTTTTCAAAAAAGGAGATTTAAATGATTGAAAGAACTTTAGAAGAAATTGCACAAATGCTTGGTGGAGAAATTTCAAACCCAAAGTATTCTAAAACCAAAATCAAAGGAATTTCAATTGATTCTAGAACAATCAAAAAAGATAATCTCTATATCCCAATAGTTGGAGAAAAATTTGATGGTAGAATTTTTATAGAAGAATGTGAGAACTCTGGAGCTGTTGCCTTTTTGATTGATGAAAATTATAAAATTCCAAAGTCAATTTCAATTCCCTTTGTAAAAGTTTCTGATACAAAAAAAGCCTTGCAAGATTTGGCAAGGGCTTACAGAGATGAGCTTGATATAAAAATAATTGCAATTACAGGTTCAAACGGCAAGACAACCAGCAAAAATTTAATTCATTCGGTTTTGTCAGAAAAATATAAGGTAGAAAAAACTCAAGGAAATTTAAATAATGAAATTGGAGTTCCTTTGACTCTTTTGGATTTTTCAGAAAAAACACAAATCGGTGTTGTTGAAATGGGCACAGAAGATTTTGGAGAAATTTCTCTCCTTTCAAATATTGCAAAACCAGATATGGCAATGATTACAAATATTGGCGATGCTCATCTTTTAAAATTAAAATCAAGAGAAGGAATTGCCAAAGCAAAACTTGAAATTCTTGAAGGCCTAAAAGCTGATGGAATTTTTATCTATAATGGCGATGATGAAATATTAAAAAAAGTTCTTCCTTCCTATACAATAAAACAAAAAACAATAAGTTTTGGCGAGGAAGATGGAGTGGATTTTAAAGTATGTCCAAAAGAATTTTCAAGCACTTACACAAAATTCTCATACGAAAACGAAGATTATTTAGTTCCTTTGCTAGGCACTCATCAAGTTTATAACGGAGCCTTGGCAGTTCTTATTGGAAAATTATTTAATCTTTCTTATGAAGAAATTGATAATGGTCTAGCCAAAGTATCAAATAATGCAAATAGAAATGAATTAATAGAAAGAAATGGCTTTGACATTCTTGACGATGCCTACAAATCAAATCCCCAATCTTTAAAACAAGGACTTGAGCTTGCAGGATTTTTGGATGGATATTTAAATAAAATTGTAGTTTTGGGAGATATGCTTGAGCTTGGCGATGGAGAAAAAAATCTTCATTACAAATCAGGACTTGATATAGATCCCAAAAAAATAAATTATTGCCTATTCTATGGCCCACTTTGCAAAGAAATGTACAAAGCTAGTCTTGAAAATTTCCCAGAAAACAGAAGTTTTTATTTTGAAAATAAAAATGACCTTATAGATAAGTTGAAATTTTTAATAACAAAATCAACTTTAGTTTTTGTAAAAGGTTCTAGAGGACTTCACATGGAAGAAGTCATCGAAGCAATTTATGATTTAAGAGTATAAAAAATAAAAATAGAAAAGATTAATTATTTGGAGGAATTATGATATATACAGTTACCCTAAATCCATCAGTGGATGTAATTTTAGAAGTAAAAAACCTGAATATTGGCGATAAAAACCATGTGTCTGATGAATTTACCCTTCCAGGAGGCAAGGCTCTTAATGTTTCTAGAGTTTTATCACAATTAAAAATCCCTACAATTGCAACTGGATTTACAGGTGGACATCAAGGAAGATTTATAGAAGACTGGCTTGATAAAGAAAATATCATGACAGATTTTGTAAATATTGAAGAAGAAAATAGAACAAATATAAAATTATTACTAGATAACGAGGAAACAACAATAAATTCAAAAGGTCCAAACATAAGCCACTACGAAGTAGATGAACTTTTATATTATTTATCAAGAGTTGGCGAAGGCGATACAATTGTTATGGGAGGATCAGTCCCACCAATGGAAGAAAAATCTGACAAAGATATTTATTCTAGAATGGTTTCAATAGCAAAAGCAAACAAAGCCCAATTTATAGCAGACATACCAGCAGAATATTTGCCAGACGTTATAAAAGAAGGACCAATTCTAGTAAAACCAAACATAGAAGATTTGATGGAAATTTTTGGAACAAAAATTGAAACAATAGAAGATATGGACAAATACGGCAAAAAAATTATAGAAATGGGAGCACAAAATGCCATAGTTTCATACGGCAAAAAAGGCTCAATGTTTTTTAGCCAAAATGGACATTCATATATATCCGAAGAAATTCACATAAATGAAGTAGTAAATTCAGTAGCCTGTCGTGATTCAATGATAGGAGGATTTATAGGAACTTTGGTAAGATCAAGCGATTATCTTGAGGCATACAAAGTTGCCGTAGCAGCAGCAACAGCAACAGCAGAAGTGCTAGACCTACCAACAAGAGAAGAAATTGAAAAAATAATACCAAAAGTAGTAATAAACCAATTTTCTTAAACAAAAAGCCTTGGCATAAGCCAACACTTTTATTATAAAAAATTTTTTATTAAAGGAGAACAAACAAAAAGGAGAAATAATGAATAAAAAAACTATAAGTATAATGCTAGCTTATGTAGGCGTATTAACCGGAGCAGGACTTGCAAGCGGTCAAGAGCTAATGCAATATTTTATTTCCTTTGGAATATCCGGGCTATTTGGACTTATAGCCATAGGAATTTTGCACGTTTTAGTTGGAGGAATAATTCTTCAACTTGGCTCTCACTATTTAGCAGAAAGTCATATCGATGTCATCGAAGAAGTTTCAAGCAAATATTTGACAAAATTTATGGATTTTGCCCTAATAATTAATTGCTTTTTGATGGGTTTCGTAATGATAGCAGGTGCAGGCTCAAATTTAAATCAGCAATTTGGATTTAAACCATGGGTTGGCTCACTAATTTGTACCCTACTAGTAATTTTTATTGGAATGTTAGATTTCGATAAAGTAACAAAAGTAATCGGTGCCTTTACACCACTAATAATTATTTTTGCAATCCTTGGAGCAATTTATACTTTTATAACAATAAAACCAGATTGGCAAAGTCTAAATCAAATTGGACAAAGTGTAAAATCCCCACTGCCAAACATAGGCTTATCCACACTAAATTATTTTGGCTTATGCATGATTAGCGGAATCTCCATGGCATTTGTCCTAGGAGGAAGCAAAACCGATTCAGCCGAAGCAGGACTTGGAGGAATGCTTGGAGGATTGATGGTAGCAATTCTTACAGCACTAGTAGGCCTTACCCTATTTTTTACCCTACCAATGATAAAAGATTCCGACATACCAATGCAAATTGTTTTAGAAAATATCCACCCTATTTTGGGACTTATGATGTCTTTAATTATTTTTGGAATGATTTTTAACACAGCCATTTCCCTATTTTATTCAGCAGCAAGAAGATTTTCCGATACAGAAAATAAATTTAGAAGAAATTTAATAATATTTACCCTAATGGGTTTTGGACTTTCATTTTTAGGCTTTAAAAAATTAATGTCAATCCTCTATCCAATACTAGGATATTTAGGAATGATACTTACAATTATCCTAGTAGTTGCCTGGTTTAACGAAAGAGAAGAAATCAAACACGAAATGAGAAGAAGGTTCGCAATATCTGTTCTTACAAAAAGAAAACTAGATGACGACGAAGAATTTGGAAAAATGGAAAAAGAAAAACTAGAAAGATTAGCAGAAAATTCCATAATAGACAACAAAGAAATAAAACAAGCCGTTCACGAAGAAGTGAAAGAAGAATTAGAAGAAGAAAATAGCGAAGAATAATAAAATTTAGACTGGATAAGGGCATAAATTCCCTTATCCAGTCTATTTATTTTGCCATATTTTAAAAAAAGATCCCTCCATGCACTCCACTTCGTTTCGTTTAGTCGGGATGGGTGATTCTTAATTTAATTTTATTACTAAAAAATTATTTTATTTTTAAAATTTCTTACACCAATTTTCGAAAATAAAAAAGCTTACTAATTAAAGTAAGCATATTTTTATATTCCCATAATTAATTTTGCAATTTGGAAATAGCATATTAATCCTATAGAATCTACAATTGTTGTTATTAGTGGACTTGCCATTATTGCTGGGTCAAAGCCTAATTTTTTTGCTCCCATTGGGAGTAAGGCTCCTACAACTTTTGCTATAATTATTATTACAAAAATTGTTATTCCTACTATGGCTGCAACTTCCATAGCTACTCCGTCAAATAATAGACATTTTAAAAATGCTAAAAATGACATTATAACTCCTACTATAACTCCAACTTCGAATTCTTTAAATACTACTTTATACCAATCTTCAAGCTCTACATCTCCTGTTGCCATTCCACGTATTACAAGAGTTGATGATTGGCTTCCTGCGTTTCCACCGGAGTCTGTTAGCATTGGTATAAACATATTTAGGGCAATTATTGATTCTATTACCCTTTGACTTGATTTTAAAATTGTTGATGTAAATGATGCCGAAACCATCAAAAACATTAGCCAAGGCAATCTGTTTTTTGCAAGTTTTAAGGCTGATGTGCTTGAATATTCTTCTTCATCCGGTGTTGTACCAGCCATTCTTTGGAAGTCCTCAGTTGTTTCAAGTTCCATTATATCCATAATATCGTCAACTGTAATTATTCCAATAAGCCTTCTTTCGCTATCAACAACTGGCAAAGCTGTAAAACCATATCTTCTAAAAGTTTTTGCTACATCTTCTTGGTCTTCGTAAGCTTCCACGCTTATTACATCTTCATACATCAAATCTTTAACTTTTGTATCTAATGAGCTTGTTACAATCAACCTTAGTGAAACATAACCCAATAAAGATTTTGTAGTATTTGTTACATAGCAAGTGTAAATAGTTTCTTTTGTTGAACCTACTTTTTTTATCCTGTCCAAAACTTCTTGGCAGGTCATTTCTGGATTTACTTCTACAAATTCTGTTGTCATCAAACTTCCAGCAGAATCTTCTGGAAATTGTAAAAATTGATTTACTCTTTTTCTCATTTCAGAATCAGAATTTCTCAAAATTCTTTTTACAACAGTTGCAGGCATTTCCTCAAGCGTATCAATTACATCGTCGAAATTTAAAGCTTTCACAATAGCATCAAGCTCAGGATCTGTAATAGAAGTCAAAAGTCTGTGCTTGCCATCTTGTTTTAATTCAGCAAACACCTCAGCAGCATCATCTTTTCTCAAAAGCCTATAAACAATCAAACTTTCTTCATTGTCAAGCTCAGACATAAATTCTTCTATATCTACGGGGTTAGTTCTTCTCAAAGAATCCTTTAAAGCCGGAATATCTTTTTTTTCTAAAAGATTATTTAGTTCTTCAATCCTTTGCTCGCTGTTATAGCTGTTCATAATATCACCCCTTAATTTCTTCTAATAATGTATCCAAAGCCTTATTAAATTGAGTATCCTTGTCAAGATTTTCTATATCCAAAGCTCCATTTTCACTTTTATCTTCAACTTCTACATCAGGTTTTACACCAATTTTGTGAATTTTAGTTTTGTTTGGTGTGAAATATTCACTAATAGTAATTTTTACACCAGACCCATCATCAAGAGGGAAAAGTTTTTGAACAATTCCCTTACCAAAAGAAGTTTTTCCAACAATTTTTGCTCTCTTTCTATCCTTAAAAGCTCCAGCCAAAATTTCAGACGCAGAAGCAGAATTTTCATTTATAAGAACAGTCATAGGAGTTTTGTCCATTTCCTTGTCGCTTTTTTCAACAATTTCTTTGCCTTTTTTGTCAACAGTTGAAACAATTACACCCTCATCCAAAAAAGTATCAGCGATAGCAAGACACACATCAAGCCCACCGCCAGGATTATTTCTAAGATCCATAACAATACCATCAACCTTAGCATCCTTCAAAGCCTTTAGCTCCTTGCCAAATTCTTCCTTAGTAACATCCTCAAATTGTTTTATTTTTATATAGCCGATTTTTTTGTCATCTTTTTCAACAACTTTGCTTTCAACAGTATCAACCTTTACATCAGCTCTTTCAACATCAATATCTTTTTCCTCAGCCTTGCCCTCAGCATTTTTTCTAAGGACAGTAATCTTTACCTTTTCTCCGACATTTCCCCTAATTTTTGACACAGCCTCTTCCAATTGGTCAGAAGAATAAGAAACACCATCAACCTTGGTAATATAATCGCCAACATTGATGCCAGCCTTTTTTGCAGGAGATTCATCAAAAACAGAAATCGCCTTGATATATCCCTCATCACTAGCTTGAACAGCTACACCAATGCCCGCATATTTCCCATTAACATCTTCCATAAGTTTGTCAAATTCTTCCTTTGTATAATAAGCAGTATAAGGATCGCCCAAATTTTCAAACATTCCCTTCAAAGAACCATCATATAATTGCTTATCCTCATAATCAAAAAGGAAATTCTCATCAATCAATTCCTTCATAGCTTCCATAGAAGCCATGTGCTTTTGATTTTGTTCAGAAATCATACGATTATCATTAGAAGAATTCTTTCCGAGAGTAAAACCCGTAAAGCCAGTCCCTATAATCAATAAAAAGGCCAATAAAACCTTACCAATCTTTTTCATAATACCTCCAATTAAAATTTAAAAACCAAAAATATGATTTTTATAGAAATTAAATACCTATCAGTATTCTTATATTTTAACATATATAGACCTTTTTTTAAATAAAAGAAAAAGGCAAAAAAAGAATAAATCAATAAAAATAAAAATTGATTTATTCAAAATTAACATCAAAAATTAAAACCAAAATATTTCTCAACAAAATCTTCCTGAATACCAGCCTTTACACTATTTTTTACATCAACCCCCTTAATAATTTCAATCAATTTCAAAGCCAAAAAAACACTAGCACCAGCGCCCCTTGACGTAAAAATATTTCCATCCACAACAATAAGCTTGTCACTTTTAATATTTCCAACATTCAAAAGGCTTTTTTCCACACTAGGATGACAAACAAGATTCCTATCACTAACAATACCTGCCCTATCAAGAACAGTTGGTCCCGCACAAATAGCACAAATAATTTTTTTCTCCTCATCAAATTTTTTTACAATATCAATAACCCTTTTATCATCCCTAAGATTTTTCGCACCCACACTACCACCAGGAATATAAATCCCATCATAAAAATCCAAATCAATATCATCAATAAGCCTATCCGCCTTAACAATAATATTGTGAGAACCACAAACAAACAAATCATCGCCAACAGAAACCATATCTACAAAAATATCAGCCCTTCTAAAATAATCCACCAAAGTCAAAGCCTCAATTTCCTCAAAACCATCAGCCAAAAAAACTAAAAATCTATCCATAAATTCCTCCATAAATCTATTATACCCACACCCAAAAGTCATATAAAAAATTAATTAATAAAATAAATTTATAATTTTCCATAAAAACTTTTTTAATAAGAAAAAAATAAAATCAAAAAATCCCCACAAAAAAATGAAGACCCGAAGGTCTTCACAAAAAATTATTTTTTATTTTCGAAAAAATTAATTTTAATCATTTTTTCTTTTTTTAGAAGCGAACAATCCGCTTACGGCTGTTGCCAATGTTGCTAAAATAGTTGCAGAAGAACCTACACCTGTTTTAACATTTTTGCCTGTATTAGAGCTATTAACTCTATTTATGCTTCCACTAGCACCAGCATTTGCTTTTTGAGATACCAAATCATTTCCTTTAATGATGTCAACTGAACCATCTGGATAAGTTATAGTAGCAGTTCCATCTTTTCCAATCTCAACTTTTGTTCCTTGTGGGAATTTATCTTTATTAGCATCTTCGATTGCTTTTTTAACCTTGTCTTTTTCCTCATCAGTTAAGTTGTTCTTATCCTTAACTTCAGTTTTTGAAGGAACAGTTGGATCAGTCTTGTCTGCTATTGTTTTATTATCATCTTTATCAGAATTGTTGTCATCTCTTCCTTTTTCGTGTCCTTCAACTGGAACTTCGATTTCAACTTTTCCGCCTGGTAGATCTGGATCTTCAATTGTTACAGTGATTGGTCCATCAACATTTGTTCCTGGAGTTACAATTACATTTCCATTTTCATCAATTTCAACTGGAACGTCTTTACCATCTTCATCTTTAGCTGTAACTTTTGTATCATCATCAGGATTTTCAACTTTGATGCCAGTATCTTGTTTATCATCAGTTGGTTTAACTGGTTTAACATCTCCACCTACTTTTGTACCCTTATCATCGGCTTTTCCTACTGTTGCTGTTGCTTCGTCTGATGGGTTCTTTCCATCTACTGTTGCTGTTGCTTTTACAGTTTCGCCTTCTTTTGGCTCTTTGCCTTCTGGTACTTTTGCTGTCCAGTTTCCTTCTCCATCTGCTGTTGTTTCTACTTTTGTTCCGTCTGGAAGTTCTACTTCAACTTTTGCATTTGGTTCAGCTTTACCTTTGATTTCTTTATCGCCAGCTTTTGGTGCTGTGATTTCTGGTTTTGCTGTTGCTTCTGTTGGATCAGCTTTGCCTGTTGTTGCTGTTGCTTCGTCTGATGGATTCTTTCCATCTACTGTTGCAACTGCTTTTACAGTTTCGCCTTCTTTTGGTTCTTTGCCTTCTGGTACTTTTGCTGTCCAGTTTCCTTCTCCATCTGCTGTTGTTTCTACTTTTGTTCCGTCTGGAAGTTCTACTTCAACTTTTGCATTTGGTTCAGCTTTACCTTTGATTTCTGTATCGCCAGCTTTTGGTGCTGTGATTTCTGGTTTTGCTGTTGCTTCTGTTGGATCAGCTTTGCCTGTTGTTGCTGTTGCTTCGTCTGATGGGGTCTTTCCGTCTACTGTTGCAACTGCTTTTACTGTTTCGCCTTCTTTTGGCTCTTTACCTTTTGGTACTTCTGCTGTCCAATTTCCTTCTCCATCTGCTGTTGTTTCTACTTTTGTTCCGTCTGGTAATTCTACTTCAACTTTTGCACTTGGTTCTGCTTTTCCTTTGATTTCTTTATCGCCAGCTTTTGGTGCTGTGATTTCTGGTTTTGCTGTTGCTTCTGTTGGATCAGCTTCTGCTACTGTTTTTGTTGCTTCGTCTGATTGGTCTTTTCCATCTTCTTGAGCTACTGCTTTTACTGTTTGATCTTTTTCTAATGCTGGTGTATCTACTGACCAGTTTCCTTGATCGTCTGCTTTTGTTTCTTTTACTGTTCCGTCTGGAAGAGTTACTTTTACTGTTGCACCTGGTTCTGCTGTTCCTGTGATTTTCTTATCGCCAGCTTTTGGTTGTGTTATTTTTGGCGCTGTTGTTTGACCTTGTTTTACAACAGTTAAAGTAGGATCTAATTTAGCAGTTTGATTTCCTCTTGTTATTGTAACTTCTCCCTTTTCATTTACAGAGATTTGATTATCTAATAGATCTGGGTTTGCAGCTTTAACTGCTTCTTTAACTTTATTTTGTTCATCTGCTGTTAATGAATCAGGATTTGCTACTTCTACTACTTCTGGATTTTTAGCGTAGATTCTATTTACTACATATACCTTTTTGCCTTCTACATCTGATGGTGTATTTCCAGCTTCATCGAATAAGAAAGTATATCCTGTAAATTCTTCTGGATTTTCCTTAACGTATCCTATAGTAGCTGCTTTAAGTTCTTTTCCATCAAGTCCAACTGCTTTTGATCCTAACAATAATTTATATACATTTGTATATGTTATTGTTGTATCATCTTCTGTTTTATCAGTACGAACAAATTCATATCCTTCTATATCTGATTTTCCATCGTTATCTGGATGTGCACCATCTTGTTTTTTAATTCAATTGTTCTTCCATCAGCTGTTTCTTGTACCCATTTTGTGATTTCTTTTTTAGTTACTGGATTATTTTTTGCATTTACTTTCGCTACTTCTGATACATCTGTACCTTTTTGAGCTATAGCTTTACTTCACTTCCATCTTTAACTTGATTTGCAGGAATTGTCACAACGCCTGTAGTTGGGTCTATTTTTATAGATGGGTCAGTTCCATCTGGCAATTTCCAAACTCCATCATCGCCCTTTGTTGCTACAAGAGTTCCTTGATGATTCTTTTCATCAGTGTATGTGATTTGAACAACATCAACGTCTTTGTCAGCTGGTGGTGTTACTGTTACAGAACCATCATCATTTGCTTTTAGAGTTGGAGCATCTGGTTTAGCTGCTGGAGCTTTTTCCTTTACAGTTGTATTTTCTGTAGCTGGTTTTTTATCTTTTTCAGTTTGTTTTACAACTATTTTTTGACCTTTTTTAAGAGTTTTTCCAGCTGGAACATCTACAGACCAAGTTCCGTCGTCTTTTACTTTAGTTTTTAGAATAAAATCTTTGCCTTTCATTACAACAATATCTGATCCAGCTACACCTGTACCAGAAATTTTAGCATCGCCTTCAGTTACATCATTGATTACTGGTTTTTTTGAAGTTTCTTCGTTTTTCTTAGTAGCTATTGCTGTAATTTTTGCATTATCTTTTGTAATTGCTGTTCCTGGTTTTGTTGACCATGTTGGATTTTCATATCCGTCTTTTGCTGTTACTGTTGGATATTTGTCAGCTGTAAGAACTGTGCCTTCTTTTACATCATAAACCTTAGCTCCTTCAAGAGGATTTACTCCTTCGCCAGCTTCAAATGTTACTCTTACATATCCTGCTGGTGTTGGTTTTGTTGGATCAGCTGTTCTGTCTATGATATCGTCTAATTTTGCTACATTGATTTTTGCTGTTGCATTGTCTGTAGATTTGTCTGGATAAGTTACTACTACTGGAATTTCTACTGGATTGCCAGCGTCAGCTTCTGTTGGTGTGTATTTGATTTCTCCTGTGTTTTCATCGATTGTTGCATCTTTTGGAGCGTCTTTACCTAATGTGTATTTTGTTCCTTCTGGTACTTTTGTAGCTTTTCCGTCTTTATCTGTAACTTTTGGTTTTACAGTTGTTTTTTCTCCAGCTTTTCCTTTTGCATCTTCATATTTTACATCATACTTATCAGCATCTTTTTCTGCTGGTGTTGTATCTGTTACTGTTACTGGTACTTTAACGTCTACTTCTTCTCCGTTTGGTAATGTTACTGTTACTACTGCTTTTGTTTCTCCAGCTTTTGATACGTCTGGTTCTGTTTTTACTACAACTTCTGATCCTTTTGGTAGGTTTGTTATCTTTTCTTTGTATTGATCTGCTGTTGGTTGTGTTCCTACAGTTGTTTCTACTTTTCCGTTAACGTTGGCATCCCATGCTTTTGGATTTTTATCTTCTTCATCTTTGATTCCATCGTTGTCGTCGTCTGGATCTGTTGAATCTGGTATTCCGTCTCCATCTGTATCTCTTAATATTGTTATTTGGATTTCTTTTGTTGATTCGTTTCCAGCTGCATCTTTTGCTTTGATTGTTACTGTGAAGTCTCTTTCTTCTTCTGTGTCTGCCCAGTTTGTTAGTTTGTCAGGTGTTCCTTCGATTTTGCCTGTTTCTTTGTTGTATCTTAATCCTTTTGGAAGTCCTGTTACTTCTACTGTTGGATTTTTATCTGTATCGTCTGTTACGTTTACCTTGATTGGTGTGATTTCTTGTCCTTCTGTTACTCTTGCTCCATTTGCCCATACTTGTGGTCCTCTATTATTTTCGTCTTCTTTTGGAGCTACTGGTGTGTCTGGATTGTCATCATCGTCTAGGTCACCAATTTCTGGTTTTGTTGTGTCTTTTTCTTCTTCAGCTATTGATAGAGGTACTCTATCTACATGTCCTTTTTTGATTAATACTTCTTCGCCTTTTTCATTTACTTGATAGATATCATAAGTTACTTCTACATTTGGCTCTTCTTGAGTAGCATCAACTTTTGCTTTTGGTGTTCCTGTAATTTGATCTCCTGTAATTGTTAGACCATCAATAGTTTTTCCATCTATAAATTTAGCTGTTACATTTTTAAATACATAGCCATCAATTTGTTTAGGTTCTATTTTTTTATTATATTCTTTACCTACATTACCATCTGTTAATGGAGAATCTGTAACTGTAAAAGTATAGAACCTTGATGCTGTTATATCCCCTGATTCATCTGGAACTACTGAGATAACTTCAACTTCGAATTTACCACTTTCTTTTGCTACTCCTTTAATATCTCCTGTTTTAGGATCAATTGTAAGACCACCTGGAAGTCCCTTAGCAGAATAAGTTGCATCTTTTAGAGGATTTGAGTTTTTATATTCGAATTCATCATACATTGAAGTAATCTTCTTTGAATCTTCGACTACTACTGTAAATGAATCTTGAGCTAGCAATTCTGCATTTTTACCTGCGCTATCTACCCTATATAGCTTAGCTGTATAATTAGTTGTCTTTGTTACTTTGCTTGTGTCAAAGTCTGCTGATTCTAGTGAACCTGTGCTTGATGGTTTTTGAACCGATGATCGTTGAACTTCATCTCCATCTTCGTCATACCAAACTATTCTAAAGTTCTCACTTGATTCTCCATTGTATGGTAGGCCTTCTGTTGATGTTTTAGCAACATCTCCTACTTTTGCAGTGTTCTTGCCTGAGTCATAATTTGTTATATTAAATTTAACTTCTCCTGGAGCAAGCGCAAAGTCTGCACGTAAAATTTGTGGTATAGCATTAGTTACACCAACTCCAAATCCAGTTCCAGACCAACCACTATGGATACCAAATTTATCACTCATTTGTGTATATTGATTATTATTATATGGTGTCATAACACGGAGATGGTCAGCATTTTCTACAGATACAAATAACCAGTCATAGTTTACGTGTTTTACTTGATTTGTAGCAGCTTTTGAAAAATCAAATCTTCCATTGTCTGCCTTATCTGCAACAGTTCCAAGTCTGTCAATTTGTTCTTTAGTCCACTTATTCCAAACTTGTCCACTGGAATTTTGGCCTTCTTTATAATTATAATTTTTTAATCCAGCATCGCTATTCTTTAGATTTCCCCAAGTTCCCTTAAATTGGATAATATATTTTCCATCAGCATTTGTTTTTGCAGATACTGTTTCAGCTATCCATTTGTCTGGATCTTTTTTAACTTGTTCTTTTATCCAATCTTGTAATTTCTTTTCTTGCTCAGCTGTCCAGCCAGTTCCACGAATATGTGAAGGTTTCTTAACGCCCATATAAACAGCAGTAGATTCGCTATAAATTTGTTTTAGCGCATAATCTGATAGATATGAAGCTTTTACTGTTACATCTTTAGCTGGAGTATCTACTTGAGCTACTGTATTCCATTGGATTCCACCAATTCCTGATTTGTAATCCCAACCAACTGTACCTGTAAGATATCCACCATCTTGTTGGATTTCTGTTGGTGTAGGTTTTTTATGCATTTGTTCAAGTGGTTTTTGCATTAATAATATTTTCCAATTACCATGAATATTTCTAACAGTGTTTGATCCTGAACCACCTTGTGTTATTGGTAAGCCTTGATCTGGGAATATTACAGATTCACCTGTTATATATTGAAGTTGGTATCCTTCTGGAATAGTTGACTCATCAATCCAGAATCTATATCTTTCATTACCACCAGATACTGTTGGATCTGCATCAAATCTAATTAAGTTTCCATCTTCGGCTATATATGATTTTATTCCCATGTGTAATTGACCATCTGCTCCTGATGTAGCTGTATAAACTGGTGATGAATATTCTTTTCCATTTCACCATTTTTCAAACCATTGGAAATAAGCCTTGATACCTGCAATTGGCTTAAATTGATTATCACTTGCCTTAGATAGGTCTGCATCAATATTTAGTCCATTAACTACGCCAACATAAGCATGCACAGCATTTTTTGCGTCTGGAGTTGTAGCTGTGTCTTCTGGTGGTGCTGCATCTCTCACTCCAGTACTTGGACTTTCTGTAGCTTTTACTGCTTGTTTTTCTACTTTTTCAGATAATTCTAAATCCTCTGCTTCTTCTGTTGCTTCAACAGCTTTAACATTAACTTTGATTTGAATTTCTTTTACAGATCCATCAGCAAAAGTTATTTTTGCACTTGTAGTTTTTTCGCCAGCTTCTTTTGTATCAACTGGTGTTATAACATCAAGTTTTGCATCTTGTGGGAGATTGGTTACAGCTTCTTTGTAATCAATTTCTTCTCCTTCTTCTACTTCTATAGTTTCTAATTTTTCTATAAAAGTATCAGCTTGTTTTGCAACAACTTCTTCTTTTGTTTCTTCTGCTTTAATTTCTTCATTTGCTACTGGTGTAGCTTCTTCAACTGGATTTTCTTCTGGCGTATTTGTCTCTGTTGCTACTGTTTCATTTTCACTAGCTTCAGCAGCCTTAGAAGATCCCGGAGCAATTATTAATGAAAATCCTAACATACATGAAACTAATCCAATGGATAGTTTTCTTGTACCATACTTAGGAGTTTTCTCTTGACTTAATTCTTTTTTCTTTTCGATGATTTCAGTCATCTTTTTCGAATTGTTCATGATTTTCTTATCCTTTCATTAATATATTTTGTTAAAGTGTTAATACAGAAATATGATAATTTATGCAAGACTTTTTGCAACATATTTTTGTACCATAACTTTAAATTAGAATTTTATGTATAGATTATTATATCATTTTCATTAAAAAATCCACTTATTTTTATAATATCCTTATTGAAAATATTCATAAATAATTCACTTTAAAATTTATAAATATTTTTTCAATCTATTTTTCAAGTAAATATATTTAAAATTATTTACTATTTTATCAGCGTTTTGATTTTTATTATCAAATTTTTGTGAATATTGATGAATTATTATTAGCAAAAAGAGATTATTTTATAAATATTTGGAAATAAAAATAAAGAATTCTAAATTTAAACATTTTAAAAATTTTTGAATATTTAAATAAAAAAATGAGATGGCTAAGTCGTGAAAAAATCTGAAAAAAATAAAAAATCACGACTTGCCTACTTGCTTAAAATATTTGAAAAATGAGTTTTGATTTTTTCTACTATACCAGAAAAATAGAAAAAATAAAAGACCACATCAAGGTGGCCTTAGATTATAGACAAAGTTAGTTTAGTGATTCATTATTAATTTGAAAATAAAAATACGCTACACCCCATTTTTTTCTTTGTAATTCTATATTTGTTTTATTGCTAAAGTTTTATTATTTTTATATTTTTAATCTTTATCCTAGTTTTTCTTCTTGATTTTCTTATTGAAATATATTTTATCTTCTACAATATTTTTTTAAGAAATTGTCCTGTGTAGGATTTTTTTGTTTTTGCTATTTCTTCTGGTGTGCCTGTTTTTACTAATTCTCCTCCTCCATCTCCGCCTTCAGGTCCTAGGTCTATGATGTAATCTGCTACTTTTATTACGTCAAGATTGTGTTCTATTACTACTACTGTATTATTTTGGTCGACTAATCTGTTTAAAACTTCTATTAATTTGTGAACGTCTGCCATGTGAAGGCCTGTTGTTGGTTCGTCTAAAATGTATAGGGTTTGACCTGTGGATCTTTTTGCAAGTTCGCTTGCAAGTTTTACTCTTTGGGCTTCTCCTCCCGAAAGTTCTGTTGATGGTTGACCGATTTTTATATAGCCTAGTCCTACGTCATATAGGGTTTGTAATTTTTTTACTATTGATGGATGGTTTTCGAAAAATTTTAAGGCTTCTTCTACTGTCATATCCAAAACTTCGGATATATTTTTCCCCTTGTATTTTACTTCGAGGGTTTCTCTATTGTATCTTTGTCCATGGCAAACTTCACATGGAACATAGACGTCTGGCAAGAACATCATATCTACTTTTATTGTTCCATCGCCATTACAGGCTTCGCACCTTCCGCCTTTTACGTTAAAGGAAAATCTTCCCTTGTCAAAGCCTTTCATTTTTGCTTCGGTTGTCATGGCAAATACATCTCTGATATTGTCAAATAATTTGGTGTAGGTTGCTGGATTTGATCTTGGCGTTCTTCCTATTGGGGATTGGTCGATGGAAATTATTTTGTCAATTTGTTCTACGCCTTCAATTGAATAGTGTTTTCCTGGGTGGGTTTTGGATTTATTTAATTTTTTGGTAACTGCCTTGTACAAAATTTCATTTACAAGTGAAGATTTTCCTGAGCCTGATACTCCTGTTACTGCTGTAAAGGTTGATAGGGGGAATTTTACATCAATTCCTTTTAAATTATTTTGTCTGGCGTTTTTTACTTCTATATATTTGTTCCAAGTTCTCCTCTCTTTTGGCACTGGGATTTTTTCTTTTCCTGAAAGATAGGCTCCTGTGATTGATTTTTTGCATTTTTTTATGTCGGAAAGTGATCCTTTTGCTACAATTTCTCCACCGTGGACTCCTGCTTTTGGTCCAATATCTACAAGATAGTCTGCGGCTTTCATTGTATCTTCGTCGTGCTCTACAATTATTAGTGTATTTCCAATATCTGTTAAATTTCTAAGTGATTTGATTAATTTGTTATTATCTCTTTGATGAAGTCCGATTGATGGCTCATCCAAAACATAGCAAACTCCAACAAGACCTGATCCAATTTGGGTTGCAAGTCTTATCCTTTGGCTTTCTCCACCGGAAAGGGTTGAGGCTGCTCTTGAAAGGGAAAGATATCCAAGTCCTACGTCTTGTAAAAATTTTATTCTTGCCTTTATTTCTTTTATTATTAGTTCGGCAATTTTTTCTTTCATTGGAGAAAGCTTTAAATTATCAAAAAATTCTATGGTTTTGTCGACTGACATATCTGCAATTTCTGAAATTGATTTGCCATCTACTTTTATCGCAAGGATTTCATCTTTTAATCTTTGCCCGTGACAAGTTTTACATTCTTCCTCGCTCATAAAGCCTCTCATTCTTTTCTTTTGAGAATCGGAATTTGTTCTTTCGTACCTGTCTGATAAATTTTTGATTGCTCCTTCAAAATGTCCTGTGTAATTTTTTCTTCCAGAAAAATGGCTGTCAAAGGTAAAAGAAATTTCTTTTTTTGTTCCGTACAAAATTTCATCAATCATTTTTTTTGGAGCATTTTTGATTGGCTCATCAAGGGAAAATTTGTGATTTTTGGCAATGGCTTTAATTATTTCATTATAATATGTTCCTTTTCCGCTTGTGGCGTATGGGTCGATTGCCCCTTCATTTATGGAAAGATTTTTATCTGGAATTACAAGGTCAGGGTCGATTTGCAAATGAAAACCAAGTCCATTACATTCTGGGCACATTCCTTGGGGAGCGTTGAATGAAAACATATTTGGTGTAATTTCTGGAAGGGAAATATGACCTTCTGGGCAGGCAAGTTTGGATGAAAGGATAAAATCATCTCCGTCTATTACATTTATTTCTACAAGTCCATCTGTAAGTTCAAGGGCAGTTTCCAAGGAATCAGCAAGTCTTGAATTTATTCCTTCTTTTATTACAATCCTATCGACAATTATTGATATATCGTGTTTTTTTGTTTTTGAAAGTTCGATTTCTTCTTCAAGATCATATCTTTCGCCGTCAATCATCACTCTCACATAGCCCATTTTTTGGATATTTTCGAGTTTCTTTTTGTGTTGACCTTTTTGGGCTCTTACTACTGGGGCAAGGATTTGGATTCTTGTTTTTTCTTCAAGTTTTAAAATCCTATCTACCATTTGATCGATTGATTGGGCTTCAATTTTTTTGCCACAAACAGGACAGTAGGCATCTCCAATTCTTGCAAATAAAAGCCTATAATAATCGTAAATTTCTGTTACAGTTGCAACTGTTGATCTTGGGTTTCTGTTGGTTGTTTTTTGGTCGATTGAAATTGATGGAGAAAGTCCTTCGATTGTATCGACATCAGCCTTATCCAAATTTCCCAAAAATTGTCTTGCGTATGATGATAAACTTTCTACATATCTTCTTTGACCTTCGGCATAAATTGTGTCAAAAGCCAAGGTGGACTTTCCCGATCCGGAAAGTCCAGTAAATACAATCATTTTATCGCGAGGAAGGGTAAGGTCTACGTTTTTTAAATTATTAGTCCTTGCCCCCTTTATTACTATTTTATTTTCACTCATTTATACCTCCGCAAATTCTCTTTTCATTTTTGCTATTTGGTCACGGATTTGTGCTGCTTTTTCAAAATCTAATTCTTCTGCGGCCTTGTACATTTCTGTTTCCAAATTTATAATTATATTTTCAATTTGTTCTTGTGAGAATTCTTCTTTTACTTCTTCTGTTTCATTTGTTGATTTTGTTACTTGAATAATTTCTGCTATGTTTTTCTTGATTGTCGTTGGAGTTATGCCGTGTTTTTCGTTAAATTCCGTTTGAATTTTTCTTCTTCTTTCGGTTTCATCAATGGCTTTTTTCATTGATCTTGTAATTTTATCTGCATACATTATTACATGACCTTTTGAATTTCTTGCAGCCCTTCCTATGGTTTGGATAAGGGAAGTTTCGCTTCTTAAAAATCCTTCCTTGTCTGCATCTAAAATTACAATTAAGGAAACTTCTGGTAAATCTAATCCTTCACGAAGAAGATTTATTCCAACAAGAACATCAAATTTTCCAAGTCTTAAATCTCTAATTATTTCACTTCGCTCGATTGTTTTTATATCTGAATGGAGATATTTTACCTTAATTCCATTTTCTGATAAATAATCAGTCAAATCTTCTGCCATTCTTTTGGTTAGAGTTGTTACAAGAACTCTTTCATTTTTATCGATAATTTGATGGATATTTTCTATCAAATCATCAATTTGATTTTCTACTGGTCTTACATCAATCAATGGATCTAAAAGTCCTGTTGGTCTTATGATTTGTTCAACAACATCTCCTCCTGTTTTTTCCATTTCGTAAGGACCTGGAGTTGCTGAAACATATATTGTTTGCTTAATTAATTTTTCAAATTCTGGAAATTTCAAAGGTCTATTGTCAAGGGCTGATGGAAGTCTAAAACCAAAATCTACAAGATTTTGTTTTCTTGACCTGTCCCCCTCATACATTCCACCAACTTGAGGAATTGAAACGTGAGATTCGTCAACAAAAAGCATAAAATCATCTGGAAAATAATCTATAAGGGTGTAAGGTCTAGATCCTGCAGGTCTTTGGGACAAATGTCTTGAATAATTTTCTATTCCTGAACAAAATCCAATTTCTTCTAGCATTTCTATATCGTAATTTGTTCTTTGCTCAAGCCTTTGAGCCTCTACTAATTTATTTTCATTTTCAAGTTCAACAAGTCTGTCTTTTAATTCTTCTTTTATTGTTGTAATTGCAGCTGCTGCTTTTTCGGCACTTGTTGCGTAGTGACTTGCAGGATAAATATAGCCGTGTGAGATGTGGCTTGTAACTTTTCCTGTCAAAGAATCAAATTCTGAAATCCTATCAATTTCATCTCCAAAAAATTCTACTCTTATTGCTTTTTCTTCGTTTCCTGCTGGGAAAATATCCAAAACATCTCCCCTTCTTCTAAAAGTTCCACGCGAAAAATCAAAATCATTTCTTACAAATTGTCTTTCGATTAATTCTTTCATAACTTCTTCTGGGGAAATTTCTTGACCTGGTCTTAGGGACAAAACTAATTTTCTATATTCTTCCGGATCTCCCAAGCCGTAAATACAAGAAACGCTCGCCACAATTATTACATCGCGTCTTTCAAACAAACTCATTGTTGCTGAGTGTCTTAATTTATCAATCTCATCATTGATTGAAGAATCTTTTGCAATATATGTGTCGGTTGCCGCAACATAGGCTTCTGGTTGGTAATAATCGTAATACGATACGAAATATTCAACGGCATTGTCTGGGAAAAATTCTTTAAATTCTGTAAATAATTGGTAGGCAAGTGTTTTGTTGTGGGCAAGGACAAGAGTTGGCTTTTGAACTTCTTGAATTATATTTGCCATAGTAAAAGTCTTACCAGAACCTGTAACTCCTTGGAGAATTTGATGAGCTTTTCCATTTTTTATTCCATCAGCAAGTTTTTTAATTGCATCTGGCTGATCTCCTTTTGGAGTATAGTCTGATTTTAAAATAAATTTATTTTTTGTCATTTGACACTTCCTTTATGTAAATCATAATTTTTTAAACTTTTTTCTTTTTTAAATCTATTTTCAGTCTTTTCCAATATACACTTTCACTTTTTAAATTCAACTTATTTACTCGGGATTAAAAGCTTTAAATCTTGCCACAAATTCGCCTTTCTGCTATAATTTTTTGTGAATATAAGTATAGAATTTTTAATTTAAAATTTAATTATGAAAGGTTGATATATATGGAAATTTTTAAAAATATGAAAAAGGAAAGAAAAAAAGAATTGTTGGTCCTAACAATTTTTGCAATTTTCTTTATCTTTGTTACTTATAAATTTAAGCAAAATGGGAAAAATTTTTTCCTTGTTATTAGTTTTCTTGCAATATATATTGCTGTTGGAGCAGATACTTTTTTAAACGCAATAAATTCAATTTCTAATAAAAAATTTATGGATGAAAATTTCCTTATTACTCTTGCAAGTTTTATTGCGTTTTTTATGGGATTTTTTGTTGATGCTTGTGCCATAATGTTTTTATTTAATTTGGGCAAATTTTTTGAAAATCTTTCAAAAGATACGATAGATGAAAATTTCAAAAAATTATTAGATATTGTCCCAAAAACAGTTACAAAAGTTTTGGATGATGGGACTTTGGCAAAAATTGCGATTAAAAAAATAAAAAAAGGCGATATACTTCTTGCAAAAGAGGCAAATATCATCCCTGTTGATTCTGTTGTGATTTCTGGCGAAGGGCTTTTGGATACTTCATTTTTAAATGGCAAATCTTTGCCAATTGAAATTAAAAAGGGAAGTGAAATTTTATCAACTTCTATGCTAAAAACTGGAGAGATAAAATACAAGGCTGTGAAAGTTTTTGATGAATCTATGGCAGCAAAAATTATAAATTTGATAAAAAAATCAAGAAATAAAAAATCTCAAAGTGAAAAATTGATTAAGCAATTTACAAAAATTTATACGCCTTGTCTTATTGCTATGGCAATTTTTCTTGCTGTAGTTTTCCCTATTTTGGGAGGAGATTTGAGCAAATATTTGCAAAAATCTGCAAGTTTTTTGATTGTTTCTTGTCCAAAAGTTTTTATACTTGGGATTTCTCTTTCATATATTTCTGGCTTAATTCTTGCAAATAAAAATAAAATCCTTGTAAAAGATATAAAATCTTTTGAAAAGTTGATTGATTGCGATTATTTTTATACAGATATGACAAATACTTTGACTGTTGGGGAATTTGATTTAAAAGAAATTGTATATTATTCTCCTTATAACAAAAATTTGCTTTTGGATTATTTGTATAATTTGGAAAAATTATCGGCAGATCCTATTGCAAAAGCCATAGTGAAAAATCTTAGACGCAGAGATAATTTTTCGTATTTTATAGCAAGTAAAAATATAAATGATATTGACATTTGGGCAAAAACTTATGAAAATGAAGAAATAAAAATCGGCTCAAAAGACTTTGTAAATGCTGAAGATGATTCAAATGAAAAGGCAATTTTTATGTCAATAAATAATATTTTGGTTTGCAAGGTTAGTTTGGAAGACACCATTAAAGATGATGCCAAAGAAAGCATAGATTATTTAAAAAATGAATTTTCGGATATTGCTGTTTTATCAGCTGAAAAAGAAAAAGTTGTTGAAAATCTTGCGAAAAATCTTAGCATTTCCTATGCAGCAGAAATTTCTACAAGTGAAAAAGTCGAAATAATAAAAAATGAGCAAAAAAATAAACACAAAATTATTTATGTTGGAGATGGAATAAAAGAAGGCGAAGTTTTGAAAAATTCTGATATTGGCATTAGCATGGGCCAAAAATCTTCAGATATTGCAATTTATAATTCTGACATAATGATTTCTGATAAATCTTATGGGAAATTAAGAGATTTGATGAAAATTGCAAAAATTGTAGACAAAACTGCCAAAAAAAATCTTATCTTACTTATTTTTACAAGAATTGTGCTTTTGATTTTAACTTTAATTGGATATTGTCCAATGTGGCTTGTAAGCCTTGTTGATGCATTAGTTTTAATTATTTCAATCTTGTCATCAATTAAAATTTTTAATAAAAAAATTTAGCAGGAAGAATTTTTATCTTCCTGCTTATTTTTATATGTTTCTTGTAATTGTAAATTCATTATTGTTTTCTGTATTTTCTTTTTCAATTTCTTGGTCTATATCTCCTGTTAAATTTAAATAATTATCAGCAAGTCTTGCTGAAACCAGTGGCGAAATTAAAATATAATACAAACCTAAAAGTCCTCCGCCCAATATAATAATTCCAATACCTGATTCAGGACTTCTTGTTCCAACGCTAATTCCAATAATTATTCCAAAAATAAGGATAATTGGTAAAACTATATACAACAAATATAAAGAAATTGTTTTGCCAAATAATTTTATTCCAATTGCAAACACACTTTTAAGTGCATCCATGATTGATTGGTCTTTGTTTCTTGGATCTGAAACTATATGATTTGCATAGGCTGTAAAAATTGAAAGAATGCCTAAAAGAAGTGTTCCAAGAACAGAAAGTGATAATAAATTTAATTTCTTACTTTCTACATCAAAAACTCCAATTTTTCCAAAAGAAAAAGTCAAAACAATTGTAATAAATATAAGAATTAAATTTACAATTATTGCTTTTTTATCAAGTCTTTGCAATTGATTTAAATAATCTCCAACACTTCCCTTTCTATTGTTGATTAAACCTGATGCAATTATAAAAGAACCAAGCCAAGTAATAACAGAAGATAAGACATTATAAATTATATTTTCATCTGCACTGCTGCCAAAAATTCTGTTGAGAACAAAAGCAAAAACTGCAACTATAATCTCAACCAAAATAACTGAACCATAACTATATTCTCTTTTCATAATAATTCCTTTCATTTTTCCAAAAATTTCTCTTACAAAAATATTTATACCCGCAAATTCGACTTTAAACAAAAATATTATATTTTTTTATATTAAATTAAATATATTTTAAGCTAATTAGGGTATAAAAAAATAGAGGTGATATTATGGAATATAAAATAAATAAAAAAGAAAAACAAGTGCAAGTTTTTGATAAGGAAAATAAAATAGGATTTATAGATATAGTAGAAGAAGAAAATCTAATCGATGCACCCCACACAGAGGTTGACAAAAAATATGGCGGTCAAGGAATAGCAGGAAAATTGGTAGACGAATTAGTTCAATACGCAAGAGATGAAAATAAAAAAATAATTCCAACCTGCCCATATATAAAAGATAAATTTGAAAAGGACGAAAAATATAAGGATGTGTATTATAAATAAAAAAGAGCCAGTTAGGCTCTTTTTTTATTTCTTCTAAAAAATATTCCAACTAAAATAAAATAAATTATTACAAAACTTCCAAAGCCTTGTGATAGAGAATTTGTATTTATTAGCTTGTCCATGCTTTTCATAAAAAATGGTGCTAAAAATACTCCTATATTACACCCTATAAAAATTAAATTTGTGGCTATTCGTGAGCTGTGACCTTTTACAAATCTTGGCACTTCTGCAAATATGTAAGGCATACACATTGATTGTCCAAAAGTCAAAAGCAAAATAGAAAATAAAAATCCTAAAAGATTATTTTCAAAATTTACTATCAAAAAATTTGCTAGTATAAAAAATCCCAAGCCAAAAAATATAGTTTTTTCTCTTAATTTCAAATTGATTGGTGTAAATAAAAATGCTGAAATCATTCCAACAATTGGCACAAAATTTAAATAAAAACTTACATTTACATCAATTCCACGGCTTTGGCTTGCAACAAAAGGAAATCTCATTAGCATTGCCGTTCCATTTAAAATCATAAGCATGGCAAAAATTATAAAAAGAAAAATATTTGAATCAAAATTGATTTTTGCCTTCTCTTTTTCAATTTTTACATCTTCTACATTGATTTTAAAAAATATAAAAATAAGAAATGCTGATGTATAAAGTGAAAATGTGTACATATAATCAAATTTTACAAGGATTCCTGCCAAGGAAAAAAGAATTATTTGCCCAATAAATTCAAAAGCATTTCTTAGACCATGAAGTTTTGTTCTCTCATTATTATCATGGTAGAGCAAATTAATATAATTTGCCGAATGCCCATTAAAAAGACCAAGCCCTGATCCAAGGAGAAATCTTGAAATAATTATTGATGGATATGTCCTAAAAACAAGGGGAATAATTCCGCTAAATCCCACAAGCAAAAGTCCCAACAAAACTGTATTTTTTATTCCAATAAAAATCGCCAAATATTCTGCACAAAAAATAAAAATCATAACAGCAAGGCTTGAAAGACTTATTATAAATTCAGCCTCATTTCTAGTAAGATTGAAGGCTTCTTGTATATAAACTAAACTTCCAGAAATTATGCTATTGCTTGTTAAAATCAAAGAAATTGATAAAATTGCAATTTTTTGTCTAATAGAATTTTCTTTCATTGTCTATCCAAATATTTTTCAAATAATTTATTAGAAAAATCTATCAAATCATGAGAAAAATCATTTCTCAAATATTTTTCATTCAAATCTCCAAGCCTAACCCTATCAAGAGCATCAGCATCCTTGAAAAGTTTTGACAAATATCTAGCCCTATCCATATCTTTTACAAAAAATTCTTCAATTGTTTCATCCATTTGTTTATCAGGTCTTGAATGAACTGCCAAAACTGCTTGAAGAATATTTTTATCGCTTTCATTTATTTTTGCATAATCAATCGAATATAAAGCTGCCCTATAACCATGTTCTGTATCATAAGAATCGTCAACTCTTTTTGTATCATGCAAAGATGCAGCAAATCTTAAAATATCAGTATCATTTTTGTCCAATTTATAATTAAAAGCCAAAAGCATAGAAATAAAAATTACTCTTTCAATATGACCTTGACCGTGGATTTTGCTTTGGTAAAGAATTTTTGTATTTAAATTTTTATAAGTATCTAACAAAATTTTGTAATAAGAAGAATTTTTAAAATCCTCAAAAAATTTAAAATCTTCTAGCCATTTATCTTCATTTAATATTTCCAAAATAATCATAAGAAACTCCTTTTATTTCTTTAATTAATTATTATTATATCAAATCGGGTAAATATTTTATATAAAATTGTAAGTAGGTGATATTATGTTTATGAAAAGAGAAGATATAGAAAAAGAGATAGAAGAATGCATAAAAAAAGCAAAAAATTTTTCAAACCAAGGCGAAGTTGCCTCCTACATTCCCGAGCTTAAAAACGTAGACGAAAACGCCTTTGCCCTTTCTATTGTAACAACAGGCGGAGATATTTATAATTTTGGAGAAAAAGAAAAAATATTTTCAGTTCAATCCATTTCAAAAATTTTTACCCTAATTATGGCACTAAAAGACAACACAACAGACGAAGTATTTTCAAAAGTTGGAACAGAACCAACAAGATACGAATTTAATTCATTAATTCCAATTGACCAAAGGGCAGCAAATCCCTTTATAAACGCTGGAGCAATGACAACAACATCAATGATTTATGGAAAAAGCGAAGAAGAAAAATTTAATAGAGTTATGGAATTAATAAAACAAATGAGCAACGATGGCACATTTACATTTATGGAAAATATTTACGAATCAGAAATTTCTACAACAGACAGAAACAGAGCAATTGCTTATTATTTAAAAAGCAAAAATATTTTTGCCCAAAACGCTGATGAAGTTTTAGATTTATACGTTAGAATTTGTTCAATAGGAACAAACGTAGAATCCCTTGCAAAACTAGGAGCGCTCCTTGCCAACGAAGGCTTTGACATCCACTCATCAAATTTAATAATTCCACAAAACATAGTCCAAATGACAATTGCCCAAATGGCATCGTGTGGAATGTACGAAAAAAGTGGAGAATATTTAATGAAAGTAGGAATCCCATCAAAATCAGGAGTAGGCGGAGCGATTTTAGGCGTTGTACCAAACAAATGCGGAATCTGCGTATATTCCCCAAAATTAGATAAATCAGGAAATTCAGTTGTTGGGAAAAATTTATTAAAAATATTATCAGCAGACTTAGGACTAAATATATTTCTGTAGAAATATGAAAAAGACTTTTTTGAATAAAAAATTTAATAAAATAATAAATTAGGATATTTTTTTAATTCTTCGTTATTAAGGGGACAAATTAGGGGACTTCCGATTGTCCCCACAATTTTTCCCCTTAAACCCCTTTCAACGAACCCCCTTAACCGGCCCTTGCAGGGAGCAAAATCAGAAAGAAACTTGCGTTTCTTTCATTTTTTAAATCGATTATCCAAATTTAATAAGTATATAAGCCCAAAATAAATAAATTCTAAGTTCATTAAAAGAGAAAAAATTAACTCACTAACGTTCAAACAATTTTTTCTCTAATAATTCACTTGAATTTATAATTATTTTTAAAAAATTGAAAGAAGCGAAGCTTCTTACAAAAAAAGCTCCATGCAATGGTCGGTTGCAGGGGGGCAAAAAGGTGGGGGTTTTAGGGATATAATTAGCTTGAAATTGTGCCAGTGGTACAATTTCAATAATTATACCGCGGACTTTATTCGTAGTTTTAATTTGAAATTGAATTTTGATTTAAGATTTTTTTAAATTTAAAAAGCAAGTCAGCGTGGAAAAAGGGGGAGAATCGAAACTCCCCCATTTCCTCCGCCCTAACATTACGAAGTATTAATTTTATAAAATAATTATTTTATTAATGAAAGAAATAAATGTATATCACAAAAAAAGAAGCTTTTTCAAGCTTCTAAATTTTTTTTAAATCTATAAAGATTTCAACATATCCACATATCTAGGCATTGAATAATTTTCTCTGGAAATTTCTTTTTCTAAATTATCTGCTACTTCTCTTATTTCTTCTGTGATTTTTCTGGTTTTTTCTTGAATGTAGATTGCTTTTTCTTCTATTTCTTTTATTTTTTCAAAATCTTTTAGAATTTCTTTTATTTCTTCTCCAAATTCTAATAAAACTTTTACATTTTCATTTATTCTTTTTGCCTTTTCTTCTAATTTTTCATTTTCTAAAAAGGCAAGATAGGATTTTATTTCTTTTATTTCTTTCATTGCTGAAGGAAGAATTTCTTGATAGATTAAATTTGATAAAATTTCAAGCTCTTGTTGGCAAAATTTTATTATTTCTTCAAATTCTACGTTTATTATTGAATCTATTTCTTTTTGGCTAAATATTTTTTCTTCTTTAAATATTTCGTATGATGAATTTTTCTTTGCATAGACTAAGGCGTCTAAGAAGCTTTTATGGTTAATAAGTCCTCTTTTTTCCGCTTCTTTTATCCATTCTTTTGAGTATCCGTCGCCTTGGAATAAAATTTTTGAATTTTCCTTGTAGATTTCTTTGACTATTTTATAGACTTCTTCTTTTAAATCTTTTTCATTTTTTCCTTCAAGCCTTTTGCCTATATCTTTTAAAACTTCTGCCATAGCAAGATTAATTACTGTATTTAAATCTGCGGCTGATTTTGAAGAGCCTAACATCCTAAATTCAAATTTATTTCCTGTAAAGGCAACTGGAGATGTTCTATTTCTGTCTGATGAATCTGTTTGGATTTCTCCAAGATGTGGAATTTTAACTTTATTATTTATTCCTTTTATCTCTTGGTCTTTTGCTATTGATTTTAAAATATTTTCTAAATCTTCGCCGATAAAAACAGAAATTATTGAAGGTGGTGCCTCATTTCCGCCAAGTCTATAATCATTTGAAACTGATGATGAAGAAAGTCTTATTAAATTTTGGTATTTATTACAAACTTTAATCATTGCTGATAAAAATAATAAAAATAAATAATTATTTTTTGGGTCATCTCCTGGAGAAAAACAATTTTTTCCATAATTTGTTGTAAGGGAATAATTATTGTGTTTTCCACTTCCTGCCATATTTTTAAAAGGCTTTTCTTTTAATAGACAATAAAGATTGTGTTTGACGGCAGTTTTTTCTAAAATATGCATCAATAATTGGTTGTTGTCTACGGAAATATTACAATTTTCATACATTATTGCAATTTCAAATTGGTTTGGCCCAACTTCATTATGCTCAGCCTCCATATAAATTCCCAAATTATATAACTGTTCGTTCACATCTTCAAAAAAATCATTTACTCTTTGAGGAATTGCACCAAGATAATGGGAAATTATTTCCTTTTCAACCATAGAATCACGTCCAACAAGACTCATTCCACAATATTCTAAATCTATTCTTTTATCATAAAATTCTTTATCGATTAAATAAAATTCTTGTTCAAGTCCAACTTTCGCCTTTACCCTATAAGTTTTTTCATCTTTCAAAAACATATTGCAAATTGGACTTGCATACTTGCTCAAGATATTCATTGATTCAATTAAAGGCAATTTTTTATCAAGTTTTTCCCCATAAAAGGAAACAAAAACTGATGGAATATATAAAACTTTATCTTCAATAAAAGAATTTGCAGTCAAATCCCAATATGTATAACCACGAGCCTCAAAAGTCGATCTCATTCCACCTGATGGAAATGATGAGGCGTCTGGCTCTCCTTTTATTAATTCGTTTCCAGAAAATCTATTGATTGGATTGTGTTTATCATCTCTATTTAAAAACGCCGTTTTTTTATTTGCAGTTTTTCCATTTAAAGGTTGAAACCAATGAGTATATGAAGTTGCTCCTTTTGAAATCGCCCAAATTTTCATAGCATGAGCAATGGAATCAGCAGTTTCTTTATCAAGAGTTGTATTATTTCTTGCAGCCTCTTTCCATTTTAAATAAACAGGATAAGGGACATTTTCTTTCATAGTTTTTTTATCAAAAGCCAAATTTCCAAATTCTTTTAAATCCATATTTTTACCTTTCTTGATATTTTAAAATTTGTTTAAATAATTATATCATAAAAAAATACATATTAAATTTTTAATGCATAATTTTTGGCAAAAAATATTTTTTTACTTTATAAATATTTTGCAAATTAAATTTAATTAATTGACACTATATCAATATAATGATAAATTAATAGTAGTTGAAATTATAATAATTCGAGGATGGGAAAATGAGAAAAAACAAAAAAATAATTTTATTATTATCCACTCTTATTTCTTTTCAATTATTTGCACCAACAAATACTTCTAAGGCGAAATCTATTTTAATAAATTACGACCTTGCAGAAGGTGTAAATGTTAGAGAAAAACAATCAGATGATAGCGATTCAAAAATATTAGGAGGAATAGATTATCCTGATTTTTATGAAATAAAAGAAGAAAATGGAAATTGGTTAAAAATTAATTTTGAAGGAAAAGATGGATATGTAGTAAAAAGTTGGTTTCATATTTTAGATGATATGAAAGCAATTAAAAATGGTAAAATTTATGAAAAAGCTGACGAAAAATCAAAAGAAATTTCAAATTTTAAAAAGAAAGAAAAAATTGATTTAATAGATTTTGATTCTAACAAAAATTTTGTAAAGGTCAAAAAAGGCGACAAAATTGGTTTTGCAAAAATTGATAATTTTGATTTATCAAAAAAAGATGAAAAAGATTTAAATAAAATAAAAGATAAATACAAAAAAATATATGATTCTGTAAAAAGATATATGGATTATCTTGATAGGAATAATTTGAGTTTGTATCCAATCGATCAAAAAGATAAGGCAAAAGAAAATGAAATTGTTAGAAATTATGTGGTAGATGAGCCAGAAGAAAAAACTGAAGAAGTTGAATATATTTATTACACAGTTTCAGGAGATGATATTGGATCACAAGCCTATAATTTTGCAACAAAATTTATTGGAAATCCTTACGTTTGGGCTGGCACAAGTCTTACAAATGGAGTTGATTGTTCTGGATTTACCCAACAAGTTTATAAAGAATTTGGAATTAGTCTTCCTCACTTTGCTCAAAGCCAAGCTGATTATGGAAAAACTATAAAACTTGGAGAAGAAAAAGCAGGAGATTTGGTATTTTATGGAACAAGCCTTTCAAATATTACCCACGTTGCAATTGCCGATGGCCAAGGAGGAATTGTTCATGCAGCAAATCCTAGAAGTGGAATTATAACATCAGGAATTGGAAATCCAACAATTATAAAAAGATTAATTGAAGATTAAAATACGTCCTTTGTGGCGTATTTTTTTATTGTAAGCGAAAAAAAATAATGTTATAATTATTTAAAAGATTAAATTTTATAGAAATTAATTAGTAAATATAAAGGAGTTAAAAATGACAGATACATTAAATCCGTTAGAATCTGCACAATTACAAATAAAAAAAGCGTGTGAAAAATTAAATTTAAATCCAGCAGTTTATGAAATTTTAAAACAGCCTCAAAGATTTATAGAAATTTCTATTCCAGTAAAAATGGATGATGGTTCTCTAAAAGTTTTTAAAGGATATAGATCAGCTCACAACCATGCCCTAGGTCCTTCAAAAGGTGGAGTAAGATTTCATCAAAGTGTAAATGTAGAAGAAGTAAAAGCTCTTTCAACTTGGATGACTTTAAAGGCAGGGCTTTTGGCAATTCCTTACGGCGGTGGTAAGGGCGGAATATGTGTTGACCCAAAAAAATTATCTGATAGAGAACTTGAAAGTCTTTCTCGTGGATATGTTAGAGGCTTGTACAAATATTTGGGAGAAAGAATAGACATACCAGCTCCTGATGTAAATACAAATGGAAAAATTATGTCATATTTTATTGACGAATATACAAAATTAAATGGCGACAAAGAAGATTTTGGAACTTTTACAGGCAAGCCTTTAATCCTTGGTGGAAGTTTGGGTAGAAGTGAAGCTACAGGATATGGAGTTGTTATTACAACAAAATATGCATCCAAAAAAATTGGACTTGATTTGAAAAATGCAGAAATTGGTCTTCAAGGTTTTGGAAATGTTGGAAGTTTTACTTTAAAATATTTAGTAGAAGAAGGTGCTAAAGTTAAATATCTTTCTATAAGAGATGAAAATGAAGAGTGCGGAAGATCAGCCCTATATTCTGAAGATGGATTTGATTATGAATCTTTACAAAAATATAGAGATGAAAATAAAACTCTTGTAGGCTATCCTAAGGCAAAAAAAATATCTGATGAAGAATTTTGGCAAACAAAATTTGATATTTTAATTCCTGCAGCTTTAGAAAATATAATTACTGAAAAAATCGCCAAAAATTTAGATGTAAAATTAATTGCAGAAGGTGCAAATGGCCCAACAACTCCAGAAGCTGATATTATTTTAAAAGAAAAAAATGTAGAAGTAATTCCAGATGTCCTAGCAAATTCTGGTGGAGTTTTGGTTTCATATTATGAATGGATTCAAAATCAATATGGAAATTATTGGTCAAAAGAAGAAGTTCAAGAAAAACAAGAAAAAGATATGCTAAAAGCTCTTGAAGGAATTTTTGAAATTAAAGAAGAATTTAATACAAATATAAGAGAAGCATCTTATATGTTTGCAATCAAAAGAATTGCAGAAGCAATGGAGCTTCGTGGTTGGTATTAACAAATCTACATTTATTAGCCAATAATTTGAAAAATAAAAATAAAATTATATGCAAATGCTTAGTTTGTAAATTACAATTTTTTGCACAAAAATGGAGGAGAAATCGTAATAGATTTCTCCTCCATTTAATTTTAAGATATTTTTTTTAATTTTTAATTATTTGAACTATCGTCATTTGAATTTGTAAAAGATGCAAATAAGTCTTTGAAAAATTGTACTATTTTATCCCAAAGACCTGATTCTTTTATATCATTTCCTACTTTGTCAATGTCTTCTTTGTTGTCTTCGTAGAATTTTTTTCCTTTTTCTGTCAAAGTTCCTGCAAATTTTTTAAGATTTTCTTCTACTGCCTTGCTATCAATTGATGGGCTTTCTTGATATTTTTCAAAATAATTTACTAAAATTTGTATATTGTTATTTGATAAAATATCTCCCATATTTACATTGTTCAAAGCATCTTTTATAAAAATTTGAATTTGCTCGCTATCAGCGGTTTGTCCATTTTTATCTTTGTAATCTTTTAAATTTTGTTTTACTTCTGCAACTGCTTGGTCCAATTTGTCTTTGTCAAAAGATTCCTTATTTTCATTTTCTTCGCTTATTTTCTTTAATGTTCCAAGCTCTTCTTGAGCAGTTTGAGTGCTTTGTGTATTAACTTTTTCTCCATACATCTCTATTGCCTTATACACTCCAACAAGGGCAGATTCTCCTGTAACTTTTGTTGGACTTGCAACTTTAATTTCTGCATCGGTAATTCCTGATGTTATTGCAGCGTTTGTGTATTGGCTTTGAGTAATTGATGTTATATTTTCTGGTGTTAAAATTTCTACCTTGATTCCACTTCCCTTTGGAAGTTTTTTTACTGAAACTGATGAAATCATATTATAATCTTCTGCTTTGTAGCCTAAATATTTTTGGCAATCGTCGCCATTTACACTTGATTTATTTATATCATCAGATAGTCCCAATTTATTTTTTACTTCTTGAATTTGATTTTGATTTAAGCCAGCTCCATACATATAAGCTTCTTTTTGTGAATCGAATTCTCCACTTGCTTTTGCAACTTGTGGGATAATTAAAATTAATCCCAAAGCAAATGCCTTTAACATTTTGTTTTTAAATATTTTTTTCATAATATCTCCTTATAATTTTTCGATTTTTTCTACTAATTTATCAAGATCACTTTCTTCAACTTCTTCAATTTTTCCTTGGTCAATCAAACTTGTAATTTCTGGATTTATTGCAAGTTTTGCTACTGTATCAATTTTAAATTTTTCAGCAATTTCGTCGGTTTTTCCTTCTCCAAATATTTTGTAAATATTTCCTGTATCTTTCGCCTTAAAATAAGACATATTTTCAACTATTCCAAGAATTTCTTTGCCCATCATTTTTGCCATATTTAATGATTTTTCTACAACCATTCCTACCAAATCTTGAGGAGTTGTAACTGCAATAGCCCCATCAATATTTAGGGATTGGAAAACTGTTAGAGGAATATCACTTGTTCCTGGTGGCATATCAATTAATAGATAATCAATTTCGCCCCAATCAACGTCTGTGTAAAATTGTTTTAAAACATTATTTACAATTGATGATCTCCAAACAACTGGAGCGGATTTGTCTTGTAAAACTAAATTTATTGACATAATTTTTATTCCGCTCTTGCTTTCTGGTGCAATTAAAGTTCCATCTTCAAGACTTCTCACACTTTCTTTTATGCCAAAAGCTTGTGGGATTGATGGGCCTGTTATATCTGCATCCAAAATTGCAACTTTATTTCCATCTTTAGAAAGTTTTGCTGCAAGCATACTTGTTACAGAAGATTTGCCAACCCCTCCCTTGCCTGACATTATAGCAATTGTTTTTTTTATATTTGATCCTTCTTTGGGTTTTATTATAAATTTATCGAAATTCATTTTCTTTTGTGTCATTTCTATCTCCTTTAAGATTTTTTCAAATATATTATATGGTATTTTTTATATTTTTCTATTTATAATTTATCCCAATTTTTTCAAGCTAATAATATCTTATAATTTTGTAATAAAAAAGTTTTAAAAGCGAAAATCAAAAAAATTATAAATTTTCAAATAAAAATATAAATATTTATTTGACAAATGTAATTTGAGGATGTATCATTAGTCTAAGATTAAATATAAAAACTTTGAAAAGAAGAGTAGCTAATAAATTATATGCACAGAGAATCTTTGTAGGCTGAAAAAAGATCTTATAATCTTAGTGAATAAAGACTTAGAGTTGTACCGAGGATATTTTGATTCGGTATCGTATTTTGCACGTTATAGCAAAGGGGTATAATTTTGTACTTTCTTATTGGATCCTTTGAAAGTATATTTTGTACTTTATAAGGATATTTTTGTGAAAAAATATTAAATTTGGGTGGTAACACGGTCTTCGTCCCTTGGGATGCGGATCGTTTTTTTTATATTTAATCCATAAAAAAGTTACGACTAAAAAAAAGGAAAAAATTTGGAGGAAATAATGAAAAAAATATTAAAGTTTCTTATGGCTTTTGTTTTGACTTTTGTTTTTACAATGGAAATTTCACACGCCGATGAGGACACATTTAAGGTTGGAATGGAAGTTAATTATGCTCCTTTTAACTTCTCTCAAGTTAATGATGCTAATGGAGCTGTTGAAATCAAAAATTCTAAGGGAGAATTTGCAAATGGATATGACGTTCAAATTGCAAAAAAAATTGCTGATGAACTTGGAAAAAAATTAGAAATTTACAAAATCGAATGGGACGGTCTTCCACCTGCTCTTACAAGTGGAAAAATTGATGCAATTATTGCTGGTATGAGCCCTACTGCTGAAAGAAGAAAAGAAATCGACTTTACAAATTCATATTATATTTCTGATTTGGTTATAGTTTTGAAAAAAGATTCTTCTTTTGCAAAGGCAAAATCTATAGCTGATTTTAAAGATGCAAAAATTACTGGACAATTAAATACTTTCCATTACACAGTACTTGATCAAATTGATGGAGTTAATAAGCAAGCTGCAATGGAATCTTTCCCATCAATGATTTCTGCAACAAAAGCTGGAAATATTGATGGATATGTTTCAGAAAAACCTGGAGCAATGTCAGCCGTTTCTGCAAATGAAGATTTAACTTATGTAGAATTTGAAAAAGGCAAAGGATTTAAAACTGAAACAGACGATACATCAATTGCCGTAGGTCTTAGAAAAAATTCCCCAATGAAAGATCAAATAAACGACATTTTATCTCAAATGAATGTCAAAGATCAAGATAAAATAATGAATGAAATGGTAAAATTATCAGAAGATGATGGCGAACAACTTTCATTTTTTGGACAAATGAAAGCTATTTGGAGCGAATATTCTTCCCTATTTATAAACGGAATTTTCTCAACACTTTTCATTTCAATTATTTCAACCTTGATAGGATTTGTAATTGGACTTATAGTTGCAGTTATTAGAAAAATAAAAGTAGATAAAAATAAAAATATTTTCGCCTATATTTTACAAAAAATTGTAAACTTTATCTTGGTTTGCTACATAGAAATATTTAGGGGAACTCCAATGATGGTTCAAGCAATCCTAATATTTTATGGTGCAAAACAATTTTTATCAATCGATATGTCAACCATGCTTGCAGCCTTTATAATAGTTTCAATTAATACTGGAGCTTACTTAGCAGAAGTTGTAAGAGGCGGAATAAATTCAGTTGATGAAGGACAATTCGAAGCTTGTAAGGCACTTGGAATGACACATTCACAAACAATGTTTAATGTTGTAATTCCACAAACAATAAAATCAATTTTGCCAGCAATTGCAAACGAATTTGTCGTAAATATAAAAGATACATCAGTATTAAACGTAATAAGCGTAACAGAATTATTCTTTGTATCAAAATCAATAGCAGGTTCAACCTACCAAATATTCCAAACATATTTGATAACTGCAATAATATATTTCATTTTAACTTTCATAACAACAAGAATTATCTTGTTAATTGAAAAGAAATTTACCAACAAAGAATTTGTGCTTGGATCTGTAACAGGAGGAATTCATGCCTAATATAATAAAAGTAAATAATCTAGAAAAAAAATTCGGACAAAATTTAGTTTTAAAAGATATAAATATGGAAGTTCAAAAAGGAGAAGTAGTTACAATAATCGGCTCATCAGGCTCAGGAAAATCTACCCTTTTAAGATGTTTAAATCTATTAGAAGAACCAACAAGTGGAGAAATTTTGTACAAAAATGAAAATATTTTAGACAAAAAATTTGACCTAAGAGCCTACAGAACAAAAGTCGGCATGGTTTTTCAAAATTTTAATTTGTTTGAAAATAAAACTGTCCTACAAAACTGTACCCTAAGCCAAGAAAAAGTTTTAAAAATTTCAAAAAGGGATGCAGAAGAAAAAGCAAAAAAATTCCTACAATTAGTAGGCATGGACCAATATATAAACGCAAAGCCATCACAAATTTCTGGTGGACAAAAACAAAGAGTTGCCATAGCAAGAGCCCTTTGTATGGATCCAGAAGTTTTACTTTTCGATGAACCAACAAGTGCCCTTGATCCAGAAATGGTTGGAGAAGTTTTGGAAGTTATGACAAAACTTGCCAAAAAAGGAATCACAATGATAGTAGTAACCCACGAAATGGATTTTGCAAGAGAAGTTTCTACAAGAGTTTTGTTTATGAATGAAGGAATAATTTTAGAAGAAGGATCTCCAGAAGAAATTTTCACAAATCCAAAAAATCAAAGAACAAAAGATTTCTTAAAAAGATATATGGGATAAAAGCAGGATTTTTCCTGCTTTTTATTTTGTATATTTTTAGTATAATGGAAATGAAAAGAGGTAATTATGGAAAATAAATTAATAGAAATTTTAAATAATGGCTCATCATTTGCATACGGATTTTTGCTAGATGAAAATGAAAAAAATTATTTGATAAAAAACCTAGACGACCAAGGAAGATTTGACGGTTACACTTTGATTTCAAAAGATTTAGTAAAAATAAATGAAAAATCTGATTTTTTGAAAAAATTAAAAATTTATAATGAATATTGGAAGTCAACTAAAGAAGAAAAGACAGGCGAAAATATAGGTGAAATTTTTAAAAGTATTCCAGATTTTTTTGATATAGTAAAATACGCCAAGGAAAATAAAAAAATAATAAATTTAGGAAAATCCTTAGATTATTTTGACCAAATTTGTGCTTATGTAAAAAATATAGAAGATGATTTTGCAATAGTTGACGCAGTAGATATAAATTCCGGACAAATTTACGATGAATTTGAAATTGACATTAGAGAAATTAAATATATAGAAATAGAATCTATAGATAATATTTTGCTTGATTTTGTAAATAAAAAATAAGATTTTATATTTTAAAAGTCTCAAGGTTAAAATTAAAACTTATATATATTTATTTAATAGAGAGATCTCTTTGGTTAAACTCATTTTTAAATTTCACTCTTTCTTTGAGATCTCTCCGCAAGGTTAAATGGGTATTGACGGATTTTTTTATGATTAAAATTACTTTTACTTTATAATTCTTGAATTTTTCTTTCAAACTGGGGCTTGTTTGATAAACATCATCTGCATCCATTATTGCTCTTACCACGCAAATTCCATCGACTTTTGTATTTTTTAATATTTCTACATTTTCAATATTTAAACCACCGATGGCATAAATGTCTATGTCCACTTCTTCTTTTATTTTTTTCAAAGTTTCTATTGATGTTCTTTTGGTTTTTACGTGAGTTTTGGTTTCAAAAATCGCCCCAACTCCCAAATAATTTGCCCCATCTTTTTTTGCTTTTTTGGAAGCTTCTACTGATTTTGCAGTTGCTCCTATTATTGCTTTTTCTCCCAATAGTTTTCTACAAAGTGCAATTGGCATATCATCTTTTCCAACATGAACGCCACAGCCAAGAGCCCAAGCAAGATGAACCTTATCATCAATTAACAAAGGAATATCGTATTTGTCACAAATTTTTTTTACTTTTTTCCCTAAATTTAAAATTTCAATATCAGATTTTTCTTTTTCTCTCAATTGAACAATATCGACTCCACCTTTTATGGCATCTTCAATTCTTTCTAAAAATTCTTCTTCATTATATTTATCTGAATTTGTTACCAAATATAATTTTTTCACAAATTTCCCTCCTTTATTTTTGCTCTTTTTATAATTTCTTCATCGCTGATTTCTGATATATTATCCATCAAATTTACAAAAAAACTATAGGGCTTTTTTGTATCAGAAATTTCTCCAGATATTTCCAAAATAAGAAGAGCCAAAATTGACGCTTCAATTGGATTTGAAACTGATAAAAATGTAGAAATTAAGCCTGTCAACATACAACCTGTGGCTGTGATTTTTGAAAGATTTTCACAACCATTATCAAACAAAAAATACTTATCATCTTTTAATAATATATCAGTTTTTCCTGTAATCAAAACTGCCGTCTTGTATTTTTTTGAAAGTTTTTGAGAAATTTCTGTAAAATATTTTATATTTTCACAAGAAATCTTATCCTCATCTCCTGCATCTATGCCTTTGGCATGAGAGTTTTCTCCACAAAGAGAAAGAATTTCAGATGAATTTCCCTTAATGACTTCAAATTTATATTTTTCTAGTAATTTTTTTGCAAAATCAAGCCTAATTTTACTTGCACCAACTCCAACCACATCCATTATTACGGGAATATTTTTCTCATTTGCAAATTTCATCGCTATTTCCATTGCTTTTAATCTTGACTTTGTAATATTTCCAAGATTTATAGAAAGCGAATCAGAAATTTTTACAATTTCTTCCATTTCATCTTCGCATTCGGCACAAATTGCCTTGGCTCCTTGAAATAAAATCGAATTTGCCACCATATTTATGGCAATTGGATTTGTAATTGCGTGAATTAATGGAATTTTTTCCCTAACAAGTTTTCTATTTTCAAGAATTTTTTTTAGATTTTTCATATACATTTACTCCAAGCTTTTTTTGTATGGAATATAAAACTTTAGATTTTTGCAAAGTTTTTAAGAAAATATAAGCTACACTTCCTCCAATAATTGTTGCAATTGTAAAAGAAGGCAGGTAAAAATACCAAGTTATATCGCCTGTTCCATAAAATAATTTCATAACTGGATAAGAAACAATAGCTCCAATTATTCCTGTTCCAATTATTTCCCCAACTACAGCTGCAAATAAATTTCCTTTCGATTTTCTATAAAAAATTCCAGAAAGCATAGCTCCAAAAATTTGTCCAGTTATGGCAAGAGGAGGAATTCCTAGAAAACTCATTCTCAAAAATGCAGTTATTAATCCATTTAATAGTGAATACCAAGGGCCCAAAAAAACTGAGCAAACAATATTTACAAAATGAGCCGTTGGAGCAAAACCTTCAAATCTTAAAATTGGAGAAATAACAACTCCAATAGTTACAAACATACAAAGAGTTAGCATAATAAGCAAAGAATTATTTTTTTTCATAATCTCTCCTAAACATTTATATAATCAGTAAAAACTGGAGTCATGTCAATTGCTTTTAAATCTTTTATTGCATCATCACATGACCTATTATCTGCAATTTCAAATTGCTCATCTCCCGTATCTTGAGAATTTTTTGATCTATGACCAATTGACGTATCAACTGATGCAGAAATTTTTGTTGCTGCATATTTTACTGCCAAATTTCTAAAATCACGGTCTTCTCTTGTTGAAAGAGTTATTGATGCAAATGGCAAAAATATTCTAAGAGCAAGCATGATTTGGAAAAATTTCTTATCATTTACTTCAAAAAATTTAAGCTTATCTGCCCCGTGGGTTGGTCTTATTCTTGGAAGAGAAATTGCAATTTCTGCGTGAGGATATTTTTTTTGAATTTTTTGAGCGTGAAGACCTAATTTAAATGCTTCTTCAATTGGATCATTAAGTCCAAAAAGCGTTCCAAAACCTACTCCCCTAAAGCCTGCCATCATTGCTCTTTCTTGAGTATCAATCCTATAAACCCAAGATCTTTTGTGACCGTAAGGATGGTAAAAATCATAAGTTTTTGGATTGTAAGATTCTTGAAAAACTGTAACAAAATCTGCCCCTGCTTCTTTTAATTTTTTATAATCATCTACATTTGCAGGGTAGACTTCAATTCCTATTGTTTTAAAATATTTTTTGGCTATCTCGCATGCTTTTGCAATATATTCTACTGATGAAAATTTTTGACTTTCTCCTGTTAAAATCAAAACATCTTCAATTCCAGTATCTGAAAGAGCCTTCATTTCTTCTTCAATTTCTTCAAAATTTAATTTTGCCCTTTTTATATCAGACTTTGCCCTAAAACCACAATACCTGCAAGAATTTTCACAATAATTTGCTATATAAATCGGAGAAAAAAGACAAACATTATTTCCAAAATATCTCACTCTCTTATCTTTTGCAAGCTCTCCCATTTTTTCCAAATGATTTAAAGCTTTGTCTGATAAAAGATTGTAGAAATCTTCTTCATCAAGTCTTTCTTTTTCTAAACTTCTTAGAATATCAGAATCACTTACATTTTTATTTTTTATTTTTTCGTAATTATCTAAAACTTCGGTTTTTATATGAGAATCGATTATATCCATTTCTGGAAAATAATCTGTAACTTTTTTAATATTCATCTTAATCAAAAAAATCTCTTAGTGGAGATGATGGATCAGCTCCAGATTCTAAAACTCTGCCCGGCTTTGAAAGATAAGCAAGACGACCTGCTTCAATTCCAAGTTTAAAAGCTCTTGCCATCATTGTAATATCAGAAGCACTTGCGATTCCTGTATTTGCCATAATTGCACAAGTTCCCATTTCCATTGCCTCTGCGGCTTGACTTGGAAGACCAATTCCTGCATCAACAATTACTGGAAGGTCAACTTCATCAATAATTATTTTTATAAATTCTTTTGTGACAAGTCCCTTGTTAGATCCAATTGGAGCAGCAAGTGGCATTATAGCAGTGGCTCCCGCATCTTTTAAATCTCTTGCATAATTTAAATCTGGATACATATAAGGTAGAACAACAAAACCTTCATAAGCCAAAACTTTTGTAGCCTTCAAAGTCTCTTCGTTATCTGGCAAAAGATATTTTGTATCTCTCATAATTTCAATTTTTACAAAATTTCCACAACCCATTTCCCTTGCAAGTCTTGCAATTCTAATTGCCTCATCAGCATTTCTTGCTCCAGAAGTATTTGGAATAATTGTAACGTGTTTTGGTATATAATTTAAAATATTTGCCACATCTTTTGTATTAGCTCGCCTTAGAGCGACTGTAATCATTTCACATTCTGCATTTTTTACAGCAGCATCAATTAGTTCCACAGAATATTTCCCGCTACCAAGAATAAATCTTGAATTAAATTCCTTGCCACCTAGTATAAATTTATCTTCCATAATAATCCTTCCTTATTTTTTTCAAACACTCAAGAGCCTCAAGGCTTGCCATGATTGATACATAGGCAAGATAAAGCCCATCTTTTTTTGCGTCTGATTTGAAATCACCAACCATAGTGATGTTATTTATTTTTTTTACCTTAATATCTGAAATATCTCCAAGTCCTGCCATGCCCGATGCGGTAAAAAGAAATTTATTTTCTTTTTTTGAAAAATAATCAAAGACCATAACCTTGGACTCTTTCTTGTCAAAAGCTTCAATAAAATAATCGGTTTTTTCAATAATTTCATCCATATTTTTTTCATCCAAGAACATATTTTTTGCATGAATTTTTGTAAAGGGAATAGTTTCTTCGATTATTTTTTTTGTTGCAAGGACTTTTTCTTTGTCAATATCAGAAATTTTATAATTTTGCCTGTTTAAATTCGAATATTCAACCTTATCAAAATCATACAAAAAAATTTCTCCAATGCCCGCTCTTGCCAAAATCATTGCAACATTTGAGCCAAGTCCTCCACAACCTAAAATCGAAACTTTTGCTTTTTCAAATATTTCATTGTCATTTTTATTTTGTCTTTTTAAAATTTTATCTCTTAAATCCATCAACCCCCTCCAACAAAGGAAAAAACTTCCACCTTATAGCCATCTTTTACAAGAAAATTTTTGAAATTTTCTCTTTTTACAAGTTCTTGATTGACTTCAACAGCCACAAAGTGAGGATCAAATTTATTTTCTTTTAAAAATTCATACAAAGAAATTTCATTTTCTATTTTCACTTCCTTGTAATTTATTAAAACCATATTCACCTCCTAAAAAAAGAACACAAATAGAAACCATACCCGAGGTGGTATGCCCCATTTGTGTTTTGCACATAGATTATTTGACTAACTACTATAAATTAATTTTTTATTAGGATCAAAAAAAAGACCCTAACTAGGGTCTTTAAACTTTTTTATAATCATCGCTTTCTTACGCAGGTTTTAACCTAATCAAGTTTAAAGGGTTGATGAAAATTCATCTCTCAGCTAAAAGCACCCCTAGCTATTTTTATTATAGGACAAATTTATTTAATTTGCAAAATTTTTTACCTATCTTCCAAAGATATGTAATTTTTTATTTGGCTTAGTGATTTGTAGGCTGGTCTTATTATTTTTGAATCTTCGATTTGTTCAAGTCTGTGAGCAGCCCATCCAACTGTTCTTGCTATGGCAAAGATTGGTATATATAAATCTTTTGGAATATCTAGCATTTCATAGCAAAATCCTGAATATAAATCTACATTTGCACAAATCGGATATGGTTTTTTTAATTTTTCCATCAAAAGCCTTCCACCAATTTTTTCGATTTTTTCTATAAATTCAAAATCTTTTTGTCTATTTTTAATTTTTGAAAGCTCTCTTGCCTTTTCTTTTAATAAAACTGCCCTTGGATCTGAGATGGTATAAACCGCATGTCCCAAACCATAAATTAAACCTTTTTTATCAAAGGCCTTTTTGTCCAAAATTTTTTCCAAATATTTTTCTATTTCTTTTTCATCTTCTATATTTTTTAAATTTTCCCTAATATTTTCAAGCATTTGACTTACTTTTAAATTTGCTCCCCCATGCCTTGGCCCTTTGAGCGAACCAAGTCCTGTGGCAATGGCTGAATAGGTGTCTGTTCCTGATGATGAAACCACGTGAGTTGCAAAGGCTGAATTGTTACCTCCTCCGTGTTCTGCATGAATTATTAGCAATAAATCCAAAATTTCTGCTTCTTCTTTTTTATATTTTTGGTCGATTCTAAGCATAGAAAGTATATTTTCTGCAATTGATTTGTTTTCATCTTGATTGTGAATTACCAAAGATTTTCCATCAAAATTGTGAATTTTAACTTGGTAGGAATAAATTGCAATTATTGGCATTTTGAAATTAAAGAAAGTGATTGTGATAGAACGTTCAAAGTATCTGTATCATCAGCCATTTCGTCATAAGAATAAAGGGCAAGCACTGACCTCATCATTATATTTACGATATTATTGCCTGGAAGATTTAGGATTGTATCTTCAAAAAATTTATTTGGCAAATTTCTTTCTTCTACTAGAATTTTTTTGAAACTTTCTAGGTCATTTTTATTTGCTAATTTATTAAAAAGCAAAAGATAAATAATTTCTTCAAAGCCAAGTCTTTTTGTATTTTTAAAATCATTTACCATACTTGTGAGGGGATAACCCCTATAATATAGTTCGCCTTTGCTTAGAATTTTTTCCCCATTTTCGATTTTATAACCGCAAACATCGCCGACTTTTGTTACTCCAACCAAAACTCCAGTCCCATTTTGATTTCTAAGTCCTCTTTTTATGGAAAATTTATCGTAGAGATTTTTATCTATTGTATTTTCTATTTTTATTTTTTTTGAAAGGTCTACAAGTTTATCTTTATTCATTTTCTCCTCCCAAATTTTTGATTATTTCTTGGGTGATTTTTTCCAAACTTGCATCTCCTCCCAAATCTTTTGTATGATTTTTCTTATCTTCCATTGTTTTTTCAATAGACTTTCTTAATTTTTCGGACAAATTTCCTTCCCCAATGTCATCAAGCATAAGAGATGCTGTAAGTAAAATTGCAATTGGATTTGCCAAATTTTTTCCAGCAATATCAGGAGCAGAACCATGAACTGATTCATAAATTGCAATATTCTCTCCCTTGTTTACTCCAGGAATTAAGCCAAGTCCACCAACAAGGCCTGCTGCCAAGTCTGATAAAATATCCCCGTACAAATTTTCAGTTACTATAACGTCAAATTTGTTTGGATTTAAAACCATTTGCATGGCAGTATTATCAACCAAAAGCTCTTCAAATTCTATATCTGGGAAAGAATTTGCAATTTCACGCCCAACATTTAAAAACAAACCATCAGTAAATTTCATTATATTTGCCTTGGTAACTATGGTAACTTTTTTCCTATTAAATTTTTTTGCATATTCAAAGGCTGCCCTTATAATTCTTTCAGATTTTTTTCGTGTTATCACCTTTATTGAATGAAATTTATCATCAGAAATTTTTTCCTCAAGTCCCATATACAAATCTTCAGTATTTTCCCTAAAAATTACCATATCGACATTTTCATATTTTGTTTTTATATTTTTAATTGATTTTATTGGCCTAATATTTGCAAAAAGATCGTATTTTTTTCTAAGCTCAACATTAATTGACCTAAAACCATGTCCAATTGGGGTTGTGATTGGACCCTTAATAGCAATTTTGTTTTTTTCAATTGATTTAAAAACTTCATCTGGAATAAAGGTATTTTCTTTTTCAAAAACGCTCGCTCCAGCATTCACTTCTTCAAATTCAACCTTTGATCCCAAGGCCTTTAAAACTTTTTTCATAGAATCACAAATTTCTGGACCGATTCCATCTCCCTTTATCAAAGTTACTTTCATAATTACTCCAATTCTAAATTTTTGGCATAATTTAAATAGCCACCCATTTTTAATATTTCAATTTCTCTTTTTGAAAATTCTCCCCTAACTTTTATTTCTATATCCTTATCCAAATCTTTTAAAATAAATTCCCCGCTTTCTAAGGAATTTTCTATATTTTTTATTTGAATATTATCAAATTCAGATAATTTTCATAGTCACTTTCATTTTCAAATTCTAATGGAAAGATTGCATTATTTATCAAATTTGACCTGTGGATTCTTGCAAAAGATTTGGCAATAACCGCTTTTACATTAAGATGCAAAGGAATTAAAGCAGCGTGCTCTCTTGATGATCCTTGACCATAATTTACACCAGCAACAATAAGACCACCAGAGTTTTTTTCGGCTCTTTTTTTGAAATCATCGATTTTTGTTGTAAAGGCAAATTCTGATAAATATTCTATATTTGACCTAAATGGCAAAAGTCTAGCGTTTGATGGACAAATATCATCAGTTGTAATTCCATCGCCCGCCTTATAAATTATTTTTGAATTTATTTCAGAAACAGGACTTGCCTTTGGAAAAGGCTTGATATTTTTTCCCTTTACAGTTTCTTTAATTCTTTTTGCTAAATCTTCTTCTCTTTTTATAAAATAAGCATCAGTATGGTCAAAAATAATATTTTCGTCAAAATCTTTTTTAAATTCAGCATCTTTTGGATTGGATATATAACCATTAAGAGCAGAAATCGCACAAGTTTCTGGACTTGCAAGATAAATTTTAGCATCAATTGTCCCAGATCTTCCCTTAAAATTTCTATTAAAAGACCTTAGAGAAATTCCACCAGCTTTTGGTGCTTGGCCCATGCCTATACAAGGCCCACAACCCGATTCCAAAATCCTCGCCCCAGCCTTAATCATTTTTGCAAGGGCCCCGTTTTCTGATAATTTTTCCAAAATTGTGGCAGAACCTGGAGAAATTACAAGAGAAACATCAGGATGAACTTTTTTTCCATCAAGAATTGATGCAACTTTCATCATATCCATATAAGATGAATTTGTACAAGATCCGATTGCAACTTGGTCGATTTTTATTTTCTCCATTTCAGAAATTTTTTGGTATTGGTCTGGAAAATGAGGTCTTGCTACAGCAGATTCAATTTCACTTAAATCAATTTCCATAACCTCATCATAAAAAGCGTCCTCGTCTGCCTCTAATTTTTTGTAATCTTCTTTCCTATTTTGGCTTTTTAAATATTTTAAAGTATTTTCATCAGATGGAAAAATTGAAGTCGTCGCCCCAAGTTCTGCTCCCATATTACAAATTGTCGCCCTGTCAGTCACTGACAAAGATTTTACACCTTCTCCAGAATATTCCATAATATATCCCGTTCCGCCTTTGACAGACAATTTTCCCAAAATATATAAAATTAAATCCTTGGCATTTACATAATCTTTCAAAGAATTTTTGAGTTTTATATTGAAAATTTTTGGCACTTTTATAAAATAAAAACCTCTTGCCATAGCAACAGCAACATCAAGTCCCCCTGCCCCAATTGCAATTTGTGCCAAAGCACCGCCCGTTGGAGTATGAGAATCAGAACCTAAAAGAGTATTGCCAACTTTTCCAAATTGTTCCAATTGAACTTGGTGGCAAATTCCACAACCAGCTTTTGAAAAAGTTATACCAAATTTATTGGCAGCAGATTTTATAAATTCATGATCGTCAGCATTTTCAAATCCTTGTTGGAGAATATTATGATCAATATATGCAAGAGAATTTTCAGTTTTTACATCCTCAATGTCCATAGCCTCAAGTTGCAAATAAGCCATAGTCCCAGTAGAATCTTGAGTTAAAGTTTGATCGATTTTAATACAAATCTCCTCGCCAGTTTTAATCTCTCCTTGTAAAAGATGGTTTTCTAAAATTTTTATAGCTAATGATTTTTTCATTTTTTACCTCTTTACTTTAATATATTATTGTAATAATTATACGCCGAAGTAAAATAATTTCCAAAAAAATATCCCACGCAAATTACGCGGGGAGAGATTTAAAATGATAAATTGTATTAGGTTAAAATTTAAAATAGCTATTAAAAAAAATAGCTATTAAAATAAGAATAAAAAATAAATTCATAGGAAATTTTATTTAAAAAATCCCCCATGAATTTAACTACATATTCTTAGTCTTATTAAAAGAGGCCTCAACTGCCTTTATCAATCCTGCCCTAAAATTATTTTCTTCCAAGGCCTTCACTCCTTCGATTGTAGTTCCTTTTGGGCTTGTCACCTTATCTTTTAAAAGTCCTGGATGCTCTCCTGACTCTTCCATTAATTTTGCTGATCCTATTATTGTTTGGGCGATTAATTTATAGGAAATATCTCTTTTAAGTCCACAAAGGACTGCCCCATCAGACAAGCTTTCCATAAATAAATCCACAAAAGCAGGCAGACAACCATTTACAACACTTGCTGCATCAAATTGATTTTCGTCAATTTTTATAGCCTTGCCAAAAGATGAAAAAATTTCTAAAATATTTGAAAATTCCTCATCACTAACATTTGAATTTGGACAAAGAATTGACATCCCTTCCCCAACAGATGCAGGAGTATTTGGCATAGTCATAACAATTTTTTTGTCAGATCCCAATAAATTTTCAAGTTTTTCAAGAGTAAAACCTGCAGCAATTGAAATAAATACTTTATTTTCCAACAAATCTTTTATTTCATCAATCACTTCTTTATAATAATTTGGTTTTACAGCCAAAATTACATAATCAGAATTTTCCACCACTTTTCTGTTTTCCATAATAGAAACTTCTTTATCCTTAAAAAATTCTAAATTAGATCCCCTATTAGATAAAAAAAGTTCATTTTTACCCAAAAGACCTTTGGCAATTGAAGAACCCATATTCCCAATGCCGATAACACCAATTTTCATATTTCCTCCTTATAGAAAATATATTTATTTTGTTTTCATATTAAATTTAATCGTTTTATTAAATTTATCCTTCGTATACTTAGGGCGGAAGGAACAGGGGACTTCCGATTGTCCCCTTTTTCCTTCCCCCTAAGAACTCCCATCTTTATAACCCCTTAACCGGCCCTTGCAGGGAGCAAAATCAGAAAGAAACTTGCGTTTCTTTCGTTTTTTTAATTGATTATCAAAATTAAATAAGAAAATAAGCCCAAAATAAATAAATTCTAAGTTCATTAAAAGAGAAAAAATAACTCACTAACGTTCAAACAATTTTTTCTCTAATAATTCACTTGAATTTATAGTTATTTTTAAATGGCAATCAATCTTCAAAAATTTGAAAGAAGCGTTAGCTTCTTACAAAACCAGCTCCATGCAATGGTCGGTTGCAGGGGGGCAAAAAAGTGGGGGTCGTTAGGGGGAGGAAAAAGGGGGAGAATCGAAACTCCCCCATTTCCTCCGCCCTAACATAACGAAGTATTAAATATATATAACAATTTATTACAAGAAAAAACCAAATTTCTAAAATAATCTTTAAAAAGATTATTCCCTAATTTGCCCTTGCCCCAAAATCACATATTTATATGTTGTAAGCTCATTCAATCCAACTGGTCCTCTGGCGTGAAGTCTTTGGGTTGATATTCCTATTTCTGCTCCAAATCCAAATTCTGATCCGTCTGTAAATCTTGTTGAAGCATTTACATAAACGCAGGCTGAGTCCACTTCTTCTACAAATTTATTTGCTTCTTCTATTTTTTCTGTAATTATTGCATCTGAATGGCCTGTGGAATATTTGTAAATGTGATCAATTGCACAATCTATATTTTCTACTTCTTTTACTGAAAATTCATAGTCCAAATATTCTTTGCCATAATCTTTCTCACTTGCAGGACTTGCCCCCTTTATTTTTCCTATTGTATTTTTACAAGCGTGAACTTTTAATTTATATTTTTCTACAATTTTATTTAGTCCATCATAAAAACTTTGGTCGATGTCCTTGTGAACGACTAAACTTTCAATGGCATTGCACACGCCTATTCTTTGAGTTTTGCCGTTTTCAAAAATTTTTATCGCCTTTTCAATATCAGCGTACTTATCAACATACAAATGGCAATTTCCCACTCCAGTTTCAAGGGTTGGCACACTTGCATTTTTTACAACTGCATTTATAAGAGATGCTGATCCTCTTGGAATTAACAAGTCTACATATCCATTTAATTTCATAAGCTCAGTTGATGAATCCCTGCTTGTATCGTCAATTATTTGGACAATATTTTCATCAAAACCTGTGTTTTTTATTCCTTCTCTGATTGCACTTGCAATGGCAAGGGAAGAATTTATGGCTTCTTTTCCACTTCTTAAGATTATAGAATTTGAAGATTTTATGGCAAGAATTGACGCATCCAAGGTTACATTTGGCCTTGCTTCATAAATCATTGCCAAAACTCCGATTGCAACAGATTTTTTCCCAATCAAAAGTCCATTTTCAAGAGTTCTCACATCAGTCATTTTTCCAATTGGGTCAGGAAGTTTTATCATTTGATCGATTGATAAAATCATTGAGTCAATTCTACTATCATCAAGTTTTAGCCTATCAAGAAGACCTTCTGCCATATTATTAGAAAGTCCCTTGTCGTAGTCTTTTTTGTTGGCATCAAGAATATTTTTCCTGTTTTTTTCCATGGAAATTTTTATATTTTCTAAAATTTTATTTTTATCTTTTGTTGAAAGCTTTACAAAATCTTTTTTTGCTTTTTTGGAAAGCTCGCCCATTTTAGTCAATTTTTCTTTTAAAGATTGTTCCAATTTCCTCTCCTTTCACTATTCTTCTTATATTTTTCAAATCTTTCGAATTTGCAATTACCGTATCAATTCCCTTTTCCATACAAAGGTTAGCTGCATTAATTTTTGTAGCCATCCCACCAGTTCCAAGATTTGAATAAGAATCCTTGCCCATTGACCTTAATTTTTCGTCAATTTCATTAACTTCTTTGATTAATTTTGCCTCCTTATTAATTCTTGGATCATCTGTATAAAGTCCATCAATATCTGACAAAAGCATAAGCAAATCAGCATCAACCAATTTTGCAACTACAGATGATAGGGTATCATTATCCCCAAAATCAATTTCGTAAGTAGAAATCGTGTCATTTTCATTTACAATTGGAACAACTCCCATTTCCAACAAATCATTTATAGTATTTTTGGCATTAAAATTCATAACTTCGTTGGTTTCAACCATTCTTGTAAGAAGAATCTGCCCAATAGAATACCCATATTCCGCAAAAGCTTTGAGGAAAGTATTCATCAAAGTAACCTGCCCAACTGCAGCTGTGGCTTGTTTTTTGCTAATATCATTTCTAGGCCTTTTAATAGAAAGCCTGTTTGCCCCAGTTGCAATCGCACCAGATGAAACCAAAATCACCTTAATGCCCTTGTTTTCCAAATTTACAATTTCCTTAGCAAGTTCTTCGATTCTTTCAATATCAACCCCACCATTTTCGTGGCTTACAGAAGAAGAACCTACTTTTATAACTATTTTTCTCAATTCATTACTAAATTCTCTCATATTTTTCACCTCTTATATTTTATAAGAAAACACAAAAATAAGCAATTTAAAACACCCTTTTTGTAGGGTGTTTAGTATTAAAAATTATTTATTATTTGATTTTAAATTACTATTAAAATTTTTCAAATTATTAATCCTCAAGGCACATTTGGTAAATTTTTTTCACATCTTCAGGTTTAAGTTCTACAAAACCATTTATTTTGCCGTTTTTGCCACAGGCTTTTTTGCTCATTTTGTCAAAATATTCATCGTCTATATTTATTTTTCTTAAATTTGAATCAAGTCCAAGGGTATCAAAGAAAAATTCTTTTGTTTTTTCTATAGCTTTTTTTGCAACTTCCATTTTGTCAAGATTTTTATCAATATCAAAAACATTTACTCCCAAATCATAGAATTTATGAACAGTTTTTTCACTCAAAACATATTCCATCCATCTTGGTGTCAAAATTGCAAGCCCAAGACCGTGAGTTATGTCATAGAAGGCTGAAAGTTCGTGTTCTATTGGATGAACTGTCCAAGCAGCCTTTGCAGAATTTGCAATAAAATCATTGATTGCCCAAGATGATGCCCACATAAGATTTGCCCTTGCCTCATAATTTTTTGGATCTTTCATGGCAATTGGACCATATTTTATTACAGTTTTCATCAAAGATTCCATAATTCTATCAAGCATAAACATTGAATCATCAACATTAAAATATGATTCAAAAATGTGAGATAAAATATCACTAGATCCACAAGCTGTTTGGAATTTACTTACAGAATATGTGATTTCTGGATTTAAAAATGAAACTTTTGGTCTGGTATCTTCGTGACCTGATGAAAGTTTTTCTTTTGTTTCAGGGTTTGTAATAACCCCACCATTATCCATTTCAGATCCTGTTGCAGCCATGGTAAGAACTGACAAAAGTGGAATTGCAGGGCTCATTGGTTTTCCTTTTGAAATAAATTCCCAAGGATCAAAATCTGCACAAGCACCAGCTGCCATAAATTTTGATGCATCAATTGTAGATCCACCACCAACAGCAAGAATTGCACCGATATTATTTTCCTTTATAATTTTTATACCTTCTCTTACAGAATCAATCCTAGGATTTGGTTCAATTCCAGAAAGTTCAAAAATTTCAACTCCAGAATCTTTAAGCTCTTTTATAACCTTATCATAAACTCCATTTTTCTTGATAGATCCACCACCATAAGTTATAAGCACCTTATCAGAAAATTTCTTAACTTCCTCGCCCACAAAATCAAGAGCATCTTTTCCAAAATGTATTTTTGTTGGAATATTATAAGTAAAATCTAACATAAATCCTCCTTTTTTCTCTAATAAATACTTACCCAAAACTAACCAATATAAATTTAAATTTTATACAAAAAAACTGACTCTAATTTGAGAAAAACTCAAAATAAAGTCAGTTAAAACTTTTAAAATTTACAAATTAAATTTTAATTTTTATTAATTTTTTTCAATTTCTAGCGCCTTGTTTTTCTTTTTGTTGTAATAATAAGCTGCAAGAATCATAAGGATAAGACCGATAATTGTAAATCCTATCCAAGCTCTAATACCATTTGTCATTGGAAGAGATACTTTCCTATTAATAATTTGCATTACATCAGAATTATCTGCCTTTGGCTCAACATAGTCTACATAAACATAAGATTTTTCATCATTTTGTTTTTGTTTTTCTATGTTATCAAGTAAAGCTTGTAAATTAGCTGGAATTCTTCCAGAATTAAAACTATACATAGCTTCAACTGTTTTTCCATTTGCAATTAAGCTTGTTTTTATTTCATCATTTCTAGCTACACCATAGTCTAGTGCATTTACCTTTATTACAATCTTATCAGAAGATTTTTCAGCTCTTGCAAGTTCTTTCAAACTAAATTCTACTCTCTTACCTTCAAATTCTGTTGGTAAATTAGCAGCTATATTCGCATCAGCTTTTGTCTTATCTGATGGTTTTTCTCCTTTTTAAGTCTATAAACCTCTACGTTTCCAGATCTGTTATCTGTATTATTGATGTAGTCGATTATAAATTTATCGTTATCAGAGTAAGTTTTTTCTTCGTTATTTGGATTTATTACATAATACATTTCTAACAATCCAAGACCTGAAGTAGTTCTGTTTGTTAGTGTAGCATAAGCTACTGTATCATTAGCATCTGTAGATTTTCATCCTTTTTAATATTTCCAACACTTGCTTGTGATTTTACTCTAAGTTTTCCATCAATTATAGCAAATTCTCTTACAAAACCATCAACTTTTGAATATCCATCTGGAGCTTTAACTTCTTTTAGTGCATAGTAGCCATTCTCATAGAATTTAAATTCTATAAGTCCATCATCTCCTGATTTTAGAATATTATCATCTGACTTTGTATAACCTAGCGGAGCTTTTTCAGATTTTTTCAAGAATATTCTTCCCTTACCATTATTTTCTTTGTATAAGACGAATTTATCTTTTTCGTAATCTGCATCTGGATTTTCTTTATAATAAAGCTCAAATTCTGCACCAGCAAGTTGTTTACCATCCTGGTCAGTTTTCTTAAACTTAATTATTTGCTCTTTAAGATTTACAATTTCGATTGGAACAGTAGAACTTATTTCTTCAACTTGTTCGCTTCCATCTTCTTTGACTATTTTCTTACAATTCTACCAGTTTTTTCAACAGTAAACTCGTAAACAGCACCTTCAATTTTTTATAACCAATAGGTGGATTAAATTCTTGCACTTGATAATCTCCTTCTTCAAGATGATCAAATCCAAATGTTCCATCTTCTTGTGATTGTTTATCAAAACCATTGACATACTTAAAGAGTCCATCTTTGTATCTTTTTGTACAAACCAAAAGTTGCACCTTTTAATGGATTTTTCTTTGAATCAACCTTTTTAAATAGTATTTTGTTAGGTTTATTTATAGCTTTTATACTAAACTTAGCTTCTCCTGTATTTTTTTGTTTAAAGACGTAAATACTATTAACTCTTTGTACATAATATCTTGTTATAGCATCTTCAAGATATACTGTTGATTCATAATCAGTTTCTTCTCCAACCTTTAAATATCCTGTGACTTTTACAATATAAGAATCATTTTGGCTAACATTTGAGCTTTCTAAACGATAATTTGCACTTCCACCTTGAGCAACACTCTCCCAATAAGCTTTATGATACTTAGTTGTTCCTGGGCTGTTATCATTAACTCCAAAAGATTCAGGCATGTATAAGTTAATATTTTGACCAGAATTATTATTCAATGCTTGTGTTTCTATTTCCAAATTTGTAACTAATTGATTTGGTCTATAATAGAAATTCAATGGACCAGATGTTTTTCTTAGCTTGTTAATGTAGAAGTATTGTTCAAACTTACCAGTTTTTACATCAAAGCTTGTTATCTTTGATGCCATATTAAGATGTGTATTACCTACTATATTTTCAGCCATTTCTGGATCATAAGTTACTCGCATGTTCTTATAATTTTTAGTATCATTTCCTACTCTCATTCCAAGTTTTTGAGTAGAAGAATTTTGAACTTTATATAAGTTAATGTGGGCTGTTAAAGCATTTGAAAATTCTATCAATTCAAATTGTCTAGCATAATCAGTGAAAGTATAAATTATTCTATTATTTTCTCTGTCATACTCTCCTTTTGCTATTGTACCAACTCCATCAGCAAAAATATCTATATTCTTATTTTCATTTCTCAATATTCCCCATAGATCAATATTGTCACTAAGATTTAATACAAAATAATCTCCAGGATTAATATCAAGTCCATCCTTTGGTTTGAATTTATTTTCAAATAACATACTTTGACCAAGATGAGGTCTTATTTCATCATTTCCTGTAGTATTATCTCCCTTTTGCTTGTGCGGTCTAAGAATTTCTATACTTGAATCAGTCATTTCTATTGAGTCAGTAAGATTTTTCCCAGTTCTTTGAATAGGTCCACTGTATGGGTCAAGTTTATCTCCACCGATTGTAAAGTTCCAAACACTATCAGATTTTACATATCCTGGATGAGATTCAATTTCTTCAAGCCTATAATTTCCTATAGGAAGTCCTTCAAATGTTAAATTTCCATCTTCTCCGATAGTTTCAGTATATTCTGATTTGCTTACAGGCTCTCCCTTTTCATTTTTCTTCGCACTCGTTCTTGTTAGTTTGAATTTTGCTCCGATTAAATCGCCTGCTTGATTTCTAAATCCTTTTAAACTTTTTCCTTTATCATCAACTTTATTTACACTTATTTTACCTTTTCCAGGTTTTTCGTTGATAATTTTACCCATGTTCTTAGCAGTTGCTGCTGTTACATAGTCAATTAGTTTACCGTCGGTTTCTTTTCCATCATAATGGTAAATTGATTTATTTTGGTAATTTATTCTAATATATCCATTTCCTTTTGGAATAATTTTTTCGTAACCAGTAGTTGGATCTGTTATTACTAAATCTTCCTTTGAAACTTCTATATTGAAGTCTATAATTGGATCTTTAATTTGTTTGTAGCCATTTGGTGCCTTTACTTCCAAAACTCTATAACGGCCTTCTTTAAGACCTCTAAATCCAAAATATCCATTGAAAGCTGATGATACATATTTTCCTTCAACATCTTCCCAGCCATATTGTGGACCTAGATAAGTTTGAATTTTAAATACAGCACCTTCTAGTCTATTTTTAGTAATTTTCGGATCATTAATATCTAATCCTTCTTCATCTCTACCATGTTTAGAGAAGGTTATATTATAATCAGACTGTTCATTGTTAATGCGTAGTCCCTCGTTATCCACAGTTTCACTATTGTTAGATTCATACAATGAATTGATATTTGCACTTGTAGTTACTGATGAAAGTTTTCCTACCTTATCTCCTATTGCAGGATAAATTCTACCAGTATCCCACCATGTTCCACGAGCATCATACCAACCTTTACTCAAATAATTTGGATATTTTCCTTTTTTATTTGGATCTTCCTTATTTGATGTACTCATTTTACCAAAATTAGTATCACCTGTAACACCAAGGTTAATGTTACCTAATTGATAAGAACCGCCATCAACAAAATCATAGTTCTTATCAGCTCCACCACGGTGTTGGAATTTCTTTCTCCTTCATAGAAGTCGATTTTTATATCAATATTTCTAATTTTTAATATCATCTCTATTTTAGGAATTCTATCAAAATATCCTTCAATGTCTATAAAATAAACACCCTTTTCAATATTTAATTGGTCCTCATCAAATCCCCAATCGAATGGTCTCCATCTTGCAGTATTAACCATTGAAACATTTTGATTTGAAATGTCGTACTTGTTCAATACTTCATTAATATCTACGCCATCTGGGTTTTTGATTTTATAAGTTGTTCTATAAGCTGTTTTTACTCCTCCGGTTTCTGTTGTTGGAGCTGCTGCTGTACCATAATCTCTTTCATCTCTTTTTATTACTGGATTTATTTGTACATTTATTTTTTCATTTCCAGTATATCCTCTCGTATCAATATAGATTCTTTGAACATAAGTTCCTAGAGTAGTATCGATATTTGTAATTTTGATGAATATTTTATTTGAGCGTTAGAATCATTTAAGTTCTCTCCAGCTTTTGCCTTGTCACTTGCAACATAGTTTGCTGGTGCGTACTCAGGACCTGTTGATTTAATTATCAATTGTCCTTTTTCTTCAATAACATGGAGCTTCCATGGAGCTGGAATTTTTTGTAGCCAACTGGGGCTTCCACTTCTTCTACTTGATAATAAGCATCTTTTTGTAGTTTTACAACTTCTCCATTTTTATCAATAAATCTTACCAAACCATCCTTATCTGATGTAGCAGTCACTTCCTCAAATTTTTATCAACAGTTGTGTAAGTTTTATCTGTATATTTTTTAATAGTGAACTTTGCACCTTTTATATACTTACCATAAGATTTTTGTTTTAAGATTTTAAATTCTATACCAGTTTGTTTATTTGTAATTGTTGCTGTATTATCTAATAATTCTTCACCGTCAACTCTTGTTCCTCGACGTTGTTTTTTATCAACTTTTGGCTTAATCTCTCTTACAAATTCAATGTTATAAGCTGCAATTCTTTCTCCTGCTTGTTTTTCTGGCACTGGCAAATTTTCTGGCCAATCAGCTGGTTTTTGTGCATCTGGTTCATTTTCCTATCAAATGTTACAGAATATTTATATTCAGCTTGTCCATTTTCTCCATCTACATCAACTTCTATTTCGCCTTGTTTTAAATTAGGATCGTCAGTTGTTATCGTATCAAATGGAATTTCTTTTGTTAAACTTACAGGATTTGTTGTTCTAGATTCTGGTCTTTTCTTTGTACCATGATGATATTCGTTAGGAACTGGTGCTGGATCTTCTTTTGTTTCTTCTGTTTTTTCTTCATTTCCAGTTGCAACGCCATCAGCTAGCTCCCTCTTATATTTTCTATAAAGTTTACCAGCTTTTCCTTCTACAGTCCAAGTTTCATCCTCATATTTGTCAGGCTCTGGAACATCAATTGTACTTGGTTGAATATCATTTTCAAATTTCCAAACATAATCATAAGTTATAACTGGGCCTTTGTTAATTTTATCTTCACTTGCGTAAGATTCCCCTATCCAGTTTGTGTTATACCTTGAACTTCTTGTATTAGAAATATAATCTGCACCTAGACCTATTCCTTTACCATCTTCATAGTATGTTTCTATTTCGACTAATATATTACCTTTTACGCTTGAAGGGATTGAATCGTTTTTCAATCTAAAATGATTTTTAACAAAATCTTGAGTAAATCTTACATTAGTTATTTCTGTCTTTGTTCCTAGATTGTCTAAGCTTGATCCTGTAACAGTGTACACTTTTACTATAGCTTTTTAGGATTATTGGCTCTAACGTCAAATTCCTCTGGTTAACTGTGAATTTGGATTTTACGTGTCGTAGGTGCGAATTTTGATTCTCCAAACAAGAATACCTGCTTAAATTTATTATCAACCTTATTGATTTCTGTCATTCTAGTTTCTAAAACTATTCCAGGATCATCGGTAGCTTTTATTGTTGATAATTGCGTCTTTTCAGACCTAGCTGGATCAATATTTTCCCAATCACTCTCAGCTCTTTGTGCATTTTCCAAAAGATTTCTTGGATTTATTTCAGAAATTTCAAGTCCTTCATTTTCATCTCTAGAATCTTTTGCCATTCTTGCTAGATAATATGTTCTATTATTTATTAATTCTTCATTTGCATTATCTTTATTGGAAAGTGATCTAGCTGACTTAGAATTTAAAAGTGATGTATTTTGGGCATTTTGATTATTTTGTTTTATAAAAGTTTTTCCCTCAGCTGTAATTGTTACTGTCCAATCTGTGTCTACTTTTTCGTAACCTGAAGCAGGGCTTTCTTCTACCAAAGTATATGTTCCTGGTTCAAGATTTGTGAAAGTTATCATACCTTTTTTGTCGGTTGTCATATATCTTTCATCTTGTGAAGGATCTGGTCCTATTAATTTGAAAGTTGCTCCTTCTATTGCTTGATTAGGATCTAGCTTTCTTACTTTTTTAACTTTAAATTGGAATCTTTCTTTTTCGTTTGTTACATCAAGTGAGTCCTCTGAAATATAAGTTCCTTTTATATTCCCAGCCTCTCCAATTATTGGGTCAGATTTTTTGATATCTGAAACTTTTTCGTAGTAATCACTCTTCCAATAAATTTGATTATCTTCTGAGTACCAATCTAATCCAAGACCAACTCCACCATCTTTATTTCTGTATGGAACTTTTACATCAACTACTATAGGTTGTTTTGTAGGAGGCAATGTCATTGCCAAACGGTTAGGTTCTCCGTATCTTCCTGCTTCTGCTTTTTCAGATTTTTTAACTTCATCTGTTATATCTTCTACATTGTAATTTGCAAGTCTTACATCTGAAATTAATCCTGTTACTGGCTTATCTAATTTGAATACTTTGTATTCAGCATCTCCATCATACCAAGTCATATTATCATACTGTGGTTTTTCTCTGTGGATTGACACTTTTGTATTTTCTTCAATTTCGGATGCTTCTGGATTTATTATAAATCTTTGAACAACGTAATTTTTTCTTCATTTATTGCAATAATTCTTGTTCCTAAGTAACGTGCGTTTTGATTATTTCCTGCCCAGCCTGTCCATCTATTATCATAATTTGTGAACTTTGATGTATCTCTTCCTTTTACATTAATCCAATTTCCGCCTTGAGCAAGGATTGATTTTATATCAGTTTGTGTTGAATCTGAAACATAGGTATAAACTTTTGTTTTTCCGTCACTTACTTCAAGAACCCATTTTTGATCAAGCTTTTTATATCCTTTTGGAGTTTCGATTTCTTTTAGAACGTATGTTCCATCTTGCAATTCCTTATTAAATTCAACTAAACCATTAGCATTTGAAATTCCTTCTGCTATTGTTGTAGTTTCTTTTTATCTGTTATTGCAAATTTTGCTCCTGGAAGAGCCTTGCCGTCATTATCTTTTTGTAAACTCTAAACTTTGTTCCAGCTGGCTTATTACTTACTGGGATTGTTAGATCTTTTCCTTCATATCTTCCGCCTACTCCAGTGATAGAATTTTCTGTAATTCTTACATTTCCATCGTCGTTTACTATAACTTGCCATTTTGTTTCAAGTTTTTTATATCCTTCTGGTGCTTTACTTTCAATTAAAGTATATGTTCCAGGCGCAAGCTCTGTGAAGTTTACTATACCTTCATTATCTGTAGACCTATTTATTGTATTTCCATTTTTTGAAGTTAGAGTAAATACTGCTCCTCTTAAATCTTTTCCTGTTGATTGGTCTGTTTTCTTTATTTTAAACTTACCAGCAGTATAAGGGAAGTTTGGTAATTTTACTATTTGAACATAAGTTTTTGGTATTTCTTTTCCAGATTGACTAGCAGCAGCTGAGTTATAATTTCCTTTTTGGTAAGATGCAGTTTGCCTGTTACCATCAGACATATAATATAGTCTCCATCTTTGCTTATATTTTTCAAAGTCTGTTACTTTAAAAGTTTGCATTATAACGTAACCTTCATCTGCATTAGAAATTGCTGGCACATCTATTTCAAGAGGGTGTCTTGCATGATTATATTGGTTTATAGTTCCAGATGATTTAATATTATCTTTATTGTATCTAACTGCAAGGTTACTTTGTCTATCTTGGAATGACGAAGTAAAATCGTCTCTTGAATACACTAAGTTATATATTTCAGGATTTTTTTCAGGACGTACACCATAAGATAAAGGCATGTATTTGAATTTTGTATTTACAATATCTTTTGGATTTCCATGAGTTCCATTGTAGTAATCTTTGTATGGATATACTTTGTAAATTTGCATATTATCCAATTCATAAGCTGGTGGTCCATCTGCTGGGTAGTTTTCCATACGTGGAACTCTTTCTTTTTGAATTGCTGATATCCAGTCGTATCTTAAAGTCCTTGCCGCTTTCGATTTTTTTCATCTACTGCGTTGTAGTAAGATACTCCTTTAAAATATTTTTCTCCATTTTCTTCATATATATCTGTATAGTAATTTGCAGTTAATGGTCCTGGTCCTTGATTCCAATACCATTCATAATCTGCATCTATCGTATATGAATTTTTTGGGCTACACCATCTGGATCCAATATATTTGTTACTGTCCATTTTCCACTGTATTGTGCCCAATATTTATCTGGAATTATTCCATTAATGTCTAGTTTGAAATTAGCAAAGTCTTGTTTTTGATTTTCTGTAAATATATAAGTCAAAAGATTAGTTTGGTAGTCAAAATATGCTTTTGCTATGACTTGACCATTTTCATCTCTTAAATCTGGAATTTCATAAACATATTGTACAAAGTTTAAGTTAGGATCAAATTGTATTTTAAATACTGAGCCTGGTCTTGCTCCTTCTATACGAGCCTCTGCATGATAGTGGAGTGATTCAAATTCATAAGCTTCCCATACACCTGGTTTATATCCTACAGAACCTGATCCTGGTCCTTCAGGAAGCGTCATTTCTTGACTAGCATTCAATACTCTTAATTTTTCTCCTGTGTCAGCAATATCTTTATTTTCTATATAATAATCTATACCATTAGTTGGTGTTCCAACTCCATCCAAGAATTTTGCTGTATATTTTACTGATCCATTTTCACTCACATTTACTTCAAAGTAAACATCTGATTCATTGTGATTTCTTGGAGCTTTCTCTTCTTCTATTCTATAGGTTCCTGCTGGAAGTTTTCCAAAATCTGCTTGTCCGTCTACGCCTGTTATAACTGTTTTTAATACTTTTCCTTCTTTATCTTTTAGGACAAAGTTTGCGTTTGCTAATGGATTTCTTTTTTGTCTATCATCATCTACTTTTATGATTTTTACAGACTGTTTTGGCAACTCTTCGTTTTGAATTTTTATTATGCTCTCATTGTCGTCTGCGTCGGCTGACGAAATATTTACGTCTGCTTGTATCCTTGCATTTTTTGATGTATCTTGTGGAGGATCGGTCAACCAATCGTAAGATACTGATGTAGATTTATTTCCTGTTGCTGTGACTTTTACCAAAAATCCCCAATCATTTGTAAATCTTTGTTTAGGAAATTTTATTTGTGTACCAGTTTTTCCAGTATAAGGATCTTTTACATTTTTATTTGCTGTTATATCATCATCTACGCCTCTGTTTAGGACACTCGAACCAAGATTTTCTGCATTTTCAACTGTACCTTGGTCTTTCATAGCTTGTACAATTTTATCTCTATAGTATGGGTCGACATCAAATACTTCTACTGTTTGTATTTGTCCACCGTTTACGTTTAGATTTAATCTTGTATCTCTATTTGTTGAACCTCCGGTATAATTTGCTCTTGGTTTTAGGTAAATGTAGCTTGTTATATTTCCATTATCATCTATCTTTGCAAAATCCATTGAGTTCATATAATCTGGCCAACTTGGTTTTTGATTATGTTCTCTAAATTGGGTTTGTGTTTTTCCTCCTGTAATACTTACATTATTTCCGCTTACAGATATTTTTCCATTTTTAGACACTATAACTTCTTTTTCTTCTTGGTCTAATTTATATCCTGTTGGTGCTTTTGATTCTGAAAGTACGTAAGTGCCAGGTTTTACGTTTGAAAATCTAGCTTGACCATTATCATCTGTGATAACTTCTCTTACTCCATCAGCATTTTCTAATGTAAATGTTGCTCCTGATAATTTTTATTTCCATCTTTTGCATCGGTTTTTACTATTGTAAAGTTTGCATTTATGCTTTCGTCTTTTTCTGATATCCAGTTTACAAGATGATGAACTTTATCATCTGATTTTTGGTAATTAGCTACTTCTGTGTAGGTGTAGGTTTTTGTACCTTCTTGAAAATCAGCTGGGAATTCTTGAATTAATTTATGATTTATTTTTTCTTCTTTTCCATCAGCAGAAATATTCCATGTTTTTACCTTATCAAGTACCAAATCTCTTTGACTTTATAGTCTGTTTCTCCAGGAACATCTATTGTTTTTATTGTATTTCCTTTTTCATCTTCAACTATAATCTTTTGGTCTGGAATTTTTTGGGTGTCAAGTTTATTCCAACTTTGATTTACTTTTACATCTTCATATTTATTTATGTTTACTCCAGCTAATGTATATCCTGCTTCGTCTTCATCTATATTAGTCTTGTATTCGTAAACTGCTATTCTTCCTGGAAGTTGAGGTTCGCTTGGATTTGTTTCTTTTTCTGGAATAGTTTTATTTAAGTCTGTTTCTCCAATTTTTTCAACCATCTTGCCTGTTGTTGTATCTATTCCATAAACTGCCATTTTTGATGATGTTAGGCTTTGTTTTCCTGATAATTCTCTTGTTTGAAGAGGAAGACCATGATTTTCATCTCCTGTAGATACTCCATCTGTAACTGTCCATTTTGCAGAATCATTGCTTGTAAATTCTCCCATTATTGTAGTTCTATTATTCATTCCTACACGAATGGATGTATCATCTTTTACTTTTTGTTCAGGATACCCTTTATCAAAAAGCAATCTTACTGCACCAGTTTTCCCTCTATTTTAAGTAAAACTGAAAAGTCTATCATGTATGTTTGTTGTTTTCCCATTATTGGTGTTTGGAAATTAACTACAACATCTTTTGTTGACTCTTTTAGGGTATGATTTTGGATTCTCTTATACCAAATTTTCCTTCGATTTCGTTTGTTGTTATATCATCTGAATCAATAGGTTTTCCATTTAAAATAATATTTTCAAAATTTTTAAACCTGATCCTTTTACTAGAGTAGCGTTTGAAATAAGTCCTAAATCCAGTAAGTCTTTTGTTGCTGAAAAATGTACTGTCCAATCAATTGCAGTTAATTCTCCATCTGTCAAAACAGGAGTACCATTTGCATCCATATATACTTGGTAATCTTCTCCTTGATCTACAATTTCTAAAACTTGATGACTTCCTGGTTCTGCAATTGTATTTATTACATTTCCCTTATCATCTACTACAACTTGTGGCAATTTGTTTCTTTTACTCCAGGTCCACTTATTGTATTTTGTATAAAATGCTTTTTAGCATCTCCATCAAGTTGTTTAATTTTTGCAACATTATAATCAACATCAATATTTAGAGGAATTTTTGCATTATCTTTAATTTGTTTTGTTATTCTATATGTGATTGTATTAGTTTCCTTATTATAAGAAGGAGTTGCTATTTGATCATTTTTGTAGGTTATTGGTTTTAGACTTTTTGGATCTTTTACTATTAGCCTATCGTCAAGTTTTATATCAAAATGTTGACCTGGTTGTATAGAACCAGCTTGGTTTGATGTTTCAAACCTTGTCATGATTGTGAATTTATTGTTTTCTAAACTAGGTTCACTTTCTCTATTTTGGTTTGCTCTTACTTGTACCTTTGCTGGTTCGTCTTGACCTAAAAATAACATTCTAAGTTTTGGCAACAAGCCTTTTTTCTCTGTAGTATTCTTTTCTTTTTTATCTTCACTTTTTTCTTGTGTTTGAGTTTTTTGTGAAGATTTTTCTTTTTGTTCTTCTTTTTTTGGTTCTTTTGTAGAATCTTTATTATCTTTATTTTCTGTGTTCTCTTTTGTATTTTCCTTTGATTCTACTTGGACTTCTGTATTGCTTTCCTTGTTTTCTTTTGTATCTTCTTTGTTTTTTTGTTCTTTTTTATCTTGTGAAAGATTTTCTTTATTAGAAGAAGATTTTTCATCTTGTACTTTTTCTTCTTGGCTTTGGCTTGGAGCATTTTCTTGCTCTTTTTCATCCTTAGCCTTTTGTTGTTCGGTTTGTTTTTCTTCTTTGTAAGCTTTTAATTTATTGTAATCTTCTTCTAAGGAGTTTGTATTATATAATTTTATTTTATCTTCACGAATTAGGGCAAAAAGATCCCCTTGGTTTTTGATTTTTAAATTTCCCTTTTCGTCTTTTTCGTATAATTCAAAATCAGGATCTAGGCTTGTGTATTTGATAAATTCTAAGTTAAATAATAATTTATCTTCATCAAATAATTTTTGAATTCCTTTTTCATTAAAATCAAAATCATCCATTATTTTTAAATCTATGTAGGAATAATTTTGACCGTAAATATTCTTATTTTCGTCTTCTTCAAGCTTTTCTAATTGGTCTTTTGTTACAATTTTATAGCCTTCATCTTCTTTTATGATTTCCAAATCAAGGTCAAGACCTTGGGAATTTAGCATATCTTTTACTCGCCAATATTCCTTGCTTGCCTTTTCGTTTGTATCAAAATATCCATCTTCATACAATTTTAGGTCATTTCTTTTTATAAGCCTAAATTGCGAAGTTGTATCGGGCATAGAAATTGCTATAGAAAATTTATTTTCGTCCTTTTTCTTTTTGCTTTTGTCATAAATTTCCTGTGATTTTAGGATTGAAAAATATACATCGGTATCATCTTTCATCTCCTCTAATCCCTTTATAGAATTTGGTTTTTCTTCTTCAGCTTTTGATGTGGTTGAAAAAGCTGGCAACATCACTTGTAAAACCATAAAAACAGCCATAACAAATGACATCATTTTTCTTAAAATCTTTTTCATAATAACTCCTTTTTGAAAATTCGATTTTTATTTATAATTAATATTTTTTCTTCTTTAATTAGCTTTGAAATCTAATTTTTTCAGTATAATCAATTAAAGAAATTAGTTATAATTTTTTTAAATTAAAAGTTGAAATTTCCTAATTTTTACACACTTCTAATTATAATTAATTATATAACTTTATAGTTTTTTAGTCAATCTTTTTTAGATATATTATTTAAATAAATGATTAATATAAATTTAAAATTTTGATGATTTTATTTTTTATGAAAAATTATTTTAAAAAATTTTTCAAACAAAAAAATCCTCTTAATTTTTTCAAATCAAGAGAATTTTTCAAAATTTATTTATTAAATTTTTCCAAAACCCACATATAAGATTCTTCTGTAATTTTATTCCAATAATCCCAATCGTGGTCGAATTCTTTGCCGTCTTTTTTGAATTGTGTATTTATTTCAGATTTTTCTAAGTCTTTGTTGAATTTTTCTACATCTTCAATGTTTATTTTTGAATCGCCTTCGCTTGCTCTAATATAAAAATTAATATCTTTTGTATTTTCATTTATAAAATTTGAAGGAAATTTTTCTTTATAAATTTCATCAGACCACATTTGCTTTCCATCTGAAAACGCCATATAATTTCTCCTAATAAGGCTATCTTCATCAAGTTTATCCCAAAGTGTTGGAGAAATCAAAAGAGCTTTTGAAAACAAATCTGGATTTCTTAGCGAAAGACTTGCTGCCCCGTAGCCACCTACAGAAAATCCTCCGATTGCTCTTTTTGTTTTGTTTGCATCTGTTTTATATTTTCCATCAATTTCTTTTATAAGTTCCTCTTTTATAGCTGATTCCATTTTTTTATCATAGTCGCTATCAACGAAAAATGAAGAAAATCCATCAGCAAAGACAACAATCATTTTGTTTTCTTTATCTTTCATAATTTTATCTAGCATATCTTTTGTATTTGATTTTTCAAGAATTGAAGAAGAATTTCCGCCAAAACCGTGGAGCATATATAAAACTGGATATTTTTCATCGCTTTTTTCATCATAACCATTTGGCAAATAAACTTTGTATTTCCAATTTTGTTTTAAAATTTCAGAATTTATTGACCCATCAACAACTTTTCCTTGGTCTTTTTTGTCAACATCAGATTTTTTATTTTTTTCTTCGTTTGATTTATTTGAATTCTTATTAGAATATGCAATTGTAGGATCTGATGAAGGATTTTCTTTACTATTTTCATTTTTACATCCCCCAAAAATCAATCCCAAAGAAAGAATTCCTACTATTATTTTCACTTTATTTTTCATCATTAATCTCCTCAAAATAATATTGGTTTTATTATACAATATGGAAAAAAATTCTTCAATCCACAAATTTTTTCACAAATAAATGCCATATTTTTACAAGTTTAATTTAATTTGAATAAATATTTAACTTTTTAATTTATAATTTCAAAAATAAAATCTCATTATGATATAATATTTTGCCTATTAATTAATAGGCGAAAAGAGGTGATTTGATTGATCACATCCGTAATGGAAAATTTTATTTTTCCCTTGTTGGTTGGTTTGATTTTATTTTTTGTAAAAAAATATTATTCCAAAAACAAGTAAATAAAAAGACAGTAGTTGCGACCTACTGTCTTTTTTTTGTGGTGATTCCACATTTCTCACATCCGTATTCCTTGAAATTAATCAAGGGTTTTTTGACAAGAGTTTTCTTCTCTTATCTAAATTATATCACAAAGGACTTGTTTTTCAAGGTTGATGATTTTCATTTATTTATTATGATATAATATTTTTGCCTATTACTTAATAGGTGAAAGGCGGTGATAAGTTTGTTCGCCATAATATTGGAAAATTTTATTTTCCCCTTGTTGGTTGGTTTGATTTTATTTTTTGTAAAAAAATATTATTCCAAAAACAAGTGAAAGAAAAAGACAGTAGTTCGCACCTACTGTCTTTTTTTGGCGGTTGCCATGTTTGTTCACCATAATACCTTGAATAAATCAAGGATTTGTAAGAGTTTTTCTCTTAATTAGATTATATCACAAAAGCCTATTTTTTCAAGATTTTAAAATATTTTTTGGAAAATATGGGACTTGAATCCCTGACTTTTTCACTTTAAATCTTGTGCACTCCCACCTGAAGTAATTTCCAAGTAAGATTATTTTTGCACATTAAAACTTAGAAGTCGATTTTATAAGATTTTTAAAAATTATTTTTGGGGAGTTTGAATTTTATTTCCCTTTAGAATCTATGATATTTACCTGACAAGATTTCATTGCTTCAATGGCTATTTTGTGATTTTTTTCGTTTGTTGCCTTGCACAAATCTTCTATTACTGTTACTTCTGTATTTAATAGGGCGTTTTTTATGAGTATGGCATTTGAAAGTACACAAATATCTGTGCAAATTCCTACCATATAGATATTTTCAATTTTTTCTTTTTCATTTAATTTCTTTAAATATTCTACAAGCTCATAAGATCCAAATGATGGTTTGTCAATTATTTTGTGATTTTTTGTATCAATTTTTATTTGCCAACCTTTTGAATTTTTTATGCAATGTTTTACTGGCAAATGACTTCCTTCTAGGCTTTCTAAATAATTTTCATCGTGTGTATCTCTTGTAAAAATTACTTCTCCATCAAAATTTTCTACTAAATTTTCTATAGGTTTTACAATCTTATCATTGTCTTTGTTTCCTAGCGCTCCATCTACAAAATCATTTTGCAAATCAATTACTAATAATACGTCCATATTTTCTCCTTTTTGGTATTTTTATTAGTATATAACTTATATTTTTTTAAATCAACTTAGAAAAGTCCAAAAAATAAACCTAGGTTTTATCCTAAGTTTATCTTTCTTTATATAATTTTTCTATTCCCAATAAGTCTTTTATTTTTTCTACTGAAACTTGATCTAGTGATTTTTCTTTCCAATTTGCACTTTCTTTGTCTATTATTAATGACCTTATTCCTTCTTTCATTGTTCCAGTTTTTCTTGCGTATTTTAAAATTTTTAGGTCAAGGTCAAAAACTTGGTCTTTAGTTAGGTTTTTGCAAATAAAATATTTTTCAAATTGTAAAAAAAGCATAAAAAGATTTCTTTCTTTTAAATTTTCCAATGTTTTTTTGGCAAAATCATCATCTTTATTTTCTTCTAAACTTTTTAAAATTTCTTCTATGCTTGAATGGGAAAAGTATTTTTCTATATTTTCTTTATTTCTTGAAATTTTTGAATTACTATCTTGGGCCTTATATTTTTGTGTTTGTTTTTTTAATTCTTCTATTAATTTTTCTCCATCATATTTTTTTGATAGGGAAAATAAAATATTTAAAACTTTATCGTAATTTTTTGATTTTATATAAATATCTGCCAAATCATATTTTATTAAATCTGATGATGATAAACTTTCGCCACAAAGACCTAGATATTGTCCAAGGGCTTGAGGGAGTTTTGAAATATGTTTGCAAACCCCAACGTCTGGCACAAAACCTAATCTTGTTTCTGGCATCGCCCAATTTACGTTTTCGTCTGCAATTATAAAATCTGAATTTACGGTAAGTCCTATTCCTCCACCCATAACTATGCCAAAATAGTGGCTTATAATTGGTTTTTTGTAATCTTTTACGTACCTATCCAAAACAAATTCTTCTTCATAAAATTCGTCTTTGTTTTGGCACTTATCATTTAAAAGGTAATCGTAATAAATTGCTTTTAAATCTCCGCCTGCACAAAATCCTTTTTGGCAAATTGAATCAAATAAAATTACCTTTATTTTCTTGTTATCTTCCCATTTTTTCAAAATCTTTTCTATATCTTTTACCATTTCCATATTCAAGGAATTGATTATTTCTGGTCTGTCGAGGTAAATAATACCTACATTTTCTATAATTTTTTCTCTTATCATTTTAATCTCCTATATTTAGGATATTTTTAAAATGAAAAATGTCAAGAAATTTATACGTTAAATATTTTACAAATTATTCAGTCCCTAAGGCTTTTAATGTGTCCCCGTGAAGTTTTTCTTTTATATTTTTATCTTCTTTTACAAAATATGAATATAAAATATCAACCATAATAGAAATTGGAAATTGTGGACTTATTGCATTTCCATAGTTTAAATGTTGTAATGATGGAACAAGGATTACTTCATCGCAATAATCTTTATACAAATCTCTAACTTGTGAAGTTATAAGAACTGTTTTTGCATTTTTGTTGTGTGCTTGTGACAAAAAAAGCAAAACTTCGCTTGTATTTCCACTAATGCTAAGTCCAAAAATTAGAGAATCTTCATCGTGAAAAGCTCCTCTCATTTTCATTTGATCAGAATCTGTTATGGAATCTATATTTACTCCAATTCTCATAAATCTAAGTTCCATTTCGTTTGCTGCAAGTCCTGATGAGCCTTTTCCGCAAGCTACAACTCTGTGAGCCTTGCTTATATATTTTATTACTTTTTTAATTTGATTTTCATCGATTAGGCTGTAGGTTTTGTTCAATAATTCTTGGTAAGTATTTAAAACTTGGCTTACATTTCCATTTATATCTTCATTTTTTTCTACAAAATCTTCTCCATATTGGTAAACAAATTCTCTGTATCCCCTAAATCCACATTTTTGTGCAAATCTTGAAAGGGAGGCTTGAGATACAAATAATTTTTCTGCTATGGTTTTGCTAGAAAAATCTTCTCTTTTGTTATTGTGAATGAAAAAATCTGCTATATTTTTTTCAACTTCTGTAAAATTTTCGTAATTTGATTCTATTATTTCTACAACGGATTTATTATAATAGTCCAAAATATTCTCCTATTTTTCTTCTTCCAAATCTCTAAAATTATAATAAGCTCCCAAGATTCCTGCTTGGTTTTGGTGTTTGGCAAATTTTAAGGTCATATTGTCGAAAAACCTTTTTTCCAAATATAGGGAAATTTTTTCTTCAATTCTTTTTTTCAAATATTTTTCTTGTGCCATAATTCCACCGCCTAGTACGACTGTATCAGGATTTAACATATAAGATAAATTTGCAATTCCAAGTCCCAAAACATCACACATTTCATCAATTGCTTTTATGCAAATTTCATCGCCTTTTTTTGCATTTTCAAAAACTTTTTTTCCATCCCAAGATGATATATCTTCATTTTTTTCTTTAGCAACTTTTTCAACCAAAGTTTTTGCCGAACCTAGATTTTCAAATTTATCATTTCTAATATTAATATATCCAACTTCAAAAGCCGAACCATTTGCCCCGTGGATTATTTTTCCATCAATTATTCCACATCCTCCAATTCCTGTTCCAATTGTAAGAGTAAGACAAACTGAGCTGTCCTTTGATGCTCCAGACTTGTATTCTGCATATCCTGCACAATTCACATCATTTTCAACCTGACAAGAAAGATCAAATTTTTCTTTGATTGCCTTTTTAAAATTTATTCCTATATAATTAGGAATTAAGTCTGATGCGTGATAAATTGAGCCGTTTTTTGTATCAACTACGCCTGCTGTTGAAATACAAACTCCCATTATTTGGTCATTTTGATTTTTCTTTACAAAATTTTCTACGATTTTTATAACTTCATTTAGGATATGGTCTCCGCCTTTTTGGGCATTTGTTTCGATTTCATAATTTTCTAAAATATTTGCCTTATCATCAATTAGTCCATATTTTATAGCTGTTCCGCCAATATCTATGCTTATATATTTTTTCATAATATCTCCTTTTAAAAAATAAGAGGCAAATGCTCATCACACTGCCTCTATTATATCCTATATTTTGATTTTAAAAATTGCTTTTTTAATTTTTTGCGGATTTTTAACTTTTATGGCTGTCATATGACCATCATTAGGATAACAAATTAGAAAATCTCCCTCAGTTAAAATTACTGATGAATTTTTTTCGCCTTCCATTGCTTGATAATCATCTTCTTTTTTATAAGAACCCAAGTCCATATTATCGATAAAATTCAAATCAATTTGTTCACTTCCATCAAGCATAAGATGAAGATCGAGATAATCTTTGTGAGCTTCCCAAAATCTATTTTCAGAATTAGTTGTTTCATATTCTACGATATTTACAAAAAGTTCTTCGCCTTTTATAGGATGAGTCCCTTTTTCCATTTTTTTCATATCGTTATTTTTATAAAAATCAAAACATTCCTTAATTTTTTCACTTAAATATGAAAATTCATCTAAATTTTTTATATTTCCAAATATCATTTCAAACTCCAAATCTTAATTATAAATTGTTGTATTTTTTGGTAGTGTAATTTCTTTTCCCTTTACTTTATTGTAAATTGCTGATGCAACAAGTCCTACTACCAAAGATACTACTATTGATATAATTGAATATGACCAGAAAGAAATTTTTGCTGGATCTACGAAATATTTTACATAAATCATAACTCCACTTGCTGCAATAAAGGCTAGTGTTGCTCCAAATTTATTTGCAGTTTTTGTAAATGCTCCAAGGATAAATGTTCCTACAAGTATTCCCAAAACAAGTCCCATAAATCCATTAAACCATTCGTAAGCTGATTTTATATCTCCATTTGCCAAAATCATTGAAACGATTATTGCAAAAATTCCTACTATTAATGAAACTCTTTGACCGATTTTTGTTTGTTTTTCAAAACTCAAATCTTTATTTAAGCTTGCTTGAATATCCAAAGCCCAGCTTGATGCAACTGAATTTAATCCTGTTGAAAGTGTTGATTGGCTTGCCGCATAAATTGCTGCAAGTAAAATTCCTGTAAATCCTACTGGTAGCTCAAAAGCAATCCAAGATGCAAAAATTTGATCTTGTTGAGCTGCTGGTGGCAATGGATTTGCTTGAACTTTATAAAATACGAAAAGTCCTGTTCCTATAAGATAGAATACTGTCGCAATAAAAATTGATAGACAACCATTTGTTATCATCATTTTGTTTAATTTTTTTGTATCAGTTGTTGTTGTAAATCTTTGTACAATATCTTGACTTGAAACATAAGAGCCAATTGTGTTTAAACCTGCTCCAAATATTAGTAAAAATATTGAATCCTTAAATATATTTGCATCAAATATTGGTTCGTTTACTGCTAAAAATTTGTGATTTGTGAAAAGTTCGTTTGCAACTGCCCCAAATCCGCCGTTAATATTTGCCATTAGGTAAAATAGTCCAAAAGTTACTCCAAGAAGTAAAACTGATCCTTGGATAAAGTCTGTCCACAAAACTGATTTTAGTCCACCAGTATATGAGTAAATTATTGCTATAACTCCCATGATTATAATCAAAATATTTACATTTATTCCCATAAGTTTTGATAAAACCATACATGGAAGATACATTATAATTGACATACGACCAACTTGGTAAATTATAAACATAATAGCACCAAGAATTCTTAAACCTTTACTATCAAATCTTAATTCAAGATAGTGATAAGCTGTGTCTATATCAAGTTTACTATAAATTGGCAAGAAAAATTTTATAGTAAAAGGAATTGCTACAAGCATTCCAAGTTGTGCAAACCACATAATCCAAGTTCCTGCGTATGAATTTCCTGCAAGAGAAAGAAAGGAAATCGGACTTAAAAGTGTTGCGAAAATAGAAACTGATGTTACCCACCAAGGCACTGTTCCATCGCCTTTAAAATATTCTTTGCCCTTCATTTCTTTTTTAGAAAAATGAAGACCTGCAAACAATACTGCTGCCAAATATACAATTAATATTGCTAAATCAATTTTTGTAAATCCCTGCATTTTATTTCTCCTTAGCCTAAATATTTATTTTTTGCATCATTTATCATTTTAGCTGCTTCATTTACAACTTCCATATCAGAATCAACCAAGTTTTCAAATGGTTTTCTAACCCCACCAAGATCTAAGTTTTCATTTATTTTTAAAATAGCCTTGATTACTGCATACATATTTCCACGAGCTGAGCACATTTTATAAATTATAGAATCTACAGCATATTGAATTTCTCTTGCCTTTTCTAAATCTTTATTTTTTAGACACTCATCCATTTTCAAAATTAATTCTGGCATTACACCATATGTTCCACCGATTGCTCCTTCAGCCCCAATAAGTCTTCCAGAAATAAATTGTTCATCTGGACCGTTGAAAATTATGTAATCATCTCCAGCAGCTTGTTTGAACATTTGAATATCTTGAACTGGCATTGAAGAATTTTTAACACCAATTACATTAGGATTTTTTCTCATTTCAGCAAATAATGAACCTGTCAAAGCAACTCCAGCAAGTTGTGGAATATTGTAGATTACAAAATCAGTATTTGGTGCAGCAGAAGAAATATCATTCCAGTATGACGCAATAGAATATTCTGGAAGTCTAAAATAAATTGGAGGAATAGCTGCAATAGCATCAACACCCAAACTTTCTGCGTGAGCTGCAAGCTCCATAGAATCTTTTGTATTGTTGCAAGCCACGTGAGCTATAACAGTAAGCTTACCTTTAGCCTCTTTCATTACATTTTCAAGAACAATTTTTTTATCCTCAACACTTTGGTAAATACATTCTCCAGAAGAACCATTTACATAAACACCCTTCACACCTTTTTTAATGTGATATTTTGTAAGCTCTCTTACTTTTTCTGGACTAATTTCTCCATTTTCATCATAGCAAGCATAAAATGCTGGAATAACTCCCTTATATTTGTCTAAATTTCTCATAATTTTTCCCTTCCTTTATATTTTTATTTTTTATTTTTCTAATTCATTAATTTTTTCAGCAAAATTTTTAGTTATAACTTGTGGTCTTGTAATAATTGAACCAACAACTACGCTGTAAGCACCAAGCTCAAGAACTCTCTTAGCTTTTTCAGGTGTATTAATATTTCCCTCAGCAATAACTTTGTTATTTACATTTTTTAAAATATCTCTAAGAATTTTGAAATCATTTTCTTCGATTTTATCATTTTTAGATTGGGCAGTATATCCAACCAAAGTTGTTCCAATAAAATCAAACCCAAGTTTGTCAGCATTTATAGCCTCATCAACAGTAGAACAATCAGCCATAAATAATTGATTAGGATATTTTTCCTTAACTTCCTTAAAAAATTCATCAATCCCAATTCCACCAGGTCTTAAATCTTTTGTAGCATCCATAGCAATTATTTCTGCCTTAGATGAAATCAAATCATCAACTTCTTTCATAGTTGGTGTAATATAAACTTTAGAATTTTCATAATCTTTTTTTACAATACCAATAACTGGCAAATCAACTTCATTTTTTATTTCTTTAATATCTTCGCACGTATTAGCTCTGATACCCTTTGCTCCACCTTGCTTAGCAGCTTTTGCCATCTTTCCCATTATAAATGATGAATGTAAAGGCTCATCTGGCAAGGCTTGACATGACACTATTAATTTCCCTTTAATAGAACTTATTTCCTCTATATCAACCATATCTACCTCCTTGATGGTTACAGTATATTACATCGTAAATATAATTTCAATATTTTAATTTATTTTGAAATAACTTTCACAAAATAAATCCACAAAATTCGTTTTCCCGTTTTCCAATATATGATTTTTGAATTTTACGAAATTAATTTCAGAAAAAATAATATTTTTAAAATCATTTGCTAAAAGCTGATTAAAAATTTACTCTGGTTTAAAATATTTTTTAGAAAAAAAATAAAAATTTAATATGATTTTACAAACTAATTTTTCGCAATAAAAAAACGAGATAAAATAATTATCTCGTCAGATTGTTGACAAACTAAAAAATTACTCATTTCGACCAGATAAACAACCGTTGATTTCGGTTGTTTATCCCAATTTATCGTGTGCAACGAGCGGAGAAATCTCATGGGAGCTCTCCATGCGTTCGTTTCACTCACACTAAAACACGTTTGTTTTACAAACTTTTTCGTGTTATCACACTAGTTTTATGGATGATTGTGCCAAAAGGATTAGCCTTATAAGGACAGAGAAAATAATAAAAACTTGGAAAGGAGGTAATTCTCATGTCAAATACGAAAAGAACAGGACAAACAGCCCTTTATGAGCGTTTAAGTCGAGATGATGAAATGCAAGGAGAAAGCAATTCCATCACCAATCAAAAGCAGCTACTTGAAAGCTATGCCAAAAGAAACGGCTTTGTAAATATTTATCACTATACAGACGATGGAGTAAGCGGAACAACCTTTGATAGAGAGGGATTTCAAAAGATGATAAAAGCAGTAGAAGAAAACAAAGTATCTACTGTGATAGTAAAAGATATGAGTAGGTTTGGCAGAGATTACCTCAAAGTAGGCTTTTACACCGAAATACTGTTCAAAGAAAAGGGAGTAAGGTTTATTGCTATCAATAACGGAATAGACAGTGAGAAACAAGCAGAAAGCGACTTTACCCCATTTCTAAACATTATGAACGAATGGTACGCAAGAGATACATCAAGAAAAATACAATCTATCTTCAGAGCAAGAATGGAAGAGGGTAAAAGAGTATCCCCAAGTGTGCCATACGGCTATTTTAGAAACCCTAAGAACAAACAGGAGCTACTTGTCGATAAAGAGAGTGCAAAGGTCGTAAAACGCATTTACCATCTTGTAATAGAGGGATATGGAGTAACACAGATAGCAGATATACTAACCAAAGATAAAGTCCTTATCCCATCAGCCTATGCAGAAATACATTACCCTGAAAATAACCATAGCTCCAAGAAAAGAGGAATAGAAGACCCGTATTTTTGGACACCGACCACAGTAGGCTATATCTTAGAAAAAAGAGAATATATGGGACACACTGTATTGGGAAAGACAATTAGTGTAGACTACAAAACCAAGAAAGGCAAAAGAAGAGGAACTCATTATCTTCAAAAACACCCATGAAGCTATCATTGACGAAGAAACATGGAATAATGCTCAAAGGCTAAGAAAGACAGTAAGAAGAAGTCCGAAGTACGGTACAACATCAAATCCACTTACAGGACTTTTAATCTGTGCAGATTGTGGAGGAAAATTAAGTTACAGAGAGCCGGCAGAACATAAAGAAAAGAAATATGATAGTGATTACTCTTTTGTATGTCAACATTACAGACACAGAAAAGGCAGTTGCAGTATGCACTACATTAAAGTAAAAACAGTGAATGAAATTCTCTTAAAATCAATAAAGGAAATAACAGATTTTGCAAAAGAAGAAAAGCAAGAATTTCTAAAAGTGATGAACAAGTTATCCGACGAAAAAAGAGAAGAAAAGTATCAAGAGGATAAAGAGAAATTAGAAAAACTGTCCTCAAGAAATGGAGAATTGACAACACTTATTACAAAGCTGTATGAAGACCACGCACTTGGGAAAATTCCTGTAAAACACTTTGATAGATTATTTAATATATATGATACGGAGCAACAAGACTTAGAAAAGCAAATACAGTATTTTGAAAATGAAATAGAAAGCTATCATCAGAGAAAAGTTGATACCGATAAATTCCTAAAAATGATAGAGAAATATATAGATATTGAGGAACTGACAGTACAAATGATAAATGAGTATATAGAAAAAGTTGTAGTCCATGAAGCCACAGGGGGAAGAAAAGGCAAAGACAGAAAACAACAAGTTGATGTGTATTTTAACTTTATAGGTAACTGTCAAGTACTATGAAAAGCGGGCATAGAAAAATGACTTAAAAATGGTAAAATATCATTAGTTAATTTAGACTAACTTGCAATTAGCTTTCATCTTTAAGGAATAATGTGAAATGCTAAAAGCGGAGAGAGTTTAAAATTTGTTGTTGGGAGGAGTTTTGCTGATGAGTGATAAGAGTAACAAAAAATTTTGGGATAAATTCGCCAAGTTGTATGCTCCTTTTATGAAGAAGGATAAAGGTGTTTATGATAAAGTTTGCGGATACATAACCCCCTATTTGAGTAAGGATATGAATGTACTTGAACTTGCTTGTGGTTCAGGTCAATTATCCTTTAACCTTTCAAAATATACGAAAAGTTGGATTGCAACTGATTTTTCTAAACAAATGATTTTTGAAGCAAGAAAACATGGAGAATACGAGAACCTTGTCTTTGAAATAGCTGATGCTACTTCATTGATTTATACAGATGAGAAATTTGATTGTGTAGTAATAGCTAATGCACTTCATATTATGCCTAAACCGGATGAGGCGATGAAAGAAATATATAGGGTGTTAAAACCTAATGGGACTTTATTCGCCCCCACTTTTCTATGGAAAGAGGGAAAACAAAGAAAAATTATAAAAAGGTTGATGTCTATTTTAGGATTTAAGATGTATCAAGAATGGGATAAAAAGGAATTTGAAGAATTTACCCATGAATATGGATTTTCAGTAGCTGAAATGAAATTGGTAAATGGAGGTCTTGCACCAGTTGGTGTAATGATTGCATATAAAAAGTAATATTAAATTATTATTTACAAAGTAATATGAATTTAAAAGCAAAAGGGAGATGATTTTATGGATTTAATACAGGCAATTCTTGTCGGAATTGCTATAGCAGCTATTTTTAACGGTGCAGTGGCTTCTTTGGTACTTATTAATCCAAGATTCTTTTTGGATTCTTATCCAAAGGCTATCCAAAAAACAGCTCCGAAACAAATGACAAAGCAAGAGAAAAGATAAACATGACACTTACTATCATTATTGTGGGAGTTTGTTTTATTTATTCAACAATAAGTATTTTACATTCAGGAGTCGTTGGCTTTTGGAATATATTTTGGATGGGATACATTCAGTGGAGTATATTAAATATAGGAGATTTTTTGTTATTGGATTGTCTCTTATTTCAAGGAAAATATAAAGAAAAGATAGTTATTCCGGGAACAGAGGGACACAAAGATTATGAGTTTAATAATTGGATGAAACATTTGGCAATTCGAGAACATTTTTTATTAGTTCCATTTTTTTTGTACCAATTATAGCTACAATTCAAGCTTTGTTTGTTGGCTTTTTAGGAAGATAAATTTAGAGTTGCATAAACAATTTAATAATTTGATAAGAGATACCATAAGAACAGTAAATCAAATGGTTTACTGTTTTTTCTTTGCTCAAAATTAGAAAGAGAGGTAAACAGAAAATGAAAAACATAGATGAAAAAATTTTAATGGCAGAAGAAGAAATTAAGCAGTTACAAAACAAAAGAAAAAAGCTCATCAGTCAACAGAAACAGGAAGAACGAAAAAAGAGAGATATACGGCTTTATGAAAAAGGAGGAGTGTTTGAAAGTATCTTTACAGAAAGCAAGGATTTCACCAAAGATGAATTTTATCAGCTAATCACATTCCAAAATATCAAAGAAATAATCAATCAAAAAATCTTAAAAATCATAGAGAAGCGAAAAGAAAATCAAAATCAAAACACAGAAAACCAAGAGGAAGAAACGGACATAGAGGAATAGTCCCTTGTTTACAAGGGCGCACTTATACACCCTAAAGGGTGTGTGCGTTCTCCGAAGGCTCTTAGCAGAGGGCATATCAGCTAACGCTGATACAGGGGAGCTACACTCCCCTACGGAAATAAATTTCCTACCCCTTGTGTACTTCCAAAAAGAAAACCGATAAAAGCTATCCGATTTTTTTAGGAAGTCTTATCCGTCGCCACATCAAAGTATCAGAAAAACGGAAAGGAGGTTTTTAACTATGGCGATATATCATCTTTGTATAAAGATTATCTCAAGAGGCAAAGGCAAAAGTGCAGTGGCAGCTTCCGCCTATCGAAGTGGCGAAAAGATAAAAAATGAATATGACGGAATAGTCCACGACTTTACAAGAAAAGGCGGAATAGCCCATACAGAAATTTTACTACCACAAAATGCACCGCAGGAATTTGTAAATCGTTCTGTCTTATGGAACAGTGTCGAGAAAATAGAAAAAAGTAAAAACTCACAGCTTGCAAGAGAAATCGAAATTGCCTTACCCAAAGAATTAAATAGAGAAAAACAGATAGAACTTGTACGAGAATATGTAAAAGAAAATTTTGTGAAAGTCGGTATGTGTGCCGATATTGCATTGCACGATAAAAATGACGGAAACCCACACGCTCATATCTTACTTACCATGCGACCGTTAAACGAAGATAAAACATGGGGAGCAAAATCAAAAAAAGGAATATATCCTTGATGAAAACGGAGAAAAGATAAAACTCAAAAACGGCAATTACAAAACAAGAAAAATAGATACAGTCGATTGGAATGAGCAAGACAAAGCAGAAGAGTGGCGAAAAGCATGGGCAGACATTACAAACAAATATCTTGAAGAAAACAGCATACAGGAAAAAGTAGACCATCGTTCTTATCAAAGACAAGGAATAGAACAAATACCGACCATTCATTTAGGAGTATCAGCAACACAAATGGAGAAGAAAGGCATAGCCACAGACAGAGGAAATATTAACCGAGAAATCAAACATCAAAATAAGATATTAAAAGAAATTTCAAGACGAATAAAAGCCTTGTTAAATTGGATAAGAGGAATTGGAAAAGAAGAAACAGCAGAAACAGAAAACATAAAATCCACCATCCCACCAAAAGAAAATCTACTATCCATTTTTGAAAATCTTATCAATCAAAACGCAGATAGCAATAATGCAGACTTAGAGAAATATATTGAGAGTTATCAGCTTCTTAAAGATAAAAACATCACTTCCATATCTGAACTGAAAGAAAGCATAGTTACTTTAAGAGATAAGAATTACAAGACCACAAAAGCTATCAAAGACACTGAAAAAAGAATTGATGATAAAACACAGCTTATCGACCAAGCCGAGAAATATTTGAAACATAAAGATATCTACAAAGCCTATACCAAATTAAAGAAAAGCAAACAGGAAGATTTTTATAATGAGCATACTGCAGAGATTATTCTATTTGAGAGTGCCAAGAAATATCTGAAAGAGCATTTAGGTGAAAGTAAGACCTTAAATATATCCAAGTGGAAATCAGAGGCTAGCACTTTGAAGAAAGAGAAAAAGAGCCTATACAATCAAATATTAGAAATACGAGAGGAAGTAGAACAGGCTGAAAAAGTTAAGACCTGTATAGAGCAGTTACAGGAACAAGAAAAGCAACTATCACAGGTAAAGAGGAACGAGTTAGACCTATAAAATTGAGTGAAAAAATGGTATAATGCTATAAATATTGAGCAAAACAAATTTGAAGTTGTAAGGGGAAATGAAGATGGATTTTAATAAGATGATTCCAGAGTTTTCAGTTTTTGATATTAATAAAACAAAAAGATTCTATAGTAGATTAGGATTCAAAGTAGAATACGAACGCAATGATGAAAAATTTGTTTTCATGTCTTTTCAAGATAGTCAGTTTATGTTTGAACAAATTCATGATGATGGGTGGAACACGGGCGAATTAAGTTATCCCTTGGGAAGGGGTATAAATTTTTCAATAGCAGTTGAAGATGTTGAAGAACTTTATAAATTAGTGAAAACTCTAAATTTTGAAATATATAGAGAACTAACAAGAAATAAATATCAAGTTAATGGTACAGAAGAAACACAAATTGAGTTCTTAATACAAGATCCCAATGGATATTTATTAAGATTTACAAACTGATAACTCACAGTTTGTCTAACCTAAACAACTAAACATAGGCTATAACATAGCAGTTCACAGAACAGTAAGTCAAAAAAAGGTTTACTGTTTTTTCTTTGCCTAAAAAACGGAAAGGAGGACTTATGGAAGAAGAAAAAAGAGGAATACAAGCACCACCTAATAAACAGTTAACAATGGATCTTGGAAAGATAAAATATACTGTAAACCTACATTTCAAGCAAGGTACAGGGGAAACATACAAAGATAAAATACTAAGGCTAATCAAGAGAGAAACAGAGAAGATATAAATTTGTCAAAGAAATTTTGTTTATGTCCTTGACAAATCTTCCCAAATCAAGGCACAATCATCTAGTCGAGATGAGTTTTAGCATAATTTTATTTTTGAATTATTAAACTGACTTTGTCTGCGCTCTAACTAGATAAAATAATTATCTCGTTTACTTTTATATAATTTCTCAGCCTATTCCTCCAAGAATTGCTCCTGCTATCAAGGCTATTAGTGATGCTCCTACGTATATATATTTTGAAAGTAGAAAATAAAAATTTCCGACTGGTTTTTTTGCTCCTTGGTTTACTGCTTTTAGGGCAAATTCTTTTCCTCCTACCCACAAAAACATTATTCCTGCAAGTCCTGCTCCCAATGGACAAACATAAATTGAAATTACATCCATCCACTCTCCTACAATTTTTTGAATCAATATTGCCATTATGCAACCAAAAATATGAATTATAAGGGTTGATTTTTTTCTAGAAAAATTAAATTTTTCTTGCAAATAGGCTACTGATGATTCGTATAGATTTATAATTGAGCTAATTCCTGCAAACAAAACGCAAAGGTAAAAAATTATTCCCAAATATCTTCCAGCTGGCATAGAATTTAAAACATTTACTAAGTATATAAACATAAGTCCTGGCCCGCCTGTATCTAGAGGTGTATTTGTTGTTGCCATGGCTGGAATTATTACAAAAGATGCCATAAGGGATGCTATTGTATCAAAAATAGCTACATTTTTTGCGGATGCAATGAGATCTTCTTTTTTTGATAAATATGAGCCGTAAATTATTGTTCCAGATCCTGCTACTGATAGTGAAAAAAATGCTTGGCCAAAGGCATATATCCAAACTTTTGGATTTTTTATTAAATCTTTGTTGATGGTAAAAATATATTCGTAGCCTTTTGATGAGCCATTCATTGTTGAAATATAAATTGCAAGAAATACAAATAAAATAAAAAGTGTTGGCATCATTATTTTATTTGATTTTTCTATTCCTTTTGAAACGCCCAAAATCATAATAAAAAAACTTACAATTATGGCTATTACTATCCAAAGATTTGCCCCGCTTGCTGTTTTTGAAAAAGTTTCGCCAATTAGGTCCATATTATTTCCCATAGCTTTCAAATCTCCAGAAAAAGCCATAAAAGTATATTTAAAAATCCAAGCCATTACGCAAGTATAGCCGATAGCAAGGGCAAGCGAACCTACAACTGGAATTATTCCAAGTCTTTCTCCAATTTTTTTGTTATTGTATCTTAATTCGGTGCATTTACCAAAAGCTCTAACAGTTCCAGATTCTGTAAATCTTCCCAAAGCCATCTCGCTTATAACTCCTGTTGATGCAATTAAAATTACAAATATAAAATATGGAATTAAAAAAGTCATCCCATCATATTGAGAAACAAGAATTGGAAATCTCCAAATATTTCCCATCCCAACAGCCGAACCTATACAAGCTAAAATAAAGCCCCACTTACTTTGAAATCCATCTCTTTTTAAATTCTTTTCTTTCATAATTTACTCCTAGTATTATTATAACAGAAAATAATAATTTTTATTTTATTTTAATAAATATTAAAAAAGTAGGCAAGTAAGTTTTATAACTTTGTAAGAAAGATTAAAATTAATCCATAAAAATCCTTCCGATTTTAAAATTTATAAAGAGTTTTTATCAACAAAAAAACTCCGCCTGCTTTAAAACAGGCGAAGCTTTTTAAAATATTTTATTTCCTCTTACAAATTTTGAAACTATATCTTCATCTTTTGACAAATATACTATTCTTTCAAGTCTTTGTTTTAAGTTGAATTTATCTTCTTCTAATAATTTTTCATCATCTATTACTATAGTATCGAATTCGTAGCCTTTTTCAAATGAACCGACTTTTCCAAAAAATTCTCCTCCGCCCAAAGTTGCCATATAAAATGCTTCTTCGAGGCTTAATGGTTTTATTTTTTCGTCAACTAATCTATATCTTAATTTTGAAACTTTTATGGCATCTGCCATGGCTTTAAAAATTGATGCGTGAGTTCCTCCTGCAACATCCGAACCAAGTCCAATTTTTTGTCCTTCTCTTAGATATTTTCCTGCAGGAGCAATTCCTGATGTTAAATTTGTATTTGAATCTGGACAATGTGCAATGAAAACTTCGTTTTCTTTTATCAAATCTTGTTCATCATCATTTGAATATACACAATGAGCCATTACCGTTTTGTTGTTTTTGCCAAATAAATCAAAAATATTGTAAGCATCTCCATAAAATTTAGCCTTTGGAACTAATTCTTTTACCCATTCTATCTCTCCCAAATTTTCTGATAAGTGGGATTGGATAGGAAGATTGTACTCATCTTTTATTTTTCTTAATTTTTCAAGCAATTCATCAGTACATGATGGGATAAATCTTGGTGTTAAAATTGGATAGGTGTTTTTATATTTTCCTTTAATGGATTCTAGCCAATCAAGTGTTGCCTTTTCTGATTCATCTGCATCTTTTTCTTCAAGGTCTACTCCACCATTTCTATCCATATTAACTTTTCCAACAAATGAAACCATTTTTGACTTTTCCATCAAATCCATCAAAATTTGTGTAGATTTTACATGAAGACTTGCAAAAATTACATGTCTTGTATTTGGTCCATATTTTAAATAATCTACAAATCTTTGGTAAGATCTTTTGGCATAATCTTCGTCTTTAAATTTTGCCTCGCTTGGAAATGTGTAAGTGTTTAACCAATCCAACAATTCCAAATCCATGCCCATGCCCCTAAAATTATATTGAGGGGCGTGGATATGAAGGTCAACAAGACCTGGGCAAATTATTTTTTCTCCAAAATCTATTACTTCTATGTCTTTATATTTTTCATCTAATTTTTCGAAAACTCCCATTGATTTTCCATCTTGGCAAATTAAATAAGAATTTTCAAAACAATTTATTTCGTTTTGATTTTTGCTATAAATTATATTTCCCTTTAGGGCATAAGTTTTTGTCATTTGTCCACCTACCCTAAGGTTATAAAGGCATACCTAAATACAAAGGTAAGGGCAATTATTAGTGTTAGTGGTTTTATTTGATCTTTTTGTCCTGTAAAGAATTTTGCTATACAATATGTGATTAAGCCAAGTGCTATACCATTTGCTATTGAATATGTAAATGGCATGAAAACTATTGTACAAAATGCTGGGAGTGCATTTGTTATGTCGTTAAAATCTATGTCTTTTACGCCACTAAGCATCAAAACGCCTACAAAAATTAAAGCTGGTGCTGTAGCTTGTGCTGGGATTATTGAAATAATTGGCACAAATATTATTGATAGTAAAAATAAAAGTGCTGTTGTAAGACTTGTAAGTCCTGTTCTTCCACCTTCTGCAATACCTGCTGATGATTCTACAACTGTAGTTACTGTACTTGTTCCAACCAAAGCTCCTGCTGCAGTAGAAATTGCATCACTCATTAGAGCCTTTTTCAAATTAATAACTTCTCCTTTTTCATCAACAAGACCAGATTGTTTTGCTGCTGCAAGCAAAGTTCCAAGTGAGTCAAACATATTTACAAGTGAAAAGCTTAGAACAAGCATAGTTACAGTAAAAATTGATGTCCACATATTTTCTCCCGCAAAAAGTCCTGCGAAATCTAAATTAAAAAATGAAACTTCAAAAAAGTCATTAACTTGTGCTCCCAAATTTAAGCTTAAATTTGAAATATGAGTAAGTCCCATTGGAATACCTAAAAGAGTTGAAGCTAAAATAGAAATCAAAATTGCTCCCTTAACTTTTTTGTAAGATAAAATTGCTATTAAACAAAGTCCAATAAGTGAAAGGACTGCACCCATAACAAGTTCTACATTTGCATCAGGGCCTCTCCATTTTGCAAAATCTACAAGAGAAACCAAGGTAGCCTCATTTCCTACAACAAGACCTGCGTTTTTCAAACCAATTATGGTAATAAACAAACCAATTCCAGGTGTCATAGCAAGTTTTATAGAATCGGGAATTGCACGAATAATTGCCTCCCTAATTCCAAGAGCTGTGATTACAATAAATAATATTCCTGAGATAAAAACAATTACAAGAGCTTGGGCATAAGAATATCCCATACCAAGCATAGTAGTATAAGCAAAAAATGCACTTAGGCCCATGCCGGGAGCTTGAGCAAAAGGAAGTTTTGCATAAAAAGCAACTAAAATTGTACCAATAAAGGCACCAAGACAAGTTCCGATAAATACACCGTTTGAAATTTTTTGAGCCATTTGGCTATCACCCATAATTTCAAAAGGCGAAGACAAAACTTGAGGGTTAATTATCAACACATATGCGATAGTGATAAAAGTAGTGATTCCAGCGATAATTTCAGTTTTTACATTAGTATTATTTTCATTAAGATGAAAAAACCTATTTAGAAAACCATTTGTTTTTGAGTCCATAAGGATCCTCCTTCATAATTTTTTTCTAATTTAATAGTTATAGTTATTTTAAGATTAACTATTAATCTTTAAAAGCCATAGCCACTTATTTACGGTAAGTCGTAGAAACTCTCAACCAATTATGAGATTATATCGCTTTTAGTCAAAACTTATCATTTGTCGACAATTAAGATAACGTTTTCTGTATTATACTACATACAACATTTCTTTGTCAATAGCTTATTAGCGAAATAAAGTTATTTTTTATAAGATTTTTTCAAAATTTTGTGATTTTCTAAAAATAAAAATTAAAAATTCAAATTATTTTAAAAATGGGTAAATATCTATTGAGATTTTTAGGAGGACTTATGAAAAAGAAATTAAAAAATAAAAATTACCTAATCGGATTAATAATGTTCATTTTGACATTGATTTTTTCTTATATGGCTTATGTTGGAGTATTTTTTTTACACAAATATAAAGATATTTTAGAAATGTATGAAAATCCACTTGTACCCGACTTTTTTACTTTTTATATTTGGATTTTCATTTATATTTTTTCTCTTTTATTTTTGCTTTTGCCTTTTATTAAAAAGCTTTCAATGACAAATGAGGAAATTTATTACGAAAAATTGATGCCACTATTTATTTTTTGGAATATGGCAAATGGAATTTATGTAGTAATGGTAAACAATAATTATCTTATGCCAGCCCTTATAGGAGCAATGGCTTATGCTTTGATTTTGATTAATCTTGTAAAAACTATTGATCAAAATAAGGATTTTTCTAAAAAATACAAATATCTTATCACTCTTCCTACAGGAATTCATGCAGGATGGATTATTTTTTCGGTTTTTACAAATATAATGATGGTTCTTTTCGAAAATAGAAAAGATTCATATTCAACTTTTGCAATAATTATAAGCCTAATTTTGTTAATTCTTGCAAGTGCTGTGGTTTTGTTTGTTTTTAAAGAAAACAAAAATTCAGGCTTAATTATTGGATTTTTATTTTCCTTGATTGGAATAATAGGAAAACAAAGACCATCATCAAGTTTTCAAAATTCTAATTATATTGTATTTATTGGAGCGGTTGTTTTATTTATAATGACAAGCCTTGTCGCAATTTATATTTTTAAATTCATTAAAGAAAAGTAAAATTTAAAAATCCTAGCTTTTTTGCTAGGATTGTTTTTTTTAAAAAATTTTATTATTTTAACTTCAAAACTATTCCAAAATTTCTTCTACAACTGGAATTGGATTTGTTTTTTCATTTGAGTAGGAAAATGTATTGTAAAAACTTTTTATCCATTCATCTGTTAGTTTTTCGTCGTGATAAACTGTTGCGAGAATATCGTCTTTTTTGATTTTATCGCCTTTTTTTACTTTCATTTCAAGTCCTACTGCATAATTTATATTATCTTCTTTCTTTTCACGTCCTCCTCCAAGTTTCATTGATAAAATTCCAAGATTCATGGAATGAATGTTATCAATGTAACCTTCTTTTTGGGATTTCATTTCAGTTTTAAATTTTGCTTGAGGCAAAAGGTCTGGATCTTCTATTTGTTTTACATTTCCGCCTTGGTATTCAACCATTTTCTTTAACTTTTCAAAGGCTTTTCCAGAATTTATTGCATCTTCAAGCATAGCTCTTGCTTCATTTTTATTTTTTGCAATTTTTCCTTGAACAAGCATAATCTCTCCTGCAGTCAAAACCAATTCTGTAAAATCTTTTGGCCCATTTCCTTTAACAGTTTCAATTGCCTCTTTTACTTCAAGAGCATTGCCGATTGTATTTCCCAAAGGTTGATTCATATCAGTAATCATTGCCTTGGTGTCTTTGCCAAGTTTTTTCCCTATATTTATCATTGCATTTGCTAATTTTTTGGCATCTTCAATTGTATGCATAAAAGCACCTTCTCCATATTTTACATCAAGTAAAATTGTGTCAGATCCAGATGCAAGTTTTTTACTCATTATAGATGATGCAATAAGCGGAATTGAATCGACAGTTGCTGTAACATCTCTTAGGGCATAGAGTTTTTTATCAGCAGGAACCAACTCTCCAGTTTGACCAATAATTGCAAAGCCAATTTCATTGACTTGTTTTTTAAAATCTTCTTCTTTTAAAAATACATTGAAGCCTTCAATTGATTCCAATTTATCAAGTGTTCCACCAGTATGACCCAAACCACGTCCGCTCATTTTCGCAAGTTTTAAGCCACAAGCAGAAATTATTGGGCCAAGAGCAAGAGAAGTTTTATCTCCAACCCCACCAGTAGAATGTTTGTCAGCCTTTATTCCTTTTATATCTGACAAATCAATTACATCGCCACTATTCATCATACACTCTGCAAGTTTTGCAGTTTCATGATCTGTCATTCCATTTAAAACAATAGCCATAAGAAGAGCAGAAGTTTGATAATCAGGAATTGATTCATCCGTTACACCATCAATCCAAAATTTAATTTCATCATCTGTTAATTCTTCTTTATTTTTCTTTTTTTCAATTATATCTACAAATCTCATCATATCCTCCTAATTATATATAAATACCCATTTTTCAAATTTTTGAAAAATTTATATAAATTAAGCGTTTTCTTTATCAATTAATTTTTCAATATTCTTATTAAGCCTATCAAGTTGTTTAATCATAAGCCAATTTTGTGCAAATAAAGCATTTATTCCACCACTAGCAAACATAGTAGAATTATTAAAAATAAGGTCCAAATCCTCTTTCTTAATTTCTTCTAATTCATAATAATCAACAATTTGTTCAAACGCTTTCTCATTTTTCCTATCAAAAATCGCCATGTCATCCTCCAATCTATATAATGATTTTACCCCATATAAAAAATATATATAAATTTCTTTTTATTATGATATTATTTATATAGGAGGATTTTATGATTAAAAAATTAATTAAGAATTTTAAACCTAATCTTTTTAGGGTTTTTATTTTACTAATTTTATTTTTAGCAATGGGCGGAGTATTTTTGGCAACAAATATGAGTGGAGCTGTACTTTTGATTGGAGATTTACTTTTTATTTTTGTTACCTTGCTTTTTTCAGATCATTTTGACTTGTATAAGTCCAAAAAATATAAAAATCAATTTTTAATAACCGTAGTATTTACAATTATTTTAATATTAATTTTATCTATGGTTTTGGTTTCTTTGGATATGGATGTGAATGATTTTAAAGGATTTAAATCTATTTCATTTAACTTATATATGCTAACCGGAGCTTATATTTTATCTTTACTTTACAAGGAAATCAGATACTTTTTGGATAAAAGGGCAAAAAAATAAGAGCTGTTACTCTTCATACTGTTGACAAAGTATACAAATCCTCATGCTAAGAATATCATACGGAAAAAATTGATTTGATTTCAAATTTTAAAATTCGTCAAAAAACGCACTGTTTGAGCGTTAGCGAGTTTGCGTTTTTTGAATTTTGGAATTTAGAAATCAACAATTTTTGAAGTCCGATATTCGTGCTTGAGGGTTTGTCTACGCTCTGAAGAACTTTTGCTCTTATTTTTTTAATATATCCAAAGGATTTATAGCCTGAGGGCTTATGGATAATTTGTTTTTATTATTGTAGAAAACAAAAATTGGAAAATTTGTTTTGCCTTCTTCTAAGTTTTCTGCTAGACTTTCTAGGAAAAATTTCAAATCTTTTTTGTTTATATTTTTCTTTTCTTTTTCTAGCCAAAATGGGGATAGGGGTTTTATTTCTTCTATATCAAGAAGGATTCCTACTTCATATTCCCTATTTAAAAAACTTGCCCCAAAGGCATAGATTCCATTTTCGTGGTCTTCTTTTTGGTCAAACTTTAAATTTTTTGGAAGATTTATTACATCTATTTCCATTACATTTGTAATTTCTCCCATTTATTTTTTCAAAATTTTCTAAAATTTTATCTTTTTCTAATTGTTTTTTTACTAGATTGTAGTATTTTCTATTTTTTAACATGATCCCTCCTAATTTTGTAAATCCAAAACTGCATTTGCCATAACTTCTACTGCGGGCTTTATTGCCTTATCTGAGCAGTAGAAATTTTTGCTGTGGAGGGCTTCTTTTTTGTGATTTTCTTCTCCACTTCCAAACCAATAGAAAAATCCTGGGACTTTTTCCATATAAAAGGCAAAATCTTCACTTGCCATGGTTTGTCCTTCTTTTATTATATTTTCTTCTCCCAAAATTTTTTCTGCTGATTTTAAAACTTTTTCATACATTTCTTCTGGGTTATAGACTAGGGGAATTTTTTCTGTGTATTTTATTTCGTACTTACACTCATAGGCACAGGCTATATTTTTTACTATTTCTTCCATTCTTTTTACTGATTTTTCCAAAGATTTTTCTGAAAGTGATCTGATTGTTGCAGACAGATGAGTCCTATCTACAACTAGATTGTTTTCTGAGCCTCCATTTATAGAATTTACGGATAAAACTGCAGAGTCAAATGGATTTGTGTTTCTTGAAATAATTGTTTGAAGGGCCATTACTATATTTGAAGCACAGACAATCGGGTCAATGTTTAAATGTGGCATAGATCCGTGTTGGCCTTTTCCAATAATTTCAATTTTAAAATTGACCTTTGTGCTCATAAGAGGGCCTTTTTTTATTATCGCCTTGCCATAATCAATTTCTGGCCAATTGTGAAGGCCCAAAATCTTGTCAATTTTTACTTTTTCAAAAAGTCCCTTGTCCAAATATTCCTTGGCTCCTGTCGTTATTTCTTCTGATTTTTGGAAAATAAAAACCACATCGCCATTTAATTTTTCCTTATTTTTTGATAAAAGTTTAGCTATAGCAAGGACAACCGATGTGTGATAATCGTGGCCACAAGCGTGCATGATCTTATCATTTTTTGATTTGTAGGAAATTTCTGTTTCTTCCTTTTGTAAAAGAGCGTCAATATCTGCCCTAAGACCAATAACTTCTCCATTTTTTCCAGTATTAAGCCTTGCAATCAAACCAGTTTCTATTGGAAAATCTATAATTTCTATTCCATCAATTTTTTCCAGAAAGTCCCTTATAATTTTTGTTGTCCTAAATTCATTTTCAGAAACTTCTGGGTGCATGTGAATATCGTGTCTAATTTTTATTATTTCTTCTAAATCTTCTTTCGAAATTTCAAGCATTATTTGTTTAATAGTCCTCCCTCTCCAAGTTCAATAAAATCTTCTTTTTTAAGGTCGATTTTTGCAAAAATTCTTGGCAAGAATATGTCAAAACTTGTAAATTTTGAATGCATACTTGCTCCTGGAACCCCAAGTAAATAAGTTTTCCCCTTCATACCAAGAGTGAGCATATTTCCTGGTTGAACTGGCATTCCTTGGATAATAAATTTATCAGATAAATCTTTTATGGTTGATGGAGTTATATCGTCAGGATCCACGCTCATTCCACCAGAAAATATAACAAGGTCAGCGTCTTCTTCTAGATATTTTTTACAAACTTTTTCTATATATTCTTTGTCATCTGGACATTTTTCAATTCCAAGAAGCTCATGGTTAAAGTGGGATAATTTTTCCCTAACTACAGGCTCAAACATATCTTTTATTCTTCCTGTAAAAACTTCATTTCCCGTAATAATTACTCCAACTTTTAATTTTTGAAATTTTTTCACTTCAAAGATTGGCTCATATTTTTTTGCAATTTTTTTAATATTTTGAACCTGGTCTTCTTCGGTAAAAAGAGGAACAATCCTTCCTCCAACCAAATTATCTCCCTCATTTACAATTGAATATGAAGGAATAGTTGCAAAGGTGTAATCTCCTTCCATATTTAGATCAAAAAGTCCCTTTCTGTTTATCACAAAAAGTCCATAGGTCTTGCTTTTAAAGCCAATTTTTCCTTCTGATGGATTTGAATAGGAAATATTTTCTCCAATCAAATCATCTGCAACTTCTCTTATTGCATCTTCTTCGTGGACAAAACCTTTGTCAAGCTCTCCCACAAATATATTCTCTTTTCCAATATCTTTTAATTTTTCTATATCTTCTTTTTGGATTACATGGCCTCTTTTAAAAAGCACACCCTTAAAGCCACTTGCTTTTATTCCAGTTAAATCATGAAAAAGCACATGCCCAACTGCATCTTCTACTTTTATTTTTTTTAGCATAAATTCTCCTGTTTATAAATTTTTCCAAAAAATTACAAACCATTAAATATTTAATGGTTTGTATATTTTTTAATTTTCTATTACTTTATTATTTTTAATTGAAATCATCAAGGATAGAATTGAAATTGCAATTTCCTCAACACTTCCATCGTCAATATCATAACCTACTGGAGCGTGAACTTTTTTAAGTAAATCTTCACTTACTCCTTTTTCTTTCAAATTATCAAAAACTCTTTTTACTTTTCTTTTTGAACCAATCATACCTAGGAATTTATAATCTTTGTCGATTACATTTTCCAAAACTTCCTCATCATAATCTGGTGTGCAGATTAAAATGTAGGTATTTTTGTTAAATTTATAGGTTGAAGCAAAATCTTTTGGATTTGAAATTACAAATTCTCTTATATTTTCCAAATCTTTTTTGTCTTCGAAATCTTCTCTTTGGTCAACTACGGTCACGTCAAAATTTGTATTTACAGCAACTCTTGCAAGCTTTTGTCCAACATGACCTGCCCCAAAAATAATCAAACTGGGATTTGCCCTAAAAATTTTGATATACCCCTTATTTCTTCCCCCACAAGACATTTTCACTTCTTGTTTTTCATTTAAAGTATAATCAAAAGATTTTTCTTCGTCATCTTCTAGAGCTTTTTTTGCTTGTTTAATAAGATCAAACTCTATAGGACCTCCGCCGATTGTTCCAGAAATTTCTCCATTTTCAAAAACTGCCATAGAAGAATTGTCCTTGCCGGGAGCTGAACCCTTGGTTTCTGTAAGAATTACCAAGGCAACATTTTCTCCCCCATCAAGTTTTTCTACAATTTTTTTAAGAATTTGTATATCCATTTTCAATTCTCCTTTTTCCTATAAGAATAGCATCAAGGCATCCTCCACCAATAAGCCTTGCCTTATCAGAAATAGTTTTTGCATTTTTTGGAATAACTCTTGGATCAACATCTCCAATTTTTAAACCCTTTGTAACAAAAGAGCCATTTCCAATCATGCCCCTAACCATTCCATCAAGTTGTGATTTTATTTCTTTTCCATTTACAAGAGCGACAACTTGGTCTTTTTTTACAACAGAACCAATATCTTCTATAACTTGGATTTGTCCATCGTCTACTGCTCTTAAAATTCTTTCACTTGTAAAGCCTTTAATATTTCCAGGAATTCCTGTATTTTTTTCTGCAAAACCTTCAAAAATTAACCTACCAAGGTCATGGCCCCTGTTTGTTTCAATTACATAATCAACATCAACTCCTGCCTCATAACCAGGTCCAAGAGCGATTGTAATATCAGCCATATTTTTATTTGTTCCAATATTTTTTTTGGCAAGAGTTCCATCAACCACAGCCATAGGTTTTAATTCTTCTAAAATTTCAGCCTTTGGGTCAACAAAAACTGGAACTACATTTTCATCCCAGGCTTTTTTAATTTGTTCAAGACTTTCAACTTTTCTTGCAGTAAAATCTTCAATTTGCACTTCTCCATCAAAAATTGCTTGGGCAGTTGAAACATATCTTCTTATACAAAGAGGTTTTTCCATCTCCAAAACCAAAACCTTAAAACCAGTTCTAAATAATTTTTGGATAGAACCAGTTGCAACATCGCCACCGCCCCTAAAAACTACAATATTATTTAGAGGCATCTTCTAATTCCTCCAAATTTTTGTAGGTATCAATATCCCACAATTCTTTAATATCGTCAATTTTAACTTCATTTTTATTATCATCCTTAACCAAAATCATTCCGCCTTGGTCAAAATCTAAAGACAAAAGACCTTCCCTGTATTCTGGTGAAAATATTACAGGAGCTCCCCTTCTTTTTTCAGTTCTTGGATAGGTAATCAATTGATTTTCCTTATATTTTTCAATTAATTTATTAACAGTTTCAACTTTTAATAATGGTTGGTCAGCTACAAAAAACATCATAGCAGAATCCTTATCACAATTTAAAACTCCAAGCTTAATTGATGCAGATTTGCCAACTTCGTTGTTGTCGTTGAAAATCGCCTTAAATCCTCTTTTTTTGCCAGATTCAAGAATTTCATCATAAGATGAAACAAGGATAACATCATCAAAATCAATTTCTTCTACCAAATCAAGAACCCATTCATAAAGTTTGTCGCCCTTAAAATCAAGTAAAAGTTTGTTTTCTCCCATTCTTCTAGAAAGTCCAGACGCCATAACAATTGCACTAATTTTCATAATATTTCTCCTTTAAAATTGATCCATAAAAATATTTCAAATTTATTTTCTCTCTTAAATAACTTATTACCCCTTTTGCCTGATTTTTCTCAAAAATACTATCAGCTTGGTTAAAGAAAATAAATTTTTCTCCGCAAAAATCTCCGAAAATTCCAGATTTTATAAGTTTTTCAAAAACTTCTTCATCTACAATATCACTTTTTATATTCTCCCTAAATTCATCAAAATTATAAATGAAATCAGGAGAAATTTCTTTTCCATAAACTTTTATAGAAAAAATTCCAACAAGTTTATCTGTAAAATCATAAATAACTGGTTCATATTCTTTCCAAAATTTTAGGGGAAGATTTCTACATCCATCTGCTTCTATTATAATATAATCAAAGTCTTTTTTTATAGTTTTTAAATTATTTTCTCCAATAGACTTTAATTTATTAACTCCATCAAGCTTTTGGCCAATTCCTACAATCTTATTTTTAAAATCTTTTTTTATATAATCATCAAAAGATAAAAAAAGTTCGTCGACTTGGTCTTTTTCTGGAACTTTTATTTTTGTAGAACTAGTAATTAAAACTGAACCTTTTTTCTTTAAAATATTTGCAAGATAAAACATAAGAGAAGTCTTGCCACCAGATCCTGTGATAGAAATCACATCATTTTTTTTGATTTTTAAAATCTCATCTAAATTTTTTTCCATAATAAAATAAATTAAAGGACTGTGAAATTCACAATCCTTTATTCTCCTATTTTTTTATAATTTTCTTTTTATTTTTACTATAAGCTGTATCTCTTAATGGAAGCTCTAATCTTAAATCGTGGTCTTTTGCATAATATGCTCCTTGAACTGCTGGTGCTGTTGGAATTGTTGCAATTTCTCCAATTCCTTTTGCTCCGTAAGCAAGGTCTAATAATTCATCTTTTTCAATTAAAATTGTATGAATATTTGGAGCATCTGGTGCTTTCCACAAGCCCATTGTTCCATATTTTGCTTTTAAAACAGAATTTTGAACTTTCAAATCTTCTGTTAAAGCATAACCAAGACTCATTATAACTCCACCTTCGATTTGGCCTTCAATTGTTGTAGGATTTACAACTTTTCCAGAATCGTGAGCAGCATAAACATCTGTAACTTTTCCATCATCATCTAAAATTGCAACATGGGCTGCAAAGCCGTAAGCGATATGTGATTTTGGATTTGGTTTATCAGAGCCAAGCGGATCTGTTGGATCATCATATTCGTAAAAATATTCTTTTTTATCAAGCTCTTCAAGGCTATGGTTTTCTAAATCTTTTGCAAGTTGTTCAGCACATTTTTTTGCAGCCTCACCAGTTATAAGGGTATGTCTTGAACCTGATGTTGTTCCAGAATCTGGACTTGTTAAAGTGCTTGGTGGCATAACTTTTATTTTGTGATATGGAAGTCCTGTTGCCTTTCCAACCATTTGTAAAATAATTGTACCAACACCTTGACCTATACAAGTTGCTCCAGAAAATACTCTTACAAAATCTTTTTCAACAACAATTTTTACCCTACCAATATCTTTTAGTCCAACACCAACTCCGGCATTTTTCATAGCAACTGCAATTCCTGCGTGATCTTTATTTTTTTCATAAATATCTTTTACAGCCTCAAGACATTCAACCATTGCAGTAGATCTATCAGCAATTTGTCCGTTTGGAAGAACTTCGCCTGGTTTTATTGCATTTCTATACCTAATTTCCCATGGAGAAATTCCAACTTTTTCTGCTAAAATATTTATGTTTGATTCCATTGCAAAATTTGATTGGCAAACTCCAAATCCTCTAAAAGCTCCTGCTGTAGGATTGTTTGTATAATATCCGTAGCCTTTTATATCTGTATTTTGATAATTGTAAGGACCTACTGAGTGAGTACAAGCTCTTTCCAAAACTGGTCCACAAAGTGAAGCATAAGCTCCTGTATCAAAATAAATTTCACATTCCATTCCTTGGAAAATTCCATTTTCATCACAGCCGATTGTAAATGTTCCTTCCATTGGGTGGCGTTTTGGATGCCATCTTAATGATTCATCTCTTGTAAATTTATGTTTAACTGGTCTTTTGAAAAGATAAGCTGCAAGAGCTGCTGGTGGCTGAACACTCATGTCTTCTTTTCCACCAAATCCTCCGCCGACAAATGGATTTACTACGACAATTCTTTCTGGAGTATCTTCCCAATCAAACATAATTGACAATTCTCTTCTTGTATCATAAACTGATTGGTCGGATGAATAAACTCTTACTCCATCCTTGTATGGTTCTGCCACACAACATTCTGGTTCAAGAAAAGCGTGTTCACCAAGTGGAGTTTTGTAAGTAAAGGTTGCTGTATATTTTGAATTTTCCAAAGCTTTTTTTGCATCTCCACGAGAAACATGTCTTTGTTGGCAAAGATTGTCAACGCCTTCGTGAACTTGTGGGGCATCTTCTGCCATAGCATCTTTGATTGAACTAACAGGTTCTAATTCTTCAAGCTCAACTTTTACAAGTTTTTTTGCTTTTTCCAAAGTTTTTTCATCTTCTGCAACTACAAAACAAAATGCATCTGCAAGGGAAGCTGTTGTTTGTCCAACATCAATAAATACCGGCCAATCTCTTTGGATGTGTCCAACTTTTTGTACTGGCAAATCTTTTGCAGTAAGAACTCCAACAACTCCATCAAGTTTTTCGGCTTCGCTTGTATCTAAACTTAAAAGCCTTGCTCTTGGAAATTTACTTCTTACACAAGAACCATAAGTCATATTTGGAAGTTCTATATCATCTGCATAAGTTCCTGTTCCAAGAATTTTTTCTTTTGCATCAATTCTGTCGGCTCTTGCTCCAACAAAAGCATCACTTTCTTCGTCTTTTATTTCTTCTTCGCCTCTTAAAATTTTTCCAGCTAAAGTTATTCCATCAACGATTTTTTTGTAGCCTGTGCACCTACAAATATTTCCCTTGATAGCTTCTCTAATTTCTTTTTCTGTAGGATTTGGATTTTGTCTAATTAAACTTGCTCCACTCATAACCATTCCAGGAATACAAAAACCGCATTGGACAGCTCCTGCCTTAGTAAAGGCGTATGTAAAGGCATCTTTTTCTTTTTGAGATAGACCTTCGTTTGTTATAATTTCTTCTCCATTAAGTTTTGATAGCCTAACTATACAAGATTTTTTGTGAATATCTCCAACTATAACTGTACAAGTTCCACAAGCTCCTTGGCTACAACCATCTTTAACAGAAAATAATTTTAAGTCATCTCTAAGAAATCTTAATAAAGATTTATCTTCGTATGTTTCATAAGTTTTCCCATTAACTTTTATAATAAAGGGATCCTGTCCTTGTATTTTTTTTCCTATTAAAATCGTATCTTTATTTGTCATCATATTTCCTTATCTAATTTTCTTTTTATAAATTTGCCCATGCCTTTTTTTCCATAATATCCATTTTTATCCAAAATAATTTTTCCTTTTGCTATTACTGTATCAACTTTTACATCTGTTTTGTATCCTTCATAGCTTGTATAATCACATTTTGAATGTCTGTTTTCTTCTTTTATTGTGTAGGAAATTTTGGAAAATATCCCTATGTCTGCGTCTTTTTTTTCTTTTATACTTCCTTTTTTATTTGAAAATCCAAAGATTTCTGCTGGATTTTTGCACAAAAGATTTGTTAATTTACTTAATGGAATATTTCTTTTTAAGCCTTCAGTCAAAACCACTTCCATTCTTTCTTCAACTCCAGGAATTCCTCCTGGCGCTTTTGTAAAATCATCAGCGTAAGGTTTTTTTTCGCTCTCATATATAAATGGACAATGGTCAGTTGCTATTACATCCACATCTTCATTTTTTATTCCCTCCCACAAGGCTTCTATGTCTGATTTTTTTCTAAGGGGAGGTGCACAAATATATTTAACCGCTTCTTCGTTTGGATTGTCCATATATTTACTTTCATCATAAGTTAAATATTGGGTGCATGTTTCGCAATAAATATTTTTAAGTCCTCTGGCTCTTGCTGCTTTTATTTCATCAAGTCCTTGTTTGGTTGATGTGTGAACTATATATAATTTTGGATCATTTGCTACTTTTGAAAGATAGGCAAGTCTATTTATTGTTTCTGCTTCGCTTTCATTTGGTCTTGTAAGGGCATGGTATTTTGGAGAAAGATTACCAGCTTCTATCGCCTCTTTTCTCAATTCTTTTATGAGCCCATCGTTTTCACAATGAACACAAACTATTGTCCCAACTTCTTTTGCTTTTTTCAAAACTCTTAGGATTTCATCATCTTCAAGTTTTCCTGCATAAGTTGAATAGATTTTAATGGATGGGATTCCCTCATCCATTAAATCTTCTATTTCTTCAATCAAATCATCATTGACCTCATACATTGCTCCGTGAAAAGAATAATCTATAACAGCTTTTCCGTCTGCAATATCGTGGTAATGGTCTATTAATTTGTGAAGGCTTGCTCCTTTTTCTAAGGCTCCTATGTGATCACAAATGGTAGTTGTAGCTCCATAACTTGCTGCTATTGTTCCTGTATGAAAATCATCACAAGCAACAAATTTTCCCAAATCCAAAGACATGTGGGTGTGAACGTCTACTCCACCTGCCGTAACTATTTTATCTTTGGCATCAATAATTTTTTCAGCACTTAGGTTTAAATTTTTGCCAATTTTTTGGATTTTTTCATCTTCTATATAAATATCTAAATTTTCTATTTTTTCATCTAGAACCACAGTTCCATTTTTAATCAATATAGACACGCCTTCACCTGCTTTTTACATATAATCTTTTTTATCTTCTTCTTTGATTTGATTTACTACATGTTCTTCTAGTTGTTCAAAACCATTTTCAATATTATTTGCTTTTTGAACTGCAAGCAAGATATTTTCATAGCCTGTACACCTACACATATGATTTGCTAATTCTTTTCTAAGCTCATCAATTGTATAATATTTTCCTCTTGCAATTATTTCTGTTGCTGAAACTATAAAACCTGGTGTACAAAAACCACATTGAACTGCTGCCTCATCTACAAAAGCTTGTTGGATAATTGATAGTGATCCGTCTGATGCAGTTAGTCCTTCAGTTGTCCAAATATCTTTTCCTTCTGCCCAAATTGCAAGATAGATACATGAATTGAAAGTTTCACCATCAATTATAACTGCACAAGCTCCACATTCTCCAACTTCGCATCCTTTTTTTACACTTGTTAGGGCAAATTCATTTCTTAAAAAATCTGTAAGTGACGCTCTCACATCAACCATTTTTGTAACCCTTATTCCATTTATCCTACATTTTATAACCTTATATTGAGGTTCGTAATGTAGTTTTTCTTCTGGCTTTGGGCCATATGGTCCATATTCTCTGCTATGCATTTAATCCCTCCTCGTGTTCTTTTCTAATTTCTTTTAAACATCTTGTTGTTATTTCATAAAGTATTTGTGTTCTTAGGGCTTTTGATGCTCTCCAAGAATCTCTTGGTGATAGTTCATCAAGGGCTTTTTTTGCAAAAACATTTATATTATTATCTGTTAATTTTCTTCCTACTAAAGATTTTTCAGCTTCATTGGCTCTAACCGGAATAGCTGCTGCAACTCCATAAGATATTCTTACTTCTTCTACTTTATTATTTTCATCAAATTTTACATTTGCTGATGCAGCTGAAGTTGCTATATCCATAGCATTTCTCATTGCATATTTAAAATAATGTCCGTAATGATTTTCATAGGATTCTTTCTTAAACTTTATTGCTGTAACAATTTCAGTTTCTCTTATATCAACTGTTGCATATTTTATATAAAAATCTTTTACAGGAACATCTCTAAAACCATTTTCGCCTTTTAATTCAATTATAGCATCATATGCCATAACTGTTGTACAAGAATCTGCTGATGGAGCAGCGTTACAAATATTTCCACCGATTGTAGCAATATTTCTAAGTTGAGGTCCACCTGCAGTATCAACTGCTTCTCCCAAAGTTTTTAAGTGTGTTTTGAATTATTGGATCATTTGTAATATGGGTAAAGCTGGTTAAAGATCCTACTCTAATTGTTCCATCTTCTTCCATCTTAACTCCCCTAAGCTCATCTATAAGATAAAGTGAAATAAGCTCAAGTCCTGCCATTTTTCCTTCTCTGATTTTGACCAAAACATCAGAACCACCAGCTATATATCTTGCTTCAGGATGTTCTTTTTTTAATTTTATAGCCTCGTCAATTGTATAGGCTTCATAAATTCTTTTTACATCATACATATTTTTTCTCCTTTAAGCATCATATTCCATGTCTTTTTCATAATCATTTTCTATTAGTCCAGCTTCTTTGAAAAGTGGGAACAAAACGTGTGGTGTCATTGGACATTTATTTACTCCTACTCCAGTTGCATTTAAAATTGCATTTCTTATTGCTGGAGCTGGAGAACAAGTTGGTGGTTCACCAAGTGATTTTGTATTATATGGTGAAACTGGTGATGGGTTTTCTATAAAATATGCTTCAAAGTGTGGGTGATCCATGGTTGTAGATAATTTATAATCAAGAAGGTTATCATTTAAAATTTTTCCCTTATCATTATATTTTAATTCTTCTGATAAAGCATATCCTACTGCCATACTCATTCCACCGTGAGCTTGAGCTTCAGCAAGTCTAGGATTTATAAGTCTACCACAATCGTGAACATTTATAAGTCTTAGAAGTTTAACTTTTCCAAGTGAAATATCAACTTCAACTTCTGCAAATGAACAACCAAATGAGAAAGCATTATTTCTTATTGTATAAGTTTCTTCAGCAGAAATATGTTCACTATCACGAGTATTATACAAGGCTTCTGTAGCAAGTTCTCCTAAAGACAATAATGGCTTGTTAGTTATTTTATTTATTATCATACTATCAACAAGATCAAGATTGTGTGGAGTATATTCCAAAATTTTACTTGCCCTATCTAATATTTTTTCTTTAAATACTCTAGCAGTATTTGTGATAGAAAAACTTGAAACAAAAGTTTGTCTTGAAGCATAAGCTCCCAAACCAAATGGAGTTACATCTGTATCTTGAGTTGAAACTATATGAACATCTTCCATTTTTACACCAACAGCATCCGCTGCCATTTGTGAAAATGCTGTATCTCCACCTTGGCCGATTTCAGTTTCTCCAAGTTGCAATTGAACTGAACCATCTTGGTTTAAAACCATCCTACAAGAAGATGATTCTAGTGAAATTGGATAAACTGCTGTGTTATACCAAAATGCAGCAAGACCAATTCCTCTTCTTATATTTCCAGTTTGATTTTTATATTCTTCTATCTTTTTATCATAATCAATTGCTTTTCTTCCAACAGAAATTGCTTCTCTGAAAGAATCGTAGTAGTTTTCATTTCTTGAAAATCCATCGATAAAGCCTTTTTGCATAATATTTTGCATTCTTAATTCTAATGGATCCATATCTAAAGCTTTAGCAACATCATCAAGGTGAGATTCAAAAGCAAACATAGTTTGTGGAATTCCATATCCTCTCATAGCTCCTGCTGTTGGTAGGTTTGTATAAACTGTGTATCCATCAGCTTGTGTGTTATCACAAGGATATAATTGGTGGAAGCAATTTGTTCCCTTGGCAGCTATAGAGTGACCGTGAGATGCATAAGCACCATTGTTAGAAAATAACTCTAATTTTCTAGCAGCAAAAGTTCCATCAGCTCTTACATAAGAAATTATATGAAGTTTTTGTGAGTGTCTGGTTCTTGTTGAAACAAAAGTTTCTTCTCTTGATGTATCAAGTTTTACAGGATGACCTCCAACTTGAGTTGTAAGATAGGCTGCTAATGGCTCGTACAAAGCATCTTGCTTGTTACCAAAACCTCCGCCTATATATGGTTTTACAAGTCTAATTTTTCCCCAGCCAATTCCCAAAGCTTGACCGCAAACACGTCTTACAATGTGAGGAATTTGAGTTGAAGCAATTACTACAATTTTTCCTTGTTCTTCATAAGCACAAGCAATTCCATTTTCTATGTGGGAATGTTGAACGATTGGAGTTTCGTACCAACCTTCAACTTTAATAAGTCCTTCTTCTTTTATCGCTTCGTCATAATTTCCCCTGTAATTTTTGGTATGTCCCAAAATATTATCAGGAAATTCATCATGAATTGGTCTTAATCCATTATTCATTGATTCAATAGGATCTAAAACCACATCATATTCTTCGTATTCAACTTCAATTAATTTTAAAGCCTGACTTGCTGAAACTTCATCTTCTGCAATAACTACAGCTACATCGTCACCATAATATCTAACGTGTTCATTTAATAATCTTCTATCAGCAACGTCTTGGTGATTTTTATCAGTTGACCAAGGGTGACCTGCTGTTGGGAATGAATGTTTTGGAACATCAAAACAAGTAATAATTTTAACTACTCCCTCAACTTCTTCCGCTTTTTTTGTATCAACTGAGATAACCTTTCCATGACCAATTGTTGAGTGTAAAATTTTCGCTACATAAGCACCATTTATTATTAAATCTTCTGTATATTTTGCACGTCCTGTTACCTTATCGTATGCGTCAACTCTTTTAACACTTTTTCCTACGTACATTTTAACCTCCTAAAATGTTTTAAAGCATTTTAAATCTCTCTACAATTTCCCTTTTAATTGCATATTGTATATAATATATTACCACAAATTACTAATCGTTTTCAAGGTTTTTACGCAAATTTTTAGTCAAATCAAAAATAATTTTTAAAATTTTTTCAAACAATATTTTAGAATTAATAAAATTTAGAATTTTTAAATTTTTTAATGAACTTTCCATTTATATAAATCTGTTTTTATAATCTTAAATAAGCCGTCATTAGCAAATTTTTCTTTTATGCTCTTAAAAATAATTATAATTATCTTTGATATAATATTCATACTAAGGTATGTTTAATTTATATTGCTATGAGAAATTATTAGATAATTTAGTTTGATAAAAATTAATTTCGTCATTATTATGACATAGAATTTCTTATACAAAAACAAATTAATTAATGCAAACTTAAAAAGAGAGGTTATTATATCTTGAATCAAAAAATAAAAATTTTTCAAAGTTGCTACTTCTTTTAGGAAACTCTATCGGTCAACTAGGAAGTAGCATACTTTCTTTTGTGCTTGGGCTTTATATTTTAAAAAATTAAATTGTTCTATATTTTTTATAGCCTTTCCCAAATTATAGGACCTTTAGTGGCGATTTTTTTATTGCCTATTTTAGGAAGTGCCATTGATAAATACAATAAAAATAGAATTATTAGATTTTCTCAATTTCTTAGTGCTATCTCTCTGTTTTTATTTATTATAACAAGTAGAAAAATAGAGATAGAATATATACATATTATAGGTCTGTTAATAATTTTAAAACTTTCCGATCAAATCCTATCTACAAGCTTAAATTCTTCTACTATTAATATAGTTGATAAAGATGATATTCAATCGTTTAGAGCTCATTTACAAATAATTCAAGCAGTAAGTATGGTTTTATCTCCCATTATAGCAGTATTTATTATTGATAAATTTGCATTAATTGGAATTTTACTCATGGAAATGTTTATGGAATTATTGGTATTAGTAATCTATTGGAAAGTTGATTTTAATAAAAATACAAAGAAAGAAGTTAATGAAAGTCAAAGCTTACTAATTTTGTTTAAAGATGGTATTGATTTTATATTTAAATACAAAAAAATTGTATTTGGTTTAGCTTTTGTTTTAGTGGTAAACTTTATTCTTGGTATCGTTAATATAGGTTTGCCATTTGTCGAAATAAAAATTTTAAATTTATCAAGCAAAAATTATGCTTTAAATGATAGTATTTTGGCTATAGGTTTATTAATAGGTTCATTAATTTCATCAAAAATTAAATCCCAAAAAACTTTAAATATTGCTAGAAATTCTATAAGCTTAATATCTTTAGTAACTTTTGTGTTAGGTTTGTTATTAACATTAGAATTAACTAAAAACAGTTGGTCTATTATATTGGCAGGATATTTCTTAATAATTGGTATTTCAATTACTATATGTAATATACTTCTATCTAGCTGGTCTATACTAAATATCCCTCAAGAATTTCAAGGAAGGGTTTTTAGTATATTAAACACATTAACTCAAGTGTCTTTGCCACTAAGTATGTTATTATTTGGATACTTATTTGAAATAATATCAGTATACGCTGTTTTTGTAGGAGCTGGAATCTTTTTATTATTATTTACAATTGGTATTCCTTCTTTATTTAAAATTAATTTAAAAAATGATAAATTGGAGTAATTTAAAAAAGTCTATAATATTGCGTAAAATATTTTACACAATATTATAGACTTTTCTTTTATTTTATTGTAAATTTTAAGCTTTTATTTTTACTCTTCTTCTAATTCTTTAATTTCAAGATTTGCAAGTGAATCTTCTTTCGCCTTGTCTTCTTCTTTTTCTGGAATAATTAAATTCATTAATACTGCAGAAATTGCTGCAAGTACAACTGGTGATGATCCGATTGCTACTGCTAATTCTTCTGGCATAAATACAACTCCAGCATTTTGTGCGCTTGCTGCAACTGTAGTAAATCCTACACCTAAAGCTACAGAAACTCCAACTATTGAAGTATTTCTTGCACTTAGAGGTTGGCTTGTGATCATTCTAATTCCGTTCATTGTTATAGCAGCAAAAATTGAAAGTGTTGCTCCTCCCAAAACTGGATAAGGAATTGTTGTAAGAATTGATGATAATTTTGGAACAAGTCCTGATACTAAAATTATCAAAGATGCCAGGGTAAATACTTTTTTATTTACTACCTTATTTATTGAAACAACTCCAGCATTTTGTGAAAATGTTGCCGTTGGAAGACATCCAAAAATCGCTCCAACTAAGTTTGCAGCACCATATCCAACAATTCCACCTCTTAATTCTTTTGGTGTAGGAATCCTATCCATACCACCTACTGTTGTAGAGGTCATATCACCGATTCCTTCTATTGCCGTTACTATAAAAATAATTGTAATTGAAATTATTGCTGATGGCTCAAAAGAAATTCCAAAGTGAAATGGTTCTACTACTGAAATCCAACCAGCTTCTTTTACTGGAGAAAAATCTACCATTCCAAAAAACATTGATATTATGAATCCAATAATCATAGCAAATAATACATTTGCAAGTTTAAACATTCCTTTTCCAAAATGTGTAAATCCAAGTCCTAATATTAAAGTTATTCCTCCGACTAACCAATTTTGCCAAGCTCCCCAGCCTGCAACTTCTACGCTTCCTGCTCCACCCATATAATTCATTGCTACAGGATAAAGTGAAAGTCCTATTACTAAAACTACTGTTCCTGAAACAAGTGGTGGGACAAGTGGCATTATGTATTTTAATCCTAGTCCAAAAAGTATTGAACAAATTCCTCCAACAATTTGGGCTCCCAAAACTATTGCAACGACTTCTGCGGGGCCTCGGGCTCCAAATTGATTGGCAAGACCAATCATTGTAGGTACATAAGCAAATGAAACCCCAAATATCATAGGAAGTCTTGATCCTATAATTTTAATTGGATAAATCATCAATAAAGTTGTAAGTGCTGATCCTATTAAAGCTATTTGAATTAAAATCATTGTATCTTTTGGTGAAAGACCACTTGCTCCTGCAAGCATTATTGGTGGTGTAATACAACTTGCAATCATGGCTACAACGTGTTGAAAAGCTAAAGGTAACGCTTCTTTTGTTGTTACGTCTCCTTCAAAATTAAAAAGACCTGTAAATTTTTTATCTTTTTCCATAAATTTTTCCTTCTCTATTTATTTTTATTTTTTCCGTAAGGAAGGGAGCTATTTTAAAACTCCCCTTATAATAATTTTATTTTTAAAACAAAATTATTTTATTTATCATCCATCGCCTTTCTTTCAGCTTCTTCTTCTTCTATAGTTTTCTTTGGCATTATTATATTTAGTAAGAAAACTACTAAAGTTGCTAAAACTACAGGTGAGGATGTAAATACCATTCTAAACCATTCTGGAAATTGTGCTAAAGCCTGATCGCCTAGTTGAACAATTCCCATACCAAGGGCTATTCCTAGTCCTACTATTGTTACATTTCTTGAGCTCATTTCGTCTGACATTATTAATTTCATTCCACTCATTGTTATTTGTGCAAAAACTGTAATTGTTGCACCACCTATAACCGCTTGTGGAACTGAAAGCATTAAAGCTCCAAATTTCGGAATAAATCCTGCAACAAGAATAAGGCTTGCTGTGATTGCAAAAACTTTTCTTGCAACAACTTTTGTTAATGAAACTATTCCTACGTTTTGGCTGTAAGTTGCTGTTGGCATTCCACCAATCAATGAACCAATCACTGAAGCTAAACCGTTTGCTTTAATTCCTCCTTCAAGCTCATCTGCTGTTGGAACTCTATTAAGTCCTCCAGCTGTTGTTGATGATAAATCTCCTACAGCTTGAATTGAATTTACAACAAACATTACTGACATTGTAATTACTGCATCAATTGGAAATTCTAATTTAAATGGCATAATTCTTGGTAGAGTTACCCAAGCGGCTTCTTTTACTCCATCAAAATTAACTATTCCAAAAAATATTGATGCAACATAGCCAACGCCAATTCCTATTAAAATAGCTGCAAGTTTTATAATTCCTTTTCCAAACATATTACAGCAAAGAGTTACTGCTAAAGTTAAAAATGCTACACCCCAATAAACCAAATCTCCTTGGTTAGGATTTCCATTTCCTCCTGCCATATAATTTAAGGCAACTGAATAAAGTGAAAGTCCTATTGTTAAAACTACTGTTCCTGAAACCATTGGTGGGAAAAATTTATAAATTCTTTTTATATTCATTCCTACCACAAAGGCAACTACACCACCAACTAACTGGGCACCATAAACTGCTCCTATTCCATATTTTATTCCTATTGATGTCAAAACTGGAATATAGGCAAAACTTACTCCCATAATTACTGGAAGTTTTGCTCCAACTTTGAAAACTGGATATAATTGCAAAAATGTTGCGATTGCTGCTACAAACATTCCAGCTTGAATTAAATAAACTGCATCTTGAGCTGACACTGCAAATTCTGTATTTGCTAACTGCCCTGTAAGAACGATTGCCGGAAGTGTATTACCTACTATCATTGCCAATAAATGTTGAAGGGCTATTGGCAAACTCCTTTTAAAACTCGGATTTGCATCCATGTCAAACAAGGACGTGTTTGTGTTTTTTTCTTTTTTTTCCATCTCATCTCCTTTTTTTTGATATAATTTTTTTCTATATCCTATATTAGAATTTTTTAAACTCCAATAATATGATACATTTACTTATAATTTAAACAAATAAATTGATAAAAAAATTTTTCTTATATTTTAAAAATAAGTTCATAAAATATTTAAATAAGAATTTTATTTATTAAGCTAGTTTAAAAAATAAACTAGCTTAATAAATTTTAAAGATTTTTCCAAATTTTTGCAGCTCTTTGTCTTGAATCTGCATGGATTTTTGCTTGGTCGACTGTTGTAATTATTTTATCTTTCATTACAAATTTTCCATTTATAATTGTATCGTTTACAAGCCTTCCTGTTAAACCAAATAAACTATGTCCACCCCAATTGTCTTTGTTGATTGGTGTATATGGATCGTAATTTATTGTAATTAAATCTGCATAAGCTCCCTTTTTGATTCTTCCTACTTCATTGTTTAGGAAATGTGAAACTATGTCAGGGTTATTTTTAAATTGCATTTCCAAAGTTTCTCCAAATCCTTTTGTTGGATCTTGGGTATTGTGAGCTTGGATAATATTTGAAACTTTCATTGATTCAAACATATCGTTTGTATAGGCATCTGTTCCTATTCCTACTTTTAATCCTTTTTCAAAAAATCTATTTACTGGAGGAACTCCTACTGCATTGTTCATATTTGATTCTGGATTGAAAATTACTGGAGTATTATTTTTCTTTAATATCTCCATTTCTCTTCCGTTTATATGAACACAGTGAATAGCAAGTGAATTTTCATTTATTATGCCAAAATCATTTAGTCTTTCTACAATTCTTTTGCCATATTTTCTTTGACAATCCCATTGGTCTTCGATTCCTTCTGCTACGTGAACATGGAAGCCGTTATAAACTCCATCCATTGCATCAAGAGCTTTTTCTAATGACTCATCTGAAAGAGTAAATGATGCGTGGAGTCCAAATAATCCTCTTAGCATATCATCATTTTCTTTTTGAGAATATTTAATCCAATCTACGTTTTCTTTTATTTCTTTATCTCTAATTTCAGCTCCATCACGATCTGATAATTCATAGCAAAGATTTGTTCTAATTCCTACTTCTTTTGCAGCTTCTCCAAGAGTAAATAGAGAATTTTCTACAGAATTTGGTCCTGAATGGTGGTCAATTACTGTTGTAACTCCATTTGCTATTGATTCCATATAAGTTGTTAGGGCATTTAATCTTACATCTTCTGTTGTAAGTTCCCTATCAAGAGCCCACCACAAATTTTCTAAGACATTAAAGAAATTATCTGTTGGTTTTGAAACTGCCATTCCTCTTGCATAAGCTGAATAAATATGTGAGTGAGCACAAATCATTCCTGGCATAAGAAGTTTTCCTTTTAAATCAATTACTTCTTCATCAGGATATTTTTTTAAAATATCCTGATTTTCTCCAACATCTTCTATTAATTTGTCCTTGATATAAACTGCGCCGTTTTCATAAAAATTATTATTTTCATCGTTTGTAATTATTAGGCAATTTGATAATATCATCTTATCTCCTTATGAATTTAAAATTTCACTTGGCTTTATATAGAAAGCATAGTTTTCTTCGATAGCTTTTATTAATTTTTGCATATTTTCTGACAAATCATCTAAGTTTTCTGTTTCAATTACTTTGCCATTTTCAAGTCTAACTAGATATTTATTACCATCTTTTAAGAAACCTGTATTTGTTGAATCATCAAAGTCTTCTTTTGTCCAAAATACTGTAAGTTTATCTTTGTAAGGACGTCCTGCATGTGGGCAATAGAATCCACAGTTTCCACATTCATTACACATTCCATCTAAGTGGATTATTTGATGAAGATTATTAAATCCATCAACTTTTATAGCTACGTTTGCTCTGTTTGGACAAACTTCTGTACACATTTCACAAATTTGATTACATTTTAAACATCTGTATCCTTCATTTTTGCCTTGGATTTTTTCTTGAAGTCTTCCTCTTTTTTCAAAAATTATTTTGTTTTGTTCTTTAACTTCAAATTTTTCAAAATCATTTTCTAGATTTTCTTTTGCTAAAATATCAAGACAAACTGCTTTTGCTTCTCCCATTGCTTTTACAATAGTGCTTGCTCCAGCTCTACAATCTCCAATTACATAAACATTGTCGATATTTGTTTCGTAATTTTCTGTAGTTTTTACATTGCCCCAATCATCTAAATTAACATTATTTTCTTTGAATGCGCTTGTATCTACTCTTGCACCTGTTGCACCAATTACTGTATCAAATTCAAGATCAAGTTTTTCTCCTGTTGAATTGATTGATCTTCTTCCAGATTCATCAAATTCTCCAAGTTCCATTTTTTCGCATTTTAAAACTTTTCCGTCATAAGAATAAGGAGCTACTAATTCATAAATTTTGTGTCCTTCTTCTTTTACATCATTTACTTCTTCTTGAGTTGCAGGCATGTAAGCTTCTGTTCTTCTATAAACTAAGGCTACGCTTTCAACTCCTTCAAGTCTTGCAGCAGTTCTTGTACAATCCATAGCTACATCTCCTGCACCTACAACTGCAACTTTTTTACCAACATTTGCCTTGCCATTCATTCTTACATCCCACAAGAAATCAAGAGCATCAAGGATATTTTCGCTTCCTTCTTTTACTGGAGATCTTCCCTTCTCCCAAGCACCTGTTGCTGCAATTATATAATCATAATCTTTTTTCAATTCTTCGTAAGATTCTGTTACTTCAGAATCAAAAACAAATTTTACGCCTTGTTTTACAGCAATTTGGTAATCTCTTTCGATTTGTTCATCAGAAATTCTAAATTTAGGAATAACATGGCTTACAATTCCGTAAGGTTTTGACAATTTTTCTCTTACTGTAACGTCCATTCCATTTCTTCTTAGATAAGATGCTACAGCAATTCCACCAGGACCTGCTCCTATAACAAGAACTTTTTTGTCTGATTTTATTTCTGATTCTTTAATATTTTCTACAAACTTATCTTGAGCCTTATCAGCTGCTATAAGTTTCATATCTCTTATTTGAAGGCTCTTTTCATAGTCAACTCTTGTACAATGATCTTGGCAATAATGTGCACAAAGTTTTCCAAGAATTGTTGGTGCAGTATTGTCCATCGCAATAACTTCAATCGCCTTATCGTATTCACATTCAGCAACTAATTGCAAATATTCAGGAATTTGTTGTTGGATTGGACAGCCACCATCTTTACAAGGAGCCTTATAGCAATCTGTAAGTGGAAGAGTTGAATTTGTTTTTCTTGATCCAACTTTTTCTCTGTACAGTTTATTATTAACCCATTCGTTTATGATTTTATCTCTAAGTTTTACAGTTTTTTCTACATCAACATCGTGAAGTTTATCACTTAATAAATCCTCAGTTTCTTTTGCCAATTGGTTAAATCTTAAATATCCACCTGGTTTAAGAATTGTTGTAGCAACTGTAATTGGTTGACCTAAAGCTTCAAAAATTTCTTTAATATTTCTAGCATCAGCTCCACCAGAATATGACATTGGAAGTTTGCCATCAAATTTTTCTGAAAGCATAGCTGCCATAGAAATAGTTAATGGAAGAAGAGCTCTTCCTGACATATACATTTCTTCTGCTGGAAGTTCATTTCTTTTTACATCAACTGGGAAAGTATTTGTAAGCTTTACACCAAAGGCAAGATCATTTTTCTTTGCAAGTTCTAATAATCTTTCAATCATAACGACTGCATCTTCGTATTGAAGGTCATCTTTGAAATGGAAATCTGTAAAAGAAATATAATCAAAGCCCATATCATCAAGGGTTTTTCTTGCATATTCGTAACCTAACATTGTTGGATTACATTTTATAAATGTAGATATTTTCTTTTCATCTATTAGATATGATGCAATTTTTTCAATTTCTTCTGCAGGACAACCGTGAAGGGTTGAAAGAGTTATAGAATCACAAATATTTGTGCTGATTTTTTCTAAATCTTTTTTATCAAATTTTGAAAATTTATCGATATTTTCTTCAAGATATAATTTACATTCTTTAAATACTTCTGTGTCTTTAGCATTTCTTAAATTTTCAATATATGTATCAATTTTTTCAGATTTTATTCCTTCAAGATCATAACCTACTGACATATTGTAAGCAAAATCTTTTTTATCAGAAATATTTAATTCTTTCGCCAAAGCAATAATTGCAAAATATGCTTTTACATATTCATTGTAAGCTTCTTTTACTGTAAGCTCTGTTGACCATTCACAGTTATAACATTCATCTTCCGAATTTATACATGGTTTTGCAACAGCTTTTTGTATATCTACTCCATCAAGTTTTTGAACTGTTTTTAATTCAATAAATCTTGCTCCTGCAAGATAGGATGCTAGAATATTTTGGGCAAGTTGAGATTGAGGACCTGCTGCAGGGCCTACTGCTGATGAAATCTCATCTCCAAAAACAGTTTTTAACATTTTTCCCGATTCATTTTTGTAGAATTTTTCTTTTTTAATTCCAAAAATAGAACCTTCATTCTTATATTCTTCCAAAGCCCAATTCATTAGGTCTTTAAAAGGTATAGGTCTCATAAATTCACTCATTTTTTTACTCCTTAATTATAATATGATAATTTAATAGGTTTAAATCTTAAAATCGCTCTATTGTTTAATACAGACTTAATTAAAAACTCATATATTAATATTATCAAAATTTTTATTGAAAATTATTTAGCTAATTTCTTTTTATAAATTTTCCATATCCTGGAACTCCTAAATATTTCCCTTCTGATAATACAAACTTTCCTCTGCACAATACTGTCTTAACTTTATAATCGGACTCAAACCCCTCATATGAAGTATAGTCTACATTTGAATGTCTATTTTCTTGTTTAATAACATATTTTTCTTTTTCTAATATTATTATATCAGCATCACTATTTGGGTTAATATTTCCCTTTTTAGGATATAATCCAAATATTTTAGCTGGATTAGCTATTAATACCTCTATCAATCTATCAAGACTTATTCCTCTTTTTAACCCCTCTGATAGTATCAGCTCTAATCTTTCTTCAACACCTGGTGCTCCACCTGGGCAATCATAAAAATTATCTTTATAAGGTAACTTCTCTGTTTCATAAAAAAATGGACAATGATCTGTAGCTACAACATTAACTTCACCATCAATTATCCCTTGCCATAAAGCATTTTGATCAGATTTTTTTCTTAAAGGAGGTGACATAATATATTTTATTCCTTCAGAATTACCGCCATCAATATATTTTTGCTCATCTAATAACAAGTATTGAGTACATGTCTCACAATATAAATTTTTAACTCCTCTTTTTCTAGCCTTTTTTATTTCATTTAAACCTAATTCCGTTGAGGTGTGAACTATATATAATTTAGGATATCCTGCTATTTCAGATAAATAAATTAGTCTATTGATTGCTTCCGCTTCTGTTTCAGCCGGTCTAGTTTTTGCGTGATAAATAGGATCTAACTCATTCTTTGACTTTGCCTCTTCTCTTAATTCTGCAATTGCTCCATCATTTTCACAATGAACACATACTACTGTCCCAGTTTCTTTAGCTTTTTTCAATATTTTTAAAATTTTATCATCATTAAGTTTTCCACCATAAGTTGTGTATATTTTTGTTGAAACTATACCTTCATTTTTATGATATGATTCCATTAATTCCAATGTTTTATCTCTTGAATCTTGGATTGCTCCATGAAAAGAGTAATCAATTATAGCTAAATCTTTTGCCATTTTATGATATTTTTTTATCATTTCATCAAAATAGCTTTCTTTAGATCCAAAAGCTATATGATCTACTATTGTTGTAGTTCCTCCACAAGCAGCAGCTCTTGTACCTGTGTGAAAATCATCAACAGCAACAAATTTACCTAAATCTAGAGACATATGGGTGTGAACATCTACGCCTCCTGGTAAAGTTAGTCTTTCTTTCGCATCATATATTTCACACTCGTCATCATTAAGATTGCACCCTATAGATTCTATCTTCTCTCCATTTATTTTAATATCTACTATATTTTCACCGTATAAATTAGCATTTTTAATAATTAAAGACATATTCCATCTCCTATTTTTCTTAACAATTTTAAGATATAAATAGTACAAAGCACCTGTAGCTATTACACCAAATACATAAGCATTATTGAATATCCATGTTATTGATTCAATATATTTACCAGCAAATATTAATGCTGTCATTATAATGAATAATACTATTACAGGGATGTTCCACCCATTGCTATAAAAATACTTACCTTCATTCGTCTTATAAACATCAACCATATCTATTTCAGTCTTATATTCAAATAGATATGATACCAAATATATACCTGATATAGGACCAATAAGTGCACCTAATAACTGAGTTACATTGAAAATAAGATTATAAGCACTTGACAAACTATCCCAAGGCCTTGCTAATAAAGCCAATAAAGCAACTAATATAGTAACAACTTTATATGGTATTTTATTTTTAGTTAAAGTCGCTGCGATATTCACTGGTGGAATTAAATTTCCAGCAACATTAGTAGTTAAAACAGCCAAAATTATAAAAATAGAGAATATAATTCTTATAAATATACTAGGAAAATTTCCTACTAATACGGCAGGTTCCCAAATTTCTTTACCAAAAGCTAGTAATCCACCAGCTGTCCCACACATTCCTACAAAAGAAATATAAAATGTCATTAAAGGAGCTGAAATAATTTGCCCAACACTTTGTGCTTTTTGGTTTACACAATTCCTTGTAAAGTCTGGCATTGATAATGCAATTCCTCCGTCAAAAGCTATCATAGCTGAAAGAGCCGGCCAAAAAAGTTTCCAAAAGCTAATACCTGGTTTTGCTTGAAGTATTTTTGCTCCAAATAATGTTTTAAAGCTCCAGTCAGCGGTATAAAGTCCCCAGATAATAACTATTAGGCTTAGAACAATTAATATAGGTGCTGACACGCCTTCTAGTATTTTAACTGCCTTGCTACCTGAAGCAGCAATATATACGTTCATAATCCAAAAAATTATAAATGAAATAAAGTGAGCTTTAAATCCCATTTCTAACCAACTTGGAAAAATAGCGCCAATTATCGTATATATAGCTTGACCTCCGATCCATGCTTGAACACCAAACCAAAATACCCCAAGAATAGCCCTAATAAATGATGGAAAAATTGTACCTTTTTTACCAAATACAATTTTGCTAAGCATCGGATATGCCATACCATATTTTGTACCAAAATGACCCAAAACTATAGCTACTCCCATAACTATGGTATGTCCTAATACAACAGTTAGTAAAGCCTGTCCCCAAGACATTCCTGACACCAACAAGCCACTTGCTACTTGATACACGGCTATAGAAACAATCATTCCAATCCATAAATTCGATATATCCTTAGTGTGCCAATTTCTGTCTGTAGACTTTATAGGTGAGCTTATTTCATTATAATCATTTTCATGATTATTTATCTCTTTTATCCCTAATTCGGTTAAATCATATATGTCGCCATTTAAAACTTGATTTTTTTGTTTTCCAAAACTTACCTCCTTTTCAAATTTCAAATTTGAATAAGATAACAACTTTCTAATTTAATATTAAACGTTTTCTTAATAAACACTTTGCAAATTCGAAGCAATTCAAAATACTACAGTTCCTTTTATAAATATTATATTATTAATTTTATGTATATTTATCATTTAGCAAAAGATTTTTAAAAGTTAATCGCTTTTCATAAACTTGAAAGTTTTATCTTATTATTAACCGATATAAATTTATATCAAGAAAGGCTTAAGCCTTTCTTGATATTTTTAATTTATTTTATATATTCAAGTGGAAGAACTGCGTATGTTGCTGCACAAGTTACTAAATCTTGTTTGAATGTAACTTCGTTTGGTGCGTGAGCTTGATCTTCTGCTCCTGGTCCAAATCCTATTACTGGAATATTGTGTCTTCCCATTATAGCAACACCGTTTGTTGAGAATGTCCATTTATCTGTTAATGGTAAATCTTTTCTCTTTTCAATTTCTTTTTCTACATTTGGTGCAATTCTTTTATCTCCATAAAGACCTTTGTATGCTCTTTCTAATGCTTTTGTTACTTCGTGATCTTCTGGAATTACCCATGTTGGGAAATAGCATTCTTGTTTTTTGCTTACGCCAGTCCATGATGGTCTTTCGTAATCATACATTGTAACTTTTGCGCCGAATTTTTTAGCTGATGGTAAATCTTCAATTTCTTTTATGCAAGACTCCCATGTTTCTCCAGCTGTCATTCTTCTATCAAGTGAAATTGCACAAGAATCTGCAACTGCACATCTTGATGGAGAAGTATAGAAAATTTGGCTTGTTGTAACTGTTCCACGTCCTAAGAAGTTTGCTTCTTTGTATTCAGGATTATATTTTTCGTCAAGCATTTTTACAAGACCTTTTATTTCTACTGAATCGTCTGCTGGATTTTCGTTTAATTGTTCAATTTCGTTAAGGATTTTTGCCATTTTATAAATTGCGTTATCTCCTCTTTCTGGAGCTGAACCGTGGCAAGAAACACCTTTAACTTCTACACGAATTTCCATTCTTCCTCTTTGTCCTCTGTAGATTCCACCGTCTGTTGGTTCTGTTGAAACTACAAATTCTGGTTTGATTCCTTCTTCTTCAATCATATATAACCAGCAGTTTCCATCACAGTCTTCTTCTTGAACTGTTCCTGTAACTAAAACTCTATATTTATCATTTAAGAATCCTAAATCTTTCATGATTTTTGCTCCGTAAACTGCTGATACGATTCCACCTAATTGGTCTGAGCCACCACGACCACCAATTAAATTTTCATCTTCAAATCCTTCGTATGGATCAAATTCCCAGTTATCAATATTTCCAATTCCTACTGTATCAATGTGACCATCAAATGCGATTTGTTTTTCGCCTGTACCCATTTCGCCAAGTACATTTCCTTGACCATCAATCCAAGCCTTATTAAAGCCTAGTTTTTCCATTTCTTCTTTTATTCTTTTTGATTTATCGCCTTCTTCGCAAGATTCTCCATGTTTTAAGATTAAATCTCTCAAGAAAGCATTCATATCTTCTGAATAATTTTGAGCAGTTTCTTTTACTAAATCATAATTAATTTCTGTCATTTAAATCTCCTTTTAAATTTTAAAATTCTTATTTATTTTCGTCTTCTTTGTCAACTAATCTTTCTTTGTTAGCTTCAATTAATTTTTCAATTGTAGCTTTAGGATCTTTAACTTTTTGTAAGAATATCATTGCAGCAATTATATATGGTTTAAAGCTTGCTTCTTTGTAAAGTGGATCTCTATATCTATCAAATACAGATTCATCAACTTCTCCATCTTCACATGAAAGTCCTGTTATATCTGCTGGAAGACAGTGCATGTATAAAGCTTTACCATCTTTTGTAAGTTTCATCATTTCTTCTGTACAAGCCCAGTCCATGTGTTCTTTGTTTTGTTCAAGAAGTCTTTGTTCAAGTTCATCAATTCCTTTTTGATCTCCTTTTGCATAAAGGTCTGTTCTTTCTTCCATAGCTGCAAATGGAGCCCAAGATTTTGGATAAACTATATCAGCATCTTTGAAAGCTTCTTCCATTGAATTTGTTTTTGTAAAGCTTCCGCCGTATTTTTTAGCATTTTCTTCTGCAATTTCTTCAACTTCTGGCATTATTTCGTATCCTTCTGGATGAGCTAAAACTACATCCATTCCAAATCTTGTAAATAAACCTGAAATTCCTTGAGGAACTGAAAGTGGTTTACCATAAGATGGAGAATAAGCCCAAGTCATAGCAACTTTTTTGCCTTTAAGATTTTCAATTCCACCAAATTCGTGAATAACGTGAAGTAAATCTGCCATAGCTTGAGTTGGATGGTCAATATCGCATTGAAGGTTTACAAGGTGTGGTCTTTGTTCAAGAACGCCGTGATCATATCCTTCTTGTACATATTCAGCAAAGTCTTTCATATATTTGTAGCCTTTGCCTATATACATATCATCTCTTATTCCAACTGTATCAGCCATAAATGAAATCATGTTAGCTGTTTCTTTTACAGTTTCACCGTGAGCTTGTTGTGATTTTCCTTCGTCTAAGTCTTGAACTTCAAGTCCTAGCATATTTGCAGCTGATGCGTAAGAAAATCTTGTTCTTGTTGAATTATCTCTAAATAATGAAATAGCAAGTCCTGAATCAAAGATTTTTGGAGAAATGATTTTTTCTCTCATTGCTCTTAATGTATCAGCAACTGTAAAAATTGCTTCAAGCTCATCTTGTGATTTATCCCATGTGTGGAAAAAGTCATCGTGGTATAAGTTTTCAAAATCTAAGCCTTCTAATTTTTCTAATAATTTGTTAATATCTTGTGTCATTAATTTTTTCTCCTATCTAATTATTTTTTTATATTCAAATTTTTCATCGTTTGTATAATATCCATCCCAAACTACTTTTCTGTAGTGTTCGAAGTCTGTATCTCCTTCTGTTGAGATAAATAAAATCACTGAATTTTCATCTAATTTTAATTTTTCTTTTATATCTTTTAAATCTTCTCTTTGTAAAATTTCACTAACAGCTCCAACAGTTGCTGCTCCAGATTCTCCAGATATAACTCTCTCATCTTCTCCAATTGGATTTCCCAAAATTCTCATTCCTCTTGCAGCCGAACTATCTGGAACTGATAAAAATGCGTCAACGTAAGATTTTAAAATTGGGTATCCGACAGTAACTGGTTCTCCACAAGCAAGCCCTGCCATGATTGTATTCATTTCGCCTTCAACGTTGTGGATTTTGCCGTCATTTATTTTTGCTGTTAGGTAGTTACAATTTGCTTTTTCTGGCTCGATTAGTCCTATAAAAGGTTTCTCACTTCCCTTATATTCGTCTGAGAAAAATCCTGTTACTCCAGTTGCAAAAGAGCCTACTCCTGCTTGTAAGAATATGTGAGTTGGTTTTTTGCCTGCTTCTTTTAATTGATCAGATGCTTCTTTTGCAAGAGTTGAATATCCTTGAATAATCCATGTAGGAATTTCTTCATATCCTTCCCAAGCTGTATCTTGAACCATAATATATCCTTTTTCTTCAGCATATTTGTTGGCAAGTCTTACGCAAGCATCGTAGTTAAGTCCATCCATAATGTCACATTTAGCGCCAGTTTTTCTGATATTATCTCTTCTTTCAAGAGCTGATCCGTCAGGCATCAATACCACGCAATCTTGTTCTAATTGTTGGCTTGTCCAAGCAACTCCTCTACCATGATTTCCATCAGTTGCTGTAATAAAAGTTACCTTGCCTAATTTTTCTTTGATTTCAGGAGAAATCAATTTCTCATAAGGTAGATCATCTAAATCCATATCAAGTTTTTGGGCTATGTATTTTGCCATAGCATAAGATCCTCCCAAAACTTTAAAAGCATTGAGACCAAATCTTAATGACTCGTCTTTGACAAATATATCCTCCACACCAAATAAATCTGCAAGATTGTTTAATCTTTTTAATGGTGTTACAGAATATTGGGGAAAGCTCGCATGAAATTTTTGAGCTTTTGAAGATTCTTCTTCATTAATAAAACTTAAATCAGCTAAATCTTCCAAATTTCTTTCATTTAAAACTATATTAAAACTCTCTTTCAATCTTTTCTCCTTTCTAGAACTTCTTCTGGTATTATAGTAACATATCACACATCAAAATGCAATACTTTTTAAAAATGTTTTCAAAAATTTTTTTAATTTTTTATCTTTTAATATTTTTCTATTTTAAATTTTTATTTTCCTGTGAAATTTTTTCGAAAAATTTCTATTCAAATTTTTTCTTTCATTAAATTTTTCGTATAGTATAATTTAAATAGAGTATTTAAAATTCAATAATTTATAGAAAGAAGGAAGATATGTCTAATATAGAACTAGAAGTTTGCGGGGGTTGTAATGCGAAAATCCCCCAAGAAAGTCTAGGCGAAACTTTATCTTCTATTAAAAATTTTAAAAGAGATGATGTTTTGATTGGATACGATACCATGGATGATTGTGCTCTTATAAGAGTTGATAAAAATAATGGAATTGTATCTACCCTAGATTTTTTCCCGCCGATGGTTTCTGACCCATATATTTTTGGACAAATCGCTGCGGCAAATGCCCTATCAGATATTTATGCTATGGGAGCTGAACCAATTTGTGGGCTAAATATTGTTTTGTTTCCTGAAGATGAAGATATAAATATTTTGAAAAAAATTCTCCAAGGAGGTGCAAGCAAGGTTATAGAAGCTGGTGCATCTCTTGTAGGCGGTCATTCAATTCATGATCCAAAAATAAAATACGGACTTTCTGTAACGGGAAAAGTCGATATTGATAAAGTTTGGAAAAATAATACGCCAAAGGAAAAAGATATTTTGATTTTAACCAAGCCTTTGGGGGTAACTTTAGTTACAAATGCCTACGGGATTGATATTCTTGGACAAAAAGAAATGGATAAGGCCATTTCTTCTATGATATTTTTAAACAAATATGCCAAGGAGATTTTGGAAAAATATAGGATAAGCTCAGCTACTGATGTTACTGGTTTTTCTTTTATGGGGCACTTGTCAGAAATGCTTGGCGATAAATATTCTGCCATAATTGATTCTAAAAATATTCCAATCCTTGATGGAGCAAAAAAAGCTGCAAGCGAATTTGTTTTTACCAAGGGAGGGCAAAGAAATAGGATGCATATGGAAAATATGGTGGAATTTCTTGTTGATAACTTTGCTCTTGAGGAAGTTTTATACGATCCTCAAACATCTGGAGGACTTTTGGTAAGTATTAATAAGGATGATGCAAAAGACGCCTTGGAAGAATTAAGAAAAAATAATATAAATGCAAAAATTGTTGGTCAAATAAGTAAAAAATATGATAAATCAATATTTATCGAATAAAAATAAAGGAGTATGAAAATGAAAGAAATTGATGCTAGAGGAATCGAATGTCCAATGCCTGTAATTATGGCAAAAAGAGAAATTAAAAATGGAGAAGAAAATTTTTATGTGCTTGTAAATGAGGACATAGCTGTAGAAAATTTGAAAAAACTTGCAAAAGAAACTAACTTTGATATTGAAATCGAAGAAAAAGAAGATGGAGTTTTCAAATTAACTTTTAATAAAAATGAAGAAAAAACAGAGAAAGATGATAAGGGAGAAAGCCTATCTTCTTCTTATGTTGTGGTTTTTGATTCTGATAAAATCGGAGATGGAGATGAAGATTTTTCAAAATCTTTATTGGAAAGTTTCTTAGTTTCAATAACTGAAGCAGACGTTCTTCCAAAATTTGTAATTTGCTACAACAAGGGAGTATTTTTGACAACTCAAAGAGAAAATACCATAGAAGATTTGAAAAAACTTGCTGATAATGGAGTAGAAATTATCTCTTGCGGTCTTTGCCTTGACCACTATGGAGTAAAGGAAGAATTAAAAGTTGGAAGAATTTCAAATATGTACGAAATCTCTTCTCTAATGAGAACTCATCACACCATTAGACCATAATGGAATATGTAATTTATACTTTCAAATCATCAAATTTAGCCTATCTTGCCCTAAGCAAAGTCGAAAACGAAAATATTAGGGCAAGGCTAGTCCCTCTTTTGCCAGAAATTGATGCAGGTTGCGGACTTTGTCTTAGGTATGAAAAAAATTTTGATGAGAAAGTAAAAGAAATTTTTTCAAAAAACAAGCTCGATTTTGAAGAAAAATACCTGCTTATTTACAAAGAAAACAAAAGAAAGCCAGAGGTTAAAGCTTATGATTTATCTTGATAATGCTGCAACTACAATCGACAAGGACGAATCAGTTGCAAGGGCAGTTTATAATGCTATAAATTCAAAATCTTTTGGCAATCCCTCAAGAGGAGCTTATAAAGTTAGCCTTGATGCCCTAAATTTATTGATGCAAACCAGAAAAGAAGTTGGGGCTTATTTCGGTATGGAAAATCCCTTAAATGTGGTTTTGTGTCCAAACATAACTTTCGCCCTAAATTTTGTGATAAAATCACTTTTTACAAGAGGCGACCACGTCATAACGAGCCTTGCAGAACACAACTCCGTCCTAAGACCCCTTTATGATTTGGCAAAAAACGGAACAGAGCTTTCTTTTATCGATATAAAAGATGATTTTAGCCTTGATCTTGAAAAAATTGAAAGTTTAGTCAAAAAAAATACAAAAGCTCTAGTAATTACAGGAGCATCAAACGTATCAGGAGTTTTGACAGACCTTGATAAGGCAAATGAAATTTGCAAAAAATATGATTTGAAATTAATAATAGATGGAGCCCAAGTTGCAGGATATGTGCCTTTTGATATAAAAAAATATCCCGAATCAATATTTTTATTTACAGGCCACAAGGGACTTCACGCTCCCCAAGGAACGGGTGGATTTATTGTAAATGGAGATTTTGATTTCAAACAAGTTTTTGCTGGTGGGTCAGGTTTTGATTCATTTTCAAAAACCCAACCACACGTCTTGCCAGATTTATTTGAGCCAGGGACTGCAAATGTTCATTCCTTTGCAGGACTAAAAAGTGCCATAGAATTTTTGAGAGAAAATCCTCAAAAGGATATAAATGAGCTTACAAAAATCTTGTATAATGGCCTAAAAGATATTGATGGAATTAAATTTTATTCAAACATAAATTTAAAACACGTTCCAATAATTGCATTTAACATAAAAGATATTCCAGCAAATTATATAGCAATGAAACTATGGGATGATTACGAAATTTGCGTAAGAGCAGGCAGCCACTGTGCCCCACTTTTTCACGAAAAAATGGGAACAAAAAAACAAGGCATAGTAAGAATGAGCCTGTCATTTTATAACACAAAAGAAGAAATAGAAAAAACAATAGAGGCTGTGAAAAATATAGCAAATGAAAAAAGCTAGGGTAATCCTAGCTTTTATTTTAAAAACATTATTTTATCTTCATCTAAATTAAAATATAGATTTTTTTCATTTTTTAAATCATTCCATTTTTCTTTTTCTATAAAAACGGTAATTTGTCCTTCGCATTCTTTTTTTCTTATTAGTAGGCAAGTGTTGAAAGTTTGGTCGATTTCTTTTATTATTTCCATTTGGAAAGAATTTTTTTCTTTTTTATTTTTGGAAATTTCTATATCATGGCCTCTTATGCCTATAAATTTTTCTTCGTGATTTTTTTCTAAATCTAAATCAAGGTTCCAAGCCTCGGCTTTATAAATATTTTCTCCAATTTTTTCAACTTTTGAGAAATTTTTGCAACCTGATAGCTCTGCTGCTGCCATGGTTTCTGGATTGTGAAAAAGCTCCTTGGTTGGTTTTTTTGCTTCTGATTTTCCTTTTGTCATTATCACAATGTCATCACACATTCTGTATATTTCATCCCTATCGTGGGAGACAAAAAGAGTTGGTATTTTATATTCTTCTATAATTTTTCTAACTTCAAGCTCAATTGACCATCTCAAATATCCATCAATTGCTGAATATGGCTCGTCTAACAAAAGAATTTCTGGTTCGTTTACCAAAATTCTTGCAAGAGCCGCTCTTTGTTTTTCTCCACCAGAAATCATTTCTGGCATAGAATTTTTTATGTGTCCAATATGAAGTTCTTCTAATTTTTTATTTATTATTTTTTCAGAATTTCTATTTTTTCCCCTAAGCCCAGTTTTTATATTTTCATAAACTGTCATGTTTGGAAAAAGTGCGTAATCTTGAAATAGATAGCCAACTTTTCTATCTTTGGTTGGTATATTTATTTTTTTATCTTTATCAAAAAGGATTCTATCATTTAAAACTATTCTTCCATAATCTGGTTTTATAATTCCTGCTATTGCTTTTAGGGTTAAGCTTTTGCCAGATCCTGATGCTCCCAAAATTCCCAAAATTCCTTCTTCATTTGTAAATTTTGCATCAAGTTTAAAATTTGTAAATTCTTTTTTTATTTCAACATCAAGCATAATTTTTTTCCTTTGGATTTGTATCTTCTAAGAAATTTATGGCAACAAGAACAACAAATGAAATCAAAACATTTATCATAACCCACTTATAAGCAACAGCGTCTTGACCGATTCTCCAAAATTGATAAACAGTTGTTGAAATGGTTGCAGTTTTTCCTGGAGTGTATCCGCTTACCATGGATGTTGCTCCATATTCTCCAAGGGCTCTAGCAAATGATAAAACTAAACCTGCCATAACGCCTTTTTTGCAATTTGGCATCAAAACTTTCCAAAAAATCCATGTATTTGACTTGCCCAAAGTTTGAGCTGCGTATGATAAATTTTGGTTATAAGCTTCAAAAGCTCCTCTAGTTGTCCTATACATCAAAGGAAATGTTACTATGACTGTTGCAAAAATTGCTGAATACCAATTCATTATAAGAGGAAATTTAAAATATTCTACTGCGATTTTTCCAAGTCCTGAATTTGGTCCTAGAATTTTTATTAGAAAAAATCCTACAACAGTAGGAGGCAATACCAAGGGTAAGGTTAATACCACATCTATTGCCCCCTTTACTTTTGCAGGTAATTTTTTAATATAGTAGGCAGCAAATATACCAAGAAAAAATATTATTACCGATGATATACTTGCAATCCTTATTGAATTATATAAAGGATATAAGTCCATATCTATTTATTTAATGCCTTTATTTAATGGCTTAAATCCATATTTATCTAAAATTTCTGATGCTTTTTCGCCTTTTAAAAATTCTAAATATTTTTTGCCTTCTTCTGGATTTTTTGAATTTTTAAGTAAAGCTGCTGGATAAATTACTTTATTTTCTAGCATTGAATCATCAGCTACTGCTACTGTTTCAAGTCCTGCTGTTTTTGCGTCAGTTTTATAAACTATTCCACAATCAGCAGCTTTTTCACTTACCCATGATGTAACTTCTTTTACGTTTGAACCAAGTGTAACTTTATCTTGAATCTTATCCCAAATTCCTAAATTTTTAAGAATTTCTTCTGAATATTGTCCAACTGGAACGTCAGCATTTCCTAGAGCGATTTTTTCTACTTCATCTTTTTCAAGATCTTTAAAATCTTTTATTCCTTTTTCATTTCCCTCTGCTACTGCAAGAGTTACTTCATTTTCAAGTAAATCAAATCTTGTTTCTTTGTCAATTTTTTCTTCTTTGTCAAGTTCATCCATTTGTTTTTGAGCTGCTGAAACAAATACATCACAGTCTGCTCCCTCATCAATTTGAGTTTTTAATGTTCCTGATGAATCAAAGTTGAAGGTCAAACTAAGATTTGGATTTTCTTTTTCAAATTCTGTTTTTAATTCTTCTAAGGCTTCTGTCATTGAAGCTGCTGCGAATACTACAAGGTCTTTTTTCTCCATATTGCCCGCATTTTCATTTGATTTTTCTACGCTTGCATTTGAATTTGACATAGCTTCATTTGAATTGTTGTCATTTTTTTTGTTGTTACCACAAGCTGCTGTTCCGATTAATAATGCTCCTGCTAGAGCTGTCATTGCGATTTTTTTAATATTCATTTTCTTCTCCTAAAATTTTAATTTCATCACCTGTTTTTATCACGCCTTCTTTAATTACTTTTGCAAATATTCCCTCATAAGGCATAATACATTTTCCTACACTTTGCTTTATGGCGCAGCCCTTGTGACATTCTTTTCCAATTTGACTAACTTCCAAAATGCAATCGCCAATTTTTAATTTTTTTCCTATTGGAAGCTCATGCAAAACAATTCCTTGGGTTGTAATATTTTCTGCAAAATCCCCAAAAGCAAATTTGCGATTTTCATTTTCCATTTTTCTAATTGACTCTACTGCCAAAAGACTTACTTGCCTGTGCCACTTTCCTGCGTGGGCGTCATTTTCTAGCCCAAAATCTTTTTTAAATAAACCCTGACCTATCTGTTCCTTTCTCACTCCCTTTGTCTTTGAAATATTTATTGATAAAACTGTTGCGTTAATTGTGTCCACTATTATCCCCTTCTAATATATCTAAGCCATGACTTAAAAAAGGCAAAATTCCTTCTATACTTTCTATGACAGCCTTGGGAGATCCTGGTAAATTTATAATTAAAGAATTATTTTTTATTCCAGAAACTGCTCTTGATAAGGCCCACATATGAGTTTTTTCTTTTGAAATCAATCTTATAGCCTCGCTTATGCCTGGCGTTTGTTTTTCTATTACTTTTAAACTTGCCTCTGGTGTGTTATCTCTTTTTGAAAGTCCTGTTCCACCAGATGTTAAAATTAATTGGATATTTTCACCAACTAATTTGTTTAATTCATTTTCAATATTTTCCAAATCATCGTTAATTATAGACTTATAAACCATCTTATAATTTTCTGGCATTGTTTTTGCACAAGCGTCAATACATCCGTCTTTATTTTCTCCGCTTGATCTGGTATCAGAAATTACCACAAAGGCGTAATTATAAATTTTTTCTTTCATAAAGACCAGATTTTCCTCCTGATTTTTTTACTAAATATATATCTTTTATGGTCATAGACTTATCAAGAGCCTTGCACATATCATAAACTGTCAAAAGACCAGCTGAAACTCCCGTCAAAGCTTCCATTTCAACGCCGGTTTTTCCTTGGCACTTAACTTTTACTTGGCAAAATAATAAATTTCCCTCAAAATTAAAATCTACATTTATTCCATTTAATAAAAGTGGATGAGCCATAGGAATTATCGAAGATGTATTTTTTACAGCTTGAATTGCTGCAACTTGAGCAATGGCAAGGACATCTCCTTTTTTTATTTTTTCATTTTTTATTGCATCTATCGTTTCATTTTTTAATTCAATTGAACCCTTGGCTATGGCTTCTCTTTGGCTAATTTCTTTTTGAGAAACATCAACCATTTGCCCCCTGCCATTTTTGTCTAAATGTGTAAACATTTATCCTCCTATCCTATACATAGATTCTTTTATTACTTCTTTTTCCAAATGATGTCTTTTAGGTTTTTTCATAAGAGCCTCATCAATTAATTTTTCTATATTTTCATTTGCTCTTATTGCTTTTTTTAAATCAATTTCTAAATCCGAATGAAGACAAGGCCTAATTTTCCCGTCAGCTGTAAGTCTTAATCTGTTGCAAGTAGAGCAAAATTTATGACTTAATGGCTCAATAATCCCAAGTGTATAATCAAAATCTGGTACTTTGTAAAGGCTTGTTGGCGAATGAGTATCGGGATTTTTTATTGGAATTAAATTTAATTTTTTTATAATTTCATCGCTTGAAATAAATTTATCTTTTGAAAAATCTGCCGTACCGCCTATTGGCATTAGCTCAATAAATCTAAGCTCTATGTCATTTTCTTTGGCAAATTTTATAAAATCATAAATTTCTCCATCATTAAATCCCTTTATCAAGACGAAATTAATTTTTATTTTATAAGCAAAATTTTTGGCATAAGAAATTGCATCAAGGACTTTTTTTAAATCGCCACCTTGGCTCATAATTTTATATTTTTTCTCATCAAGGCTATCAAGAGAAATATTTAATCTTTTTAGTCCATTTTCCCACAAAATTTCTGCCTTTTCTTTTAAAAAATATCCGTTTGTTGTCATTGCCAAATCTTTTAGTCCATCAATTTCAGCAAGCATTTTTACCAAACTTTCTACATTTTTTCTAACTAAAGGCTCGCCACCGGTAAGTCTAATTTTTTTGATTCCTTTTTTTACAAAAATTTTGCTTATTTCATTAATCTCTTCTAGAGTCAACATATCTTCATGACTTTTTTTGCAAGAAAGACCATCCGGCATACAATATTTGCACCTATAATTACAACGGTCTGTAAGAGAAATTCTCAAATAATCTATTTTTCTTTCATACTTATCAAGCATATAATCAACTACTTTCTATATTTTTATAATATCCTAGCTTAAAGCCAAATAAACAATGTTCTTAAAATTTTTAAAAAAAATTGAACTTGGAAAGAAAGTAAATCTTCTAAATCTCATTAAATAACTAAAGTGAAAATTAAAAGATTTGCCCTCTTACACCAAGTTCACTATTAGCTTAAAGCATTTCTATAAAAGCTGCAATTCTTGTATTTATTTGTCCAATATCTGTTTTTGAAAAATCTGTTTCCAAAGATATGTATGGGATATTTTTTTCTTCTGTTACAAATTTTCTAATTGATGTAGTTTCTATTGCATAAGTGTGGCAAGCTTGAAGCTCTACATCCAAAACTGCATCGACTTTATATTTGTCGATTAACCTATCCAATAAATCAAATCTGTTTTTATTCGGGCTCATCACTGAACAACCAATATCTATGTATCTTTTTGCAATTGCCTTTATTGGATCGTCTGTATTTTCTTCTACAAGTCTATCATAATTTTTTTCGCCTGTACAGTTTTCGTAACTTACAACAACTGCCCCATTATCTTCAACAGCTTGTATGACTTTTTCAGTTGCCTCACCGATTGGACAACCTGTAATTAAAATTCTTGGTTTTTTTGGGCGAGTTTTATCATATTCTTTCATGATTTTTTCTGCCAAATTATTAAGCTCATCAGCAAGATTTTCCCTATCAAATTTAAAAGTTGAACCATACAAAACTTTAAAATAATCATAGCCTGACATAGGAGTTGGATCATTTGCCATTGTACCCGCAAGTTTTTTGAAAGCTTTTCTAATTTTATTTTCAAGCTTAATTTGATTTTCTAAATTTTCATCAGAAATTTCTACTCCAAAAGTATCTTCAATTTTTTCTTTTACTCTAATAACTTCTTTTTCCCAAAGATTAAGGGCATCTTCTCCTTGATTGTGAGGAAGATTCATAACATGAACTGGTTTAAATTCTCCCATAAGCTCATACATTTTTTGTTTTCCATCACAAGTAGTTTCCCCTATTACCAAATCTGAAAAATGAAAAAATGGACACTTGTCTGTGATTGCAAATCCATAAGATGATTTTATCAAAGGACAAAGATTAATTGGCAAATCTTTTTCAGCCTCGCTTATAGTTTCATCTGATGTAGAACAAAGTGAAACTGTTCTTGCTCCCATGGCTTGGGCGATTTCTCTTGGAAAATATGTACAATACATCCCAACAACAGGCTTTCCACTATCTTTTATTTTTTTAACTTGCAAAAAAGAATTTTTTCTTTGCTCAGCAAATTCTTCAAAAACTTCCGGTAAATCTTTTACTAATTTCATTTTACCTCCTTGTGATAAAACACTTTTATGGTTTTATTTATAAGTTCAAATTAAAAACAATTATATGTCTAAAATTTTTAAAATCTTATACGATATATTTTCATCATTGAGGATTTTTTTTATTTTTTCAAAATTTTCATCTTCAAATCTAAAAGCCAAACCGCAACCTGCTCCAAATTCTTCTGGAACCGGAATTAATTCTCCATTTATTTTTTTGTTTTTACAAAAATTTTCCATCAAAAGAGCATCGTTTGTCGTATCAAATCCTGCAACAAGTTTCATATCTCCTCCTCATATTTATAAGTAGAGTATAACATATCACTAAATCCTTTTCAATGAAACGTTTGTAGATATTTATATTTCTGTTATAATATTTTTGTATAGAATAATTTGATAAAAGAGGAATTTATGAGCGAGAATAGTAAAAATAAAGTTAAAATAAAAAAAATAAGCAGGACTTTTGTAAAAGACGAGGCCTATAATTTGCTTGCACAAAGAATAATTAATGGAGAATTAAAACCATGCGAAAGACTTAGAGTCCAAGAGCTTTCAGATGATTTGGGAATTTCTAGAACTCCAGTAAGAGAAGCTTTGTTGCAACTTGAAAGCGAGGGCTTAGTAATGACCAAGGCAAATCGTTGGACAATAGTTGCTCCTATAAATCCTTGCGAGGCAAAAGATATTTATCCAATTATCTATAGCTTGGAGGAGCTTGCTTTGATTGAAGCTTTCGACAAAATTGACGAGAAATTTATTGAAAAAATTCAAGATATTAATGAAGATATAAGTTATTTTCATAGAAAAAAAGACCAATTAAAAACTATAAAAAAAGACAACGAATTTCACGATGCTTTCATCGAACTTTCTGGAAATGCTGAAATAAAACCAATTATTGATAAGCTAAAAAGAAGAGTTGAAAGAATGGAAATTTATTTTTTTGAAACAGGCGATGAAAATTTCACAACTTATAAGGAGCACATGAATATAATTAACGCCTTAAAAGAAAAAAATTTGGATAAGGCAAGAAAATTTTTAGTTGAAAATTGGAAATCAACCATACATACTATAAATAAACTTTCCAAGGATTTGGAATTTGAAAATATAGAAGACCAAATAAAATAAATTAAAGGCTTTTGTGAAATATTAAAAATTTTACAAAAGCCTTTTTTTACTAAATTTTATAACAAAAATTCTTTTGGCAAATCATGGCTTGCAAAGTGTAAAATCGAAAGGCTAAAGCAATAAGCTCCAGCGTTTGAAACTTTCAATATATCGCCAATATTTGCTTTTTTTAATTCTATATCACTTGCTAACAAATCTAAACTTGTACACAAGTGTCCCCCAATATCTACAATTTCTTTTTGGGAATTTTCTCCAATAATTTCAAATTCGCATTGATTTTTTCCTGTATAAAGTGGCTCAAAGGCTTTTTCGCACTCATATCCCAAAGCTTGTTTTAGCATTTCTTTCATAGGTCCTTTGACAAAACCATTCATGGCATTTTTTACAACAAGGTAGGTTTTCCCATTTGAATATTTTTTGTCGATTATTGGCGTGTAATAAACTCCCGAATCCATAACCAAAAATCTTCCGCTTTCTATCAAAAATTTTGCCCCAAGTTCATTTTTATTTTTTTCATATAAATCTTTCATAGTTTTTGCCAAAATATCCAAATTCACATCATCTTCGTTTTTTTTGTCGTAGGCAACTCCTATGCCTGAGCCAAAATTTATAAATTTAATGTCAGCATGTGATAGTTTTGAAAATTTCACTGCCAAATCATAAGTATTTTTGTAATAATTTGAAAGAAGATTTGTGTCAAGAATTTGGCTTTGAACGTGAACGTGAAGACCTACAAGTTTTAAATTTTTGTAAGCCCAATCGAAAGAAAAAATTTTATCTTCATCAATTCCAAATTTACTTGAATGGGCTTTTTTATCTGTCATAGAATAATTCGGATTTACTCTTATGCCAATTTCTAAAATTTCTCCGTGATTTTTTGCCAATTCATCTAACAAATCAAGTTCGTGGAAAGAATCTGCAATAAAAATACACTTATCCCAAGCTTTTTGTAAATCTTCCATAGTTTTACCTGGGGCAGAATAATAAATTTGATTTTTTTCCATACCAGCCTTTATTGAAAGCAAAACTTCATTGCTTGATGCTGCATCTGATCCAATTCCATTTTCTTTGATTGTTTTTATAACTGGCATAAAGGGATTTGCCTTGATTGAATATAAAAATTCTATATTTTTAAATTTTTCCTGTAATTTTTGGCAAGATTTATCAATTATTTCTTTTTGATAAATATAACAAGGGGCGTTTTCTCTTACAAATTCGTCAATATTTTTTGCTTGCATAATTTTCTCCTATTTTTGTCTGAAAACCTTTCTTCATGATTTAAATTTACTTCTTAAATCCATTATACAATAAATTAATTTATAAAAAAATCCTTGAAAAATTACTGACTAGTAAATTTTCAAGGAAATATCTAATCTGCTTGTGGCGAAATTTTTAAATCCAAAAACAAATCATTGTATAAAATTGTTGTTTCTTTGCCCAAATTTTTGAAAACTTCTAATTTTTCTATATCTTCATCATCTGGATACAAGGTCTTATCATTTCTTGCTTCTTTGTCAATATATTTCATCGCCTTTTTGTTTGGAGTTGGATACCAAACATAATCTGCGTTTTTTGCTGCAACTTTTGGTTTTAGCAAATAATTTATTAGAGCATAAGCTCCCTTTGTATTTTTTGAAGTTTTTGGAATAACCATGGTATCAAACCAAATATTTGAACCTTCTTTTGGAATAGCATAAGAAAGATTTGGATTTATTTCTTTTGCCATTGAGGCTTCTCCAGAAAATGTAATTCCAACATCAGCTTCTCCTTGAGCCATATACCTTCTAATTTCGTCAGCAAGAATTGCCTTTACATTTTTCATAAAACCAACCAAGTCATCCTTAGTTTCTCTCAAAATTTTTTCATCTTTTTCATTTAGACTTTTTCCATTTGCCAAAAGACCAATGCAAAGTGTTTCTCTTGCTCCATCAAAAGATAAAATTTCTCCTTCAAATTTTTTATCCCACAAATTTTTCCAAGAAGAAAAATCTTCTTTTTTGTATTTTTTATTGTTATAAATTATACCAAAAGATCCCCAAAAATATGGAATCGAATATTGGTTGTTTGGATCATAAGAAAGATTTAAAAATCTTTGGTCAATATTTTCAAGACCTTTTATTTTTTTGTGGTCTAATTTTTTCAAAAGTTTTTTATCTTTCATCATCTCAACCGTATACTCTGACGGAAAAGCCAAATCGTAGGAAGTTTTTCCCTGCTCAACTTTTGCCATCATCGCCTCGTTTGAATCGAAAGTTTCATAAATCACGTGATAGCCTGTTTCTTTTTCAAAATCTTTTATAATTTCAGGGTCAATATAATCTCCCCAATTATAAAAATAAATATTTTTTGAATCCTGATCTTTTGCTTTTTCATTTAATTTTTTTTGTCCAACAAACAAAAGAAGGCAAAGAGTTAAAATTCCTAAGAAAAATTTATAAACCTTATTCATCTTGTCCTCCTTTTTTCTTCTCTACTTTGTATGACATAATATCCGATTGCAAGAATTAATGACAAAATAAAAATCAATGAAGAAAGCGCATTTATTTCCAAAGAAATTCCTGTTCTAACCCTTGAATAAATTTCTACAGAAAGAGTTGAAAATCCTGAGCCTGTCACAAAAAATGTAACTGCAAAATCATCCAAAGAATAAGTAAGTGCCATAAAAAATCCAGCAAATATTCCGCTTGCAATATTTGGAAGAATAATTTTATTTAAAATTGTAATATCATTTGCTCCCAAATCTTCAGCAGCCTTCATCATATCAGAATTTAGGGCGTAAAGCCTTGGAAGAACCATCAAAACCACAATTGGAATTGAAAAGGCAATGTGAGCAAGCAAAACTGAAAAAAATCCCATAGGAATTTTTAATAAAAAAGAAAATAAAATCAAAAATGAAGCGCCCATCATAACATCTGGCAAAACCATAAGGACTGAATTTAGACTTAAAACTTTCTTTTTTAATTTTTTATCTCTCATATAATAAATCGAAATTGCACCAAGCGTTCCAATAATTGTTGCAATCAAAGACGATAATAAGCCAATTATTAAAGTATTTATTACAATATTTATAAGCCTTTCGTCATTAAAAACTTTTTTGTAATAATCTAGGGTAAAGCTTTCAAAAACATTCATATTTCCCCCGCTATTAAATGAATAAAAAATCAGAAAAGCTAAGGGCAAATACATTATTATAAATACAAAAAATAAATACAAATTTCCAATTTTATTTTTTTTATTTTCCATCTTTGACCGCCTTTTTATTTAAAATAGAAATAACTGCAAACATCATAAAAATCAAGACAAGCCCAATAGTTGATCCCATCCCCCAATTTTGAGTTACCAAATAATGCTCTTCAACAGCTGTTCCCAAAGTTATAATTTTATTTCCTCCAATAATTCTTGTTATAAGAAAAAGTGAAAGAGAAGGAATAAAAACCGCCTGGCTTGCTGCCATTACTCCATCCATAGAAAGTGGGAGGATTATTTTCCTAAAAGTTTGAAATTTATTTGCTCCCAAATCTTCACTCGCAATAATATATTCATTTGGAATAGAATCTATTGCCCTAAAAATTGGAATTATCATAAAGGGAAGTTCGACGTAGGAAGCAACCAAAATAAAGGCAGGATTTGTAAACAAAAATCCCTCACTTGCAAGTCCCAAAAATCCCATAATACTTCCATTTTTATTGAAAAGTCCAATAAAAGCATAGGCTTTTAAAACCAAATTTATCCAAGTTGGAAGAATTACCAAAAGCAAAATAAAATCCTTGTGCTTGGCCTTTGATCAAAAATATGAAAATGGATAAGCCCACAAAAGTGTAAAAGCTGTAATCAAAAATGCAGTCAACAAAGAATTGAAAGTCATAATCATATAATTTTTATTTGAAAAATAGGAAATATAATTATTTAAAGTAAAATTTCCATAAATATCAAAAAATGATTGATAAATCAAAAGAAGAATCGGAGCAATAATAAAAATTAAAATCCACAAATAATAAATCGCAGATAATTTTTGGTATTTTTTAGCCATCATCTTCTCCAATCGCATATTTTTCAATTCTTTTATCAAAATCATCCTCGCTTTCGTTATAACGCATAACGTGGATGTTGTCAGCATCAATTTTTATTCCAATATCATCGCCTTCTTCAAAAGTTCTTGTCGTATGAATTTTCCACCTAAAATCAGAAGAATCAAAACAAATTAATTCATTAAAAACTCCTCTATACAAAATATTGTCAATATTTACAACGATATCAGCATTTTCAATAGGAACAACATTAATATCTTCAGGTCTAATTACAACTTCAACCCTTTCATTTTTATTAATTCCAGCATCAGAGCAAGCAAAAGTTTTATTTGCAAATTCTACTTTATAATCATCAACCATCCTTGCCTTTAAAATATTACTTTCTCCAATAAATTGAGCAACATAACGATTGATTGGCTCATCGTAAATATCTTTTGGACTTCCTTGTTGGACAATTTCTCCCTTATCCATTACAAAAATCCAATCACTCATAGCAAGAGCCTCTTCTTGATCGTGAGTTACAAAAACAAAAGTAATTCCAAGCTCCCATTGCAAATCACGAAGTAAAACTTGCATAGATTTTCTAAGTTTCATATCAAGGGCAGACAAGGGCTCATCAAGCAAAAGCACATCAGGTTTATTTACAAGAGCACGAGCTATGGCAACTCTTTGTCTTTGTCCTCCTGACATTTGAGAAATTTCTCTTTTCTCAAACCCTGATAAATTTACCATATCAAGAGCCTTTTCAACCTCTTTTTTAATAATTTTTTTGTCAGTTTTTTTAATTTCAAGACCAAAGGCAACATTATCAAAAACATTCATATGAGGAAAAAGAGAATAATTTTGAAAAACTGTATTAACCTTTCTCTTACTTGCAGGAACATCCAAAACATTTTCTCCATTAATATAAATCTCTCCAGAATTTGCTTCCAAAAATCCAGCAATAAGATTTAAAATTGTAGTTTTCCCACAACCCGAAGGCCCCAAAAGAGTATAAAATTTCCCTTTTTCAAGCTCCAAATCGACCGATTTTAAAATCATTTCATCATCAAAAGACTTAGAAACGCCCTTTAAAACCACAGAATATTTATCTAAATTTTCACACACAAGATCACCCCCCATTAGTTTCTTTTAACAGTATAACATAAAAGAAGAAAAAATTTGCAAGTCAAGTCTACAATATTTTATTAGTAAATTTTACATAATATTATGAACTTGCTTATAAAATAGTGATTTGTTTAAATATAAATAAAAAGTGTGACGGCTAATAAATAATTATAACCATCACACTTTTTATTACACATTGATTTTAAAACCTTAAAAAGCATCTCTTAGGATATTTGCCAAGTCAAATTTTGTTACCAAAGCTGGATTTGTTGGTGTACACCTATCATTTAAAGCTGTAAGTGCCATCTTTTCTATAGAATCTTGGTAAGCTTTTTCATCAATTTTTCCAAGTCCACTTAATTTTTCTGGAATATTAAATTTTTTATTCATTTCTTTTATTACTTTGATTAAACAAGTGTAGTCCCTATGATTTAATTTTTGAGCTAAATCGTCTAATTTTTTTCTAGCCTCTTCACTATTTTTACAATTATATTCTATTACATAAGGTAAAAGTATTGCATTTAATCTTCCGTGAGAAATATGGAAAGTTCCACCAATTGTATGGGCTAGAGAATGATTTATTCCAAGTCCTGCATTGTTAAAAGCGATTCCTGCCATATTTGAAACTTCTAGCATTTTTTCTCTAAGTTTTAACCTATCTCCTTCATCATATACTTTTGGCAATATTTCAAAAACTGTCTTTATGCAAGTTTCTGCAAAAGTATCGGTATATATTGATGCACTTTTACTACTATAGGCTTCTATTGCGTGAGTTAATACGTCCATACCTGTATCAGCTGTAATAAAATTTGGTACAGTTTTTGTAAATTTGGGAATTAATAAAGCATAATCTGGGAGCATTATATCATCTATTAATACTTTTTTATCATTGCCTACTGTTACAACTGCAAAATTTGTAGACTCACTTCCTGTTCCTGCTGTAGTCGGTATAGCTGCAAAAATTTTTTTTACTTTTTCTTCCTTATATATATCATATATAATTGCTTTAGTAGCATCTATAGCTGAGCCTCCACCAATGGCACAGATTAAATCAGGATTTGAATTTTTTAAAGCTTTTTTCCCTTCTTCAACTAATTCTTGGCTAGGATCTGGTTGAATATTGCTAAAAATATCATAGGAAATATTTTTATCTAAAAATTTTGTCACCTGATCTATCATTTTACTTTCTACTACAAATGGATCTGTTACAAAAAAAATTTTATTAGGATTTAAAGAATTTAAAATTTTTATGCTATCATCTCCAACATTTATAGTAGGCTTTACTGAAAACGTCATATATTTTCCTCAACTTTCATTTCTATCGGTATTAGTATCTCTGTTACATATTTTTTTTCATCTCTAAAAGTCCAAGAATCTACCACAAATCTCTCTATAACATCTTCTGATAATTTATATCTATACTTTTTAGCCCACTCTCTAAGTTTTTCATAGGATTTACTTAAATTTTCATATTTTCCAAAATGATAAATAGAACCATAGAATCCATCTTTCAATGTAAAAATGATTCTTTCATCTTCAATAGGTTTAACTGCTTTTTGTATGTATAAACATCTAATGTTTCTATTTTCCTTTTCACACTTTAATCTTTGTATATAAGAATCAAAATAAAACATTACAGAACCTGTAATCTTGTTATTTTCGCTTTTTACAAAATTTGCAAAATCTAAATCTAATACAGTATCTTCATAACAAAAACTAAAATCTATAGGATAAGATATTAGTTCACTTTGTTTTATATATTTAATACTTGGGGTATTATTGCCAATAATAAATGCTGAAGATGCTTCTGATATTAACTCATTCCAATCTTTTATAATAGTTAATCGCTCATCTAATTTTTTTATTTCATTACTTGTTCTTTTAATAAGTTCATTGAATGATTTGCTCACATCATCATAGTCTGAATTAAATATAAAGTCTCTAATTTCATACAATGAAAAATCCATAAATTGCAAATATTTTATTATAGAAATCAAGAGAATAGTATCCTCTGTATAATATCTATATCCATTTTCTTTAACTACATCTGGTTTTATAAGTCCTACAGTTTCATAATGTCTTAAAGCTCTTGTGGATACATCCGCTTTATTTGAAGCCTGACCAATGGAATATAATTTTTCTTTATTGATCATTTTTACTCCTTAATTATTTACTTTTTCAAATAAGTATTTAGTATTTTTATAAATGTTTTCTTCTAAATTATAAAAAGGGCTTTCAATCATCTCTTCTATAGCCCATAATGTTTTCAAAGACAAACAAGTAATTTCTGCTACATAATAGTCATTAGATGAAATTCTTTTATGTTGAGATTTTGTTGGTCTTACTCTTTTTAGATCTTTTGGAATATTTGTAGATTTAGAATTTAGAGTATTTTTATATTTCTAATAAATGGGACTTAACAGGTGACAATTCTTCTAAGTTTTGTTTAATATCTTCAAATTTTTCTTTATCTGTAAATTCCATCATTCTAGCATACTTATCAAAAATAGGATTTACGCCATTTTTTTCAATTTCTTTTAAGTCTTTATATAAATAATCTATAATTTTTTGATTATACGCCAAATATTGAGAAAGCCTCATAATGAAAAATTCTTTAGGTGAATCTTGGCAAACTGCCCTACCATTAAGTCCCCTTATTTCATCAAAGTTTTTCCATTCAAAATCTAAAATCCAAGAAAGCTCATCGAAAACACATAATAAATTATAATCTCTAAGTATATCTTTCATCAAGTTCTTGTCAATATTTTTAAATAAATATCTCATATCAATTTCCTTTCACCAAATTAATAGCCTTAATTTGTGGATTTATAATTGAATTTTGTACTTCAATAGCATGAGCCAATAAAAAATCATCATTTGATTTAGTAATAGATCTATATTTTAATATATCCTTTACATATATACTTAACTTTTCACTCAAGTAAACAAGATCTTTTTTGTGATTTGATTCCATAAATTTATTCATATCCTCAAACAAATCACGAGGATAATAATTAATTTGTGCTAATCTTTTGTATCTTAACTTATAATAAGGCATATATACTTTTGCAAATAAAAAAAGTACTCCCAATAAAGCTTCCATAAATTCAGCTTTTGCAAAAAAAACTGCTGAAATATCATTTCTATCAAGAGATCTTTTTAAATTATATTGTCCCGCTTGAGCCATTTGGAAAAGATATGCTGCAAGTTTTTTTCTGAGTACATCTTCTGGATAAAAGTCTAATAAATATTTTCTATAGTCTGAAAATAATTTACAATTATCTAAAAAAATTTCTCCATTAGTAACAGTAGCTAGGAAAGATTCTGGTATTTTTAAAAAATCTATATCACTTATTGGAAACTTTCTAGCTGATGTATATTTTTCATAAAAATCTTCTAAAGAGAATAAACCAACTCTTTTATCTACCAGTTTCGACTCAACTTTCTTATATCCTAGAAATTCATCTGGTAACTTTTCCAAAACAGAATTAATCCTATTTTTATAAATTTTTACATCATCTTCTTTTAACCAAATACAAAATCCCAGACCAAAATCGTGATCTTTTGAGATTTCATCATCAAGACCAAAACATTCAGAGCCTTCTCCAACCAGACCAATTGAACAAAGATCTAAAATTTCTGGACAATTATTTTTAAAAATTGGATAGGCTATATCATAAAAATATTTTTTTGATAATTCCATACCATTCATGATATTTCCTTTTGCTTTTTAGCTTGATTAAGGTTTTTAATTAGAATTTCCTTTACTGGCCCTTCACCAACAGTTTCATCAAATACTTTTATAGCTTTTTCATAATAGTATACAGACGTATAATATTCTTTATTATTATAATAAATATTAGCAGCTGTCGCATAAGCATTTGCCAAATGTGGAAGTCTTAATTTATTTTTTTCATAATAAAGTATAGCCTCATTTACATTTACCAATGCTTTAGCATACTTTTTTTTAAGTATTAATATTTCTGCAAGATTTATCTTAGATACAGCTATTTTTTCTTCATTTTTTATTATTTTTAGAGCTTTTTCAATATCTTCTTGTGCTAAATCCAACATATTTTTTGCCCTAAAAGCTTGAGATCTATTATTATATACGCTTGCCATTAAATGTTTTGTATCACTAAGTTGGCTAAGAATAGTTTCCGTTTCATTCAAAGTATCAATTGCTAAATCATAATTTTTAGAAACTATATGGCAATTCGATATATTTATAAGAAGACTAGCATAATCTTTTGAAATAAATCCGTAATTATCTAACACTAATTTCTTTATAACTTTATAAATCTTATAAGCCAAGTCTGTTTGACCCTTTACTCTAAGAAAAGATGCGAGCTCATTACCAACAGCGATAATGGCTCTTTCATCTTTTAAACTTATAGTTTTAGAAAATTCTTCCATCAAAAATAGAATAACTTCCTTACCATTTGATTTATTAAACTTTAGCTTTAAATCTTTATAAAAGTTTGATAAATCATATTTCATGATTCTTATTTATTTTTTGGTAAAATTGTTTCAACTTCTGTATGTGGTCTTGGAATTACGTGTACTGATACTAATTCTCCAACTCTTTGTGCTGCAGCTGCTCCTGCATCTGTTGCTGCTTTTACTGCTCCTACATCTCCTCTAACTAAAACTGTTACAAGTCCTCCTCCAACATGTTCTTTTCCTACAAGTGTAACGTTAGCTGCTTTTACCATTGCATCTGCTGCTTCAATACTTCCTACTAATCCTTTTGTTTCAATCATTCCTAAAGCTTCGTTCATTTTTTCTCTCCTTTATATTTTTTATTTTTTTTATTAACTTATTTATTCACCTTTAAAGGCATTTACTAGTGAGTCTACCATTTCTTTTAATTCTTCTAGATTTATCTCACCTGTTTCATTAAAGTTTGAAGATTTCTTTTCTTCTTCTGTTTTACAATTATTACAACCTGTTGAATATTCAAAATATTTTGCTTGGTTTCCATAATTTGGTAATGAATTGTTATTTAATGAAGAATTATTTCCGTGATATTTTTTAAATATTTCATCTTCTTCAACAAGTTTATCAGCATCTTTTATTCCATAAACTAATTTTTTGAAGTTTACAAGGTGTTTTGGACCAACATTTTCTGATACACTTGATCCTCCCATTGTTCCACATCCTAAGGTTAGAGCTATTGGAAGGCCTGTTGTAAGTCCTGTTCCTCCCATTGTTCCACCAGTGTTTACAAGGATCCTACTTGCTGGTTTTATAGCAAATTTTCTTGCTATTTCTTTATCTTCTGTATGTAGGCTCATTGTATGTCCTATTCCATTTTCCAAAAGTTTAAATGAAAGATCGCAAGCTTCCTTCCAATCATTTACTGTATAAAAACCAAGTACTGATGTTAATTTTTCGTAGGATAATGGATATTCTTTTCCAACTCCATATTGTTCTCCTACAAGTACTTTAGTTCCGCTTGGTATGCTAATTCCTGCTGCATCTGCTATAACTTTTGCACTTCTACCTACAAAATTAGGATTCATAGCTGTTCCATTTCTAAATAATAAGGCACAAACTTTTTTACATTCTTCATCAGTCATGAAATATGCACCAGCTTTTTTAAATTCTGATACAACTTCTTGTCTATTTGATCTTTCAACTATTAATGATTGCTCTGATGCACAAATTGTTCCATTATCAAAAGTTTTTGATGCCATTATGTTTCTAACAGCCTTTTTAATATCAGCAGTTTTTTCTATATAAGCTGGAGAGTTTCCTGCTCCAACTCCTATAGCTGGTTTTCCAGCAGAATATGCTGCTTTTACCATTGCTGGACCACCTGTTGCTATGATTAATTTAACTTCATCAGCATGCATTAATTCATTTGTTGCATCCATTGAAAGTTTTGTTAATCCTTGAACTATATTTTCCGGTGCTCCTGCTTTTACGGCTGCATCATTTACAATTTCTATTGCCCTTGATGTACATTTACTAGCTTTTGGATGTGGACTAAAGATTATAGGGTTTCTAGATTTTATAGCTATCATTGAATTGTATAAAACTGTTGATGTTGGATTTGTTGATGGAACAATTCCCATTACCAAACCAACAGGATCTGCTATAGTAATAACTTGACCTTCTTGGTCAGCATCTACTATTCCTATAGTTTGTTGATTTTTAATTTCTTCATATAAAAGTCCACTTGCCATGTGATTTTTATATATTTTATCTTCTACCTTTCCAAAGCCTGTTTCTTCTACTGCAATTTCTGCTAATTCTTTTGCGTGAATTTCTCCAGCTTCAGCAATAGCTTTTATAATTCTATCAATTTGATCGAATGTATAATTTTTTAATTTTTTTTCTGCTTCGGCTCCTTTTCTAGCAAGATCTCTTGCTGCTTGAATTGAAGATAGATCAAAATCTAATTCTGCCATGCTTACCTTCTTTCTAATTTATTTGTTAATTATTCTTTGTGTGGTAAGATTGTTTCAACTTCTGTGTGTGGTCTTGGGATTACGTGTACTGATACTAATTCTCCAACTCTTTGTGCTGCAGCTGCTCCTGCATCTGTTGCTGCTTTTACTGCTCCTACATCTCCTCTAACTAAAACTGTTACAAGTCCTCCTCCAACGTGTTCTTTTCCTACAAGTGTAACGTTAGCTGCTTTTACCATTGCATCTGCTGCTTCAATACTTCCTACTAATCCTTTTGTTTCGATCATTCCTAATGCGTCTAATTGTGCCATTTTTTTTATCTCCTTTTTTTCTACTTTTTTTACGATCTTATTTGTGTGTTTTTTGTTTACTTCTGTCTTCACTTCTTCATTTTTTGTAGCTTCTGTTTTTTTTGCTACTTCTTTCTTTTTTTCTGTCATCTAAACCCCTTATATAATAATTTCTATAAAGTCTTTAGGACCTAATCCTAGAGCATTGGCTTCTTCTTGATCTATATGACAATCAAGATATCCGTTATCTCCTACTCTAACACTTACATTTTCAAGTAATGCTGATCTTTCGCCTTTAGTTTTTATTGAAACTATATCTCCATTTTTTAATCCTCTTTCTTTCGCTTGAAGATTGTTAAAATGAATGTGTCTTTGAGCAACTATTGTGCCTTCTTTTAAAACAACTGTTCCTTCTGGTCCTATTACTGTGATTCCTGGAGTATCTTTAATATCTCCTGACAATCTTAGTACTGGTTTTATACCAAGTTTAAAGGCATCTGATCTTAGTATTTCTACTTGACTTTGTTTTCTTACTGGACCTATTATTCTAACTTTTTCTATGCAACCTTTTTTTGCTGCTATTGTCACACATTCCTTGCATGCAAATTGTCCTGGTTGTGATAGGCTTTTTATTGGTGTAAGCTTATATCCTTTCCCAAAAAGTGTATCTAAATCTTCTTGAGATAAGTGAATGTGTCTTCCTGATATTCCTACAGGAATCTTATAAAGATCTATATTAACTTTTTGCTTATTATTTTTATAATTGTCTACTAAGCTTTCTAGCAACTGACTAAATTCATTCATCCTATCCTATTATCCTTTCAATATCATTTTCAGATAATAGGCCTTGTTCTATTCCTTTTTTTAGAATCTTGTAAATTTGATCTTCTGATAAAACAGCTGATGATTTTTTACATTCTTTTTTTTCTTCTATATCATTTTTTTTATCTTTACAATCACATTTTTTAAATTCTATGCCAAAATCTTTTGCCAAGTCTTTGGCAGCAGCTGTGATTATAGTGTTGTCATCGATATAGATTTCTTTTTCATTTTTTTTCTTTAAGACTTCTTCTTGACTTATGAGTCTTTTCATCAAAACCTCCTAGAAATCACAATCCTCATCTATTATTCCAACTATAACAGCATCTACAGGAATTTTTTGATTTTGATTTTCCTCAAGAATTGCTCTTGCAGATGAACCTTGGGTTATAATAACCCTATCTCCTCTACCAGCTCCTATTGTATCTACTGCTACTATTTTTTTATTTTTTTCACTTCCATCTAAAATTTCTACTAACATAAATTTAAGACCATTTAGTGAATCATATTTTCTTGTAGCCCATACATTACCTATAAGTTTTGCGATTACCATATATCTTTTTCCTTAATTTTTTCTTCAATATTTCTTAGGGCAACTTTAACTTCTTCCATCTCTCCTATTATTGCAAGCATAATCATATTTTGTGGACATGATCCTCTAACATCTACTACTTCTACCCCACTAGTTTTATAGGCTATATCACTTGCCATAGTCATTTCTATTAATTTTCCTTGGACAAGCCCTAAAGCTCCAGGATTTTTTTCCAATTTGAATTTGGATCTATTTTTTATAATATCAAGTGTGGCTGGGCTTGGTGCTTTTATAAGTTTAATATCCATTTTTAATCCTCTATTAATGACAAAGCTATCCCTATTGGCGTTACAAACATAGGATTTGATGGTTTTAATGTTTTTATTTTTGTCTTTTGACCAACATAATCTTCCATTCCACTTAAAAGTGCTGTACCACCTACCAAAACAATTTTATCTATTTTTTGATCTTTGCTTGCATTTTCGATTATAGAAATTATTTTATCTATAACAGGTCTTACAACAGGAAATATTTCTTGGTGTTTTGAAAAATCTCTTTTTAATTCTTCTGCTTTATCAAAGTCAATTTTATATGCCCCTGATAATACTAATGAAAAATGTGTTCCACCTGTGGCTTCATCTAAAACTTTTACTACTTTTTCGTCTTTTACTATTGATATTCCAGTTGTACCGCCACCGATGTCTACTACAGCTCCATTATCAAGATTTAATAATTTATTTGCAGCTGATGGTTCATCTAGGACTTTTTCAACTATAAAACCACTTGACTCTGCTACATTTTTTACTGCTCCGCCGTCTATATTTTCTGTTCCTGGTGGTATAGCGCATCCTGCTATAAGAAGTTCTTCTCCTAGTTTTTCTTCTAGTTGATTTTTTAACTTTCTTACAATATCGCAAGCTCCTATATAATCCACAACCATTCCATCTTTAACAACTTGAGCAAATTCGTATGCTCCTGCAACTGGTTTTTTATCTTCATCAAATACACACAAAACTATAAAAGCAGTTCCTAAATCTATACCTGTGTAAAGTTTTTTATTTTTTGTTTTTATAGGCTTTTTTATTGATTCTTCAAAGTCTTTTATGACTTTATTAACATTTTCTAAATTGATAAGCTTATCCTCCTTTGCAAATATTTATAAACCAGATATAAAGTCTAATAGCTATTTTATCTATAAGATCTTCATTATTTTTTTCTTTAATCTTATTAAGTTTATCAATACCTTCTTCTATACTTATAAAGCTTTTAAGATATGGATTATCAAGATTCATATTCATATAAATATCTATAGCTTCACTTTCTTTACAATTCATTTTCTCTAGGTCTATAATTTCATTTTTAAAAATTTTTATCGCTAAGTCATTTAGATAAGAAGCAAATTTATGGTCAAAATCTTTAAGCTCAAAAGCAATTTTTTTAATTATCAAACTCACTTCTTCATCTAATTTTTTCTCATCCAAATTTTTACAAATCGGATTATCCCCAAGCTTATTTTGTTTCTTTTTTGTGTTTTTAGCCTTTGTTTTATCAACTATATCTATCCTAAAATCCAAAAGAAATTGTCTAGCTTGTGGAGTTAGCTTACTACCTTTTTCAATGATGTATGAGTCAAAAGGGCTTTTTTTGTATTTGTATCTTAAATTATCTTCCGTTATAAAAAGCATCTTTTTTCCTCAGTTTCTTTTATATATTTTCTTAATTTTTCTAGTCCCTTACCTGTCTTTAGTGATATCTCAAATATATAATCACTTCCAATAGCATTTGCTATTTGCCTTAATTTTTCCAACTTTACATCATCATAAAGATCAATCTTATTGATTATTGTAATTGTTGGTCTGGTAAATGATTTTGCAAAGTTTGGTGGAACATGACAATCTTTTTGTAAATCTATCATAAAAATATTTACTAAGGCTTGATTTTGTCCAACCATAATCAAAGCACTATTTAAGTAGGGATTTTCTATATATCCTTCTGATACTTCAATAGTTTTTTCTCTAAATTGAAGATCTAAACTTTTTTTTGATTTAAGATTTTTCTCTTCAATTAAGCTTGCAAGACTTGTCTTTCCCACTCCATCATTTCCAGCTATTAACCACTTTCTTCTCATGACATTGTTACGGGACAAGAAGTAAATTTTAGCATACTTTCAAAAGTATCTTTAACTGCTTGTAGGGACTGTTTTACGCTTTCATTATCTCCTTGTAAAAGAACGCATCCATTAAATCTATCAATAAAGCAAACTTCTACATTCGCAGCTTTTGCTGCCACATCAGCTGCTATTATGGAACTTTCCGTTGGAGTTAAGGTCATAATTCCTATGGCATTTCCCTTATCCAAACCAATTTTTTCATTTACTGATGGATCGGGAGAAGAAATAAGATGAAGAAGTGTTATTTGTTTGCCTGGTACTGATTCTTGAACTATTCTTTGTAAATTTTCCATATTATCACCTAATGCCTTACTAAATTCACTTCGATTTTCTTTTCATCAATCCATTTTTGAATTTCATCTAACTGTTCATTGGACAAGGCAAATTCACCTTCCATTTCAGAATCCATTGGATAATCCATATCAAGCTGTTCATATTTGCCAACCCCATACCTATGATAAGGAAGTAAATCTATGCCATCGAAATTTTTAAAACATTTAAAATCTTCTAAAAAATCTACAACTGCTTTTATTTCTTCGTGGCTATCATTTACTCCTTTTAAAATTGGCATCCTTACCCTAACTTTTTTTCCACATTCGAGTAAATATCTTAGATTGGATAAGATTCTTTCATTATTTACTCCAGTCCAATATTTATGTTTTACAGGATCCATTTGCTTAATATCAAATAAAAATAAATCTACATGGTCTTTTATTAAATCCAAAGATTTTCTTGAAGTATATCCACAAGTTTCTATGGCTGTATTAATTCCACTCATATGACTTGCTTCAAGTAGGGATTTCAAACTTTCAGCTTGAGCACTACATTCTCCTCCGCCTACTGTTAGTCCACCACCACTCATCATATAAAAATCTTTATCTTCTTTTACAATATCCATTAATTCAGTTATTGTTTTGTCTTCGCCTACAATTTCTATAGCTTTTTGAAGGCAATTTTTCTCACATCTTCTACAACCTATACAAGTTATATCTCTATGAACTTTGTGTGTTCCATTCTCCATATAATGAATTTTTTTTGGACAAACACTAACACATTGACCACAATTTATACAAGCATTTTTTTTAATCATCACTTGATATTCTCTTTTTAATCCTTCAGGATTGGAGCACCACTTGCATCTAAGTGGGCAACCCTTGAAAAATATTAAAGTTCTTACTCCTGGACCATCATGGACGTTGTACTTTTGAGTATTGAAAATTCTAGCAGTCCTTTCAATTCCTTCTTTATTTGAATCTACATCCATTTATATTCCTTTCTATTCTAGAAATGTTCTAGCATTGTACGACTTATAATTTCGTCTTGAACATCCTTACATAATTCAACGAAGAAGGCTGAATATCCAGCTACACGAACTACTAAATCTCTATGTTTTTCTGGATGTTCTTGAGCATCTAGCATAGTTTCATTATCTAAGTAGTTAAATTGCATCTCTCCATTTCCATACATACATGCTGTACGTAATAAGGTTACAAGAGCATTTTCTCCTTCTATAGAATCTAAAATTCCTTTTTGAATTTTGAAATTGTGTACCATACCCATATTCATTGAATCATTTGCCATTTTTGATACTGATTTTATAATTGCTGTTGGCCCATTAAAGTCAGCACCTTGAGTTGGTGATATACCATCTGATAATGGTGTCCATGCATCACGACCGTTAGCTGATGCTCCTGTCATTTGTCCAAATGGTGTATTATTAGATATTGAAAGTGTTCCATGGCAAAGTCTTGAATAAAGTGTTCTATATTTTGCGTGTTCTCTTTCTGTAAAGTTTATAATATCGTTACAAATCTTATCTGCATAGTCATCATCGTTACCATATTTTGGAGCGTCTAAGCAATCTCTTTTAATTTGTTCATAGCCTTTAAATTCTGCTTTTAATGCTTCATTTAATTGTTCTAGGCTATATTTTTTATCGTCATAAACTAATTTTTTGATCGCTGCCATACTATCTGCATAAGTTGCAAGTCCTGACCATACAACTCCTGGACCAAAATTATACATTGCTCCACCTGCTGAAACATCTTTTCCATGTTCCATACAGCCTTCATACATTATTGACATTAAAGGCTTAGGTGCCATATCTCTGTGAACTATTTGAGATATTGTAGTTGCTGCTGCTGTTAATTTTGTTATATATGAAATTTGTTCTTTTACAGCCTTTTCAAATTTTTCCCAAGTATCAAAGTTTGAGAGACTTCCTAAATCAGGTGTAACTTGTTTTCCATACCAAAGTGGAACACCGTGGTTTAATGTTAATTCTATTGCTATTGGCCATTGTGTGTATGAAGTTGATGTCCATTGATATAATCTTCCAGATTTTTGTGGTTCAACGCATCCCATCATACAATAATCTCTAGCATCTTCTACGCTTACTCCTTTTGCAAGCATCATTTTTATGTGAGTATCATCAAAGTGGCAAGCAGGGAAGCCCATTCCAGCTCTTACTACATCTACAATTTTTCTTAAATATTTTTCTGGAGATTTTGTGTGGATTCTTGTTGCAAGTGATGGTTGGTATATTTTCACATGTCTTACCGCATCCATCAAAAGATATGTTAAATCATTTGTTGCATCGACACCTTCTCTTGTGATTCCACCGATTGTCATATTAACGAATGGTTGATATCCTGCAAAGAATTTAGATGAACCTTCACTTGTTAGCCACATCATCTCGCTCATTTTTATTAGCATACATCCTGCAAGTTCAAAAGCTTGGTAATCATTCATTCTTCCACTTTCAATATCTTTTTTGTAGAATGGATACATATATTGGTCAACTCTTCCTATTGACATTCCTGTTTGGTTTTCTTCAACTACAAGCAAGGATTCTATTGTCCAAACTGCTTGTATCGCTTCCCAAAATGTTCTAGGTTTATTTGCTGGAACGTGAGCATTTACTTCTGCTATTTTTTCCAATTCAATTTTTCTTTTTGGATTTGTTTCTTTTTGAGCTAATTGTTTTGCATATTCACTTAATCTTTTAGCATATATCATTACCCCTTCAGTTGTTTCTATTACTGATTTGTAGAAGTAAATTTTATCTATATCTTCTGGATTTGAATAATCAAGTTTTTCTAAGTGCTCTTTTGCTTCTTGTTGGATATCTTTCATTCCTTTTTTCATTAGGATTACATCATATCCTGGATTGGAATCTCCTCCTCCATTTACTTGGTGGTAAGAACAGTCTGATACGAAAGATTCTCCTGATAATTCCCATACTCCAGCATCTCTATATTGGTCTTCACATACTTCATCAAGACTTCTTCCTTCCCAGAATGGGAACAATACGTCTTTACAATATTGTTTGTCTTCTTCTGAAATGTGGAATGGATCTTGTGGTCTGTTTTCAATTGTATCTAATTCATCTCTTAACCATCTCCAAGAAATATCTGGAGAAAATGCTCCGCTTCTTGGTGCCCCACAAGGTGAACCTACTATTAATTCATTATCTTGAATTACAAGTGGTGCTGTTTCACAATTTTTTCTAAAAGCTTTTGCTCTTAGAACATTCTTTGGCATTCCTGGATTTGCTTTTGTTAGTTCTGTTACTATTTTTGCCCTATGCAAGGTTATAGTTGGAACTTGTTTTAAAAAGTTTGCCTTTAAATCAATAAGTCTTTGAGTAGGTCCATTAGGAATTTGTGTTCCTTCACTTTGTATTCCCACACTTAAATCACAATTTTTATTATCTTCTTTATTTAATTGATCTTGCACTTTTTCAAATAATTTGCGTACACTTTCTTTTTCTGAATCTGACATATGCTCTGTTGCCATTGCCAATTTCTTAGAAAATTCTCTTAAGTCCATTTCTCCTCCTAATAATCTTTTTCTAATGAATTTAATATTTTATCAAATAAATCTTTATCTTTTTTGACAGTTTTTTCGCTTAGAAAGGAGCTTATATCTTTTTTATCACATATACCTATTTCTCTAAATTTCATAAAATGGTTTGGTGTTAGTGATGTTTGATTGCATCCTTCTATTTTTTTTGTTGATAGGCTAAAACTTATGGGAAGGTTTGTTCCTATTCCTACTGAACCTAAACCAGTTGGTGAGTTCACCAAAACTCTTGCTACAGGTTTTTTTTCTATAAATTGTTCAATTACATATGCATCGTCAGAATATATTGAAAGGCTTTGACCTTTTTTGTCGTTTAAAATTAATTCAACGCATTTTTCACAAGCATTCAACCAATCATTTTCTATATATAAAGAAACTATAGGATTATATTTTTCTTTTGAATAAGGACTTTTTTCTGATACATATGGTTTTGTAACCACTAGAATTTTTGTATCTGAATTAACTTTTATTCCTGCAATTTCGGCGATTTGCCTTGCACTTCTTCCTATAAGTTCCTTTCTGCAATTATGGTCTTGATCATATAATATTTTTTCAAGTTTTATATGTTCGTCTTTGCTTAGAAAAAATGCTCCATATTCTTTAAATTTTTCTACAACCTTTTCATAAGCATTTTCTTCTACTACTATTGATTGCTCTACTCCTGGCAAAAGTCCGTTATTAAATGTTTTTGAATTTATAACTTCACAACTTGCCTTATCTATATCACAATCTTTGTCGATAAATACTATGTTATTTCCTATTTCCGCTTTAAAAATTTGAGCCTTATCGTTTTGGATTTTTCTTTTGTTTTCGCTTAGAAGATTTTCCAATATGAATGAAACTTTTTCACTTTCATATAAGGTTTTTTCTCCTAAGTCAGAGTTATAGGTTAAAATATCTAAAAAACCTCTTGGATAAAAATTTTCTTTTAAGATTTTCTTAATATCTTCAACCATTTTTGTTACAGTCTTTTCACATCGTAAATCACTTACTACAATAAGAGGATTTAAAGCTCTTATTGCAAAATATATGGCTTGAAAACTAGTAAGTGTTGATAGGTATGGGGCTATAAATACAAGACTAACACCTTTTGAAAGAGCTACTTGTCTTGAGTTTTGATTTTTTACTATATCATATATTTGAGGATATGCTTTCAATTCATTTTCCAAATTATCTAAATAATAATTTCCAAGTTTTATCTCATCCTCATATTTTCCATATGATGTTTCTTCAAAAGACATTTTTGCAAGTTGGTCTATGTTAGTTTTGTAATATTGTTTTATTTTTTTTAATAGTTCATTTCTTGTTTCTTTGTCAATGTCAAGAAGAATTTCCCTAGAATTTTCTGCCTGTTCTAATAAAATTCTTGCTTGTTGAATCGAAAGAAGATCTGTATCTATTACTTTCATAGTCCACCCCTTAAATCAAATTATCTAAATTATAAATTTCGGTTACTTTCTCTAAATCTGGATGTGGGCTTGGTATTACTAATGACGAGTAAACTTCTGCTCCCATAGCTTCTACTGCCTTAACTCCTGCTTGTACTGCTGATTCAACTGCTGACACATCTCCTTTTACAAGTATTGAAATATATCCACTGGCTACGTTTTCGTAACCAATAATTTCTACACTACCTGCTTTTTCCATTGCATCTGCGGCTTCTAGCACATATACTAAACCGAAAGTTTCTATGCCTCCTAATGCTTGCATCTTTTCTCCTAATCTTCTACTTTATGAACTGAAATTACTTTACTTACATTTGTTACTGGTCGTTTCATAACATTATGAGCTGTTATTTTTCCAATTTTTTCACCTTCAGCTACTCCGGCTTTTACTGCACTCATACATGATGAAACATCTCCTCTTACTATTACAGTAACTAGAGTTGATCCTACGTTTTCATAGGATACAAACTTTACATCTGCTGCTTTTAGCATAGCATCTAATGCCTTTATAGCTGGCAACATACCCAAAGTTTCTATAAGACCTATTGCTTGTGATTCGTATTGCATATTTTCACCTACTTAATATAAGAATTTATAGTATTTTTTTGTTCTTCACTTGCTTTATAATAAACAACTAATTCATCATCTATTAGCATATATGAATCCTCATCTATTAATCCATTTTCTTTAGCCGTCATAAGACTTTCTATTATATTTTCCATTGTAAAAGCCTTGTGATTTTTGAATTCATCTTTTAACGCTTGATAAACATCTTTTGCAGACGCCTTATCCACATTAGTAAAATATTTTAATATTTCATAGTTTAATGGTCTTCTCATTATTTGTTACCTCTTTTAAAATAATCAAGTGGATTTACACTCATTATAAATATTCCTAATGCCATAAGAAGTGATCCTAACCATGCTATTGGCACTATTTCATAACCTGGATTTTTCAAAATTATTCCAAGTATAATCCAACAGAAAAATGGACCCCAGAAAGTATATGTTCCATTGCATGCCATACCTAAAGCTGCTCCGCACATTGAATTTCCTTTATACCAAAAGGCAAATGATATAAATGTAAAAAATCCACTAGCAAATAAAATTAAAATTGTTGGATCAGTAATAGCATTTATGAAAAGACCAGAAATAAGATGTATTCCGCTCCCTTCAATTATTCCAAAAACTGGTAAAACTATTAATAGATTTGCTAATGATGATGTGGTTTGCCTAATAGCTATTCCTATTTCCGAATCAATCATTGAAGTTCCAAATCCAGCTATAACTCCTTCAAGTCCCCATCCAAATGCTGCCACGATTGCAAGGATTATTCCTAAAACCATTCCATCTTTAACCTCTCCAGTAAGACTTGTCGCGCCTATTAAAAGAGACGAAGCTAAGCAAATAACAATTCCTAAAATTGTTCTTGCTGATAATTCTTGCTTTAAGATTATTCTTCCAAGAATTGCTCCAATAGCTACATTAAGACCCGCTATAGGTATAACAACTGGTCCTCCCATTTGAACAGCAAGAATATATGTAACTCCTGCTATCGGCCCTCCGACTATAGCTGCAAATACCATTATCATTCCTGGCTTTGTTTTTAAAGTCTTTATAAAATCTCCAAATTTCCCCTTGATAATTGAATTTGCTAAAGCCCAGATTGCTGATGTTAAATCGTTTATTCCTGTTGCAAGTGTTCCAAGAATAAAAGCCAATGTAATATCTGAAAGTCCAGCTTCACCTGAATACCAAAACTTCCATATTCCATACACTGTGGCTGTAGTTACTAATGCTGTGTAAAGTCCATAATATATACCAGATTGAATACCAATATTTAAACCCTTGCTAAAATACTTTTTATCAAGTTTTTTCTTAGTGGATTCAGCTTTACTAACAGCATCTGAATAATTTTTTGTTTTTTCCACCACTCTATCTCCTTCTTCTTAATTTAAAAACATATAAATGTTTTCCTTGTTTAGATATTAACAATATACCTAACGTAAAAGTCAACTTTTTTTATAAGAACAACGTTTCCAATTGAAATTCTAGCTTTCTTTTGTCATATTTTTATATTTTTCTTTTCTTACATTATCTTTAATCTTAACCTTAGCGTAAAACTTTTTGATTTTTTTTCTATATTTTTTATATATTTTAAATACTTATATATTTATAAATTGATTTTTTAATGTTTTTTGTGAAATCAATTAGATAAATAACTAAAAAATAGCAGAACATACCTATTCTGCTACCATTAGTCTTTATATTTTTTAAGTTTTAAATTTATTAATAATAATCCTTTCTATCCTTATCCACATCCCAATAAATTTCCCTGTATTTACCGTCATAAATTTTTAAAATTTCTGGCATAGAATCGCTCATCTTTTCCATCTTTTTAAATTCCTCATAATCTTTCCAAAACAATTTTCCTTCCCTATTATTTTCAATTAATTTTCCAGAAAAATCATTTGTTTGATACAAAAGTCCAACGTCTTTTTGAAATTCGCCCTTATCATTTGTAAATGCCCAAGTAATTATTCCTACGAATTTTGGATTTTTTATTTCTAAATTTGTTTCCTCTTTTGCCTCTCTTATTACTGAATTTTCAAAAGATTCGTTTTTTTCAACTTTTCCACCTGGAAAAGTGAGGCCCTCCCAGCCATATTTTTTCTTTTTATCTAAAACTAGAACCTTATTATTTTTTTCATCATAAATTTTTACCATATTCATAAGTACAATTTTCATATATACTCCAATCCACAAAAAAAGGAAGCAAGTTTCCCCACTTCCTCTTATATTTATTTTCTTTCTAGTTCAATTTTTACACTTTTATCATTTAATTCGAATTCTTCTGTATCAAGGTCTTTTACTTCCATTGTATCTGCTAAAGTTTCTTTTTTGATTTCTTCTTCAAATTCTTTTAAAGCATTTTTCAATTCATCATCTGCGCTGTAGAAAATATCAATTCTATCTGTAACTTCGTATCCATTATCTTTTCTAAGATTTTGGATTTTTGATACAAATTCTCTTGCATATCCTTCTTTTTTAAGATCTTCTGTGATTTCTGTATCTAAAACTACAAAGACATTTCCATCCATCTCAACATCAAATCCTTCTTTTGCTTGGATTCTTATATCAAGATAATCTTTTTCGACAGTGTATTTTTCTCCATTTATTTCGATTTCTTGTGGAGAATTTTCAACTTTTTCTACAAATTCTTTTGCATCAACACTAGCCAAGAATTTACCAAAGGCTCCTACGTTTTTAGCAAAAATTTGTCCAACTTTTCTGAAATTTGGTTTTAAATAATAATCCATAAAGTCTGAAAGATCGTCTGCAAATTCAACTTCTTTTATATTTAATTCTTCTTTGATTAAACCTGTCAAATCACCGATTGTGTCTTTAAATGATCCATCTACTATTATTTTTTCTAGAGGTTGGCGAACCTTGATTGATTCTTTTTCCCTTGATGCACGACCAAGTGTAACCATTTTTCTTACAAGATCCATTTTCTCTTCTAATTTTTCATCAATTAAATCTTCATTAACTTCATCAAGTTTTTCAACGTGAACTGAAAGTCCGCCTGTTAAATTTCTGTAGATTTCTTCTGAAATAAATGGAGCTATTGGAGCTGTCATTTTAGAAAGACTTACTAAAACATCGTAGCATGTTTTGTAAACTGCTTTTTTGGATTCTGTTAAATCTTCTCTCCAAAATCTCTTTCTATTTCTTCTTATATACCAATTTGATAAGTCTTCTACAACAAAATCATTTACCAAATGAACAACCTTGTTGTAGTCAAAAGATTCCATTTGTTCGTAATAAGCTTTTAATAGTGAATTTAATCTTGAATATAACCACTTGTCGATTTCTTCAAGCTCTACATTTTCAAAATTTTTGATCTCATCAAGTCCAATATTATCTGTATTTGCATAAAGAACAAAGAAATTATAAACATTTTCGATTGTTCTAAAGAAATTATTTTTAACTTCAATTAGACCTTTTTCATCAAATTTTGTTGGAACCCAGCAAGGTGATACATATAATGAATAAAATCTTACAGCATCTGCCCCATATTTATCAAATAATTCGAAAGGATTTAGGGTATTTCCTTTTGATTTTGACATTTTTTGTCCATTTTTATCAACAACCAAGTCATTTACTAATACATTTTTGTATGGTGCTTTTCCTGTAATAATTGTTGAAATAGCCATGAGTGAATAAAACCATCCTCTTGTTTGGTCAATTCCTTCGCAAATGAAATCTGCTGGGAAATAATTTTCTAAATCTTCCCCTTTTTCAAATGGATAATGAACTTGTGAAAATGGCATTGCTCCTGAGTCAAACCAAACGTCAATTACATCTGGAACCCTGTGCATTACTTTTCCACATTCTGGACAAGTTAAAGTTACATCATCAACATAAGGTCTGTGAAGTTCTATATCTTCACTTATATCTTCTCTTGCTTTTTCTGCTAATTCTTTTCTTGAACCAATTGATTCAACATGACCACAATCGTCACATCTCCAAAGATTTAGTGGAGTTCCCCAATATCTTGATCTTGAAATTGCCCAATCTTTTACATTTTCAAGCCAATTTCCAAATCTTTTATCCCCGATTGTTTGTGGATACCAATTAACTTCGTTATTATTTTCAACCATTTTTTCGGAAAGTTTGCTCATTTCTATATACCAAGATGGTTTTGCGTAATAAACAAGCGGAGTTTTACATCTCCAACAGTGAGGATAATTGTGTTCGATTGTTTGTTTTTTATAAACTTTTCCCTCATCTCTTAGATGAATGAAAATTTCTTCGTTTGTATCAAAAATAAATTTGCCCTTCCAAGGAGTTTCTGTAAAACATCCTTCAAGGTCAACTGGTTGAACGAATGGCAAATTATATTTTCTTCCAAGTTGGTAGTCATCTTCTCCAAAAGCTGGAGCTGTGTGAACAATTCCTGTTCCGTCTTCTGCTGAAACATAATCAGCACAAGTTAAGAAAAATGCCTTGCCATCTGGTTTTACATAAGGAAGTAGTTGTTCATATTCAACATACTCAAGATCTTTTCCTTTCATCTCTTCAACAACTTCGTATTCATGATCTGCCATAACTTTTTCAAGCAAAGATTTTGCCAAATAATAATAGCAGCCATCAGTTTTATCATTTACTTTTACATAGCTAAGTTCTGGATGAACAGTTAAAGCTACGTTTGATGGAAGAGTCCATGGAGTTGTTGTCCAAGCTAGGAAATATTCATTGTCAGCATCTTTTTTCTTAAATTTACAAATTAAAGTTATGGCCTTATCCATTTGATAGCCTTGAGCAACTTCGTGACTTGCAAGACCTGTACCACATCTCGGACAATATGGCATAACTTTTGCGCCTTCATAAATTAATCCTTTTTTGAAAGCCTCATTTAATAGCCACCATTCAGTTTCTATATAATCATTGTCCAAAGTTATGTAAGGATTGTCCATATCGTAAAGAAAAGCCATCCTGTCTGACATATCTCTCCACATATCAGAATATTTAAAAACAGAATCCTTACATTTTTGGTTGAATTTTTCAACGCCGTATTTTTCTATTTGATCTTTTTCTGTAAAGCCTAATTCTTTTTCAACTTCGATTTCAACAGGAAGTCCGTGTGTATCCCATCCAGCTTTTTTCAAAACCTTAAAGCCCATCATATTTTTATATCTTGAAGTCATATCCTTCAAGGTTCTTGCTATAACGTGATGGATTCCTGGTTTTCCATTTGCAGTTGGAGGGCCATCAAAAATTATATATTCGTCTGCATCTTCTCTTGTTGTAAAAGTCTTATCCAACAGGTCAATTTCTTGCCAATATTTGGAAAGATCAAGTTCTCTTTGTTTAGTATTTTTTGTATCTAGTGATTTAAAACTTGCCATAATTCCCTTTCTTTCTTATAAATTTTCTTTTAAAATAAATTATAATAAAAAAACGCCCCCAGAAGGGACGGTCCACCCAAAAATTGAGTATGAAGTTAACGCCTATCTTACGTAATAAACTAATTTTTTCATTTATTAAGCTAAAAGATGATCTTCATAATAAAAAATTCATAGCCACTTTCACCTAAAGGCCTCTCTGTAAATTATTTTTTAAAACTACTCTTCTTTTAATTGCCTATATCTACTGACTAATTTACTATTTTTAAAGGAAAAAGTCAAATTGCTTTTTATTTAAAAAAATATATATTTATAAAACCATAAAAAGAGTTCCTGCTGTAATTAAAATACATCCAATAATAGATTTTGCCGTAAATTCTTCGCCCAAAAATAAAAATGCAAGAATCAAAGTTAAAACCACACTCATTTTATCAATCGGAACAACCTTTGAAGCATTTCCATATTTTAAGGCTCCATAATAACAAAGCCAACTAAGTCCAGTTGCAAGACCTGATAAAATTAAAAATATCCAGGATTTTTTGCTAATATTATAAATTCCAGAAAATGAAGAAGTAATAAAAACCATGCCCCAGCTCATTATTAAAACTACAAAAGTCCTGATTGCAGTTGCAAGATTTGAATTTACCCCTTCAATTCCAACTTTTGCCAAAATTGAAGTAAGAGCTGCAAAAATTGATGAAAAAATCGCAAGTAAAAGCCACATAATATCTCCCTTATTTATGAATTTTAAGCTTAAATTTATCAATAGAAAAATTATCCCAGCTATCAACATTAGAAATTTCTAGGGCTTTTTCTAGCATTTTTATATCAGAATCAAAGTCTTTTCTATAGACATAATAGTTTTCTTCCATAAAAGAAAGCATTATTCCATCATAATCTTTGAAATCTTCAATAAATCTAAGTTTTTCTACATCAAAATATTCAAAAACTTTTATCTCTAAATGTTTTAAATTTTCTTTTCTAATTGGATTAAATTTTAGATCAAAAAATCCTGCATTTACTGCCTCATAAACTATATCAAGTCCTAAATTTTTTCTAGTTGGAAAAATTGAGCCAGAAATTCCTTTTAGTCTTCCATCAATTTTCACTTCAACTCTTATCCCATTTAATTTATTTTCAAATTTTTTATCAAAATTCCTAAGATACGTTTTATTTTCCAAATAATATTTAATTGCATCATAAGCAAGTTTTACATAATCATCCATTTTGAAATTCTTTCTTTATTTTAATTTTCAATTTTTATTTCCTTTTACTCTATTAATTTACCCAATTTATAGATAAATTAATTGAAAATGGGTAAACTAATAGGAAGAGAAAAAATTTTAGTTAATAAATAAACAAAAGGAGAAAATAAATGTACGATTATTTAATTGTTGGAAATGGAATAGCAGGTCAAAAGGCTGCTGAAACTATTCGAAAAAAAGAAGAAAATTCTTCTATTATTATAATTTCAAAATCAGCAAAACACACTTATTGGAGAACAAAATTATCTGAGCTTATTGCAAAAGATTTTACAGATGATGAAATTTTGGTAAAAAAACCTGAATGGTACGAAAAAAATAATATAGAAGAAAAGCTTGAATGTGAAGTAGAAAAACTTGACCTTGAAAATAAAAAGGCAATTTTAAAAAATGGGGAAGAAATTGAATATAAAAAAGCCCTTATAGCAACAGGATCTCATCCATTTGTGCCACCAATAAAAAATATTGACGCTGATGGAGTTTTTGCAATTAGAAGTGTTGAAGATTTAAATTCTTTCAAAAACCACATCAAGGAAAACAAGAAAGTTGTAGTAATTGGTGGGGGACTTTTGGGACTTGAAGCTGCTTTTTCTGTAAAAAATACAGGTTGCGAAGTCCTTGTTATTGAAACTTTTGACTATATTTTAGGAAAACAACTTGATAATGAACTTTCCAAAAAGTTAGAAAAAGAATTAAATGACGCAGGAATCAAAACTTCTACAGGAAAAAATACTGCAGAAATTTTAGAAAAAGATGGTAAAGTTTGTGGAATAAAACTTGAAGATGGAGAAGAAATCGAAGCAAATACAATTTTGGTTCAAACTGGTGTGAGAAATAATCTAGAACTTGCAGAAAAATCTGGACTTGAAATTGAACGTGGAATCCTTGTAAATGAAAATTTAAAAACAAGTGATGATAATGTATATGCAGCAGGAGACTGTATGCAATTAGGACAAGCTACAATCGGTCTTTGGACAGCATCAATGGAAATGGGAGAAATTGCAGGAAGCAATATGACAGGAGATAACAAAACCTACCAAACACCAAAACCATTTTCATCCCTACTTCTTGGAGATATAAAACTATTTTCAGCAGGCTTAAATTCAGGCGAAGCAATAGAAGAAATCAAAAAAGAAGACGGAGAAAAAGTCTACAAATTATTCAAAAAAGGCGAAGATTTTGTAGGAGGCATCCTCTACAAAGACATAAAATTCCAAAATGACGTTAAAAAAATAGTATTCGAAAAAGAAGATCCAAAAAATACAAAACTTGGAAAAGAAATTTTTAGGATGTAAAAATAAAGCTCTTGGCTAACCCAAGAGCTTTTTTAATTTTCTATATTTTTAATAGGATTTGCTTCATATACAAAAATCATCGAATCAAAAATTTCTTTTGGAGAATTTTCTATTCTATATGAGTATGGGATAAATTTCATTACCCAAGTGTAGCCTTCGCCTAATGAGCCCATTTTTATTTTTGAATCTAAGAGATTTTTACAATCTCCATCTTTTACTTTTGAAAAATCTAAATAATAGGAATTTTTATAATTTTTTGCCTGGTAGGCAAAAGGATCTGCTGATATAAATTTTTGTATTGTCCTTTGATTTTTTTGCATAGTTTTTATATTTACCTTTGTTTTATAAAAATCTGTTCCTATTGGAAAATATGATTTTTTATATTTTTCCAGTAAATTTTCTCCCATATTTTTATACATTGGTTCCTTTTTTCCAATATGGCCATTGTGGCCTGCTATCATTATTCTTGAATTTTTTTCGTAATCTTTTATCCAAGAAATATTTTCTGCCATTTTTTCATCTCTATATTCACTTGATTTTACATAATCATCAACCATTTTATAATATGGAAAACTTGATAGAATATTTTCTATAAGTCTTTTTTCTTTGGTATTTTTTTCAAGTTTTTCATTTAATTTTTTTAAATTTTCTTCCAAGACTTTCATCTTTGGATCTTTGATTGAAATATTATCTTTTTCTAAGACATCCAGACTTTTTATATCAAAATCTATATTTTCTTTTTTTACAAAATCTTTTAAAAGTTTTACGGAATTTTCTGGATTTTGCATATCAAAACCGTAAAAGGAAATTTTTTGGTCGTGATTTTGGTTGTATTTTTTTATCCAATTTATTAAATCATTCATCTGATTTGTATGATAGATTGTAAAGGAGAAAATTTTTGATGGATTTTTTTGAAATTTTCCTGATTTTACATAAGAATCTATTTCCATCCCTTCTGAAAAATCACATTCCAAGGCAAAGGCTCTAACATTTGCATCTTTTACTAATTTTTTTAATATGTCTAATTTTAATTCTTGAAATTCTTTGTTACCATGTGTAGCTTCTCCAAGACCAATGATTTCTACTTGGTCATCAATCTTTATATCTTCTATTTTTTGAGCATATTTTCCCAAATCTGAAATTTCTTTTTTGGCTTTAAATTCCGGAATTTTTGTCCACAAAAATATAAACAAAAATCCTAATATTGAAATTGAAATTATTATATATAGAAGAATTTTAAATATTTTTTTCATTTTTACTCCTTATTTAATTTTCCCATCTCAAAATATATTGGTAAGGTTATTCTAAATATCATTATATAAATTAATGAGAAAATTATTATACAAATCGCTTCTATTTCTATAAATCTTCTAAGCTCAAGCATGGCAAACATTTGAATCATGCCAAAGGCAAGTTTTGACGCGATTAAAATATGGATTATTGAAATTATTAGTGGACCAAAAAATGTAAAATAGTTTTGTTTTTTGACTGATTTTTTTATTTCTTTTTTGCTCATTCCCACTTTTTGTAATATTTTTATATTTCTTCCATCTTCAAGACCTTCTGCGGCTTGTTTGTAATAAATTACAATTATGGTTGAGATTAAAAATACTAGGGCTAAAATAAGAACAACAATATAGGCTCCCGTGTGAATTTTATCAAATTCCATCCTGTTTTCTATGGAATTTTTAACTAAAATTTCATCTGTATCAGATATATTTTTATTTAATGTATTTGCCATCTCATCAATATTTTTTTGATTTTTTTCTTTTAGGTCAAAATACGTTCCTGATACACTAGGGAAAATCTTATTATTTTTGCCATCAGATATTTTTTTTGAAAATTCATCCAAATCATCTACAACTACAAGAATATTGTGAAAAAGACTTGTCGTAGGATCCATTAAGACATAGGAAATGTTTTTTGCATTTTCTTTTACTTTCAAATTTTGATTTTCTAAAGAAATTTTTCCGTATTTTTTTGCTTTGGAATCAAAAACTATAGCCTCATCCTTTTTAAGAGAAATATTTGTCTTATTTGCCATATTAAAGGATTTTATATCTGTTATGGATATAATTTTTGTTTTATCATCCATTATTGTTTTTCTTAAATCATCATCTTCCAGTATAGAAAATTTTCCAGGTGATTTTTCACTAACTACAAGACCTTTTCTTTTAAATTCTCCAAGATTTTTTATTTTTTCTTTGTCTATATTTTTTTCAAGGAAATTTTTTGTATATTTTTCACTTTCCTTATCATTTTCTTGGTATTGGATCAAAAAATCACTTGGAGCAATCCTATCTAATAAATCATTTTTCCCAACAAACATGGCACTCATTACAACAAAACTCAAAAGAAAAAGTGAAGAGATAATTGTAATTGATGAAAGAGCCATGGCAGATTCCTTGCTTCTTTTGATAAGCTCACCTATAAAGGTCATATTTGTGCCCTTATAATAAATTTTTTTATTTTTTCTAATTGCTTTTAAAATCCAAATCACAAGAGACCTGAAGAAAAAATATGTTCCAATTATTACGGCTATACTTGCTGGTAAAAATCTTGGAAGAGCTTGAAATATTCCCCCATCAATTGAAAGGGCTGTATAATAGCCATATCCAATCAAAATTATGGCTAAAATCATAGAAATAATATTTGCCCTTGGCTCTTTTTCTCCTTTTTGGGAAAGTTTTGAAAGCTCAATTGGATTTGTTTTTCTAATTGAATTTAAACTTATCAAAGTTATTAAAATAAAGATTGTGGCAAAAATCATAAGTCCCAAAGCTAACTTAGAAAAATTTATAGAAAGTTTAATTTGAGTTTGAATTTTTAAAATTCTTGCCACCAAATTTATAAAAAGAGGTCCCAAAAGAATTGTAAAAAATGTTCCAATTATCAAGACTAAAATTCCAAGAATTAAATTTTCTATAATCAAAATTTTTCTCAAAGATTTTTTGTCCATTCCAAGTCCATACAAAAGTCCCAATTCCTTGTAGCGATTTTTGACAATGGTTTTTGCCATGTAGACAAGAAAAATCAGAGAAAAAATAGCCACAATCCATGAACCCATTTCCAAAAGAGTTTTTATGATTTCGCTTCCCCTGGAGTCTAGAATAAATTTTTCACTTTTTAAATCTATTAAAAGATTAAAAATGAAAAGCATAAAACTTGATGCCAAAATGTAAGGAAAATACAAAAATTTATTATTTTTTATTCCCCTTGTCGCCATTTTAAAATTAAGCTTGTTCAAATCCCTCACCTCCAGATAAAATCATCATTTGAGATTTGACCAATTTTTCATACATTTGGTCATTGGTCCTATCTCCCTTATAAAGGTCATAGAAAATTTTCCCATCTTTTATAAATAAAACCCTAGAGGCCCTTGCAGCAGCCATGGTTGAATGAGTTACCATAAGAATTGTTTGCCCATTTTTGTTTATTTTTTCAAAAATATTTAAAAGCTCCATTGATGAATTCGAATCCAAGGCTCCTGTTGGCTCATCTGCCAGTAAAATTTTTGGATTTGTAATAAGAGATCTTGCAACGGCAACTCTTTGTTTTTGTCCTCCGGAAATTTGATAAGGAAATTTATCCAAAAGATTTTCAATTTTTAAGGCACTTGCAATAGGAGCTAATTTTTCTTCCATAATTTTGTATTTTTCATTTGCCAAAACCAAAGGCAAAAATATATTGTCCCTGTTGTTTAAAGAAGATAAAAGCGAAAAATATTGGTAGACAAAGCCCAATTTTTCCCTCCTAAACTTTGCCCTTTCCTTATCACTTTTATTTTTTGTATTTTCACCAGACAAAATCACATCTCCAGAAGTTTCTTTATCCAAAGTTGCAATCAAATTTAAAAGAGTAGACTTTCCAGACCCACTCTCGCCCATTATGGCAACAAATTCGCCCTCTTCAACATCAAAATTAATATCTTTTAAGGCAACAACCTCTGTATTTTTATCTTCACTATTATAAACTTTTCTTAAATTTTTAACTTCTAATATATTCATATATTCCTCCTGAGTCTATATTACAAAAAATAAAAGAAAAAATCCCTAATCTAAACTTACAATTTTTCCCCTAAACTTACATATTGTAAGATTAAAAAAATCGGCAAATGCCGATTAATTTTCTATAATATCAGATTTTTTAAGATTAATTGAAAATATAGTTCCATTTTTTCTTTAGATTCGATTTTATAAGCATATCCAAGCTTTTTTAAAATATCATTTACCAAAAAAAGTCCTATGCCAGTTGAATTTGCATCTCTTTTATCACTATCTCCACTAAATCCAAATTTATTAATATTTTTCAAATCCTCTTTTTTAATACCAATTCCAGAATCTTCAATTTTTAAAATAAAATCATGGTAGGATATTTTTATATATCCCTTGTCTGTGTATTTTATAGCATTAAACAAAACCTGCTCAAGGACAAATCCCAGCCATTTTGGATCTGAAACTATATTTTCATCTTCTATATCAAGAATTAATTTTAAATTTTTATGGATAAAAAAACTCCTATATCTTTTTACAATATCTTTAATAAGCTTTTCAATAGAAAAAGATTTAAAAGAATAATCCAGACTATCCTGACCTAATTTTATAAAGGACAAAATCGATGCAATATAATCGTCAATCCTTATTAGTTCTCTTTTTATATCATAATTTTCTTCCCTTTCGCTAATCAAAGAAATACTTGAAAGGGGTGTTTTTATTTGATGGGTCCAAATTGTCAAAAGATTTTCCAAATCATTTTGCCTTAGTTTACTAGAAATTCTAAGATTTTCTATTTCTTTTTCCTTACTTTCAAAAATTTCTTTCAAATGCCTTTCATAAAGATTTTTCTCAAAAAAAGAAAAAGAATTTTTTTCCAAACACTTTTTTACTTTAAAAAATCTAAAAATTCCTATAAATAAAAAAATAAAAAATAAAATTAATAAGCAATAGGAAAAAATCCTAAAATCTATAGGAAAGGCAAAAGAAAATATTAAAGATGAGATAAGAAAAATAAAAAAGGAGAAAATATAAGCCCTATTAATGCTAAAAAATAATTTAAAATTTTTCATTTTATAAAATATCCCACTCCCTTTTTTGTTTGAATAAAATCATCTAAAGAAAGATTTTTCAATTTTTTCCTAAGCCTGTTGATATTTACAGTCAAAGTATTATCATCAATAAAAGAATCAGTCGCCCAAAGTTTATCCATAATAGCTTCTCTCGAAATAATTTTTTCAGGTTTTTCCATAAGGATTTCCAAAATCAAAAATTCATTTTTAGAAAGATTTATTTCCTTGTCATTAATTTTTAAAATCATCTTATCCTTAATCAAAGAAATATTTTTATAAGAAAGGTTTAAATTTTTCCCAGAAAAATCATAAGACCTTCTAAGAAGGGCCTTGATTTTCATATTTAAAACTTGCATAGAAAAAGGCTTTGAAATAAAATCATCTGCCCCATAATTTATAGCATTAATTAAATTTATATCATCAGCCGCACTGGTTAGAAAAATTATAGGAAGATTTGAAATTTCCCTAATTTTCTCACACCAATAAAATCCATTTTCAAAAGGAAGTTTCAAATCCATCAAAACAAGCTTATAATCTCTTTTTTGAAATTCATCCAAAATATTAGAAAAATCATTTGGAACAAAACACTTATATCCCAAAAGCTCAAGCTGAAAACAAAGCTCCTCACAAATTTTTTTATCATCTTCAACAATAAATATATCCATAATAACTCCTTAAAATTATTATAATAGATTTTTTAGTTTTTGAAAATTTTCACAAAAAAAGAAGCCGCTGGGCTTCTTTTAATTATTTTTTAAAAAGTATATCAAAAGATTTTTCTTCTAATTTTTCTCCAATAAATATCAAAGAATTTGTAAAAGATTCTCCTTCGTATTTTTCTACTGAAAATTTATTATCGACAACATCAACTTTAACTTTTTTATTTTCTACATTTACAAGACCTTTTGCCCTAATTAATTTTCCAAACCTATTTTGGCAAACTGCATTGAAATTTGTCCCAAGTTCATTGAAATCTTTGAAAACTACATTTTCATATACCAAATTATCAAGGTGTAAATGTTTATAGTCCCCTCTTATTAGAGATTCCTTATCATATTCCCCAATAAGAGAGTCCCATTCTTTTTTGTCAAAATCATTGTAGTGGCTGGTAAAAACTTTTGCTTTTGTTAAGTCTTCAAGTTTTTTTACTTCTTTTTCGATTTTTTCTGTACTTATATTTTCAGTTTTTGATAATAGTATATAGGATGAATTTTGGATTTGATCTAGGAAAAGTTCTTTATATTCTCCCATAATCTTATCTATACTGTAATAGTCAACTATGGCTATTGGTTTTAAAATTTTAATTTTTTCATATTCAATTGGACTAATATTTTCAATTATTTTAGAAAGATAGCCCAAACCTGTTGGCTCTATTATCAAATATTCTGGATTTATTGTATTTTCTATACTCATAACCGTTGTTGCAAAATCTTTTTGTTTTGAACAACAAATACATCCTTCTTCCAAGGATAAAATTTCTTTTCCTGTATTTTTTAATAAGTCTTTATCTACATTTGCCTTGGCATAATCATTTTCTAAAATTACTGCATCATCCAATTTTTTTGACAATTTTTCTATAAAGGTTGTTTTTCCACTTCCCAAAAATCCTGATACTATTATTATTTTCATCTAATCTTCCATTAAATCTTCTGCTACAATTACAACTGGTTTAATTAAATCTTTTGGTTTATCTTTCATTAAGTATAATGCTTTTTCAACATTTTCAAATCCGTTGAATTTATGGGTAACAAGTTTTGAAAGATCTAATTTTCCACAAGAAACAAGTTTAGCAAGTTTTTCCATTCTGAGTCTTCCACCTGGTGTTAGGCCTCCATTAATTGCCTTGTGGCCCATTCCAACTCCCCATTCAACTCTAGGAATTTTGATATATTCTCCTCCGTCAAGGTAGTTTACATTACCAATTTTTGCACCTGGTTTCATAGCTTTGATTGCTTCTTCAAAAGTATCAACTGTTCCACCAGCAATTATAACTCTATCAACGCCCTTACCATTTGTAAGTTTTAAAACTTGTTCAGAAATTGATCCGTCTTTGTAAGAAATTATATCTGTTGCTCCATAAAATTTAGCAGCTTCAACGCAATTTGGACGAGTTCCTACTGCATAAATTCTACTTGCTCCTCTTAGGTTAGCTCCTGCAACTGACATTAAACCAACTGGCCCAATTCCTACTACTAAAACTTCATCTCCAAATTGAACGTCAGCTTGTTCAACTCCGTGGAATCCTGTTGTAACCATGTCTGATAACATTGGAGCTAAAACTGGATCTACTCCTTCAGGAATTAAAGCAAGGTTAGCATCAGCATCATTTACATGGAAAACTTCACCAAATACACCGTCTTTAAAGTTTGAAAATTTCCATCCAGCAAGCATTCCGCCTGAATGCATTGGAAATCCTGCTTGACTTTCAAGAGATGACCAATCTGGAGTAATAGCTGGAACCAAAACCCTGTCCCCTGGTTTAAAATCTTTAACTAATTCTCCAACTTTTACAATTTCTCCTGCAGCCTCATGACCTAAAATCATATCGTGTCTATCTCCGATAGCTCCTTCCCAAACTGTGTGAATATCTGAGCTACATGGAGCTAAAGCTATTGGTTTAACAAGCGCATCTAATGGTCCCATTTCTGGTTCTGGTTTTTCAATCCAACCTGTCTTACCAATTCCCAACATCGCAAACCCTTTCATAGAGTCCTCCTTATTTTTTATTTTTTTTATTCTATGTTTTATTTACAATTTAATTTTAATTTATCTTTCAATACTTGTCAATCATTTATCATTTTATTTTTCTATTTTAAATTTTGATGAAAACCATAACTTTAAACTAATTCATAATACTATCATAATAAAATTAAATTTTCACAAATCAAATTTTTATTTTTAATTTTTAAATTATTTTTAAAATTTTTCCTATAAAAAAATAATTGCAGATTAAAAAGAGCAAAAAAATAAGACTGCGTTTGCAGTCTTATTTTCTATAATTTCATTGAATTTTGTCTTCTTCTTAATTTTGTTATTGTTGCTTCTTCGTCAAGTTCTATCATTGATAAATTTATTACTGTATCTTTTGGAATATCTACTATTGCTTTTGTTTTTTCTGTGATTAGGGCAATTGGAAGTAGATCTTCTTTTATTGATCTTGTGTGGTCGGTTAATTTTCCAAATACCTTATCTGATCCTATTCCCTCTAGATATTCTCCCTTTTTTATATCTCTTTTTGCAACTGAAACTGTATCGGCAACTTGTCCATGAAGTGGAGCTATTGTTGGCTCATTTTCTAAAACTGCATTGTAGATTGTAATTGGCGTTTCAAGACTTGTTAGGTGGTATGGTCTAAATAATAAATAGTTTGGGCCATCTCCAAAGCCTAAAAATTTCATCAAATCTCTTACTTCTTTTTTGTCGCTTGTTACAATTAGAAATACTCCTGGCGCCATGCCTGGAGAAAATTCTACTGTTTTGTAAGATGATAAAACTCCACCGTCTTCTTTTAATTTAAAATCTTCTACGGCAGTTTCTGGGCTTGTAGCAATTCCATGACAGCCAAATGTATCTGGCAAAAATCCAAGGCAGTTACAAACTGAATTTAATTCTATCATTGTATTTGTTCCATCGACAAAACTTGTTAGCATTCTTGGAGAAAGTCCTTTTTCTTTTGCTTGGTCTTTTAAAATCTCTGCATTTGCATAGTTATCTAATGGATTATTTTTTCCTTTTGCTGCAACCAAAATCTCAAGGCCAATTCCATAAGCAAAATCGCACAAATCTATTATTGAGCCTGGTTCATCTCCTGCAATTCCTGTATAAACAACTCCAGCTTTTTTTGCCATATCGTAAAGAATTGGTCCAACAACTGCATCACATTCTACATTAAGTGTAATAAAATGCTTATGATATTGAATTGATTTTGCTGCAAGCTCTGCTCCAAATGGTGGATTTCCTGTTGCATCAACTACGGCTGTAATTTGTAAAAGTTTGTAAGCAAGTCTATAATTTGAACTTACTACAACAAAACCCTTGTTCAAAGCCTCATAGGCTTCGTCATAAGAATCTGTGTTTATAATTTTATCTTCAGAAATTCCTGAATCAATTAGGGCAATTTTTGCTTTTTGTGGTGTGTGTTCTATTACAAGAGAAACTTCTATTGCATCAATATCTCCCAATTGATTTATAAGACTTGCTCCCATTTTTCCACAACCAATTATCGCCAAAGAAATTCTTTCTCCATTGTGTTTTAATTCTTTTAGCTTTCTATTTATCTTAAACATTTAATCTCCTTATATCCTCTGAGGCAGTTTTTGCTGATGAGAATGCCCATTGAATATTATATCCACCGCAATCTCCAGCAACATCCATAACCTCTCCTATAAAATAACAATCTTTAATTTTTAAAGATTTCATGGTTTTTTTGTCGATTTCCTTACAAGATACTCCTCCCAAAGTCACTTGGGCATTGTTCTTGTCATTTATATCCATAATATCAAAAGGAAGATTTTTCAAAATATTTGAAATTTTTTCTAAATCATTTCTTGAAATATTTTTTTTACCAGGATTTATTTTAATCCTTTTTAATATATCAATTATGAGTTTTTTATCTAAATTCCCAATTAATAATTCTTCGATATTTCTATTAGGAAATCTCTTTGACTTTTCTTCTAATTTCTTTAAAAGTCCATCTTTTTTATACTCTGGATAAAAGTCAATGTCAAGACTAACTTTTTTACCATCTTTTAAGGCAAGAGAAATTAAATTTGAAAGATCCAAAATCGCAGTTCCTGTAAGGCCATAAGTTTGAAAAATCACATCATCAGTTGATGATTTTATAAATTTTCCATCTACTTTCAAACTTGCTTTAGCATTTACCTTAACACCCTTAGCTTTTTTGGACAAGGGATTTTTCGCCTTAAAATTTGTTATTCCAAAAGTCATATCTTCGATTTTTGTATGTTTTTCTAAAATTTTAAAAATAGAACCATCAGAACCCGAATTTTTTAAAGTTTTTCCACCAGATGCAATCACAAGAAGGTCGTACTTGTATTTATTTTTTTCTGTTATGATTAATTTTTTGTTAAAATCAATGTCCAAAACTTTTTGGTCAAAAATAAATTTTGCATTTTCATTTGCCCTCATCATGAGAGCATCTTTTACAGTCTGTGAGCTCATTGTTTTTGGATAGCATCTTCCTGATGGCAAATTTGTCCATTCTATTCCCAAATATTCAAAATATTCTAATAAGTCATTGTTGGAAAAATTATCCAAAGAATAATTTACAAAATCTTTTTCTTGTGAATAAAAATTTTCATAGGAAAGCTTTAAATTTGTAAAATTACACCTACCGTTTCCTGTGGCAAGGAGTTTTCTTCCACTGTCTTTGTTTGAATCTAATACTGTTATATTTTTATTATCTAAAAAAGAGCAGAAGGCAAGCGAACTTACCCCTGCTCCTATTACAAAAATTCTCATAATTCTTCTAGAACTTCCCTTATGGTTTCTTTTTCGTTGTAGTAGGTTTTAATATTTGCTTTTAATTTTAAGAAATCTTCTTCGCCCTTGCCAAGCATAAAAACAAAATCCCCTTTTTTTGCATGACTTATAGCATACTTTATAGCTTCTTTTCGATTTCTTATAATAATGCATTCCCCATTATTTTCTTCGACTCCTTCTTTAATTTGATTTGAAATATTTTCAAAGGTATCAAATTTAGGATCATCGGTTGTTATTACAGAAAATATATCATATTTTGCAGATATTCTACCAAGACCTCTTCTAATATCAGGAGTCCTATCTCCACTTATTCCGTACACTGCAAATTTTTTTCTATCTTTTGGCAAATCTTTATAAAGACTTTCAAAAGATGTTGTTGTGTGGGCAAAATCTACTACTATATTTATTCCAAGGTCATTTTCTATAAATTCAAATCTTGATTTTACTCCCTTAAATCCTTCCAAGGCTTTAGAAATTTCTTCCAAATCAAAACCAAGGTCATTTGCAATTGTTATACCACAAAGGGCGTTGTAAATGTCATACATTCCAAATCTTTTTAAGTGAAATTTAACACCATTTACAAAAAATTCAAGTCCCAAATCTACTCTTTTTATATTTTCTGCCTTATAGGCTGAATCTTCGTTTATAGAAATTGTAAGGGCATCTTTGAAAATTTCTTTGGCTTTTTTACCATAATCGTCATCTAAATTTACGACTTGTTTTTTGGAATGATTTAATAAAATCATTTTTGCCTTGAAATAGTTATCCATAGTTTTATGGTAGTCCATGTGTTCTGGAGATAAATTTGTGAAAACTCCATACTCATAAGCTATTCCATAATTTCTTTTTAGGCACAAACCATGAGATGATGTTTCCATAACTACATTTTTAATTCCATCTTTTTTGACTTCATTTAAAATATAGTTTATATCTGTAATTTCTGGTGTCGTATGCTCAGTTGGTAAAGTTTTGCCGTTAAAAAAAGCTCCATCTGTACCAATATTTGCACAAGGCTCTCCCAGTTTGTTCAAAAGAAATGAGATTATATTTGCAGTTGTAGTTTTCCCATTTGTTCCTGTAACTCCAATCATTCTAAATGATTTTGATGGAAAATCTGATAAGAAATTTGAAATTTTTGCAAGAGCTAATCTTGCATCTTCAACTTTTATATAATTTATTCCATTTTTAAATTCAACGTCATCATTTGTATAGACTATAGTTGATGCTCCATTCTCTAGGGCATTTTCTATATAATTATGTCCATCGAATTCAAATCCTCTTATCGCTACAAATATAAAATCTTTTTTAATTTCTTTTGAATTTGAAGAAACTCCTACAATTTCTCTATCATTTTGAATATTTTTTGAAATGTAGGAAATTTCTTTTAGTATCTTTTCTAATTTCATTTAATGAATATTGTATCCTTTCTCAGTAAGTAATTCTTTAATCTTCCTGATATGGTCTTTTCCATTTGTTTCAAGGGTTATTTCAACTTGGATATTTTTATATCTGCTAGTTGCTGCAAGGCTATCGTGAAGTACCTCAACAATATTTGCTTTTGTGTAAGCTATAACATCAAGAAGATCTCTAAGCTTTCCAGGTGCATTTTGAAGTTCAACTGTAAATCTTGCAATTCTTCCATCTTCATAAAGTCCCTTGTGAATTAATTGAGAAATAAATGACATATCAATATTTCCACCACTGATTACGCAAACAACATTTTTATTTTTGCAACCAAGTTTTTTACTTGCAGCAAGACTTAATGCTCCTGAAGGCTCTGCTACTAGTTTATGTTTTTCCATCAAAGTAGTCAAGGCTACCATGATTTCTTCTTCTGTTACAGAAATATATTCATCAACATTTTCCTTGCAAATTTCGTAAGTAATATCTCCAACTCTTGCAACAGCAGTTCCATCTGCGATTGTATCAGCAGAATCTAATGTAATTGGGCCACCTTTTTCCATAGCAGCTTGCATTGATGCAGCATTTGCTGGTTCTACACCAACTATTTTGATTTCTGGTTTCATTTCTTTTGCACATTTTGCAATACCAGAAACAAGTCCACCGCCACCGATTGGTACTAATATGTAGTCAGCTTCTTGTAAACTTTCTAAAATTTCAAGAGCAATTGTTCCTTGTCCTTCAATTACATCTTCATCATCGTATGGAGGAATAAAAGTATATCCTTTTTCTTTGGCAAGTTGTTGAGCGTATGTATTTGTTTCGTCAAAAGTTTGTCCGTGAAGATCAACTTCAGCTCCATATTTTAAAGTTCCATCAACTTTAATCATTGGAGTTGTTTCTGGCATACAAACAATTGCCTTTATGCCTTGATGATTTGCAGAAAATGCTACACCTTGGGCGTGGTTTCCAGCTGATGCGGTTACGATTCCAACGGATTTTGATTCTTCATCCATTTTTGAAATCTTGTTATAAGCTCCCCTCAATTTAAAAGAACCAGTTTTTTGTAAATTTTCTGGTTTAATGTACACATTGTTTTTTGATAAATCTGAAAAAATTTCAGAATAAAACATGTGGGTTGGGTTAATAGCTTCGTCTACTCTTTTTTTTGCACTTTTAAAATCAAACATAAAATGCCTCCTTTTGCTTAAATTATATCACAAGAAAAAGGAAATAAGAATGTTTTTCTATAAAATAAATCGAAAATTTTGACAAATAAAATCAATATTGAATTTTCAAGCTTAGTCTTACTTATTTTTTATTTATTTCTAATCTTTTTATAGAAAAAATATTAAAAAACGTTTTTATTTATTTTCAAAAAATTTATTTCTAATATTTTGAAAATAATTTTTTTGAAAGTACTTTCATCGTTTTATGAATTTTATCAATTTTTTTTGAAACAAAGTTCATTTTTTGCTTATATTGAAAACATTTTTTCTTCTTATATAATTGAATAAAGTAATTAGTTAAGGAGGACTTATGTTTAAGTATTTACAAAAAGTCGGCAAGGCTTTTATGCTACCGATAGCATTGTTGCCTGCCGCAGGTTTACTTTTAGGAATTGGTGGTGCTTTTTCATCACAAGCTACAATTGATGCCTATCCTTTTTTAGCAAATAGTGTTTTACAAACTATTTTTAAGGTTATGGCTGGTGCTGGAAATATAATTTTTGCAAATCTTGCCATGCTTTTATGTATTGGTATTATGGTTGGTCTTGCAAACAGGGAAAAAGGAGTTGCAGCTCTTGCTGGTGCCGTTGGATTTTTGGTAATGAATGCAACTATATCAACTCTTCTTTCAATTTTTAATCCTGACGGAGATCCAATTGATACTGGTGTTGTTGGTGCTTTGGTTATTGGTCTTATTGCAGTTTATCTTCATAATAATTATTACAATATTCAATTGCCACAAGTTCTAGGATTTTTTGGTGGTTCAAGATTTGTTCCTATAGTTACATCTTTTGTTGCAATTATTGTCGGAGTATTTTTCTTTATAGTTTGGCCACCTTTCCAACACTTATTAATTTCTGCTGGAAAATCAATTGCAAAACTTGGCGTTTTTGGAACATTTTTATATGGAATGCTAATGAGATTATCTGGAGCAGTCGGTCTTCATCACATGATTTATCCAATGTTTTGGTATACAGAACTTGGTGGTGTGGAAATGGTTGCTGGAGAGCAAATTGTTGGTGCTCAAAAAATATTTTTTGCTCAATTAGCTGATCCAAATCACGTTGGATTATTTACTGAAGGTACAAGATTTTTTGCAGGAAGATTTTCAACAATGATGTTTGGTTTGCCTGCAGCAGCCCTTGCCATGTACAAAAATGCAAAAGAAGAAAACAAGAAAAAATTAAAGGGATTATTTTTGGGAGTTGCTTTAACTTCATTTATTACAGGAATTACAGAGCCTCTTGAATATATGTTCCTTTTCGTTCAACCACTTTTATATGTTTTCCATTCATTCTTGGATGGTTTATCATTCTTAATTGCTGATTTATTAAATATAAATATTGGAAATACATTTTCTGGTGGAGTAATTGACTTTATTTTATTTGGTGTACTTCAAGGAAATGAAAAGACTCACTGGTTATTAGAAATTCCATTTGGATTAATCTGGGCAGCTCTTTACTACTTCTCATTCTCTTTCTTAATAAAGAAATTTAATATAATGACACCAGGAAGAGGCGATGATGAAGTTTTGGAAGAAAAAGATAATAAAAAAGATTCAAATTCAAATCTTTACGAAGAAGCTCTTGTTATTTTAGATGCACTTGGTGGAAGTGAAAATATAATTGATGTTGACGCTTGTATAACAAGACTAAGAGTAAATTTAAAAGATCCAAAAATTGTTGATAAAAATATTTTAAAACAAACAGGGGCAACAGGAGTTCTTGACGTTCCAGGAGGAGTTCAAGTAATCTATGGAGCAAAGGCAGTCTTATATAAAAACGAAATTAATGATATACTTGGAGTAGTTGATTAGAAGATTTCAATAAAAGAGGTAGCCATGATAAAAAATTCCGCCATTGTTGCTATAGTTGATAGTTATGATAAATTTACAGAAGTTGAAAAACTAATTGCCGATTATTTTATAAAAAATAAACACAAGGAAGATTTTTCAATAAAAAATATCAAAAACAAACTCCACGTTTCCGAATCATCCATAACAAGATTTTCACAAAAATGTGGTTTTAAGGGATATAGAGAATTTATTTACAGGTATGAAGAAGGATTTTTAAAAGGAATTTCCAAATCTTCATTTAATGTAGAAGAAGTTTTAAACACTTACGGAAGAATTTTAAATATGTTTCCATCCCTTATCGACAACGAACAAATTGATAGAATAGCAGATTTGATTATAAAATCAAAATCAGTATTGTTTGTGGGAATAGGAAGTTCGGGACTTGTAGCAAGAGAAATGCAATCAAGGCTTACAAGGCTTGGAATTTTAGTAATGGCAATAGATTATCAAGATGAAATGAGAATGAGGGCAGTTTTTCAAAAAGAAAATTCTCTGCTTATTGGCATAAGCCTTTCAGCCAACAAAGAATCCGTTCTTTTCGCCCTAAAACAAGCCAAAGAAAATGGCGCAAAAACAATTCTTGTAACATCAAATTCAAAAGATAATTTTTCATTTGTGGACGAAAAAGTAATTATCCCAACAATAGAAGATTTGAGAGGCGGAAATATAATCTCCCCACAATTTCCAGTTCTAGTTTTTATGGATTTTTGCTACAATAAAATCATAAAAAATAATCTAGAAGATGATTACAGAAAACTTCTCCACAAAAAAACAATAGATGCCTTAGAAGAAGACAAAAAGTGAGCTATAAGCTCACTTTTTTTGTGGAATAAATTGCTGATAGTATTTAGATAAAGTTATTAATATTGGTAAATCAAGTAAGCTAATACTCTAATTTAATTGTCTAGCCTTACTTAATTAAATCCATCTAATAATTAGCCCAAACAAAGTAAAACCCATCCGACCAAAGAGAAATCTCAAAAGGTCTAAGATGGGTTTTTGTTTTATAATCCTAATTTTTCATCTACTACTTCTTTGTTAAAGCCTACAATGTCTTCTCCGTCTATATTTATTACCGGAACTCCTCTGTGGCCATTTTCTACTAGATAGTCGATTGCGCTTCTATCTTCGTCTACGTTTTTTTCTTCAAAATCTATATTATTTTCTTTTAAATAATTTTTTGCTGCCTTACAATGTGGGCAGGTGTTTGATGTGTAAATTGTTACTTTTTTCATATTTTCTCCAATCTTTTTTTATAAATCTATTTTTCTAACATCATTATTATACTCAAATGATAATCTCTTTCAATCTACCCTTTTATTTTTTCAAATTCATTGGCTATTTTTATAAAATCGTCAAGGGAAAGATTTTCTGCTCTGAGATTTTCTTTTAAGTCTAATTTTCCCAATATTTCTTTTAAATTTTCTTTTTCTATCACGCTTGATAGGGAATTTAGGATAGTTTTTCTTCTTTTATTGAAACCTGCTCTTACTATGTTAAATAGGGTGTTTGTATCAACATTTTTATCATACAATCTCAATTTTAATTTTAATACTTGGGAATCTATTTTTGGTTGGGGCATAAAAACTGATTTTGGGACTTTAAATTGCCCAGTAATTTCTGCATAATATTTTATAAAAACTGAAAGCGATGAATAGTCCTTGCTTTTTTCATCTGCTTTCATCCTATCTGCCACTTCTTTTTGAACCATAATAGTCATGTCCTTGCATGAAAGATTTTCTTCAAATAATTTTTCAATTATTGGAGTTGTTATATAATATGGCAAGTTTGAAACAACTTTAAAATCTTCTCCATCAAATTTTTCTTTGGCAATTTTTTCAAGGTCAGTTTTTAAAATATCTGCATTTATTATTTCGACATTTGAAAATTCGCCAAGATTATCGTTTAAAATTGGGATCAAAGTCTTATCTATTTCTATTACCACAAGTTTTTTGCAAGTTTTTGCAATCTCTTGGCTGATTGTTCCAATTCCTGGTCCAATTTCCAAAATATTTTCGCCAGAAACTTCTGATAAATCTATAATTTTATCAACAAAATTTTTGTCTACCAAAAAATTTTGACCCAAAGATTTGCTAAATTTAAATCCATAAAGGTCTTGGATTGTTTTTATTGTTTTTGGTGAATATAATTTTTTCATAATTTTTCAACCGCACTTTCAAATTCTTCTCGACTTATGCCAAAGGAATTTAGTTTTGATAAAAGTTGCTTGGAATTAAAATATCCTATGGATAAAATATCGCCAAGTTTTTCCCTTCTATTTCTGCTGTCGTTTGTAAGAGTGAGATTATTGTCCAAAAGGTCTTTCATGGTAAATTCTTCTCTTTTTTCACTTTTTGTTGCATGAGCATTTTTTAAAGCCTCAATTATATCTTCTTTTGAGGCGTTTTCTACTCCCAAATCTCCCTTTTTGATTGCTTTTTTTCTATCAAGGTAGGCGTGCTTAGCGTTTGGAATTTCTTTGGAAATTTTTGCCCTGATTTTTTTTCCTGCAAAATCTGGATCGGTAAAAATTATTATTCCACACCTTTTGTCAATTTCTTTTAATTTTTCAATCAAATCTTTGCCAAAAGCAAGGCCGTTTGTCGCTATAAGCTCACAGTCGACCGCTGATTTTATATTACTTATATCGTCTTTTCCTTCAACTACTATTGTTTCTTTTATCATATTACCTACTTTATATTAAAAAATTCCATAGCATTTTTGCTTGTTCTTTTTGCAAGTTTTGATAATTTCATCCCACGAAGATTTGAAATTTCTCTTGCAACTTCCACGATTTTTCTTGGATCATTTCTCATCCCCCTGTAAGGTTCTGGAGAAAGATATGGACAGTCTGTTTCAAGCATGAGCTTATCCAAATCTACATTTATGGCTGCATTTTTTTCATTGTCAGCGTTTTTGTAAGTTACAACTCCCCCGATTGAAATATAATATCCCCTTTTCATACATTCCATAAGATGGATATATGAATAAGAAAAACAGTGAATTTGAACTTTTAAATCTGAATAATCTTTTAAAATTTCCAAACAATCGTCAATTGAATCTCTGGAATGAATTACGACCGGAAGATTTATTTTTCTTGCAAGATCTAACTGCTTGATAAAAATTTCTTTTTGCTCATCCTTGTTGTCATCTTGCCAATAATAATCAAGTCCAATTTCTCCAATAGCCACAACTTTTGGATTTTTTGCCAAATCTTCTAATTTTTCTATAGAAGAATCATCAAATGATTCTATATTTTCTGGATGAAAACCAACTTGGGCATACAAATTATCATATTTTTTTGAAAGATTTAAAACAGTTTTATAGAATCTTCTAAATCGCAAGCTGGCATTATGACATAATTTACGGCAAAATTAGACAGATCCTTTATTAGAAAAGATCTGTCCTCATTAAAATCATCACTCGTTAAATGGGCGTGTGAATCTATTAATTTCATTAAGAAATCACCGTACCTGGTTTGCAGTCTTTGATTGTTGTAAGTAAAACTGCTTCATCTCCTGCAGCAAGAAGCATTCCTTCTGACAAAATTCCTCTCATTTTTACAGGTTTTAGGTTTTTGATTACAGCAATATTTTTACCAACTAATTCTTCTTTTTTGTAGAATTCTTTTATGCTTGAAACAATTGTTCTTGTTTCACTTCCAATATCAACTTTAAAAACAAGAAGTCTGTCAGCATCTGGATGGTCGTTCACTTCCAAAATTTTTCCAACAACAAGGTCAAGCTTGTCAAAATCATCAATTTTAATTTGTGATTTTGATTGGCTTTCCTCTTCTTTTTCTTCCTTTTTAACTCCAAGCCTTTCTTCTACAAGCTTGTTATTTAAATCGTGAAGTTTTTCAAGTTCTTTTTCTGTATCAAGTCTGTTAAATAAATTTTCGCCTTTACTAACTTTAGTTCCTTCTTTAATCAAACCAAATTTATAAGCAGATTCAAAACCTTGGTTTTCTACTCCCAATTGTTTTAAAATTTCTTCTGTTGTATTTCTCATTACAGGCTCAAGCATTTGGGCAATAATTCTTAAAGATTCGGCAAGATTGTATAAAACAGTATTTAATCTGTCATATTTTTCTTCACGTCCCAAAATCCATGGCTCAGTTTGGTCAACATACTTATTTGATCTTCTTACAAGATTCCACAAACATTCCAAAGCCTCATTAAACTTGAATTCGTCCATTAATTTTGTAAAATCTTCATAAGTTTTTTCAGCCAAGGCAATCAATTCGCCATCAATTTCATCTTTTTCCAAGCCTTTTTTTATAATTCCATCATTGTATTTTGAAATCATTGAAACAGTTCTTGAAAGTAAGTTTCCCAAATCATTTACAAGATCAGAATTGTACCTATCCATAAATTTCTTTGAAAGGAAGTTTCCATCAGCTCCAAAATTAAATTCACGAAGTAGGAAATATTTCAAAGAATCAGTTCCATACAACTCTACAAGTGGTTCTGGATACATAATATTTCCCTTGGATTTACTCATCTTGTCATTGTCAAACAAAATCCAACCATGAGCAAAAACTTTTTTAGGAAGTGGAATATCTAAAGCCATCAAAAGTGCTGGCCAAATTATTGTATGAAATCTTACAATATCTTTTCCAATTAAATGAACACCAGCTGGCCAATATTTATTAAATTTTTCCATATCGTGACCATAACCAATAGCTGTCAAATAACAAGATAAGGCGTCAATCCAAACATAAACAACGTGTTCATTGTCAAAAGGAACATCAACTCCCCAATCAAAAGTATTTCTAGATACAGAAAGATCTTCAAGACCTTTGTCAATAAAATTATTTAACATTTCATTTTGCCTAAATTTTGGCTCAAGAAATTCTGGATGGTCTTTGAAAAGTTCCTTTAATTTATCAGTATAATTTGAAAGTCTAAAGAAATATGATTCTTCTTTACGATGATTAACTCCTCTGCCACAATCAGGACAATTTCCATCATCAAGTTGGCTTTCAGTAAAATAAGATTCGCAAGATTCGCAATAATATCCGTCATAATGGCCCTTGTAAATATCTCCCTTATCATACAAATATTGGAAAATATTTTTTACATTTTCTTCGTGTTTTGGATCAGTTGACCTAATAAATGAATCATAATCAATATCAAGTTTTTTAAGTAAAACTTTTGTTTCGCCTGCAATTCTATCAACAAATTCTTGAGGTTTAGATCCATGAGAAAGAGCTGCATTCATTATTTTTTGACCGTGTTCGTCAGTTCCAGTTGTAAGATAAGCATCAAATCCCCTGAGTGCCTTATATCTTTTCAAAACATCAGCAATAACTGAAGTATAAACATTACCAATATGTAAGTTGCTATTTGGATAATATATTGGCGTTGTTATATAATAAGCTTTTTTATCCATAAATTCTCCTTTTTAAAATTAATAAAACTAAATTTCTTTTTATATATACCTATATTATAGCGTTTTTGTCTATTTTTTCCAATTTAAAATATATAAGAAAAAATTGGCAAAATATAAAACAGAATTTAAAATTAAAATTGTAAAAAATATTTATAAGAAAATATAAACTTTAAATTAGAAGATAAAAATTATTGGATTCAATTAGAAAATTATGAAATAAAAAAAATCACAAAAAAACCAGAGTAAGCTTTAATGCTCACTCTGGTAATAGGTCAAACTTGGTTTTTTTATTAGAAAAGCAAATTTGTCCTTATTTATTATTTATTAGTCAACAGCTACCATAACATTGCTTGCTTTAATTACTGCATAAGCTTCTTTGCCTTCTTCAAGACCAAGTTCTTTGATAGCGTTGTTTGTAATAGATGATGTGATAATTGTTCCGTTTCCTATGTCGATTTTAACAATTCCATTAACTGCACCTTCAACAACTTCTACTACTTTTCCTTTAATTGTATTTCTAGCTGAAATTTTCATAATGTTCTCCTTAAATTTTTATTTTCCAAATTATTATACCCCAAATTTTCTGATATAAATTTTTTAATAGTACCTTGCTTGATTTTATTTTACTGTAACTTTGTGGAAGGTTTTTTTGCCTTTTTTTACAATTATTTTCCCATCTTCAAACAAGTCTTCGTTTATTTCAAATCTTGGGTCGGTTATTTTTTCATCATTTATACTTACTCCACCGCCCTTTACTGAATCTCTTGCTTGAGAATTTGATTTTGTTAAGCCTAACTTTGTAAGTAGGGTTAATATTCCCATTGGGAGTTCTTCTTTTTCTATTTCAGTTGTTGGCATTGCTGATTCATCTCCAGCTCCAGAGAACAAAGCTTTTGATGCTTCTAGGGCTTCTTTTGCTTTTTCTTCGCCGTGAATTAATTTTGTAATTTCATAAGCCAAAACTTCTTTTGCGTGGTTTATTTCTTTTGCATCCTTGCCATTTCCCAATTTTCTACATTCAGCAGTTGGAAGGAAAGTTAACATCAAGAGGAATTTTTCTACGTCCCTGTCGTCAACATTTCTCATATATTGGAAAAGTTCGTAGGCTGAAGTTTTTTCTTCATCAAGCCAAACAGCACCCTTTTGACTTTTTCCCATTTTTACTCCATCAGCAGTTGTAAGTAATTTGAAAGTCATTCCATAAACTTTTGCGTCTTCTTTTTTTCTAATCAAATCATAACCACCGATTATATTTGACCATTGGTCTGAGCCACCAATTTCCAAAGTACAATTGTGTCTTCTAAATAGTTCTAGAAAATCGTAAGATTGCAAAAGCATATATGAAAATTCAAAAAATGTAAGACCTTTGTCCATCCTATTTTTGTAGGCGTCTTTTTTGAGCATTTCATTTACAAGGAAATTTGATCCAACATCTCTTAGAAAATCTATAAAAGGAAGATTTAAAAGCCAATTTGCATTATTTTCAATTATAGCCTTGTCGCCAGAATCTTCTCCCTCATTTTCAAATTCCAAAAATCTTTGAAATTGTTTATAAAAACAATTAGCATTATGATTGATTTTTTCCTTTGTCATAACCATTCTCATATCACTTCTTCCAGAAGGATCCCCAATCATTGTAGTTCCTCCACCAAGAAGAGCGATTGGTCTGTGGCCATAATTTTGCATTCTCATCATAACCATAATTTGGATAAGATGACCTACTGTCAAAGAATCAGCAGTTGCATCAAAGCCACAATAAAAAGTTAATTTTTCATTCTTTAATTTTTCAGCTAACTCTTCTTCATCAGTTGCAGCCTCAAAATATCCACGATCCTTTAATTCATCAAATACATTATCATATTCTTTTTCGTATTGAAATTTCATTTTTTTCTCCTTTATTTTTAAGTACAAAAAAAGAGTATAAGAAGGCATCTTGATGCGGTACCACTTCTTTTTATACTCCACGCTTCCACTAAGTAGAAAGCCAACTTTGGACAAAGAATTTTGTAATTTCAAAAAAATTATCCCAAATTTTTCCTACTGTAAATCCTATAAGTCCTATTTACTTAAAATTAATTATACAATATTGCTTGATTTTTTCAAATTTTTCAAAAAAATATCAAAAATTTATAATCTATGCCAAGATTTTTCCATTAAATTTTCAAAATTTTTCCTATTATCAACAGCCATTTTCCCATCAAAATCAATCTCATAAGAAATATTTTTATCCAAATGAGAAAAATTTATAAAAGCTTTTCTAGATTCTTCAACGATTTCAAAAACTTCAATTTCATCCCAAGGCATAAGAATAAAATCGCCTTTTGTAGAATTTGAAATTTCCTTTTCATAAATCCCCTTTTCATTAAAATGCAAAAGAAAAGTCCTTGAAGAATCTACTGTGTTATACAAATTACTAACAAATAATTTCAAAAATCCCTTGCCAGTTGAATTATGTTTAATAGCAAATAAATACGAATCAGTATTTTTGAATTTTTCATATATTTTTTCCCTAAATTCATTCACATCATTAAATAAAAATCCCATTTTCTCTCCTTATTTAAAAATAAAAACCTCTTTGATGTCCTTATCCAAAACCTTGCAAATTTTGTAGGCAGTTTCAAGACTTGGACTAATAGTATTATTTTCATAAGCCATAATCGACCTTCTTTTAAGCCCAACAAGCTTTGCCAATTTGTGCTGAGAAAGATTTTTCTCTTTCCTAAATTCTCTAATCCTATTTTCAATCTCAACTTCCATATCAAAATCCTCGGTTACATTTTTAGTACATTTTTTGTTACATTTATAGTACCATAATAATAAATTTTTGTAAAATTAAAAAAATATAATTTTAATAAATAAAAATTTTAATTTCATTGATAAAGTAAAATAAAAATCCAAAAAAACAAAAGAGATCTCTCCACGCACTCCACTTCGTTTCGTTTGGTTGAGAGATCTCTTCTATTAATTTTATCCAATTATTTACCAAATCCTTTAGAAAAAAATTCCCAGCTCAAAATAAAAAAAAATAAAAACAGGAACTCTCGCTCCTGTTTTTTGCTAATCGATTTATATTTTTTAGTAATTATTTTTTAAGGATTTATTTAACTTAAAAATCTATTTTTTTGCCGTAATATGCAGCCTCATAGATTTTCTTAATATCTTCTGGAGATGTTTCTCTTGGATTTGTAAGTGTACAAGCATCTTTGAATGCATTTTCACTCATTTTATCCAAAACTTCTAAGAATTTATCTTCTTCAATTACAGTGTTTTTGCCATCTTTTATATTTGCAGTAAGTCCTACAGAAGCATTTAATTTTCTGATTTCTTCTGCAATATCATCAATTCCTAGGATTTTTTCTAATTCATCATATCTATCTGTTGATTTTCTATTGTAATCAATGATGTATGGAAGCATAATTGCATTTGCTTCTCCGTGTGTTAAGTGGAAAATTCCTCCGATTTTGTGAGCCATTGAGTGAACTATTCCAAGTGATGCATTTGAAAATGCCATTCCTGCAAGTGTTGATGCGTCGTGCATTTTTTCTCTTGCATCTATATCTTCGCCATTGTCATAAGCTTTTTTAAGATTTCCAAAAACAAGCTCAATTGCTCTGATTGCAAGTGGAGATGTATAATCATCTGCTGCTGTTGAAACGAAAGCTTCAACTGCGTGAGTCATAACGTCCATTCCTGTTTGAGCTGTGATTAATGGTGGCATTTTGCTTGCAATAACTGGATCACAAATTGCTACATCTGGAACAAAATCAGGATGAACCAATGGATATTTGATTTCTTTTTCTGTATCAGTAATTACAGAAAATGCTGTAATTTCTGAAGCAGTTCCTGATGTTGATGGAATACAAGCCATTTTTGCCTTTGTTCTAAGTGGTGGGTTATCAAAAGCTGCTAATTTTTCAAAACTATATCCAGGATGTTCATAGAAAATCCACATAGCTTTTGCAGCATCCATTGCAGAACCTCCACCAATTGGAATAATCCAATCAGGGCCAAATTCTTCCATTTTTTTGCCGCCTTCAAGACAAGTTTTTACAGAAGGATCAGGTTCAACACCATCAAGAATCATAACTTCCATACCAGCTTCTTCCAAATATTTTTTAGCTTGATCCAAAAATCCAAATTTTTTCATAGAATGTCCACCAGTAACAAGAACAGCTTTCTTGCCCTCTAAATTTTTTAAATATTCAAGACTGTCCACACCGTGAACAATAGTTCTAGGAACTTGAAATGTTGTAATAGTCATAATTTTCTCCTTATAAATTTTCTTTGTTAATCTTTTATCACTATCATTATATGAGATCGTCCCTAAATGTCAACATTATTTTTATCTAACATATAATTTTCGTTATATAAATAACATTATTAAAATTTATCAGAATTTATTATTTAATGTAATTAATTTTTTCGAATTATTATCTACTAATTAATACAATTTGGTTTAATCAATTTAATTTTTATTTAAAAAACTATTTACTTTTTATTTTGCAAAATATTTTTCTAGCCTAAGCAATTTTTCATCAAAATGATTTTTTAATTATCTTGTCTAGTATCTTTTATCTTTTGGAATTTTTCTTTTTTATGTATTCTTTTATAAATTTAATAAAAAATACCCTCCTTACTGGTTTGTCCAGTAAAGAGGGTACATATCAGATTTTTTTACAATGCTGTTTTTTATTTTTAGTCTTATATCGAATTTTATGATTAGTGGATTAATTATTTTCTAATTTTTTCTTATTTTCTTATCTTTAGCCTTGTCTAAAAGTTACTCCTACTTCTCCTTGTGGATGTTTCCAATCTTTTACAATTTTTCCATGTGATAGGATTCTACAGGTTCCACATTCTAGGCATCCAAGGTGACTGAAACCAAAAACTCCATCTACATAGGTGTAGCAACCTGCTGGACATGCCATTAAAAGTTTATTTATTTCTTCTTCATCTTTGTAGTCTGTATCTACATCGATGTGTGAATTATGCTCATCTGTATGGTATATATCAAGACCTAATTTATCTTCTATGCTCATTCTTTTCATTTATAGTGCCTCCATTACTGCGGAAATAAAGTTTGATAATTGTGTTGCGCTCATTCTACTTGCAAGGTCGTTTACTGTTCCCATTATAAATCCTTTGGAATCTTCGCCATTTACTTTGAAAGCTCTTTCTGCTACATCGTTAATAATTTCTGGGAAGTCTTTAAAAATTTCTCTTCTGCTTAATATTGTTGGGAATGCCTTGAAAGTATTTAAATCTTTCATTATGAAGCTGTCTTCTAAAAGTTTTTTATAAATTGATAAGCTTTCTTTACTGAAATCTTCTTTTTCTTTGCTAGCTATTATTGATAGTGCTGCAAGTCTACCACTTTCAATTGCAAAATCCATTCCTCTTACTGTATAGCCTAGGTTTACGCAAAAACCTGCTGCATCTCCTACTACAAGGAAACCATCTCCATATAATTCTGGAATCATATGAATGCCTTCTTCTGGAACAAGATGTGCTGAATATTCTATTGTTTTTCCACCTTTTATAAATGGCGCTACATTATCGTGTTCTTTGAATCTTTCTAACAAATCGTTTATTTTTGTATTTGCATAACCTATATCTGATAATGTTGCAACTACTCCGATAGATATGGAATCTTTATTTGTATAAATAAAGCCTCCACCAAATCCTCCCATAGTTGGATCGCCACATGAAAGCCAGCTCATACCTTCATCGCTTTCTAGATTAAATCTTTCATTGATTATTTCTTCTGATAATTCAATAACTTCTTTAGCTCCAACTGCTACTTGATGAGGTTCTAGTTCTTTTTTTATTCCTAATTGTTGAGAAAGTAATGAGTTTACTCCATCAGCTATTATTACTACATCAGCAAATACTTCTTCTCCTGTAGCATCAATACCTACTACTTTTCCATCTTCTACAAGTAATTTTTCTACTAAAACTCCACTTATTATTGAAACTCCTGCTTCTTCTGCTTTATCTGCTAGGTATTGGTCAAACTTACTATGTAATACTACATAGGATGAATCTTTATCTTTGCCAAGAGCTTTTGATGAAAATCCTATATCAAAAGATGATTTTTCACTCATCATTGATATTTTTTCTTTTACTACTTTTCTTTCTATAGGAGCTTCTTCGGCAAAATTTGGTATTATTTTTTCTAAACTATGACCATATAACCTGCCTCCTGTCACATTTTTTGCTCCACAATAGTCTCCTCTTTCAACCAACATAACTTCTAAATCATTTTCTGCTAAAACTATAGCTGCAGATAATCCTGCAACACCGCCTCCTACAATTATAACATCAAATTTATCTTCACTCATTGTTTCCCCCATGTGTTGAATTATAATTTTTGCCCTTTGATCATTACGCAAGCTCCAAAGAGCATTTTTTTTACTTCAATATTCTCAACTCCAAATCTTTCACAGATTTTTATTATTTCATTTGGACTGATAAAATTCTTCGTTGATTCATATAGCCACATATAATCTTTATATCTTCTAATACCTCCACCAAGGACTGGCATTAGATATTTAAAAAATAATTTATAAAATGGTTTTATAATTTTATTTTCTACTGGAAAGGAATCTAATATATATATTCCTTTTTTTCCTACTCTAACCATTTCGTTTATTACTTTTTCATAATCATCTGTATTTCTTAAACCAAAAGATATCGTTACATAATCAAATTTTGAATTTTCGTATGGAATATTTTTTGCATCTGCCTTTAATAAAGTTATGTTATTTATTTTTTTTGATTTTTCTTTTGATATCCTAAGCATATTTTCTGAAAAATCTACACCAACAACTTTTGCATCACTCTTTTTAGCTATTTCTATTGCTATATCTCCTGTTCCGCAGCAAACATCCAATACTTTTTCATCATTTTTGATATTTTTCAAAATATCCTTTACTAATGTTTCTTTCCAACTTTTTTGTAATCCTAGGCTTATCCTATCATTAGCCTTGTCATAATATGGCGAAATTTTTTGAAATATTTCATAAACTTTTTTGCTTTTCTCCATATTATTCTCCTATTAAACTTATGACTATTATTACTAAATAACTGAAATTTAATAAAATATTTGTAAGTCCTATATCCATCATTTGCCTAACTCTATCTTGGGGAAGTAGGCTTGCTGTAAAAATTCTAAATATAAATTTTCTTTTTAGAAAGAATATGATTAAATCTATGATTAAAGCTTTATACCCTCCAAAATAAAGGACTAGATAGGATTGTGATATAAACCACACTATAATTAATATTTTATATAAAATTCTAATATTTTTCCTACCCATAACAACAGCAAGTGTATTTCTATTTGCTTTTTTATCTTTCTCTATGTCACTTGAATTGTTACTCATCATAATTAATGAAATCCCTATTATAAAAGGCATTGCATATCCCATAATTGTAAAATCAATTTTTTCTGAAATCACGCTAAATACACCGATAGGTATTAATCCTCCCATTACTATTCCACTAAATACTTCTCCTACTGGAAGATATGAAATAGGGAAAGGTCCCATTGAATAATTTAAAACCGTTATTACTCCAATTATCCCTATGATGATACTTTTATAATTTATACTTTCTAAAGTTAAAAGTCCAAACACAATTCCAATTGCTAGAAAAAATAGCCCTAAATTTCTAACGCTTTCTGGTCTAATACAATTATAGAACATAATATTATCAGATTCTTTTAAGTTATCTTCCTTACTATCTACTCCATTTATGAAATCACTATAATCATTTATAGTATTTACGGATGATTGTAGGAAAACACACGATAAAACCAACCCCAAAGACCTTAATAAACTTATGGAATATCCTGATTTTATCAGCATCAAAATCCCAAAAATCGAAGGAATAATAGATGCTACAAATGATTTTGGATTTGCAAAATTAATTATGTTTTTTAATGTCATCTTTTGATAAGTTTTCATTAGTTCTTCTCTATCTTATCTAAAATCTTATATAAGTAATCAGATTCTCTAATTGGAAGACTTGCTAGTATCAACCTATTTTTATCGGCAAACTCCTTGATTTTTTTTGAGCTTAAAATACAAGCTTTTGATTCTATGAGTAATTGCCTTAATGTAAGTAATTCGTCATAATTAAGACTTACTTCTTTGTTTTTATTAAGCAGCTTATATATTTCATCTCCATACTTGTCATCATTCATGCTGGATAATAAAGGATATGTGTATACTCCTTCTTTTACATCAACAAACTCTCCTTTTCCTGTTTCATCTTTACTTGAGAATAAATCTAAAATGTCATCTCTCAATTGAAACATCAAGCCTAAGTTTTTTCCAAATTCAACCATTTTATTAATATCAATTTGATTGAATCCAGCATTTTTCGCTCCAAAATAACAAACTGTTTTAAAAAATGAAGCAGTTTTTCCGCAAATATTTTCAAAATATTCTTTTTCACTAATATCTAGTCTGTATTTTATTAAATTTTGACCAACTTCGCCATTGCACATATCTCTAATAGTGTCAGATATTATAGAAATTTCTTCGACAAGTCCTTTTTTTGCCAAGTAACTAAATACTTTAGATATCATATAGTCGCCTGCAAATACGGCTACATCTTTGCCATATTTTGATTGGATTGACCTATGTGATCTTCTAATTAGCGAATCGTCTATTATATCATCATGAATAAGTGATGCAAGATGAGTTATTTCTACTGCAGCGCATTGACTAATTATTTTATCTGAAATTTGGTTTTCTCCCATCAGGCTTATATAAATCAAAAGCTTTGTTCTAATCATCTTTCCGCTAGAAATCAAAGTATTCTCAATAATATTATAGAGCTTTTGGCTTTGCTTGTAATCTCCTAAGATTTCTCTCATTTCTACAAGTGTTTTATCAATTAAATAATCTATAATAGTTTGCTTTGATTCTTTTGCTAAACATTCACTTATTGCAAAATTCATTTTTAGATTAATCCTCTCTTTTCAGATATTATTTCTGAAGTGTGTTTTACCTTAATATCAAGACCTTCTGCTTCAAGTCCTCCTCTAATTTGCATCATACAACCTGGACAATCCACAGCAACCACATCTGCTCCAGAATTTTTGATATTTTCTATTTTGTTTTTTAATATTTTTGATGAAATATCTGGATATAAAACATTATAAGAGCCTGCAAATCCACAGCAGTTATCGCTATCTTCCATCTCAACAAATTCTACGCCTTCTGTATTTTTAAGTAAATCTCTAGGTTCTTCATAAACTCCCAAAGTTCTCTTTAAATGGCATGAATCATGGTAAGTAACTTTTACTTCTTTTCCATCTCCTGCATTTACTTTGTCATCTTTTTCATGGAATAATTTACAAAAATCTACGCATTTTTCTCCCAAAACTTTTGCTCTTTCATACATTTCACTTCCTTGTTCAAAGAAATCTTTGTAAGATTGAAGTTGATGAGTACATGATGGACAAGCAAGAAGAATATAATCGTATTTCTCTGCATCCATGGCTTTTATATTTATTTCTGCTTCTTTTCTAGCATTTTCGACATCACCCATATTACTTGCAGGACAACCACAACAAGCTTGACCTAGAGGAAACTCTACTTTGTATCCTATTGAGTTCATGATTTTAATCAAAGATTTAGCTGTATCAACATATACAAAATCAAGTAAACAACCAGCAAATAAAGCCACTGTTCCTTTTTGATTTTCTACATTTTGTTCAATTTCATCAAAAATATCTCTAAGCGGAACTTTTGCTATTGATGGTAAAACTTTTCCTCCAGTCATTCCTGATACGAAATCTGGAAGATGTCTAATCATTGTGTCGCCCTTAGTAAATGGCTCTTGAGCAATAGATGCAATTCTTAATAATGAATGGAAAAGTTTCCTATCTGTTACTGCATCTAATGCAAATTTCTTTATTGGATCTGGATTTTCCTTAACGTGTTCTTCTCTAACTTTCATTATCATTTCAGCTATTGGAAGTCCACCACCACAAACTTCATTACATCTGCCACATTGTAGACATACACTTTCTATTTCATTTGCTCTATCTTTATCAATTAAGAAGTGAGTTAAAAGCGTTCCTATTCCTCCAGTATAAACATTGGAACCGTATACGTGTCCTCCTACTAAAGCAAAGGCTGGACATACATCAAGACAAGCTCCACATCTAATACAGTTAAATATTTCTCTATAACCCTCTTGAGCCAATATTTCTCTTCTGCCTGGATCATCTATAATCAAACAATAGAATCCTTTTTCTTCTTTTGTATCACTTTCTTTGTCAGTAGTTACTTCACAAGCACCTGTATACAATGATAAGTAAGCTGTAATTCTTTGAGCAGTACCATTACGAGGGAGAGCTTTAAAAATCCATCTAGCATCAGAAATTGAATTTACAAATTTTTCTATTCCAAATATATACAAATGATTTTTTGGAAGAGTTCCTACCATTCTACCATTACCTTCATTTGTCATTGTAAATACTGTTCCAGTTTCAGCAACGGCAACATTTGCTCCTGAAACTCCTAAATCTGCATTTTTAAACTTATCTCTCATAACTCTTCTTGAAGTTTTTACTTCTTCAGATATTATAGGTTCGTGTTTAGTTTTAGTGTATTCTGAAAAATAGTCTGCAACTTGTTCCTTATTTAAATGCAAGGCTGGCATAACCATATGTACTGGGCTATTTCCTTCAAGTGAAATAATAAATTCTCCCAAATCAGTTTCTTGGCAATCTACACCATTATCTTTTAGTATCTTATTAAAATGAATTTCTTCAGAACACATTGATTTAGATTTTACGGCTGTTTTTATGTCTTTTTCTTTTAAAAAGTTTTCAACCCATTTTGAAGCTTCTTCTTTGCTTTTTACTACAACAACGTGTCCTCCTCTTGCCTCGCAATTCTTTTTGAATTCACTTATCATTTCATCAACATGCTCGGCAGCAAATGTTTTTACTCTTTTTATAGCTTGTTGAGTTTCTTTAAAATCAATTCCTTGATAAGAATTTAGTCTTCTTTTTGGATAAGTCTTACAAAAATTTCCGAGGGTTCTACCTAAAGTTGCATTGTCTAACGCATCTTTTATCTCTTCTTTTAAACTAATATTATCAACCATATTAATCTCCTCTTATAATCTTAAACCTATAGATCTGTAACTATCACTATACTCATTTGCAAAGGACCATGAACACCAACTGTACTTACGCACTCTATATCCGCTGTCCTTGAAGGGCCTGTTATAAAACCTACATATTTTGGGAAAGGTTTTAATTCGGATAGTTTGTCAAACATATCATCATAACTTTCCACAATTGTTGAGCCTTTAACTATTCCTATATAATAATCTGGCATAATAGCCATAAGCCTAGCATCTACTTCATCACTTGCTTGTACAACAGAACCAAGCTCAGCCACGCCATAAGCAACTTCTGTTATTCCGCCTTTAGCTGTTTCGCTGTTTAGTCTAATATGATTAGTATAAACTGTAATATCATTTTTTCTAAAAGCTTCAACTACTCCTGCTTCTTTTGCAAGCTCTGTTTCCAACATACAAGTTGATTCTATTCCATTGTCCTTGTAAATATTTACAAGTGTCTCTGCTAAATCATTCTTACTTATTTTATAACAAGTACCATTAACACTTTCTAAATTTTTTGCAAAAGTGTCAAATAATTCTATTTTATTTTCTATCATTTACGACCTCTCATTTTTATTTTTTACATATTCTAGTCATAGTCCATTACAACTCTAAGCTTGTTATCTTGCAAAGAAAATGAGCTTATTTTCCTTGAAGATATATTATCTGCCAACTTAAATCTTCTTTTATAATTTAAGTAAGAAACTTCTAAATCATTTCCTATTTTTCTAACTTCTACCTCCTCTTCTTTAGCATATTTCAAATCTATTACAATAATCTTACTAGCTTTTTCTTCTATGATATAAAACGCTTTATCATTAACGAAAATATCTTCTAGTTTAAGATTTTTAAATATCTTATCATGCAACTTATTTAAGGCTTTTAACCCGATAACTTCATAATCTTGTAAGTGAATCTTAAAAACTTTTTTTTCTTTGAAAAATTCTTCTATTTTTATAATATTTGTTTTATCTTCATCTAATAGATTTCCATAAGAAGATTGTTGAATTTCTTCTGGATATATCATATTAATAAATACGCAATCCGATAAAAATCCATACATATTTATAAGGCTATAAGATCTAAAAGTTTCATTTGCTATAACTTTATTTGCTTTGCTTATAAATCTGATTGTTGTTATATTTGGATTTTGTAATATACGTTCAAGTTCGTATAATTTTTTTGATAAACTTATAAACTCATCAAATACTATATCTTTTGGCTTTTTAACGTCTGTTCTTTTTTCAATAAAGCTTCCAAAAATACTATTAAACTTCTTAACTAATGGTACTAATGAATCCGACAAATTATTAAACTTTTCTCCAGTCGATAGCAGGGATATTGTTTCACCACTGGGCCCACAATCAACAATCAAAATATCAAACTTTCCTTCTTTATAAATTTCTAAAATTTTAAGTAGAGAAAATACATCATCAAATCCAGGAAGAAGTGACAACTCATCTAGCTGTATTTCTGTTGTTACACTTTCTTTTACAAGCTCTCTCATATAAGAGCTTATATTTCCCCACGCTTTTTTACTTTCTTTGATGGGATTAATCTCAAGTCCGTAAAGATTATTTGCTATCTGCTTGGGACTATCATTTAATTTTTCTTCAAACAAATCACTTAAACTATGAGCAAGATCACTACTTATAACTAAAGTTTTATATCTTTTGGAAATATTTATAGCTGTTAGCGCTGAAATTGTAGTTTTTCCAACTCCACCCTTGCCAGTATTTATAATAATTCTCATATCTTATCCTGTTTTACTTTTAAATATATATAAAGCTCATCGTTATTGCGGACACATTTGTGAATATAAGAATCAAACAAAATATTGGGCAAGCTAATAATTCTTTTCATATCATCCACTCTAATATTTATATCTGTCCCTTTTTTATAGACATCATAATCATGAATTTTTGAAATATTTATCCTCAATATATATCCATCATCGATTTTTTCATAACTATAACTTTCACAAATAGGTTTTATATCTAAAATTGAATCTTTAAAAGATAATTCCTCTGCAAATTTTTCTATATCCTCTAGATTTATTAAATCTTTTTTCATCAATTTTATTTTATAGACTGGCATATTATAAAAACAATCTTCAATCTCTTTTAAATGCTTTGACTGTATTTCTATTCTCTTTCTTACAAAATCACTCTTATCGTCATCAAAAAGTCTATTGACAAAAAATCCATCTACATTATAATCAAAAAGATTTAGGTAAGATAAATCTCTTTTACTTTCTTCTAAAACCATCTTCTCAGCCAATCCAACTAATCTAACCGTTGAAATCCTACTATCTTTTAAAATCCCCTCTAATTTTATAAGCCTTTTATAAATAATTTCAATTTCATCCAAAGATTGATTATCTGGCAAGTTGATTTTATATTTGTATTTAGATACAGGCCTTAAAGTTCTAATTATTCCCTTACCTATTCCAAAAAATTTCTCCAAATACCACGAAAGCATTTCTGGTATTTTTAGATAAGCAAATGTAGATGCTGATGCTGGACAGTCCACTATTATATTTTCAAAATCAAACTTTTCATATATATCCAATATTTTTAGCAATGACAATATATTAGCAATAAATGGCATATCAACACTTGAATTATAAGATACTTTTGAAAAATCTATTTTTCTAAACCTATCTGCAAGACCAGCCTTTATATCAGGAAATCTTTCCTCTAAAATTTTTGAGCTATCAATTTCAACAACAGACAAATTCTCACAGACTTTAGTAATCTCTCCGCCTATTTTTATTCCATAAACATCTGATAAACTATGAGCTTGGTCTATACTGATTAAAATTGTATTTATATTTTTTTTTGCAGAAATAATAGCAGTAGCGCTTGATATAGTAGACTTGCCAACACCGCCTTTTCCTGTGTACATAAAAATTTTTTTATTCATTTAATTTCAAAATTCAAAAAAATCTAAATTATAAAAAGCATTACAAAAAGTGGCATCAAAATAACTGTACAAATACCAGCTATAGCAATAGATAATCCACTCATAGCTCCTTCAACTTCTCCCATTTCTATAGCTTTTGATGTTCCCATTGCGTGGCTTGCCGTACCGATACCAATACCAATAGCTACAGAATCTTTTACTCTCATGATTTTCATAACTGTAGGTGCAAATATAGCTCCAACAGTTCCTCTAAGTATAACTGTTATTGCAGTAATTGCTGCATAAGTCTTAATGGTCACTTCATCTGCCCCAAATTTACCGATATATTCCTCAGTCAACGATTTTGCAATAGGAGTAGTTACTGATTGAGGCATCATTGACAAAGTCAAATTCTTATCAAATTTAAAAATCTTTGATAGGAAATAAGCAGACAAAATAGCAACAATAGACCCTACTATTACCCCTATTAAAATAGGAACAAGATTTGCCTTTAATCTATCTATATTTCTATACAAACTTACAACTAAAGCAACAGTAATTGGTGCTATCATAAATGATATGTACTTTCCACCCTTATTAAAATTATCATAACTAATACCAGTAATTTTCAAAAAAGCTATACAAAATATTATAGCAAGCAATAACGGATTAAAAAACGCTATTTTAGTTTTTTTACTAACCATCATTCCTATTCTAAACATAACTATGCTCAAAACAATTCCAAAAAAATCATTATCAGCTATATAAGTATTCAAAAATTCGCTCATATTACTTCCTCACTTTTTGTACTATTTCTACAATTTTAGCAGTTACTGCCATAGTTATTAAGCAAGATATAGTCATAACCACAAGTATTTGTATTGCATTATCTTTAATTACATCAAATTGCACCATAAGACCAACACCAAGAGGAGTAAAAGTAAAAGCTAGAATAGAAGTTAGAAAATCTGATGTTTCTCCAACATCCTCAACCTTTACAATCTTAAATAGCAAAGCAACAAACAAAAAAATCATACCAAAAACTGGTTCAGGTATTGGTAGCCCAGTTAATTTCTTAGCTACAAAGCCTAGTAGCAAGAAAAAAATCAAATAACAAAATTCTTTAACATATTTCATAAAATCTCCTAAAAATACATTTTTCTTTTAAAAGCCCTATAAACTCTAAGCACAAATATATAAACTAAATATATATTTTTTTACTACCAAATATCTTTTTAAACTCCCACTTCCTTCCATAAACAACAGCTAAAACTATTGTTTAATATAAAAAAATAGCTTATGTGTAATTTGTCGCAAAAATATTAAAATTATAGGATCCATATAATTTCACAGCAACAAAAATAAAATTAAAAAAATCCAAACTCTTGATATCGATTTCTTGAGTATTTAACCAATATTAAACTGTTTGGGTTTATAATAAATAATAATATAAATTAAGGACAAGAAAAATAATCAAATAAAAATATACTTATCAAAATTAATAAACAAAACGTGTAAAATACTAACATTAATCAATAAAAAATTTTATATGTAGTAGTAATGCTAAATTTATATTAAATTATTTTCTATCCAGAAATATGTTTTTTTAAATTATATCATAATTTTTTAAAAAAGAAAATGTTTTTTCTAATTTCAATACCGATTTATTTTGTAAAATAATTATAAAAAAATATAACAAGTAATTACAATATTTCTCATCAATAAAACAAGAAAATTATTAGTCAAATACAAACGCCAAGTTGTTTCATTCAACATTGCATAGACACTTTTGATATATTATTTCACAATTTAAAAATATTACATTAATCATTTTAAAATTTTAATACAAAATATTGAGCATTAAAATTTAAAATTATATCATAAATTCAAAACACTTTAAAAATTAATAAATTAATCAAAAAAATACCCCCTTGTAGATTCAATCTACAAAGAGAGTATTTATAAATCTTAATTTAAAACACTATTTACTTCTCATTTTTCAAAACATTTCTTCTAACATAACCAATATTTCCATCTAAAGAAATTTTAGACCATTTTTTGCCATCAACTTTTACATTTTTGATTAAATTTACCTTTGAATTCTTTGGAATTTTTTCTATAATATTATCTTCATCTTCAAAGGGTTCTTTTCTAAAATCAGTTTTTGATGATATTACAAATTCTTTTCCCATTCCTAAATTGCTATCTTCTTTTTCTTTTATATCTTCAGTACTTGATATCTCATTTGCACTTTTTTTAATCAATTTCGTTAATTTTTCAAGGTCCTCATCTTCATCATCTGAATAATCATAAGAAAAATTACTATCAAATATTGTATCTACATCTACATTTTTACTTTGATAATTTTCTTTTTCTTCTTTACATGAACTCAAACTAATCAGAAGAACAAGAAGACATATAATTTTTTTGATTTTCATCTTTTCCTCCAAAGTTTCTAATAGCTGTTTTTCTATAAATAAAAACTATTTATTAAGATAGCTCTTATATAGATTTTTATCTACCTGCGCATGGGTCATCAATAAGCCTATTATATTTGCATCAACTTCTTGTAAATTTTTAATTGCCTTGTCAAGGTCTTCTTTTTTTGTATCATTGTATTTTACTGCCACAATAATACCATCACAATAAGTTGAAATTATTGAGCCATCTGCCAATAAATCAACCGGAGGTACATTTATAAATATATAATCAAATTCTTTTGATAAATTTTCTATCAATTCTTTTATTTTTTTTGAATCTAGTATTTGAGTTGGATTTGTTGGTCTTTGACCTGCCAATAAAATAAATAAATTTTCTTCTGTTTTATCTTTTAACAGTAAATTTTCAACAGCAATTTCACCATTAAAATAATCTGTAAGCCCAAAATTTTTATCAGCTTTTATAATATTTCCTAATTTTGGCATTCTCAAATCAAAATCTAAAATAGCAACTTTTAGACAATCTTTGGCAAAAGTTTTAGCAAGATCATATAAAATTTCAATATTTTCCTCATTAGGCTTTGAAGAGGTCATGCCAATAACCTTGCATTTACTATAATTCTTGTTATATTTTATAGCAGTTTTTATAGAATATATAGACTCATCATATAAAGATGAATTATTTAAATATCCATTATTTTCTATCATCTTATTCTCCTTTTGCCTTATCTGGAACTATTCCTATCAAAGGAATCTCATAATATTCTTTTATTTCATCAGCACTTTTGATTCTTGTATTAGTTAGTTCTTTTACTAATAATATTAAAGTTCCTATTAGAAATCCTAACACAAATCCTATTGCACCATTTTTCTTTGAATTTTGATTTATATTCTTTTTAGGCAGTCTAGCTTTATCTACGATTATAACTCTGTTTTTATTAAGTTTTCCTATCGCACTTTTTAGTTCTATAGCTGTTTGGTTTGCAATATCCGTAGCTCTTTTTGGTATAGTATCTTTAACCACTATGTTAATCATTCTAGTGTTAGATATCGGCTCAACTGTAACTTTATTAGTAAATTCCTCGTAAGACATCTCTAACCCTAATTTATTTTTTACTTTTGATACCAATAAATTAGATTTTGAAAGATTTGCATAAGTAGCATTAATACTATCATTCGATGATTTTTCTGTCATTATAATCGTTGATGTTTCATAAGTAGGAACTGCTGAAACTTTACTTATTGTGAAAAATCCTGCTCCTAACACTATGGCTACAGATAAATTATATGTATATTACATATAAAAGTTTTCAAAACTCTTATTATGTCTAACTCATTATCATTCATCCAATTTCTCCTTTTAATCTAAAATATAATAATTTCAAGAATTTTAAATTCTAGCTATCTTATAGTTTATAATAATTTTAACTTAATATCAATACTTCCAGATTATTATATACTTAAATATAGAAACCAAATAAATTAACCCATAAATATTTGTTATTTAAAATTGCTTATAATCTTGTTTTCTATAAATTTATTTTATGATTGTTATTTATAATTGACTTATTCCCACGCTTTTGTTATTATTAATTAAAAGTTATAATAATGATTTGGAGAAAAAATGAAAAAACTATCAATAGAGAAATTGTCAAAAACCGTTTCTGATAAAAGAAAAGAAAAAATTTAACACAAAAAAATTAGAAGAAATAACTGGTATAAACAGGACTATGATTAGCAAATTAGAATCTCAAAACTATATTCCATCAATAGAACAGCTTGAGTCTTTATCAGATACTTTAGAATTTGAAATTACAGATTTATTTCAAGATGATAAAAACAAAGTAAACAAAAAATTTCTAATAAAAATACAATATAGCTGTTGCCGGCACGGGATATGTTGGTCTTTCTATTGCAACTTTGTTGTCTCAACACAACCATGTTACTGCTGTTGATATTATTAAAGAGAAAGTTGATTTAATTAATGAGAGGAAATCTCCTATCCAAGATGAATATATTGAAAAATATCTTGAGGAAAAAGACCTTGATTTGACTGCTACTCTTGATGGTGAGGCTGCTTATAGGAATGCTGATTTTGTTGTTATTGCTGCTCCTACTAATTATGATTCTAAGAAGAACTTTTTTGATTGTTCTGCTGTTGAATCTGTTATCGAATTGGTTTTGAAGGTTAATCCTTCAGCTACTATGATTATAAAATCAACTATTCCTGTAGGATACACTAAATCTGTTAGGGAAAAATATAATACTAAAAATATAATTTTAGTCCGGAATTTTTAAGAGAATCCAAAGCCTTATATGATAATCTTTATCCTTCAAGGATCATAGTTTCTTGTGATGATGAAAGTCGTGAAAAGGCTGAAATTTTTGCTCATCTTTTACAAGAGGGTGCAATTAAGGAAGATATTGATACTTTGTTTATGGGCTTTACTGAGGCTGAGGCTGTAAAACTTTTCGCTAATACTTATCTTGCTCTTAGGGTTTCTTATTTTAATGAGCTTGATACTTATGCTGAAAGCAAAGATTTAAATACCGAAGAAATTATTAATGGTGTTTGTCTTGATCCAAGAATTGGTTCTCATTACAACAACCCTTCTTTTGGTTATGGTGGCTACTGTCTTCCAAAAGATACCAAACAATTATTAGCAAATTTTGATAAGGTTCCTCAAAATATGATTTCTGCTATTGTTGATTCTAATAGGACTAGAAAAGATTTTATTGCTGATCAAGTTTTGGGAAAAGCTGGTGCCTATGTTTCAAATAGCAAATGGGATCCAGAAAAAGAAAGTGAAAAAGTTATTGGTGTATATAGACTTACTATGAAATCAAATTCTGATAATTTCCGCCAATCATCGATCCAAGGTGTTATGAAAAGAATTAAGGCAAAGGGAGCAAAGGTAGTTATATATGAACCAACTCTTAAAAACGGAGAAACTTTTTACGGTTCAGAAGTAGTAAATAACTTAAAGAAATTTAAAAAAATGAGTCAAGCAATTATTGCAAACAGATATGATTCTTGTCTTGATGATGTAATTGATAAAGTTTATACTAGAGATATTTTTAAAAGAGATTAAGGTAAAAAATGAATAATATAGATTTAAAAAATAAAACAGTTTTTGTTACAGGTTCTGCAGGTTTTATCGGATCAAACCTTGTACTTGAATTATTAAAAACTCAATCACCAATAAATATTATTGGGATTGATAATATGAATGATTATTATGATGTGAATATTAAAAAATGGAGACTTGAAGAAATTGAAAAATGTCTAAAAGAAAATCCAAATTCTTCTTACAAATTTTATCAAGAAGATATTTCAAATAAAGAGATTATTGATAAAATATTTGAAGAGCACAAACCAGATGTAGTTGTAAATTTGGGTGCTCAAGCTGGAGTAAGATATTCAATTTCAAATCCAGATGCTTACATTTCTTCAAATATGATTGGATTTTATAATATTTTGGAAGCTTGTCGTCATTCTTATGACAATGGTTCAAAAGGAGTTGAACATCTTGTCTATGCTTCTTCATCATCAGTTTATGGTTCAAACAAAAAGTTCCATATAGCACTGATGATAAGGTAGACAATCCTGTATCCTTATATGCTGCAACAAAAAATCTAATGAACTTATGGCTCATGCCTATAGTAAACTATATAATATCCCATCAACTGGCTTAAGATTTTTTACAGTTTATGGACCAGCAGGAAGACCTGATATGGCATATTTTGGTTTTACAAACAAACTTTTAAATGACCAAACAATAGAAATATTTAATTACGGAAATTGTAAAAGAGACTTTACCTATATTGATGACATTGTTGAAGGTGTAAAAGAGTAATACAAAAAGCACCAGAAAGAAAAAACGGGGAAGATGGACTGCCAATTCCACCATACAAAGTTTACAATATTGGAAACAACAACCCAGAAAATTTATTAGATTTTGTAACAATACTCCAAGAAGAATTAATAAGGGCAAAAGTATTACCAGAAGATTACGATTTCGAATCCCATAAAAAATTAGTCCCAATGCAAGCAGGAGATGTCCCAATAACCTACGCCGACACCAAACCATTAGAAAAAGATTTTGGCTTCAAACCAGACACTAGCCTAAGAGATGGTATCAGAAAATTTGCTGAATGGTATAAAGAATTTTATAAGATATAAATTTCTTTGAAAAAAAGCTAATTATATAGTAATTTAAATTATTATATAATTAGCTTTTTATTTTTGAAATTTATTTACAAGTATCATTATATTTATTATTAATATAATCTTTAGTTGCATTTTCTTTTGGGATAATTTTCCCAGGATTTCCTATTACTATAGAGTGGTCTGGTACGTCAAAATTTACAAATGAGTTTGCAGAAATTAATACATCATTACCTATACGAACATTCCCAACTATTGTCGAATTTATTCCAATCCATACTTCATTACCTATTGAAGGAGTTCCTTTTTTCTTTCCTCTATTTTCTTGTCCTATTGTAACTCCTTTATGTATATTACAATTTTCACCAATAATAGATTCAGGATTTATTGTAATCGCAAAAGGATGTCCTATATATAAACCCTTACCAATCTTAGAATTAACAGACAATTCTACAAAATTTTCTTTCTATTTAAAACAAATAAAACTTTATAGAAAATTTTTAATAGATGATTATTTGAATCTTGATATTTTCTAAACCATTTTTGAAATTTAGGAATTTTTTTATAATCTCCACCATATCTACATAAATCTGCCTTTAATTTACTTTTACAATTTTCACGCATTATTATTCCCTTAACTAATATCTTTTTAATTTTTTTAATATAACAGTAATATATTTCTTATAAAATATTGCATTAATTATTCCCATAAACACTAGAGAAATAATACTAACTTTTATTGAATATAAAATCCAAGAAATCCATGTAATCTCATTTATAGTGGAAAATTTAGCAATAATAACAAAAATAAAACAGTAATTCCATCAACCAATAATTGTTTTATGAAATATTTTATAGGCCAACGTATTAAATTTTTAGAATCATATATTGCCATCCATATTGTTTGATAAAACATAGCCAATAGCGTTCCTATCGCAACACCAGCTAAGCCTAAAATATTTACAAATAAAATTGATATTACAATATTTATTATAGCTGCAATTATATAATTATTTTGCGTTTGTTTGTAGTGACCGCCAGCTAAAATCAATATATTATATGGTAGACGTAAACAGTGACCTGCATTTGCTGCTACTATTAAAACTGCAAATAATGGTTGAATATAATTTGCATCATGTATTCCTGATGTATAAACTTCTACAAATGGAATTATTAAAATAGCTGTAACTCCAAAAATAAAAGTTGTTCCAGTATGAATACTCCATTCAACCCAACCAAAAAATTTTCTTAATCTATCAATTTCTTCTCTAGCTAAAAGCTCACCCATCAATGATTGAATTCCATTTGTCATTGACATAAGAAGTTTTTTTACTCCCATAACAACCATATTATATACAGAATAAACCGAAACAATTTCAAGTCCCATAAATACTGTAAGTACAATATTATCAGTACCATCTAATACAACCGCTGAAATGTGTTGAGCTATTCCATTCCATTTTTGTTTTATTGGTTCCTCATCGTATTTTATATTCCAATTTATTTTATAATTTTTCTTTACATAAAGCGAAAGAATTAGTGGTCTGGCTAAATATATTAATGATGTAGTTAGTTTTACTATGTGAATTGATGCTCCTAATTTTATTAGAATAAAGCAAGCTATAGTATTTAATATTAATGTTATTGTTTGAATATTGTAAGAAAAATATCCCCTTTGGTTTGCTGTTATAAGTAAACTATTGACAATTCCAAAATAGTATTGAGCAAAAGAGCTTATACTTATGACTAGAATCATTATAGCAGTATACAAAAATCCAAAATTTGTTTTTGCTATTAACGGATAAATCCCCATCAAAATCACAACGTAAACCAAAAGTATTGTAGCAAGTCTTGAGAAAAACTTCTGACCAGAAACCATAACTCTGCTTATTTGATTATAATCATTTTCCGCTAAAGGCTTATATAATGATGATTGAATTACAGCTCCAACTCCAAGTTCCAAGAATGATATAATCGCTAAAATTGCATTATTGAATTTATTAAACCGTTGACTTCAGAACCGTATGATTTTAATATAAGTCTAGGAACAATAAAGCCACATACAATTGTAGTTAACTGAAATATTAGCGATGAACTTGTGTTAAGAGCTAATAGCTTTTTTCTATTCATTATTAGTCTCCGTTGCTTAGCATTTTTTTCGGTAATTTTATCCAACTACCTAATTTATAATCCCATTCAAGAGGCTCAATTTTATCAAAACCTCCACCATCAAAAAATGTCAACTCCCCAAAATAAATTTTATTATTGCTTATATATAAATCTACTCTTACCTCTGGCATTCCTTCAGATAAAATCTCCGCAATTTTAATCATTTCTTGAAATTTTTGTGGCTTTTGAGGTTTATTTAAAGCATTAGGCATTCCAAATCTTAAGTCTACCCATTCAAAATTCATATCAAAAAAATCTCCAGTTGTTTCTTTATCAGAATTTCTATCTTGATAAATTCCAACAATCTTAGGCTTTCCATCAAAGCAATAAAATTTATAATCTCTTAAATTTTTTCCCGTTTCATCTGTCATATATTTTTCGCAAATTATTTTTCTTGAAACATTTTGTAAGGCCATTCTCTCCCATTAAGATAATAATTCTGAGCTAACCCACTTTTTAATTCATTTTTTACTTTTTTATGTCAATTTTACTTTTATCTGTACATATACACATTCCTAGACCAGAGTTGTGATTACACTTTAGAACAAATTTATTTGGCAAAGAATCAAAATCAATTTCTTCTGGATCATCCCATACTCCTAATAAAGGAATTAAATAGTCCTCTCCGATTTTTTCAGATATATATTCTCTAACTTTATATTTATCTACTAATTTTGTATATAATGGATTCCTATCATATAGTTTTAACCATTGTAATTTTTCGTTAAAAGATTTTGGATTTTCTAAATTTAAAGGATAATCCATAGTAGCTTTAAACATTTTTTCTATAAACTTTTTATCGTCCATATTATTATACAAGCCAAGTTTTGAATTTACTCTCAATCTATATTCTTGATTTGATATATATTTATTAGCCTTTTTAATAATATTATTTACCATTTTATCATAATTGTATTTTTGTACAATTTCCTTTCTAATTATTTATCACTTGTTCAAAATACTCTTGCCATTGTTTAAATATATTATTTGGCTTAAATATTTCAGATTTTTCTTTTGCATTTTTCCTTATTTCATTCGAAAATTCATTATCTTCTAATAATAAAAGAATATTTTTTGCTAACTCTTTTTCATTATTTACAGGAACCAAAATTCCATCTACTCCATGATTTATAATAGCCTTAGGACCACCACACGGACAATCCGTAGATATGCATGGAACACCAGCTGCCATAGCTTCTAGAAGAGTATTAGGCATCCCCTCATAATCTGAAGATAAGATAAACATCTTTGCTTTTGATAAAACCTTTGGAATATTATCCGTTAAACCCATAAGTAATATTCTATCTTCAAGTCCTTTTTTATTTATCTCATTTTTTAATTTTTCTTTCAGTTCTCCATCTCCATAGATCAATAATTTCTCATCTGGATATTTTTCATTTACTTTTGCAAATGCATTAATTAACATCATTTGATTTTTTTGATGACTTAGTCTTCCTATTGAAACTATATATTTGGGATCATATATATTTACATCAAAAAATTTCTCATCAACTTGATTGAATATTATTTTAGATTTACCCTGTAATTTGATCGGGAAATATTTTTAGCATCTTCAGTTTGGAAAACACATCCATCAGCTTTAGGAAGTATATATTTTGATATTAATTTCCCCGTAATTCCTGGATACTCTTTGCTTGGATCATTTCTAATAGAGATTATATTTTTAACATCTAATTTTCTAGAAGCAAGCAAAGCCCTTACAACTGGCTCTCTCATAAATGAAACAACTAAGTCAGGTTTCTTCATGCAAATTATCTTTTTTAATTGTCTAATAATATTTATATTTTTAAAAATCTTATTTTTTGAAGATTTTTATAGTCTTCTAAGCAAATTCTTTTTACATTTGAATTTGTCTTATATTCTTTTTCAACTTTATAAGAAGTTACTAAAATAATTGTATTATTTTCATCTGCAAATTGATTTGCTAAATTTGTTACAACTCTCTCAGCTCCACCTTTTCCTAATGTATTTATATAAAATAAAATTTTCATTAATATCTCCTATTAAAATATAATTAAGTTAGAAATGATTCAAAAGGTACTATTTGACAACCATCAGTTACTAATCCATATATATATAATGCTGAAAATATTAATGCAAAAATAAATATATAAATTTCCTATACTTAGATTCATAAGTAATATTAGGTATTGAAAGAGTATATATTAGTTCAAAATATCTTGTAACTCTCGCAAATAACGAAAAACTTATTGCACCAATTTGAAGATATATCGCTCCAAATGATCCTTCATAATCTTTAACTTCGTTATTTAATTTTTTACGATTCATTATTATTCTTAAAATAAAAGATATTATAATATAAAAAAATAGTAATTTATATCCCTGACCAGAAACCGATGTATTAGAGTAATCATTCGAATAGAATTTATACAGATGCGGGATTATATACATAGCACCTAAAATAGATAACATTAGAAACAAATTTTTTTAATCAATAACACTCTGCTATCATTCCCCTTAATAATTAGATAAGATAATAAGAAAAATATAGCCGTTTTATGAAACGTAACAGCAAGTAATATTAATAAAAGACTAACTAATTTTTTGTTTTTCTTAATAAAATCAAAACTTAAAAGCAAATAGAGCACGCTATAGCTTGCCTTAAAATGCATAAATTAGTTCCTAAAAATCCAAGACCTAAATATACTAAAAAACTAAGTGAAAAGCATTTGGATCTTTTATATATAATGTAAGAAAAATTCCATAACTAATTATAAATACAATATTTTCAAATATTCTAAAATTACTTGTAAATAATCTAATAAATTTATTTAAAAGAACGTAGCCAATATCATATTTAAAATTAAATATAAAAAAACTAATGCTTTTACTTGGATAAAACTTCAAAAAATAATATCTATAGTTATCTACATCAACGCCTAAATGTTGATTTCTCATAAGCCCAATCATAAGTATAGATATAAAACATAAGAAAAAACTAATTTTTCCCGTATTCAATTTGTATTTTGAAATTTTTAAAGACGAAAATGATGCCTCTAAAAACACATTTAGTAGTATAAAAGCTAATAAAAATATATAAATTGTCAAAAAATTCCCTTTCTTAAACTAATTCGTTATCAAAACCTATATAGATGATTGACTCGCTTAAAACAAAATTTAAAGCAGCACATCTATTAATTTAACTAAGAAGCTAAATTCTTGTAAAATTCTAATAACCATCTAGTTGTATCTCTTATATCAAAACCTTTTGATCTAACAATTTCCGACGCTTCTTTTAGTCTATTTTTTTCATATTTAATATATAATTTACCCATACACCTTCTCCTTGATTTATAGGCAAATATTTAAGATTTGGTAATAATTTTACTTCCTCTGTTACAGATTCTGATAAAATACATGGTAAACCTGAAGCCTCAGCTTCCACAACAGCAACTGGTAATCCTTCCCAAAATGACGGGAAGAGAAAGACATCTACCGCTTGTAGAATGTTATCAACATCTTCTCTTGAACCCATCATATATACTTTCCCTTTCAAGTTCAAATCTTTAATTTTTGTATTTATTTCTTCTTTCAACTCTCCATCTCCAATAATTAATAAAATAGATTTTGAGTTTTTTTCCAAAATTCCTTTAAAAACTTTTAATAAAAAATATGATTTTTAGGACTAGATAACCTCCCAACATGAGCAAATACCAAATTATTTTCAATATTTAAAGCATTTCTATATTTAGTTCTTATTTTTTCATTATATTTATATTTATTAACGTCAATAGAATTTTTTACTAAAAAATAATTATCTTCTTTTATTTTTTCCGTTCCATATAACCATTTTCCTGAAGATTCAGAACATGCAAACAAATAATCAGCCTGTTTCACTAAAGGTTTTTGTAGTATATTTTTAATAATAGCCTTAAATCCTTTTCCATTTGAAGTACTATGGCTATGTATAATTGTTTTTAAATGATATTTTTTAGCTATAGGAAAAAACACACTTGCATAACTCCTAATGTGGGAATGAATAATTCTATATTCTGGATGAGCGTCAAAAAAACTTTTCCAAGTATTTCTATAACTTAAAATATTATATACTTTAAACTTAGGGAACACGTATATTTTCCCACCCATACTCTCTATTTCTTCTCTATAATCATTTTGCGAATCACTATGAATAATAAAATCAAATTGAACTTCACTTTTGTCTATATATCTATAAAAATTCATTACCATAGTTTCAGCTCCGCCTCTGTTTAATCCACCTAATACATGTAATACTCTTATCATTGTTCTCCTTAAGTTATTTAAGTCTATTTATTATATTCTCATTAATTTTAAAAACATCAAAATTATCTTCAGCAAACTTTCTAGACTCTTGTGCCATATTTTCTGTTTCTTTAGGATGTTCAATCATCCAAATCATTTTTTCTGCTAAAGCTTTAATGTCTTTCTTCTCAACAACAAAACCATTTACACCATTTTTTACGGTTTCTTTGCATCCTGGTGTATTAAACGTTATAACAGGTCTGCCACTTGCTAAAGCCTGTAACACTGATCTTGGAACACCTTCTGGATAATATGAAGGATATATAAAAATCTAGATTTTGCCATCCATTTTGACACATCTCTTGTTTCTCCATGATAAATTACAGTATTTTCATCTTCAGCTTTTTTTAAAATGTCATTTAAACTTGATTTTTCCACTGCATTATCTAATGGTCCAACAACATCAAAAACAGCTGTCGGATATTTTTTTTCACGATTTTTGCAGCATAAATATATTCCTTAAGCCCCTTAGATTCTGTTATTCTTGATAAAAATAAGAATGAATTTCATTTACAAGATCTAATTTTTTAAATTTTTCTAGATTAACACCAGAGCCACCCGTCAAAAAAACCTTAGATGTATTTTTAACTAAACCTTTATCTATAAATTCTTTTCTATCATCATTATTCTGAAAGCATATAAAATCCGCTAATCTATATGATAATTTAAGCATAGGAAGTGATATTGCTCTGACTAAATCCCATTTTAGACCTTTTAATATAAAAAGATTACCTCTTCCATTGACAACACACATTATTTTTTTACTCCGGCTATTTTGGCTCCTAGAATCATTGATATGTGGTTTTTTATACCGTATATAATAACGTAATCTATATTCTCTTTTTTCAATTTATTTTTATATTCAATAATGATTTTAATTCTATAAAAGGATTTGTATTATTTCTATTAGCATCTATAAATATTAATTTAGCATTGAGTTCGTTATAACATTTGTTAATTATTCCATCATTAATTAGCCCTAGATATACGTCATAACCTTTTTATTTAAATTATCTACTAATTCTTCCCTATCAAATCCTTTAGAGCTAAATCCATTACACATTATTGCAACTTTCATTATTAAAACTCCATTTAAATATTATAAACTTTAAATCCTAATAAAGATCTATTTTTATAAGACTTAAAGCCTTAATAACAGTTGAAATAGCTCCTTTACAATCATCTGCCTGTCCAATGACAAATCCTACTCTATCTGAACTACTTTTAATACCATTAATAATATGATCTTTACCGTGAATTATTGATATTTGAATTATTCCAGGCAATTTACTTGCTTCTTCCACCCTCTTATAGACTTAATTCTCCCATGACTTTGATCGAAATATCTTATTGCTGATGCTTTATCGTATTTTATTCTTATATCTGGTTTTTCTCCCAAAGCAATTTTTATGCAACTTTCAACCATATCAACCCCTGTAGACAAAGGAGTTAAATGTGTTGTTATGTTATCTCCCCCAAGCCTTGCTCCAATTTCTACAATTTTGGACCATTTTGAGTGATTTTGATTTCTGTATGTGAAGGACCACTTATTATACCTATAGCTTTGTTTGCAGCAATTGTTATTTCTTTTATTTTATCTTTTATACTATCTGGTAGCTGGCTAGGTTGAGAGTGTCCCATTTCTACAAAATATGGAGCACCCGTTGTTATTTTGTCAGTAATTTGAATTATATTACATTTCCCATCTACACTGATTGTCTCTACACTTACTTCTGGTCCTTCCATAAATTCTTCAACCATTACAATCTTATTTCTAGAATTATTTTTACTATAATTATAAGCTATATTTATAGTTTTCTCGTTAAAATCAGGTAGTAATACAATACCTCGACTCCCAGAATTATCAGCTGGTTTTAAAATACATTTGTAACCTTTATCCTTAATTTTATTAACCGCTTTTATACATTTATCTAGACTATCAACTTTATAAAATAAAGGCACGGGCACGCCAAAGCTTTTTAAAGATTCACGCATTTTTGATTTGTTTGTTGCTTTTATAGCCGTATCTAAATCAACACCAACTAACCCTAATTTCTTTGAAACTTTTGCAACAGTCATTATTGGCATATCACTAGCAAGAGTCATTATCGCATCTATATTATGTTTTTTTGCAGCACTCATTACAGATTCAATATCTATAGTACTAATAATTTCTTTTTTTACATCTGGTATTTTAAATCCAAGTGCATTTGAATCTATATCAACCGCAATGACTTCAAGCCCCATATCTATAGCTTTTTCTATAGCAGGAACTTGTAAAATACTTGCGCCTAATATCATTATTTTTTTCATTTATATATGTACTCCAATAATTTATTATTTTAAACAAAAGTATCTTTGCTTTCCTCATAATTTCTATTTATATTCTTACGCATAATTATTGTATTTATTGTCATAAATATTATCTTCAAGTCAAAAAAAAGTGATAAGTGTTTCACGTAATAAACATCATTTTCCAATTTTTCTTTTGTTAAAACAGAATTTCTGTTAATAGCCTGATTATAACCAGTTATACCTGGGCGCACCGTAAGAATAATTTTCTCTTCGTCCGTATATTTATCTAAGTACATTGGTGTATCAGGTCTTGGACCAATAAAACTCATATCTCCTTTTAAAACATTTATGATTTGTGGAAGTTCATCAATACTTGTTTTTCTTGCAAATTTACCAAATTTTGTCACTCTAGGATCATCATCTCCATTAAATGTCGAACCATCTTCTAACCTTATATCTGGAGCATTTTCTTTCATAGAACGCAACTTATACATCTTAAATGGGATTCCAAAAAGTCCAGTTCTCTCCGCTTTATAAAATAAGGGTCCACCATCTTCAATTTTTATAAATATATATGAAATTATAACAATTAAGATAACTGGTATCATCAATATTAAAGATAGCAAAATATCAAAGGTTCTTTTTGTAACCCTAAAAACTAAGCTCCCTGATAATTTAGTTTTACTTGACATATTTAAAAAGCTCCTGATATTTATTATTGTCTAAATCCTTCTTATAATCTTGCATCATCAATTTAAAATCAGAATATTTAGGAACATATCCAAAATCATTCTTAGCCTTTTCCATTGAAAACATATAAGATTTAGTATTATTATTTATTTCTGGTTTATAAGTTATTTTAGATTTTCTTTCTGGACTTGGAGCCCAGATTTCTGCTATTATTTCTGCTTGTTCTTGTAGAGTAACCCCACGACCTGATGTCATATTATAAAGTCCTCTAGTTTTATCACTTTTTACAGCAAGATAAAATGCATGTGCAACATCTTTTACATAAGCTATATCTCTACTTAAATTTTTGTCTCCAAAAATACAAATATCTTTTCCTTTTTTTGCGTTATCAATAAAAATTTTAAGTCCAGATTTTTTTAATTTCCCATTTATATAAAGAGAATCATGAGGTCCAACACCATACACTGGCGGAAATCTAAACCAGGCATTTTTCATTCCATGTTGTTCATTATAGTATTTCATTGTATCATTTGCTGCATTCTTAGAAAAAATATATACTGCATGATCTCCTTCATATATGAAATCACGTGGTTCTTCTTCTGTTATTGCTTTTTTTCCCCAAGCACCCCTTACATCAGCGTAAGAACAAGTTGATATAACTCTATTTATATTATTTTTTCTACAATATTCAAGAACGTTTATAGTTCCTATAGTATTTACTTCAAAATAATCTGCTGCATTTTCTTCATTCTCTAAATCTACATTAGAGTTTGCTGGCAACAATCCACTTAGAAGAATCACTCCATCAACATTTTCTTTAGGAAGTAAATCAAAATCTTTTTTATTTACCAAATCTAGGTTTATATAATCTACACCTAGTTTATCATAATGCTCTTTAAATTTATTATTTCTTCCTGTTACAATTATTTCACAACCTTGTTTTAAAAATTCTTCGACTGTATAAACACCTATAAAACTTGATGCTCCTATTATAATATACATTATTAAACCTCTCTTTTAAATCATTTATAATTTATAAACTACTATTTTCAATAACATATCTATAATTTTCAATTATATAATCAACTTCCTCATCAGTAAGTTTTGTGTGAAGAGGTAGGGTTATTTCATTTTCGAAATGGTTATAAGCATTTGGATAGTCTTTTATATCAAATCCTAGATTTTTGTAGGCTGTTAATAATGGAAGTGGTTTATAATGAACGTTACATGCTATTCCTTTTTCTGCCATTTCTTCTATTATTTTATTTCTTTGTTCTGTATCTATTCCTGGAACTTGTGTTATATAAAGATGTCCTGATGATTTGTGATTTTGGTCAAAGTGGTTTAGACTTTTTATTCCTAACGGTCTAAAGGCTTTGTCGTATTTTTCTATTATTTCTTTTCTTATTTTTAAAAGTGTTGGATACCTTTTTACTTGGGCAAGTCCTATTCCTGCTAATACATCTGTCATATTGCATTTGTACCAAGGGCCTACTATATCATATTCCCATGATCCAAGCTTTGTTTTGCTTAGGGCATCTTTTGATTGACCATGAAGGGATAATAATTGATATTTTTTGTAGAGTTTTTCGTTGTCTATTCCTTCTTTGTCTTTCCATGTTGCATATCCACCTTCTGCTGTTGTGAAATTTTTTACTGCATGGAAGGAAAAATTTGAAAAATCTGCTACTGATCCTACTTTTTTTTCTTTATACTCTGCTCCCAAAGCATGAGCTGCATCTGCCATTACTATTATTCTGTTGTAGGCTTTTTGAATTTCGTTGTTTGCCTTAAATAAATTTTTCTTTTCTTCTACAATTTCAAATATTTTATCATAATCGCAAGGCACTCCGGCCAAATCTATAGGGATTATTACTTTTGTTTTTTCGTTTATGGCCTCTTTTAATTTTTCGTAGTCCATTTCTAAATTTTCTTCTTGGGTATCTACTAAAACTAATTTTGCTCCAACATGTTCTACTACTGAAGCTGTTGCGGTATATGTGTAGGCACTTGTTATTACTTCATCGCCTTTTCCAATTCCTAAAACTCTAAGGGTCATTTCTGCCGCTGCTGTTTGAGAATTTAAACAAACTCCTATATTTGTTCCTGTAAATTCTAGCAAATCTTTTTCTAATTTTTTTGTTTTTGGTCCTGTTGTTATCCAACCAGATTTTAAAGCATCTATTACTTCATTAATTTCTTCTTCGCTAATGTCTGGTGGAGAGAATGGTATGTTCATTTTTTTTGTCATTATTTATTACCCTTTCCTATAAACGTACTTATTAAATTATTTATCGTAACAACTATGTCTAATTCATCTATATTTTCTTGGTTTATTACTTTGTCTAGTTTTTGGAAAAATTCTTCTCTTGAAAATTCTAATGGTCTTCCTACGGATATTCCTTCGACTTTTGTATCTGATAGGAGCTCTTCATCCATTAGTCTTTCTTCGTATAGTTTTTCTCCTGGCCTTAGGCCTGTGTATACTATTGGCATATCTATATCTGGTTTATAGCCTGATAGTTTTATTAATTGTCTTGCCAAGTAATCTATTTTTACTGGCTCTCCCATATCTAGTACGAATATTTCTCCGCCTTGTGCCATTGAGCCTGCTTGTAATACTAATTTTACTGCTTCTTTTATGGTCATAAAGTAGCGGATTATTTCTGGATGGGTTACTGTTACTGGCCCACCTGATGCTATTTGTTCTTTGAATAATGGGATTACTGATCCGTTTGAACCTAGGACATTTCCAAATCTTACTGCTACGAATTCTGTTTTTGGTGTTTTTCCTTGTAGGTAATCTTTTGGATTTATTGTAACTATTCTATCTCCATCGTTGATTGTTACTTTTGCTAGTTTTTCGTATTCTTTGTTTTGTCTTATGTCATTTATTCCTTGGATTATTTTCTCACAAACTCTTTTTGTTGCTCCCATTACTGATGTTGGGTTTACTGCTTTATCGGTTGAGATTAGGACAAATCTTTTTGCATCATATATTAATGAAAGAAGAGCTACTATGTAGGTTCCTCTTACGTTATTTTTTATTGCTTCTACTGGACTTGTTTCCATTAATGGTACGTGTTTATGAGCTGCTGCGTGAAAAATTATTTCTGGTTTGTAGGTTTCGAATACTTTTTTTACTCTTGCATAGTCTCTTACTGATCCTATTAGGGTGATGAATTTTAAATCTTTATTATTTCTTTTTAATTCTTGTTCAATTTCGTAGGCATTGTTTTCGTATATATCTAATATTATCAAAAGTTTTGGTCCGTATTGAGCGATTTGTCTACAAAGCTCTGATCCAATTGAACCTCCACCGCCTGTTACCAAGACTACTTTATCATTTAGGTAATCAAATGTTTCATTTGAAAATATTTTTACTGGATCACGTCCTAATAAATCTTCTATTTGGACATCTTTCATTCCAGACATTGATATGCTTCCTGAAACTAATTGGTAAATTCCTGGTAGGACTTTTACCTCACAATTTGTTTCATTGCATATTTGTAGGATTTCTCTTTTTTGATTTTCTTGGGCTGATGGTAGGGCTACTAGTATTAGATCTATATCTTCTTTGTTTACAAGCTCTTTTATTGAATCTCTACCACCATAAATTATTGTCCCGTCTATATATTGACCTTTTTTTTCTGGATTATCGTCAATAAATGCAACTACTTTTATGCTTGTATTTTCTTGTCTGTTTGATTTGTTTATATCTTCTTTTATTGTCTGTCCAGCTGATCCTGCTCCTATTATTATTGCTTTTTTAAATTCTGGATTTTTGTCTAATAGATTATATTTTCCTTGTATAAACATTTTGTTGGCAAATCTTATTCCTACTGTAAAAGTATATTGAATCAAAAATCCATATACGAAATATGACAATGGCATCCTTTGAAACAGAATTGAAATACCAAAAATATGAACTAATAATGATAAAGCTACTGCTTGAGTTATTTTTATTAATTCAGTATATGATGCATATTCCAAAATTATTCTATATAGCTTGAAAGCTGAATATATAGCAATTGTTATAACTGTATTTATAAGAGCATAGTTTTCAAAAGCTTTTAAATATATCCTTGGTATTTGAATTAAACTTCCATCAAACCTTAAAAATAAAGCTAAAAAATATGCTAAGTTAATGATTATAATATCAAAAACTAAGAGTATATATGTTTTTTATTTATTATTTTTTTAGTATCCATTTTCATTCCTTTTATAGCTCTTCTTTTTTTACTTTTTAAATTTTCTTTATTTATATAAATACTCATAGGGTAAGACATCTCCGCTTACAATTTTTACTAAGAAAAAGATCTCAAGCACTGTATACCTTACCCTTTTAATTAAAATATTTATTTATCTGTTTTATTATTTTTCAAAATCCCATCATGAACTTGGTCAATAGATTCTTCATCCGCTCTCATCATGTATAAATTACTTCCTGGCATTAGGTATGATGGTAGACCTGGTTCGCTTGTTCCTGTTACTGCTTGACTTTTTATTTTCCAGTCCTTTGCGTCATCTATTTGACCATTTACTAATTCTATCATTTTATCATAAGGCATATTTGTATTTACTGAATCAAGTGCAACTTCTGCTATCGAATTGAAATTCAAAAGTGTTTCAGTTGATAATAATTTTTTTATTATACCTGTCATTACTCTCACTTGATTTTTTCCTCTATCAAAATCGCCTTCTGCAAGGTGGTATCTTTCTCTTGAATATGCCAAAGCCATATCTCCATCCATGTGAATTGTACCTTGTGGGAAATATTTGCCACCATTGGTTTCAAAAGCAACAGGATTTTCGACATCTACTCCACCCAATAAATCTATAAGTTGTATAAGAGTTGTGAAATTTACTTTTGCATAATAGTCTATATTTATATCAAGGAAATTTTCCAAAGTTTTTATAGATGTGTCTACTCCAAATAAGCCTGCGTGAGTTAATTTATCATTTGCATAATCTCCCATTCCAGCTATATTTACATAGGTATCCCTTGGAATTGTTGTTATTAAAATTTTTCCTTTTTTAGGATTTACACTTACTATTAAATTCACGTCAGATCTTGATACAGTTGCAAGATCTCCATAAGTGTCTATTCCTGAAATATATACATTAAAACTTTGATCTTTTTCAACTTCATTGTTTTGATTTAATTTTTGATCTCCCTTAACAGAATAAGATTTTAAAACTCTAGTTTTTTGGCTAAATCCTTCAATATTATCATCTAACATTTCCCTGAAGCCTTCATTTAATAAAACAGCTTGAACATTTCCATTAATTAAGCTGTTACCTAAAGTTAAATAATCTCCCAAGTCTTCAACATTTAAATCATCGCCATTTTCTTTTTTGAATTTTTCTAAAGCTTGTTTAACATTTTCTTTGTCCACTTGCTTAGCTATGGCAACTTGATTTTCATTCAAATCATCCAATGTTTCAATTGGAGATTCTTTCAAAACAACAAAAGACATTTTTGTTTTATTTACTTCTTTTTTTTGATTGATTTTTTGAACAGTTTGTATTGAAGTACTTGCGTAAGAAATAAATAAGCCTTCCACTGCACTTACAAACAAAAGTACAATTATAAAAAAGGCTTTAATTGGCTTGCCAGCCTTTTTTCTTTTGAAAATCAACAAAGAAAATCCAAAAATAAGTAAGAATATAAGTCCCAAAACTATAAACCTATATTTCACTGGCAAAATGCTATATTTATTTAAAAAATAAAAAAATATTATGTACACAATAGTTGATAAAAAAATCGAAATTTTAGATATTAAGTTTTTAAACATATCGTCGGAAAATTCTCCTTACATTTAAAATTTGTAATTATTCTCAAACAATGATATAACAACTTGTAGCATTTGTCAATAATAAAGCACTTCAAACATTTAAATTTTGCGATTTTCATAACTTTTAAAATTGATTTTTAAAAGTTCTTTTATAATTTTCAAATTAACAAATAAAACTTCTTACTATTATTATAAAAACAAGTTATTATCGTTTTTTGCTTTGTTGAAAGTATAATATTTCCAAAGAAAGAGGTGACCTATGATATTAGATGAAAAAACATTTAAAGAATTAGAGAAAAATTATGAAAAAGATCCTAAAAATAAAGTTATTGAAAATGCCATTTCAAATATGGGGATAATGGAGGCTTCTTTAAATAAAAATATTATCAACAAACATGATTTTATTTTTTCTAACGAAGTTGAAACTAAAGATGTTACTAATCAAAGAAAAACTGGCAGATGTTGGATGTTTGCAGGTCTTAATATGATTAGAATGCATATTGCCAAAAAACTTAATATGGAAAAATTTGAGCTTTCTGAGTCTTTTCTTTATTTTTATGACAATATGGAAAAAGCAAATTTGTTTTTGCAAAGAGTTATTGATACAAAAGACTTGGATATTAAAGATAGAAAAGTTGAAGATGTTTTTTATTCAACTCCAGAAGACGGGGGATATTTTGAATTTTTCTATTATTTGATAAAAAAATATGGAATTGTTCCAAAGACAAATATGGGCGAACTTTTCCATACAGAGGAATCTTCTTTTATGTTTTATACTTTGGAAAATGCCCTCAAAAAAATCGCTATGGATATTAGAGCGACGGATGACGAAAAAGAAATTGAAATTTTAAGAAAAAAAGGTCTATCCTATGCCTACAATATTTTTGTAAAATCCATTGGAAAACCTGTTGAAAATTTTGATTTTAAATACTATGACAAGGACAACAATTACAAAATCGAAAAAGATATGACGCCAAAGAATTTTTTTGATAAGTACGTTGGGGATTTTTTTGATGGAAAAATAAAATTATTAAACGATCCAAGACATCCTTACAATAGGATTTTGGTTGATAAGAACGCAAAAAATGCAATAGATTTGCCAGATCTTGTTGGAATTAATGTTGACATGGATACAATGAGTAAATCTGCTCAAAAATCTATAAAAAATAACGAAACAATGTGGTTTGCTTGCGATGTTGACATAGATAAAGACAGAGAAAGCGGAGTTATGGATGAAAATTTATTTAATTTTGACCAAACTTTTACCAATTTTGAAAAAATGACAAAAGCTCAAAGAATTGATTCTAGATATTCTTCAGCTTGCCACGCTATGAATCTTACAGGATTTGACAAAAAAGATAAAGACGTGAAATTTTGGAAAATTGAAAATTCATGGGGAGAAGATAATGGACACGATGGATATTTTTCTATGACTGACAAATGGTTTAGGGAAAATACTTTCGAGTTAATAGTCGACAAAAAATATTTAACCAAAAAAGTTTTGTCTGCCTTTGATAAGGAAAAAATCTATTATGATGAGTTTGACCCGATGTATAAAATGCTAAAAAATATAAAATAAAATCTTTGAAAAAAATTTATAAAGCTGGGCTTAATATAAATAAAAAACCCAGCCTAGGCTGGGAAAATAAAGAAGAACGTTATACGGTATAAAATAAATAAGTCCGGGATTAAACAAAGTTCAACTTTATAAAATTTACAAAAGTAGTATTACTTCTTGTAAAAAATTATACCCCAGCAAATCGAAAAAGCAAGCGGAAACGATTTTTTGATAAATTAAAATTATCTTTTGATTATGTTCAAATTTTTAAATTTAATTTATTTTGAGAAATTTTAGTTTTTAATTAAATAAAAAGTGGCTTTTGCAAAACTATGATTATAAATAATTTTGCATCAGCCACTTTTATTTATTCCTCAATTTTTTCCAATTTTTTTATTGTATCTATTGATTCGTTTAGGCTTTCTGTGTTTATGTCTGGGTTTGTTTTTTCTTCTTCGTTTATCATGCCGTCTGGGGCGTAGCCTAGGGTGTTTGTGTAGGTGAAAACTAAGCCGGAATTTGGGCATACGTCATTTATTAAGCCAAGTGTTACTCCATCTCCCCCTGTTTTTTTCCCTACTAATTTTGCAATTTTTGCGTTTTTACAAAAATTTGCCATTCCTTCGGCTGCTGAATATACTCCTTCGTCAACTAATAAATACAAATCTCCTTTAAATTTATTTTTTTTCATTGGAGTGATTTCTATTTTGTCTTTGCTATAATATGAAAAATCTTTTAAATCTTCTTTGTGTTCAAGATCCATTTTTTCTATATTTACATTTGAAATATCTTCAAAGCCAAGCTCTTCGCTTTCTAATAATAGCTTTGTTCTCATTCCATCTTTAAAAAACATGTGGTTGTTTACGGAAATTTTTTTGTCTATGAGTCTTGGCAAAAGATATTCTTGCCAATATTCTATATTTCCACCGGAATTTTCTCTGATGTCTATTATTATGGTTTTTAAATCTTGATTTTCTTCTAAAAATTTGTCTAATTTTTTCATATCTTCTGAAAGTTCATATTCTGCTAGCATTTCTTTTATTTTTATTAGTCCCAAACTTGGTGCTAGCATTTTTACTTCCATATTTTCGCCGGAATTTTCTGTGTATAGGGTTCTTCTCCTGATTTTTTTCCTATCAGCCTTATTTGATTGGACTCCATCAACTCCGTATCTATCTCTTACGCTTTCTTTGTTCAGTGTTAAAAATTCGTAATACATTGACGGATCTGTCCAAAAATGTGAATAGTATTCTAAGGTTTCTTCTACGTAATCTTTTTGTGCAATTGTTGCGTGGTCATTGTGCAAATCTTCCATTATTTTTTGCATAGTGTTTGTAAATTCTTGGTCGTTTTTGCAAAATTTTATTTCGCTTAAATATTTTGAATAATTTGCCAAAAAGTCAACTCCGTATTGCCTTTTCAAAACTCCAAAAAATGGATAATTATCTCTAATTTCATTAAAAAGATAATTGAAATCTTCTACCATTTCTTCTTGGCTTAATTCTTTTTTTTCTACCTTATCTTCAAAAACTAATTTGCATGGCCCATCTAATTTTTTATACCATGCCATATAGGCTTCTATTGATTTAAATTCATCAATTTTATCTGGATTTATTTCTATTATTTTCTTCTCTTTTGGCTTTTTTTCTGAAATCAAACTATCTTTTCTTTTTTCTAGATAGTTTATTCTCCTTTGAGCGCATGATGAAAATAAAATAATAATCGCCAAAAATAAAATGCTTATCTTACTTTTTTTCTTCATCAAGTCCTCCATTTATAACCCAATCTCTTTTTTTTATTTCGTATAAAAAGGGAAGAATGCCTATTGGATTTATTAATGAAAAAGCCATTATCATCAAAAGTTTAAAGTAAAGTCCTTTTTTTTCATTTCTCAAAATTGAGCCTGTGCTTTTGTTGTTGGTTTTTATTAAATATATTCCTCTTAAAAGCAAAAATATTCCACCAGCAATTTCAAAACCTTCTTTATAATATATGCCAAAAGCGAAAACGCAAATTGCAGACAAAAAGTAAAGAAAGTATGCTATTTTATTTTTTGTATTGTATTTTTTTAATTTTGTAATTTCTCTACTCATAAGTCTATTATATCAAATTAAAGTCCTAAATTCGGATACACTTTCAAATAATTATCAGACCTTGCTCCAGCTTTGTAATTTAAATATCCTGCCATAGCAATCATTGCCGCATTATCTGTGCACAAAATTATATCTGGATAATAAAATTCGACTCCCCTTTTTTCACATTCTTCTTTTAGTCTTTCTTTTAATCTAGAATTTGCAGCAACTCCTCCTGATACTGCAAATGTATTTAATCCTGTTTCATCTATCAATCGCATAGATTTTTCTACCAAAACATCTACAACGGCTTCTTGAAAACTTGCTGCCAAGTCTGCCTTGTTTATTTCTAAATTTTTTTGCTTTTGGTGGTTCATATAATTTAAAACTGAAGTTTTTAAACCTGAAAATGAAAAATCGTAAGAATCTTTTTCTAGCATAATTCTTGGAAAATCTATGGCATCCTTTCTTCCTTCTTTGGAAAGTTTATCAATTTTTGGTCCACCTGGATAGCCAAGTCCGATTGACCTTGCAATTTTATCGTAAGATTCGCCAGCAGCATCATCTCTTGTTGTTCCAATTATTTCATAATCTGTATAATCGTTTACTTTTACAAGATAAGTATGACCTCCACTTACAACCAAAGAAATAAATGGTGGCTCTAGGTCTTTATTTGACAAATAATTTGCACAAATATGTCCTTGCATGTGATTTGTTCCAATCATTGGAATATTTGCTGACAAAGAAAGAGCTTTTGCCGCAGAAATTCCTACCAAAAGTGAGCCAATAAGTCCAGGACCTTTGGTAACAGAAATTAAATCAATATCGCTATAAGATAAATTTGTATCCAAAAGCGCCTTTTCAATCAAAGGATTGATTGCCTCAAGGTGTTTTCTTGATGCGATTTCTGGCACAACTCCTCCAAATATTTTATGTATATCAATTTGTGATGATATTAAATTAATCAAAACTTCCCTGTCGTTTTTCAAAATAGCAACTGAAGAATCGTCACAGGAAGTTTCAATTCCCATTGTATAAAAATCTTTCATCTAATCCAATTCCTTTAACATTATATAAGCATCTTCGTGAACTCTGGCATAATAATTTTCCCTAAGTCTAATTTTTTCAAAACCAAATTTTTGGTAAAGATTTATAGCTGGAAAATTTTTTGTAGAAACTTCTAGCCAAATTTTTGAAACTTTTAAACTCTTTGCAAAATTTATCATGTGTTCAAGCATAAATGAACCGATATTTTGCCCGCGATACAATTCATCAACTGCTATTGTATAAATTTCAATTTCATCCAAAATTTTTGAAATTATATAAAATCCTAGAGTTTCTCCATTTTTTTCATATACAAAACACTCTTTGTGCTTATTTTTTTCAATATCATTTATAAGATCTTTTTTAGGCATGGGTCTATAAAAAGCACTAGATTCGATTTTATAAACCTTATCCGTATCTCCTACAGTCATTGTCCTAATCATTTTTCTTTTCTCTATCCCTTTCCGCTTGCGATTTTCTCAAATAATTTGGCACAAGCTTATAAAGATCATAGTCCTCATCTTTTTTCAAAAGAGCAAGCTTACACAAATTTTTTCCAATACAAGAATTATAAGAAAAATCCAAAATTCTTGCCCTAGCAAATTTGTCCTTATATTTTTCACCAACTTCCGAAACCAAATCAAAATCTACATTTTTTTCATTACAAAGTTTCGAAAAATCATCTATATTATATAAATCTTCCTTAACAATTTCATTCATATTTTCATCATACATTGCCCCATAAACTCTTTTTCCCCTTGCATCAAGCATAGAAGCCTTAAAAGAATTCGAAGAAGAATTTAAGGCAAGAGCCTTCAAAGTTGAAACTGGAATTAATTTTTTATTTCCAACTTGGGCAAAAGTCTTTGCAATTGTCATTCCAATTCTTAAACCCGTAAAAGATCCAGGACCTTGGCTAATTGCAAAAATATCAATATCAGAAAGCTTTAGTCCCAAAAGATTTAATAAAGTTTCAATCATTGGCACAAGCGATTCCGAATGAGTTTTTTCTTGATTTACATTAAAATCCCCAATGATCTTTTCATCTTCTACAACAGTTACAGTAGAAATCATAGTTGATGTATCAATTCCTAAAACTCTCATTAAAATCTCCTAATCTAAAAATTTCACGCTAATTTCCCTAGCGTTTTCATCAATTTTTTCTATATTAACTTCAATCATATCATCTGGAAGATATCCTTCTGCCTTGTTAGCCCATTCCAAAAATGTTACAGCATCTTCTGGGTAAAAATAATTTTCAAAATCTATATCTAAAATTTCATCAGGACTTTCAAACCTGTAAAGGTCTAGATGATAAATCGGAAAATCTTCCCCTTGCTTTTCTCCATTATAAATATTTACAAGAGCAAAAGTTGGAGAAGAAGTATTAGAAATCCCAAAATATTTGCAAACAAAAGAAGTAAAAGTAGTTTTGCCACTACCCATTTCTCCAATTAAATTTACAACTTGGCCCTTTTTCAATTTTTTAGAAAAATCAAAAGCAAAATCTTCCATTTCCTTTAAAGAATTAATTCTCATAAAAACTCCTTCTAATCTATTATACTACAAAAGTTTAATTTGAAGCTTTTTGTAAGATATATTATAGTCTAAAATAAAAAAATTCCAATGATTTTTAAGGTAAAAATAAAATTCTATCTATCTCCAAAAATAATAATAGAGATCTCTTTTATTAAATTTATAAAGTAATAAATTTCAGCTTTCAGAAAAAACAAAAAACAGACCACAAAGTCTGTTTTTAAAATTTAAAATAATTATTTTCTATCGTGCAAAATTCCTGAAACGTGTTTGTATAATAATTTTGTTACCAAAATTTCTATTGAACCTTTTATCAAATTAAATGGAACAATAGCGAAAAGCATCATAGTAAAATAAGAATTTACTAAAGTATTTGTTTTGTGTGCCATAGCTACAAAGGCGCTCATTTCTACTCCCATTGCTTTTCCGTAAAGTGGAAAAATTACAAAAGCATTTGATAAGGTTGCTGCAAGTGTCATAATTAACATTCCACAAATCATAGCTATAGTTGCATTTTTTTTGGTTTTTTTCCTTTTATATATACTTGCTGATACAAATACAAAAAGTCCTCCGACTATAAAATTTGAAATTTCTCCAACGCCGCCTGTGCTTGTCTTGCTCAAATTCAAAATATTTTTGATAAGTTGAATTAAGACTCCATACAAAGGCCCCATCGAAAATCCACCAATAAGAGCTGGCACATCTGCAAGGTCAACTTTCATAAAAGGTGGTGCAACTGGAATTGGAAATTGAATAAACATAAGTATAAAACTCATAGCTGAAAGTATTCCAACTTTTACTAAATTTCTTAATTTTTTTTGATCATGACTCATAAAATCCTCCTAAAATTCGGCATAAAAAAATGCCCTTTCAGGGCTCAGACTGTTGACAAAGTTTACAAATCCTCATGCTAAGAATATCATACGGAAAAAATTGATTTGATTTCAAATTTTAAAATTCGTTAAAAATCGCACTGATTGAGCGTTAGCGAGTTTGCGATTTTAGAATTTTGAAATTTAGAAATCAACAATTTTTGAAGTCAGATATTCGTGCTTGAGGGTTTGTATACGATCCGTGCCCTTTCAGGGCTAAATAATTTCTCATAAAAAAGAATATCTTCTCTCATCCAGACTATAACTGTCGGTATGGGAATTTCGCCCATTCAGTAAAAAACTCGCAGACTTTAACTGCCGGTTAGGAATCAAACCTCACCCTGAAGATATTTATATAATATCACAAAATAATTTGTGGCACAAGATAATCAATATCAATTTTATTTTTTTATTTGAATTTGAAAATCTCTAAATTTTTTCAAAAAAAATAACCCATCTAACAAAGTATAAAAATTTCAAAATTTAAATTTTCTAATTTTAAAATTTTTATACCTCTCCCGCTAGTTAGATTTGGGTTATTTAAAATTATTCATATTCTATATTATAAAAATCATTGTACAAATCGGGCTAATTTCCTATTTCACAAGATTCTAAAATCCATTCGTATCCTTGTCCTCTTACTGTTTTAATTGGTTCAAGTTTTGCTTTTTTAAATTCTTTTCTGATTTTTCTAACATGCTCTCTAACTGATCTGTCTGTTGTTTCAATTCCCATTTTTGACATTTCTTTTACAATAATTTCTTTTGAAACTGGTCTGTTCATATTTTTTATTAGAATTGTACAAAGACTAATTTCAGATTTTGTAAGATCTAAAATTTCATTTCCTATCCTAAAAATCCCATTGTCCACTTCAATTGAACAAAAACCAAAAGAAATAATTTTGGAATTGTTAATTTCTTCGACCTTTTTCAAAGTATATTTTATAAATTCATCCCTTGAATAAGAATGAATTACAAAATCCTTGTCGTCAATTTTTGCCTCATAGGGACTTTTTTTGTACCTATCTGTAAGATAAATTACCGGAATATTTGTAGTTTGTTTTATGTACTGGATTAGCTCAATACACCTAGTATGAGTCATATCCACTAAAATTAAATCAAACTCCGACAAATCATCTTCAAGAATAATGTCTTCAAAATTCTCATATTTTTTTACAACAACTTCATTCTCATCAAATTTAGAGTTGAGCAAGTTAGAAATCCCATTTTTGTATTCCATCGATGCAATTTTCATAAGATCTCCTAACTTTTAAATATTATCACGTTAATTTGTAATAATTTCACTCATTACTATTATATAGAAAATTCTTGCAAATATCAATATAAATATTCACAATTATTATAGAATTATTTAAGCTTTGAAAATTATTTTAAAATCGCTCATTTCAAACAATTTAAAATTTTTCAAAATCCTTTTAAATTTTCCGAAGTTTATTTTACCTCATTTTTCTTTTAAATTCCAATATTTATTTTATATGATTATTTGATTGTTTTCCGTAAGAAATTCTTTCGATAAATTATAAGACTAAAAATCCAGAAAATTTTATTGAAATATGATATAATATTTTGTATAAATTATGTGGATATTTTCCCGTTATATTTTTATTATTAAGGAGGAAGTTATGACAAAAAAACAGGGAAAACTTGCTGTCTATATTGGACAAATTATTACTAATTCATTATTGGTTCTTTATTTGGGAATGATTTTGGCAAAGATGAAATCATTTTCAAACATTTACGAATCAATTGAAAACGGCACAGGTAATATTGAAGATTTTTTAAGCCAAATGGAATTTGCTATTTTTGAATATCTTGGAAAATTCAAAAATATAATTCAATACATAGGATTTATCAAATTTTTATTTTTTGTAAATCTAGTTTTGTTGATTGCTGGAATTTTTATTTTTAAAGAACAAATTAAAAAATATATTTTCTCAGCCGCTGGAACATTGGTTTTATTAATATCTTTTATTACAATTTCGCCATTGATGGAATTTGTTAAAGTAGTTAAAGCAAATATTATGGCAATTAATTTTTCAAATCCAGACTTGGGGGCAATTGAAGGAAGTTTTGCAAATATTAGTCAAGCTTTACAAAATTTAGCCAATGATTTTGGCCCACAAAAAGCAAAATTCGCAAAATTTTTGGTAATTTTGGCAATAATTTTATTTGTTATTTCAATAGTAGTTTTTGCCCTAGCAATTAAAAATAAAGAATATGATAATCTTTCAGATTTAAATACAGACGCAAAAAATACAACTGAAAATTCTTTAGAAAATGACGAACAAAGCCAAACAAAAACAAGCGAAGAATTAAAAGAAGAAGTTAAATACGAAAAAACAAATGAAAATATAAAAGAAGAAGAAAACGAAAATAAAAAAGAAAAAATTTCTGAAAAACCCGATTTAGCCGAAGATACAAAAGATAAAGAAAATAAAAAAGAAGTAAAAAATAAATCCACAAAAGATAAGAAAAATCAAGACAAAGACAAAATTACAAAAGCAAAAATTGATGACATAATAATCAAACGTGGTGCTTACGACTTTTCTTCTGGTTTCAAAAAAAATAATATCGAAGAAAAAAAACAAGAAAATCCACAAGAAAATAATAAATAAAAATTTACGAAAAAAGGACTGTTGCAGAATTAAAAAACATTTAATCTTGCAACAGTCCATTTTTATTTAATATTTTAAAATTAAATAGCGTAATATAAAATCACACTTGACAATAAATTCCAACAAATATGAACAAAAGCCGATAACTTCAAATTATTTGTCAAAAATCTTACCATAACCAAGACAAAGCCTATTGAAAAATATACCAAAAAACTATAAATATCAGTTGGAAGATGGGCAAGAGAAAAACAAACATTCGCCAAAATAAGGGCGAAAAAATCCTTAAAATCCTGATCACGTCTTTTGAAAATATTTCTAAAAACACCAGGAAGATACTCCCTAAAAGTATATTCTTCAACAAGAGGTCCCAAAAAAACTATATGAGCAAGAAGAGCCGGAGAAAAATTTCTCCTAAGCATAAACTCAATCGCCTCTTGATTTTGAGGATTTGAAATATTTTCCCCAAAAGCTAATTCAATCAAAAAAGACAAAGTATAAATTGCCACAAGAGAAATTAAAATCACTTTTAAATTTGCAAAAAATCCCCCAGACAATTCAAATTTCCTATAAAAAATAAGAAAAAATAAAAAAGCCGCAAGAATATAAGCCCCAGTCATAATATAAAGCAAAGACTTGTCCACGCCCCTAATCAAAATACTATAACTTGCAGGCAAAGCTCCAAACAAAGTCAATAATAACAAAAAAATAAATTTAATTATCCCATAATTTCCAGTAAATCTTTTAGATAAATATTTCATAAAATTCCTTTCTTTTTCCATATATGAATATTTTTACCCAAAATAATAGGAATTTAAAATTTACAATAAGGAAGAAATAAAAACCCATCAAGTGAGAAATATTTCTCTATGCGTACCAATCCAAAGAGATCCCTCCACTTCGGTCGGGATGGGTGATGGCATCTTTATTTTAATTGCTAAAGTTTTATTTTTGATTTTTCTTAATATAGGTCTAGTTTTATTTTATTATTATTTTTACTTAATTACATCAATATCAATAATAACTCTAGACAAAGTAAAACCCATCTCGATCTTGTCGAGAGATCTCTTATTTATTTTTTGATTATAAATTTCTATTTCCTTAAAGATTTTCTAAGAATTTAAATTAAGATAGATTAGTTACTTATTATTGTTTTACCAATTCTCTTAATTCATCAAATTGTTTACTGCTTATTTTTTCTTTTCATTATTTTTATCAAAATAAGATAAATTACCCTTACTTATCATTCCATTTTGAGAGTTGAAAATATAAAAATATTCTCTTTCAAATACTTTGATATATTCTTTTATAATTTCACTATCTATTTCTTCTTTGTTTATTTCATACAATGTATCCACTAATATATCTTTCCAATCAGGACTTGTTTTATTGCAATAAGATCTAAAAATAAATATTGGTTTTTCTGTATTATTATCTTTTTCTAAATCATTTAAATACTTACCAATTCTATACCAAATTATATAAGCAGAAAATTTTCCATAGTCAGTTCTACTTAATTTCTTAACTGCATTTGCATTTTTTGATCTAAAAGGACATAATTCAATATTTACAACTTTATTTGTGGTAACTCCTCTAGCTTTATCTTTACTTTCCCCATACAATTTATAATCATCTGGCAAATTATTATAATTCAAATAGGTAGATTCTTTTAATAATTTTTTAAAATAATGCCATATATAGTAAATATTTCTAGTTAAATCATCTTTTTTCTTTAGCTTTTTCCATGTTTTATCAAATTCATTTTCTTGGAGATAATATTTTATTTTCAATAATTCCTTGGTTAGTATAGAAGTTTTTTCATCGTATATGTATTCTTTAACCATTTCTTTATCTAAATTTCTATAATTATCTTTTATTTCTAAATCCATTTGTTCATAAAAATAATAATCTGATTCTCCATATTCCTTTGTCAATCCTTTTTCTACCTTTTTAGATAAAGCTTCATAATAAGACTTAATATTATCAAATTTTTCTTTATCATTTATTTGCATACCTGGATTTAGTAAACAAAGATATATTAAACCATTTTTATAATCTCCATGCACATGTGTTGGCATACCATAATTTACATTAGGCTTGTACTTTTCTCCTTCTGAAATAACACCAAATTTTTCTAACCAATAGAAACCCTCGTTTGAATTTTTAGAATTTAAAGACTCACAAAATTCCCCAACTATCTTATCAAAAATTTTACCGTCCTCTTTTAAATAAGGATTTTTTGCATCTAAATCTTCATTTTCTGCAAATTTTTTTAAAGCTTTATTTACATCGTCAATTGTAAGTTCTTTTTTGTCATAGCTCCTCCTGATAATAAATATTTCTTACTCTATTTCTACCCAAAAAATAAAAAAAGGAAGAATCATCTCCTTCCTTTAGTTTTTTTATTCTTAATTATTTTATTTATACAACCCAAGCTTCTCGCAAAGCTCATCTATTTGGTCAATTATTTCTCCGATAAATTCTATGGTTTCTTCTAAGGCTTTTGTATTTGTCATATCTACTCCAGCTTTTTTTGCAAGATCCATTGGGCTTAGGGTTGAGCCTAGGTTTAAAACTTCTCTCCAATTTTTGATTTCTTCTTTATTTCCGTTTATTATTTTGTCGGAAACTTTTGTTCCTATTGTAAGGCCTGCTGAATAGGTGTATGGATAAAGTCCCATGTAATAATGTGGTTGGCGCATCCATGTCAAATCGGATCCTTCTACAAGTTTTACATCTTCTCCCCAAAATTCTTTTAATTTTTTATTAAAAATTTCTTTGAAATCTTCTGCTGTTAGGCTTTCTCCCTTATCTATTCTTTCATAAACTTCTCTTTGGAAAACTGCCTCTAGAAAATGGGTTACGAAATTATGGTAGTAAGTTTTTGAAATCATTGTATCCAAAACCCACAATTTTTCCCTATCATCCTTGGCATTTTTTAGTAAATATCTTTCCATGGTGATTTCGTTTGCTGTTGATGGACTTTCTACAAAATACATGGAAACATCTGTGTTTATTGCATCTTGATTTTTGTTTGTATTTTCAAAATGTCCAGCGTGTCCCAATTCGTGAGCAAGGGTCATAACTTGGCTCATATCCTTGTTGTAAGTTGTCATTATATAGGAATGAGATCCGTAAGGTGTATCGCAAAATGCTCCGGTTCTTTTTCCCTCGTTTTGTGCATAATCAATCCATCTTTCGCTGAAGGCTTTTTTGAGCATTTCTACATAATCATCTCCCAAAACTTTTAGCCCATCGATTATATAATCTCTTGCCTCTTCAATTTCAATTTCTTTTGAAAAACCAGAATCAATTGAAAGTTTCAAATCCGCATAGGTCATCTCGTCAAGTTTGTAAACTTTTTTCAAAACATTTGCATATTTTCTCATGTGCTTTGGAAGTTTTTCCATAATTGTATTAATATGATTGTCATAAATTTCTCTTGGAATATCTTGATAATCCAAAAGCATATCGATTACTGAATCATATCCCCTTAAATTTGCAAGGATTTTTTCATTATTTATATGAGTATTATAAATTGCCCCATTTCCTGATTCGTAGCGACCAAGTGCCTTGTGATAATTTTTGAAAGCTTCCCTTCTTACTTTTGTATCTTTATCACTTTCATAATACTCTTCAAAAGTATTGTGATTTAAAGGAATTTCCTTTCCATCAATTTTAATATCATCAACTTTTATATCCCCATAACGTAAAGAAGCATATTCGCCGTAAGGTGCATCAAAAGTTGGAGATAATTTTGAAATAACTTCTTCAGCCGCCTCTCCCAAAATATGGTCATTTTTGTCCAAGGCTCTTTTTAGAAAATAATCATAATCTTTGTGATTTTCTCTCACTTCATTTATGATTTTTTCATCAATTTTTGTCAAAAGCCCATCAAAAAAAGTTAAATTTGCAGAGATTTCGCTCGCCTTTGCCCCAAAATTTGCATATCTTTTTTGTGGATATGGGTCATTGGCATCAACTTCTGTAGAAATTCCTGCAAAAGATCCCAACCTGTGCATGGCCCCATAAATTTCTGACAAATCTTTTAATCCCTTATATAATTTATCGGAAGAATCTATTTGACTGTATGTTTTTTTGAAATTCTCACTTTTTTTGACTGTTTTATCAAGTTCTTCATAAAATTTCTCATCATTTTCAAATAAATCTTCCAATTTCCATGTTTCTTTTATATCAACTTCATTTCTTTTTACCATAATATCCTCCATTTCTAAATTTTATTATACCATCACAATATAGTATAATGAAAAAAACGGAGGGAAATATGACAGTAAACAAAAATAAATTAGAAAATTATGCCAAACTTGCAGTTGAATTTGGTGTAAATGTACAAAAAAATGAAGACGTTTTGATAAATTCTTCCTTGGAAGATCCTACTCTTGCAAGACTTATTGCAAAATATGCCTACGAGAAAGGTGCTAGACTTGTAAGTATCAATTGGAAAGATGAAGAGCTTACAAAATTAAAATATACCTACGAGACCCAAGAAACTTTAAACGAAGTTCCTGATTATATTATAGAAAAAAATATCTACCAACTTGAAAAACATAGGTCAAATAGGATTTCAATAATTGGCGATGATCCAGACTTATTAAAAGATTTGGACCAAAAAAAGATAGCAGAAGCTGTTAGAGAAAATTCTCTAAAATTAAAAGATTTTGTAAAATATACCATGAACGATATGGTTTCATGGCTTGTAATTGCCTATCCAACCAAAAAATGGGCAAAGAAAATTTTCCCAGACCTTGATGAAGAAAAGGCAGTAGACAAATTATGGGAAGTTATTTTTGATGTGAGCCGTGTTGATGAAAATTGGGAAAAAACCAAAAAAAATTGGAATGACCATATTTCTTTATTGAATGAAAAGGCAGAATTTTTAAATTCTCACCAATTTGACGAAGTTCATTACAGGTCAAAAAACGGAACAGATTTAAGAGTAAAATTGCCAAAAAACCACATTTGGATGTCAGCTTCATCAAAAAATGAAAAAGGCGATTTATTTTTGCCAAATATCCCAACAGAAGAAGTTTTCACTTCCCCACAATTTGACGGAGTCGACGGAAGGCTAGTTTCTGTAAAACCCCTTGTTTATAATGGGGTTATAATAAATAATTTCGAATTTACATTTGAAAAGGGAAAAGTTGTAGATTTTAAGGCAGAAGAAGGCTACGATACTCTAAAAGAAATGCTAGAATCAGACGAAAATGCAAAATATTTGGGAGAAATTGCCCTAGTTCCTTATGAATCTCCAATTTCAAAATCAAATATCCTATTTTTTAACACCCTATTTGACGAAAACGCATCATGCCACTTCGCCCTTGGAAAAGCCTATCCAACAACTATAAAAGGCGGAACAGAAGTTGAAGACAAAGATCTTCACAAAATCGGCCTAAATGATTCCCTAATCCACGAAGATTTTATGGTAGGAGCAAAAGATTTAAATATAAAAGCCTACAAAGACGGGGAAGAATTTGATGTATTTGTTGATGGAAATTGGGCGTAAAATATTTTATTTTAAAAATAATTAAATATAGAATAATAGATTAGTATTTAAATAGCTTAATTTTTTTGAGTATTAGGCAAAGTTAAAGTAAATTATATTCTAAAATTAATCCAGAGATCTAATTTTTAATGTAAGCATAAAATTATATAACGTAGATTTTTAAATATATATAATGAAAACATATTGAAAATAAAATAAAAAGATGTAAAATAATATTAAACATGGAGTCGAATATACCATGACCAATTAAAAAGACAGGAGTGACGCCTCCTGTCTTTTTATGTGCTAATTATCGTCTTTTAATATATCTATCTAGCCGCTTGCTGATATAATTTGCTATTATACCAGCTACGATAGATATAATCATAGAGTCGAATTTTTCCATAACCTCACCTCCCAACTGTTACCAGTTTGGGTACGACAACAAAATTATTATATCATTTTGAAAAATCGTAAACTATTAAATTGAAAATATTATAAAAACTTATATAATAATATTGAGCATGGTACCGAGTTATATCCATTACAAACAAAAAGACAGGAGTAGCCGCTCCTGTCTTTTTTGTGCTAATTATCGTTTTTTATATATCTGTCTAGCCACTTGATAATATAATGAGCTATTACATTACCTGCGACAGATATTAAAATGGTACCGAGCTTTTCCATAACCTCACCTCCCAACTGTTACCAGTTTGGGTACGATAACATCTTTATTATATCATTTTGTTTATTATTTTATTTTAAATTCTAAGCAAAAACCCTAAAACTTTACAATTTACAAAAACAAGGTATTATAATATACGAAGAACTGTTGTAAAACGGTGGTTGCCGATTTTTTGTCGGTAGTTTTTATCTGATTCGTGGAAGTCGAACCTTGCCAAATAAGTGCCTGATGTGGGATTTATTTGACCTTAAATTCTTCTATAAGCTCAGAGTTTTTACAAGAAAAAATAATCTAAACAAAAAAGCATCAACACCAGCCGAAGATTGCGCGATTAGTTATTACTAAGACAGCAGTCTTTTTTGTTTTGCTAATCGCCAGATTAGGAGTGAAAATTTATGCTCAGAAAATTTCTGAGAAGTTTAGAAGTTACGAAAAAAGAATTTTTGATTATTTCCCTTGGTTGTTTAGTTATGGCATTTGGAGTTATAAATGTCCATGAACAAGCACAAATAACCGAAGGAGGAGTTTTGGGACTTGGCTTATTTTTGAAAAAAGCCTTAAATATGAATCTTGCCTACACCACACCAATTTTGGATGGCTTATGCTATCTTTTAGGCTTTTCAATGCTTGGAAGAATATTTTTAAAAAAATCCATTGTGGCAACAATAATGTTTGCAGTATTTTATTGGATATTTGATTTTATTGGACCAATAATTCCAAGTCTTTACGATATGCCATTAATGGCAGCAATATTTGGTGGAATATTTATAGGATGTGGCTGCGGAATAGCAGTTACAGCCGGAGGATGTGCAGGAGGCGATGACGCCTTGGCAATGACAATTTCCAAAAAAACAAAATGGCCAATATCAAGAGCTTACCTATTTACAGATTACGTAGTTCTTGCCCTTTCTTTAATATACATCCCAATGAACCACCTAATATATTCATTTTTGACAACAATTATCTCATCATTTTTGATAGGACAATTCGAATTAAAAATGGAAATTCCAGCCTGGCAAGTATGCCAAGGAAATTTAAATCATGCAAAAGGTTAATTTAAAAAGGATATTTCAAAGTATCAAGTATTTTGAAATATCCTTTTTTTATATAAATTTATCTTTCGCAAGGACTTTTCTTATTATTTTCTTTAATATACGCACTTTTATCCTAGATTTTTTTAATTAATGAGATCTCTCCGCTTCCTCTGAACGATAAATAGAGATAAACAACCGAAGCAGGCGAATGTTTATCTTGTCGATAGATCTCTGGATTATTTTTATATAATACTTTACACTTTCCTTGATATTTTTTGATTTTTAAAATTTTTACAAAATTCTTAGACAATTTTTCATCTTTTTTCCAAGATTCTTTCAAAAATGATTGTTTATATCAATATTATGTTATATAATAATAAGAGTAAAATTTAATAATAGGAGGAATTTATGTTATCTGATTTACTACCTGTTATAGTGGCAGTTATCGCTATTTGTTTTATGGGACTTCAAATTAAAACAAATATACTTCCAGTTAGCGAAGGAAACGATAGAATGAGAACTATATCAGGAAATATTAAAGAAGGAGCTATGGCATTTATATCTCGTGAGTATAAATACGTTGTTATCTTTGTAATTATTGTTTCAATTCTTATAGCAATTTTTATTAACATTAATACCATGATTTGTTATATCCTTGGCTCTTTATTATCAATGGCAGCAGGTTATGTAGGTATGAGAATTTCTACAGCCTCAAATGCTAGATGTACAAACGAAGCTATGGAAAGTGGACTTCCATCTGCCCTCAAAGTTGCCTTTGCTGGTGGATCTGTTATGGGATTTGCAGTAACAGGATTTGGACTTTTGGGAGTTGGAATTGTTTATTTAATCTTTAGAGACCCAACAATCCTTATGGGATATTCTTTTGGAGCAAGTTCAGTTGCACTTTTCGCAAGAGTAGGTGGAGGAATCTACACAAAAGCTGCAGACGTTGGAGCTGACCTTGTAGGAAAAGTTGAAAAAGGAATTCCAGAAGACGATCCAAGAAACCCAGCAGTTATCGCCGATAACGTAGGAGATAATGTAGGAGACGTTGCAGGAATGGGAGCTGACCTTTTTGAATCTTATGCAGGAGCAATCCTTTCATCAATGGTTTTAGGTTTTTCAATCTTTGGAGATGCTGGAATTAGATTTCCACTTGTACTTTCATCAATAGGAATACTTGCATCAGTTCTTGCAGCATTCTTATTCCTAAGAAAGAAACAAAAATCCCCACAATCTGCCCTAATGATGACAATTTATCTATCAGGAGCAATTGTTCTTGTAGCATCATTTATCCTTTCACCAATATTTTTTGGAAATATGAAAGCAGCAATTTGTATAATTGTGGGAATACTTGTAGGAATTGCAATCGGATTTTTATCAGAAGTATTTACATCTGAAAAATATAGCCAAGTAAAAAGAATAGCAGAAGAAAGTCAAACAGGAGCAGCTACAAATATAATCGCAGGATTATCAAGTGGTATGCTTTCAACAGTAGGACCAATCATTCTTATAGCTATAGGAATTTTAGTTTCATTCCACACAATGCAAATGTACGGAATTGCCCTTGCAGCAGTAGGAATGTTATCAATCACAGCAACAACAGTAACAGTTGACGCTTACGGTCCAATCTCAGACAATGCCGGTGGAATCGCAGAAATGAGTGGACTAGATGAATCAGTTCGTGAAATCACAGACAGTCTTGATTCAGTAGGAAACACAACAGCAGCAATCGGTAAAGGATTTGCAATAGGATCAGCAGCTTTAACAGCACTTTCACTATTTGTAACCTACACCGACACATTAAACCTTGACAACCTATCACTACTAGATTCAAAAGTAGTAGCAGGAATGTTCGTAGGAGGAATGTTACCATTTTTATTCTCAGCTTTGACAATGAATTCAGTTGGAAAAGCTGCAACAGAAATGATTAACGAAGTAAGAAAACAATTTAGAGAAAAACCAGGTATCCTAGAAGGAACAGAAAATCCAGATTACGCATCATGCGTAGATATTTCAACAAGAGCATCCCTAAAAGAAATGGTAATACCAGGAGCATTAGCAATCGTAGTACCATTATTTATAGGAAAAGCATTTGGACCAGAAACCCTAGGAGGACTATTAGCAGGAGCCCTAGTAACAGGCGTATTAATGGCAATATTTATGTCAAACGCAGGTGGAGCTTGGGATAATGCAAAGAAATTTATAGAAACTGGAGCAGAAGGCGGCAAAAACTCACCAGCCCACCACGCTGCAGTAGTAGGTGATACAGTAGGAGATCCATTCAAAGATACATCCGGCCCATCACTTAATATCCTAGTAAAACTTATTACAGTAGTATCTGTAGTATGCGCAGGATTATTTATCTAATATAAAAATAAAAGCTGTTACAAAATATAAGGTATTTTGTAACAGCTTATTTTTTTCCATTTTTTTATTAAATCTAATGGGGATTTTATAATTACTTAATATTCTAAAAAACAAAACTAACTATTACCCATATCAATCGAATATAATGAATAAAGATAGCTCTTGAATTAAATTTATATTACAATTTATTCTTTCTTTTAAAATCTTTTTTATTAGCTTTAAGTGCAAATTAATCCCTTTTTTGAAATTTCAATTTAAGACTTTGATAATTAATATTTATATTTTCCATTACAAATCACAAGTTTATATATTTGAATCTTCAACATAAGCAATAAAAAATATTATATTTATTTTCAAGAAAAAATATAGTATAATATAAAAAACTTAATTATAAAAATATACAATTTAAAAATAGAAAGGAATAGAAAATGGAAAAATTTAAACAAATACAGAAAAAATTTCAATTAAATGGTGCCCAGATGAAATATATTGCTTTTATTTCAATGTTTATCGACCATTTTAACAAAGCAATCATTACACCAAAACTAAATTACCAACAACCACTAGTTACAATATCAATGATTTTTGATATACTGGGCAGGATTGCCTTTCCGATTTTTGCCTTTATGATTGTAGAAGGCTTTTACAAAACAAAATCAAGATTCAAATATCTAAGAAATCTATTGATTTTCGCCGTAATTTCAGAGATACCTTACGATATGTTCCAATCAAAAGTTTTTATAAACAACAGATCACAAAATATAATGTGGGCACTCGCCCTTGGACTATTGACCTTGATGGTGGTTGATAAATTAAAAGAAAAAATCAAAAACAAATACCTTTGGCTTTTTCTTTCAATACTAATAGTTGCAATAAGCGCAATCTCCGCAACTCTCCTATCATTTGACTACGATTATTATTCCATAATAATAATTTTTATCCTATATCTTTTTTTCGACAAAAGACTTGTTGGAACTTTATTGGCATACCTTGTAATAATAAAAGAAGTTTATGCAATTTTGGGCTTTGCAACCATTAACTTTTACAACGGAGAAAAAGGAAAGCAAAATAAATGGTTCAATTATTTGTTCTATCCGGTGCATTTATTGATACTTGGAATTTGTAGGTTTTTGTTTGGCTTGTAGATATTTTATAAATATAAATTTATCCTTAATAAATCTAGGGTAAATTTATATTTAAATATTTTATTTTCGCTAAAAAATAAAATAACAATTATTTTCTCTAATTATCTATCTTAGTTCATAAATAAATACATAAGTTTTTTCTAACTTGACTTATAAATACCATCACATCTATATTCACAATAATCTTCTTTTAAAATAATTAGAATCAAATACAATTTATGATATTGTTGAATTTTACAAATTTATTGGCACTTTTAAGTAAATATATACTCCATTATTACTTCACATCTATCTTCACACAGATTTCATTTTAATTCACATCTAGATACAGTTATTTTTGATAAAACATTGAAATATTAATGTTCTATTAATTTATTGAGCAAACAATCATAATTATATGTCTTCACATCTGTCTTCACATTTGTATTAACATTAATCATTTTTAAAAACATAAAGCTAATTTAATTATATAATTTTACTATAAATTTATTAATCCAATAAAAGTTATATCATTACATATGATTTTTTAATACATCGATCATAGAATACATGACATCAATAACACTATATTTAGCAAAATCCTTATTAATATTTATCATGTACACATATTTATTTCCTATTTTGGATTGATATAATATCCCTTTATCTTTGAGTCCATTTAAATATTTATAAGATGTATTTCTATGAATATTTAAATTATTTACAATTTCATTAACTGTAGCTGTTTTGTGTGCTAAAATGAATTCAAGTATATTCCTTTCTATTTCATTTTTTATATCAAAGCTATCAATAATGGAAGTATCCCAAAGAGTAAATTCAAACTTATCAATTTCAGTAATTAAAGATGGATATCTATATTTATTATATTCTACAGCTTCCATTATTTTAGGCACCCCAGATCCAGCCTTTTCACATAAATTTACCAATCTAAATATTTCCTGTATATAATAATTTCTAGGTTTAGAATGCTCCCCTTTGAAAAAATCAAGTTTACTTATTCTAAGAGAGCCACCATTCTTAAATGTTATATTATCAGAATATCTAGTTATAACTATCCCTAAATCAACTTGATAATCACAATGTATTATAGAGTTTACTAAAGCCTCTCTAATTGCAATTTTAAATTTAGAAGATGATTTTCTAGTTATAGAATCAGACAATATCTCTGAAGATTCGTTTACAGTAAGATACAATTTGTCTGCAGTTTTATTAAAAAAATTATATAAATTATCCTCTCCCCATGTTCCATCATATATCAATCTGTCAATAAAACCGTAATTCTTGTTATTGCCTTTTTTACTAATATATTCAACATTATAGTGAGGTAAATATTCTTTAATAGAAGTATGTTTTCCAAAAACTAATAGACCTGCTACTGTAGGTTCAATATCACTATTCTGTCTTGATTGTCTTAAAGCATTAATTTTAATGAGAAATTCGATATTACTTAGTTTATTAAAAGGATGTTCAGGTTTTCCTTTCTCAAACTTATACCTATATTCATTAATAGTATCAATATCAAAATCATTTATAGAATAACCTTTTATAATTTTGCTATCAAAAGATATTTCGAGAGAATCTCTTATCATCATCTCTATAGTCTTTCTATCACATAAATAATCATCTCTTCCAATTCTTCTATAAGTATATCTATCATTATCTTTTAAAAAGATTGGCATTTCAGAATAACTCATCTTAGGTATAGGAACTATCAATAAATCTATATCCTTATTTTTATATTTTATTTCTTTTACATCATTAAAATCAATGGGATTATAATTTATAGCTTTTGGTTGCAGTAATAAGTCATACATTCTACTTTTTACTTTATCTATATTTTTAACACCAACTGCTTCGAATTTGCCGTCTGCAATTTCTTTAACGCCTAAAATTAAATATCCACCATCAGTATTAGCAAAGGCACTTATAGTTTCCAATGCATCTTTAGGAAAATCATTTTTTGCTTCTTTAAATTCTATATGTTCATCTTCGCCATTTTTAATTGCCTTATCTAAAAATTTATCAAAATTCATTATTAAATTCTCCTGACTCAAAAACTATGTTTTACTAAATAAAAGACCTAATTAAATTTATTTCAAATACAATCCAATACTGGTTTTGGATATGATATTATAAAGTATCGAATTAATTATTATATTAATTTTTTATTTATCTTTGACCATTATCTAGCTTATATTAAATATACTATAGATTAAAATTTTATTCTATATTAATTAAGAAACAGTAACTTAAAAGGAAAATCTAAAAAACTATCAGAATTCATTAGTTTTTTTAATATATTTTTAAATTTATCTTTATAACGGAATACAAAAAGACAATAAATAATTAAGATTATAAAAATTCTATCAACACCGAGGAAAAATATTTTTACAAAATTTGGAAACTTATTTATATCATCTATAGCTAAAAACCTATATAAATCAAGAGTAATTTTAGAGTTTTGTGTTAGTATGATTAATATATAAATAAATAAATTAAGAAAAGCTAGTATTATTCTCATAAATGCAAATTTATCCTTTAGTTCTTGCTTTCTTATTGAATTTATAATTAATGTTTCTTTAAATATGTATTTATAAATTGAACTACAGTTATCATAATTAATACATAATGAAATAAAGGCGAATAACAAGGATATTATTTGCCAATTATTAATACTTATTATTCCAGCTAAATAAATCCATGAACCATATATTATTAATTCTTTGTAAGATATGCATAAAATATACTTTCTTATAAAATCAAATAACTTAAAGAAAAATAATATAAAAATCATTGAATTAATGTATGATAAAATTACACAAATCTTATATATAAGCCCATAACTTTCATATTTATAAATTATATTGATCAAAATTTTTATATATAAAAATATAAAAAGTAAAAGAACAGTATTAGAATAATCCATAATTTCTTCATAAATTAATTTATTTTTCTTAAAAATTTTAGAACTTTTAATTTTTTTATCCATATATTTTTTAAAAGCTAATACAATTATTAATATAATAATTAATAATATAGCATATATCTTGTCAGTATTTTGTAAATTATTAAAAAATATATACAAAATGAAATTAATACACAACAAGAAAATCCATAAAATCGTATTAGCTATAATATAATTTTTACAGTAATTTTTTTTATTTGAATTCATGATATCCTCCTTTGCCTCATTTCCTATATAATAAATACAAATTATTAATAAAATATGTAGAAGAAAAATAATTTTTAACTATTTTTAATTATTCCCAACAAAAAACTACCCCGCCAAGCAAGGTAGTTTGTTTTTTCTTATTATATTTTATTCTTTAGCCCTTACAAATTTTACACCAACTCCTATCATTAGTAGGCCTAGTAGTAGGATTAAGTAGATTGTTGCGTCGCCGGTTTTTGCCATGGCGTCTACTCTTTTGCTTAGTCTGTTGTTTCCTCCTTTTGGGCCTGGGGTTGTTGGTTTGTAGTTTTTAACTTTGATTGTTTTGTTTGATGAAGTTTCTCCAATTGTAAAATCTACTGCGTCTAATTCTGGAACGTAGCCTTGTGGGGCTTTTGTTTCAATTAGTCTGTAGTCGCCGTAAGGGAGATTTTTTGTTTTAAATTCTCCGTTTTCGCCACTTGTTAGGGTGTAGACTTTTCCGTTTTCTTCCAAGTCTTTGTAGCCATCTTTGGTTTTTTCTTGAACTTTAAAGATTGCCCCTTTAAGTGGATCGTTGTTAGTTCCGTCGATTTTTTGGAATGAGAAATAATTTTCTGGTTTGTCTTTTTCATTTAAAAGCTCAATACTTCCTGATCTTTTAAATTCACTTTCTCCGACGTTTTTTTCATAACCTTTTAGAGGTTTTGTTTCTTTGAACTTTACCTCTTCTTCTAAGCCAAATAATTTAATTTGACCTTTTTGGTCTGTGAAAATTTCTGTTATCTTCCCATTTGGGGAGTAGGTCAATTGTTCGTTGCCCTTGTCATCCTTAATTTTGTTAAATTTAAGAATCTCTCCCTTTTTATTTACCACAACAAATCCAACTCCTGCAAGAACTTTTTTCTCTGGGTCATCCCCATCCCTTTTTGTAAGTGTTAGGGTATCAGGAGCTTTTTTTGGATAAATTGTTAGAGGATTTTCAGTATTTTCGTCAATGATTGCTAGGAAAGGAATATATGGTCTTGATGGATCATCTGACCTGTATCTTAAAAGATATACTCCCTTTTCCAAGCCTTCAATTAAAGCAAAATACATCCCATTTTTTTCTTTAGATTTGTTAGAAGTTTTCATTTCTCCCAAATCTTTTGAAATTTCCTCATCATACTTGTCCTTATAAGAATTTATAAGGTCAAGTTGTTTTTCTGGTTTTTCGATATTTTCGATTTTACCATCAGGTACTTTCCAATAATCAACATAATCAACTACGATTTGTTTGGAATTTTCATCAGTATAATTTGTATTAATTCTTAGGCTATTTCCGCTTTCAGCATAAGCCAAAAGAGGAGCAACTAGCTGTAATATTACCATAAGAAATATGGAAGATATTAAATTTTTATTGAACTTTTTCATAGTAACTCCTCTATTTAGTTAATATTATGCTTGTTCTTTGTTAGCTTTCATTTTGTAAGCTGCAAGTCCCATAATCATAAGACCAGCTACTACAAAGATGATTGAACCGATTCCACCTGTTTGTGGGATTGATACTAATTTATTTTTGATTTGTTTACCAAATACTTGAGTACCTTCTTGTTTGTAGTCTAGTTCTCCTTTTGCTTGTTTGCTATCGTATGAACCTTTTTCTACTTTAAAGTCAACTGTTCCGTTAAGTTTAGCGAATCCTTTTGGAGCTTGTTTTTCTTCAAGTTTATAATCGCCATATTCAAGACCAGTAATTTCTAGTCTACCTTCAGAATCAGATACTAATACAACTGCATCAGTTGGAGCTGTAGTAGCTTCTTTCCATTCATAAGCTTGTGCTGCTTTTACAAATGCTTCATTGTATTCTTTTTGAGCTTTATCTATAGCTGCTTTTTTCTCTTTTCCAGCTTCGCCTTTTTGTTGTTCAGCTGAAAGCTCATTATAAGCTTTTACCGCATTATCTAGTGCTGTTTTCTTTTCAGATACATCAATAGATTCAGCATCAGCTTTTGTTGATGATTTAGCTACTAGATATTTTTACCAGTAGAATCTTTAACGTAGAATTCAGCACCTGCAAGTCTGTTTGGTGTGTCTTCGCTATCAGTTTTTACAAATCTTCTACCACCATTAACAACCTTTGGAGTAGTTGGTTTTAATGTTTTTGGATTATCGTTGTCAATTTTATCTACTATTACAACTTTGCCATCTTCAGTAGTTTTTTGATATTGTGGTTCATAACCTGACACAGATTCTACTACTCTATATGTTTTAGCATTATCTAGACCAGTAAATTCATGTTCAAAGTTTTCTTTATAATTTGATTCGTATTCTGCTACGTCTTTCCAGCTTCCGTCATTTGTTTTTCTTGAAGTGTAAATACTGCTTTAACGTGTCTATCAGCTTCTGTTATTTCCGGACCATCTGCTGCCCATGTTTTAGAAACTTTTATTTTTTGATCAGCAGGTTTTGTTTCTGGTGGTTCATTTTCATCACCTGGTTTGTTGCTGTAATCAAATGTTACATTGTTTTCTTTTACTTGATCTGGTTTAACTGTTCCATCAAGATGTGCAGAATATGTTAATGTTAATTCAACTTCACCTTTTTCTGCAGCTTCTTCAACTTTTTTAAGACCTGAATCTTGCATTACAAGTCTAAATCCTCTGTTTGTTTCGTATACTTTATAATCTGTTCCTTTTTCTAAATTAAGACCAGAAATTGTTAAGTCTTTATTATAAACAAGACCTTTTTCCATTTGGTCATCCCAAACTAATTTTTATATTTAGCTTTTGCTGGGATTTTTGTTTTAACTTCGAATGGAATCTTCTTTCCAAGTTCTGAAGTTACTGTAGCTTTAGTTTTATCAGAGTTTTCATATTTTGCTCCAACTTCTGCACCTGCACCTTCATCTGCAGCTTTATATCCTTCTGCTACTTTTGATTTTCCTTGTTCATATTTGAAGTTCTTGTCAATTAATGGTTTATCTTCAGTATTCTTTGGATAAACGTGAGCATTTTTTACAACTCCATTATCATTAACTAATGGAAGTGCAATTTCTATAGGAACTGCTTTAGCATCTGCTAAAATTGATTGCCCATCAGCATTCTTATAAGAAGATTTAGATTGATCTTCATAAATTTTATAAGTTCCTTTTTTTAGATTTGATGTATTTAATACTAAACCATCTTTTGTTGTTTTACCTTTTAGAGCTTCTTCTTCTTTGTCAGTTTCTGTACCGTCTTCTTTGATGAATTTAGTACCATCTGCATTTTTAACTACGAAATATGCTCCTTCTATTTCAGTAGCTGTACCTTTTGTATTTTCTTTGGCAACAAAGAAATCTTTTACATTTGCTATTTTGTTACCATCATATTTGGTACCATCTTTACCTGTTGTTCCTACATCAAATGCGTTAAATGATGTTTTGTCCATTAAGATTTTATGAACTGTTACGGTTTCTGTTTTTTCATCATCAGCCGCACTAGCATTTACAAAAGGTGCTGCAACTATTCCGAACACCATTGCGAATGCTGTTAAAAATGACAAAATTTTGTGTTTCATAATTTTCTCCTTTTTATTTTTTTGTCAATTTGCCTTGATATGTTTTGGCTTTCGCCTTATCAATTATGTATAATCTGTATTTCAAGATTTATACTAGAAACATTCCTACATTTATAATAACCCAAGCTTGCAAGAAAATTTTATTTTTCTTGCAAGTTATTATTAGGTTTATTACCGAAAATTTTTAGACATCTTATACTATAAGTTTATCTTTTCTTTTTGAATAGGTCAATACTGCGACAAACATTATTATTAGTCCTAGGATTGTGTATCCTATCCAAACTCCAGGGCCTCCTGTGTGAGGATATTCTGCCTTTTTGTTTGTTACTAAAACTCTATTTGTATCCGAATTTTCTTTATTTTTATCTTGAATATTCAAATCAATTTTAGAAATCTTATTGTCCTTCTTATCCTTATATATTATTTTACCATTTTCTACATCAAATTTGAAGACTATTTTTTCAACAAGTGCGTAACCTTCTGGTGCTTTTGTTTCGACAATTTGGTATTCGCCATTTGGAATTTTTTCAAATTCAAATTGACCTTGGGCATTGGATGTAACTTTCCATTTATCTTCTTCTTTGTTGATTTTTGGCAAAAATTCTGTTCCGTCTTTTGTTAGTGGAACGAAATTTCCATTGTCATTTTTTCTACGAATTTCAAATTCTGCTCCAGCAAGTGCCTTGTCTGGTTTATCGGCGTCTACTTTTTTGAAGTAGATGTCTGGGTTTTTGATATTGGCGATGTCTAATGTTATTAGATTGACGTCACGGTCTAGATATTTACCATCGTACTGTGTCATAGCGACATTGTTTTTGCCCACTGTTATTTGCGTTGCTTTTTCCAGATATTTATCTAGGATTTGTTTTGTATCATTTTCGCCAAATTCTACTTTACCACTTGTTTTATTGATTGTGCCGATTTGGTAGGTTGCTTTTGCTCCTACTCTACCTTCGTCTTTGTATGGCATATCCACAATAAATTGATAGTATTTTTCTTTTTCTTCTTGTGGGGTTTGTCCTTGTTCTGATCCTACTGGTTTATTTTTATCTTCTTCCTTGTATGGAGGTGTGATTGTTAAGGTCAAGTTTGGACTAGCTCCACCGTTGATTGCAACTTTATAAGAAGTGTTATCTTTATTTCCTATCTGATTTGCTCCATCGCCTGCTACTAATCTTACTTTTGTATTTGCTTGACTTAGTTTTAGTGATGGGTCTGTGGATTCTAGGATTAGTTTTGTTTTCTTTATGTCGCTTGGTTTTGCTTTGATGGTTATTTTTTGTCTAAATGTTTTGTTTTCTTTGTCTATTCCGATAATTTCTGTGTCAAGATTTTCTGGCTTGTTGCCATTTTGTTTGTAGGTTATATTTTCTACAGTTTTCATCTTGTCATTTTTATCATCGAATGAGTTTAGCCATTTGACTTTACCATCTCTTGTTACTTCAAGTTTCCAAACTGCGTCAGATTTGGTGTAGCCTTTTGGAGCTTTTCTCTCTGTTAGAGTATATTTTCCTGCTGGAAGATTATTAAATAAGATTGTTCCATCTTTTTCTAATGTTCCTATATTAGGTGTGTATTTATCATCATTATCTTTTTCTAGTAGGAACTCTGCTCCTTTGATACTTTGTCCATTTTCGTCAGTTTTTCTTACTCTTATTTCTGCTTTCTTGTAGTTTTCTATGATTTGTTTATTGTTTTTTATTTCTACAATATTTCCTTTTTCATCTACTTTGAAAGAAGAAACTTCTTTTGCTGGCAAGTCGTAATGTTCATTATCAGGTGTGACGGTTTCTATAACTCTGTACGTACCTTCGGATAATCCTTCCCAAGAAAATACTCCGTTATCGTCTGATATTCTTGTTGAATTATTTACTTCGTCCCATGATAAGCCATTTTGTTTTTGGAGTTTGAATGTTGCTCCTCCTAAAACTCTTCCTATGCCTAAATCTTTGAGAGATTCTGGATTTTCGCTTGATTGGTCTACTACATTTGATAAAACTCCACCGTCAATTTTTACAAATTCTATTTTGTTTTTGAAGTTTAGAAGTTTTAATTCTTTGTTAGCATCTCCAATCGCTTCAGGATTAAAGAATTCTGAGAAGGTTTCGAAATGATCTGTGTGTGTTCGTGTGTAACCATAATAGTCTTTCTTATTATATACCGCCTCTGATGTTGTCTTTAGTGATTGAGCTTTTCCTTCCAATTCTCCTTTGATTTCTATAACGTAGGTTGCATCGTTTGGATATCCATTTTTATTAATTACACTATTAAATTCAATTCTATCGGTTAATGTATTGTCTTTTGTAATTTGATAATATCTCCATCTTCTAGCAGAATAATCATATTTTCTATAGTCATAACCGTCATAGTAATTAACTTCAGTGTGAACTCTCCTAGCGTATACATCATAGTCATATTTCGAATCGCTTACTAATTCTAAGTCATCTTCGTTTATATCGTAAGAATCTGGCAAGTCTCCATTTTGCCATCCCTGTGTAGCATTATTCACAGTTTTGTGGCTTCCTGAACCAGTTTTAACATAGGTTTTTACTGATAGGTTCTCATTTATCTTGATATATTTATCTGTTGTAAATGATAGACTCTTATTCCAAATATTACTGTTCCAAGGATTTAGATAAAGAATTGCTGTAAAGGTCTTTTGATCTGGATCAAGTCTTAGCATATATGATGATATAGCTGTATCTGGATTTTGGTATCCGTCGTATTCCTCTTCAGCATTGTATCCTCTATAGTTTATATTTATAGAATCTGAATAATGATAATTTGTATTTGTTTTATCGGTGTTATTTCCTATGTTTACATCGACTGTTATGTCTTGTGTATGGTCTACAACTCTTCTGTTTGGGAAGATTTGCATAAACATTGACATAAAGTCTGGTCTGTAGTCGCCTACGTATTTTGTAAAGGTATAGGTGATTGATTTTCTATCAGAATTTATTTTTGCCTCAGCAAGTTTTCCAGCAGGTCCGATTATATCAAATTGTGAATCTGGATTTTTTCCTTTGTTATCATTATCTTTAAATATTCCATCTAAATCTACATTTTCTGAGAAATGGATTGTGAAGTAATCTCCAGGTTTAATTTCTTTGTTAGGATCGATTTTAAATTTGAAATTTGCAATCATTCCTTCAGCCTTGTTTGGATATACAGTTGTCTTACTTGGTATATCAGCTGTAGAAATTAATTCTTTTTGATCTCCATCGAAGCTTATATATTTTGAAACATCATCTTTTCTTGCTGGAGTTTCGCCCCAATCTCCTCCTCCAAGAGTGATTAATTTTTTCTTGGTATCTAGGATGTAGCCGTTTATTGTTTTTCTTTCTTTTAACCAATAGTAGCCATAAGGCAAGTCTTTGAAAGAAATTTCTCCATTTTCATCTGTTATTCTTTCTTCTCCAACTTGTGTTTCGTTTTCGTCGGTTTTGTGAAGGGTGTATTTTACATTTGCAAGTGGCCTGTTATTTTCGTCAACTTTTTTGATTTTAAATTCGCCCTTGCCTGGTTTTTCGTTGATGATTTTACCAAGTGTTCCAATGTTAGCATCGGTTACTTCTTTTTCTACGAATTCGTCGTCGACTTTGTCGTAGATGTAAATTTTACCTTCTAGAACTCTGAATTTCTTGACTGGACCATTTACTTGCATGTAGCCATCTGGGGCATTTGGTTCCATAATTTGATAGAAACCATCTGTTAGGCCTTCGAATGTAAATTTACCTTTGTCGTCAGATTTTCCTTTGTAAGCGCTGTTGTCGATTGTTACATTGCTTACTCCAACTTTACGTTGTTTTGTTCCATCGGATTTTTCGATGTAGAGACCTTCTTTATCTTTTTTGATAAATTCTATATCTTTTGTTACTGGATAGTAGCCTTTGTTTTCTTTATCCCAATCCTTTGGATCTTGTTTTTGTAGGATAAATTCTACATTTTGTAGTGGAACTTCCTTGGTTATAAGTTTGCCACCTTCTCCTTTTTCTTCGTCTTTACCAACTTTTGTAAATTCAACTTTATTTTTTTCATTGATTACTTTGAGTATAGAATTTGGATCGGCAATATTGATTGTTATTCCATCTCCGATTACTTTTCCATCTTCTGTAACAAGTTGTCCTCTTGCATTTTTAAGCTCTTTGTTATTTTTATCTAATACAGCTTTTAATATAGCTATAACTTTTCCAGGATTTTGTGTATCATTTACAAATAAAAGTTTGTATTTATTTGATGATAGCTTATATCCTTCTGGTGCTTTTTCTTCTTCTAGAAGATAGGTCTTACCAGTTTTGATTCCGTTTACATCAAACTTATAGATTCCAGCATTTGAATCTTTTGCAAGGTCGATAGTTGTTCTAAATACATCCTTATCGTCATCTGTGTTGGTTAGTTTTAAGTGTAACTTACCTTTTGTGATGTTGTTGAATACTTTTCTACCATTTGAATCTGTTAGGAATCCTTTGGTTAAGTAGAAGTATTGTTGTTTTTCATCGTTTTTAACGTAGAAATATCCAGGTCCATCTGTATCTACTTCTGTATTTCTATTTCTAGTAAAGATGTATGAAAACTCTTGAGTTTTATCTACCAATACATTTTCGCCGCTATCGGCATCCTTTTTCATTTCATAGAATTTCTTCTTTAGCTTGTAGTTATCTTTTTCGTCTTCGTAGATTTGGATAACTATTTGCCTATCCATTTCTTTGAAGCCATCTGGCGCTTGGGTTTCTATTAATGTGTAGATACCTTTGGATAGGTTTTTAACTTCAAATGTACCATCGGTTTCTATGAGTTCGTAAGGTGCTGCTGATGAATTTCCTTTTTTAGCATCTTCTAATTTTGTTGGATCATCAGAGTTTTTAAGCATTACGAATTTAGTTTCTTTGGCAATTGTATCTTTGTTTACATTTACCTTCTTCCACTTCAAATCTACAGTGGTTTTGGTGTTTGTTAAGATGTAATTAAATTCGCCAACTTGTTTTTGTTCCAAATTACTCTTCTTATCAAAGCCATTTTTGATATAGGTTGTGTAATAATTATCTTCTTCTTTATTTGGATTTTTATCATGATTTGCATATTTTTCGTAATATTTTTTCTCAAAAGCTTTATTGTATTTTGCTTGTAGACCATTTTCAGTTTTTTCAACTGTTATTATCCACCTATCTTGAACAGCCTTGCTGTCGTAGCCTTCTGGCTTGTCGGTCTCTCTTAGTTCGTAGATACCTTCGCCAAGTGTGTCGAATGTGACTGAACCAGATTTTTGAGAACGTGCGCTTTTGTTGTACATATAGGTTGCACCTGAGACAGCATCATAGTTATAAGCTTTGCTATCAAATGTTTGTCTTAATTTTTTGAGGTTGAAATATACATCTGGAAGTATATTTCCATCTTGGTCTTGTTTTTTGAATACAAATTTAGTTTTTTTGTAGTTTGCAACCTTGATGTCTTTTGGATTGCCTTTATCGTCAAGTTGTGGAGTATTTTTGCCATCTGTTTCATTTTCTGGCGTAAATCTAATTGACGCATCGTGTTTTTCAAAGACTATTTTTAGTTTGTAGGTTTTTGGATCTTGAACTACTCTGAAATACCATGGATCAGGTTTTATAAATTTCTCCAAAGCTTTTGTTTCTTGTAGTTTGTACCTACCAACACCAAGACTTGTGAAGGTAAATTTTGAACTTACGTAAGAATATAGAGGTTGATCATATCCACCAGGGATTGGCTTTCCATCTTCATCAACTTGGGTTACCCTAAAGTCTGATGACTCTACTAAAATATCATTTCCCTTTTCATCTTTTACACCTTCGATTTTTTGGAATTTGAAGTCGATGTAGTCTTTGTTGTTAAATACAATATCCAAATCTCCCTCTTGGTCTTTTTGGAAATGTAATCCAGGCTTTTCTACTTCTACATATTTTCCATTTTGTTTTTCATAAGCCTTGATAACTTGCTTCCAATAACCTTTTTCATCGGCTTTGAAAGTGATAGCTAGGAATTTATCTTCTAGCTTATAACCAGCTGATGGCTTTGTTTCTTTGAGGATATAAGTACCTTGTTCTAGATTAGAGAAAAGAACTTGTGTATCCTTCTTTGACGTCTTTTTGACACCGTTGATAGTTTCATCATAGCCTTCTGGTTTGATAAACTTATCATATTCTTTGCCATCATCAGCCTTTTCTTTTTCGTTAAGATTTTCGTATTTTGGATTTCCTTCATTATCAAATGTTAGATTGCCATCTCCATCGAGTTTTGCTCTTCTTAAAATAAAATCTGCTCCATCTATATTTTGATAGGTCGCAAGGTCTTTTTTGTAGAAGCCTAGCTCTGTTGTTTTGAGGAAGTTTGTAACTCTAACATCGTCGATACCCTTGTATGGAGCATCTGGTCTTGCTGGGTCTGACCTGTGGTCGTCCTTGATGATTTGAGTGAATTTATCATACTCATTATCGCCAAGCTTAATACCTTTGATTGGTTTACCTAGAAGCTCTTTTCTATCTTTTTTTGGTATTGCCCATCTTGCATCTTCTACATTTTCTGGCAAGGTTTCAGTAAATTGGAATTCTATTTTCATGTAGTCATCGTCAGATGGTTTTTTGTAGTTTCCATTAGCATCTTTTGCGACTTCTACCTTGAAATACCATTTCTTGTCATTGCCATTTTCATCTTTAGGAAGTCTATAAGCTCCACTTGGTGCTTTGATTTCTGTTAGCTCATAGAGACCTGGCGACAATTCTCTGAAGTAGTTATCTCCTGGAAGACCAGTCGCTTCTGATACACCATCAAATTCCTCATTACCATATACAGGAGGTTTTTCATCAATAATTTGATCACTCTTTAGAAGCTTTCTAGCTCTAAATTGAGCACCTGTTAGGACACCATTGTTTTCATTGACCTTGGTAATTCTTAGAGGAATCCTAAATCCAGTTTCGTCTTTATTGAAGATGTCCATGGTGTTACCATTAGCTATATTTAAACTTACGGTATCTTTAGCATCTGCTATTGATTTGCTATCAATTGTGTAATTAGATACATTTGGTAGCGCCCAATCTTTGGCAAATTTATCTTCTCTAGTATAGACAAGTCTATAGTTTTTGCTAGGATCAAGCTTGGTATTAAATTGTACCTTACCTGAGTTTACAGCATCTATAGTCTCTATTGCTTCTAGTTTACCTTCTTCGAAGAGTTTTAGTCTACCTGGAGAATCAGTAGTACCTGGACCTGCTGCATTTCCATTAACTGATCCAGAGTATGTGAAGTTGACCTCTAGATTTTTGTCACCTTGAGGTGTTGTAGAATCTTCTACGAAGATCGCAGTTACTGTTACATCTGATGCTGGCATTGTGAATTGATTTCCGTTAACAGTTACAGGTTGACCGTTTGCTGTTACGATATATTTAACAAATTTATAACCTTGGGCAGGCGTTGCTGATAATGTGATAGTTTCTCCTGCCTTTTCAGATGTTGGATTTGCACTAACTGTACCACCTGTTTGTGGCTGTTTTAGGTTTACTTTATAAGTGTTTGGTAATGGTGGTGTATCTTCCTTGTCTCTATAGGTCACAAGCTTTGAATCTGGGTCTAAATCCATTTGATTTGCACCAGAATTTGCCTTAAAGTTTATCAAATTATGGATATTTACAATCTTATTGAGATTGTCAGTAGAATTTTCATCCACATATATCTTGTAAGATAATTTGTATTCAGAATCCGCCTTATCTAAAGAGAATTTCTTAGAATAAGGTCCATTTTCTAGGTTAGGATTTGTGCTATTGCCATCTATGGTCTCTGTGACTTTTCCATCTGTTTTGATATAATCAGCTAGGTTTACATTTATAACCGCATCTTTCACAGGAGATTTATAATCTGATAAAGGCTGGAATATTCCTCTTCCAAGAATACTGTTTCCAGCACCGTCTATTATTTTCCACCTAGATAGTATTCAAACTTAACTCCTTCAGTTTCTTGCATTGATTCAACATATTTTTTGTATTACCTACCAAAGCACTAGCTCCTACAATATGGGTAAAGTTTATTTCAAATCCATTATTAGTGAAATTAGATAATACATCCTTGTAATTATTAGCAGACCCAGCATCTGGTAATCTGTGAGTATTGATTACAAATAGGTATTTGTTATCATAAGTTCCATTTTTTAGGAAGGACTTGTCAAAGGTTCTATTATTGAATTTGTTTTTCAATGTCGCACTTGGATCAGTCCTATTGTCAACTTTTCTTTCACTCACTCCGCCAGCTGCTAAGTAGTCTCTATAGCTTACTTCTGTTCCTTGACTACCATCTATATTATATGGAGTAAATCTTTTTTCTTCTGCATTTATGGTATCAGAGTTTTGATTTACTATGCTTAATAATTTAGTATTGTTAGAATTATTATCAAACTGCATTATGGTTAAGTCAATCTGTTGTGATCCATTAGCTTTTGCCATATCGACAAGTTGTGTGATGTAGTAGTTGATATTCATATCTAAGTAACCTAAACTTTGATCTTTTAGCCTGTCAACTAAAAATACAGCGTGGATTTTATCACCTTTTAGCGTTGAAATTGATCCAGTTGGCTTGATTGATATGTTAATATCTCTAGCACCTGTACTTGTGTCAACTTTTCCAGCCTCTACCTTTACTCTTACATCATCATTAGATAGATCATAACTTAATTGATCTAGATTTGGGTTGCTTGGAGCTTGCATCAAATTATTAAATTGTATTGGTTCTGATATATCAAGTCCTGCCATTTGTAGTCTTGGGCTCATTGATGGGTTTGTGATGGAGCTTATTGACTGGATTCCTTGAGCTAAGGTTTTTGGGTCGAATTTTTTATCTGACCTGTAAGTTCTTCCAGCCTCATCTACATATACATACCACTCATCGGTTGTTTTTTCGTAACCTGCTGGTCCTCTAAATTCTTGTAGAACGTAGTAGCCAGGTTTTAAGTTATCGAAAGTCACAATACCTTGATTTGCTGGTAGGGTTGATGGGTCTTCACCAATTCTAAATCTCTTGCCCTTATCATCTACTGCATATCTAACTTCTTTTCCATCTTTGCTTTTGAAATTTTTGTAACCAGCGACCCCTAATTTTTTTCGGTCTTCTTCGCTCATTGTTTTAGCTTTTTCTTCAGTTAGGTATAGGATGATTGGATTACCTGGGGTTACTTTTTGGATATATTCTTTTGCATAACCGCCTGGGTTTTTCTCTATTTCAAATTCTTTATTTGCAGTATAGAGTCTGAAGTAGGCACGTCTTAGACCTACAATCTTAGGGTTGTCCTTATTAATTATTACAAGTTTTCCATTTTTATCAACATAGGAAATTGCATTACCAGTTTTTCTGATTGAGAATTTACCTAGTTGCTCGCCTTCTCTAAAGTCGATTACACCTTTGAAGATAGAATGGGCACCTGTATCTGCGTTGGTGTTAGGGTCTCTTACTATTACCTTCATCTCACCAACGTTGGTTATGGCTTCTGCCTCTACCTTAAGTAGAATGTCGTTTGCAACATTGTATCCTTTCGGAGGATTTGTTTCTCTTAGGACATAATACTTACCAAATTCTAATCCCTTTAGGTGGAAGAATCCATCTTCAGCTTGGGTTATACCAGTTTGTATTGGTTGTATTTTACCATCTACTTTTTTACCAATTATTGCTCCGTAGTAGTCTGAGCTATAAAGGTCGAAGCTTACTGGCTTATTATCTTTGCCTGGAATTTGCTTTTTGTATTCTTCTTTGTGGACAATAGGTTTGCCATCTTTATCTAGTTTGATTTTTCCATCTTCATCTTTTTCTAGTTCGCCTAGGTATTTTGTAAACTGAATGTCAATTTTTCTAGGCTTGTTTGTTAGTTCGTAGACTGACTCATCATTTAGATTTATCTTCTTTTCTCCACTGCCGTCTTTTTTGACTTCATAGACTGTTTTTACAAGCTCGCCATTTACTTCGCGAACTTCTATTCTCCAATATGAATCTAGTACTTGGTAACCATAAGGAGCTTGGATTTCTGTTAGCTTGTAGTTACCTTCGACTAATTTATCAAAACGGAAGTAGCCTTTTTCGTTTTCTTTGCCGCCGTCTTTTTTGATAGAATCTGATGTCAAATCTTTTAGGTAGGTTGATCCATCTTTGGTCCAGAGTGATTCTAATCTAAATCTAGCATCTGTAAGACCTTGCTTTTCTTCGCCATTTTGTATTTCTCTAATTTTCCTAAATTCTATCTCAGTTTCTTTTGGATAGTTTCTTACAATTGTTAAGTCACCATCTTTTTCCTTAGGAGCATTCTCTCCTACAAAATGTAAAACTACTTTATTTTTTCCAGCAACTGTTTCTTCTTTTGCTTCAAGAATATAAAGTGGGGCTTTTTGGTAGCCTGCTGGTACTTTTGTTTCTTCTAGGATATAGTAGCCTTTTGGAATTTGTTCAAATTTGAACTCTCCATAATATCCTTTAGATGTTTGTCTGTAAGTATCATCGTATTTAATTTTAGTCGGATCTTTTATTTGAGTTTTTACATCATCAAGGGAGTTTGCTGTTACTTTTCTTAGTGTAAATTCTGCTCCATTTAGTTTTGCAAATTCATTTTTCTTTACAAATTCTAAATCGCCTAGGTTATCTTGGATATTTGTTAATTTGACTTTGACTTTGTTGTCTTTGTCAACTTCTACCAAATTTGTGCCTTCAGCAGATTTTGGAATATCTTTGTCTTTTATTATTACTTCTGTTTTGTAGCCGTCGTTTACATGAATTTCTGGTAAATTTTTAAATTTGTATGGACCTTTATCTTCATTGACTAGGCTTCTTTTTACTTGAATTTCGAATTCTTTGATTGGCTCATATCCTGATGGAGCTTCTTCTTGAACTATATAATAACCTGGTTTTAAATATAATTTTTCGTTATTATCTTTTTTGGAAGTCCATTCTACTTTTTCATTTGTATATTTGTTGATAAAAGTAAATTTTGCTCCTTCAAGTTTTGTCTTGCCATCATTTGTATATTTATCAATTTCAAGTGGTTCTGTAATACGACCTGTGATTAACTCTTGGTACTTACCTTCTTTGGTGTGGGAGTAAAAAACTAATTGAACTGTGTTTGCTTTATCTTTGTTCCAATCAGAACCTTTTTTGTAAGATGCAATGACTTTCTTTAATAATTCATTAGCCATCTCATATTGAGTGTTTTTTACGATTGGGTAGTTTTTGATAGTTGTTTCATTATCTTTTAATTTTCTAAGACCTTCGTAAGTATTATGATTTTTCTTCTCTCCATCGAAATAATCACCTGTCCAACTACCGTCAGCATTTCTATCTCCTGTTAGGGTGTAGTTTACTTTCCATGAATCTTCGTTATAATTTGATGAAGTTTCGAAAAAGTCCTCACTTATGCTTATACCATCTGTGAAATGATGGAGTACTCTTTGGTACATAGAGTTTTCGATGAGCCTGTGCATTACTTCGCCATTAGTTTCGCTTCCAATTAAGTCGTTGAATTTACCTAGGGTATATTCTTTTTTAACTTGTTCACCATAGAAATAAATTCTTTTCATCAAATCTTCCATGGCTTGACCTTGGCTCATTCCGTTTGGATTTAATACGATACCATCGTCTGTTGGTGTTCCATTTAAGTGGTTAACAAGTCTATAATTTCCTTTAGGATTTCCTACAATTTCGTTAAGTCTTGATATTAAATAATCTCCTGATGGATCTTCGTGTATATCAAGAAATATTCCGTCGCTACCCTTAAATGAAGGATCTGGAGTACCTTTGTTGAAACATTGTACCATATCAAAGTTTTTGTTAATACGCATTATTGGATATGGATTTTCTAGGTAGGCTAGGTATTTATCTGTTAGGTCTTTGTTGGAAACTTTTTTTGTAAATAAGTTTATACGTCCACCAGTAGTTGTTTCTCCTACTAGATTGTTTACTTTTTTCTCTTTGATATTTGCTTCGAAACGATAAGTATCATCTCTTGTACCTTTTTGGTCTTCATATTCATAAGAGATTAAAGTTCCTGGATAAAAATCTCCATATTCTGTTACAACTTCGCTAATTTGTGGAGTTCTTTTATAAAGTCCATTTTCTAGTGGGACATAGTAGAACACTTTTGGATTAATTGGTTTGCTTGGTGTATTATTTATTAAAAAATTAGGATAGTTAAAGGCTTGATCTGGTTTTTCGCCAAGTCTTAATAAATCTAGGGCGTACCAGTCTACCAAATTATCTGACTGTCTTTTTGCATAGATTGTTCTTGATGAATCGTAGTAAAGATTCTCGCTTGTAAAGTTGTCCCTTTCGGTACTTTTTGCAGGAATCATTGTTTCTACTAGGTTAAATGGAAGTTTTGAAAATTCTTTTGCTTGTTCAGCTCCCTTCATCCATTTGATGATTGCTGGAAGCTTGTTATATTCTTCTATAAATTCGTCAAGCATTTTTTTGATGTAATTGCCATCTGGATTTATTCTTAGACCTATAGAATAATAATCGTGTAGACGATTTTTGTTTACTTCGGCCTTTACTCTAATATATAATTTTTCTCCAAGAGCATTTTTAGCTATTGAAGTGTTTTTTTGTAGAATTTCTCCCAATTTTGATGATGAAATATAATTACTTGTATCGTCAAGATCAAACTTATTTGTTGATGCCTTGAACTTGAAATTTTTTAGACCTTGTTCTGCTCCTGCAAATATAGAAACATTTAAATTATTAAAATCAAGATTCTTATCTTTTAGGGAAGCTGTGTCCACTTCTATGTTCCATTCTATAGTTGGATTTGAACCACCATTATATTGTTGTTCGGATGTCCAATTTAGTTGGAATGGATAATGTTTTGCTTCACTTTGTCCTTGGCTTACAACATTGTAAGAGCTTTCTACAGGATTTTCATCATTTATAGTTACATGTTTAGTTGTCATTGATTGGATTGGGTTGTTTTTTGGTGCAACCTTGATGTCAATGTCAATTTCTGTTTGTCTTCCAATATTAGCTAGATCAAAACCCAAATATTGGTCTACTGTTAGAGTAGTAGATTTTGTAACACTTGTTTGGAAAATATACCTTATTGTGTGTTTTTCTTTATCATATACTGGACTTGCTATTAGTCTGTTACCATCATACAAATCATTCCAAACTTGACCGATATCATCTTTTAAATATGGTCCAAGTTGAACATCAAAATACCAACCTTGAGGTATAGGATTTGTTGGAGATGCTTTGACATTCATTTCAAGATTTAGGTGGAAAAGTTTTCCGTCCCATGAATTTGATGGAACTTTTCTTGGCAACTGTCTAAGCATATTTGCCCTAAAATTTTCATTCCTATCTTTTTCCACTAGAGCTTTTATTGCAGAATCATTTTCTGCCATTAATTTTTCTTGACTTGCTAATGACAAATTATATTTTTCGCCAAGTTTTGTAAGAAGTTTTTGTATATCTTCTATTGAATTATTTTCATCTTCCAAAGCCTCTTTTAATTCTTTGTTGGCTTTTTCAAAATTTGCATTTTCTTCTTTTTGTTTTTCTTCTTGGGCTTTCTTTTCTTCTTCTGCCTTTTTCTTTTCTTCTTCTTTAGCTTTTTGTTCAGCTTGCTTTTTTTCTTCTTCGGCTTTTCTTTCTTCTTCTGCCTTTTCTTCTGCCTCTTTTTGTGCCTTTTCTTCTTCAGCTTGTTTTCTTTCTTCTTTATAGGCATTTAAGCTATTTAAATCATTTGTCAAAGAATTGGTGTCATAAAGATTTTTCTTATCTTCATTAATAAGGGCAAATATATCTCCCTCATTTTTTATATTCCAATTTCCTTGTTCATCCTTTTCAAACAAATTGTAATTAGGATCAGGGGATATATTTTTAATAAATTCTAAATTGAATACTAATTTATCTTGGTTAAGTAATTTTTGATTTCCATTTTCATTAAAATCAAAATCATCTAATATTTTAAAGTCTATGTATGAATAATTTTCTCCATAAAAATTATCTTTTTTGCCTTGTTCAAGATTTTTCATCTCATTTTTTGTAAGGATTTTATATCCTTGGTCTTCTTTGATGATTTCAAGATCAAGATCAAGACCTTGCAAGTTTAGCATATCTTTTATACGCCAATATTCCTTACTTGCATCTTCATTTGTTTGGAAAAATTTATCTTCATAAAGCTTGAGGTCATTTCTTTTTACAAGTCTAAAGCTTGAACTTGTAGAAGGAAGACCTACTGCAATAGAAAATTTGCTTTCATCCTTATCTATCTTTTTCTTATCATAAATTTTTTGGGAATCTGTGATAGACAAATAAGCATCTTCGTTCGTTTCAAGATTTTCAATGTTTTTTATAGTATTTGGTTCAAGCTCTTCAGCCTTCGACCTCGTAGCAAAAGCTGGTAGCATAACTTGCAATACCATAAAAAGTGCGATTGCAAATGATGTCAATTTTCTTAATAACTTTTTCATAAGAACTCCTCAAGGGCAATTTTATGTTTTTTTTTTTTTTGAAAATTACCTAAATAATTATGACTTGTTATCCACAAGTCTAGTTTTTTAGCCATAAATAGCACATGATTTTTAAGCAGTAAAATTATTGCCACATTTTTTTCCTGTGCATTGCTAAAGTATCAGCCTACATTTTTTCTTAAATAAATTAGTATGTCTTTAGGATTTTGATTTAAGCATGGAAAAATTTCTTTGAAATCATCTTATTTCAAAAAATTAATTTAAATTTTAAATCGTCCTAAAATATTTATTTAGAATTTAGACAATTCTAAGTTTTCTTAATTATATCTAAAAAAAAATTTTTAGTCAACACATTTTTTACATATTTTTAAAAACTTAATATATATTTAAAAATATTTGAAAGCTCAATTTTCTACAAATATTTTTAAATTTTTTTGTTTATTTATTCTTATAAAATTATTAGCTTATCGTTGAAAATTTCTAATTTTTTATAAGTAGTGTAAAAATATTTCTTAAATATTTTTTCAACAGAAAATGAATGATAGTGAATTTATTTACGGAAAAAAATTTTCCAAATATAAAAAATTAATTTTAGGCACAAAAAAAACTTGGAAATTTCTTCCAAGTTTTTTGATTTTTCTTTATTTTTATTTCCTTATTGTTTTTATTATTTTTGATATTACGAATAAAATCAAAAGAAAATCTATTATCAAAAATCCTAGGTACAAATAATTTGTGATTTTTACATTTTTACTTATTGTGGTAGTTTGGATTTCATCTTGTGCTTGTTCTTCTTTTTCTTCTAGTCTTTTTGCGTTTATTAGAAGTCTTTTTGGCCTTGGCCATCTAAATGGATGGCAAGTTAGAAGGGTAATAATGTCTTCTCCTTCTACAACTTTTAATTTTTCCCAATCATAAGGTCCTATTACTTCTTTTGATGAAACTTCGTATGTTAGAGTTTTTTCTGCTCTTTTTATATAAATTTTATCGCCTTGTACTAAGTCATCTGCATACAAAAGCATGGTATCTCCCCACCATCCTCTGTGACCTGCAAGGACACTTCTTGTTGATTTGCCTCCGATTGGAATTGATGTTCCTGAAACTTGTCCAAGTCCCCAAGCTATATGCTCATAGCTTGCATCAAGATAGATTGGGATTTTTTTGTTTAATTTTGGTATTTCGATGTAGGCAAATATATCATCTTGATTATTTAAAATATTTACTGAGCCAAGATTTTTGCTTGTAAATGGATCAACCATAGATATATCGGATTTTTTTACTATTTCGTTATATTCTTTGGCTTTTTCTTCTATTTGGTCAAATTTTTCGTCTTCTTTTTGGGCTTTTATTATTTTTTCTATTTTGTATTTGTTTTCTATATTTGAATAGATTCTTTTTGAAAATGGAAAGGCAAGTGTTATCAGTCCAAAAAGTATTAATATATAGCCAAAGATTTTAATTTTCTTTTTCGCTGAGTTTTCTTTCAATGTCTATTACCTCCATTTTGATTTTCTTTAAATATCTTTTTTCTCTTAGATATACCATTATTGTAAATAATAGTATTGGCAAGAGTACTAAGAATAATTGGAAGAAATTTGGTTTTAGTCTTGGTGTGTTTGCTTTTCCGTCATCTATGGCTTGGGTATATGGAATCCTATATCCTCTTACCAAAAGCCTATGGGAATTTATCATGTAAGGTGTACAGGTTAAAAGGGTCGCATAATCTTTTTTTTCTGAAACTAAAATCGGTTCGAAGTTTGATGGTTCGACAACTTGGATTTTGTCGACTTTGTACGCCAAGGTTTCTTTTATATTATGGATATAAAATATATCGCCTTCTGTCATTTGATTTAAATTTCTAAATAAAAGTGCGTTTGGTAGTCCTCTGTGGGCTGTTATAACTGTGTGGGTTGATTCGCCTCCTATTGGAAGGGATGTTCCTTCCAAATGGCCTGCTCCTTTTTCCAAAACGTCATCGCTTGTTCCTGCATAGACTGGAAGATCGACTGCGATTTTTGGGATTTCTATATGTCCCAACATTTCGTGAACTTCTAGCATTTTTGCGTATTCTGCTTTGGCGTCTTTTACTTTTTCATCGTATGGGTCTACAAGTTTTGATGGATCAAGAGTTTGGTTGTAAACTCTTGCAAGCTCCATCCTTCTTTCTAATTCTTTTTTATCGATTTGTTCTTTTTCTTTATTAAAAATAACAATCTCATCATTGGCTTTTATTTCATAAAATTTTTGGCTTATAAAAGGATAGGAAAAAATCAAAAATCCTACTAGAAATATTAGTAAAAAGGGAAGATTTTTCTTTATATTAATCTTTCTTTTCATTATCTTCACCTATCTTGTCTAATTTTTCTTTGATTTGGTCAATTTTACTTGATGTTTTTTTATTTTCTTTCCTTAGTTTTCTAATTCTCCATAAAAGTATGATTATTATAATTAGGGCTATGAAGAATAAAATTCTAAATATCCAATTTGTTTTATTTTCTTTTATCAATTCTTCATCTACACTTTCTACGTATTCTACTCTGTGTCCTCTTACTAAAAGTCTGTGGGAATTTATCATAAAAGGTGTGCAGGTCAAAAGGGTTGCATAATCATGTCCTGGTGCTATCATTAAATCTTCAAAATTGCTTGGCTCTATGACTTTTATTTGGTCAACTTGGTAGGCTATAGTTTTTTCTATATTATGAATATAAAATTTATCTCCTACTTCAAGCTCATTTAAATTTGTAAACAAAGTTTTTTCTGGAAGACCTCTGTGAGCTGTAAGGACTGTGTGGGTATTATTTCCTCCGATTGGAAGGGATGTTCCTTCCAAATGACCTACTCCTTTTTGCAAAACATCTTCGCTTGTTCCTGCATAGATTGGCAAGTCTTGGTTTATTTTTGGAATTTCAATATGACCGATCATTTCCTCAACTTCGAGCATCCTAGCATATTCTTTTCTACCTTCTTTGTATCTTTTTTCAGTGAAAGGATCATTGGTAGGACCTCCTGACAAGGAGTCATTGTAGGCTTTGGCAAGTCCCATTCTTCTTTGGATTTCTTCTTTATCAAGTTTTGATTTTCCTTGATTAAAAACTTCAACTTGATTGTTCGATTCAATCCTATAATAAAATCTGGATATAATAGGATACAATAAAATTAATATTCCTATCAAAAATATTAATTTCCACACTATATTCGTTTTTTTTGATTTTTTCTTTTTATTTTCCATTTTATCACCATAAATTTTTTATAAATCTTTCTTACTAGATTTAATCTTACACCAAAAATACTTATTAATAAAGGCTTTTTTCTAGAAATTTGAAAATCTATAAAATTTTTATGGACATTTTCTCAATTTTGATTATCTATATATGAAAGGAGCGATAATATGAAGCTAAGAATTAAATTCGATGTAAACGAAGGACAAGAAGTAAAGAAAGTTTCTAGAACATTTTCAAATCTAGATGATGCTCTAACTAATGACGAGCTTAAAAATTTTGCCAATGCTTATATAAAGCTAAGCGAAACAGATTCATATAGTTTTGAAAAAATCACTGAAGAAGTTATTTAATTAAAAGAAAGGAAATAATATGCAAACAAAAAAACTAAAACTATCTTTCAAAGATGCCTTGGGCAAAACAAAAATGGTAAGTATAGACCATCCAAAGGCAAATTTGAATAACGAAATTGTAAAAGCACAAATGGGAGAGATGATAAATTCAAAAGTTCTCCAAACAAAAGAAGGTAAAATCACAACTATGAACAAAGCCTATATGGAAAATATTTCAAGAGATGATTTTACACTAGCATAAGATAAAAGACGGGTTTTCCCGTCTTTTCTTTTGCTCTTTTTTATAATAATTTTTATATTAAATTCCTTTTACTTTAATTTTTCTATCGCCAAATCTCTTTTAGGCGAATTTTTTTTAATTTTTTGTATTTTATCTGATTAAACTTTTTCCAAAATTTTTACTAGAATTATGGTGTCGACAAATACAGGCGATCGCAGTTAGGAAAATTTAATGAAAATATGTATAGAAAATTTGGATGCGATTATTGAAAAATACCAACCTCTTTTGCTTTCTATGGCAAATAGATTTGATATTTTTGACAAAAATGAGGCTTATATTATGGCAAGGGACATGGTCTTTGAAATTGTAGAAGACTTTGATGCTAAGAAAGGGTCTTTTGGTGGATATTTGAAATATAGGCTATATTTTTATTTTTTGAATGAGTGTAAGAGGGAAAAAATTTATTCTTTAAATTCTAAGGATATGCAAGGTGTGGAAATTATAGAAAAAATAGATGATGATATTTCGATTGAGGATGATTTTGTAAGAAAAATCGAAATAAAGGAATTGGAAAATGCTCTTAAATCCTTAAAAAAGCAAGAGAGAGAAATTTTGTATTTAAAATATGATAAGAATTTTTCTCACAAGGAAATTGCAAGGCTTTTGAATCTTTCTCCTAAATCTATTACTAATTATCACTACCTTATTATTAAAAAGCTTAGAAAATATTTTGAGAAAGAGGATTTGGTTTAGTCTATTATTGACTAAATTATTAATTTATTGTACACTTAATGTCTAGAGAAGTCTTTCTTCTTTAAAGAAAGGAGGATTTATGGACAAAGTTGTTGCAATTCTTCCAACTATAATCAAGGGAGTTGGGATTGGATGTGAAGTTTATACCAACAAAAAAGTTTTTGTTGATAGGAGATCTTGCGAAGTTTTTTTGAAACACATGGCTTGTGAGAGATCTATTTCTGTTAAACTTATGCACAAAAATATCAGGAAAATTTTAAAGGTTTCTAGGAATTTGCCTTATTGCATCGATGCTTTTAATGTGTTTTTTCCTTTTAAGATTAACCAAACCGAAAATGACGATTTTAGGCGTGGTTTTGTGAATTGTTATTATGTAATGGATATTAAAAACTCAACTATAATTCTTAAAAATGGAATGACTATTTCAAGTCTAAATAGGGACAGGGCGCTTAAAAATAATTTCAACAACGCAAGCAAGATTATGTATATGAAATTTGCAAGAGATATGGCGAAGATGAGAAGATCTATGGATTTTATTGATGAAATTGCTTTGTGATTTTCTTATTATGGAATGTAAAAATTCGCATTTAAAAAAGGGCTGTTGCAAAATTATGAATAATCATTATATGGCTAGGAATTCTTTCGAAGATTTTTAGACTTGGGTCTAATTGGAAAAATCTTTGTAGATATTTTCTAGCAATTTGAAATGACTTATTCATTTTTGCAACAGCCTCTTATTTTTTTATTCTCCCATTGCCTCTTTGTCTACAAATAGGTAGCAGTTTGGATGAAGTGATAAGAAGGATGCAGGGAAAGATGGAGAAATTTCTTTGCCTTCTATTAATTTTTTTACTACATCTTTTTTATTTTTACCGCTTGCTACAACTATTAGGGTTTTGGCATTAAAAGCATCTGCCATTCCCATTGAAATGGCGTATTTTGGAACATCATCTTTTGATTCGAAAAATCTTGAGTTTGCTTCGATGGTTGCATCTGCTAATTTTACTATTGATGTTCTTTTATTTAAAAATTCTCCTGGTTCGTTGAAAGCTAGGTGGCCATTTGGTCCAAGGCCTAGAACTTGCAAATCTCTTGTTCCAAAATCGTCTAATAATTTATTGTATTCTTCTGCGTATTTTTCATCGTTTGTGTCTGCTTTTGGTAGGTGGGTATTTTCTTTTTTGATATTTACGTGGTTAAATAAATTTTCATTCATAAAATATTGGTAAGATTGTTCATTTTCCGGACTAATTCCTACGTATTCGTCTAAATTTATTGTTTTTGCCCAATGAAAAGAAATTTCTCCTTCTTTTTGAGCTTTTATTAGGTTTTTATATAATCCGATTGGGGATGAGCCTGTTGCAAGTCCCAATTTTGATTGAGGTTTTTCTTGCAAAATGCTTATAAAAAGATCGGCTGCTTTTTGTGATAATTCTTCGTATGATTCTGAAACTATTACTTTCATTTTTTCTCCTTTTTATTTTTTATGCTATATTTTTTGCTCTTAGGCATTGGGTAAAATTTATTTTGCCTAAGCTTTGATATTAGTATTTTACTGGACTTTTAGATTTTTAAAAGATTTTTCCTTGTTCTAATTTTTAAATGAATGGACTGGAGCTGGGATTCTTCCTCCCCTATTTACAAATTTTTCTGCACTTGAATTATTTACTTCCATAATTGGAGCATAACCCAAAAGTCCTCCAAATTCTGCAAATTCTCCTTTTTTCTTGCCATAAACTGGTATAACTCTTACGGCTGTTGTTTTTTGATTTATAACTCCTATGGCTGCCTCATCCAAAATCATAGCAGAAATTGTTGATGCTGGTGTATCGCCGGCAATTGCAATCATATCAAGACCAACTGAGCAAACTGAAGTCATGGCTTCAAGTTTGTCGAAAGTCAAATGTCCAGCTTGGGCAGCTTTTATCATTCCCTCATCTTCGCTTACTGGAATAAATGCTCCAGAAAGTCCGCCAACTGATGATGATGCCATAAGTCCTCCCTTTTTGACTGCATCATTTAACATGGCAAGGGCAGCTGTTGTTCCGTGTCCTCCAACATTTTCAATTCCAATTTCTTCTAAAATTCTTCCAACGCTATCGCCAATTGCTGGAGTTGGGGCAAGTGATAAATCCAAAATTCCAAATTCTTTGCCAAGTCTTTTGGCAACATCACGACCTATCAAATCTCCCATTCTTGTGATTTTGAAAGCTGTTTTTTTGATTGTTTCGTAAACTTCATTAATTGGTTTTCCCCTATCTTTTTCAAGGGCAGATTTTACAACGCCAGGACCTGAAACTCCTACGTTTATAACTGTATCGCCTTCGCCTACTCCAAGAAAAGAGCCAGCCATAAAAGGATTGTCTTCGACCGCATTTGCAAAGGCAACAAATTTTGCACAACCAAGTGAATCTTGGTCCTTAGTTAATTTTGCCAATTCTTTGATTTTTTCTCCCAAAAGTTTTACCGCATCAAGATTAATTCCAGATCTTGTTGAACCAACATTTACAGATGAGCAAACATAATCTGTAGTAGAAAGGGCATTAGGAATTGAATTTATTAAAATTTCGTCAGATTTTGTCATAGATTTGTGAACAAGGGCAGAAAATCCCCCAATAAAATCAACGCCAACTTCCTTAGCAACCTTGTCCAAAACTTCTGCATAAGGCGTATAATCATCAATTTTTGAGCTTGCCGCAACAAGAGAAATTGGTGTTACGGAAATCCTATTATTAATTATAGGCACCCCATAAATTTCTTGGACAAGTTTTGTGGTTTTGATGAAATTTTCAGTTTCTTTCATCATCTTGTCATAAATTTTTTGACAAGATTTTTTGTAATCACTATCTGCACAATCAAGAAGAGATATGCCCATGGTTATTGTTCTAATATCAAGGTGTTCTTGATCGAGCATTTTTATAGTTTCAATAATTTGCTTTGTATCCATATTAAATCCTTGCCATCTTATCAAAAAGGTCTTCGTTTTGAAGTCTTAGTTCAAGACCAATTTCTTCGCCCAATTTTGTCAAATCATCCTTTATTTTTTCAAAAGATTCATTGGCATTAGTCAAATCAACATTAATGATTCCCACAAAATTTTTCTCCATTATAGTTTGGTTAAAATCTAAAATATTCATATTATATTTATAAAGTAATTCGCTTACCCTATACACTATCCCAGGTTTGTCGTTTCCAATTATGGTTAAAATTGCTTTCATAAAAATCTCCTTTTATTTTCTTACAAATATTTTAGCACATTAGCGAAAATATTGAAATTTATTTATAATTTTTGAAAATAATTTCAAAAAAATAAGGACTAAAAATAAAGTATAAGAAATTTTAATTTGCACTTTTAAATGTTTTAAAAATTTATCTAAACAAAATTTAAAATAAGATAATTTTGGACAAAAAAAATCCTGCTTTATGCAGGACTTTTTTTGAAAGATTCTAATTTTTGTTTTTTTTATATTTTCGTGTTTGATTTTTACTTATTAATAGTTAAAGTTTGCAACTTCAAAGAAGTCTTGTGGATGTTTACAAGCTGGACAAAGTTTTGGAGCTTTTTTGCCTTCGTAGATATATCCACAGTTTAAACATTTCCATTTAACTGTTTCTTCTTTTTCAAATACTTTTCCATTTTCTATATTATCATGTAATTTTTGGTATCTATCTCTGTGAGCTGCTTCAACTTTTGCGATTTGTTCCCAGCTTCTTGCGATTTCTTCAAATCCTTCTTCTCTTGCAACTTCTGCAAATTTTGGATACATATCTTCAGCTTCTTCATTTTCTCCGCCGATTGCACCTTCAAGATTTGTTAATGTATCATGATATACAACTGGGAATGCTGTATATTCTGGATTTAATTCGATTGCGTCTAATTTAAATTCTTCTTTCAAATATTTATAGAATACTTTAGCGTGTTCTTGTTCGTTTCTTGCTGTTTCTTCAAAAATTTCTTTGATTTGAACATATCCTTCTTTTTTAGCAATTTTAGCTGCGATTGTGTATCTCATTGTTGCTTGAGATTCACCTGCAAATGATGTAATTAAATTGCTAGCTGTTTTTGTTCCTTTTAATTCTGGCATATATGTACTTCCTTTCTACGTATTTTTTTACCGTTTCGTCTTTACAATTATAGTATATCTTTTTATTTAAATTTGTCAAGAATGATTCTAAAGTTTTAATCATTCTAAATAGTGATTTTTATTATCATTATCAATTTAGAAATGTTTCTATTATTGAGACTTTCTATTTTATTACTTTTAAAGTTTCGACTTATTTAGATTTCAAAATATTTTGTAAGCAAACTATAAAATTATATTGCGCTATTTAAGGATTAAAGGTAAGCTTTTAGTTTTATAATTTTTTGCTTTTTAATTTTATTTAATTAATTACTTTATTTATTAACTATATTAGCAAAATAAATTTCCCATATTATTCCTTTTTGGGTATAATTTATCCAAAGGAGGATTTGTAATGAAAATTGATTTTAATAATGTCGACTTATCAAATCTCAATTCTTATAAGGAAAAAAGTCTTGATGCTTTTTCTTCTTTAATGAACAAAGACGGAGAAGGAAATGACTTTTTGGGTTGGATTGATAGGCCAAATAACCTAGATATGGAAGAATATGAAAGAATTAAAAAAGCTAGCAAAAAAATCCAAAATAATTCTGATTGTTTGGTAACTATTGGAATAGGCGGATCTTATCTTGGCACTAAGGCTGTTGACTATGCTATGAAAGGATATTTTCCTAAAAATGATAAGACTGAATTGATTTATGCAGGTCATCAAATTTCTGGGGAATATTTGCATGAACTTCTTGATTATCTAAAGGAAAAAGAATTTTCTATTAATGTAATTTCAAAATCAGGTACTACTACTGAACCTGCTATTGCCTTTAGATTTGTTAAGGAGCTTTTGGAAGAAAAATATGGAAAAGAAGAGGCTAGGGAAAGGATATTTGTTACAACTGATAGGCAAAAAGGTGCTTTGAAGGATTTGGCTAACAAGGAAGGCTATGAAACTTTTGTAGTTCCTGATGATATTGGTGGAAGATTTTCTGTAATTTCTGCGGTTGGTCTTTTGCCTTTGTGTGTTGCCGGAATTGACATTGATAAATTTGTCGCTGGATTTAAAAAAGGGATTGAAAATTATACTGTAGATTCTTTTGAAGAAAATAAGGCTATCCAATATGCGGCTATTAGAAATATGTTAAATGAAGATGGCAAAGACCTTGAAGTTTTGGTAAATTATGAGCCAAAATTAAAATATGTTTCTGAATGGTGGAAGCAATTATTTGCTGAAAGTGAAGGAAAAGATGGAAAGGGAATTTTCCCTGTTTCTGTAAATAATACAACCGACCTTCACTCTGTAGGTCAAATGATTCAAGAAGGCAAGAGAAATTTATTTGAAACTGTTTTGAAAGTTGAAAGTGCCAATAAGGACCTTACTATTATGGAAGATGAAGAAAATCTTGATGATCTAAATTATCTTGCTGGCAAAAAAATGTCTTTTGTAAATGAAAAAGCAATGGAAGGGACAATAATTGCCCACGTTAAGGGAAATGTTCCAAATATTTTATTGACAATTGATGATGTTTCAGCTGAAAGTTTGGGAGAATTATTTTATTTCTTTGAAATAGTTGTTGGAGTAAGTGGATATATGCTAGGAGTAAATCCATTTAATCAACCAGGAGTTGAAGAATATAAATCTCAAATGTTCAAATTATTAGGAAAACCAGGATATTAAAAAAATTTAAAAATTTTATAATGTGTTTTACAAAAAAGCTGTAGATTACTACAGTTCAGAGCGTAAACAAACCCTCAAGCACGAATATCGGACTTCAAAAATTGTTGATTTCTAAATTCCAAAATTCTAAAAACGCAAACTCGCTAACGCTCAAACAGTGCGTTTTTTGACGAATTTTAAAATTTGAAATCAAATCAATTTTTTCGTATGATATTCTTAGCATGAGGATTTGTATACTTTACCAACAGTCTGAACTGTAGTAATCTACAGCTTTTTATATTATTATTTATCAGAATATTTCAATGCCCCACCCAAAATTCCATTTACAAAATCTCTAGATTCGTATATTTTGTAGTAGGTAAATTTTTTTTCTAGAAGTAGTTTTGCCCTTATCGTTAATTTATCTTGATTGTCATTGGACAATTTTTTTATATATGTTGCATGAACATTTGTGTCTTTGTTTTTTAAATTATCATATACATCGACATAGGAAATATTTGTTACATCAACCTCAACTTCCAATCCATCTTTTGTCCTTTTTTTGCCCTTTACATCGACTTTTAAATTGGCAAAGTTTGCCTTCAAAAATTCTTCTTGTTCTTTCTTATCAGATGAATAAGATTTTTTCAAAATGTCCTCTACATTGGTAATCTTATCAAAATATTTTTCTTGTTTTTCATAATCCAAATTCTTGATTGAGGCAACAGCCTTATTTATAGTCCTTTGTGGTGTATTTATAAATTTTTGGTATAAAAACAATGGTATCATTAAAATTATAAAAACAAGTAAGAGCTTTATTAAGCTATCTCTTTGTTTTCTTTTTCTTCTATTTCGCCTCTTATCTTGGATTTTTTTATTATTGTATTTATTTGTGTTTTGTCTGTTTGGCTGGCTTTTTTCCAAAAAAGCCTCACTTCTTTTTTTCCTTGTCATAATTTCCCCTAAATAATTTTCTTTTAAGCTGATATTATTATATAATCATAGTGGTGATACTATGAAAAAACAAAAAATAATAATAGCAGATCTTATAGCAATTATTTTTACCTTAATTACAATATACTTACCCTTATTTACAAATAAAATAACCTTTACACAAATATATTTTTTGTATATTTGCGCATATTTTTCAGTAATCTTTTCAAATCAAAAGGATAAAAAAGTTTTTTAATTTTTTATTCCGCTTTTGACACTAAGCCTTATACTTATTTTATTAGATAAAGTAGATATTTACAACATAAATGTAGTAAGAAAAAATTTTTTGACTATAATTAATAAAAATTACAAAATTTTACTAGGAATTTTTCTCTTATATATCATAGAAAGATGCTCAACCAAAATATTTGGCTCTTATTTTTCCATGGCAGTTGGAATAATAAGTCTAATTTTATTTTTGCTTATATATAACACAAAATATTTACAAACTATCGAAAAATATCAAAAATACTTATTTTATATTTTTATTTATTTCTCCTTTGCAAGAATTCTTCCAGCAAAAGAAGTAAATAAGTACCTTTATATAATAACCCTATTGATATTTTTTATAGAAATCCTTGCCATAGACAAATATAAAATTTTTATAGGCTTTCACATTTCAGTAGTTTTGATAATTTATTTAATACTAAAAACAAATATTTACGAAGTGAATTTTGAAAAATATTTTTTGAGCGGACTACTCTACCTATTCCCCTTTACAAAAATAATCCTAAATTCCTTCCTAAATCTGACAAGTCCACTCCTACAAATAGCAACAGGACTTGTGGTATTTTTCCTATCTCTTATTTTTTATCAAATAAGATTAGGTCTTTTAGATTATATATTTTTGGGAATCCATAAAAACAAAAAATAAGGGCATTCGCCCTTATTTTATATTTATTTTCTTTTTTACTTTTAAATAGACCAACAACTGAGCCCAATAGTGCTAGTATTGCTCCTGTAGAGCTTGCTACTCCTGTTTTTACATTATTTGATTGTTTGCTGTATTCGTTTTTAATAGTTTTTTTAGATTTTCTTTGAGCTTTATTGTCATCATCCTTATTAGAATTATTTTTTCTTTAGGATTTTTTGATGAATCTTTTGGATTTGATGAATCATCTGGATTTTGTGGATTTGATGGATTTTGAGGAGTTTGTTCGTCTGGTTTTTGTTCGTTTAATTTTAGTAATTCTTCTTTTATTTTTTCTACTTCCTCTATTGTTTTTGCCTTTCTTATTTTTTCCAAATACAAATCTTCTTTTATTCCTGCATCATTTAGCTCCTTTATTGCATCTTCTTGTGCTTTTTTAGTTTTTCGTATTTTCTACAGATTCCAAGATTTTTTCGTATGAATCTTTGCTTATCAAATCATTTTCTCTTATATATTCAAAATTTTCTTTTAATGAATCTAAATTTTCATCATCTACTGAATCTATAATCTCTTTTAATTTATCATAGTCAATTTTTTCGTGTCCTTGTCCTATATCTTGAAGTGAGAAAATAAATTCTGCTGCTGATAAAAATACGTTATTATTATCTCCACAAGTTTCGGTTGGTGTGATTATGATTTTTTTGGCATTTATTGGTTTTTCAAATTCTACTTTTTTGCTTTTGCATCTTTTGCAAAATTTTTAAATTCTATAATTGTAGAGTTTCCCTTATCGTCAATTATTTCAAGTTTTCCTGATTTTATTATTCCATTATGTCCACTTTGTCTTGGAATGTATATAAAATCTTTTATCAAGGTTGCTTGTTTTAATTCTACTGTTGCACTTTTTCCAATCGAATTATCATACCAAGGAGAATGCCATGTGGTAGATGTGTTTTTATCAAAGGCTTTTTCCAATTCTTCGCCAGCTTGTGCAACCGCATCAAGACTTTCTATATCTTCAAGACCTATTGAATCTTTTACAGCCTCTAATTCAGATTGTTTTTGATATACATCATCTATCAATTTTTGCATATCTTCTGGTTTCATATTTCATCTGCCAATATTACCTTTGCAAGAGCATCTTGGTAATCTTTAACTGATTCTTCCTTATATTTTGATAAATCTTTTGTGGGGTAAAACTTTCCAAGAAATTTTCTTTTAATATTTTTGATGTAACTTCTACTTGTTTTATCAAAAGATTATCTAAAACAAAATCCTTATAAGACCTAAAATCTGATACTGAGCCTGAAGTTTTTTGAAGATCAGCTGCTTTTGTTGTTGACAAAATTCCAATCCATCTTCCTTTTGCTCCTTCTACCAAAAATTTAACTCTCTTTGTACTTTTATCATTTCCATCTTCCCAAGTTTTTGGCAAATGATATACTTTTAAATTTGATGGATTTGTATATTCTCCTTCTCCTATTACAAATGCGTAAGTTCCATCGCTACCTGCTTCGTAATCAAATACAACTTGGTAAGTTTTTCCTTCTTCAAACCTATAATTTTGTGGAATTGTTTGATAAACTAGGGCATTTCTTCCTGTAAGTCCATTTGTTTTTAAGGACCAGTTTCCTTCAATTACATCATTAATAACTTTTCCATTCCATCCTTTTTGTGTATATGGATCGTGTTTTTCAGAAAGATGAGTTCTATTATCTTCTACTCCTTCAACATTTCCTATTACAAATGGGAAAATACCTTGTCCAACTTGCTCAAAGTTTTGGAAAAATTCTCCATCGCCAATATCGTGGCTATTTTCATACATTTGTGATTTATTTTCAAAAACTCTCAAGTCATCAAAATAAGTTGCTCCTTCGCCTTTTTCTCTTTTAATGTTATTGTTACATCTTCTGGATTATCTCCAGTTGTAAAATAAACATACATATTTTGGAAATAAGATGTGTTATCAACAGTTGCAGATTTTTGCCATGTATTGTGGGCGTTAGCTTTTACATAATTTTTTGCTATTGATTTTTCTGTATAGTTAGAATAAGTTTTTCCATTAGATTTTATTTCCAAATAAGCCTTAGCATCTGATCTGTTATCTACTCCTACATATATTGCGTATTTAGTATTTTTCTTTAGTCCAGTAATTTTTTGTGTAAGGCTTACTTCTTCTTTATTATCATTTATTCTAAGCATTGGATTTGCACCTTGTGATAAGAATACATCAGCGGATTTTTTATCCCCTTTTATATCCCAATGTTCAAGTGATTTTGAATTAAATCCTACATCTTCAATTCCCATGCCTTCAGAAAATTTCACATTTTCTTTTCTTGTTTTTCTTTGTAGATTACATAAGCTGTATTTGCTTTTGCATCAAGTTCTAATTTTCCATCTACAATTTCTACTATTTTTCGTTAGTTTTTCCTAAATCTGTAAGTTCATATACATAAACTTTTCCGCTCCAACCATCTAAAACTTCCCATGTAGATTTTCCAGCTTTTGGATTAAAATGGTAGAGTTTTTCAACGCCATTTTGAGTCCATGGAATCAAATATTTTCCTTCATCAAACACAACTTTTCCATTTAAAGTCATTTTTCTTTGTTTGTACAAAGGATTATTTACATCATTTGATTTTCTAGTTATTATAAGCTCATCATATTTGCCATTTTCTTTTTCATTTCTTAATTTAATTTCCATTTCTGGAGTCCACTTATAGCTTTGTCCATTGTCAGACATATTTACTGGATTTCCATTTTTCCATTCATATACCTTGTAATGTTGGATAAATTTGGTTGGAAGATTTGTTTTGAAAATATTTTTAATAAATCCATCCCAATCATTTCTTCCTTGCCAACCTTCAAAATCAATCATATCATAGCCACCAAGCAATGGATTAACTGCTGCTCCACCATATTTAGGATAATTTCCTACCCATGAATCTTTTTGATGATTTCTAATAAATCTAACTATATCAGAATTTATTCCTTTTAATGAATAACCACCGTATGTTAAATCTGCTGCCCAATGTTGGAATGTAGAATCATATTCTCCAGCAAATCCCCACTCAAAAGCTGCTCTCCAGCCAAGATCATTTAATTCTTTTGCAAGTTGATGAGTTTGCCAAGCATTGTTATCTCCTGATTGACCATTGCCCCAAACGTCTACATAAACAAAATCTAATTTATCTCCAACTATATCATATAAGTCTTTGAATCTATTATATCTACCATTTGCCAAATCGTATGACGCATCTATATTTATTCCTTGGTCTAGCCAATTCCATCCATATTTAAAATTGCCATTTTCATCTTTTCTTAGTCTATCTGGTGTAAAATATTTACTTTCAGGATAAGTTTCTGATGCATTTACATGGATTCCTATTCTTGCTCCATATTTTTTGCTAATTCTAATAATTTTACAAAGTCTTCTGCTCCACCAATTCTTTTTCCTATATCTGCATAATTTAAGTGACCAGAATCATGTCCTTCTGAGCCATATCCTTTTAATAAAACCATTTGTCCAAGTCCATCTGTGTTTAGATAAACTTTTTTAATTCCATCAAGGGTTGCCAAAAATGGATTTTGAGCTTGGGAACCAAAATTCATTGCTATTCTTTGTCCAATCAAATCTTTTACATATTCAGATCCTTTTGGATTGTTCATTATATTTCTATATGCAATAGCTCCATCTTGCCAATTAACTTTACCATCATTATTTAAATCATCTGCTAATATAACTTTAGCTTCAGGTTTTATCCAAGTTCTCTCATCATAAACTTTATAAGTTCCATCTTCATTTTTGTGAGCCAATTGATAAAGAAAAGCTGATGAGCCAATTCCTACAAAATTTTCTTTTCCATAAGTTTTTTTGTTTACAGTAAGTCTAGTGTAATCATTTGCTCCACCGCCATAATTAAATTGTGAATTTGACCAAACTCCTGCTGAAATATTTTTATTAGAAACAAAGCCATACATATAACCCTTGTTTTCTATTTTTCCCATAGGATTTGTAACATCAATGTGGTCATCGCCTTTTTGATGAGTATTTACACTCATTCTTGCCCCATCAAATTTTGCATTTTCTTCACTGCTTGAAACAGATGCTAAAAATTATCTTTAAAATCAATCGTAGTTATCAGTTTTTTTGGATTATCAATTATTGAACCGCCTTTAATATTGTTATTATTTACTATATTTACAATATTAAAATGTAATTGATTATCTAGAATTTTCATTCTAACATCAAGAATTGCATTTATATAATTTGCATCATCTTTTATTGTTAGAGTATATTTGGCTTCATTTGCTGAAATTTTTTCATATTTTACATCTGGTTTTACTTTTATTCCATTTATATTTAGAGTATCAGTGAAATTTACATTTGCCTTAAATGTTTTTCCCTTATATGAATATTCTTTTACTCTTGGAAATAAGGTATCAATTGTGGCTTTCATCTCTTTTGATTCTATGGTGTCATAAACAGCCTTAGAATCATCAGCCTCATCTGCCTTTTCGATTGGTTTTTCTTGAGCTTTAATATTTTCTTGATTGTCAGTTTTTACTAAAATATTTGTTGTTTCATTTCCATAAGAACCCAATTTTAATAATACTGACCTATTATTAATTAAAGCATCAAATATTTCTTTTGGAATAACTTTTGTATCAAAAACAGCATTTCCATTATTAGTTGCATTTAATTGACCATCACTTTTGATAGAAATTGAAAGAGAATTTTTCTCTCCTTTTTTAGGAGCTTCTACTCTTTTTCCGCCATAATAATCGCCTTTTCCATTTAATTTATATTCCCAAAACCAGCCTGCTCTATCATAGCCTACGAAATATTATTTGAATTATCTTTGTGATATAAAAACACTCCAAATCTAGATTGGTTTTCATTAGAATTATCTATAAAATCAACATTTACATTTGTATTACCAGAAGGATTTGATTCAACGCCTTCTTTTTTAAAATTTGCAGTATTTTGACCATTATCATTTTTTGAGTTGATTTTAAATTATTATAGCGAGTATTATCTACTATAGTTTCTTCAACCTCTCCTTCTTTTGAAGCCTTATTCCATTCTATAACTTCCTTTTGTTCATTCTCTTTTGCTGGAGATTTTTTAGGCAAATCATTTTTGTTTTCTTCTAATTTAGGCTTTTCATTATTTCAAAAGAATTTGTTTTTTCTTTTTCAACTTCTTTATTATTTTCATTTTCTAAAGCTTTTTGTTTTCATCTTCTTTAGAAACATCATTATTTATTTGGTCATTTTTTAATTCAGTTTCATTTTATCATTTTTTTCAAAATTTTCTTTTTCAACAAGTTCATTTGTAGGTTTTCTTCAGATGCAAAAGCCTCATTTGACGCAATAGTAAGCACAGATAAACTTATCGCGCAAGCTAGTATTTTTTAGGCAATTTATTTTTTGCATGGTTTTTTGACTTCATAAATCTTCTCCCTTTTATAAATCGTTTTCAATATACATTTTGGTAATTACCACTTCAAATTTATAATACACTATTTGCTCAAAGCTGTCAAAACATTTTCCCAGATGTAAATATTCTTAATATTAAAAATTTTTAAATTAAAAAAACCAGACCTGAGTAAATAAGTCTGGTAAAAATTAATTTATTATAAAATTTCTATTTTTCTTTGTAATCGCGTCTTAAAAATATGCACAATAAAGTCCTGCTAAAAATTCTGCTATTATAAATGAATACCAGATTTTATTAATATCTCCAGTTTTTTCTCCAATAAGATACATCAATGGCAATAAAATTATAAATTGTCTTAAAAATGGCTCAAAAAGTGCTATGCCTGCACTTGATAGGGATTGGAAAATTGATGCACATACTATGGAAAATCCTACTGGCAAATATGAAATCGCAACAATTCTAATCATTGGTATTCCTATTTCTTTCATTCTATCTGTGGCTGAAAATAAATTTAAAATCGCCTCTGGAAATACCATAAATATTATCATACCAAAAATTATCATAAGGGTTGCCCACGTGATTGATAATTCTATTGATTTTTTTATTCTCTCTTTGTTTCCCGCCCCAAAATTGTAAGAAATTATTGGAACTATAGCGTTTGATATTCCCAAAACCGGCATAAATTCAAAACTTTGTAGTTTAAACAATACTCCATAAACAGCTATGGCTGATTGACCAAAGCCTGCAAGAATTGTATTTATAAAAAATGTTGCAAAAGATGTGATTGCATTCATCAAAGCTGCCGGAAGCCCTATTGAAAAAATTTCTTTAAAAATTAAATGGGACATTGAAAAGCCTTTGAAAGTCAATTTTACTTCCTTATTTTTTACTAAATTTAATAAAAGTCCTATCAAAGCTCCCAAAATTTGTCCAGTAACTGTTGCAATGGCAGCACCTTTTACTTCAAGTCTTGGAAATCCAAAAAGTCCAAAGATAAAAATGGGATCTAAAATTATATTTATAACCGCCCCAATAACTTGGGTAACCATGGTATAAACTGTAAGTCCTGTTGATTGGAGAAGTTTTTCAAAAAATATTTGGAAAAATACCCCCAAGGATAATGAGCAAACTATATGAAGATAATCTATACCATAAGAAATAATTTTAGGATCATTTGTTTGCATTTTTATAAAAGGTTCAACAAAAAATATTGCAATAAAAACAAAAATCAAAGACATAAGTGCTGACTAAATTATTCCGTGAACCGCAACGCTACTTGCCTTTTTTTCATTTTTCATTCCCAAATACCTAGACAAAAGTGCCGAAACACCAATGGATAAGCCAACACTAAAGGCTATAATTATATTTTGAATTGGAAAAGAAATTGTTACAGCCGTAAGAGCTTTTTCTGATAATCTAGCTACAAAAATTGAATCGACAATATTATAAATCGCTTGAACAAGCATGGAAATTATAATTGGAAGACTCATTTCAAACAACAATTTTCCCTCAGGCATTTTCCCAAGTTTTTCTGATTTTACTTCTGCCATCAAAACTCCTTTCTTTAAACAAAAAATACAGAAAAAATAACGGCAAAAGCCGCTATTTATTATTCATTTTCGATTTGCTTTTCTCTTCCTATTATACTTTTTTCTACTGTTTTTCTTCTTTTTCTAGAATCATCTTGATCATTTATTAATGGATTTTGAGAAAAACTTAATCTTTCGTTAAAATCGTCAAGCAAGTCTTTATTAATATTTTCTATTATAAAGCTATCTGACAAGGCTTTTAGCATAAATTTTTTGTCTGGTCTTTTTTCATAGGATTCGCCAAACACCTTATCTTTTATAGCAAGCTCTATTAAATTTACACCTGAAAGGTTTGTGTAATAGAAAGTTCTACCTTGTCTGACATTCATTTCCAAACAATAAATTTTTCCTGTTTTAGAATCTTTTTTGAAGTCAAAGTTAAATAAACCATAATAATCTATTTTTTCAACTATTTTTTTTGCAATTTCATAAAATTCTTCATCTTGATAGTCGATTTGAACAAGATGATTGCCAACCCACATATCTCTATGATCTGATAATAAATTTCTAGCTAAGGTCATTGAAACTTTTCCATCATTAGCCCTATATCCATTGAGGGAATATTCGCTTCCATCTACTCCATTTATATATTCTTGAACTATCATATTATGATCGTAGCCTTTTTCAAATATTTCCTTTAGAATATCTATTGCCTCTTGTTTTGATTTTATTTTATAACCCTTTTTCTTATTTTTAAGGTCTAAATCCAAAAATTGTGAATAATCATCAGCTTTTAAAAAAAGCTCGCCATCAAGGTCCAACTGATCCAAATTATCCTTATTTATTAGTTGAGTTTTTGGATAAATGATATTGTTTTTATCTAATAACTTATAAAAATTTGATTTTTCTATAAGTTTTTCTCCCATTTCTTTGTTAGGATAAGGAATTTCAAAATCAAATTCTAATCTGTCTATGTTTTTTAAAAGCATTGACATATATTCTTCAGTTGGTACAAAAAAAACTAATTTTTCATCCTTGTGTTTCTTACCTATCTTATTTAAATGTTTTACAAAAACATCATCATCTGTTGAAAAATTATTTTTTGTATTAATATCAGCAATCTTTGAATCGACAAAAGGTACTAATACTGCACTACCAGCTACAATAGCTTTTTTTGAAAAAGCCTCATAGAAACTTCTTGCTACGGAGTAAGAATTGGAATCTGTTCCCAAGATTAAAGCATTAAATTTTTCCATTATTAATAAAAAACCTCCTAAATCATAAAGTTTTAAAATATTTTATTCAATATACAAAGAAAATAAGGGAAATAATCATCATTAGACTTAAATCCAATGATTAAATTATAACCCTAATCTTCTAAAATATCTATTTAAAATATTGACTCTAAAGATTTGTTATCTCTTTCTTCATCTAATTTTTCAATAAATTCTTCGAAAGATACGTCTTTTGTTTCTTCTCCGTCTCTATTTCTTACTGTTAATTTTCCAGATTTTTCTTCATTTTCGCCTACTACTAGCATGTAGTTTGTTCTCATAAGTTGAGCTTGTCTGATTTTATATCCTACTCCCTCACTTCTGTGGTCAACTTCTACTCTGTAGCCTGCTTTTTTGATTTTTTTAGCCAAATCGTCTGCGAAATCTGCAAATTTATCTGATACTGGAATTATTTCAACTTGTTTTGGATTTATCCAAAGTGGAAATCTTCCTGCAAATTGTTCTGTAACTGAACCAATAAATCTTTCAATTGATCCAAGAAGGGCCCTGTGAAGCATTACTGGTCTTTTCTTTTCGCCGTTTTCGTCTATATATGTTAGGTCAAAGTTTTGTGGTAATTGGAAATCTAGTTGGATTGTTCCACATTGCCATGTTCTTTTTGCTGCATCTTCCAAGTGGAAGTCAATTTTTGGTCCATAAAATGCTCCGTCTTTTGGATTTATTGTATAATCAATTCCTCTTTCAATCAAAGCATCTTCTAGGGCTTTTTCTGCAAAATCCCATTCTTCAATTTTTCCCATAAAATCATCTGGTCTTGTTGATAATTCTATTTTATATTTAAAGCCAAATGTTGAATATAAAAGATCAGCAAGGTCTATCATTTTAAATACTTCATCTTTTACTTGACTTGGCAAACAATAAACGTGGGCATCATCTTGAGTAAATGTTCTTACTCTGAAAAGTCCGTGAAGGGCTCCTGATAATTCGTGTCTGTGAACTTGGCCGTATTCTGCAAGTCTAATTGGAAGATCTCTGTATGAATGTGGTTCTTCTCCGTAAACTAAAACTGATCCAGGACAGTTCATTGGTTTTACTGCATAATTTTCTCCGTCAATTTTTGTAAAATACATATTTTCCTTGTAATGATCCCAGTGACCTGATCTATGCCACAATTCTTCATTCATTATAAGTGGAGTTTGAATTTCGCCGTAACCATTTTCAGCCAAAACATCTGTCCACCAATTTAAAAGCTCATGTCTTAAAATCATTCCGTTTTCTTTAAAGAATGGGAATCCTGGAGCTTCATCATGGAAAGAAAATAAATTCATTTCCTTACCAATTTTTCTGTGGTCACGTCTTTTAGCTTCTTCTTGAAGTTCAATATATTCATCTAATTGTTTTTTCTTTTCAAAGCTTATACCATAAATTCTTTGAAGCATTTTTCTATCAGAGTCGCCTCTCCAATAAGCACCAGCTATAGAATTTAATTTGATTGCCTTGATTGATTTTGTTGAAAGAAGATGAGGTCCCTTGCAAAGGTCAACAAATACATTATCGCTCATTTCATAAAGAGTAATAATTTCATCTTCTGGAAGATCTTCAATTAATTCAACCTTGTATTCTTGATTTTCTTTTTTAAAATATTCCAAAGCTTCATTTCTTGAAATTTCTTTTCTTACCATTTTCAAATCTTTTTTGGCAATTTCTTTCATTTTTTCTTCGATTTTTGGAAGATCTTCTGGAACAAATCTGTGTTCAAGATCTATATCATAATAAAATCCGCTTTCAATTGCAGGTCCAATCGCAAATTTTGCATCAGGCCAAATCTCTTTAATAGCAGCAGCCATCAAATGACTTGTTGTATGCCAAAAAATTTCTTTTCCTTCTTTGTCTTCAAATTTTATAACCTTAAAATCAGAGTCTTCATTAATAGGTTCAGCATAGCCCATAACTTTTCCATTAACTACAGCGCCCAAAGCTGATCTGAATAATCCTTCAGAAATATCTTTTGTAACATCTCCAACACTTACACCTTTTTCATATTCTTTTACACTTTCATCAGGTAATTTAATTTTTATCATTTTCTCACTCCTTAAAAATTTTTATCCACACTTTCTTAAATTTCAGAAAGATTTAGTAACAAATTTCAAATAAAGCACAACCATTAAATAAATTTATAAGATAGAATTTAAAATTTTAAAATAAAAAAGACACACCATCCCAAAGGACGATGTGTCGTGGTTCCACCTTAATTTATACTCATTAATGTTTTAAGGCAGGTCATGCCTTTCGTATTAGCGAAAATATCAGGGGTGGTCTTGGGGATAATCTTAATCAAAAGCTCTCAGCAAACACTTTTTCTCTGTAAAAAAAGTAAAATCCTTACTCTTCCCATCATCTATCTATTTTTTCTTATAAATCTATGTTACTAGCAAAATATTTTTTTGCAAATTTATTTTTAAATTCTTTTAAAAATGTTTTCAGATTTTTTCAATAAAAGCAAAATGATTTTTACTTGCCTATGAATTTTTATTTAAAAATCTAGAGAAAATTGTTAAAATTTTCTAATATGTGATATAATACTTATAAGAAATAAGAAAGGAATTATTATGGATTTTACACCTTCTCCAATTAAAAGAAAATTTATAAAAGATGAAGCCTATGACCTTATTTCAAAAAAAATCATTTCTGGCGAATTAAAACCTAAATCAAAAATTCGTATAAATGAATTGTCTGAGGCCCTTGGGATTTCTAGAACTCCTGTTAGAGAGGCTATTTTAAGGCTTGAAGATGAGGGGCTTATTTTGTCAAAGGCAAACAGGTGGACAATGGTTGCTCCTATCGATGTTGATGAAACTTTAAATATTTATCCTATAATTTCTAGTTTGGAAAAACTTGCTTTGGAGCTTGGATTTGAAAATATTAATGATGAAATGATAGAAAATCTTGAATATATTAATGAAAATATTAAAAAAGTTCAAGACAAAAAAAATCATATAAAAATTTTAGAATTAGACCAAGCTTTTCACAAAGAAATTATTGATCTTGCACAAAACAAAGAAATTGAATCTTTGCTTGATGGTTTAAAAAGAAAAGTTTCTAGGGTGGATATTTATTTTTTTGAAGATGATAGCCACAAGATGTCAAGTTTTGATGAGCACGCAGAAATTATAAAATTTTTGAAAAAAAGAGATTTGGATAAGGCTTTAAAGGCTGTTGAAAAAAACTGGGCAACTACTATGTCAAGTCTTGAAGATATTGATTTTTCAAATTATGAAGATGAGGAGCTATTCTAAATTATTTTTTTCATTTTAATTAATTGATATAATTTAATTTTTATTGGATTTATGTTTTAAAATAATATTGAATTTTTAATTTTACATATTGCCTTTTCTTATTTTTGTTTTAATTTTTGTAAAATGGCTATAAATAGGATAGGAGGCTTGTATGAAAATTAATGGCGACAATTTAGTTTCTATATCCACTGCTAACAAAAATTTTTCAAAAATTGCAAGGCTTGCTGACAAAAAAGGTTCTGCTGTAATTTTGAAAAATAACAAGATTAAATATATTGTCCTTCCTTACAAGGAAGTTAAAAAAGAGGAAATTTTTCCTGATGAAAATATTGAGGATCTTGCTCAAAGACTAATTGAAAAAATCAAGGACGAATACAATATTCAATTAAAACTTGATATTGAAAATAATTAAAAAAATTAGAATTTTCTTAAATTTTTAGGAAAATTCTTTTTTTATAATGATAAAAGGAGTTTTTATGTTAAAATTTATGAAAAAAATCCCGGGAGGGCTTTTGCTTATTCCTATGTTGATTTCTGCGATTTTTTATACTTTTTTCCCAAATTTTTTTAATGTTGGTACAGTTTCTGGGACTTTTTTTACAAAAAAGGGGATAAATTATATTCTCGGTTTGATTTGTTTTTTGTCGGCAACTTCTCTTGATTTGAAAAATTTGAAAAACATCATTAGAAAACAAGGCTCTATCCTTTTATTAAAATTCATTATTTCTTTGATTTTTGGAATTTTATTTGTTAAATTTTTTGGACTTGATGGAATTTTTGGAATTTCTGCTCTTGCTTTTATCACTTGTATTTGTTCTTTAAATCCTGCTTTATATCTTGCTCTTTCTTATGATTATGGGGATAAGGATGATATTGCAGCTTTTTCTCTTGCAGAAATTTTGTGTATGCCTGCTTTTCCTATTTTAATTTTTTCAATTTCAAAAAGTTCTGTAATTGATTGGACTCCTCTTATTTCGATTTTAATTCCTTTGATTTTTGGTATAATTATTGGAAATTTCGACAGAGAAATGGCTGAATTTTTTTATCCTGCTATTAATATTTTGACTCCTTTTATGGGTTGGTCTTTTGGTTCTGGTATAAATTTAATTAGCGCTTTCAAGGCTAGTTTTCAAGGGATTTTTATAAGTATTTTATTTTACATTTTTACTTTGCCTATATTATTTTTCTATGAAAGAAAAATTTTAAGGGAAAATGGCATAACAAGTATAGGAATTTCATCTATTGCTGGTCTTTCAACTTCTGTTCCAGAAATTTTGGCTAATAGTGACCAAAGTCTTGCAGCTATTTCTCAAACTGCAACGGCTCAAATCGCTCTTGGTGTTTTACTTACAAGTTTTTTTACTCCTTTTATTATGGGTAAATTTGCAAATAAACTTAAGCGTGAGAATGAAAATTAAAGATAATTTCTATTTAAATTTTTAAGTGATATAATTATATAGAAAAATAAAATAGGTAGAGTAGGGTTAAGGCGTTAAGTGCTAGAAAATGGGATGTTGTTTCTAGACGAAAGATTTTAACCTGCATCCGCTACATCATTTCCTATGATGGCAGACTACCAAATAGGAGGAAAAATGAAAAATTTAAAGAACATCAGAACCTTGATTTTGCTATCATTTTTTATAGCATTATCAATTGTAGTTTCAAGATTTTTTTCTATAACTACAGTAAGTCAAAAAGTTGGACTAGGTTTTATTGTAACGTCAGCTATGTGCTCGATTTTTAATCCATCACTTGCTGTTTTTGCATCAATAATTATTGATATAATTTCGAATTTAATTTTCCCAACAGCTGGAGGATTTTATTTGCCCTTTGTTACAACAAAAATTGCCACAGCCCTAATCTATACTTTCTTTTTTTATAGAAAAGAAATCACAAGAAAAAATATCGTATTTGCTACGATTTTAAACTCTCTTATAACCAGTTTATTTTTAAATACCCTTTGGACTAGCCAACTTACTGGCAATCCATTTATGGCACAATTTGCAATGAGAGTTCCGACGATGGCAATAAATTTCGTATTTCACACCATAGTTTTGTTAATAATTTTGCCAAAACTTGCAAAAATTTTACGAATAGAGATAAAAAAATTGGGAGCACAACCAGAAAATGCTCCTTACTAGGAGAAATTTATGAAATTATTTAAAATAATAAGTTTGATATTGGCAATTGCCTTTATATTTTTTGGATTCAATATTTATTTTAAGAAAAAATATAATTTTATAAATAACTTTAGAAAAGATTATAAAAACGGATTAAAAGATGAAAATTATGCAAAAAAAGTAGGATTGATTGAATTAATATTAGGAATTTTATTTTTATAATTTTTTTAAAAATTTCTTTATGATAAAATATACTTGATGTTTTGCAAACATCTCTATACTTTTTGTAGGGAGGTGGTAAAAATGCATCTTAGAGATATATTAGTTTCAATTATTCTTAGCGTTATAGCAAATTTTATCTATGATTTTATTTGCAAAAATGATGGGAATAATGCAAAACATTAAGAAAAAAGACAGGAGGTGCAATTCCTGTCTTTTTTAATGCATCTTATACATTAGTTTCTTTACACTTTCATTATACAAGCTAAGAATTTAAAATCAATATACTTAAAAAATAAATAAAAATCAGGAACAAATCCTGCCCAGAGCGTAGACAAAGTCAGTTTAATAATTCATTAACAATTCAAAAATAAAATTAAAAATCCATTTTGAAATTTCCTATTTTTTAAATAATTCTTGTGATAAAATATAAATGATGTTTTGCTAACATCTCCATAATTTAAAAAGGAGGTGAGTAAAATGCATATAGAAGACTTGTTAACAACTATTATTCTTAATTTATTTGCAAATGTAATTTACGATTGCATTAAAATGTGGTTTGAATTTAAGAATTAAGCAAAACATTAAGCCACAAAAAAAGACAGGAGTGCGATTCCTGTCTTTTTTAATGCATCTTATACGTTAGTTTCTTTACACTTTCATTATACAAGCTAAGAATTTAAAATCAATTATTTTTTTTAATTTCCTATTATTTTTGAATTATATCCAAAGTTTCAGCGTCAAGTTCTACATCATCTCCGCCAACAACGTCGATTTCGTAAACTGTTTTTCCTTCATCATTTACATCTAATTCATAGGATTTTACAAATCCCTTGTTGTTTTCAAGTGCTTTTTTAATAGCTTCTTTTGCATCTTTAATTTTTGTAAGATCGATAGCTTTTTTATCACTAGAATCATCTTCTTTGTCTTGTTCTTTTGACAAAATTTCTCCGCTATCAGCATCTATTTTTGCTTCATATTCATCATTTCCATTAAATCCTTTGATATCATAAGCATATTTTCCATTATCTTCATCAAATTCAAGTGATGAAACTTCTATCTCATCTGCCTTAAATTCTTCTTTAAATTTTTTAACAGCATCATCAAGTGAGATTTTAAATTCTTTATCTTCAATTCCTGTTGTCATCTCATCTTTTTTGTCTTCAGCCTTGTCTTTAACTGAATTTACTTCTTCTGAAACTGCTGCTTTTGTATTGCTTACAGCATCTTTTGCATCTTCCTTTGCATTTTTTGCATTTTCTCCAGAACAAGCTGAAAGTAAAAGAGCAAGGGCAAGAGCAGATGCTCCATATTTTAAATTTTTATTAAATTTCATTTTTTTCCTCCATATTTTAAAATTTATACAGTCTTAATATACTGCTTTTAAAAAATTAAACAAGTTTTGATATTTTTTTAATAATATTTATTTGCTTTTCTATTTTATTGATTTATATTTTACAAAATAAAAAAGCAGGTCATTTTGACCTACTTAATTAATGATTGGGGATTATAAGATGTTTCATAATAAAATTTATCTGCTCTCGCATAAGAAATTGTATATTCTATCATTATATTTTCTATATCGAAACTTTCTCTTTGAATTTTTAAACAAGGACTCTGACTTTTCATATTTAAAGCTTTTGCCTTTTCATTTTCTACGCTTGATACTGAAAAACTTTCCTTAACTTGGTAGATTTTTGTATTAAATAATTCATCAAATATATCATAAAGGGCTTTTTTTGATAATAATTGTTTATTTATTTTTGAAAATCTCTTATAAGGAATAATTGTTGTTTCATACATCATTGCTATGTCATCAGCAAGCCTAAGCCTATCAAATTGAATTATCTTGTCATCTTTTTCCAACTTTAACAATTTTTTTAGCTCGCTATTTGCTTCTTTTATTTCAAAATTTATAACGATTGATTTTGGCTTTTTGCCATTTCTTTTTGTTTGTTCGGTAAAGGAATAATAATTTGAAAGATTTTGCCTATTTTGTTCTCTAACAAAAGTTCCTTTTCCTTGAATTTGATAAAGCATGCCAGAATTTACCAAAGAGCCAACCGCATTTCTTACAGTTGTTCTTGATACATTGTAGTCTTTACAAAGTTGCCTTTCTGATGGGAGCTTGTCTCCTTTTTCCATAAAGGAAATTTTTGTGATCAACTCATCTATGAGTTTTGAGTAAAGAGCTGACATAATTTTTTATTCTCCTTAATTTTTATAATCGTGGATTGTAACGCCCTTTACAACCCTGTTTACTGTGTGTTTTCTTGATGGATTGTCTGGAGTATTTCCTACTCTAAGGCTGGTTACTAAGGCAATTATTTGTCCAATAATTATATAGGCAGGGCAAAGATATACATCATCTAATCCATCTTCTTCAAATATCAATTCATAATCCCTATCTAATTTTGAATTTGAAATTCCTATTATTTTTTTTGCTATTTTATCATTTGCTATTTCATCTAAAATATCTAAATCATATAATCTTGTATAAGGATTTGATGAAACAAAAGAAATTACAAGAGTATTTTCATCAACAAATGATTTTGGACCGTGCCTAAATCCCATTGATGATTCCCAAATTGTTGCTACTTCTCCAGCTGTTAATTCTAGAATTTTTAATCTTGCTTCTTTTGTCAATTTTCCCAAAGGACCTGATCCAAGATATACAACCCTATTAAAATCAAAATTTACTAAATTTTCAATTTCTTCCAAATTATTATAAATTTCTTTTCCAAGTTTTGAAATTTTTTCTACGATTTCTTTTTTATTTTTTGTTTTTGTATCAAAAATCAATAAAGTCGCAAGCAACATTGATGAAAATGAATTTGTCATAGCAAATCCTTTATCATTTGTAATTTCTGGTTCCAAAAATACATAAGAATTTTCATCATCTTTCAAAGCTTGAGCAAGTTTTCCTTCTTTTGCACAAGTTATAGGCAAATTATAAAAATCATCCACAAGTTTTTTTCCAAGTTTTACAGCCGCAAGAGATTCTGGGGAATTTCCACTTCTTGCAAAAGAAACCAAAAGTGTTTTTTGAGTTTTTTCAAAATGTAGGTAAGGAGCTGAAACCAAATCTGTTGTTGCAACTGATTCGAATTCAAATTCTCCATGAGTTTTCAAATAATCAAGGGCAATGTTTCCAACGTATTCACTTGTTCCTGCCCCTGTAAAAATAACCTTACAATCTTTGCCAACTTTTTTTAAAAAATTTTCTATATCATTTTTTCTTTTTTCGTATAAATTATAAACTTCAAGCCATGTATCTGCTTGATTTAAAATTTCTGTGTAAGTGTATTTAAAATCTTTTTCTTCCAACTTACTTTCATCTAAAAGCATTACGCCCTCCTTCATTGGTAGTAACCATCATATAAATAATATTATATCTTCTTTGGTACTTTATTCAAGACCAATTTGATTGATTTATTAATAATTATCTTGATTTATTTTTTAAATTTTTTAATTTTCAATTTTTTCAAATATTGAAACAGCAGTTTCTTTTAAAACTTCATTTAAGCTTTGAATATTTTCTTTTCCTTGTTCTTTAAGCCATTGTTTTGATTTTTCTGTATCTTTTGCATATATATCAACGCAATCTTTCCATGTAGCCCTACCACACAAAACTCCATTGAAATTTGACCCTGCTTCTTTTGCAAGTATTAAAGTTTCTTTGAAAAGTTCTGCACTTACACCACCTGATAAGAATATAAATGGAATACTTGTCGCATCAGCTTGGTCTTTAAAAAATTTCTTAGCTTGGTCTTTGCTATAAACAAAATTTTCCCCATAGCCTTCTACAAAATTCATATTAACTGGTGTTTCTACTTTCAAAACATCAACCTTATACTTAGGATTATCAAATTCTTTCATAGCTTCAATTACTTTTTTTGGTCTAACTTTTGCATATTTTTCATCTTTTTCGCTATCAAGTGTATAATCATAAGTTACAATTTCCAAAAAATATGGAAGTCCTAAACCTTCTGCCTCGTAGCCAACTCTTTCAACCCAAGCTTTTTTTACATCATTTATTTTTTCATCTTCGTCAACATCATAATACAAGAGAACTTTTAATGCGTTTGCTCCCATTTCTTTTGCCCTAAGCCCTGACATAAAATCAATTAATTTAGGGAGTCTACCTACTTCATATTCATCATAGCCAGTTTGCTCGTAGCTTATAATTAAGCCTGCATTTTCATCTTTTGCTTCAATAGCAGTTTTTCCATAAATTGGATCTAACAAAATTGATGATGAAAAAGGTGTAAGCTCTTTTGAAACTTGTCTTTTAAATTCAGAAATTCCCTCAACATTATTCAAAGATTCGTTTGCTTTATTCATCATTTTTTCCATAGAACCTCTTTGGTCTATGGCAAGAGCTGCTATTACTCCATCTTCATTTGCTAATTTTTCTAGATTTTCTAATTTTTCTTTTGAAATTTTCATATTAACTCCTTTATTTCTATTTTTTCTTTGTATTTATCAAAATCATTTATATTTATGTGGGCAATTTCCTCATTAAGAACATTCAAAAGTCCACAAGTCATTGATTTTTTTATAAAATCTTCATCATCTTCCTTGTTATAAATTGCAGATAAGGCTCCAGCCAAAGTCGAATCGCCACTTCCAACAGGATTTATAGCTTTAACCTTTGGAACTTTAGCCTTATAAATTTTATTTTTTATTTTAAATATAGCTCCATCTTTTCCTTGAGAAATAATTACATAAGGAATATCTTTAAGGGGAGATTTTTCAAATATTTTTCTTATTTCTTCTTCATTTTCTGGAAATTCTTTTTCAATAATATCTTTTATTTCTGTTTCATTCGGCTTTATCAAATCAGGCTTAATTTCGCCTTTAACAATTTCTTTCAAAGTATTGCCAGATGTATCAAGAGATACAAATATTTTATTCTCTTTTGCAAATTTTATAATTTTTTGATAAAAACTTGCATCAAGACCTTTTGGCAAAGAGCCTGATATATTAATTATTTCAATATTTTTTGATATTTTTTCCAGATGATCCAAAAATTCTTTTTCCTTTTCCAAGCCAATCTTTGGACCTTTTTCTAGAATTTCTGTTTGCTTATTATCATGAATTATTGCAATACAATTTCTAGTTTCATCATCAAGCTTAATAAAATCATGAGATATTTTTCTTTCATCAAGCCTTTTTTCAATAAATTCCCCAAGTTTTCCGCCAACAAAACCAGAATTTATTACCTTTTCTCCCAATTCATTCAAAACATAAGAAACATGAATGCCCTTGCCACCTGCATCTTTATTTACAAGATCTACCCTATTAACATCATCAATTTTGAGATTTTCAATATTATATGAAATATCAACAGAAGGATTTGCCGTTATACTTAAAATCAAATCATCTCTCCTTTTTCATAAAATTTCTTTGCCAAAATCAAAGAACCAATAGAAGGATTTGCAAAAGGCTTTACAATTTCTACTCTATCATCAGCATATTGTTCAATCTTATCAAGCAATCTTTGACCCAAATTAAAAACGCCACCAGAATATGAAACCTTAACAGCACCTTTGAAATCCAATTTTTTGATAAGAGTATTTATAACAAGGCTAGCCTCTTTTGCAACATCATCCAAAAGATTTAAAGCATAAGTATCATTTTCATCAATTGCCTTAGAGAAAATTTTTGAAAGACTTGCAAGCTCATCTCTTTGCATATTATTTGCCAAAGTAATTATTTCAAAATCATCAGAGATTTCCAATTCCTTTTTCAAAAGATCATAAATCGGACTTTTTTCATATCTACCATCAGAAATTTTTGTAAAAATATTTAAAATTTTAAGACCAATATAATAACCACTAGCCTCATCTCCAAGCAAAGGCCCCCAGCCTCCACACATCATACTATTTCCATTATTATCAACACCAAAACCAATTGAGCCAGTTCCAAGAACCAAATTAATACCAGCATTCGCATTCAAAGAACCTGCCCAACCATTTAAACAATCATTTCCAACTTTGAAATTTTTAGAGCCCAAAATTTTTTCAAGACTTTCAAGAATAAAAGATTCATCTTCCTTAAATTGACCAAAGCCCGGCATAGCCAAAAAAGTAAAATCAATATCAGAAATTTCTATTCCAGCCTTTTTGACTAAAATTTCAATTCCATTTTTTAATCTTTTAAAAAATTCTTCTCTAGAAATTTGCTTTAAGTGAATAGTTTTTTCCTTGTGCTCATATAATTTTTTATTAACTTCAAGAACAAAAGCCGTTTTTGTTCCACCGCCATCAATTCCCAAAAAAACTTCTCTCATACGATACCATCCTTTTCAAAAGTTTTTCATTGGTAACTACCATTGCTAATATTAGTATATATAAAATAAAGACCAAGGTCAAGGAAATAAATTTAAATTCAGGATTTAAAAATAATTTTTAATTATAAAAATCTCAAATTAAAATTTTCTAAGCTTTAAAATATTTTATAATTTCTTTTTTTAATGTATCGTTTTCTTTGATTTGAAAAATTTATTTTTCTTGCAAGAATAATTTTTGATTGGATTTTTATTATTGTAATTTGTTTTTTTATTAGTTTGCTTTGACTTTTTTACGCTTAAATGAGCTTTTAAAATTATTTTTTTAATTAATTCTTGACATATCAATTAATTTTATATAAAATAATGGTAATTACCAGATAAATATTTTGATTTTATTTTTCTGGTTTTCTAGAAAATATCCTATTTTTATAAAATTTTTCTCACTTTAAAATTTTGGCAATTATATTTCAAATTTAGAGAATAATTTTTTTAAAATTTGGGAAAATGTTTCTAAAAATTTGTAAAATTATTTCGATAATTTAAGAAAGGAGGATTATGTTAGGTGAAATAGCAAGGACATCCTTGGTTTTATTGATTTTTATAGCTATTTTTGTACTAATTAGTCAAATATTAAGCCACAGAAATCTAAAAAAGAAAAAGAAATATTTTGAAAGCTTACACAAAAATCTTAAACCTGGCAAGGAAGTTATTTTGACTGATGGTATTTATGGAAAAATTGTTTCTTTGAAAGAAGATTATGCTATCATCAAAATTGCCAAGGATGTTGAAATTAAAGTTAGCCGTTACTCTATTAGTGAAATACTAAATTAATTTGAAAGGAAGTTTTATTATGCCTAATATTGTTCTAACTAGAATAGACAATAGACTATTACACGGACAAGTTGCTACTCAATGGACAAAGGTTATTGGCGCAAATCTTATTCTTGTTGCAAATGATGATGTAGCAAATAATAAAATGAGACAAAATCTTATGACTATGGCTGCTCCTAATGGTGTTGCTACTAGGTTTTGGACTCTTCAAAAGACAATTGATACTATACACAAGGCTGCTGATAGGCAAAAAATTTTCATAATATGTGAAAGCCCAAAAGACGTTCTAACACTTGTTGAAGGCGGTGTTCCTATTAAAGATCTTAATATAGGAAATATGCACATGGCTGAAGGCAAAAGACAAGTTGCAGGAGTTGTTGCTGTTGACGACAACGACGTTGAGGCTTTTAAAAAACTTAAAGAAAAAGGTGTCAATCTAGAAATTAGAAAGGTACCTACTGAATCAGCAGAAGACATTAATAAATTATTTTCATAAAATATCTAGGAGGATTGTATGAACTTTAATATATTACAAATAATTTTAATTTTTCTAGTTACTTTTGTAGTAGCTATTGACCAATTCTCTTTCCTAGAATCATTATATCAACCTATAATTACAGGTCCTGTTATAGGAGCTATCTTGGGAGATATGCACACAGGACTTATAGTTGGGGCAACTTATCAATTAATGACAATAGGAAATATGCCTGTAGGTGGAGCTCAACCTCCAAATGCAGTTATAGGCGGAATAGTTTCTGTTATTTTTGCCGTAACATCAGGTCTTGAACCTAATGCAGCTGTAGCTGCAGCAATTCCTTTTGCACTTTTAGGTCAATACGGTGTTACAATTATATTTACTTTGATGAGTCCAGTTATGGCAAAAGCTGATCAATATGCAAAAGATGCAGACCCTAAAGGAATCGAAAAAATCAATTATTTCGCAATGATTCTTTTGGGAAGTATTTTTGGTATTATAGTAGTTTTATTCTTTATAGCAGGATCTTCATTCGGTGCTAAACTTGCAGCTATGATTCCAGAAACTCTAATGCACGGTCTTGGAGTTGCTGGTGGTATGATGAAATTTGTAGGTTTTGCAGTTTTATTAAGACTTATGGTTTCAAGAGATCTTTGGGGATTTTTCTTTATCGGATTTGCCCTTGCAGTTATAGTAATGGCTAACGAATCCCTATCTGGTTCAGCTCTATTGATAATTTCATTAATAGGATTTGCACTTGCTTTCTGGGATTACCAAGTTCATGTAGGATTAAAAAATGTAAGTGCATCTGCAAATTTTGAAGGAGGAGAAGAAGATGGAATATAATGATATGAATTCTTATAAAGATACCAATCCTAGTCAAAAACTAGATCAAAAAACATTAAATAAGATGGTATGGAGATCATTATTTCTTCAAGCATCTTTTAACTACGAAAGAATGCAAGCTGGTGGATGGTTATATTCAATCTTGCCAGGTCTTGAAAAAATTCACACAAATAAGGATGACCTTTCTAAATCAATGGCTCACAACCTAGAATTTTTTAATACCCATCCTTTCCTTATAACATTTGTTATGGGAATTATCCTTTCACTAGAAGAAAATAAAGTTGAAATCCCTACAATAAGAGCCGTAAGAGTTGCAGCCATGGGACCTTTGGGAGGAATAGGAGATGCCTTATTCTGGTTTACCCTTGTACCAATCGTTGCAGGTATTTCTTCAAACATGGCCTTGCAGGGCTCAATTGCAGGTCCTATACTTTTCTTTGTAGTATTTAATATATGCCAATTTGCTATAAGATTTTGGTTGATGAATTGGTCATATAGGATGGGCGAATCTGCCATTGATGTTTTGACGCAAAACGCTAAAGAATTTACTAGAGCAGCATCAATTCTTGGAGTATTGGTTGTAGGAGCTTTAGTAAGCGTATATGGAGATACATCAATAGCACTTGAAGTAGATAATGGTACAACAAATGCACCTGTTCTAGTAGATACAGTTGTTAATAACGATGAGTTATCAGAATATGACGAATTATTATATAAAGACAAAGACAAAAAAGAATTAAACGATGGAGCAGTTATAAGAGATTTAGGAAATGGAAAATCTGAAATCGAATTTAACACTTACGAAGAACAACCTGTTAAAGTTAAAATTCAAGAAGTTTTAGATGGAATAATTCCAGATCTTGTACCTCTAGCTATAACTTTGTTGCTATTTTTCTTATTGACAAAGAAAAAATGGACTCCAATTAAATGTATTGCCTTCTTATTAATCCTCGGTGTAGCTGGTGCCTATATTGGAGTATTTTAATGGCTAATGCAGTTATAGCAACAAGTCATGCATCTCTTGCCAGCGGAGTTTATTCCGCTGTTAAGATGATTGCAGGAGAATTTGAAAATTTAAAAATACAAGAATTTAAAGAAAATGATAATCTTGATGAATTTGACCAAAAATTAAAAGAAAATTACAAATCATTAAAAGATTATGAGAATGTTATAGTTCTTGCCGATCTTGCAGGAGGAACGCCATTTAATAGAGCCGTAATGACTTTGGGAGATCTTCCAAACGTAAGAGTTATAGCAGGTTTAAATTTTGCAAGCCTTTATCAAGCTTTAAATTCTTCTGGAAATCTTGATGAAAGCGTTGAAGAAATAATTAATATCGGAAAAGAATCAGTAATACAATACAAAAACGAAAACGAAATTGAAGACGATAATTTTGAAGATGGAATATAAAAATTACATCAACTTTAATTAATAATTTAAAACCTAGTTCAAATATTGTATTAAAATTTTAATAAGCTCGTAAATTTATTTAAATATTTTCAAAAAAACAGGTGTTAGCATTTATTTTGCTAACACCTGTTTTTGATAATTTATTTTTGGTATTTTTTCTCCCCATTTAGATAGGTTGCTTTTAAATTTAAATCGTAATCTAATAATATAAAATCTGCATCGTAGCCTTGTTTTATTTTTCCGCATACATTATCTATTCCTACGGATTTTGCTGGGACTAATGATGCCATTTGTACTGCTTCAAATACATCTACTATATCCCAATTTACTACATTTTGAACAGCTTCTTTTAATTTTAAAATTGAGCCTGCTAATGATCCTGATTCTAATCTTGCTGTTCCATTTTCTACTTTTACTGGAAATTCTCCCAATTTATATGATCCTTCTGGCATTCCTCCTGCCATCATACAATCTGTTATTAGGGCAATTTTGTCATAGCCTTTTTTATTTATCAAAATTTCTGCAGCAGCTGGATTTACGTGATGACCATCACAAATTAATTCTGATATTGCATCTGAATTCATAGCTGCTCCTACCATACCAGGATTTCTGTGATGAAGTCCGCTCATTCCATTAAAAGTGTGGACAAAAATATTTGCTCCATCTTCTACAGCTTTTATTGCCTCATCATAAGAGGCATCGGAGTGGCCTAGGGCAACATAAACTCCCATGGCATTTGCTTTTTTTATAAATTCTTGTGATCCGGCTCTTTCTGGAGCTATGGCAATTTTATTTACAAGTCCATCTGATAATTCTTTCCATTTTTTCAATTTTTCTATATCAGGATCGGACATATATTTTTCATTTTGAGCGCCCTTATATTTTTCTGTAAAAAATGGACCTTCCAAAAATATTCCCCTAACTTTTGCACCCTTTACATCCTTATATTCTTCTCCCACAACTTTTACAGCTTCATTTAATCTTTCAGTTGAATCTGTAAGAGTTGTTGGCAAAAATGATGTAACACCTGTTTCAAGCAAGCCTTGTGAAATTATATCCAAAGCTCCTTTTTTGGCATTCATTATATCCTCATTTTTGTAGCCGTGAATGTGGGTATCCACAAGTCCTGGAGCCAAAATTCCTTCCAAATAAGTAAAATTTTCTGGCTCATTTTTGGAAAGTGATTTTACCTTTCCATCTTCCACTTCTACAAATAAATCTTTTTCAATTTTGTCTTCTAGTATTACGTAATCTGCTTTGTAAATCATAAATTCTCCTTTTCTTTTCTACTTTTACAATACCGAAATGAATAATTTTTTCAATTTATATTTTTGATAAATTTTATAATAATCTCTACAAATCTTAAAAAAATCTTTGGATAGAATAATTTATAAAATCTTTAATTTTATCTTGCAAATCATTTGCATTTATTTTTTTTCTGTAGTAGAATTAAAAATATTATAATGCGAATCATTTGCAATAAAGGAGATTATATGAAACACAAAAAAACAAATTTATTGGCGGTTTTTTTAATTTTTGGATTTATTTTTTTATTTGGGGGATGTCAAAAAGAAAATATTTCAAAAAAAGAAGATTCTTCTAATAAGAAATTAATTTATACAAGCTTTTTTCCTGTGGAGGAGCTTACAAAAAGAATTGTTGGCGATAAATTTATTGTCAAATCTATTATTGATAAAAGCCAAGAGCCTCATTCTTTTGAGCTAAAAACTGACGATATTAAAAATATTATCAAGGCTGATTTGGTAATTTATAACGGAGCTTCTATGGAAACTTTCATTGATGATTTAAAAAATTCTTCTGATAATAAGGAAAAATTTGTTGATCTTTCTAAAAATTTAACTTTACTTTCTTCAGCAAAGGATGGAAAAGTTTCAAAGGATAAGGTAAATCCTCACACTTGGCTTTCTATAAAAAATGCCATGACTGAGCTTGAGGATATTTATGAAAAAGTTGTTGAAATTGATCCTAAAAACAAGAATTTCTACAAGAAAAATCTTGATGAAAATATTGCAAAATTCAAGCAATTAGACAAAAAATTTGCTGATGAGCTTAAAAATGTTGATGAGAATAAAAGATATTTTGTTGTTTCTCATGCCGCTTTTAATTATTTGGCTGATGATTATAATTTAAAACAAGTTGCAGTTACAGGAATATCTCCTGAGGATGAGCCATCTGCTAAACAACTTAAAACTATAGCTGATTTTGTGAAAAAACATGATATTTCTACAATATTTTTTGAAGGAAAGGCTACCCCAAAAGTTGCTGAAACTTTGGCAAAATCTACGAATACAAAAACTTCAACTTTATATACTATGGAAAATTTGACTAAAGAGGAAGCTGAAATGGGTTATTTGAAATTGATGGAAAAAAATTTGGAAGCCTTGAAAGAGTCTTTTTATGAGTAAGTTTGCAATAGAGATTAAAAATTTAAGTTTTTCTTATGAAAATGAAATTATTTTGGAAAATTTATCTATGCAGGTTGAAAAAGGAAAATTCGCCTTGATAATTGGTGAAAATGGTGCTGGAAAAACAACTCTTATTCGTTTAATTTTAAATCAATTAAAGGATTATAGGGGAGAGATTAAAATTTTTTCTGATTTGATAGAAAAGTCTAATCATTACAAAGATTTAGCTTACATTTCTCAAACTTCTGTTCAATCTTATAAACTTTTTCCAACGAATGTTAAGGAAGTTATTCAAAACCACATAAAATTTTTGAATAAATCTTACGATATTGATAAGCTCTTGAAAGATTTTGATTTGCTTGATGTGAAAAATCATGCTCTTTGTGATTTGTCTGGAGGACAAATCCAACGACTGGCTTTGATTTTAGCTTTTATAAAAGATGCAAAGCTGCTTATTTTGGATGAGCCTACGGCTGCTATAGATATGAAATTTTCTAGGGATTTTTATGAGCGTTTGAAAAATTTAACAAACAACGGAAAAACTATTTTGATGATTAGCCACGATTATAAACTTGCATCTATTTTTTCTGATGAAGTTTTTCATTTGTCTGATAAGAAAATTAGAAAAATCGACAAAAATAAATTAAAGGAAAGTTTGGGAGATTTTTATGTTTAATATTTTTGAATATGATTTTATGCAAAAGGCATTTGTGGCTGGAGCTTTAATTGCTATTATCCTTCCTTGTATTGGTCAATTAGTTCTGATAAAAAGACTTTCAATGATTGGGGATACTCTATCCCATTCATCTTTAGCAGGTCTTAGCATAGGTCTTGCATTTGGCATAAGCCCAATTCTTTCGGCTATGATTTTTTGTATATTTGCTGCTTTTTCTATAGAAATTATTAGAAATAAATTGAAAAATTACCAAGAAGTTTCAACAGTAATTATACTAGCAGCATCAATTGGAATTGCTGGAATTATGGCTGATTTATCCGCAAGTGCAAATGCTATTTGTTCATATCTTTTTGGCTCAATTGTTACAATTTCTCAAGAAGAATTTTATTTGTTAGTTGGTTTAAGTCTTTGCTTTTTAATAATTTATTTTCATTTTTACAATGATTTTTACCTTTTGCTTTTTGATCCAAATTCTTCTCAAATTTTGGGCCTTAGAGTTAAGCTATTGAATTTTACAATAAGTTTTTTGACAGCGATAGCTGTAGCAATTTCTGCAAAAACAATTGGCTCTTTGATAGTTTCCTCACTTTTGGTTATTCCATCAATTATGGCAATACAAATTTGCAAATCTTACAAAAATAGCTTAATCCTTTCCATAATTTTTTCCTTGGTTTTTGTATTTGCAGGACTTATGCTTTCTTATATTTTTAACCTAAGACCTGGTTCAGTTGTAGTTTTAATAGCGGTATTTAGTTTGATTTTAGTACTTTTAATAAAAAAATAGGAGATTATATGAAAAATAAAAAAATAATTGCCCTTGCTTTGGCAACATCTTTCGTTTTGACTTCATGTTTTAATAAAAATAACGAAAAAATCCAAGACAAAAAAGAAAAAAAAGCAAGCGTAAAAACAGAACAAAAAATAAAAGAAGACAATACTACAGAAGTTTTAGTCGATTCAGAAATTAAAAAAGATGACATAGTCAAAGTTGTAAAACACGGAGACCATTGGCATATTTTTACAAAAGACGGCAAAGAACACATCTCTTACAAAGATCCAAAAGATTTTGGAAAAGATGGAGGAGTTGATCTTATAGATGTAGTTGATACAAACAAATTAAAAAACAAAAATGTTATTGCCATAAAAAAACATGGCGATCATTGGCACGTTTATACAAAAGATGGTGGCGAATATTTAACATACGAAAATCCATCAGGGCTTTTCCCAAATATAAAAATTGGAACATACACAGGAAACCATAGCACAAATCCTACAAGTCAAGCAAAAAACAAAACAAGCAATTCGCAAAAACTATCGGGAGATAAGGTTGTAAAAATATTACAACACGGCGACCATTGGCATATCTATACAGCAAATGGAAATGAATATATTTCATATTCAAATCCAAGCACTTCATATCCACATATAAAAATTGGAATATATACTGGAAATCATTCAAATCAAAATACCAAAACAAATAAAAAACTTGCAAACTCAAACAATAATGTAAAAATAATAGAAAAAGCAAAGAAAATAATAAAGTTAATAATTCATCAAATAAAGAAAAACAAAGATTAGAAAAGATAAAAAATTTAAAATTAATTCCAATCTTAGGAAAGGGAACTATAAACAGGTATGACATAGTAAAAATTCTTGTGCACAATGACCACTACCACGTTTATGATTCAAAAAATAGAGAAGCAATAACCTACACAAATCCAAAAGATTTATTCCCTAAGGCATACTTTGGCGAATATGGAAATAAAAATCATACAGAAAACAAAAAACCAGAAAAAAATAATCCTGAAGTTAAGCCACCAAAAGATGAAAATAAAGATGGAAAATGGCCAAAAGGAATTACCAAAATAATTGACCACAAAGACCACTGGCATTTGTACAGAGGCGATGAAGAAGTTGGGGTAGTAAAAGAAAATCCAAGACATATTTATCCAGACGCAGAATATATAGTAGAAAAAAACGAAAGCGATGATATTGCCGTATCAGACGATGAAATTTTCGAATATAAAGATATAAGAGCCGAATTAATAGAAGGAGTAATTCCATACCTTGAAGGCGACCTATCAAAATTTACACATTTTGGAAATCTTCCAGAAAATGAAGCAGTATATGGGTCAAACGGAATAAGAGAAAATATATTTTATTGGTACCATCAAAACCATTATCATGCAAAAACAATCAAACAAATCATCCAAATGCAAAAAGATAAAAAATTTGGTCCATACACAGCCAAAGACGTTGTAAAAACAATAAAATACAAAATAGAAAACCCAAACACAAACCTAGAATACAAATCAAAAATAAAAATCGAAGATATAAAAGAATTCTTGAAAAACCACTATAAAGTAGACTCATCAGATATTTTAAATATAGGAGATTCAATGGTTCAAGTATTCATACAAGATCAAACCCTAAACTTCTATACAAGAGATTTTGAAATGAAAAATGGAAAAATTACCTACAAAAAAGATTTACCAAAAGTTTCAATCAAAAAAGAAACAATAGAAGAAGAAAATGAAACAAAAGAAATTACCGAAAATAAAAAAATAGAAAATATTGAAAAAAAAGAAAATAGCAAAAAAGAAAATAACAACAACGATAAGTCAAATACCCAAGAAAACAAAAAGGAAAAAGACCAAACAAATACAAAACAAGTAAAGGAGATAAATCCAACAGAAGAAATAAAAAAAGAAAATCCAACCAGTAGCGAAAATAACCATTAAAATTCATAGCTATGACCTATAAGATGCCCTCTTTCTGGCAAATCCATCAAAGAGGGCAGACATTTATCAAGATAGCTAGTTTTTATTAACTATAAAAAATCATATAAATTTAATTTTTCCTAATCAACATTGAAAAGAAATAAAAAACAGGCTGATCTTAGCTTACTCCCAAATTATATGGGATAGGTCAAATCCACCTGTTTTTTCATTTATTTTTTAATTTTTTCTATCCTTTCGATTTTTTCGATTTCTTCAATTATCTTACTTGCTATCTTATTTCTTGATTCACTCATCCTAAAGGAAACAACCCTTCTTAGAGCTTTTGGACTGTACATTTTTTTCTTTCTGTAATAATTATCAACTCTTTGAGTCATTTTTTCTTGGAATTCTTCCTCAATTTCATCAAGTTGTTTTTGGAAATTCGTCAAGTTTACAACAGTAAGAGTTAAATCCGATGAATGTATTCCAATCAAAATAAAAGGCAAAATTATTACAAAAATTTCTGGCAAAAGCAAGTACAAATTCTCTGCCATAGGAATCAAATAATTCATAACCAAAATTCCAGCAAGACCAAAACCAACAGAAGTTGGCACAGAAGTTCTTCCATTTAAATTCAAAGGCACATCCGTATAATCCCACCATCTTGCATGGAATAATTTCTCAAGAATATATGAAGTGGGATATTCCAAAATCATGGAAACCACAAATCCCACAACTAAAATTTGAAGCGAAGAAAGTCTTTCCAAGACTCCACCATTTACCAAATCATAAGCAAAAAGAGCAAAAATCGAACCAAAACCATAAATCGGACAAAGAGGTCCATACAAAAAACCCCTATTTTGCCATTTTTGATTTTGAGCCGTACAATAAATACTTTCCCAAACCCAACCCAAAAGGGCAAAGAAAAAATAAAAAACTATATACCTATTAATTACCATAAACCACCTATCCCTAATTTCTAAATCTTTTACTAATATTATAAGCGATTTAGCAAAAAAAATAAAACGAAAGAAATTGTTTGAAATATAGTTTATAGTTTAGCCTATTGATTACATATAGTTTAATTTGATTTTTTTAATATTTTTCCTAACAAAAATTGCCAGCTCTTTTCTCGATTAATAATACCCAAAAGAGCTGGCAATTCATTCTTTATAACCTATTTTCGCTTGCGATTTTATAAATTTCTCTTATATCATCTTCATTTAAAGAATAAAATCCACTTGTTTTTCCCCCATTTAAATTATTCAACTTTACTAATTCGTCAATATCGTAATCACAAATTCCTAGCTGAACAAAATTTAATGGCATTTTGATTTCTTCTAAAAAGTCTTCAAATTTTTCAATTCCCATCATAGCCGTTTCAATAGGTTTGTCATTATTTATTTCTATATCGAAAACTCTATTTGCAAATTGAGCAAATCTTTCAGCTTTATGTTTTTTCGCAACATATCTCATCCATGCTGGAAATATAACAGCCATTCCTGCACCGTGATTGCAATTATATTTTGCTGATAAAACATGTTCTAAATGATGTGAATTCCAATCTTGTTCTCTATCACAACCTATTATATTATTATGGGCTAAACTTCCTGCCCACATAATATTTTTTCTAGATTCTACATCATCTTTACAAAAAACTGCTTTCTTGCCTTCTTTTATTACTGATTTAATTATAGATTCAAGTAGCCTATCTGTTAAGTCTACATTTTCTGTGTTTGTAAAATATCTTTCTAGGCAATGTGCTATTATATCAGTAATTCCACAAGCTGTTTGATAGCTTGTCAAAGTCATAGTTAATTCTGGATTCATTATAGCAAAAACTGGTCTTATTAGATCACTTTCTATTGCCATTTTCTCTAAAGTGTCATTATTTGTTAAGATAGCATTTGGTGAACTTTCACTTCCTGATGATGCTATAGTTAAAATCACACCAATTTCAACAGCTTTCTCTATTTCTTTACCTAAATAAAAATCCCAAACATCCCCATTACAACATAATCCTACAGCAACAGATTTTGCAAGATCAATCGCACTTCCGCCTCCAACAGCTAATATAAAATCTACGTCATTCTTTCTTGCAAGATCTATACATTCATAAGCCATATCTGTAGTAGGATTTGTTTTTACTCCACTATATTCTACATATGAAATCATATTTTCATCTAAAATTTTCTCAACTGTGTCTATCAATCCACTTTTTTTAGAAGAGGAGCTGTAAATTATTAATATATTTTTATTTTTAAGTTTTTTTAGCTCTTCGCCTAATTTATTATGTGAATCTAGACCAAAAATATATTTTGTAGGGCTATAATACGTAAATGAATTCATTCTTATTAATCCTTCTTTTGTGCTTGACCGTAACTTTTAAATCCCTCAGCTACTTCTTCCATCTCTTCATCTGTTAATAGAACAGGTTTTCCAACACTCATCGCTCTATATTGGATTTCTGCAATATATTCCATTTCTTTGGCAAGTCCATAAGCTGATTTTAAGTTTTTACCGCAAACAACTAAGCCATGATTTGCGAGTAAAACAGCATTTGAATCTCCCGAAGCCTCAACTGCCGCTTTAGCTAATTTTTCTGTTCCATATCTTTCATACCTAGCACATGGTACTTCAAAAGCATTAGCATCTGCTATAACGTAATGAACTGGATATATAGGCATTCTTAAAGATGAAAAAGTTGTACAATAAACAGAATGAGTGTGTACAACAGCTCTTGCTTCAGGTTTATTTTTGTAAAATAGTGTGTGTAAATGCCATTCACTTGATGGCTTTTTGTCACCTTCTACAATTTCTCCTTCTAAATTCATAACAACTATATCCTCAGGTTTTGTCTTTAAGTAATCAACACCTGAAGGTGTTATAAAAACTAATCCTTTTTCAGCATCATATATACTAAGATTGCCACTCGTTCCAGAACTAAGACCTTCTTTACTCATTATTTTCCCATATTCAACCAGTTCTTCTCTTTCTTTATTATAATTCATTATTTAACTCCTTTTATTACATAAATATTATTAGATTTCCATTTATTATAGTAGTCTATTATCAAGCCATTTTCAACGGGTTTGTAATTTGTTTTTTGTTCATTTATTATATAAGATTTATCATCTTCAAAGTATCTATTACATATTCTAAGTAAACCAAATAATGTAGAATTATTATAATTTTTAGTTAATATCAACTCTTTATTACTAAGTGAAGCTACCATTTTGCACAAAGTATCTGATTTAAATCCGTTGCCCATTCCTATAATTTTACAATATGATTTCTTTTTCAACTTCTCTAGTTTTCTTATTTTTGTATATATAGAACAAGCAATATCCGCTAAAATCGACCATGCATAATCAAAACTATCAGCCGATGAATCTACAGGTGTTTTTATTATAAATGTTCCTGACTTTTTTTGAAGATATTTTGGTTTTGAACAAGAAGTCAATAACGAGATAACTTTTACTTCGTCAATTTTAGAATAATCTTCCTCCATTTGTTCATACGATATATCTTTCATAAAAGCATCTTTAAAATTTTGATAATTTAAGCCTGTTATGCCAGGATTCATTTCTAATATATATCCATCTCCTCTTAAATATGAATTTATCCACAATTCATCATCAACAATATTATCTATCTTTTTTTCATATGCAATTACTGGACTTGTTGTTCCTGATACAATTAATAAAGAATCTATATAATTGTTGTAATTTTCCATAGCAACCTGTGTATCAGCTCCACCTACTATAAATACCGAAGATTCTAATTGTTTATACTTTTTAACCCAGTTATTTGAAATTTTACCTAGCTTTTCGCCAGATTTTACAATCTTAGGAAATGTTAAGGACTCAATCCCTAATTTTTGTGCTAATTTGTTAGAATATTTTAAATCATTTATATCGTACAATTGAGTATCTGTTGCTTGACTTGGCTCAATTGATAAAACTCCAGTAAATTCGTAACCAATCCATTCACTAACGCTTGTAAAGCTAAATACTTTTTGAAATTCTTTTTTATAAATTTCTTTATATGCCATTATTTTAGCTGCTGGAAAATCTTCAGTAAAATATTTGCCTGTTTTTTTATAAATATTATCCATTTCAAAGTTACTTATATATTTTTTAGCTCTATTATCGATATTTGGAAGTCCTATTATTGCTTTATCTTTGCCAAGTAAAATTATTGATTGCCTTGTACTAGCTGATGACACTGCACTTATTTTTTCGTCAAAATCATATAATAAATTTTTCAATTTAGAATCTAAAATTTTCATATATTCATTAGGACAAAAATAAACAGAATCATCATAGTTTTCATCTACCTTATATTCATTTTTAAACGATATATCCTTAACTATTTTCCCAAAATTATCTATAATTGATAATTTACTATTACCAGTTCCTATATCTATTAGTAAATAATATCTTTTCAATTATAGTATCTCCTTATTGTACACAATTTTTTCCAAATTTTCGTTTTTAAAATATTTTTTTATACTATCATTCAAAATATCAGCTTGGTGATTAGTAACTTGATAAGTTGCTCCTGCTATATGTGGTGTGAGAGTTACATTTTTATTTTTCAAAAATTCTATATCACTTTTTTCTGGCGGTTCTTCTGGAAGTACATCTAATATAACTTCTACATCCTTATCCTCTATTAATTTCATTAGATCATCATTATTTACTACTTTAGATCTTGCACTATTTATTAATACAGATTTTGGCTTTATGTGATCTAATAAATCTTTATCTATCATATTTGTCGTTTCGCTATTTACCGGCAAATGCAAGCTAATTATATCTGAATCTTTGAATATATCTGTTAAATCTTTTTTTATATATTTCCCACATTTTTCAACATATGGATCATAAAAAGAAACTTCAGCTCCAAATACATCTAGCCTTTTTGCAATTTCTCTTCCTACTGCACCAAAGCCTACAAGTCCTACTTTCTTATTTGAAATCTCATCGCCCATCCAGGTATAATAAGGCGTTGTTCCTTCCTTCCATTCACCGTCTTTAACCCAATCTATCGATTTATCTAAATTTCTGTACTTCATTAATAATATTCCGACTACATACTCTGCAACAGCTGTTGAATTTCTTCCTGGAGTACATAATATAGGTATGTTATGCTTGCTACAAGCTGATACATCTATATTAGCTGGATTTGATCTACAATCTCCAATTATTTTTAAACCATTATAGCCTGTCAAAACTTTTTCAGTAATTCTATCAAGTTCTGTAATTAATACATCTGGTTTTTCTGACAAAAGTTTTTCCAGCATCTCATCCTCATAAAATCTTTCTCCAGTTTTTGTCCAAGGATCGTACACAAGATCATCAAACATTTCTTCTAATTCTTTTAATCTATTTTCAGGATATGGTGCTCTGACATAAACTTTCACAGTTACCTCCTAAATTTAATTTAATTTTTTTATATAATCAATTAAATATTTTGCGCTTCCTATACTATCTCTATTTTTTATCAAGTATTTACCTATAAGGATAAGTTTTTTATCAATTGCTATTCTTAAATCATTATCTTTTATAGATGTTATCTCTTTAACCTTAGAATCCCCCACATCTCTTCTGATTATTTCAGTTGCAGCATATCCAAAAGAATCTGAAATTATTTCTTTTAAATAGTATTTCTTAAAATACATATTTCTAAAATAATCATTGGTAATATAATTATCATAGGCTCTGTCAAGTTTATCTATCGTTTTATCTATAGTATCTTCTAACAACTGAAATAAACTATCTTTTCTATTATCATTCATTACAAGGCTATTTGCTAAAGCAAATATTATATTACCCCAGACATTTCCTATGTCATATCCTATAGGTCCATAAAAAGCAAATTCAGGATCTATGACTTTAATGCCTTTATCATTTACAAAAATACTTCCTGTATGAAGATCACCATGGATAAGCGCTTGTGAGTTTGTTTGAAATTTATCTTTTAGTTTTAAAACTTCTCCTATCAGTTCTTCATCCTTATAAAGTTCTTTTTCTACAAAACTTTCTAAACCTTCGGTTATTATATTCCTATCCTTATAATTATAATAAGGTTCTGTAAAAACTAAATCTTCAGATATGTCACATAAATCTGGATTAGTATATTTTTTTACATTTTCTTTCTTTTCTTTTCTAGAAATAAAAAGGTCTGTAGTCGGTAATAAAGTTTTAGCCAAAAATTCTGATAAATTATCACTTAAATGTTTATAAATGTTTCCCTTAGATAATTCTTCTCTCAAATTTTTATAAGAAGATATATCTTCCATTATTATCATAGATTTATCTTCATCATAATAATAAACTTCTGGCACTGATCCAGGATAAATCTCATGTTGTGTTTTTAGAATATTATATTCTATTTTGCTCCTATTTATATCTAAAGGACGCCCAGATGACCTTAATAATGTGTCAGATTGTTTTATAACTAATGATTTATTAGTTTTTTTATCTAAAACCTTAAATACATAATTAATGTTTCCATCACCAATTTCTACACATTCTAAAGTAGATTTATCTTTAAAAAATCCTTTTTCTACAACATAATCTATAATTTCTAAGTTATTTAGCAGTTTTTACTCCATAATTATTCACCTTTTTTTGTCACATGTTTAGGGAATCCTATTATAATAAATATTATTCCAAATATTGCTAATAAGATACTATACCAAGAATAAGGTACAACTGATAGGGTGGATATTTTTGCTATTCCTGCAGCTAGAAGTATTTGTCCAGCCCATGGTGTGATACCGTTTCCTATACTTGCGAATAAATCCAAAATACTAGCTGTTCTTGCTGGATCAACTCCAAATTCTTCAGATATATCCTTGGCTATTGGTCCAACAGTTACTATTGCAATAGTATTATTTGTTGTTGCAACATCTACTCAAAATACTAAAAATGCAATTGCAAGTTCTGCTCCACTTCTTCCTTTAACATTTCTAGTTAACCTATGTAATAACCAATCTATTCCACCTAAATATTCCATCAAGGCAACGAGTCCGCCTACCATTACTGCAATCACTGCCATATCTTCCATAGCCATGATTCCTTCACCCAAAACAGAAAAAGATTCAATTATGGTAAATGATCCTTGAGCAACTCCTATAATAAGACCTGACAAAATAGCAGCACCCATGGCTAGCATAACATGAACACCAGCAAGTGATAAGCCTATAACTATAACGTATGGTAATAGTCTAATCAAATCCCACTCCAAATTTTCTGTAGGAATATTGGCAGCACTTGATTTAAAAGTTAAAAGTACTAATGTTACAATTATTGCTGGCAACACCATTAAGAAGTTAGCTTTGAACTTATCCTTCATTTGAACTCCTTGAGTTCTAGTTGCTGCTATAGTTGTATCTGAAATAAATGATAAGTTATCACCAAACATAGCTGAACCAACAACTGTTCCACACATTAATGGTATTTCTATTCCAGTAGATTGAGCAAGAGCAACACCTATAGGCATTAAAGCTGTTACAGTCCCCATTGATGTTCCCATTGAGAAACTTAAAACACATCCTATTATAAATACACCTGGCAATATCATGCTTTGAGGTAACATACTTAATCCTAAATTTGTAACAGATTTTACTGCTCCCATCTTGTCAGCAACTAAATAAAACATTCCTGCTTCTAAAAATATAACAAACATTAAAATTAATGTGTCATCGCCTCCGCCTTTACAAAACATAGTCACTAAGTCGTCAAAACTCAATTCTTTTTTTGGTTTTTTCAAAGCGAAAATAAAAGCAAAGATGCAAGCAATCAAAATCCCAACATTTAATGGTAGTGAACTAGCGCTACCGGTTACAATTGTTATCATTACATACAGGGCTATGAATATCAACAATGGTATTAGCCCTAAGAAACTACCTTTTTTCTCAACATCTCTCTTCATAATAACCTCCTCTTTCAAAACGTTTTCTTTGATCGGTTTTATAATATCACATTTTTTGACCGATGTAAACACTATCCCACATTATTTTTGTGTTTTTGTTGATTTTATATTCTTCTTTTTTTATGTTACAATGATATTAATATTATTTAGTAACAATTTTTATTGTTTTACAACTTAAAGAGAATGGACATAATATGTTGAAATTTGAAAGACAAAATAAAATTTTAGAACTATTAAACGAGAACGATAGCCTGCTTGTAACAGAGATGAGCAAAATTTTCAAATGCTCTGATGAAACAATTAGAAGAGATTTAAAAGAACTTGATAAGGCAAAATTATTGACTAGAACTCATGGTGGCGCTTTTATGGCTAGAAAAAATGATAAGACTTATCCTACCAAGATAAGAAATATCTTATTATTAAACGAAAAAACCAGACTATCAGAAAAAGTCATTGATTTTATCAACGAAAATGATTTGATTTTTTTGGATTCTAGCACAACTTGTTATCAATTAGCAAAACATATTATTTCTAATAAAATGAATGTTACAATAGCTACAAATTCAATACTAATAGCTAATCTTTGTACTGAAACAAAAAATAATATTGAATTAATAATGCTAGGTGGTCATTTAAGAAATAATAATATGTCGACTGTTGGAATGGAAGGCCTTGAACAGATCAAAAATTACTATGCTGACAAATGTATTATTTCCCCTCCAAAATTAAATATTGAGCTAGGAATTTTTGATAATAATAATTATGAAGCTAGCATCAGAAAGGCTATGATAGATAATTCTTCTTATAAAATCTTAATGGTAGACCATACAAAGTTATCTGATTTTACAAATTATAAAATTTGTGATACTGATTTTGTTGATTTATTAATAACTAATAAAAGTCTTGATGAAAAAAACAAAAATATTCTTGATAAAAAAAATATAGAATATGTTAAAGCTTAGTTCTTATTTCAAATATAGATTTGACTACAAAAAAATCGTGTCTGTAAGTTAATTTTACAGACACGATTTTTAATTTTTTATATATTAACTTAATAAAAATTTATTTCACCTTTATTTTCAAAATATTTACATAAATCTTTAGGATTATATGCACCTACATCGGTTACTATTTTATCCACTAAATTTGATGGCGTTTTGTCAAAAGATGGATATATCGCCTTGACTTTATTTCCTGCATGTTTTATTCCATTACAAATCAATACCTCTTCTGGATCTTTCATCTCAATTTTTACGTCATCTAATTTTTTCATTCCTTTGTCAGGTATTCCTGTCACAAAATATTTAACGTCATATAATTTGGCTAACTGTGCAATTTGTAATGTTCCTATTTTATTTACAACTCCACCATCTTCTGTTATACAATCAGCAGCTGATGTAAATATATCTATTAATTTATTTTCCATAGCATAAGCTATCATATTATCTGTGAGAATTGTTGTATCAAATCCTTCTTCTGAGAAACAAGATGCTGTTAAGCGAGCTCCCTGTAAAAATGGTCTTGTTTCTGCACAATAAATTTTTATTTTCTTATTAGATTTTTTTAATAATGATATTAAAGCTCCTATTATTGTTTCTCCATAACATTGCGTTAATATACTTGAGTTTTCTGGAATTAAATCTATAAGATTTTTCCCAACTTCTATCATTGTTTTATAACGTCTATTTATAGATTTTATATTATCTTCCATTATCAATTTTACTGGATCTTTATCATTATCAATTGCATCAACAGCTATTTTATAACATCTAGTAGTTATTTTGCTATATCTTTCTTTAGTTGTTATCCTTGCATTTCCAAGCTCTATTGATGCCTTTTCAATAAAATTTTTACGTTCTTTTTTATATAAACTTCTTGATTCATAACAAGCAAGAGCCATTCCCATACCTAAAGCTGTATATGGTCCTGCACTTTGGGTAACCATATCTTGAATAGCTTTTACTACATCCTTATATGATTTACATTCAACAAAAATAACCTCTCTTGGATAAACTCTTCTATCTAAAATCCTTACAGTACCATCTTGATACCATGCAACATTTTCATATTTTAGCAAAAAAGGCATGCCTTCATCATATCTTTCCATAATTATCTCCATTATCAATTATTAATCAAGAAAACGTTTAAAATATATTAACACAAAGAAACAAATTTTTCAAACTTTTGAGATTATCTTTGCTTTTTAATCCAAACTAAACTTAAAAACCTTTCTGTTTTCTCTCAAAAAATTTATAATTCCTATTAGTTCATTTTCGTTTTTATTGTGATATTGTACTTCTAATATCAGCTTATCATCTCTATAATTTATGGATTTTTCGCTGAATTTTATATTTTCTTTTTTGAAGTACTTATATATTTTTTCTATGCTCATGGGATTATCTAAAACTATATCTATGGTATAGGGCCTTTTTATAAAACTAAAAATCCCAAATTCTTCTTTTAAAAACAATTGTAAAATTAATATTAATATGCTTGAGCATATTCCTATTATATACATTCCAGCGCCGATGCTCATGGCTATTATTGCTGTAGTCCAAATTCCTGCCGCTGTGGTAAGTCCTGATATATAATCTTTTTTTATAAATATAAGACCTCCGCCGAGAAATCCTATACCTGATACTATTTGTGCTGCAATTCTTTCTGCATCGTAATGGCTTGAATCTGAAAAGCCATATTTTGAAACTATCATTGCAAGGGCTGCTCCCAAAGCTACTATTGTATGTGTTCTTATTCCTGCAAATTTTCCTTTAAATTCTCTCTCAAGACCTATTATTACACCAACTAAACAAGCTAAAAATAATCTTAATATTAGTATTTTTATAAATTCTAAGTCTTCCATTTAGTTTTTCCTACTTGTTTTCGAAAAAATCTTTTGTTTGTTTTCTTACTTCTTTTACTAAAACTAATAGGGCAAGGATATTTGGAATTATTACAAGTCCCATGGCTATATCTTGAATTGTCCAAACCATTGTTATTTTTCCTAAACAACCTACTATGCAAAGAAATGGATAAATGAATTTAACTTTGCTTGTAAATTTTTCTCCGTAGGCATAGGTAAATGATTTTGCGGCATTAAACCATTGTCCCATAAGGGTTGTAAAACAAAATATCAATAGTGCAAATATTGCTACATAAGATAGGGGTTTAAATACTGTTCCTATTGCACTAATTGCCATGTTTGATGCTTGTATTGTTTCTCCGTCTATTGGAATTTGAGATACTCCTATTGTTATTGCTGTAAGGGAGCAAATAATTATTGTATCTAAAAATACTTCTGTAACTCCAGTAATTCCTTCTTCTACTGGATGATCTACAATAGCTGTACCGTGGGCAAATGGTGCTGTTCCTTCTCCTGCCTCATTTGAATACATTCCTCTTGCTATACCGTATTGCATAGCTCTTGCTATAACAAGTCCGCCTACACCACCTGCGGCAGCTTTGAAAGAAAATGCTCCATCAAAAATCGCCTTAAAAACTAAAGGAACGTTTTTAATATTTACAATTATAACTAATAAACATAATACAACATAAAGAATAGACATAATAGGTACAAGGCTTGTTGCAACTTTTGCTAATCTTTTAAGTCCCCCAATTGCTATCATAAATAATAAAATTGTCAAAATAATTCCTGTCAATAGATTATTGACTTTAAAATTATCTGCAAGGATTGTAGCAATTGTATTTGATTGAACAAGATTTGCTCCCATCATTTTTATAGTCATCAAAACTGCTATTACAATTCCTAAAGCTGGAGCTTTTAATCCATCTCTTATGTAATACATTGGACCTGATAAGATATTTCCGTCTTCGTCTTCTCCTCTATAAATTTGTGAAAGAACGATTTCTCCGTATTTTAGTGCCATTCCAAAAAATGCAGCAAGCCACATCCAAAATATAGCACCATATCCACCAGCAACAATTGCTGTCGCTACACCAACTACATTTCCTCCACCAATATTTCCAGCTAAAGTTACCATCATAGCTTGAAATGTAGACAAAGAACCTTCTCTTTTTTCAATATTTCTTTCCTTAAAACTTTTTACCAAAGTATTATGAATAATAAATTTAAAATGTCTAACTTGTACAAATCCAGTTGCTATTGAATAAAGTATACCAAGGCCTAACAATACAAATACAAGCCAATTTCCCCACAATATCTTATTAAATTTTTCTAAAAATAGTTCTAAATTCTGCATAAAATCTCCTTATTTATTTTTTTAATAATTCATCAACCCTATCAGGGAAGTCAGTAATAAGACCATCAAAACCCATTTCAACAAAATCTTCCAAATTATAAGAAAGTTTTGAAGAAAGCCACGCATTTACAAAAATTCCTTCATTATGAAGCTTTGAAACAAGATCTTTGTCAACAGTATTTACCAAAGGATGAAAATAAAAAATTCCATTATCTTTTAAATATTTCACAGGATTAGCTAAAACAGATTCTTCCAAAAATCCCAATTTTAAAGTGCTATCGATTTCCTTCATCCTAAGAACAGATTCATGATTAAAAGATGAAATAATTATCCTATCACAAATTTCATATTCTTTCATAAGCTCATATAATTTTTCTTCAATTCCATCGTAAGCAATTAAGCCATTTTTAATTTCTATATTTGTAATAAGATTAGTATCCTTTACAAAATCAAAATATTCTCGAAGAGTAGGAATTTTCTCATCAATTCCGTCATATCCATAGGCTGCATTTAGTTTTTTTAATTCTTCTAAATTTAAATCCTTAACAAAAAGGTCACAGCCACAAGTTCTTAGCAGATTTTCATCGTGTATTATAACCAAATGTCCATCTTTTGATAAATGAACATCAAGTTCAATGCCATCTGCTCCCGCATCTAGAGCTTTTCTAAAAGCAAGCATAGTATTTTCTGGATACTTTGCCTTAAAGCCCCTGTGTGCATAATTTAACATAAAACCTCCTTATAGACGCAAAAAGCCCAGAAACAAATCTGAGCTTTTCTCCATCATATAAAATTACTTTTGTATTATAGCATATTAGTTTTTATTTGACAATACTTTGTTATCAAAAATATAATAACATTATTCAAACACAAAAAATGAACCCATACATAGGACTTCTTAGCTGTATAGGTTCATTTATTTTTATTTTAATCTGAAATTTTTTCAGGATTTTTTATTTTTTTAATTCTTACAATTTTAATTCGAGTTTCTTCAATATATAAAATTTTAAATTCGTAATCTTTGTAGATTACCGCTTTTTCACAGCCTTCATCTGGAATAAAGCCAAGTTTATCGATTATAAAACCACCTACTGTATCGTATTGGTCGTTTTCTTCATCTATATCTAGTCCCAAAAATTCATTTAAATCTTTTATTGATGTCGAACCTTTTACTATATAGGAACCCTTGGTTGAACTTCTAATATCTGGTAGGTCCTTGTCGAATGTATCGTCCATATCTCCAACAATTTCTTCAACCAAATCTTCCATAGTAACAAGTCCCGAAAATCCACCGTACTCATCTATCAAAATCGCCATGTGAGTGTGATCTTTTTGCATTTGAGAAAATAATTTATCAATTTCAATTTTTTCTGGCACAAAAAAGGCTGGTTTTATTAATTTTCTAATATCAACACTTGCAATTCCCACATCAAGTGCCTCTAAGAGATAATCTTTGGTATAAATTATTCCCAAAATATTATCGACTTCTTCATCGTAGACTGGAATTCTTGAATGTTTTAATTTGATAAATTCATCCAAATATTTTCTTTCCCTATCTTTTATATCAATCATAAATACTTCAGGCCTTGCAGTCATTATCTCCTCTGCCCACACGTCGTCAAATTCCATGATCGAATGAATCATTTTTGATTCTAATGGTCTTAAAACTCCTTGGTCTTCTCCAACTTGGACAATGGATTTTATTTGCTCTGCCGTAACTTCTTTTTCAATAGCCTTAGACTCAATTCCAAAAATATTCATAATGATATTTGTAATTTTATTTATAAAACTTACAAAGGGCCTTGTCAAAAACAAAATCAATTTTGCAAATCCTCTTGTCTTTTTAGAAATAGTATAGGGATTTCTAATTCCAATTCTTTGAGGAATCATATTGGCAAAAATTCTTTTTATAACTACAAAAACAATTACCATAAGAATCATTATAAGCATTTGCATAAAATCTGATTCTCTATTTAAAAAATTTTTCAAAGAATCTTTTATATTTAATAAAAGAAAGGCAATTGTAATTATTGACAAAACTCCATCTTGGAAATTTTGACTTTGCATAAGTCTTTGTTGGTCTTGAGATAAAATCAAAACATCTTTAGCTTTACTATCTCCATTTTCTACCATCTCTCTTAATTTTTGATGATTTAGGGAAGTTAAAGATGAAAAAATCATATTAACCAAGGCATTTAATAAAATAAGTGCCAAAACTATTAAAAAAATTATTAAATTCGCGTAGGGTCCTTCCGTATCCATTTGTTTCTCCTTCAAAATTTATTTATTAAAAGGACGCTTAACACGTCCCTTTTATCTTTATTACTAAACTATGAAATTTTCTATTTTCAAGACTTAGGCTTCGGATATAATATCTTTAACTTTCATAAGTCTTGAAATAGTTGCTCTTTCATTTTCTTCTAGCTTAGCTCTAATATATTTTATTGTTTCTTCCAAATCTGGAATTGTCCTATATTCTAGGGCGTTTACCCTTCTTCTTGTTCCTTCAATTTCATCTGCCATAAGTTGAGTTGACTTTTCAAGCTCTGCCAAGGTTAAAAGTTTATCCATAACCTTATTTAATCCTTTTATGGCAAGGTCCAAATCAGCTGATGTTTGGGCAAGACCATAAGGATACATGGAGGCATTTTCGTTTCCTCCCTTGTCAATTTTAAATTCCATTTGAGGAATTCTTACACTCATGACATTTTTTACCTTTATATCTACCCCAATTTTTTGTGTTGGAAAACTTACTGCTTCTTCCAAAAATTCTGGGCTCATAAATGATGATGCCATCAAAAATCCTTTTGATGATTCTTTCAAATCAGCTTCAACTTCTTCACGAAGTCTTTTATTTTCTCTGATTTTTTCAAGAAATTGTCTCATCAGCTCATCTTGTTTGTCTTTTAAAAGTTTATAGCCTCTTTTGGATGTGGCAAGTCTTTTCTTTAGGGTATTTAAATTCATCCTGGTTGGAGTTACATTAAGCCTTGTCATAGCCTAAGACTCCTTTTTGTTTTCGTCTTTATCCAAATATTTATCGATTAATTCGTCATCGATTCTCTTTAGTTCAGATTTTGGTATTATTTTTAATAATTCCCAACCAAGATTTAGGGTATCTTCTATGGATCTATTTGTGTAGAATCCTTGATTTATATATTTTTCTTCAAATTGTTTTGCAAATTCTGCAAAGGCAAGGTCAGCCTTTGAAAGGGCAGAATCTCCAAGAATTTTTTGAAGCTCTCTTGCGTCAACTCCGGATGCATAAGCTGCATAAATTTGGTTCATGGTATCTGCATGGTCTTCTCTTGTTTTTCCTTCACCAATTCCCTTATCTTTAAGCCTTGATAGGGATGGAAGAATTGAAACTGGTGGGTTTACTCCTTGGTTATATAATTCGTTTGATAAAATAATTTGTCCTTCTGTGATATAGCCTGTCAAATCTGGGATTGGGTGGGTTATATCATTTTCTGGCATGGTCAAAATTGGAATTTGGGTAATTGTACCTGGTTTTCCTTTTAATTTTCCAGCTCTTTCATATAAAGTTGCAAGGTCTGTATAAAGATATCCCGGATATCCACGACGGCCTGGAACTTCTTTTCTTGCTGCTGAAACCTCACGAAGAGCTTCTGCGTAGTTTGTCATATCTGTCATTATAACCAAAACTTGCATATTTTTTTCAAATGCCAAATATTCTGCTGCTGTAAGAGCCATTTTTGGTGTTGATAAACGTTCGATTGCAGGGTCATCTGCAAGATTTATAAACATTACTGACCTGTCCAAAGCTCCTGTTTTTTCAAAGTCTTGTCTAAAAAATTGAGCTTCTTCGAATGTAATTCCTATAGCTGCAAAAACAACGGCAAAGTCTTCGCTATCATTTAAAACTTTTGCTTGTCTTGCAATTTGGGCTGCAAATTTATTGTGTGGAAGTCCTGAGCCTGAAAATATTGGAAGTTTTTGTCCACGAACAAGGGTGTTTAATCCGTCGATTGTTGATACACCTGTTTGAATAAATTCTGATGGATAATCACGGCTTACAGGATTTATTGCAACTCCGTTTACATCTCTTTTTTCTTCAGGAATAATTGATGGGCCATCATCGATTGGTCTTCCTAGTCCATCAAAAGTTCTTCCAATCATATCTTCGCTTACGCCAAGTTCTAGTGGTCTGCCTAAAAATCTTACTGATGTTGATTTTAAGTTAATTCCAGAAGAACCTTCGAAAAGTTGGACAACAGCATTGTTTTCGTCAATTTCTATTACTCTTCCTCTTCTTCTTTCTCCTGTTTGAAGTTCTATATCAACTAGCTCTTCATAATCAACTCCACTAACATCTTCGACAAGCATTAGGGGTCCAACTACTTCTGATACGCTTTTATATTCTTTTAGCATTATTCATCCTCCCCCTTTGCTACAGCTTCTTTGCATTCTTTGTCGATTTGTTCTTTAACTTGGTCAAATTCTTCCAAGTTTTCATCTTTTATCAATTTTAATCTTGTGATTTTTTCTTTTACTTCAAGCTCTTCAAGTCTATCAAGATTTGCTCCATCAGATAGAGCTTCTAGACTTTTATCATAGAAATAAAGAATTGTATCAAGCATTAAATCTTGTTTTTCCATTGGACAGAAAGCATCTGTTTCGTGGAAGGCGTTTTGTTGCAAGAAATCTTCTCTTAGTGATTTTGTTACATCAAGTTTTAATTTATCATCATCACTTAACCCATCACGACCAATTAATCTTACAATTTCTTGTAGGGATGATTCTTGTTGGAGAAGACTCATTGCTCTCATCCTGTTTTTTGAGAATTTTTCATCAACAGTTTTATCTATATATGAATCCATCTTGTCTTGGTAGAGTGAGTAAGAATTTAACCAGTTTATAGCTGGGAAGTGTCTTTGGTAAGACAAATCATAATCAAGTCCCCAGAATACTTTTACTATACGAAGTGTTGCTTGGGTAACTGGTTCTGATAAGTCTCCACCTGGAGGAGAAACTGCTCCTATTACTGAAAGTGATCCTTCTTTTTCTACTTGTCCATTTACAATAACTTTTCCACTTCTTTCGTAGAAATCTGCTATACGGCTTGCAAGATATGCTGGGAATCCTTCATCTCCTGGCATCTCTTCCAAACGTCCACTCATCTCACGAAGGGCCTCTGCCCATCTTGATGTAGAATCTGCCATTAGGGCAACTGAATATCCCATATCTCTGTAATATTCTGCCATGGTAATTCCTGTATAAACACTTGCCTCTCTGGCTGCAACTGGCATATTTGATGTGTTTGCTATAAGTACAGTTCTTTTCATGATTGATTCGCCAGTTTTTGGATCGATTAGTTCTGGAAATTCGTCAAGTACATCAGTCATCTCGTTTCCACGTTCTCCACAACCTACATAAATTACAACGTCAGCATCGGCGTATTTTGCAATTTGGTGTTGGATAACTGTTTTTCCTGATCCAAATGGGCCCGGGATTGATGCAGCTCCACCTTTTGCAACTGGGAAAAATGTATCAATAACTCTTTGTCCTGTTATAAGTGGTGTGTCTGGATCAAGTTTTCTATTAAATGGTCTTGGAGATCTTACTGGCCATTTTTGAATCATATTTAATTCTTTATCGCCATTTTCTGTTTCAATTACAGCAACTGTTTGATCAACTGTAAATTCTCCATTTTTTATTTCTTTAACTTTTCCTTTTATTCCATTTGGAACCATAATTTTATGGTTAATTATTGAAGTTTCATCAACACTTCCTAGAATATCTCCAGGGATTACTTCATCGCCAACTTCTTTTTCCGCTTTAAATTCCCATAATTTTTCTCTATTTAGTGGTGGGGCTGTAACTCCTCTTTTTAGGAATTCTCCTGCCAATAATTCAAGTTTTTCTAGTGGTCTTTGGATTCCGTCATACATTCTTTCAAGTAGTCCAGGTCCAAGTTCAACTGATAGTGGAGCTCCTGTTGAAACTACTTCATCTCCAGGTCCAATTCCAGTTGTTTCTTCGTAAACTTGAATATTTGCAACATCCCCTCTCATCTCTATAATTTCTCCGATGAGCTTATCTTTTGAAACTTCGACCACATCATAGATATTAGCATCAGATAATCCCTTTGCCTCTACAAGTGGACCTGATACTCTTGTGATTTTACCTTTATTCAAATTTGGTCTCCTTTTAGTTCAAAATGTTAGCTCCAACAGCTTTTTCTACACTCTTATTTATATCTGCCATTCCAAGTCCAAGATCTTCTTTGTTGGATGGTATAAGTATAATTGCTGGAGTCATTTTTTCTCTGTATTTGTCTATAGTATCTTGGATTTTTGCTGCAAAATCTTCTGTAATAAATATTATTCCCACATCTTCTTGGGCAAGTTTATTTACAAGTTTTTTTGCATCTTCTCCATCTACTGCTGTATATACGTCAACTCCCAATGCCTTAAACATTAGGACAGAATCTTTATCTCCTATTACGGCTACCCTATACATACAAATCACGCAACCTTTCTTCCATAAATTCACGAGAAAGTGAATTTAGTTTGGCTGTTAGGATAATTCTCAAGTTTTTAATTTCCATTTCACGACTTATAAGATAACCCATAATTACTTCTGGACCATAACTTACTTTTTTGCTTTCTTTTGCAAAATCCATCAAGTGATTATCGATTATTTTTTCTATTTTTTGCATAGCCTTATACAAATCATCTTCTTCCAAAGCATTTTTTACTTGTGGGTAAATTTTTTCTTTGAAAAATAGATTTGAATATGAAGTTTTTTCTGCATTTAGTGAATCTCTAAAGAGATTTTTTTCAATATTTCCTCCATCTATTAGGGCTTTTTCTAATAAGTCTACACTTTGATCTTGACCTTTAATTCTTAAAAGTGTTTTTAAATTTGTAAGGTCAATTCTTTCTTTGGTAAATTTTATTAAACTTTCATAATTGAGATTTTCGCTATCTTCCAAAAGTTTTTCATAAAAATCTTTATCCAAAGATAAGTCTATATCTTGAGGATCCTTATTTTCTTTATAAAGGTCTAGGGCTTTTTTTGCATAAGAAAAATACTTGTCATTTTGATTTATGTCTTCTTTTAGATTTCTCTTTATTTTTACAAGGTCAATTTTTCCTATATCAATATAAATAGACTTGTAGTCCTCATCTTGAATAAGCTCTTTTAATAAAACTTTCAAATTATGAAAATTATATTTTTCTTCCAAATATTTTACCAAGTTTTTGTCAGGGCTTATTTTTATCATATCTTTGTATGAATTTAAAAGCATTTGAGATAGGGCTTTTTCATAATCTTCATATCTATCTAATTTTTGTAAAAGCTCGCCATATTTTGTATCGTTTAAGGATGATATAGCCTCATTTAGGTTATCTGTATCTATTAGCCTTTTCAAATTTTCTGAAGTAAGGAGATTTTTTTCGTATACTCTTGTAGTAATGGATGGGCGAATAAATTTTTCTCTATCCATCTAAATCACCTCACTTAAATATTTCATCAACTATAATTTTTTCTAAAGAATCTTTTTCAAAGTTTACCAAAGACTTGTAGGTGTTATCGTAGGAAATTTTTCCGTTTTTTACAACAAATCCACCTTCTACGCTTTCATTTGATACTTTAAGCCCATTAAAATCTTCTTCTTTGAAATGAAATTTCATATCTTTTTGTAAAAGTATTTCGCCTTTTTCGATTTTTGAATCTTTGAGTCTATTTAGGACAAAATCTTTGTAAGAATTAGGTCCAAGTTTTTCTAATTTTTCAATTAATTTTTCTAAAACTTCTTCTACAACTTGATTTTTTGCTTCAATTTTTATATCTCTTGCCTGTCTATTTACAGTTACTTTTGAATTTTCTTTTATTCTTTTTGCTTCTTTTTTGGCATTTTCTATAATTTTTGAAACTTCTTTTTGGGCTTTTTCTTCTGATTCTTTTATTATTTCTTCTTTTCTTTTTTGACCATTAGATAGGATATGATCGGCTTCTTTTTTGCCGTCTTCTTTTATTCTATCTAATAATAAATCAAGATTGTTCATAATAAAGCCTTATATATTGTTTACTAGAAGTAGGGAAATTACAAATCCTAAGATTGCATATAACTCAACCATTACTGCATAAACTATTCCTTGTACGAAATTATCTTCGTTTTTTGCAAGTATATTCATACCTGATACTGCTACTTTTGCTTGAGCTATTGCTGAGAAATATCCTACTACTCCAATTGGAAGAGCTGCGAAAATATAATAAAGTCCTTGTTGGAAATTAAGATCTCCACCTAATTTTCCTAAAATCATAAATCCTATTACGAATCCGTAAAGTCCTTGTGTACCTGGTAAAAGTTGTAGTACAAGTGCCTTACCAAATTTTTGTGGTTCTTCTACAGTTAAGCCCGCAGCTGCTTCTCCTGTCATTCCTGTTCCTTTGGCAGATCCCATTCCTGATAAGAATACTGCTATAGCAACAGCAACTGCTCCCATTATCTTTCCACCGTTTTCAACTAAAAAATCAACCATTGTATCCTCCTGTGATTATATTTATAAATTTACTGTTTTCTATCATTTGTCTAAATTTCTTGCCGCCACCTTCATAGAACTTGTTAAACATTTCTACATAAACAAGTCTTAATGAGTGAACGTATGCTGATAGGGTTGATAGGAATAAGTTAAATAATTGGAAAATTACAAAAACTATAATAGCTCCTATCTTTCCTAAAATTCCCGCTGGCCACAACATTCCTACAATCAAGTTTACTGAATAAGCTACAAATCCTCCTGAAAGAACAAGTGCCATAAGTCTTAAAAATGATACAAAATCTCCAATCCAAGAACTCATACCATATAAAGAATATAGACCTCCTGCAACTTTTCCTCCAACAGATTTATTTTCACGTCCTCCTGTAAGAACTATGCCTATCATGCCTATAATCATTATTATTTTTGCAACATTTTTTCCTGATCCATCAAGTAAATATAAGGCTATAGCTCCACCTACTGCCATATACCACAATAATACATCAAATATTGCACCGAGTGGATCGCCATCACGAATTAACATATAGGCTTTTACGCCCAAAGCTGTAAATAATGATATGCCACCGATTATAAGTGAAATAACCATTAGGGTGTTGAAATCTTTTTGTGTATCAATTAGACCTGGTAGTGGAATAATTCCTCCAAAAAATGAACCGAATATTAGTCCAAATACACATCCTGAAAGACCAACTCTTGTAAAAAGTCTTGCCATTTTGTCAGTTGACTCTGGCAAATCTTTGTATTTTCTAAGTAAAATTGTTCCAATAAAAAGTATTAATCCATATCCCAAATCCCCAAGCATAAAACCTGTAAATATTGTATAGAAAATTGAAACCAAAAGTGTTGGATCAACTTCGTTATATTTTGGTAGTGAGTAGGTTTCTACTACTGATTCGTAAGGTTTGATAAGCTTGTTGTTATCAAGAATTACTGGAACGTCTGGATCATCTTTGTCTGCTTCATTTATATCAAGTACAAAATCTTCTCCCAAAACTTCCTTCAAATCTTTTTTAAACTTTTCGTTTAGATTGTGAGGAATATAGCCTTCAACGAAGTCTATTCTTTTTGTTTTGATGAAAAATTCGCTACTTGCTTCTTTTTTTCTTAAATTTTCTAGATAAGTTTGGTAAAGGTAAAAATCTGGCAAAAATATTTTCATTTGCTTAATTTTTTCTTCACTATCTTTAAGCTTTTTGTCTAAATTTTCAATTTCTTCTAGATTTAAAGCTATTTTTTCACTAACTTTCTTTTTGGTCTTAATATTTGCTTTTGAAAAACCATGATCTCTTAGAAATTCTCTAAAATCTTTTGCTTCCTCAAGACTTGATATAGCTATTAGATAATTTAGGCTATCTTTTTTGGAAAGATCTACAACTAGGGCAGTTTTGAAATCTTTTTTGACTAAATCTTGGTCAAAATCTTTATAAAACTGATCTGCAATTGAGCCAATTTCTACGAAAAATCTGTGTGAGTTTTCAATAGAATTTATATCCAAATCCAAAGCCTTAAAGCTTTCTAGTTCTTCATTTGCTGCTTTTAAATTTTTAATCTTATCTTGACTTTTATCCCTTATATCAATGTATTCTTTTAGTTGAGGATATATTTCATCAAACCTAAAATTTTCGCCTTCTTTATAGAGATTATCAAGACTCATGTCCTTTTTTGTTAGGGAAGATTTTTCTTCCTTATCCAAAAACTTCTCTATAGAATTTATTGCATATTCTAGCTTTGATCTTTTTTCATCAATTCTTGTAAGATTATCTTGGTTAGATACCTTTTTGAGGTAGTCTTCCTTTTCGTCGACCACAAGATCGTTAAAATGAACATAGTTAAACTTTTGTAAAATATCTAGAAGGCTTTTTCTATTATTTTCAAAAGAGAAAAGATTAAACTTATCCATTTTAACTATTGCCATTATTTACAATCCTTTCTGTTAAAAGATTTAAAAGCCCTTCAATTTTTTCCTCATCTTGGTCTAAAATATCTTTGCTTTCATCTTTTGCCTTGTCAATAAGTGGAATCTTTTCTTCGCTTGCTTCTTTCTTTGCATTTTCGATTAAATCACTGGCATCTTTTTTTGCCTTTTCGATTTTTTCTTTGTAAGAATTGCTTGCTTCGATTTTTGATGATTCAATTATTTCCTTGGCTTTTATTTTGGCATCGTCTACAAGTTTGTCAGCTGCAATTTCTGCATCTTTAACTTGATTTATTACATCGCTTGCCATCCTTCACCTCCTACTATATATAGTTTAATTATAGCATATTGACCATATAGATGTATATTACCCATTTTAATCAATTTTTATAGAAAAATTCGAAAAGATTAAATAATTATTTTCAAATAATTTTTTAAATACATTCTTTTGAATTTAAAATTTTCTATAAAATTTTGCTTTGTTTTTTATTCTATTTTAAAAATTTATTTTTTTTATGTACTTTGTTGACAAAAATTTCTGATTTTATATAATAAAATTGATAACAGTTATCAATAACTTTGAGGAGTTTTTATGAAATCTTTTAATAAATCAAAAATTTTTAATAAAAAAATTTTCAATATAATAAAAAATAATAGAAAAGCTCTGTACTTTTCTTTGTTTGTTTTTACATATTTTTCTATGGCTTTTAATTATTTAATAATTAAGGATTTTGTTTTATCCAAAATTTTGTGCATTTTTTTGGGGATTATGAGTTTATTTTTTTTAAATAAAACTTACATAATCCCCAAGAAATCTCAATTTATTTTAAAATCTATCCTTATTATTTTTATAAGCTTGTCGTTTTTGTCTTTATTTTTGGTCTAGTTTTTGATCTAGTTTGTGGACAGAGTCGATGTATCTAATTGTTCCTGATGGAAGTCTTAGAAGTAGTGATTGGGTTTTTGCCATATTATTTTTTGTGTAGGATACGCCTTTTAGGAAAGTTCCATCGGTTATTCCTGTTGCTGCAAATAATACGTCATCGCCTTTTACCAAATCGTCTATTGTGTAAACTTTGTCGAAATCTACTCCCATTTTTAGGCATCTTTTTACTTGTTTTGAATCTGATGGGGCAAATACTCCTTGGAAATCTCCTCCCAAACATTTTAGGGCTGCGGCTGCTATAACGCCTTCTGGCGCTCCGCCTATTCCCATTATCAAATCAATTTTTCCATCTGATAATTCTGTGGCTATGGCTGTCAAAACATCACCGTCTTCTACCATAGAAATTCTAGCCCCTGCTTCTCTTATTTCTTCAACTAATTTTTCGTGTCTTGGTCTGTGCAAAACTGAAACTGTAATATCTGAAACTTTTTTGTTTAAAGCTTTTGCTACATTTTCTATATTTTCTTTTGTTGATTTTTTTATATCTATTACGCCTTTTGCCTTGCTTCCTGCGGCAATTTTATTCATATAAACATCTGGAGCATTTAGTAAGCAACCTTGTGGTGCAACTGCAATTACTGATATTGAATTGCTAGTTCCATTTGCAAGAGATGCTGTTCCATCTATTGGGTCTACAGCTATATCTACAACATCATCTTGGCTCATATCGCCAATTTCTTCACCTATATATAACATAGGAGCTTCGTCGATTTCTCCTTCTCCGATTACAACCCTGCCGTTTATTCCCAAATAATTAAACATTGCTCTCATTTGGTCTACTGCAATATTGTCAGAATCGTTTTTCTTACCCTTGCCTAAATATTTTCCGCTTGCAAGAGCTGCTGCCTCTGTTACTCTACATAAGTTGATACCTAAATCTCTATTCATTTTTTCTCCTCTAAATTCTCTTGTTAAAGTCAATAGGAAATAAACCATTTCCTACATTTTTATCATACCAAGAAGTGGAACTTTTTTAAAGACCTTTTTAAAATTTTTAATTTTTTGTAAAAATCTTTTTATTTGTTTAATTTTTAAGGATTTATGATATAATCAATAGGTAAAATAAAATTTGGAGATCGTATGAAAAAATTTTTGATTGTTTTATTTATATTACTTTTTTCATCTTGCATAAATTTCGATGAAAGTATAAATAAATCTAATGACTGCACAATAAAAGAAAAAATATCAGCAAATAGTATTTCAAGCGAAAAAGAAAAAAAGAAAAGATTAGAATATAAGCACGAAAATATTGAAGGATTTCAAAGAGATAATTCCTTGTTCGTTGAAAGAATGATGGGAGATTATCCAAATGATATTTCCACTTCTTCCAATGAGCCTTATACAAAAGATGAGCTTAAAAATCTTGATTACGACAAAAATATTTTCTTGGAAGCTTTTAATATAAGGATACCAAACAGGTGCAAAGTTTATTCTAATACTTCTAATAAAAATACCTATGTGATTGATTTTCCAAAATCTGATGATTATGATATTTCAATTAATATAAAAAAATTATTAGAAGAAGGAAAAAAATCAGAAGACGAAATAAAAAATGAGCTTTATAAAATTTCTGACAAAGAAACATATAATTCGGAAATTGAAAATGCAAATGTAGTTCAAAAACCTGTTGGACTTGAAAGCGACTATAAGAAAACTTATTATTCAATTGTTGAAGATAATCAATTTTCTTACACAAATATATTTATGGCAACGCCTACAAATATTATTCAATTTCAAATTGTAGAAGATAAGGAAAAATCCCAAGCCTCTCCTTATATAATGGCAGATTTATTGTCGACAACCTATCCAGAAAGTGAAGATTTTAATATGGTTGCCAAATCATTCAAATCTTTTGACAAATATATAAATCTTTACGCAACAGAAAAAATTGATATGGGAGATTTTTCTTTTAATATTCCTCAAGATATGAAAAATATCCAAGAAAGCGAAGCTTTGACCGTTTATGAAAATCAAGTTTCAGGAAAAACAATAAATCAAATTATAATTTCAAAAATAAAAAAAGATAAGGCAATTGATTTGAAAAATTCTTTTGCCCAAAGTCAAGGCAGTCAAATTCCACCAGCTTTTATAAGCCCGATGGGAGAAGTAAAAGAAGAAATGGTAAAAGAAAAATTGTTTTTAAAATCAAAAGTAAGAATTTATACCGAGCAATTTTCACTAGAAGGAGAAAAAATAGCCTTTGAAACCAAAGATTATTTTGTAAATATTATCCTTGCAGGTACATTAAAAAATACAAATAAAACCCAACTTTTAAATGAAAATATTATAAATTCTTTGAAATTTGAATAAGAGATTTTTATGATAATTTTTCATAAATAAACTAAACGATACTTAACCCATATCGATTATTAGTCGGTATGGGTTTTTTCTTTACTTTTTTTGATAATTAATGATATTAATTTTTAAAAAATATCAATAGTCTTACAAATTTTTTCCAAATAATTATTGATAAACTTTCTCATTTTCTGGTAAAATATTAGGGGAGTTTCTATGAAAAAATTTAACTTTAATTTTAAAAATCTTTCAATACTTATACTTATTTTGATTTTTTGGCAATTTATTTATAAAATCGGAATTTTTTCGCCAATTTATTTGCCTGGGCCTTTTAAAGTTTTTGAAACTTTTTGTGCTATGCTTGTTGATGGTTCGATTTTTGCTAATCTTTTTGCAAGCCTTTTTAGAGTATTTGTTGGATATTTTTTGGCTTTTCTTGTAAGCTTTTTTTTGGCTTTGATTTTTTATTTAAAACCTAAAACCTACCCATATTTTTCAAATATTTTGAATTTTTTTAAAAGTATTCCGCCTCTTGGTCTTGTTCCCCTCTTGATTTTGTGGCTTGGAATTGGAGAAATTAGCAAAATCGCCATAGTTTTTTTGGCGTCATTTTTTCCTATTTTTTTAAATATTCAAAAGGGTTTTATGGTAGCAGAGCCTGATTTAATTGAAATGGCGCGTGCTTTTTCTTATAACAATAAGGAAATTTTTAAAAAAATTATCCTGCCATCAAGTTTGAAAGATATTTTTGTTGGCGCAAGAATTGGTCTTGGCTATGCTTATAGGTCAATTATTGCAGCAGAAATGATAGCCGCATCAAAAGGCCTTGGTTATCTTATAAATTTTTCAAGGCTTATGTCTAGGACTGATAAAGTTCTTGTGGGGATTTTTCTAATAGGCTTTGTTGGAATGATTTCTGACAAAATTTTTGTTAAATTTGCAAGCTTTTTTTTGAAGGGAGATCTTAAAAATGAATGGTATAAGTCTAATTGACCTTTGTAAAACTTATAATATCGACGATAAAAATATAAAGGCTTTGGATAAAATAAATTTAACTTTAGATCCTCAAAAAAGAAATATCCTAATAGGCCCATCCGGTTGTGGAAAATCAACTTTAATCAAGGCTATTGGCGGACTTTTGGAAATCGACTCTGGAAAAATTATTAAAAATGACATAAAAACTTCCATAGTTTTTCAAAATCCAAGACTTTTGCCATGGCTAAATGTCAAAGAAAATATTCTATTTTCAAATCAAAATGAAAATCTTTGCAAAAAGTGGATTAAAATAATTGGCCTTGAGGGCTTTGAAAACGCCTACCCTTCTCAGCTTTCTGGTGGTATGAAAGCAAGAGTTTCCCTTGCTCGCGCTCTTATTTTTCCAAATAATTTTATGCTTTTGGATGAGCCTTTTGCATCTGTTGATGAGATTAGCAAAGAAAGGCTTGAAAAAGAATTAATTTCTTATATGAAAATCAAAGATTCTGGATTTTTATTTGTAAGCCACGATCTTGAAGAAGCTCTCAATTTAGGTCAAAGAATTATAGTAATGAAAAATGGAAAAATAGTTTCTGATTTCAATCTTGAAGATAAAAAAATCTCCAAGGAAATTTTGAGAGAAAATTTTAAAAAAATAATAGGAGAAGAAAATGAAAAATAAATTTTTAAAAATTTTATCAATTTTTGCCTTAGTTTTTGCAATTACATCATGCTCAAACAAAGACAATGCATCAAACGAAAATATTTCAAATGCTAATATGTCAAATCCTTCATCAAATACCAAGGAAAAATTATCAATCGACGAATTAAATGTGACTTATGTAACATCGCCTTTAAATGTTCCATCAATTATCGAAAAAAATAAGGAAATTTTTGCAAAACATCTTCCAAATGTAAAAATTAATTACAAGGAAATCACAAGCGGTGCAGACCAAACAGCTGCTCTTGCAAGCGGAGACGTTGATTTGCTTTATGGACTTGGCGGTTCTTCTGCAATTCTTGCAAAAGCAAATGGTCAAGATTTGAAAGTTTTAAATATGTATTCAAAAGCACCAAAGGCATTTTCACTTTTTGCCAAAGATGATTCAATAAAAAATCCATCAGATTTAAAGGGCAAAAAAATCGGAGGCCCTGCAGGAACAAACTTACACCAAGAACTTCTAGCATATTTAGAAAAAGAAAAAATGAGCGAAAAAGACGTAGAATTTTCAAATATGTCAATTCCAGATGCAGCTGCTGCCCTTGATTCAGGAAATTTAGACGTAGCACTTTTGGGAGGACCTGCAGCTTATAAGGCAAAAGAAGCAGGACTTTATGAAATTACAAACGGCGAAGATTTAATTGACGCTATAATTTGCGTAGCAAGTTCAGAAAAATTTGCCAAAGAACATCCAGATGTAATAAAGGCAATAAATGATGCCCAAAAAGAAATAGCAGAATTTATGGAAAAAAATAAAGACCAAACAAAAGAAATTGTAAAAAAAGAATTAGACCTTGACGATAAAGCCTACGATTATATGTATCCAATGTATGATTTTTCAACAAAAATTACAGATAAAGACAAAGAAGGCTTTGAAAGAACAAAAAAATTCATGCTAGATAATAAAATGATAGAAAAAGATTTTGATATTAATCTTTTATTTAAATAAAATTTTAAAACCTATAAACCATCTCGAAAAAATCGAGGTGGTTTTTTTATAAAAAATTAAAGATATAATTTAAAGTAAGGATAGATTTGCTCAACTTTATACGAATATATAGGCAAAGGAGGAAATAATGGATGATAAAAATTTAATAAAAGGAATTAAAAACAAAGATGAAAAATATTTGATTGAATTCATTAACCTTTATGGGCCTATATTAAAAGGAGTTATTGTAAAAACTATAGGAAATAGGAGAAATATTCTAGATGAAATTTTAAATGATGCTCTCCTTGGAATTTGGGATAATATAAATTCTTATGATCCTACTAGGTCATCTTTTAAAAATCGGTGTGCAGGAGTTGCCAAATACAAGGCAATTGACGCAATTAGAAAAGAAGCAAAACACGACTGCCTTGACCTTGATGATATTTCAGGTTTTATTTATGATAAAAATTTAGAAAATTATGATGAAAGCGAAAAAATTCTTGAAATGTTGTCAAAAAAAGACAGAGAGATTTTCAAAAAATTATTTATAGAAGGATATTCATACGATGATTTAGAAAAAATCACAAAAATTCCAAAAGACAGACTCTATAACAAAGTAAGCCGTGCCAAAAAAACTTTAAGGAGCAAATTATGAAAAATATCTATGACAAAATAAATGATATGGATTTTGAAATTGAAAAAATCGAATTAAACGACTTTGAAAAAGAAAAATTAATAAAAACTGCAAAATCCTACAAAAAAAATAAAAAATCAAAAAAATTTTTGCCAATAGCAGCTGCATTAATCCTAGTAGCTGGACTTAATATTCCAATTGTAAAAGCAGAAGTTTCAAAATTTACAACAGACATAAAAGTAACAATGATGGAAGCCTTTGGTGCAAGTCCTGATTCCTACAAATATATGGCAGAAATTAATAAACCAGTAACAGTGGGAGAAGATTCATTTGTGATAGGAAATATAGCCTTTGAAGATAATAAAATATTTATAAATACCCTTAGAAATGGAAAAAATTTAGAGGAAAATACAAAAAACAATTCATATTTGTATAAGGTGGTAGTTGATGGAAAAACTTATAAAGCTATGAGCTCATCAGGAGGAGAAGGCCTATTAGAAGATAAAAAAACATCCTCAGAAAATCTTATGATAAGTTTTGACAAATCTTTTCCAAAAAAAGATAAGGCGAACGTAGATTTATATTTTTTAGATGCAAATAAAAGCCAAATAATTTCAATAGAATCTCCAATGAATACAATAAACGAAGAGAACAAAATTTTCGCTGAAAATTTAAAAATAAAAGGAACAAACGCCACAATTTCATTGATGAAAATAAATCCAATGACCCTTACAGCAACAATAAAAAATCTCGATCAAGCCTATGTTTATGAACTAAAAGGAGTTGACGAAAAAGGAAATAAAATTTCTCTAGATGAAAGAGTTGCAGATGAAAATTCAACAACTTTTATTTTCAACAATTATTTCTCAGACCTAAGCCTAGACGAAATAAAAGACGGAAGAAAATTTAATTTCACCCTAAGTCGTTCAAAAATTAATGAAACATCCGGCAAAGAAAGTGATGGAAACTTTGAAAAATTTGCAGAATTTTCATTAAGTGCCAAATAAAATAAGGACAAAAAAAATCCTCAAATGAAATTAAATTCATTTTGAGGATTTTTAACTTTATTTTGCCAATGATTTTTGCATTTTTATATTTCTTTTTCTTAATCTTAGGATTATATAAGCCAAATATATAAGAGTATATATAACCACTCCTAACATATTTTCTTTCCAATTAGCTGAATATAACACCATAACGTGGACATATATTCCTATGAAAAATGGATATGCCATTTTTTGCAAATTTTTCCAACTTTTAGCTTTCATTTTGCGACGAACTGTCTTAAAAGAAGTTACAAAAAGAGGAATCAGCATCAACAATAAAAATATTGTTATTATTGATGCTATTAATTGTCTTTGAGGCATAGAGCTAGGATTTGTAAAAAGAATTGGGAAATAACGCAAACCAAATATTATATTGTGGCTAAAAACTAATAAGCTTGCCATTATAGACATTTCTCCACGAATTGCCATCAATTTTTTTGAAAAATCATTATGTTTTGTAATAGTTCCTAAAAACATTACTATCATAAATGAAGCTGTAGCAAATATCCCCCTTGAAAATATCTTCATAAAATATTCATTAAACCAAGTAGGGAAATTTCTATCAAAGCCCATATTATAATAATAAACTACAAATCCTGTCCAAGCATATATTCCTAGATAAAATATGACAGGATATTTTTTAATCAAATCCTTAGTTAAACTATAAAAAATTATAGTAAACAAAATTCCAGTAATTAAAGTCATCTTATTCTCCTTTCTATTTTCATAAGCTTATTGTTCCTTTTGTGTAGGATTTTTACTTTCATCAATGATAATTTCCTCTTTATTTTTTTCTAAAGGGGGCAATTGAGAGTTTTTTGTGCTTTGAATTTTGAGAGAATCTTTTTCGCTTTCACTATTTTCTTTTTCAGTTTTTTCTAACTCTTTATTACCAGAATCTTTATTCGATTCATTTTTATCAGGATATTTTTTCTCATTTACAGAAGGTTTTAAAGAAGGTTTCTCCTCTATTTTATTTTTAGAATTTTCCTTTTTCTTTATAGCCTTTTTGCTAGAAGATTTATCTTGACTATTTTCTTTTTTAACAGCTTTTTTCACTATTACCATCACGTAAGCTTCGCCTACTTCTTTTGTTCCTTTGCTTTTGAATTGTAGGTACACTCTTTGTGGGGCTTCGCTTACTTTGCTATAGTCTGGTTCGTTTTTAAAGCTTACTTCTACTGAACCGTCTTTTGGTATGTTTGAAAATCTTTCTTTGTAGTCTTCTAGCCTTGGGGCTTTCCCTTCTACTATTATTGGTTTGCTTGAGCTTCTTTGTGGTGTGAATTTTTCGCCGTGATCTTTATCTTCGTCATCGGATATGCCATCTCTATCTTTGTCTCTGTATAACCAATATGTGATTTTTCTTACTAAGAGTTTGCCTTTTTTCTTTGCTTTGAATTTTAGTGTTATTGTTTTAAATCCACTGCCGTCTTCTGGCCAACCTTCATTGCTTGGTTCTGGGATTCCTGTTATTGTTTTTCCGTCAAAGATTAAGCCTTTTGGTAATCCGTCTATTTCTTTTAATATTTCTGCGTCTTTATCTAGACTTGTTACTGTTGCTGGTCTTATTTCTTTGCCTTCTATCCACTGTTGACCGTTTGATTCCATTAGACTTGTGTCTATTACTTTTTGGTCTACTTCTATTTCTTCTTCTTGTGGTTTTGGTTTTTCTTCTTTTTCAACGGCTTTTTTCACTATTACCATCACGTAAGCTTCGCCTACTTCTTTTGTTCCTTTGCTTTTGAATTGTAGGTACACTCTTTGTGGGACTTCGCTTACTTTGCTGTAGTCTGGTTCGTTTTTAAAGCTTACTTCTACTGAACCGTCTTTTGGTATGTTTGAAAATCTTTCTTTGTATTCTTCTAGACTTGGGGCTTTCCCTTCTACTATTATTGGTTTGCTTGAGCTTCTTTGTGGGCTGAATTTTTCGCCATGATCTTTATCTTCGTCATCGGATATGCCATCTCTATCTTTGTCTCTGTATAACCAATATGTGATTTTTCTTACTAAGAGTTTGCCTTTTTTCTTTGCTTTGAATTTTAGTGTTATTGTTTTAAATCCACTGCCGTCTTCTGGCCAACCTTCATTGCTTGGTTCTGGGATTCCTGTTATTGTTTTTCCGTCAAAGATTAAGCCTTTTGGTAATCCGTCTATTTCTTTTAATATTTCTGCGTCTTTATCTAGACTTGTTACTGTTGCTGGTCTTATTTCTTTGCCTTCTATCCACTGTTGACCGTTTGATTCCATTAGACTTGTATCTATTACTTTTTGGTCTACTTCTATTTCTTCTTCTTGTGGTTTTGGTTTTTCTTCTTTTTCAACGGCTTTTTTCACTATTACCATCACGTAAGCTTCGCCTACTTCTTTTGTTCCTTTGCTTTTGAATTGTAGGTACACTCTTTGTGGGACTTCGCTTACTTTGCTGTAGTCTGGTTCGTTTTTAAAGCTTACTTCTACTGAACCGTCTTTTGGTATATTTGAAAATCTTTCTTTGTACTCTTCTAGACTTGGGGCTTTCCCTTCTACTATTATTGGTTTGCTTGAGCTTCTTTGTGGTGTGAATTTTTCGCCGTGATCTTTATCTTCGTCATCGGATATGCCATCTCTATCTTTGTCTCTGTATAACCAATATGTGATTTTTCTTACTAAGAGTTTGCCTTTTTTCTTTGCTTTGAATTTTAGTGTTATTGTTTTAAATCCACTGCCGTCTTCTGGCCAACCTTCATTGCTTGGTTCTGGGATTCCTGTTATTGTTTTTCCGTCAAAGATTAAGCCTTTTGGTAATCCGTCTATTTCTTTTAATATTTCTGCGTCTTTATCTAGACTTGTTACTGTTGCTGGTCTTATTTCTTTGCCTTCTATCCACTGTTGACCGTTTGATTCCATTAGACTTGTATCTATTACTTTTTGGTCTACTTCTATTTCTTCTTCTTGTGGTTTTGGCTTTTCTTCTTTTTCTTTTTCTTCTACTAAATTTTTATCGGATTCTTCTCCTGATAATTGGAAGTTTACATATATTGTCTTTGGTGTATTTGGATTTTCTTCTTTGAGCAATGTATATTTTACTTGTCTATTTACTGGCAATTTATCGCCTGTGTACTCATAACGATTACCATTTTTTGATACTGCTCTAAGTTTTACTTTTTCAAATTCAAATGATGTTGGTGCATCGATAACTTGATGGTCGGAAATATTTCTTTTATCTACGTAATCCATTTCAACTTTATCGACTTTGTACCACTTATTTCCATCTGCGCTGTATTCTAATCCGATTATATAATCTTTACTATATTTTCCGATTAAAATTCTAAAGTCATCATAGGATAGTGATTTTTGGTGCATTACTTTTGCTTTTATAATTTTTTTGTCAGCATAATTTTTTAAGTCGCTTCCGTTTTCTATTATTTTTCCGTTTTCGTCTGTAATGCTAATTCCATTTTCTTTGAAATCTTTCCATTCTACTTCTTTTTGACTTCCATCTTTTTTGATTAAGTTTACTTTCATTTCTGTAAAATCAACTCCATCGCCTTTGTTTACTTCTATGTTTTTATTTTTTGGAGCTGTTATTGTGATTTCTTTTACATCTGAATTTGTAATGTAATCATTTGATGATTTTTTTGTAGCCTCTCTTGCTGCTGATGATATTCCACTAGCACTAACTGTTGCACCTGTAACGCTATCAAATAATTCTTTTGACTTATATTTTTTGGACATATAAGCTTTAACTGTTCTTGAAATTAGTGTTAAATCTGATTCTGAATTATCATTTCTATATCCGTTAAGATTATTTGCATATTCTGCACCAAAAAGTTCTAATGCTTTTGCTTTTGGGTTACTACTTTTTCTTATTGTTTCAAAATACTCTCTGTATAATCCCATTTTTGCAAGATTTAGTCTTGCTTCTTTTCCTTTTATAAAGGATAAAACTTTTTCTGCTTTTTGTCTAAATGGTCCCATATCATCGCCGTATTCTGAATTTTCTCCTACTCTTATTTCAGAAATTTCTCCATTTTCGACTTTTATATATGTTCTGATTTTTCTTGTATTAATATATCCAATGCCCCATCCTGTATATTCGCCGTCTTTTAATGGTTGATCGTTATAATATTTTTTAAGGGCTTCATCTATTTTTTCTTCGCTTGGTTTTTCTGGTTTCTTATCTTCTTCTGGTTTTTTATCTGGCTTTTGTTGGTCTGGCTTTTTGTCAGGTTTTGATGGACTATTTTCAATTCCAGCTTTTGATACTGCATTATTTATAGCATCTATTATTCCTTTGCTTGAGAATGTTGCTCCTGATACTGTATCCACGTTTTTGCCAGGCTTACCAAGCATTTTTGAGATTACTCCTTTTGATTTGCTAAAATAAGGATCATCTTCTTTGTGTGAAAGGATTTCTACTTTTGTTATTGAACCTTTTGCTATGGTTACTTTTACTTTTATTGGACCATTAAAGCCTTCTGCTACTCCTTCGTATACACCATCTTTGTATTGTTTGTAAATCTTATTATCTTTACTTGGTTTTTCTGGTTTTTTATTTGGTTTTTTTGCTTGATTTGTATTTGATGGTTTTTTATTTTTATTATCAACATTTTTGCTTCCACCCGCTTTTGATAGAGCATTTCTTACTGCATCAAGTATTCCTCTACTTGAATATGTTGCACCAGAAACTGTATCAACACTTTTGTCAGCTTTTCCTAAAATTTTTGATATAACTGCTCTTGCTCGACCAAAATATGGATTGTCATCGCTGTGTGAAAGTATTTCCACGTTTGTTATTGAGCCTTTCGATATGGTTACTCTAACTCTTATTGGTCCATTAAATCCTTGACCTGAGCCTGTGTAAACTCCATCTTTAAGGTCTTTATTTCCAATTGCTACTGTCCCTTTAGCATTTGCTCTTTTATTATTGCTTGATGCTTTATTTACAGCTTGCACTTTTGCATTTTCCTTAGAGCCAGCTTTGTGAAGGGCATCAGCTACTGCCATTTTTATAGCGTTTGATGATACTGTAGCTCCTGTTACTGAATCTACATTTACACTTCCACTACTTAAAATTTTATTTATTACAGCATAAGCTCTATTAAAATATTCTGGTGTTTCATTTTGTGAAACAACTTCTATTCCACTTATTTTTCCATTTTTTATGATTACTTTTACGGTTAAATTTCCACCATATCCATTTGCGCTACCAAAATACTCTCCATCTTTTAACCCTTCTACTGGTTTTTTATCTTCTTTTTTAGCTTTTTCTTTTATTTTTTCTTTCGAACCAGCTTTTTGGAGTGCTTTTAAAACAGCATCCTTTATAGCATTTGATGATATGGTTGCTCCTGTAACAGAATCTACATCTACTTTTCCTGTTCTTAAAATTTCTTTTATTATCGCTGAAGCCTTTTTAAAATATTCCTCAGTTTCATTATGGGATAAAATCTTGATGTCTGTTAATTTTCCATTTTTAACAGTTATTCTAACAGTCAACAAACCACCATAACCTTCAGAACTTGCTTCGTATTGACCATCTTTTAAATCTGTTGCAAGACGAGCGCTATCGCTTACTATTTTGTCTTTTTTTTCAGCCGCAAGCTTATTTTTTTCTAAGACAAACATAGACGATTTTATCATAGCCATAGACGCTAATCCTACAATAATAAAGGTCAATACTTTCTTTAAAAATGTATTTTTCATCTTTCCTCTTTACAAAATATATTTAGGTTATTAAAGGTAACCTAAACCTTTTTGATTTTCATTTACATAAAAATCTTAAAAATTATTGAGTTGTGGAGTATAAACTCCAAATTGCAAATAAATTAAATAATCTATTTTGCAAGGATGAATTTTTAGATATTTTTCAAAATGTTTAAATCAATTTTAATTTCTATCTAAAATATTCGGTTTATAAGTCTTGATATTGGTAAAAATAACTTTGCTTTTCTCATTTTTATAGTATTTTTAAAAATAACTAATTTTTATTTGATATTCTTAGTAAAGTTTTCCATAATATTTTTATCTAATCAAATATTTTGCCGAATAAATACAAATCTAAATCCTTATAAATTTTTATAATTAAAACCTTTATATGATTACTTTATTCGCTTTATAATCTAGCTATATTTTTTCAATATCAATTTTTATTTTTTCACTTTTCCCCCTTTCTAAAAATTTATAAATTCTTACAAGTTTTTTATTTAAAAACCCGTTAGTTCTAATAGTGATAATCACTATCTGTTCTATTATACAAAATTGTAGAAAAAAACACAATATTTCAATTTATTTTTTTGTTAAATATAAAAATTTTTAAAAAAACTAAAAAAAACAACAAAATCCAAGTCTTTAAAATATTTTTACTATAAATTAAATAAGGCTAAGTATAATATTTTAAATTAAATTTATATCAAAAATTTTCAAAGATTTCAAATCAAACACCATTTCCTTTAAATTAATTGAAACTTTGGATTATTTTTAAATATCTTCTATTTTTACAAAAAATTTTTATAAGGCAAAAGTCTAATTTTCTTAGATTTTTTGCAAATAAAAAACTGCTGTAAAATAGAAATATCTATTCTACAACAGTTTATAAAATTTATTTTATAAATCATCTTCAATAACTGAAGATTTAGAATAAGCTGAAACTTTTCCTTCAAAGAAATCTGTTTTTACTTGGTTTGGATCTGAATATTCACTAACCCATTTCATTGATTGAGGTTCATCTTCATATCCTTCATAAATTGTTCCAAGTCCAAGTCCTTTTGCTCTTAGATTTCCCAAATATTTTATATAATCTTCAATCATTTGTGAATTTAATCCTTGGATTTCATCTCCAATGGCATATTTTCCCCAGGCAATTTCTTGTTCTACTCCCTCTTTTAATAGTGATAAGTAGAATTCTTTTAATTCGTCAGTAAATAAGTCTGGTCTTTCTTCTTTCAAATCATTTATCATTGACCTAAAAAGCCACAAGTGAGTATTTTCATCTCTATTTATATATCTAATTTCTTGGACAGTTCCTGGCATTTTGCCATTTCTTCCAAGATTGTAGAAAAATGAAAAGCCTGAATAGAAATAAATTCCTTCAAGTATATAATTTGCAATCAAAACTCTCATCAAATTAAATTCGCTATCGTCTTTTATAAATTCATTGTATTGGTCGCCGATAAATTTATTTCTTTTTAAAAGGTGGTCATCTTCCTTCCACAAATACAAAATTCTAGTTCTCTCATCAGGAGAGCAAATTGTATCAAGTATGTAGGAATAAGATTGGGAGTGGATTGCCTCTTGGTAGGTTTGAATAGCAAGGCAAAGATTTATCTCGTTTGCTGTTATATAGGTTTGAAGATTTGGCAAATTTGCAGTTTGAATTGAATCAAGATAGGTCAAAAATGACAAAATCCTATCATAAGCCTTTTTTTCAGCCTTAGATAAATTTCTATAATCTTTTATATCTTGGTTTAAATTAATTTCTTCAGGAATCCAAAAATTATTCATAGCTTGTCGATACCAATCACTTGTCCATGTGTATTTTACATTGTTAAAATCATTAAGATTGGTTGTATTTCCATTTATTATTCTTCTTTTAGAAAGATCAATATCCCCATCCTCATTAAAAATTCCTCTTTTAGAAACTTCTTCCTTATATTTTTTTCCATGTTTTTGCCTCCTATCTTATGGGAAATAATTTTTTATAAACTAATATTTTTAATTTTATACCCCATTTTCAAAATCGAACTTATATTTTTACTTTTAAATAATTATAAAATATTTAAAAACTATTAAAATTTTTTTCTTTGCTAAATATTTTATTTAAATTAATACAATACTTCGTTAAGTTAGGGCGGAGGAAATGGGGGAGTTTCGAATTCTCCCCCTTTTTTCCACGCTAACTTAATTTTAAAATTTAACAAAATCTTAAATTAAAATTTAATTTTAAAATAAAACTACGAATAAACGCCGCGGTATAATTATTGAAATTGTACCACTGGAACAATTTCAATAATTATATCCCCTAAAACCCCACTTTCCCCCTGCAAACGACCGCTGCGCGGGCTAAATTTGTAAGAAGCTTCGCTTCTTTCGGTATTTGCCTGTGGGAGATAAATCCTAAAGCAAAGAATATGATACGGAAAAATTTAATTTGATTTCAAATTGAAAAAACTCCCCAAATCCGAAGTGATTAATTTATATTAGTTTTTTAATAAATCTATGACGCACATGAATCACAATCTTCTACTTCAAGTGATTTTCCTCTTACATAATATAGGGATTTTACTCCTGCTTCCCATGCTGTTAGGTAAATATTTAAAATTTGTCTCATTGTGTATTCTGTTGTTATATAAACATTTACTGATTGGGCTTGGTCGATGTGTCTTTGTCTTACTCCGCATGCTCTCATTGAAATATTTTGGTCAATATTATAGGCATTTTCGTATAGCCAGAAGGTTTTTGTATTTAGTCCTGGAGCAACTCTTGGTACTATTGCTCCCTTTTTTTCTTCTAGGAAATATTTGTTCATTATTGGGTCAACTCCTGCTGATGTTCCTGAAATTATTGAGGTTGATCCTGTTGGAGCTACTGCCAATAAATATCCATTTCTAAGTCCGTTTTCGTGAACGTCTTTCTTTAAATTTTCCCATCTTTCGCTTTCATATCCTCTTTGTTTGAAATAATCTCCATTATCCCAATCACTTCCATCAAAACAAGAATATGATCCCTTTTCTTTTGCAATTTCATTTGATGCTTTGATTGCAAAATAGTTTATATCTTCATAAACCTTGTCCACAAAATCAAGATGAGCATCTTCTTCTGACCATTTTATATCATTTTTTACCAACATATGATGGTAACCACTTGTTCCAAGTCCGATTGCCCTGTATTTTTTATTGGTTACTTTTGCATAAGGAGTTGGGTAATAATTTAAATCTATTACATTATCCAAAGCTCTAACGATTGTAGAAACAACTTCTTCTAATTCTTCTTTGTCGTTTACATCAATATTTCCAAGAGTTAGACTTGCAAGATTACATTCTACAAAATCTCCAGGCTTGGTTGTATTTACAATTACAGTTTCTCCATCAACAGTTTTTATCTCTTCGCTGACCGTCTCTGATGGGCTCATATTTTGGGCAATTTCAGTACAAAGATTTGAGGAATATATAATTCCCTTGTGCTTGTTTGGATTCGCTCTGTTTACTGCATCTCTATTAAATACAAAAGGTGTTCCTGTTTCTGTCCATGATTTTATCAAAAGCCTAATCAAATCTTTTATGGCAATTACTCTTTTTGAAATTTCCTTGTCATTTACAAGTTTATGGTAAAATTCTTCAAATTCTTCCCCGTAGGTATCTTCGATTGATTTGCCATATTTTACCAAAACTTCGTGAGGATCAAACATATACCAATCTCCACCAATATTGTCCCTACATTCTTTCCAGAATAAATCTGGCACACATACTGCTGGGAAAATATCATGGGCCTTCATCCTGTCATCACCATTATTTGTTCTTAGAGATAAAAATTCTGGTACATCCTTATGCCAAATATCCAAATAACAAGCCACAGCCCCTTGTCTTACACCTAATTGGTCAACGGCTACTGCTGTGTCATTGGCAAGTTTTATCCACCTTATAACTCCACCTGCTACATTTTTTATTCCCCTAATATCAGAACCTTGGGCCCTAACTTTTCCAAAATAAAGACCCATTCCACCACCGTGTTTTGAAACTTGGGCGAAGTTTGTAATTGAACGGTAGATTCCCTTCAAGGTATCAGGAACTGTGTCTATAAAACATGAAGAAAGTTGGTTAAATGGCTTTCTCGCATTGGTCATGGTTGGAGTTGCCATGGTTGCCTTTAATTGGGATAAAATATCATATAATTTTTTGGCAAAAGAAACTTGGTCTTTTTCTCCAATGGCAAGGTGCATGGAAATTCCCATAAACATTTCTTGGACGCTTTCAATATATTCACCTTCAAATGTTTTAATCAAATATCTTTTTGCAACCAAGTCCAAACCAGAATAGGTAAATAATTTATTCCTATCTTCTTTTAGATAAGCTCCCAATTCCTCCAAATCCTTATTTGTGTAGGATTCTAAAATATATTTTCCATAAAGACCAGCTGAAGTTAGGTATTGAACTTTTGACCTAAAATCAACAATTCCATATTTTTCTTCGCTAAGGCTAATTTTTAAATTAATCAAATGAATCATAAACCTTGCAGCAATAAATTCCCAATCCGGAGCTTCCTTGCTGGTAAGCTCACTTGCAGCCTTTATAAGGGCATTTAGCAAGGCTTCCTTGGTCATATTTTTCTTGGTAAAAGATTCAAATTTTAAATACAAAGACTCGATTGGATATCTTTGGTTGTCATACTCATCATTAATATCTTTGATTATAGAAAGAGTATATTCATCATCAATAAAAGATTCAAAATCGGTTAGGACCTTCCTGTCCATATTGTGTTTTGCCCTATAAAGAATGTAGGATTTAACTTCCTTATAGTAATTATTTTCAATAAGCTCAAGCTCAACCAAATCTTGAATTTCTTCAACAGTAACTACATGGTCTTTTGGGTATCTTTCCTTGATTGTTTTTTCTATATTAAGAGAAATTCTATCCAAATTTTCATCGCTAATAACAGAATCAACAGACCTAAAAGATTTAAAGATTGCACGATTAATCTTTTCCCTTTCAAAGTCAACAACTTGACCATCTCTTTTTTTAACTTCCATATCCACCCCTAAATATTGTTATTTTTATATTTAATCCACTATATATAGTGGTAATTCCGAAATTTCTACCTAACAATCATATCACAAGATAGGAATTTTAAAAAGTATAAAGTACTTATAATTTTTTAAAAAACAATCCCTATAGATTTAATATAAAATCTTATAGGGATTATTTTTTAAAATTGATATATTTTTTTAATTTTTATTTTTAATTTTCTATTAAATGAATTTAACAAATTAGGATTTGTCGAATGGCTTACGCAAATAATTATTTTATTTTCTATCTCTTTAATTATTTGAGCTACTAAATTTTCATTATATGTATCAAGACCTGATGTTACTTCATCAATAATAATCATAGATTTATCTGAATAAATAGCTCTAGCAAGATCTATCCTCTTTTTTTCTCCTCCCGAAAGAGTTGTTTTATCTATTTTGTAATTGAGATTTCTGTTTTTTATTAAATAGTTTAGACCTACCATATCTAAAATTTTTAAGCATCTATCATAATTTTTGTCCTCATCAAACAAAGTTATATTATCTATTATTGATCCAGTAAAAATAATTGTATCTTGAGGGATGAAATATATATTTTCATAATAAGATTTTTTATTCAATTGAGATAGGGCATATCCATTTATAAATATTTTCTTATTCTCATTTGCAAAAATTCCTAAAATTAAATTTAGAAAACTAGATTTTCCACTTCCACTATCTCCTAATATAAGACATTTATTACCAGATTTGATTTCCAAATTTATATTTTTTATTATGTAATTATTCGCAAATTTCAGATCAATATTATCAAATCTTAACTTATCAATTTTTCCTATCTCTATAGTTCCTTTATCTATATTAGTTTCTTCTAAATATTCTAAATATTTATCAAAAATTTTTTTAGATGAAATAATTCCACTATATGAATCTGCAATTGACTGAATAGGACCTGCTATTGTTACCATAAGTGTTGTCATAGCAATTAGCGATGGTAAATCTATCAAATTTTTATATACAAAAAATCCGCCGACTATCCAAGTCCCTGAATATAATATATTTCCCAAACCATAACTTATGGCAAATGTTTTTGCCAATGATGATTCGAAAATAATAGATTTATCTTTCAAAATCTCTGCTAATTCGCCTAGTTTATTATTAAAATATGAGCCTAGCTTGGATATTTTTATAAATAAAATATTTTCTGAAAATTCATCAAAATTTTCAAGATAAGCACTCTTAGAATCAAGTTCTTCTTCTTTTTTATTGGATAAAATTTTTCTAGAAATAAAAGGTGATAAAAATGGTATAAATGAAAATAATAGCATTATAAAAGTTAAAGTTCCTTGTATATAAATAGCTGATAAAAGAGATATAAAAAACATAAATATATACAATAATGAAGATAAAATGCCATTAAAATAATTATTTATAGCTTCAAGATCATTAATCATCTTGTTTTTAAAATCTTTTTTGTAATCTAAATTAAGATATGATATATCTTCCCTATCAATTTTTATAATCAAATCCTCCCTAAGTTTTTTAATTATATTATTAATAATTTTAGATTTAAATTTTCTAGGAAAATAATCAAACATAGCTTCAATAGTTAAATATGGAATTGCTATAAACCCCAAAAAAATAAGCTTTTTAAATTCCTTAGATACAGCAAAAAAAGTTAATTTTTGATATAAAAAAGCAGTACCCGCACTTAAAATTGCCGCAAAAAAACAAATAATAATATAAATAATTAAATTTTTTTTATTTTCTAATAAATATTTTCTCATAATATCACATATCTAAAAAAATTTAGAATTACCCTTTCTAACTTTTTAACATATTCTTTAATATAGTAATTAAAATCATAAGCATTGTTTGTACTACATTTGTAATTATTGCAATATATTAATCCTCTACAAATACCATAATCATTACAGTTTTTGCATCTAAAATGTTCTTTTGAATTCTTATTAATGTTAAAATTTTCGAAAAAATATGGTTTAAAATAGACTAAGCTATTTTAAACCATTTTTTTAATTTTCAAAAAGATAATCTACCACATCATCTTTTATAACAACCGTATCAACCAACATATCTGCCAAAGATTGTTTGTTTGGGGTAAATCCTATAATTAGGTACAAAATTTTTATAAAATTTTGAATATATCTTGCGAAAACTTCTCTTACCAAACAATCAAAAAAACTAAGTTTTTCGTCGTTTAAAGAAATAACCCTAATTCCCATTGCCATTTTTCCTAAAGTTTGGCCGTTGTTCAAATAAGTTAAGATGAAAAAATATAACAAACAAATTCCTGTTTCAATCAAAGGATTTATTTCTATATTCATAATTGTTAAATCCGTTTTTATTTGAAAAATTTTCATAATAATATTTGAAAAAGAATAGGCAACTATAGAGTCTATTGTAAAAGCCACAAGTCTTAGGAAAAAACCAGCATAGGCAAATTGAGGTATGGATATTGTCTTTTGTACATTCAAAGAATTATTTTCTATTGTTTCCATATTTTCCATAATTTCACCTATTTCCCATAATAATACATTGGTAGTGGAGATTCTTTTTCCATTAATTCTTTCAAAACACTAAGATCAGATGAAGAATTTTTTTCTACTAAATTTTGAGCTTTTGAAAATAATTTTTTTAATGAATAATCACTTCCTTCATATTCAAAAACTTCTGGATTATTTAATTTATAATCTTTTTTCATATCTTCAATTGCATCATCAAGATTTCCAATTTTATCTACAAGACCATTATTTTTAGCTTGAGCTCCATCATAAACCCTGCCGTCTGCAAGTTTTTTTACTTGATCTTCTTTCATAGATCTACCTTGAGAAACAATTTTTATAAACCTATCAAATGACGAATTTATAAGGTCTTGGAAATATTTTTTTTGCTCATCTGTCATATCTTTTCCAAGAGATCCTGCATCTTTCATCTTGCCTGTTGTAATATTTTGTTCTTTAATTCCATATTTTTCAAACAAACCTTGGAAAGATCTTGATGACATAATTACACCAATAGAACCCGTTAAGGTTTCATTTGAAGCATAAATTTTATCAGTTGGGGCAGAAATATAATATCCACCACTTGCAGCCATTGTCTTCATAACTGTAAATACAGGGATTTTTTTGTCAGTTTGAATTTCTTTTATCTTATTTGCAATTTGTTCAGAATTATAAACAGCTCCACCTGGAGAATTTACTTGCATAATTACACCCTTAACAGAATCATCCTTGTATATATCATCAAGTTGTTCCATAAAAGAATCATAAACTTCTCCATCTCCGATTGCTCCCTCATAAGAAATAAGAGCAATTTTATTTTTCTTATCCCCATCTTCTACAATATTTTTATTTGCAGTAGCTGAAAAAGGATTAAATTGATTTAAATATTCATTTTTCAATTTATCTGCCTGTTTTTCAGATATTTTATCGCTCCTATTTGATACGATAGAAGATGCTACAAACAAAAGTAGAGCAATAGCCACAGCTATCCATCTTTTGCCATTGTTTTTTTTCATATTAACTCCTTTAATTTTATATTTTATAATAACACTATATTATTCTAAATTTAAAGAATCAAGGATAAGAAAATAAGTTTTGATTTTTTTTAACAATTGAGTACAATGAAAAGGCAAGACAATTATCGTTGACACTAAGAGAAATTGTTTTTGTATAGTCTCTTAATTGAGACTATTTACATAAAGGATTTTTACCAAAAATCAAAAGGTAAAAGTCCATTTTTTTGTATGTTTTTAAAATTTATTAATTTTTTCTTTAAAATAATTTTTATTTCAAAGAAATTTTTGCAAAAAAAATCCTGCCCTAAGGCAAGATTATTTTTTATTTAATTAAAATTTAAAATCTATACTATCTACTATGTCTTCTCCGTCTATATATTTTTTATCTATTCCAAATAAATATGTTAGTATAAATCCTCCAACATATCCACCGATAAGTCCAAATATATATCCTAGGGCTTTTCCATTATAAATTAGTGGAATTAGGGCTAGTCCACTTGGACCTACTGCTGTTGCTCCTATTGATCCTATTGCACCAATTATTGCTCCTCCTACTCCTCCACCAAGACACGCTGTTATAAATGCTTTTCCCATTGGTAGAGTTAGGGCATATATTAATGGTTCTCCAATTCCTAAAATTCCTACTGGCAATCCACCTTTTGCTATTTCTGTTAATCTTTTATTTTTTCTACATTTTACAAGTATTGCTATTGCAGCTCCTACTTGTCCTGCTCCTGCCATGGCAAGAATTGGCAATAAATATGTTGCGCCTTGTTGTTCAATCATCGCAATGTGGATTGGTGTTAAAATTTGATGTAGTCCTAGCATTACCATTGGTAAAAATACTGCACCAAGAATAAATCCTGCAATCGCTCCACCCAATTCTATTACAGAGTTAATTATTCCTATAAGTCCGTTTGATATTAATCCTGCTATTGGCATTATTATAAATATTGTCAAAATTCCTGTAACTAATAAGGATATTGTTGGAACAATAATTATATCTAGTGAATCTGGAATTACATTGTGAAGGGCATTTTCAATTTTTACAAGTATAAATACTGCAAGAATTACTCCAATTACTCCACCTTGTCCTGGTAGTAGGGCTGAATCTAAAAACATATTTTTTAATGGCTCGTCTGGATTCATTGCTGAAAGATATACCATACCTCCAATTACTCCACCCAAGCCTTCGTTTCCTTTAAAGACTCTTGCTGCATTTATTCCTATAAATATATTCAAATATCCATAAAGTCCAGTTTTTATTATATTTAAAACTTGAAGTACTGCTCCAAAATTTTCTTGTGAAAGTGAACCTGCTGTTATCATATTTTGCATAACTGAGGCTATTCCACCTATAAGTCCTGCTCCTACAAAAGCTGGTATTAATGGAACGAAAATTGATGCTATTGTTGCTGAAAATGATTTAAATTTTGATTTATTTTGTTTTTCTTTTACTTTTGCTTTATTTTCTCTAGTTCTTTTTTCTATATCGCTTTTTATTTCTTCAGAAAATTTTGCATTTGCCATATTTGACATTTCTTTTGCTATTTTTTCACTTTTGCCAGGGCCTGTTACTATTTGAATTTGTTCTCCTTTTAAAACTCCCAAAACTCCATCAATTTTTTCAATTTCTTTGAAGTTTACCTTGCTTTCATCTACAACTTTTACCCTTACTCTTGTCATACAATTTATAACTTCTGTTATATTATCTTTTCCACCAAAATTTTCTATAAGGTCTGTGGCGATTTTTTTGTTATCTTGTTTCATTGTATTCCCTTTCTTAAAAATCCTTCGTTTTCTTCCAACAATTCAAGCGCTTCTTTTTTGCTAATTGATTTTTTTTCCATTAAAATTGCACATTTTACCCTGCCATCTGCATCATCTAGTAATTTTTCTGCATAACTTTTATCAATATTGCAAATATCTTCAATCATTTTCAAAGCCCTATTTTTTAATTTCTCATTTGATACCCTAAGATCAACCATAAGATTATCGTAAACTTTTCCGATTCTTACCATTGAAGTTGTTGAAATCATATTCAAAACCATTTTTGTTGCAGTCCCTGCTTTCATTCTAGTAGAACCTGTCAAAACTTCGCTTCCTGTGTCTATTTCTATTGGATAATCTGCAAATTTTGAAATTTCAGAACCTATGTTGCAAGTTATCGAACCTGTTTTTGCCCCAAGTTTTTTTGCATATTTTAATGCTCCAATAACATAAGGTGTTCTTCCACTGCTTGCTATTCCTACAAGCAAATCATCTTTTGTAAATCCATGGTCTATCAAATCTTTTTTTGCCAAATTTTCATCATCTTCTGCGTTTTCAATTGGATTTCTTAGTGCCTTATCTCCTCCTGCAATAATTCCTTTTATCATATTTTTATCTACGGAAAAAGTTGGAAATGCTTCAGACGCATCCAAAACTCCAAGTCTTCCGCTAGTTCCTGCGCCAATATAATATAAATGACCGCCCTTTTTAAACACATCTACAATAGCATCTGTTAGTTTTTCAATATCTGGGATTTTTTCGCCAACTTTTTTAGCTATTGTCATATCTTCATTATTAATTATTTTTAAAATTTCTAGAGTTGACTTGGTGTCCAAGCCCTTGCTCTTGTTATTTCTTGATTCTGTTGATGACAAGTCTATCACTTCCTCCTATCAAATCTAATATTCCAAGATGAGACTTATCTACATGTCCAATAATATTTCTCATCTTATCTTCTCCTATATCTTTTCTAATTATTTCAAGCTCTCCAGAATATCTTTTGGCATTTTTATTTAAAATTACTAAATCGCCCTTTTTTATTTCTCTATCATCGATTTTTTCAATAAATTTATAGGACCTTTTATTTCTTATCAAATAATCGCTTATATCCTCTCTAACTTCAATTTTTTTCAAATCTTTATAATCATCTTCCAAAAAAACATCTAAATTTATTAGCTTATTTTTCTCATAATCTTCTATATATTTTTTAATTTTTTGTGAGATTCCTTCAGATAACAAGAGATTTTTTATTTTATACTTTCTTTTAAGTTTCAAATAAGAATAATAAGGATTTTCCCACCTATCTTCTTCCAAAGTTGGAAGACTTTCAAACATTGGTCCCCTAAAATCATTATCTCCTTGAAAAAAAGCAAAAATATCAACGCCAAATGCTTTTAACATTTGATTTTTATTAATAAATTCATCACTTCCAAGTCCTGAATATGAAAGAGGATAATAATTATGCCAAGCACTAATATTTGAAAAATTTGAATTTTTTTCTTTCAAATCCATTAGATTATTATAATCTATGGTCGATGCATTTATAGCCAATTTATTTTTTTTAGATAATTTAGCTATTAGTTCATTATTAAATCCAAAATCTAGCCTTATTATTATGTTTAAATCTAAAAGTTTAGGAAATTTTTTCAAAACTTCTCCATTTAAATCTACACAAACTTTCGTTTTTGAATTTTTTAACATATTCAAAAGCCACAATAATTTATCCATATTCTCGTCTTTTAGAGGATAGTGCATAGATGTAAACTAAAAATCATAATTTTTAAATTCTTCTAGCTTTTTTATAATTTCTTCTTTATTTTGATTAAGATATAAACTAAAACCTAACATAAATACTTCCTTTTTCTCATAGAAAAGCTTTTCACATTTACATTATAAAACACTTGAAATATAATTTCAAGTGTTTCTTTATATTTTTAAAATTAAATTTTAAGTTTGTCTGTAAATTCTTTGGTAACTTTTAAATTATCCACTACATAATCATAATTTAATCCTATATAAGAAAAATATAAAATATCCGTTATGATTAAAGATGAAAATCTCGACGCAATCGCTCCATACCTAATTTCTTTTTCACTTGATGGAATTTTTATAAAAACGTCAGAATCTTTTGCAAGTTTTGAATTTTCATTTTTGCTTATACTTATAAGAGAAGCTCCCTTAATTTTCGCATAATTAAATGATTCCAATACTTCTTTTGTTTTTGCCCCATAAGTTATTGCAATTAAAAGATCATTTTTTCCTATATGAGAAATTCTTGAAAGATTTGTATGGGCGTCTTTCTCATAATACACATCTGCCCCTGCCCTTAATAATTTATAATAAAAATCTTCGCATATAAGTCCAGAACCTGCCACTCCTGAAAGATAAATTTTTTTAGCCTTATTTAAAATTTGGCACGCCTTTTCAATTTTTTCTTCATCAATTAATGCATAAGTTTTTTCTATTGTTTTTTGTATATTTGCCTTAGACTTACTTATTATATCCTTTGTTTTGTCAGATTTTTTTATTTCATCTTCTATAAAATCACTTTCTTCTTCAAAGGCTTTTGCAATTGATATTTTCATATCCACAAAGGAATTATAGCCGATTTTTTTTACAAATCTTGTAACAGCAGCCTGAGATGATTTTGTATTTTTTGCAAGGTCAATGCTCGATTGTTTTATTATCAAGTCCTTGTTGTTTAATATATAAGATGCAATATTTTTATCTGTCTGAGTAAAACTATCTTTTTTATCTTCAATTCTAATTATATATTCCATATAAACCTCAAAACCCCAAAACATTTAATTTGAAGTTAATTTTTATTTTCTATTTTTAATCTTTTTCCCTTAAAACAAAAAGAGCCACTAAGGCTCTTTTTATTATTCATCTTCTTGATTTGATTGTTCACTTGAGCCTAGGGCTATTGTATCATCTAAATCTTTATCTGAAGATTTTTCTTCATTTTCATTCAAAGTTTCTTCCAATTCCTTTTTCAAATCTTCATTTGAAATTTCGCTAGAATTTTCTTTTTTGTCATCTGATGTTTTTATTTCATCTTCGATTGCTTTTTCTTCTAATTTATTTTCATTTGAAGGTTCTTGTTTAGGATTTTCTTTATTTTCTACAGGTTTTTTATTTAATATTTCCATAAATTGCTCGCCTGTAATTGTTTCTTCTTTTAAAAGAAAATCTGAAATTTCATGAAGTTTTTCTAAATTATCTTTTAAAATTTCTATAGCTCTCATGTGAGCTTGGGCAATAATTTTTCCTACTTTTTGGTCAATCTTATCTCCAGTTCCATTTGAAACTATCATTGATCTTTGACCGCCAAGGTATCTTCCTTGGATTTGTTCAAGTTGCATAAAGTCAAAGTCATCATCCATACCATAAATTGTTACCATATTTCTTGCTATGGCTGTGGCTTTTTCTATATCGTTGCTTGCTCCAGTGGTTTTTGCATTAAATATTAATTCTTCTGCACTTCTTCCACCTGCCAAGGTTACTATTTCATCAAATAGCTCTTGTTTTGTCATTATAAATTTCTCATCTTTGTCGACAGTCATTGTATAACCCAAAGCTCCACCAGTTCTTGGTACAATTGTAATTTTGGTTACTGGGGTTTTTTGTGTTTGAATTGCTGCAACAAGAGCATGTCCTACTTCGTGGTAAGCGATAATTTTCTTTTGATCGTCTGAAATAACTGCATTTTTCTTTTGAGCACCAGCTATAACTGTTTCGATTGATTCTTCAAGGTCTGTTTGAGTTAGTTTTTTACGTCCTTCTCTAACAGCTCTCAAAGCTCCTTCGTTTACAATATTTGCAAGGTCAGCACCGCTTGTTCCTGCAGTTCTTTTTGCTATTTCTTCATAATCAATTTCATCTTCACGCTTAATTTTTTTTGCATGAACTTTTAATATATCTTCACGACCTTTTAAATCTGGTAATTCTACTTGAACCCTTCTATCAAAACGTCCTGGTCTTGTTAGAGCTGGGTCTAGAATTTCTGGTCTGTTGGTTGCAGATAATAAAACTACTCCCTCAGTAGCATCAAATCCGTCCATTTCGTTTAGCAATTGGTTAAGTGTTTGCTCACGTTCGTCATTTCCTGAATATCCTGAAACATCACGTTTTTTACCAATGGCATCTATCTCGTCGATAAATACTATACAAGGCGCTTTTTCTTTTGCTTGTTTGAAAAGATCACGAACCTTGCTAGCACCCATTCCTACAAACATTTCTACAAATTCAGAACCTGAAATTGAGAAAAATGGAACATTTGCCTCTCCTGCAACAGCTTTTGCAAGAAGAGTCTTACCAGTTCCTGGAGGGCCTACAAGAAGTACTCCTTTTGGTAAAACCGCACCGATTTCCTTGTATTTTTGTGGTCCATGCAAGAAATCTACTACTTCATTTAAGCTATCTTTCGCTTCTTCTTGACCTGCTACATCTGCAAAGGTCTTGCCAGTTTTGTTTTCCATATAAATTTTGGCGTTTGATTTACCAAAATTCATAAAGTCTCCGCCGCCACGGCCTCCCATAGTCTTTGATAAAGACCTATTTGCCATATAAAATATAAAAAGTAAAAACAACAATGGCAAAATACTTGTAACAAACAAGGTAAGCCATGGGCTCATCTTTGTTTCAACTTCCTTGGTAAAGGTCAAGTTTTTGTGTTTTTTGCTAGCCTCAAGAAGCCTTTCAGTAAGGTCAGTATCAGGCCACAAGCCTGTGATGAATTTTTGCTTATCTCCATCAACTACCGCTGTGAAAGTGTAATTATAATCATCTTTTGTAACTTCTCTAACTTGTCCATTATCAATCATTGATACAAATTGAGAATAAGTTATCTCTTTTGGTTTTCCCTCAGCCCTAATTGGTTGCAAAATTTGTTGAATAACCAAAAATGCCACAATGGCAATAATCCAATAATAGACTAGAGGCCTTTTGCCTTTTTTAAATGATGGCATCTATAAACCACTCCTAACAATGTAATCGTCTAATAAATTATCTAGTGAATCTAATTCATTAATTATTGTTTTTAAATTAGAATTTATACTTTTTTCGTCATCTTTAGGTCTAATTTTATCAAAATATTTGCTTACCTTTTCAGCAGCATCAAAACCCTTTTGTGTTAATTTTACATTAACAACTCTTTCATCTTCATCAGATCTATTTCTATCAACAAATCCTTGTTTTTCCAATTTCTTGCAAATATTAGAAATATTTCCACCATTTACTCCAATTGATTTACCAAGATTTCCAATAGAAACTGATTCATCAGATGCTGATAGAGTCATAATCATTTTAAGTTGAAGAGTTGTAACGCCCATTTCTTGAGCTGTTTCTTGTAAAAGCAAATCTATCTTATGTGATATTTCCCTAATCATTGAAAATATAGAGTTATTAAATTCAAAAAATTCTATGTGTGTTCTTGTCATATAAACCTCCTTACAATTTATAGACTGTAATCTAGAATAGAATAATCTACTTAAATATTATTCTACATATAATACGACATTTTTCAAGTAAAAAGAAAGAATATTTTTGATAATTAATTTTAATTATGTATTAATTATGTTTTTTACAATTTTTATATTATTAGAGCTAAAATTATGATAAATTTTTTTGAAATTAAAAAATCTCCAAGCATAAAAAAATAAATTATAAATGAATTTTTTAAAAATAAATTTAAACAAAAAAATAATGCCACACTTCATTGCATGACATTAATTGTTTCACGTGAAACATTTTATTTATTTTTACTTATATAACTTGCCGCATTTAATCCAGCAATTTGTCCTTGACCTACCGCCTTATTTATTTGATAAGGTGTGCCAACTATATCTCCACAGGCAAATAGACCTTTTATGTTTGTTTTCATATCTAAGTCTACTTTTATATGGCTATTTTCAATCTTCACTGATGGAACAAGACTTTTTGGCTTTGAAGAATTTTTTATTACAAAAAATCCATCAGCCTTCAATTCTTCCCCATCTTCTAATATAAGACTTTCGGCCTTCAAAGCTCCTAGAAATTTTTTTGGCTTTTTGTTTATAATTTTAATTCCATCGTCAAGTTCTATAGGTTTTTTATTAGGATTTACAAAAATTGTTTGGCTTGCCATTTTATTTATAAAATTTGCTTCTTCAATAGCTTCTTCATTATAGCCAACCAAGACTACTTTTTTTCCTTTATATAGGCTGGCATCACAAGTTGCACAATAAGAAATTCCTTTGGCAAAAAATTCATCTTCTCCTTCAATGCTTTTTCCCATATCAATTCCTGTTGCAATTATGCAAGCTTTTGATGTGAGCATTTTTTCGCCCAAATCTATTGAAAAATATTCTCCCATGGCATAAACTGCCTTTATTTTCCTATCCAATATCTTAACAGGATAATTTTTTATATGGTCTCTAAAATTATTGTATAAGTCCAAGCCTTTTATATCACTAAATCCCAAATAATTTTTTATTGAGGGACTTTTTTCCAAGGCTTTTGATTTTTTCCCAATAATTAGAACTTTTTTTCCTCTTATACTAGCATTTAGACCTGCAGAAATTCCTGCAGGCCCAAATCCTATTATTATTAAATCATAATCCATTATTTAAGTTTTTCTATTTCTTCAAGTATTACTTCTTTAGCTTGAAAACCTACTAGAGTATTTTTTAAAACTCCACCTTTAAATAACATCATTGATGGAACTGCATTTACATTATATCTTCCTGCAAGGTCTGGATTTTCATCTACGTCTACTGAATATATTTCAAAATCAACTTCGCCTTCCATTTCTTCAAGAACTGGTTTTTGCATTTTGCAAGGTCCGCACCAAGTTGCTGAAAAATCTACTAAAACTATTCCTTCGTTTTCTAAAACGTGTGTATCAAATTCACTTGTATTTATTTCTTTCATAATATCCTCCATTTTTTCTCTTTAAATTATACCGTCTTAATTTTGCTCAACAAGCCCGCGCACATCTGTGACAGGAAGTGAAAATAAAATCCCCTTCGAATTTTCATCCAAATTCATTGCATCATAAATTGCTGATTTTACTTTCTCTGAAATTTCCTTTTTTATAAGCATTATGACAATATCTTTTTCAGGCTCTATAGTCATATTTAAAAACACAGATTTTTTTTGAATTCCAGATCCTCTGCCATGAACAACAGTTGCGCCTTTTGCTCCTTCTTTTTGGGATATTTCTATAACTTTATCTGCATTTTCCTTATTAACTATTACATACAAAGCTTCATATTCCATATCTATTTCTCCTTTGTAATCTACTGGTGTCGTAAACATTATAGATGTGTTTTTCTTATCAAATTTATCTTTTATTTGGTCTAATAAATCATTTACCAAATCATCGTTTACAAGTGCTGAAACTATTTCTTTTTTTTCCTTATCAATTTCTAAAACTTCAAGAATATGTGCATTGGCAGATCCTTCTGCCAAAAGGCAAGATATTGACTTAGCACCTTTTTCTTTTAATTGGTTCATAATTTTTGACCCTTTTGATCTTGGTGTTATTATTCTTAAATATTTCATTATCCTTCTATGGCCTCCTTATAAAAAGATCCCATTATCATAATTGTAATCACTGGCATTAAAGCTACAAAGGCAATCACTCCAAATCCACCTTCAATATTTCCTGCAACTCCTTGACAAAAACCTAATATAAAAGTCGCAGTCATTGGCCCTGACGCAACTCCTCCCGAATCAAAAGCAATTCCTACAAAAAGTTGGGAAACATTTCTTGATAAAATTAGAGCTATTAAAAATCCTGGAACAATTATCATCCATAATTTAAAGCCTTCTATTTTTATTCTAAGCATAGCAAGCATAACTGCAAAAGCAACTCCAACAGAAAGAGCTTTCATTATTGAAGATTTATGGATTGAACCTCCTGTAACTTCTTCGACTTGTTCTGCCAAAACAAAGACAGCAGGCTCTGCCAAAACTACCAAAAGTCCCAAAATAAATCCAATGATAGGTACAAATCTAAAATCAGAGTAATTCTCTCCCATAAATCTTGCAAGTTCCATAAATCCACCTTCTACACTTGCCAAAAATATAATCAGTCCTAGGTAAGTGTAAATCAAACCAAGATTTATTGATTTTTTATTTTTAATTTTAAAAACTAGCTTGTCCATTATAAAAAACACCAAAGTTATTGGCAAAATTGCAAAACTTGCCGATTTAAATCCTGAAATCAAAGCTAGTTGATGAGCTTGTTCTTCTAGCAAAATATTTTTTGAATTTATAGACATAGTCATCAAAAGTCCCGCAAGAATTGGTCCCGTTGATGCGATTCCTACAAGGCCAAATGAATTTTCTTCTCCCTTTTTTTCTCCCTTTAATTTACTTACTCCAAGACCTAGAGCAATAATAAATGGAGTTGTCATTGCACCCGTAGTTGCTCCCGATGCATCAAAAGCTATAGCGTGACCCAAATCATTTACTATAAACATTAAAATAAAAATCACACCATAAATTATAAACATAAGTGTTGAAAGTTTTATTTCTTTAAATATCCTAAAAAGACCAAGAGAAATCATAAAGCCAACCCCAATCGAAATTATAGCTACTATTAATAAGGAAGAAAGCCCGATAGCACTTCTTACTTGATTTGCTAAAATTAAAAGATCTGGTTCTGCAATTGAAATTATAAATCCTATAAAAATTCCAAAAATAATAACTTTAATTATTTTTTCAGATTTTGCAATAAAATCTCCCATATATGTTCCAATTTTTGAAATTGATAGATTAACTCCAGTAAGAAAAATAGAAAGACCAAAAATTATTCCAATACATCCTATTAAAAATTTTATAATAATTTTGTTTTCTACTGGTCTAAATAAATTTAAAATTAAAACTAAAACTGCTATAGGAACAACAGCTTTGGCATTTTGTTTTATTTCTTCTCTAAATATTATCATCACCCCTTTTTGTTTTATTATTTTTATATTTTATATATTAATTTTTTGTATAACAAAAGAGGCAATCTAGCGACTGTCTCTTTTGAAATTTTTATTAATCTCTAACTTGATTTGCTGTTAGTATTGTTAATTTATATACGTCTTCTTCGTTACATCCTCTTGAAAGGTCGTTAACTGGTTTGTTTAATCCTTGAAGTATTGGTCCTAAAGCTTCGTATCCACCAAGTCTTTGTCCAATTTTATATCCAATATTTGCAGCTTGTAGGTCTGGGAAAATGAATACTTTTGCTTTTCCTGCTACATCTGAATTAGGAATTTTCTTTCTTGCAACTTGTGGTGAAATTGCTGCATCAAATTGCATTTCTCCATCAACTTTAAGATTTGGATCCATTTCTTTTGCAAGTTTTGTAGCTTCTTCTACTTTTCTTGCAAGTTCGTGTTTTGCAGATCCTTTTGTTGAAAATGATAGCATAGCAACTATTGGTTCAATTCCAAATTCTTCTGCTGTTTTTGCTGCTTCTACTGCAACTTCTGCAAGTTCGTTTGATTGAAGAGTAATATTTATTGCTGTATCTGCAAATAATAATTTTTCTCCATTAGGTCCAAGCATAATCATAACACCGGATACTCTATTTACACCTTTTCTTGTTTTGATAAGTTGTAGGGCTGGTCTTACAGTATCTCCAGTTGGATTTGATGCTCCTGAAACCATTCCATCTGCTTTTCCAGTTTGAACTAGCATTGTACCAAAGTAATTGTTATCTTTCTTTAATATATATTCACCATCTTCTCTGGTGTTTTTGCCTTTCCTAAGTTCAACGTATTTATCTACTAATTCATCAAGTAGTTCGCTTTCTCTAGGGTTTATTATTTGAATATCTCCTAATTTTACCCCTTCTTCTTCTGCTACTTTTTGAATTTCTTCTTTATCTCCTAAAAGTATTGGTACTATAAGACCATCATTTTGATGTCTAATAGCTGCTCTTAATACTCTTGAGTCATTGCCTTCTGGAAATACTATTTTGCGATTTTTGCCCCTAATATTTTCAGTAGCAAGTTCCATAACTCCATCGTTTGCCATAATTACCTCCTAATCATAAATCGATTTTAGCATTAATATTATACCCCAATAATTTTAATTATCTTCTATAATTTTGCTTTTTCTAAAGATTCCTTTTCCCTTTCGGAAAGCTCTATGTCACATTCTCCATTTGTAATCTCTTTTAAGTAAGTATTTGAGCCATCTTGTGAATATAAATTTGTAAGAATTATTCCATTGTGATATGAATCTAGGAGAGTTAATGAAAACGAATTTCTTCCTCTTTGGCTATCAAAAGCATCATAATGAACAACTGCCATTTTGCTAACAGCTCCCATTGTAGTATTTTTTGTATCTGATGATCTTTGGTCAAGAGATTTTATTTCTCTATTTGATTGTTCGATTTGGTCATTTAATTGTAAAATTAATTCTTCAAGATTTACATCAGGATTTTTGCCCCTAAGTAGATGATCGTATCTTCTTTTTTGTCTTTTTAGTTTGTTATTATTAGCTTTTATCATAGAATATTCAAAAATAACAAGAATAAATAAGATCACTATAGCTATTATTTGTCCCATTTCTTTTCCCTTTCTTCGATGATTTTCATATTATCCTTATATAATTTATCACAGAAATTTATAATAGATTTGTAATTTGTTTTTTCATGATTTGGATCAGTAATATTTTCCTCATTCAAAATAAGGTTTATAAAAGAAGAATGGATTGATTCTTTTACAAGTCTAAGCCCTATTTCTCCATCAGAAATCGCATCAATATTTCCATATTTTAAAATAAAATCACAATCTTGCATAACAATTATCATAAGCTCTATAGTTCTTTTTGGAGCCTTGTTTGCCTCTATAATATAGTCATCGTAATTTTTTATTTCCTTATTTTTATAAGCTTTTATTAAAAGATTTACCTTATCAATATCTTCTTGCATAAGTTCTTTTAATTCTTCAGAATATTTTTTGAATTTCTCTTCGATTTTTTTGGATTTTTTATTTAATTTTTCATCCTTATAATCTTTTTTTGCCATCATCAAAATAAGGTTTAAGCCTAGGTTTCCAACAAGACTTGTAATAGCTCCTCCGCCTGGATTAGCTGTTTTTTTTCTGGTATTTTCTATAAGATGGTCTACAGAAAAATCTATCATTTTATTCTTTTCCATTTTTTAATCTCCAATATAAATTTTCTATCTCCTCAATAGAAAAACAATCAATAGTAACCCTATAAGTTTCATTATTTTTTTTAATTTCTACCTTTGAATTAAGTAGGTCAATAAATTTTTCCTCAAAATCCTCAAATAAAATCCTATCTAAATTATCTTCCTTTTGATTTTTTTTATTATTTTTAGAACTAATCTTTTCAACTTTTCTTATATTTGTTTTTTTATTTTTAAAATCATCAAGGCTTTTTTTTCTATCTTCTTCATCCTTTATAGAAAGAAGTGTTCTTGCTTGGGATGAAGAAATATTTCCCTCTTCAAGCTCTTTTTTTGAATTTTCATCAAGTTTTAAAAGTCTTAGGGTATTTGCAATGTAAGATCTTGATTTGCCAACAGTTTTCGCTATTTCATCTTGAGTCATACCATAGTTTTTTGAAAGCTCATTATAAGCATTGGCCTCTTCAAGACCAGATAAATCTTCCCTTTGAACATTTTCAACAATAGATAATATATCAATATCCTTTGTATCCACATTTTTTATAATTGCATCAATTTCTTTTAAACCCAAAAGCTTACTTGCCCTAAACCTACGTTCTCCAGCAATTATTTCATATCTTATCCCATTTTTTTTAAGAACAATTGGATTTAATAAGCCATATTTTTCTATTGATTGACTAAGACCTTCAAGTGATTTATCATCAAAATTTTTCCTAGGTTGGTCTTCCCTCGCATAAATTTTTTCCAAAGGAATCCTAACTATGGCCTTATTTTTTTTGTTATTTTCTGGTATTAGAGATCCAAGTCCTCTACCCAATGTTTTTTTCGTCATAGCTAATCCCTCTTTTCATTATTTACTAGTTTATTTTGATTAAAAGAAAATTTGTTTTTCTTTACTATTGTCTCATCAGAATTTTCTTTTTTATCATTCTTAACTATGTTTTTATCTTCCTTAGATTTTTCATCACGGATTTCTTTAGTTTTTTCTGAATTTTTTATCTCAGCATTATTTAAATTATCATTTTTTTCTTCAATCTTTGAATTTTTTTCTAAGTTTTCCTTTTTTCCAAAAACATTTTCTACAAGCTCTTTTGCCAAAGACAAGTAAGCTCTAGCTCCCTTAGATTTTTCATCATAAGATATAACAGATTTTCCAAATGATGGTGCCTCTGCGAGTTTTATATTTCTTGGAATCATAGTAGAAAATACTTTCTCTTTAAAAAATGATTTTACTTCTTCTACTACTTCATAAGATAAATCCGTATCCTTATCAAACATACAAAGCAAAACTCCCTCAATTTCCAAATCTTCCTTTATTGATTCTTTTATTGTTTGATAAGTTTTTAATAGCTCGCTCACTCCCTCAAGAGCATAGTATTCTGTTTGAATAGGAATAATTATAGAATCACTAGCTACAAGGGCATTTAAAGACAAAAGTCCCAAAGATGGTGGGCAATCTATCAAAATAATGTCAAAATCTTTTTTTATTTCTTCAATGATTTGGCTAAGCATTTTCAATCTTTCCTCTTCATCAAGACTTACAAGCTCTACTTCAAGACCTGACAAGGAATTTTCGCTAGCTATTAGATAAGGACCTTCCTGACTTTTTAAAATATAATCCTTGTAATTATCCCCTTCATCATAAAACATCTTGTATATTGATTTTTCAAGTTCATTTTTATCAAAACCAAGACCTGTTGTTGTATTGGCTTGTGGATCAAAATCAATAACCAATACTTTTTTATCCAGTTTTGACAAGGCTACCGCAAGATTTACAACGCTTGTAGTTTTTCCTACTCCACCTTTTTGATTAAATATCGATATTGTCTTCATACTTACCTCTCATAATAATTATAGCAAGATCCAAGGCTCGATTTTTTGCAAAAAGTCTTGCCTTATTCCTATCAGCTGAAAATTGAAATTTTTTTATAACTTTTTGGTTCTTATATTTTATAGCAAGAATTACCTCTCCCTTGTGAGCATAGCCAGTTGATCCTATACAAAGACTTGAATTTGTAATTTTGTATAAGCCTTCGATCATTTCGTTTGCACACTCAACACTTACCGCACTATATTTGTCTAATGTTTCACGTGAAACATTTAAAATCTTTTCTTTAATTTTATCTGAATAAGTTATATAGGATTCTTCTATTACCTCACTTGCTCCACTTATATCTATTATTGATGAAGCAATCAATCCACCTGTTATAGATTCACAAGTAGAAACTTTTTCATTTCTTTCTTTTAATAAATTTATTAAAGTTTCTTCTTTTCTCAAACCATCATCGGAAATAAACAAATTTCCAAAAACATTTTTAACTTCTTTTTCTTTTTCATTTAATAAAAAATCTGCTTCTTTTTCGCTTTTAGCCTTTGCTGTAATTCTTAAAAATCCACCTTCATTATCAAAATAAGGAGAAATTGTAGGGTTTGTTGATGACAAATCAATTCTATTCGCCATATCCCATTCTCCCAAAAGTCCTATTCTTAAATTCTTCGATTTAATAATAGCATCTTTTTTTAAATAACTTGAAAGTTTATTTTCAAACATATATTCCATTTCTCTTGGTGGTCCTGGAAGAAGAATTATCTTAGTCTTATCTCCCATTATACAACCTGGAGCTGTTCCTTTGTCGTTATCTAAAATAATTGCACCATTTGGAAATTTTACTTGCTTTAAATTTACCTTAACAGCTTTTTTGTTATTAGAAAAATAACTTTCAATTCTTTCTTTTGATTTTTTATCAATTTCTACTTGGCCTTCTTTGCCAATAACTTTTATGGCAACTTCTTTGCTTATGTCATCTTCAGTTGGCCCAAGCCCTCCTGTTACAAAAATATAATCAACTTTTCCATAAGCATTTTTCATTGCTTGGAACAATCTATCAAAATTATCTCCAATAGTTACCATCTTATAGACATCTATTCCATACTCTGTAAGTTTTTGTCCTATAAATTTCGAATTTGTATCTGTAATATTTCCTAATAATATTTCTGTTCCTACAGAAAAAATTTGTGCTTTCATAAATCCTCTTTTCTCTATAATAGTATAACATATTTTCAATAAAAAAATGTTTCACGTGAAACATTTTTTCTTTTATTTATTTTAATTTTTATAAAGGATTTTTCTTTGGTTGATTTTTTCCTCTAGGATATTTCTTTTTCGTTGACCTTACTTTTTTTATCAAAATATTTTTTCTTGTATTTCCGTAAAGATCAATTGTGTCAATATTAATTAATTCTCCTCCCAAAATTTTCAAAGCATTTTGTGCTTGTTCATATTCTTCTTCTGCCTTTGGGCCTTTCATTGCTATAAATATTCCGCCAACTTTTAAAAATGGAAGAGCATATTCTGAAAGTGTTGATAAATTTGCAACAGCTCTTGAAATAACCATATCAAATTCTTCCCTATGATCTTTTGCGTAATCTTCTGCTCTGACATGAATAGCTTTGGCTTTTTCAAGTTTTAATTCTTCTATTACTTCATTCATAAAATTTACTTTTTTATTTACTGAATCTATCAAAGTTAAATCAAAATCTTTTTCAATTCTTAGAGGTATTCCTGGAAATCCAGCTCCTGATCCTATATCCAAAACTTTCATTCCTTTGTTTATATATGATTTTATAGTAAGAGAGTCTTCAAAATGTTTTATCCTTATTTCTTTTGGGTCATCAATGCTTGTTAGATTAAATTTTTTATTTGTTTCTATGAGCATTTGTTCATATATTTTAAACTTATCCATTTAAATCTCCCGACTTGAGTCTTATAAGAAGTACATTTATATCTGCTGGCGAAACTCCTGAAATTCTTGAGGCTTGACCTATTGAATCTGGCTTTATTTTATTTAATTTTTCTGCTGATTCTTTTTTCAATCCATTTATTTTACTATAATCAATATCATGGTCTAGTTTTTTGTTTTCTAGTTTTTTAAATTTTCCTATATCTGCCATTTGTTTTTTGATATATCCTTGATATTTGATTTCTGTTTGAACTTGAATTTGTTGGAATTTTGGTAATTCTGGTCTATCAGGATCCAAAACTTCCAATTTTTTATAGGTTAATTCTGGTCTTTTTATAAGATCGAACAAACTATATCCAGTTTTTATAGGATTTGAACCTATTTTTTCTAGAATTTCATTATTTTTTTCGTTAGGACTAATCATTACATTTTTTAATCTAGAAATTTCTTTTTCAATATTTTCTCTTTTTACAACCATTTTTTCATAACGTTTATCTGATACAAGTCCTATTTCATGTCCTTTTTCTGTAAGCCTAAAATCAGCATTATCTTGTCTCATTGTAAGTCTATATTCACACCTTGAAGTCATCATCCTATATGGTTCATTAGTTCCCTTAGTTACTAAATCATCAATCAAAACTCCAATATAAGCATCAGACCTATCAAGAATTAATGCATCTTCTCCTCTTAATTTTAAAGCTGCATTTATTCCTGCAATAAGACCTTGCCCTGCAGCTTCTTCATATCCACTTGAGCCATTTATTTGTCCTGCAAAAAATAAATTTTCAATCTCTTTTGACTCTAAACTTCTTTTTAAATTTGTAGAATCAAGACAGTCATATTCAATTCCATAAGCAGGTCTAATGATTTTACAATTTTCTAAGCCTTCTATGGTTTTATAGAATTCTTTTTGAACTTCTTGAGGAAGAGTTGATGAAACGCCTTGAATATACATCTCATCTGTTGAAAGACTTTCTGGTTCAATAAAAACTTGGTGGATGTCCCTATCTGGAAATCTTACCATTTTATCTTCAATTGATGGGCAATATCTTGGACCAATTCCCTTTACAAGGCCTGCGTACATTGGTGACCTATCCAAATTTTCCATAATAATTTCCTTAGTTTTTTCTGTTGTATATGTCAAATAACAAGCTTCTTGTTTTTTATCTGAAAAATCTTTGTCTTCATTTAAAAATGAAAAGGCAACAACATTTTCATCTCCTTTTTGAATTTCAGTCTTTGTTAGATCTAGACTTTTTTTATCAACTCTTGCTGGGGTTCCAGTTTTAAAACGTCTTAATGAAAAACCTAATTGCTCTAAACTATCGGATAAATGAGTTGCTGCAGATAAACCATGTGGACCTGATGTTTTTTGAAAATCTCCCATCAAAATTTTTCCATTTAAATATGTTCCTGTACAAACCACACAAGCTTTTGTAGGAAAAATTGCCCCTTGAATTGTTTCAACGCTTTTTACTTTGCCATCTTCAATATTAATTTTATCTACTTCTTGTTCAAACAAATCAAGATTTTCTTGATTTTCAAGAGTTTTTTTCATCTCTTGATGGTATTTGATTTTATCAGCTTGAACTCTCAATGAATGAACAGCAGGTCCTTTTGATGTATTTAACATCCTTGATTGTATAAAGGTTTTGTCAATATTTATTGCCATCTCTCCACCAAGAGCATCAATTTCTCTTACTATATGTCCCTTTCCAGTTCCTCCAATATTAGGATTACATGGCATATCAGCCACCGATTCCATACTTGTTGTAAGAACCAAAGTTTTAAATCCAAGCCTAGCAGAGGCAAGTCCTGCCTCACAACCAGCATGACCTGCACCTATAACAACTACATCATATGCTTCGTCTATATATTTATGATTTTTATTTTCTAACTTATTATTTTCCAACACAAAACTCCCTAAATACCTTATCCATTATTTCATCTGAAACAGTTTCTCCTATTATAAGTCCCAAATCATCATAAGAAGATCTCAAATCAACTTCTACACAATCAATAGGAACAAAAGCTTTTATATCATCTAATGATGATTCCAGTTTTTTTCTTGAAGAATTTAATAATCTTTCATGTCTTAAATTTGTAATCATCAAAGATTCTTTATTTAATTCTTTTGAATCAAAAATATCAAAAATAGCTCCTTCTAATTTATCAACTCCATCTCGTGAAACCATAGATGTTTCGATAATTTTAAAAGAATCATCAAAATCACTTTTTGAAATTTTTGAATCCAAATCAATTTTGTTTAAGATTATAATAGCATTTTTTCCCTTTAACATATCCAAAATCATCTTATCTTCGTGATCTAGTTTTCTGGACCTATCAAATATTGCTATAATAAGATCTGCATCTTCTGCTAATTCTTTTGATCTTTGCACTCCTATTTTTTCAACTTCATCGTGGGTTTCCCTAATTCCTGCCGTATCATTAATTTTTAAGGTTAAATTTCCAAGATTTATATACTCAGTTATAGAATCTCTTGTAGTTCCAGGAATATCTGTAACAATTGCCCTATTTTCATTTAATAAAACATTTAAAAGTGAAGATTTTCCTACATTTGGTTTGCCAATTATAGTTGTTTCAATCCCATCTTTAACAAGTTTTCCCTTATTTGCTGTTGCTAGAAGTTTTGAAATTTCATCATATGCCTTTTGCATAAAAGCTATAATATTATCAACTGGCAAATCCTCTCCATCTTCGGTAAAATTAATCGAATATTCTATTCTTGATAAGGCCTCAAGTTCTATATTTCTAATTTCCTCAATTTTTTCTCTCAACAAACCTGATAAATGCTTTAAACCTTGTTTTTGTGATAATTCATTGGTTGAATTTATAATATCAAGAACTGCCTCAGCTTGAGATAAATCAATTCTTCCATTTAAAAAAGCTCTTTTGGTAAATTCTCCCCTATCTGCAAGCTCACAGCCCATATCCAATAATAAATTCAAAATATCTCTTACAGAAATCATTGAACCGTGGCAATTTATCTCGCAAATATCTTCTCTTGTGTAGGTATTTGGTCCTTTCATAAAATTAACCATAACTTCATCAAAAATACGGCCGTCTTTTTCTATATGACCGTATCTCATCATCCTATTATCTTTTTCTCTATCTAAAGGTCTGTTATTTATTGGCTTAAAAATCTTTTTTATAATGTCAAAAGATTTATCGCCACTCATACGAACTATAGATATACCACCACTACCTTGTGGCGTAGAAATTGCTGCTATTGTAGATTCACTCATAATTCATCCTTTCTAAAATGACTGTTTACCTTTGACATAAACAAAATTTTCATTCTTTCCATATTATACATTAATTTTATCAATTAAAAAAGATGTTTCACGTGAAACATCCTTTATGTTAATCTAATTTATAATCAACTACAACATATCTTTTTGGCTCAACTCCTTCTGAGTGAGAATCAAGCTTATCATATTTTGAAATTTGCTCGTGAGCAAGTCTTCTTTCATAGGAATTCATATATTTTAAGTTCCAACTTTTTCTTGTTTTTAGAACTTTTTTGCACGCCTTATCAGCAAGCATTACAATTTTATCATCGCGTCTTTTTTTATAGTTGTTTATATCTATATTAAGCTTAACCTTATTTGATCTTGCTTTTATAATTTTTCTTATTACAGTTTCAATTGCATCAAGGGTTCTTCCATTTTTTCCAATTACGATTCCTGTATCTTTTGGATCAATTTTTGCATCAAGCTTAATTATGTTATCTTCTAAATTTCCAATAACTTTTACATCTTCAAAGTGCATTTGGATTAAAATTTCTTCTAACAAATCTTTTGCTTTGTAATAAAGACTTACTTCGTCTTCTTTTTGGTCAGAATCTTCTAATTCATCTTCAAAATCTTCTTCTATTAAGTCTTCAAAAGATTCATTTATTTCATCTAAATTTTCTTTTTCATCCAATTCATCTTCAAAAGAATTTTCTTCTTCTATTTTTTCTGATAAATCTTCCAAATCAAATTCTTTTTCTAGCTCTTTTTTGCTATCTTCTTCAATTTCTTTCATTAATGAATCAATTCCCTCATTAATATCTTCATCGTAAGAAATTTTAACAACAGCATCTTTTTGTCCAATTAAACCTAAAAATCCTGTAGATTCTTCTTCTATAACTTCAATATCAACTTCATTTATTGATTTATTAATTTCTTTCAAAGCTTCATTAATAGCTTCATCTTTAGTTTTTGCTGTTTTTACTATTGATCTTTTCATCTTTTTCCTCTTTATCTCTTTTGCTTAGGCCAACTAAATATTGTCCTCCAAGAATTAAAAGTCTTGCAAGTGAGCTTGTTGTCCAATATAAAGGCAAACCTGCAGGAAGGTTTCTAAATACAAAATAATAAATTACTGGCATAGCCAAAAGCATATTATTCATAGAACCCATACCAGGAGTATTTTGAGCTTGACCTTGAGGTGATGTTTTCATTGTGAAAAGTTGAACACCTAATTGGCTTATACTTGTTAAAAGTGGCAAACCATAGAATAAAGGATCTGCCTTAGAAAGGGTTGGTACCCATAAAAAATTATCTTTAACTTGGTGCATATCACCTGCAAATATAAATTTATTTGGATTTTGAATAACCCTATATAAAGATAAAAGTATTAATAATTGGAAAATCATAACCAAACATGAAGATATTCCTGGTCCTACGCCTTCTTCCTTATATAATTGTTGCATTTTTTGTTGCATAATTTGAGGATCATAGGCATATTTTTTCTTAATTTCTTCAACTTTTGGCTGAATCTCTCCACTTTTTGCCGCTTGTTTTTGTTGATTCATAGTCATTGGTATAGTAATTAATGATACCAAAACTGTCATTAAAATTATTGAAATAGCATAAAAACTTATATTAGATGGTTCAGTAAAATTATTTACTAAAGAATCATAAATAAATTTCATTAAGCTACCCAATATTTGTGCTATAAAACTTAACATTATCTCTCCTAATCTCTAGTGTAAATATAAAAAATCAATTGCTAGGCCGGATCGTATCCTCCTTTAGAAAAAGGATTGCACCTTAGAATTCTCCAACAAGCCTTAAAAAAGGCCTTAAAAAAATTGTACTTTTTAAAACAGTCAATAGCATATTGGCTACAAGTAGGATAATATTTACATTTTCCAGAGCCTAATAGTGGAGAAATAAACAATTGATAAAATCTAATTAATATTAGAAAAAGTTTATTTAACATATCTAATTTTCTTGTCCTTAAAGGCTTTACTAAGTACGTGTCCCAAAGAAGATTTAAGTTTTTGGTAAGTAAAATCTGTGGTATGTTTTTTTGGAATAATAATTATATCTACATTATTAATATTCCTATAATTTTCATAAACAATTGCCCTAAGTCTTCTTTTAAGTTTGTTTCTTTGATTTGCCTTGCCTATTTTTTTAGAAATAGAAAAGCCAAACCTTGGCCTATTTACACCGTTATTTTTTATAAAAACGGTAAAATCTCTATTGTAGTAGTGCTTAGATTTTTTATAAACTCTTTCAAAGTCTACATTCTTTCTTAAACTAAATTGTTTTTCCATAAGAATAAAACCTAACTTCTAACTTATCTACAATATAAAAAAGCCGCAGCTTTTTTATTATGCAGATAATTTCTTTCTTCCCTTTTGTCTTCTGGATTTTAAAACTCTTCTACCAGCGGGAGTTGACATTCTTTTTCTAAAGCCATGGTCTTTTTTTCTTTTTCTTCTATTTGGTTGATAAGTTCTCTTCATATTATCACCTCCTATTATTTTACGCTGTCTTTTATTATATTTAAATAATGGTAGAAAGTCAAGGTTTTAAATATAAAAATACAAAAATTTAAATTAAAAATTAATGCTTAAATTTTATAGGTTTATATTTTTATTTGAAAATAAAAAATAATCCTTTAAATTTTTTAAAATTTAAAATTTTTGTGTGTAAATTTCTAATTTTTTTTGAAATTTTAATACTAATATAAGTTTTATAAATTTTATGCAAATATCCATCGAATTTAAATTATTATTTATGTGTGGATAAGTTTTTTTAATTATATTTTATACACATACAATTTTGATTGTTCTTTATTTGAATAATTTTTAAATTTCTTGAAATATTTTTTTAATAAATTCCTATAATCAAAGATTTACTCATAAAAATATTTACAAATTTTTATATTTTATCAAGATATCCACATTATCCACATAGTTTTAATTTTTATAAATTTAAATTTTTTTAGCTTATCCCAAACTTATCAACATTTTGTGGATAACTTTACAAAATGGCTATATTAGTGTATAATCTCTTGTGTAAAAGATGATGATAAGTCTATTTTTTATTGATTTGCTTATATTTTTTGTGGATAAATTAATTGTATTATTTTATTTTTTTAAAAATAAGCAAAAATTTTCTCTAAAAATAAAGATTTATCCTATCCACATTAAAGTTATCCACAACTTATCCAAAATTTGGGGATAAGTCGAAAAATATAATTAACTTATTACAATTTACCATTTTGTTAAGTGTGGATAATATTTTATGAAAGAGAGCTGTAAGATGAATCTAGAATACATAACTAATGAATTAAAAGAAAAAATGAAAATGAATGTTCCAGATCTTCAACAATACGAAACTTGGATTGGAATTTTAAAGCCACTAAATAAATATGAAGATACTATTTATTTAGAAATTCCAAAAAATGATACTAAGTTTATTTTTGACCAAATTTGGGTTCCTCAACTCCAGTCTATTTTAAATGATATAAATAAGAGAGAAAATAAGGCATATAAAATTGAAATTGTTGCCAAAGATGGACCTAATTATGATGAAGTTTTAAGCCTTGGAAAAAATGTTGATGATGATGGGCAACTAAGACTTAATAATGTAAATAAGTATCCTAAACCTCTTCTTGAAAAAAATAATGTTTTTAAAAATTTTGTCCAAGGAAAATCAAATCAATTAGCTCTTGCAGCAAGCCAATCTGTTGCTGAAAATATGGCTAATTATAAGGTTTCAAGAGTCTACAATCCGCTTTTTATTTATGGAGCAAGTGGTCTTGGCAAGACTCACTTGATGCAGGCAATTGCTCATGAAATTCTTGAAAAAAGAGATGATTGCTATGTGATGTATCTTTCTAGTGAGAAATTTACTAATGAAATGATTTCTGCTGTTAGAAATAATACTAATGAAGAATTTAGGAAAAAATATCGTTCTGTTGATATGCTTTTGATTGATGATATTCAATTTATTGCCAATAAAACTGGTACTCAAGAAGAATTTTTCCATACTTTTGAAGATTTATATAATCAAGGAAAACAAATTGTAATTTCATCAGATAGGCCACCTAAAGAAATCAAACACTTGGAAGATAGGCTTGTATCAAGATTTGGTTGGGGAATTATAGTTGATATTTCAAAACCTGATTTTGAAACAAGGGTTGCAATTTTACAAAAAAAACAAGATGAGCTTGGAGCTGTTGTTGATTACAAAATTTTAGAATATATTGCAGAAAATATTGAAACAAATATTAGGGATCTTGAAGGAGCCTTGGCAACTTCAATTGCTTGTGCAAAATCAAATAATAGATCATTTGTAAGCCTTGAGGATGCAAGACTTGGTGTAAGTTCAAGAGTTCATAATGATAGAAAAAAAATAAATGCAGAAGATATTCAAAAAAAAGTTGCTGAAAGATACCATGTAAAACTTGCTGATCTTAGAGGTAAATCTAGAAAAAAAGAAATAGTTATGCCAAGACAAATTGCTATGTATCTTTGCAGGGATCTTTTATCAATTTCTTTGGTAAGTCTTGCCAATGAATTTAATAGAGATCATACAACTGTTATGCATGGTCATGATAAAATTAAAGATTTAATGGAAGAAGACCAAGATTTTAGGCAAGAAATAGAAGAAATTATTAAAGAAATAAAAGCTTAGTTATCCACAAATTGTGTATAAGTTTGAGGATAAGCTTGTTTATAAGCTTAACTTTCTAAAAAAATTATTTTAGTCTGTGGATTGTGTGGAAAAGTGGATGACTTATAAAAACTTATCCAGAACTTATTATTTGAGTTTTTAATTTATAAATAAAGCTTTGTAAGACTTATCCACATATATACACTACCTAATACTAATACTACTAAGTTTATATAATATGTTAGGAGCAAATATGAAAATAGAAATTCAACAAAAAGATTTATCAAATAAAATTTCCATAGCTTTGAAAGCTGTTTCGAGAAAAACCAATATACAAATACATGAATTAATATACTTTGAAGCAAAAAATGATACTTTAACACTAACATCATCAGATGGAGAAATATCTATTGTAACAAAAGCCAATTGTAAGGTAGTACAAGAAGGCGAAATGGCAATAAATGCAAATATAATTGCAAATATCGTAAGAAAACTTCCAGATGAGCTAATAAAAATTGAGCTAGAAGATTCAAAAATAAAAATCAAATGCAATGGTTCAAACTTTAATATCCTAGCTTTTGATTATTATGAAAAGAAAAATTTCTCTATACCAAGCGTTGATTATTTAGAAATTCAAAATGATAAATTGAAAAGATCAATTTCACAAACAGAATTTGCAACAAGCTTGGACGAAACAAAACTTGCCCTTACAGGAATTTTGTTTGAATTAAAAGATGGATATTTAAATTTTGTAGCCCTTGATGGATATAGGGTTGCCCTTAAAAAATTAAAATTATCATATCCATCATCAATGGATAAGGCTAGACTGATTATTCCAAGAAAATCTATTTCTGAATGGACAAGGATAATTGATGATGAAAAAATTACAAAAATTTATAAGGACGACAAGGATATAATTTTTGAATCTGGAGACACTACGATGTATTGCAAGGTAATTGATAAAAATTATATTGATTACACAAATATAATTTCAGATATTTCTACAACAAGCCTTGTTGTTGATAGGCAAGAACTTATTAATTCTTTGGAAAGAGCTCAATTATTAAACAATACCCAAAGAGCAAATCTTATAAAAATAAATATAGAAGATGATAAGTGCCTAATCGAATCAAATTCTGAAATTGGAGATTTGAAAGAAGTTTTACAAATTCAAAAAGAAGGCGATGATGTAAAAATTGCTTTTAATGCAAGATATTTGATAGAAGGAGTTAAGGCTTGTGATACCCAAACTATAAGAATGCATTTAAAATCATCTTTAAATCCATGCCTAATTTATCCAAACGAATCAAAATATGATGATGAAGAATTTACGTATCTTGCTCTTCCAGTTAGACTTGCAGAATAGGAGTTTTTATGGAAAAGATAGAATTTGAATGCGACGAGATTTTAGCAAAAGATCTTTTAAAGGCAACGGACATAGCCCAAAGTGGAGGAGAAGCCAAACATCTTATAAAAGAATATGGAATTTTGGTAAATGGCGAAGAATTTTTCCAAGCTGGCAAAAAACTTTATAAGGGCGATGAAATAGAATTTGACAATCAATTTTTAATAAGTCTTGTATAATGTGGATTCAAAATTTAAAACTCAATAAATTTAGAAATTATCTTTCTCAAAATATAGAATTTAATGAAAATATAAATATATTTTTGGGAGATAATGCCCAAGGTAAGACAAACTTACTTGAAAGCATATATTATTTGGCAAATGCAAAAAGTTTCAAATCCTTTAGGGACAAGGACCTTATTATGTTTAATGAAAAAGAAATGTCCCTTGATGGAATTATTAGAAAAAATGAGTCTTTCAAAAATGTTCACATAAGTGTAAATGAAAATAAAAAAGATATATTTGTAAATGAAATAAAATATGACAAAAACAAGGATTTAAAATCTCTTTTTAAGTTGGTTTTATTTACACCAGAAGATTTAAATATAATAAAAGATGGACCAAATTTTAGAAGAGACTTGATTGATGATATAATAATTAGTGTTAATTTTAGCTACAAGGCAGTTAAAAAAGATTTTGATAAAATTTTAAGTCAAAGAAATAAATTATTAAAAAATCAAAGGTCAAAATATTTTAAAACTGAGCTTATGGCATTTGACCAGCAAATAATTAGGCTAAATTATAAAATTTATAGGTTTAGGGAAAAATATATTTCCCTAATAAATACCTATGCCAATAAAAATCATTTAAATCTTACAGAAAATAAGGAAAATTTAACCATAATTTATAAGCCAAACATCAAAGCAAATTCAATGGAAGAATATGGGGAAAAATTTTCTAAAAATATTTCTGATGATTTAAAATATTTTAGGACTACATCAGGCAGTCAAAGAGATGAAATTGATATAATAATAAATGGCAAGGATACAAAAAAATTTGGATCTCAAGGTCAACAAAGATCTGCTATTTTAAATATTAAACTTGCCAATGTAAATTTAATAGAAAATACTAGCCAAGATAAGGCGATAATCTTATTTGACGATGTTTTTTCAGAACTTGATGAAAAAAGATCAAATTTTTTATTGGAAAATTTAGGAGAATTTCAAACAATAATTACAGCAACCAACACCAAAAGTTTGGATGGGGTTAGTAGGAGTAAAATTAGAAAAATAAAAGATGGTCGAATTAAATAATAGAAAGGAATCTTATGGAAAATTCAGAATATAATGCATCGAATATTAGGGTCTTAAAAGGACTTGAGCCAGTAAGACTTAGACCAGGAATGTATATAGGTTCAACAAGCGAAAGGGGACTTCATCACTTAGTTTACGAAGTTGTAGATAATTCTGTTGATGAGGCTCTTGCAGGTCGTTGTGACTACATAAAAATTAGTATAGATGAAAATAACATTGTAACAGTAGAAGATGATGGATCAGGAATTCCTATTGAAAAGCATCCACAAACTGGAAAATCAACATTAGAAACAGTTCTTACAGTTTTGCACGCTGGTGGAAAATTTGACGATAAGGCTTACAAGGTTTCAGGAGGACTTCACGGAGTAGGAGTTTCAGTTGTAAATGCTCTAAGTGAATATTTGATTGCAGAAGTAAAAAGAGAAGGTCATATTCATAGAATGACTTTTGAAAGAGGAAAACCAACAAGTGATCTTGAAATAATTGGGGATACAAAAGAAAGTGGAACAAAAATCACTTTTAAAGCAGATCCAGAAATTTTTGATGTAACTGTTTATGATAAAAAAACCCTAGAAAATAGATTTAGGGAAATGGCCTTTTTAAATAAGGGAGTAAGACTTATTTTTGAAGATAAAAGAGATGAGTCAGAAATTGAATTTAAATATGACGGTGGAATAAAAGAATTTGTAGAATATTTAAATAGAAATAAAACTCCAATTTTTAAAGAAGTACCATATTTTGAAGGACGTCAAGAATCTACAGAAATAGAAATTTCTTTTCAATATACAGATGGATATAGCGAAAATATCCTAACATTTGCAAATAATATTTACACCCTAGAAGGTGGAACTCATCTTTCAGGATTTAGGTCAGCTTTGACAAGAAGTGTAAATGATTATGCTAGAAAATATAATCTTTTAAAAGAAAATGAAGATAATCTTCAAGGAGATGATGCAAGAGAAGGAATTACTGCAATTATTTCAGTAAAAATTTCAAATCCTCAATTTGAAGGACAAACAAAGGGAAAACTTGGAAATAGTGAAGTAAGAGGAGCAGTAGATGCATTTTTCTCAGAGCACATGGGAAATTTCTTAGAAGAAAATCCAAAAATCGCTAAATCAATAATCCAAAAAGCCCTAGCATCTAGAAGGGCAAGAGAGGCTGCAAGAAAGGCAAGAGATTTAACAAGAAAAAGATCAATTCTTGATTCAACAACTCTTCCAGGAAAACTTGCTGATTGCCAATCACAAGATATAGGAGAAAATGAAATCTTTATAGTCGAGGGTAATTCAGCCGGTGGATCTGCAAAAGGTGGTCGTGACAATAGAATTCAAGCAATTCTTCCTCTAAGAGGAAAAATAATGAATGTAGAAAAGGCAAATCTTGATAGGATTTTAAATTATGAAGAAATAAAATCAATGATTACAGCTTTTGGTACAGGAATTGGTTCGGAATTTGATATAAGTAAACTTCGCTACGGAAAAATAATAATAATGACAGATGCCGATGTAGACGGAGCTCATATTAGAACCTTACTTTTGACATTTTTCTATAGATACATGAAACCACTTGTAGATAATGGTCATATATATATTGCCCAACCACCACTTTATAAAATTTCAAGTGGAAAAAAAGAAAGATATTGCTATACAGATAAAGAGTTAGATGAAATTGTAAAAGAATGGAAAGTAGATAATTACAAAATTTCTAGATACAAGGGTCTTGGAGAGATGAACGCAGAGCAATTGTGGGAAACGACCATGGATCCAGAAAACAGAGTCTTACTTCAAGTTTATGAAAAAGAAGATTCACAAATGTCAACAGACGCAACATTTTCGATGCTAATGGGTGAAAAGGTAGAACCTAGAAGAGAATTTATAGAAGAAAACGCCCAATATGTTGAAAACTTAGATGTCTAGGAGGATAAATGACAGAAGAAAGCTATAAAAACATCATAGAGGTAGATCTCGAAAAGCAAATGAGAAGTGCTTACTTGGAATATTCCATGTCAGTAATTGTTTCAAGAGCCCTACCAGATGTACGTGATGGATTAAAACCAGTTCATAGAAGAATTTTATACGGAATGGAAGGTCTTGGACTTGATCCAAATAAGCCAACCAGAAAATCAGCCAGAGTTGTTGGAGAGGTTATGGGTAAATTCCACCCTCATGGAGACTCTGCAATTTATGATGCCCTTGTAAGACTTGCTCAAGATTTTTCAACTAGGTATCCTTTGGCAAACGGTCAAGGAAACTTTGGTTCAATTGATGGCGATGACGCAGCAGCTATGCGTTATACAGAAGTTAAAATGAGCAAAATCGCCAAGGAAATGCTTAGAGATATAAATAAAGATACAGTTGATTTTATGCCAAACTTTGATGAAGAAGAAAAAGAACCAACAGTTCTTCCATCAAGGTTTCCAAATCTTTTGGTAAATGGATCAAATGGTATAGCAGTAGGAATGGCAACCAATATGGCTCCTCATAATTTGGGAGATTCAATTGATGCTTGTATTGCTTATATGAAAAATCCAGAAATTTCTATAAAAGAATTGGCAGAAATTATAAAAGGACCAGATTTTCCAACTGGAGCACAAATTCTTGGAAAAGCTGGAATCAAAAAGGCCTACAAAACAGGACGTGGAAAATTAAAACTTCGTGCTGTTGCAAAAATTGAACCTTTCAAAAAAAATAGGGAAAGAATAATTGTTACAGAAATTCCTTACCAAGTAAACAAGGCAAATTTAATCAAAAAAATTGCTGAATATGTTAAAGATAAAAAACTTGAAGGAATTTCAGATATTAGAGATGAATCCGATAGAAAGGGAATGAGAATTGTAATTGAGGTAAAAAGGGATGCAAATGCAAATATAGTCCTAAATAATCTTTACAAACAAACTCAACTTGAAACAACTTTCGGAATTATAAATCTTGCCCTTGTTGATGGAGTTCCAAAAATTCTTGACTTAAAAGAACTTATAAAATATTACATTGAACATCAAAAAAATGTAGTAAGAAGAAGAACAAGATTCGACCTTGACAAGGCTCAAAAGAGAAAACACATAGTTGAAGGTTTGATTATTGCCATTGATAATATCGATGAAATTATAAAAATAATCAGATCATCTTATGATAACGACCAAATCAAAAAAATATTTAATGAAAGATTTGGCTTAACAGATTTACAATCTCAAGCAATTCTTGATATGCAATTAAAAAGACTATCAGGTCTTGAAATTGAAAAATTGCAAGCAGAAGATAAGGAATTAGCTGAAAAAATCGAATATTTCACATCAATTTTAAATGATGAAGAAAAATTAATTGGAGTTATCGAAGAAGAAATTTTAGAAATAAAAGAAAAATTTGCTGATGACAGAAGAACGAAAATTGTTCCAGATGAGGGAGAATTTGATATTGAAGAATTAATTGAAAAAGAAGACGTATTAATTTCTCTAACTCATGATGGTTATATAAAAAGACTTCCAATAAATACTTATAAGGTACAAAATAGGGGAGGAAAGGGAATTTCCGCTGGAAATACAAAGGAAAATGACTTTATCCAAAAAATTCTTACAACAAACACTCACGAATCCCTACTTTGTTTTACAAATCTTGGAAGAGTTTATTCACTAAAATGCTACGAAATTCCAGAAGCAAGCAGGCAATCAAGAGGTCAAGCTATAATAAATATAATTTCTCTTGCAACAAATGAAAAAATAACTGACATAATGGAATTGTCAGAGCTTAGTGACAACAGCCAATTAGTTTTCCAAACTGAAAAGGGAAAAATCAAAAAAACTGATGCCCAATTATTTACAAATATTCAAAGAAATGGAATTATAGCAATTTCACTTGAAGATGATGATAGACTTGTTTCAATTAGGCAAATAGATCATCCTTGTGATATAATTGTAACAACTCAAAAAGGAATGGCAATAAAATTTGCCTCATCAGACATCAGGTCTATGGGAAGAAACGCTCAAGGAGTAAGGGCGATTAGACTTGGAGATGATGATAAGGTTGTGTCAATGAATATAGTTGAGGATGAAGTTTATTTGGTAGTTGTAACTGCAAATGGTTTTGGTAAAAAAACATCCTTCAATAATTTTAACAATCAAAATAGGGGAGGAAAAGGTGTAAGATGCCACAAAATCACAGAAAAAACTGGAAATGTGGTAGCAACTCTTCCTGCTAATTTGGATGACGACATAATGATGGTTTCCTTAAAAGGAGATATGATTAGAATATCAGCAAGAGACATATCAACAACAGGTAGAAATACCCTAGGAGTAAAATTAAAGAATTTAGAAAATACTGAGGACTTTATTGTTTCTGTAACCAAGTATTATGAAGAAAACAGCGAGGACTAGAAATGTTTAAGGCAAATATTGAAGAAAAAAATGATCACTTATTAGTAAAACTTATTGGGGATTTAGACGTTTATTCAAAAGAAGATTTTTCTAAATTTTGCGATGAGTATTTAAAAAATACTGATACAGATTTTATAATCGATCTTGAAAAATTGGATTATATAGATTCAACAGGTCTTGGTATGTTCATAAATATATACAAAGATCAAAAAGAAAAAGATAAAAGTGTAAAAATAATTAATCCAAAAGAAAATATCAAAAAATTATTTAAAATAACAGACATAAGTGATTTATTTGAGATGGAGGAATAATGGATACCATAAGTTTAACAATTCCACCAAAAACCATTTATTTAAAATCAATGAGGCTTTTAGCAGCAAGCCTTGCAAGCGATATTGGCTTTGACATAGAAGAAGTCGAAGATATAAGAGTTGTTGTATCAGAAGCAATAAATTATAAAATGAGCGATAGAAATATAAAAATAAATTTCTATACAAAAGAAAATTTAATGAAAGTAGAAGTTATAGGAAAAGATAGGGAAATTGAAGAGGAAAATCTAAAAATCAAACAAATTATCCTTGAACAATTAGCAGACAAGGTAGAAGTTGTTGAAGATAAGATAATACTTACAAAAGAGAAATAATTATGGCAGATACAAAAGCATCTCTTGAAAGAAAAAAAGAGATCAAAGAAAAATTTGAACAATTTTATAAAACAAGGGATAAGGATCTGAGAAATGAACTTATAGAAGAACATATGTATATAGTCGACATCCTTTCCAACAAATACGTAGGAAAAGGAATCGAAAAAGATGACCTTTATCAAGTAGCATCTCTTGGCCTAATCTATGCCATTGATAGGTACGATCCATCAAAAGGATACGAATTTTCATCCTTTGCAACTCCAACAATAATGGGCGAGCTAAAAAGATATTTTAGGGACAAGGGCTGGGTAATAAGAGTTCCAAGAAGAATTCAAAATCTCTACAAAAAAATAAATGTAGCAAAAAAAATTCTTCCCCAAGAACTCCAAAGAACCCCAACTATAAAAGACATTGCAGCTTACCTTGGAGAAGATGAAGAAACAATTCTTGAAACAATAGAGGCAAGCAAGGTTTATTCCCCACAAAGTTTGGATATGAAATATCAAGTCCAAAAAGGAGAAAATTCCGTAGATTTATCCGACATGATAGGAGAAGACGACAAAAATTTTGATTCAGTAGAATTAAAAGATTTGATAGATAAGTCAACCGAAAGACTAAACGACTTAGAAAAACAAATTTTAGAATTAAGATACTACGAAGGAAGAACCCAAGTAGATATAGCAAATAAACTTTCTATCTCCCAAATGACAGTATCAAGAATAGAGAAAAAAATTCTACAAAAATTCACAATAGAAATGCAAAAAATGCAATAATAACTAGCAGTTTATCTGCTAGTTATTTTTTTGAAAATTTTTAAAAATTTAAGAAAATTTCTCAAATATTTTTTGAAAATATAATTTTTTAAATTTTATAAATTACAATTTAGTCTATTAATATGCAAATGAAGCAAAACTTATTATTTCAATAGTTTACCTTAATAAATCTAAAAAAATCTCTGATTTTTCTACAAAAAAAACTTAAAATTTTGTATAAATATAAAATTGTAAAATTTCTTAAATATTTTTTTTATTTAATTTTATTGAAATTATCAGTAACAAATGGAGTTTGACAAAAACATAAATATAAACTATAATGTATTCATATAAATCAAAAATAAAAAGAAAAGAGGAGAGAAGGATGAATGTAAAAAAAGTTTTCTCACAAGCTTTTGCGCTTGGCTTAGTTTTAACTCTTACTGCTTGTGGCGGTAGCGGAAACAAAGACAATAACGGCTCAAATGCTGGAGACAACAATGCAAGTAACGAACAAGCTAAGGATGAAGAATTTAAAAAGCAAACTAATGATGATACACTTGTAGTAGGTGTTGATTCACTTGGTGGAGAATTCATCCAAGGTTTTAATAACAGCCAAAACGACGTAAGAGCAAGAGAATTTATGGGAATCCAAGGTTCTGTTGGTTATGATACTTATGTTAAAGATAAGGGTGGAAAATATGTAGTTAATAAAACAGTTCTTGATGGAGATCCTCAAGAAAAAGAAAATGAAGATGGCTCAAAAACTTTCACTTTCAAAATTAAAAAAGATCTTAAATGGTCTGATGGTAAGCCTGTAACAGCTGATGATTATTTATTTAAAGCTCTTTTACACTCACCACAAGATTATGCTCTAATAACAGGATCTACTGAAATAGGTGGAGATTCATTAAAGGGTTACAATGACTTTAGAGAAGGAAAAACTAAAGAATTTGAAGGTGTTAAGAAAATTGATGATCATACTTTTGAAATTACACTTGATTCATCATTCTTACCATACTTTGAAGAAGAATCTTTAAAGGTAATGAACCCAAGACCAATTCATTATATAGCTCCAAACTTAACAATTGATGGATCTAAATTTGCTCTTAAAGATGGTTATAAATTATCAGACGATGATAAAAAAGCCTTTGTTGAATCACTTGATAAGCAAATTGAAACAGAAAAATCTTCTTATGATGAAGAAGTAAAAGAAGCTGGCGAAGAAGATCCAGAATACAAAAAAGAACACGAAGAGAAATTAAAAACTCTTGAAGATAAGAAAAAATCTGCTGAAAGCGGAAATGATATAGATCCTACAGAAATGCTTGTTGAACAAGCTATGCTTTTTGATGCAAATGACTACAGAAAAGCACCAAAAGTTACTTGTGGACCTTATAAATTTGTTTCATTTGAAAATAATATGGTTAAAATGGAACTTAACGACCAATATGCTGGAGATTTTGAAGGACACAAAGCTACAATTCCAAATGTAATCATTCAAGCAATAAACCCAGAAATATCTGTAGACCTTGTTAAAAATGGGGACATAGATGTATTCGAAGATGAAATGAATGGTTCAAGAATTTCTCAAATTAGAAAAGCTGCTGAAGAAAAGAAATTGCAATATGTAGCTTACGACAGAAATGGTTATGGATGTTTATCATTCTTAGATGATAGGGGACCAACTCAATACAAAGAAGTAAGACAAGCAGTAGCATTTTTAATGAACAGAGATGATTTCGTACAAAACTTTGCAGGTGGATATGCAGTAGTAACAAATGGAATGTATGGTTCAAGTCAATGGATGTATAAAGAAAGAGGAGCTGACGTAGAGGCTAAACTTACAAAATATACATTAAATGTTGATGAAGCTAATAAGAGATTAGACCAATCTCCATACAAATTTGAAAAAGACGGAAAAACTGCTTGGGATGTTAAAAAAGCAGCTGAAGAATACAAAAATAATGCTGACAAATTTGATTACTACAGATACGATGAAAATGGAAAGAAATTACAAATCAATCAATTTGGTGCAAAAGAATCAGAAATAACAACACTACTTTCAAACCAATTACCAGACAATGCTAAACAAGCAGGACTTGAATACAATGTTCAAGCAGGTGACTTTAATACTCTTCTAAACTACAGAGAAAATCCAAAAGAAGGAGATAAAGCAGAATACACAGCATTCAACATGGGACTTGGATTTGGATCACCATTTGATCCTTACTACCAATACAATAGTAAAGGAAATGACAACAAAACAAAGACAAATGATCCAAAAGTTGATAAAATCACAGAAGAATTAAGACAAGTAAAACCTGGTGATGAAAAAGCTTATCTAGATAAATGGGAAGAATTCCAAGAGTGGTACAATGATTACCTTCCAGAAATTCCACTTTATTCTAACAATATCCACTCATCAGCATCAACAAGAGTTCAAGGATTTGATGGTTTAACACCAGAATGGGCAGTATCTTGCCAAATCAACCAAATGAGTCTTAAATAAGATTTAATTAAATAAAAGACAAAAAGAAGCCATAAATTTGGCTTCTTTTTAATTGATTTAATTGATGAGTATAAAATTTCTTTTTTATTTGCTTAGTATAAAAATTAGAAAAGGAATATGATTACAAAATTTTTTGAAATTTAGAAATATAAATAGTAAAAAAACTGTAATTAATTTAAATTATTAACTTGTTTTATAAGGGGTTTTTTATTTGCTATGATTTTTTTACATTTCATAAATTTAGCTAATAGAAATCTATTTCTAGAAAATCCACAATATTTTTTTGCTTTCTAATCAAATTTATTTTTCTTTTTAATATCATTTTTTATTAATTTATATTTTTTATTTTTATTAATTCCTAAATTCATCTTTATAAATTAAAATCATTAGAGTATTAACGTATTGTAGAATAATTTTTCAATTAATATGCATTGAGATAAGTTTTTGCTCATGAATAATGAATTTTTAAAAATAAATGTCAATCTTTATAAGTTTATGACAAATTTTTCATTGACAAATATGGGTTTTTATATTAATATAATGGTTATGATATTATAAGTTTACTCTATCTAATTTTTTTATATTTATTTATAAATTTCTATAAGTAATATTTTCTTAGTCAAAATCTTTGTTGAAAATTATAAGGATTTTTAATTAATCAATGTGAGTAAAATATTAGATGGTAAGCTTAAAAACATAAGGAAGGGATGAATATGTTAAAATACATAGTAAAAAGAATCATTAATTTGATTCCTGTAGCCATAATTATATCTATTTTGGTTTTTGTACTTTCTAAATCAATGCCTGGCGATCCTGTTTTAGCTATGATGCCAAAGGATGGAAGAATGACCAAGGCTCAACAAGAACAAATGTATAAAAATCTTGAGAAACGTTATGGTTATGATAAATCGTTGCCAGAGCAATATTTTATGTGGATGGGAAGAAGTTTGAAGGGAGATTTTGGTGAATCTACTCAAGCTAAAAGACCTGTTAAGGAATATCTTTCTGAGCCACTTAAAAATACAATTTTATTAAATATAGGTTCGACTCTAGTTTCTTTTGTGCTTTCGGTGCTTATTGGAATAAGATCGGCTGTTCATAAGGGAGGATTTTTTGATAAGTTCTTCCAGGTGTTTACTCTTGTTGGAATTTCTTTGCCTACATTTTTTATAGGATTATTTTTGATATTCTTATTTGCTTTTAGGCTAGGATGGTTCCCTGCTAATGGTATGCCTAGAAATAATACTTTTGGCGAATGGGTTAAGTATTTAATCCTACCTACTTTGACTTTGACTTTTGGTTCTATGGCATCTATTTCTAGATATGTAAGAAATTCTATGCTTGATTCTTTAAATGAGGATTATATTAGAACTGCAAGGGCTAAGGGTTTAAAGGAAAAAACTGTAATTTATTCTCACGCTTTTAGAAACGCCCTAATTCCAGTTGTAACTGCTATGACTTGGGCTGTTTTATCAATGTTTTCGGGTTCTGCTATAACTGAAACTATTTTTGCATACAGGGGAATTGGAAATATTCTTATTAAATCTGTTTTAGCTCAAGATTATAATGTTATTCTTGCTTTAACTATGTTTTATGCAATTTTAACTCTTCTTGGAAACTTGATTATGGATATTGCTTATGCTCTTGTAGATCCTAGAGTAAAATTGGAGGCTTAATATGAAAGATGAATTAAATAAATCATTTAAATCTTTTGGTAGATTAGTTCTTTCTTTGTTTACTTTTGGAACTAGGGCAAATAATGAAGAAGCTGATGTAAATCTTGGAGATGTTAATCCTAAAAATGAAAATGAGTCTTTGAAGGAAGATGCCATTACTTCTCCTGGGAAAATGGCTGTAAAAAATTATTTTAGAAATCCTTTGGGAGTTATTGGTCTTCTTTTGATGCTTGGAATTATTCTAGCAGTTTTTGTTGGATCTGCATTGATTCCTTTTAATCCTTACCAATCTGAGGGTAACCTTATAAATGTTTCTGCAGGTTCTGGATATATGAAATATCCTTCTGAAATGGAGAAAGAAGGTGTAGAAAGAATTTCTGTAGGAAATACTTTTGGTGTAGGTCTTACTAAAAAGAAAAATTTCTATTATTGGGGCAAAAATAACGAAGATAATGTTATGAAAATGCCTGATGATATAAAGGAAAAACTTGATGGTAAAAAAATAAAAGATGTTGCTGCTGGAGATAGACACATTCTTGTTGCAACTGAAGATAATGAAGTTTATGGTTGGGGTAATGATTCCTTCCAACAAACAAAACTTCCACCAATGCAAGAAAGCCAAATAAAAGAAGAAGGAATCAAAAAACTTGGTGGTGGAGTTCAATATTCTGTAGTTTTAACTGAAAAAAATAATATATATGTTTGGGGTTCTACTATGAACTCAAGACTTGATCTTATTCCAAAAGAAGTTCAAGGAAAAGTTGTTGATTTTGATACAAGCGGTTCAAATATTTTGGCTGTATTAAAAGATGGCTCTACAAAACTTCTTGGTGTAAGAGGAGCTGAGGTAGATGTTGGAGCACCAGATGAAATTAAAAATAATAAGGTAAAAATTTCTAAGGTTGCCTTAACTTCAAATTCTGCGGCAGCCCTTGATCAAAATGGAAAACTTTATGTTTGGGGACCTTCAAGAGCTAATTTATCTGGAAATAATGTTCCAAAAATTAAGGGAAAAATTAAAGATATAGTTGCAGGAACAAATCATTTTACTGTCCTTGCTGAAGATGGAAAATTATATTCTTGGGGAAATAATAATTATAGCGAAGCAGATGCTCCTAGTGGAAAATATGAAAAAGTATTTTCTGGTTATTTCAACAATTATGCTGTAAGCAAGGATTCTAAAATTGATACATGGGGACTTAAAGGATTTAAATTTGGATCAGATGACCAAGGTCGTGACATTTTTACAAGATTAATTCACGGTGGAAAAATGACCATAATAATTTCTTTTGTATCAGTTCTTATCCAAGTAGTTCTTGGTGTAATTATTGGTATGGTTTCAGGTTATGCTGGCGGACGTGTTGACAATGTTTTGATGAGAATTACAGAAATTGTTCAATCATTCCCATTTTATCCATTAATTATTACACTTTCAGCTCTACTTCCAGTAAATACAAGTCAAAATACAAGACTTATGATGATAATGGTTTTACTTGGTGTTATTGGATGGACAGGAATTGCAAGGCTTGTTCGTGGACAAATTCTTGCTGAAAGAGAAAGAGATTATGTAATTGCAGCTAAAGCACTTGGTGTTACAAATTCGTCAATTCTTGTAAGACATATTTTGCCAAATATCCTATCAATAATAATTGTAAATGCAACTCTTGGATTTGCAGGAAACCTACTTACTGAAGCAGGTCTATCATTTTTAGGATTTGGTGTTCAAGAGCCAATGCCATCTTGGGGTAATATGATGACAAGTGCCCAATCATCAGATGTAATTAATATTTATTGGTGGAGATGGGTAATTCCAGCGCTTGCAGTATTTTTGGCAGCATTTTCAGTAAACTTGATTGGAGATGCCCTAAGAGATGCAATAGACCCAAGATCAAATGAGAGATAGGTGTAAAAATGAAAAATTTACTAGAAATAAATAAACTCCATACCTACTTTGAAACAAGACGTGGTCTTATAAAAGCAGTAAATGGAGTATCATGCACAATTGAAGAAGGAAAAACTTTGGGTTTGGTTGGAGAAAGTGGTTCTGGAAAAAGTCAAACTGCTATGAGTATCTTGCAACTTTTTGAGCCAAACCAAAAAATCTACAGCGGAGAAATTATTTTTGATGGTAAAAAGATTTCTGATTTTAATAGAAATCAAATGGAAAAGGTAAGGGGAAATGATATTTCTATGATTTTCCAAGAGCCAATGAGTTCCCTTAACCCAGTTTTTACAGTGGAAAAACAAATTTCAGAAGTTTTAATTCTTCACAAAAAAATGAATAAAAAAGAGGCTTCAAAAAGAGTGGAGGAATTACTTGCTCAAGTAAAAATTCCAAATCCTCACGTTGTTGCCAAACAATATCCATTTGAGCTTTCTGGTGGTATGAACCAAAGGGTTATGATTGCCATGGCCCTTGCTTGTGAGCCAAAATTATTAATTGCAGATGAGCCAACAACAGCCCTTGACGTTACAATCCAAGCTCAAATTCTAAAATTGATGAACGAATTAAAGGAAAAACAAAATACTTCAATTTTATTTATAACCCACGATTTGGGAGTAATAAATCAAATGGCAGATGAGGTTGCTGTAATGTATTGTGGACAAATAGTAGAACAATCTCCAGTTGATTATATTTTTAAACACGATATAACAGATTACAACCACCCATATACAGTTGCTCTTTTAAATTCTATTCCAGCAATTACAAGTGATAGAAATGAAAGACTCGATATTATACCTGGTTCTGTTCCACATCCACTAAACCTTCCTGATGGATGTAAATTTGCAGATAGGTGTAAATTTGCTACTGAAAAATGTAGAAAAGAAATGCCAGAGCTTGTGGCAGTAAATGAAAATCAAAAAATAAGATGCCACTTTCCAAATAGAAAGGAGAGAGAAGATGGAGAAAAATAATAAAAAGATCTTATTTAAAATAAGAAATCTTAAAAAATATTTCCCAATCAAGAAAAAATCTATCTTTTCTAGGGGAGCAAACGAATATGTCCATGCAAATGAAAATATTTCTATAGATATATTTGAAGGCGAAACTTTTGGTTTGGTTGGAGAAAGTGGTTGTGGAAAATCTACTTTTGGTAGAACAATCCTTCAAATTTATGAACAAACTGAAGGAACTACTCTTTATTACGGAACAACTCTTGATAGACTTGCCCCAGCTTATATGGGAAAAGATATTAAAGAAATTCCAAAAAAATTCCCTTCTTATGATAAGGAAGTTGAAAAACTTCATAAAATTTATGATGAACTAGAAAAAACAGAAGATGAAGAAAAAAAAGCTGAATTAAATGAAGCTGCTATGCATCAAAGAAGACTTCTCCAAGAAGATTATGAAAATATGATGAGAATAGCAGGAGGACTTCTTGCAAGCGACAATTTGTCAGAAATTTCTTCTATTCTTGATGATTATTACAAAAAAATCAAGGAAAGATCCAAAGTTTTACTAGACATTAAAAAAATTGAAGAAAAAGACGAAGTAAGGATTAGAGATAAAAAAGAATTAAAAGATGCTATCCTAAATGATCCGAAATACAAGGAACTTTTGAATAGAAAAGAAAAACTTGATAAGGAAGTTTTGGAAAAAGAGCAAAAAATATCTGCTAAAAAAGAAGAATTAAAATCAAAAGAGCTTTTTGAAAAATTTGAAAGTTTTGTAGATGATGGAATAGACCTTTCAAGACTTACAAACGAAGAAATGAGAGAGCTTAGGAAAGATCTTCAAATAATTTTCCAAGATCCTTATGGTTCTTTGGATACAAAAATGACAGTTGGAAATATAATTGGAGAAGGTGTTTTGGGCCATGGACTTTTTAAATCAAGAAGTGAAGCAGGCTACAACGAATATATCCAAGATATAATGAACCAATGTGGACTTGCTCCATATTTTATTCATAGGTATCCTCACCAATTTTCTGGTGGACAAAGACAAAGAATTGGAATTGCCAGAGCCCTTGCTTTAAATCCAAAATTTATAGTTTGCGATGAGGCAGTATCAGCTCTTGATGTTTCAATCCAATCACAAATTATAAACTTATTACAAGATTTAAAAACTGACTTAAATTTAACATATTTATTTATAACCCACGACCTTTCAGTCGTAAAATATATTTCTGATAGGATAGGAGTAATGTATTTGGGAGTTATGGTCGAGCTTTCAGATTCTGATAGGATTTTTGCAAATCCACAACACCCTTACACCAAAGCACTTTTGCAAGCAATACCAAGAACTGATGTTGATAAGGGACAAGAGCTTCAAACAATTGAAGGAGATATTCCATCAGCAGTAAGACCACCAAAGGGTTGTCGTTTCCATACAAGATGTAAATATTGCATGGATATTTGTAAACAATTTGAGCCAGAGCTTAAAGAAGTAGAAGCTGGACATTTTGTAGCTTGCCATTTGATGGATGTATCAGAAGAAACAAAAATTAAAGCCTTCGAAAAAAACGAAGAAGAAAGACTTAAAAAAGAACATGAATTAGCCGAGGAAGCTAATCTATGAAAATACCAGTAGATCCCTTCAAAAATAAAACAAAAGAAGAAATCTATGAAAAAGAAGAGCTTTTAGAAAAAGATAATCTAGAAAAAGACGATAGGCTCGCTATGTTTTTGGCAGCTATGAAAGTTTTTTTACCGCCAGTTTTATTAATACTTCTACTCTTTACATCCTTAATATTTTTCTTTTAAGATTACAAAATAAATTTAAGGGTAATAAATTAAAAGAGAAATGACAAAAGAATATGAAAGGAAGTATTATGAGTAAATTTGATTTATATTTTAAACCAGAATGTCCATATTGTTTAAAAGTTTTAAACTTTATGCATGAAAATAAAATTGTAGATTTCACATCTTACAACGTAAAAGATGGCAGAAGTGGAGAAGAAAACACAAAAGAGTTAATAGAGCTTGGTGGCAAAGATCAAATTCCATTTATGGTTTTTGGTGATAAAAAAATGTACGAATCTGATGATATAATAGAATATCTAAAAGAAAATTATTAAAATTAAGCCAGTGGGAAATCCTGCTGGTTTTTTTGTGAGGGAAAAATGAAAAAATTACAATATAAAGACGAAAAAATTTTTGAAAATGACAGAATGACCTATAAATTAGAAGGAAAGTACAATGTATTGCGTCCTAGTGGGAAATTGGTCGCAAGATTTAAAATAAAAAACTTATTTAGCCTAAGAGGAAAAAAACAAGCTGTAATAGGAAATTTAAAAATTGAAAAAATGAACGACCAAAAAATAAATGAGGCGAAAATTATAAATAGGCAAATGAAATTAATAGAAAACGGAGAAAATTTATCGTTGATAAAAGAAGATGAATTTTTGGCAAACTTTGACTTTACAAAAAACACCTTAGAAATTTATGAAGATGAAAACTTGTGTGTTGCAATATTTTTTGCCTTAAAAAAATTGGAAGAAAATAAAAAATAAGAATATAGATTGAGAAATCTACATATTTTTATAAAAAAACAAAAATCCAAACAAAAAAGGACTTTTGCAAAACTATGAATAATCATAATTTTGCAAGAGTCCTTTAAACATATATATTTCCATATTCATCAGAAGTTTTAGTAAGAGCTATTATAAATTCCACAAAGGCTATTATTGATGGGATAAAAGTCCATGAAAAAATCAAATAAGCTATACCTGTGCCGATTTTTCCAGAATAAAATTTGTGAGCTCCAATTCCTCCCAAAAAAAACGCCAAAAGCACATAAGCAACTTTATTTACAGCCCTTTTATTGTAAGAGTTTATATAATAATTATTAGTCACATTATTTTTTTCTTCAATCCTGTTTACCTTAAAATCATCTTCATCAAAATCTTCATTTAAGCTATGATTTTCAACAAAATTTTTTTCTTTGATTTTACTTACCAAATATCCATCATCTGCCTTAAAAACTTTGACCTTGTCCCCAATTTGAGGAATAAAATTCACATCAGAAAGTTTAACCCTTACAACAGATCCATCATCAAGACCTACAACTATATCATCAATTTCAATTTTTATAATTTCTCCCATAAATTTCTCCTTATTTTTTATAATTATATCATAATTTGTATAAAAAAAATAAAAAAATCATAAAATTTCCCCAAAGTTGCCCTATAGTTGCTAGCTTTTTTGAAAAACATTACTTAAAATAATATTAAGGAGGACTTATGATTGGACAAAAAATTAAAAACAAAAGAAAAGAATTGAACCTTACCCAAGAATATTTGGCAAAGGAACTAAATATATCAAGACAAGCCGTATCCAAATGGGAAAAAGAAATAAGCGAGCCATCAATGGAAAATTTGGTAAAATTGTCAGAAATTTTTGGAGTAGATATAGGATATTTTAAAAATGAAGAAGATGAATCGAAAATAGGAAAAATTTTTTGGGATTTTTTATATGCAGCTATAGGCCTTGTTTTTTATTTAATATATTATTTTGGTATTGTGGAGGGGGCTTTAGGTAGAGACGCCAAACAAATGCCATTTTTAATACTAACAATTTTTCTAGCCATATCAGTAATAGCCTTCCCCCAAGCTATAAAAGGTATGGGAGAAAAATTAGAAAAAATAGATTATTTCACATTTTCGAAATTGGTTTTGCCCATAATTTTTATAATTTCTCCCTTTATTGTTTTTTATTATATTTTTAGAAAAGAAAATTGAGCACTTTAGGATCTTTATCAAATTTAAGTAAAAAAATAATGGGGATCTTGCAAAACTATAAGAATCATTGTTCCATAGCTAGAGGCTTTTCTTAAAAGATTTTTAATAGCACCTTTCTAATTTAGGCAAAATCTTCATAGAATTTCCTCTAACAATTGGGATGATTTATTTATTTTGCAACATTCCAATATTTTTTATTTTCTTATTAAATAGTTAAAGGCTGATAGGGCTGCTGTAGCTCCTGAGCCTGCTGCTATTATTATTTGTTTATAAACGGAATTTATTGCATCACCTGCTGCAAATATTCCTTCTATATTTGTTGAACCGTCTTTTTCTACTTCGATTTCGCCCCTATCTGTGAGTTTTATCTTTCCTTCTAGCCATTCTGTGTTTGGAATTTGACCGATTTGGATAAAAACTCCGGCAAGATCTATCGTTTTTTCTTCTTTTGTATTTCTATCTATATATTCAAGACCTGTTAGTTTTTTATCTCCTAGGAGTTTTGTTGTTTGGGCAGATGTTATAACTTTTACGTTTTGAAAGGATTCTAATTTTGTTTGTAATATTTTATCTGCCTTTAATTCTGGTAAAAATTCGAGAACTGTAACGGTTTTTGCTATTGATGCAAGGTCTATTGCTGCTTCTATTCCTGAATTTCCTCCTCCTACAACTGCCACGTCTTTTCCTTTAAATAGGGGACCGTCGCAGTGGGTACAAAAAGCTACGCCCTTGTTTTTGAATTTTTCTTCTCCATCTATTCCAAGAAGTCTCCATCTTGTTCCTGTTGCAAAAATTAGACTCTTACTATTTATTTTTGCTCCATCTTCTAGGATTATATTAAATTCATCATCTTTTTTTTCGAAATCGACAGCTTTTACTCCCTCTATTATGTCTACGCCAAGATTTTCTACTTGGTTTTTGACTGATAGCATATATTTAGGTCCTTCTGTTTTTAGGATTCCTGTTATATTTTCTATATCGAGAGTTTCGTTTACTTGTCCACCAAATTCGTCTGCAACTATTGCAACTTTTAGGCCTTTTCTTGCTCCATAAATTGCAGCTGTAGCACTACTTGGTCCTGCTCCGACTATCAAGATATCGTAATCTTTGAAATTGGATAAATCTTTTTGGACTTTTTCTGCAACAAGGTCTAAAAGACTTGCCATAGTTTTTTTGCCCCCGTCAAGAAATTCTCCATTTTCAAAAATTGCTGGTACTGCCATAACATCTCTTTGTTCACATATATCTTGGTTTATTGAACCTTCAATCATTGTGTGTGAGATATTTTTGTTTAAAACTGCCATAATATTGAAAGCTTGTACAACCTCTGGGCAGTTGTGGCAGGAAAGTGAAACTATTGTTTCAAAATTTCTTTTTTCCTTTATAGATTTTATTCTTTCTTTTTCTTCGTTGGATATTTTTGGTTCGATTCCACCAACTTGTAAAAGTGCAAGAACAAATGATTCAAACTCATGTCCTAAAGGAATTCCTGCAAAAACAATTTTTCCGTGTTCAAATTCTCCATTTAGGCTAAAAGCAGGGGTGAAATTCAAATTTTCTTCTTTTATTTTTATCTTATCAGATAAAGACTCCACTTCTTCTATAAAAGATTTTAATTTTTTTGAATTTTCATCTTCATTTATCGAAAGTCCAATTGTTACATTGGACTTTAGCATTCTAAGATAAGCCTTCAGCTGATCTTTTAATTTACTGTCTAACATTAGATTTTTCCAACAAGGTCAAGTCCTGGAGTTAGTGTATCATCATCTTCAGAATTCCATTTAGCAGGACATACTTGGTCTGGATGTTTTCTTACATATTGACCAGCTTTAACTTTGTAGATATTATTTTCTGCTTTTCTTCCTATTCCACCCGCATTTATTTCTAGGGCTTGAATAACATTATCAGGGTCTATAACAAAAGTTGCTCTGTCAGCTTTTCCATCTTCTGTTAAAATATCTAAAGCTTTTGTAAGTTCTTTGTTTGAATCGCCAATCATTTTGTATTGGATTTTTCCTATAGCTTCACTTTCGTCGTGCCAAGCCTTGTGAACAAAATGTGTATCAACACTTACAGAATAAACTTCTGCTCCCATTTCTTTTAATTGCCCATATTTTTCTTGTAAATCTTCAAGCTCTGTAGGACATACAAAAGTAAAGTCTGCTGGATAAAACATTAAAACTTTCCATTTACCTTCAAGGTCCTTATCGCTAATTTTGATAAATTCATTTGTTTTTGGATCATAAGCATCCAAATTAAATTCAGGTAATTTTTTTCCTATTAATGACATAATATCCTCCATTTTTAAATAAATTACTTTATTTTAAATAAGAAACAAAGTATATGATAATTATACTCATTATAAATCTAAAATCAATATCATAAATTTCAAATAAAAATGCCCTTCCAAAATTTATGGAAAGGCAATTTTAAAAAGCCACTTATAAGTATTTAAGTGGCTCTTTGATGGGCGAAATCTTTTTTCAAAGATTTCCATGAGTTAAACAGTAAAAGTTTATTTTATAAACTTTCTATTTAATTATATCATTGAATTTACAATTGGTAAAGATAATTAATAATTTGTCCACATAGTTTGGGTATAATTTAATTGAGGTGAATTATGAATATATTATTAGCTTTGGATTCTATTAAAGATTTTGAAAATTCTATTGAGATTGGAAATTATTTCAAGGAAGAATTGGAAAGTGAAAATGTGAATAATGAGGTTAATATTCTTCCGTTTTTAGATGGGGGAATGGGGACTGTTGAAATTATGAAGGAAGTTATTGGCGGGGATTTTTCTTATGTTAATGTTCATAATCCTTTGAGCGAGGCGGTAACTTCTAGATATATTATAAAGGAAAATTTGTGCGTGATGGAGATGGCTCAGGCTTGTGGGCTTAGACTTTTGTATAAGGATAAGCTTGATGTTATGGAATCTTCTTCAATTGGTCTTGGGGAGATGATTGTTGATGGTTTAAATAATGGCTGTGAGAAATTTTTCATTGGCATTGGGGATACTGCAACTAATGATATGGGAATGGGTATGCTCTATGCTTTGGGGGTTAGGTTTTTTGATAAAAATCTTAATTCTTTAAATCCTGTTGCTAAAAATATGGTTAAGGTTGATTCTATTGATATGTCTGGTCTTGATAAGAGGATAATGGATGTTGATTTGGAGATTGCTACAAGCCAACCTCTTACTCTTTTTCAAAGAAATTCTTTTTTGGAAAAAAGACCTATTAGAAAGGGAGCAAGTCCTGATGAAATTTTAGAACTTGAAAAAGCCTGCAAGCATTTTTCTAAAAAAGTTAGTGAGGCTTTGGGTGTAAGCGAAATAGATTTTCCTTACCTTGGTGCTGGTGGCGGAGTTTCTTGGGCTCTTTATATATTTTTTAGGGCAAAAATTTCTAATTCTATGGAACTTGTTTTGTCTTTGCTTGATTTTCAAAAACTGGTTAGGGACAAAGACCTTTTAATTATTACGGAAAATGTTGATGAATTTAATGGAGAAAATTCTATTAATCTTTCTAAATTTGCTAAAAGATATAATGAAAATATAAAAATTATTTTCTTGCAAGATGAAGATTATCCAAATATGAGGGATAATCCTTATATAGATGATATTTATGAATTTAAAATAAAATCTAATCTTGAAAGGGGAGATTATGAGAAAGAAATTAGGTCTGTTGCTAGGGCTTTTATTTCTGATAATCTTTCACAGATGGAAAATAAATTTGAGAAAGAGGAGTTATGGCTAAGGGAAAAATGACAAGAATTTTAATGGGAATAAACATCCTAGTTTTTATATTGATGACTGTTACAGGTGGCAGTGAAAATATTGAAAATCTTTTGAGATTTAATGCTATGAGCAAAATCTATGTTTATTATGGCGAATGGTGGAGGCTTTTTTGCCCGATTTTCATACATATTGGGATAATACATCTTTTGATGAATATGTATTTTTTAAATAATGTTGGAGATGAATTTGAAAGTCTTTATGGTTCTACAAAATTTCTAATAATTTATTTACTTTGTGGAATAATGGGCAATTTATTTACCTACGCTTTTGGAGAAGTAACAAGCGTATCAGCTGGAGCATCAACTTCTTTGTACGGCTTATTTGGACTTGCCTTGGGGATTATGTTCAATTACAAGGACAATGAATTTTTAAGACAATTTGGCTCAAGCTTTATAGGAATTGTTGCTATAAATATAATATATTCATTTATGGTTCCAGGAATTGGAATTACAGGACACATTGGTGGGCTTTTGGGCGGATTTATTCTTGCAGGATTTTTCCCGATAATGAATATGACCTTGCCAACAAGCACAAGAATTATTTCCCTTCTAGCCTTTGTGCTAATTGCAATAGGCTTTGTATTTATAGGAAATAAATCAATGTTACAAGCCATATAAAAAATTAAACAAAATAAAAGGAGAAAAAATGGATAGAAAAGATATAGACAAGTCCCTAAAATGGGACACAGAAAAAATTTACAAAACAGACGAAGATTTCTACAAAGAAGTAGAAGAAGTAAAAAACTTAATTGAAAAAACTAAGGCATACAAAGGAAAGATTTTACAATCAGCCGATAGTCTTTACGATTTTTTAAAGACAGATGAAAAATTAGAAAGAAAATTTTCAAAACTTGGGGTATATGCCTCATTAAAATCTGACGAAGATACAAGAGTTGCAAAATATCAAGAAATGTCAAAAATAGCAGATAATTTATTTGCAAATCTTGCCCAAGAACTTTCATTTATAACACCAGAAATTTTGTCAGAAGATTATAATAAAGTACAAACATATATAGAAGAAAAAGAAGAGCTAAAAATTTACGCTCATTATTTTGAAGATTTATTTAGAAATAAAGACCACACCTTGGGCGAAAATGAAGAAAAAATTATAGCATCATTTGCAAAATTATCCCAAAATCCACAAAACACTTATATGATTTTTTCAAACGCTGACCTTAAATTTCCGAAAGTAAAAAAAGGCGATGAAGAAATTCAAATCACAGATGCAAATTTCACAAACCTAGAGCTAGATTCAAATCGTGAATTTAGAAAAGAAGTTTACGAAAAATATTATACAGTTTACAAGCAATTTGAAAATACAGCAGCCTCCCTTCTTGATGGCGAAATAACAGCAAATAACACCATAGCAAAATTAAAAAAATTCGATTCAGCAAGAAAAATGAGTCTGTTTGCAAACAACATTGATGAAAAAGTTTACGATAACTTAGTAGAAGTAATCCATGACAACATAGAAATCCACAGAGATTACACAAGTTTGAGAAAAGAAGTTTTGGGATTGGACGATTTAGGATTTCACGATATTTATTTGCCATTAGTAGAAGATTATAAGAAAACCTACACTTTTGATGAAGCGAAAGAATTAATCCTAAAAGCCCTAGCTCCACTTGGAGAAGACTACATTAAAAAAGCAAGAGAAGGCTTTGACGATAGGTGGTTTGATGTAATGGAAAACGAAGGAAAAAGATCAGGAGGATACTCATCAGGCTCCTACGATACAGAACCATACATTTTATTAAACTACAACGACTCCCTAGATTCACTTTTTACAACAGCTCACGAGTTGGGTCATTCTATGCATTCATACTACACAAGAAAAACCCAACCATATATATACGGAAACTACTCAATATTTTTGGCAGAAATAGCATCAACAACTAACGAACTTCTATTATTAAACTACATGATAGACCATGCCAAAGACGAAAAAGAAAAAGCCTATCTATTAAACCACTACGTAAATTCATTCAAATCAACAGTCTTTAGACAAACGATGTTTGCAGAATTTGAGCTAGAGGCAAACAAATTAGTAGAAAATTCAATGCCTGTAACAGCAGAAAAATTAAACCAAATCTATCACGACCTAAACGTAGACTATTTTGGCAAAGATATAGAAGTAGATAAATATATATCAACAGAATGGGCAAGAATCCCACACTTTTATATGTCCTACTACGTCTTCCAATACGCAACAGGCTTCTCATCAGCAGTAAGCCTATCAGAAAAAATCCTCCATGGAGATAAAAAAGATTTAGAAAAATATCTTAACTTCCTAAAAGCAGGAAAAAGTAAATATCCAATAGAAGTATTAAAAGATGCAGGAGTAGATATGACCAAAAAAGATTCACTCCAAAAAGCAATGGATGCTTGCAAAGAAAAATTAGAAGAATTAAAAAAATCATTAGAAAAATAAAATAAAAAGAGCCTTATAAAAGAGTAAAAATACTTTGAAATAAGGCTCTTTTAAAATGCAAAAAAATAAAAATAAAAAAATTTGACAAAGATAAAAAATCCTAGTATTATGTAAAGGCACTGTTAAAGAGCAAAGTCAAAAAGAAAAATAAAAATTGACAAAGTAATTTAAATAGTGTATTATAAATTTAATATCACTTCAAACAAACAATCTAAAAAGTAAGATTTTAATAAAAAAATTAAAAAAATGCTTGACAAGATAAAATGAACGTGGTATTATATAATAGTCGTTACAAAGTAACGGCATTGAACCTCAAAAAATATATAGAAAACTACAATAAAAGTAAAGTGAATTACTTTGAGTAAACCAAAACGAAAAATGACAAAAGTCAAGATCAAACAATAATTGAGAGTTTGATCCTGGCTCAGGATAAACGCTGGCGGCGTGCATAACACATGCAAGTCGAACGATGAAACTTAGCTGATTTCTTCGGAATGAAATTAAGTGGATTAGTGGCGAACGGGTGAGTAACACGTGAGTAACCTGCCTTACACAAGGGGATAGCCTTTGGAAACGAAGAATAATACCCTATAACGTCAAAATATCGCATGATATAGTGACCAAAGATTTATCGGTGTAAGATGGACTTGCGTCTGATTAGCTAGTTGGTGAGATAAAAGCCCACCAAGGCGACGATCAGTAGCCGGCTTGAGAGAGTGTACGGCCACATTGGGACTGAGACACGGCCCAAACTCCTACGGGAGGCAGCAGTGGGGAATTTTGCACAATGGGGGAAACCCTGATGCAGCGACGCCGCGTGATTTAGAAGGCCTTCGGGTTGTAAAAATCTTTTTTATGGGATGAAAATGACAGTACCATAAGAATAAGGTCCGGCTAAATACGTGCCAGCAGCCGCGGTAATACGTATGGACCGAGCGTTGTCCGGAATCATTGGGCGTAAAGGGTACGTAGGCGGCCTAGTAAGTTAGAAGTGAAATAATATAGCTCAACTATATAAAGCTTTTAAAACTGTTAGGCTTGAGAGATGAAAGGGAAAGTGGAATTCCTAGTGTAGCGGTGAAATGCGCAGATATTAGGAAGAATACCGGTGGCGAAGGCGACTTTCTGGTCATCATCTGACGCTGAGGTACGAAAGCGTGGGTAGCAAACAGGATTAGATACCCTGGTAGTCCACGCTGTAAACGATGAGTGTTAGGTTCTTGGAATAATCTGGGAGCCGCAGCTAACGCATTAAACACTCCGCCTGGGGAGTACGCACGCAAGTGTGAAACTCAAAGGAATTGACGGGGACCCGCACAAGCAGCGGAGCATGTGGTTTAATTCGACGCAACGCGAAGAACCTTACCAAGTCTTGACATAATACGGAGGGAATTAGAGATAGTTTCTTAAGACTTCGGTCTACTGTATTACAGGTGGTGCATGGTTGTCGTCAGCTCGTGTCGTGAGATGTTGGGTTAAGTCCCATAACGAGCGCAACCCCTATCGTTAGTTACCATCATTAAGTTGGGGACTCTAGCGATACTGCCGGTGATAAACCGGAGGAAGGTGGGGACGACGTCAAATCATCATGCCCTTTATGACTTGGGCTACACACGTGCTACAATGGCAGATACAGAGGGCAGCGAAAGAGCGATCTGAAGCGAAACTCACAAAGTCTGTCCCAGTTCGGATTGTACTCTGCAACTCGAGTACATGAAGTTGGAGTTGCTAGTAATCGCGAATCAGAATGTCGCGGTGAATGCGTTCCCGGGTCTTGTACACACCGCCCGTCACACCATGGGAGTTGGCAATACCCGAAGCCTGTGAGCGAACCTTTTAGGACGCAGCAGTCGAAGGTAGGGTCAGTAACTGGGGTGAAGTCGTAACAAGGTAGCCGTATCGGAAGGTGCGGCTGGATCACCTCCTTTCTAAGAGTAAAAAGTCGGTACGCTGACTTTTACCCAAAAGAAATTTTAAAATTAACTTCGTTAAGTTAAAAGAAGTAATTTACTTTCTATATATAAGAGGGTCAAATTGTACCTAATAAAATTAAATAGCTATAAATATTTCCAGTCAAGAAAAAAAGGGCACAAGGTGGATGCCTTGGCACATGAAGGCGAAAAAGGACGTAAGTGAACGAAAACTAGGGTAAGCTCACAAAAAGCATTGACCCCTAGGTCTCCGAATGGGGCAACCCGGTTGTGGAAGACACAATCATTACTAAGTGAATACATAGCTTAGTAAGGCGATACCCTGCGAACTGAAACATCTAAGTAGCAGGAGGAAAAGAAAGAAACATCGATTTTCTAAGTAGCGGCGAGCGAAAGGAAAAGAGCCTAACTCATTAGCGATTTGTTAAAGTTAGTCGAATTATCTGAAAAGATAAACCAAAGAAAGTGAAAGTCTTGTAGACGAAAGCATTAATAAACGAGAGGGAAAGTATCACCGGGCACGAGTAACCCGGTGTGAAGATAGGGGGCCCATCCCCTAAGGCTAAATACTAACATGTGACCGATAGTGAACAAGTACCGTGAGGGAAAGGTGAAAAGAACCCCGAAAGGGGAGTGAAATAGAACCTGAAACCTAGTGCCTACAAGCAGACAGAGCGTGAACGAACGTGATGTCGTACCTTTTGTAGAATGGGCCAGCGAGTTATTCTAAATTGCAAGGTTAATGATTTAAGATCAGAAGCCGCAGCGAAAGCGAGTCTTAATAGGGCGGAAGTAAGTTAGAATAGACCCGAAACCGGGTGATCTATCCATGGTCAGAGTGAAGTTGAAGTAAAATTCAATGGAGGCTCGAACCGGGTGCGGTTTAAAACGCATCGGATGAACTGTGGATAGGGGCGAAAAACCAAACGAACCCGGAGATAGCTGGTTCTCCTCGAAATAGCTTTAGGGCTAGCCTCTGACCTAAGATTTTAGGAGGTAGAGCACTGAATGGTCTAGGGCGGATTACCGTACCAAAACCTATCAAACTCCGAATGCCAAAAAATCAAGTCAGGGAGTCAGACTTAGGGGGATAAGCTTCTAAGTCGAAAGGGAAACAGCCCAGACCGACAGCTAAGGTCCCAAAATTTGAATTAAGTGGAAAAGGATGTGAATCTACTAAGACAACCAGGACGTTGGCTTAGAAGCAGCCATGCATTTAAAGAATGCGTAATAGCTCACTGGTCAAGTGGGTTTGCGCCGAAAATGAACGGGGCTCAAATTCAATACCGAAGCTTCGGATTAATAGAGGGATTAAGTTTACAAATGAGACTAGGAAATATTTAACAAAAACAGAAGAGATTAAAAAGAAAAACAAATTTCAGACGCAGACATAAAGATAGGATATTAAAGAAAAATATTCAAAAAAACACAAGTCTAAAGTCAAAAGTGAGTAACATAAGAAATTATGAACTAACAATCACTGGTTAAGAGTTAAAAACTAGGACTCATAGCTAAACTTAATACCTCTATTAGTGGTAGAGGAGCATTGTATTAGAGACGAAGCCAAGGCGAAAGCAAAAGTGGATCTAATACAAGAGAGAATGCTGGCATGAGTAGCGAGAAGGGATGTGAGAATCATCCCCGTCGAAACCCTAAGGACTCCTGAGCAAGGCTCGTCCCTCAGGGAAAGTCGGGACCTAAGCCAAGGCCGAAAGGCGTAGGCGATGGATAACAGGTTTATATTCCTGTACCGCTTGAAGTCGATATGAGAGAAGTGATGACGCAAAAGGATAAGCAAAGCCATCAGATGGAAAGATGGTCTAAAGCCGTAGGAAGAAAAGTAGGCAAATCCGCTTTTCACAAATTCTAAAAGCCGATAGGTATCGAAAACATAAGTAGAGAAGTTGCCGATTCCAGGTTGCCAAGAAAAGTCACTATCCAGACCAAAGCGCCCGTACCAAAACCGACACAGGTAGGGAGGTAGAGAATACCAAGACGCGCGGAAGAACCTTTGTTAAGGAACTCGGCAAAATGTCCCCGTAACTTCGGGAGAAGGGGAGCCATAGAAATATGGCCACAGAAACCAGGCCCAAGCGACTGTTTACCAAAAACACAAGTTTCTGCAAAATCGCAAGATGAAGTATAGGAGCTGACACCTGCCCGGTGCTGGAAGGTTAAGGGGAAGGCTTAGAGCAATCGAAGGCTAGAACTTAAGCCCCAGTAAACGGCGGCCGTAACTATAACGGTCCTAAGGTAGCGAAATTCCTTGTCGGGTAAGTTCCGACCCGCACGAAAGGTGTAACGATTTGGGCACTGTCTCAACAAAGGATCCGGTGAAATTGTAGTAGTCGTGAAGATGCGACTTACCCACGCTAGGACGGAAAGACCCCGTGGAGCTTTACTGTAGGCTGATATTGGATTTTGAGATTAAATGTACAGGATAGTTGGGAGACTGAGATATCTGGATGCCAATCTAGGAGGAGTCACTGGTGGGATACCAACCTTTTAATATCAAAGTTCTAACCATAGCCCTTGAATCAGGGCATGGGACATTGTCAGTTGGGCAGTTTGACTGGGGCGGTCGCCTCCTAAAAAGTAACGGAGGCGTTCAAAGGTTCGCTCAGAATGGACGGAAACCATTCGCAGAGTATAAAGGCAGAAGCGAGCTTAACTGCGAGAGCTACAACTCAAGCAGAGTCGAAAGACGGACTTAGTGATCCGGTGGTACCGCATGGAAGGGCCATCGCTCAACGGATAAAAGCTACCCCGGGGATAACAGGCTTATCTCCCCAAGAGTCCACATCGACGGGGAGGTTTGGCACCTCGATGTCGGCTCGTCTCATCCTGGGGCTGGAGTAGGTCCCAAGGGTTGGGCTGTTCGCCCATTAAAGAGGCACGCGAGCTGGGTTCAGAACGTCGTGAGACAGTTCGGTCCCTATCCAGCGTGGGCGTAAGAAATTTGAGAGGAGCTGTCCTTAGTACGAGAGGACCGGGATGGACGCACCAATGGTGTACGAGTTGTTAGGCCACTAGCATGGCTCGGTAGCTAAGTGCGGGAATGATAAGTACTGAAAGCATCTAAGTACGAAGCATGCCTCAAGATAAGATTTCTCAGAGTAGGTAAAGAAAATACCTTAGATAGGTCCAAGGTGTAAGTGCAGTAATGTATTAAGCTAATGGATACTAAACTTTAAATCTTGACTGGAAATATTTATAGCTATTGAATTAAAAAGGTAAAAACAGTATATTAAATATCTGGTGACGATGGCAGAAGGGATACACCTGTTCCCATACCGAACACAGAAGTTAAGCCTTCTAACGCCGATGGTACTCGGAGGGAGACCTCCCGGGAGACTAGGAAGTTGCCAAACAATCAAGACTAGCATAAGCTAGTCTTTTTTGTTGTCTATAAATATATTTTTTTTGATTTTAAATTTCTTTTTGCTTGTATTTTTATTTTATTTTTTAATATCTGATTATTTTTATATTTTACATAAGATATTTCTATTCTATTATTTTTCCTTTGATTTTATAATTATATTATAAAAAAAAGGAGGTATTTATGATTGAAAATCAATTACTTTTAAGCTCGGTTTTTATTGCTGGCTTTTTATCGTTTTTTGCTCCTTGTACTTTTTCTTTGATGCCTGCTTATATTGGTATCATTACGGATCAAAGGGGAGAATATAAAAATTTTAAATTTGGAAAAATTTATATAAATATTGGTGCTATTATTAAAACTATGACTTTTATTTTGGGTCTTGCTACTAGTTTTGTTATTTTGGGTTTTGGTGCAGGTTTTTTTGGAAAATTTGTCAATAATAGATGGGTAATTTTTATTGGGGGACTTATTGTGTTTTTGTTAGGTCTTCATCAAATGGAAATTATTAATATTGAAAGATTGAATGTTACTAAGACTGTTAATTTTAAAAATAAGAAAACTAAGGCTTTGGGGACTTATCTTATGGGGCTTTCTTTTTCTTTGGGTTGGACACCTTGTGTTGGTCCAATTCTTGGAGCGGTTCTTCTTACTTCTGCAAGCAGTGGTAAGGAATTTTATGGGGCTTTTATGATGCTAGTTTATTCGTTTGGCCTTATGGTTCCATTTTTATTGATGGCTGTTTTATCTTCTACTCTTAATAAAAATTTTGATTTTTTTAGAAAGCATCTTATTTTTATGAAACGTTTGGGTGGATTTTTGATAATGGTAATGGGCGTTGTTCTTATGACTAATCAATTGCCTAATCTTACTTCATTTTTTAATAATTTATTTATTTAGGAGGATATATGAAAAAATCTTTAGCGATACCGTTTTTAGTGATAGCTTTTGCTCTTAGTGCATGCTCTAGTGAAAAATCGGCGGATAAAAATATGAATGATATGAAGGATAAAAATATTTCAAGTAATAGTAAGGAAAATAAAGATAGTGATAATTCTTTGAATCTTGAGGATAGGGACGGAAACAAGGTTTCTTTGGAGTCTTTTAAGGGGAAGAAAACTTATATTAAGTTTTGGGCTTCTTGGTGTCCTATTTGTTTGTCAAGTCTTGGCGAATTAGATGAATTGTCTAATAGTGATGGGGATTATCAGGTTGTAAGTGTGGTTGCTCCTGACCAAATGGGGGAAAAATCTAAGAAGGATTTTATTAAATGGTTTGATGGTTTGGAATATAAAAATATTAATACTTTGTATGATACGAGTGGGGATTTTATTAAAAAATTTAATGTTAAATCTACTCCTACAAATGTATTTTTGGATTCTGAGGGTAAGCTTGTCAAGGTTGCTCCGGGGGCTTTGGATAAGGATACTATTAATGAAATTTTTAAACAGATTAAATAGGAGTTTTGTATGAAAAGTAAATTTATTTTTGTTTTTTTGATTTGTGCTATCTTTTTGGTGGCTTGTTCTAATAAATCTAAGAATAAGTCTAAGGATAATGGAAATATTTCTAGCACAAATGAGGAAATTAGCAAAAAAATTGATGAAATTATTGACTCTAATAATAAGAAAAATTTAAAGGAAATGGAAAATCAAAAAGATATGGATAAGGAAAAGGAAAATTATTCTAAGGATGATCTTAAAAAAATCTACCTAGCTGGTGGTTGTTTTTGGGGTGTTGAGGAATATATGCAAAGAATTTATGGGGTTTATGATGCTGTAAGTGGTTATGCAAATGGAAAGGTTAATAATCCGACTTATAAAACGGTAAGTAGTGGCAAAAGTGGCTATGCGGAAACTGTGGAAGTAACTTATGATAGTAAAAAAATAAAGCTTGAGGACTTGCTTAATCATTATTTTAAAATAATTGATCCAACTAGCCTTAATAAACAAGGAAATGATAGGGGAAGTCAATATAGGACTGGGATTTATTATGTGGATGATTCTGATAAGGAAGTTATTGATAAGGTTATGAACTTTCAGGCAAAAAAATACAGCGAAAAAATTGTGGTTGAAAATATGAAACTTAAAAATTTTACTGTGGCTGAAGATTATCATCAAGATTATTTGAGGAAAAATCCAAATGGATATTGCCATATCGACTTGTCAAAGGCGAGTGAAGTTGTGATTGACCCTGCTAAATATCCAAAACCATCGGATGATGATTTGAAAAGAAAACTTACGGATATTCAGTATAGGGTTACTCAAAAAAATGAAACTGAATCTTCTTTTTCTAATGAATATTGGGATAATAAGGAAAAAGGTATTTATGTTGATGTAGCAACTGGAGAGCCTTTGTTTTCATCAAGTGATAAATTTGATTCGGGTTGTGGTTGGCCATCTTTTTCTAAGCCAATAGCCAAAGATGTTGTGACATATCGTGAAGATAAGTCGTATAATATGAACAGAACTGAAGTGAGAAGTAGGTCTGGGGATTCTCATTTGGGACATGTTTTTAATGATGGCCCTAAAGAACTTGGCGGTCTTCGTTTTTGTATAAATTCAGCTTCGATTAAATTTATTCCACTTAAAGATATGGAAGATAGGGGATATGGATATTTAAAACATCTTGTAAAGTAGGGGATTATGTATAAATTGTTAATAGCAGATGATGAATCTATCATAAGAAAGGGCATAAAAAATTTAATAGATTTTGAAAATTTGGAAATCGATCAAGTTTTTGAGGCGGAAAATGGGAAAGAGGCTGTTGATTTGGCTTTAAAAAACAAGATAGATATAGTTATAATGGATATAAATATGCCTATAGTTGATGGTCTTAGTGCTAGTAAAAAAATAAAGGAGAAAAATCCAGATTCTTACTTGTTAATTCTTACAGGCTACAATTATTTTGATTATGCCCAAGCTGCTATTAGGGCAAAGGTAGATGATTATATTTTAAAACCTGTTAGCAAAAAAGATGTAGAATATATGTTAAAAACTGCTGTAAATAAGCTTAATATTAACAGAAAAAATGAGTCTTTGAAAGAGTATAATGATAAGAATTTAAAGGCAAAAGAATCTTATGAAGATATAAAAAAATATATTGATAAAAATGTATTTTGTGAAGATTTTTCTTTAAATAAGATGGCAAGCGACATTGGTTACAATAATAATTATTTAAGCAGTTTAATAAAAGAAATTTACGGTCTATCCTTCCAAGATTTATCCAATAAATTGAGAATGGAAAAGGCAAGGATTTTGCTTTTGACAAGCGATATGAAAAATCAAGAGATAGCAGATGCCGTTGGTATCTATGATGTTTCATATTTTTCTAATAAATTTAAAAAATATTTTGGCAAAAGTCCAAAACAAATTAGGAAAAAATAAATGAAAAAGATTTTCAAAAAAATAGAATTCAAAATAAGTGCTTGCTTTTTTGTAATTTCTATTCTTATAATATCTCTAATGCTTTTTTCTTGGTACAAGCAAAGTTCTTCAAAGCTTATGACATATGAAAAAGAAGAAACAAGCCAAGAAGTCAAAAATGCAAGTATTTATGTGGCAAGCTATCTAGAAAAAAACAAAAACCTTGCAAGTCTGTTGGCTATGTCAGCCGAAAGTCAAAATATAATGGATGATAAGACAGATTTTAAAAATTTGAAGGACATAATAAAAGTTAGCGAAAAAAGTGATGAATTTATAAAAAAAATTTTCCTAGTTTCTGAAAATGGAAATATTATTTCAAATGAGAAAGTAAATTTAGAAACAAATAAGGATATGAAAAATATTTCTTGGTATAAGAAACTTATAAATTCAAATAATATGGCATTTGCAAGCAAGGCTGATTTTTCAAAAATATCTAGCGATTCGTCAAAAAATATAATAAGTATTTCCAAAGAAATTAAAGATAAAAACAACAAAAGATTGGGCTTTGTGGTTATAAATCTTTCCTATAAATTTTTGGAAGATTTTTTATCGACAATAAATTTTGGCAAATATGGCTATGTTTTTATTTTGTCCTCAGAAGAAGAACTCCTTTTTAAATCAAAAAATATGGAAGATTTTGGCAAAAAAGATTACGAAAAACTTTTAAAAAAGAGGATGAAACCAGAAAAAATGGATTTTGTTTCATCCAATGTTTTTATTCCAAATACCCAATGGAAGCTGGTAGGAATTTCCTTTTCAAACGCAATTTCTAATTTAAAAAAACAATTAATAGAAAGCTCCCTAATTCTTGCCCTAATCGTTTTTGTTTTGACTTTGTTAGTGTCGATTTTTGTGTCAAAAAAAATAAGCAAACCAATAATTTATTTGATTGGAGAAATCAAAAAAACCGACAAAAAATTATATAAAATAGAATCACTCCCTCAAGCATCAAGTGAAATACAAATCTTAACAAAAGAATACAACAACCTAATAGATAGGATTTTTGTTCTAACAGAAGATATAGAAAAAAAAGAAGAACAAAAAAGAACCTACCAAGTCAAAGCTCTCCAAAGCCAAATAAATCCACATTTTTTATACAATACCTTGGATACAATTTTGTGGCTTGTAGAATTTGGCGAAAATGAAAAAGCAATAAAAGTAACCAAAAATTTAGGGATGCTTTTAAGAAACAGCCTAAACATTGATGAAGATTTCGTAAAACTTGATAAGGAAATAGAACACGCAAAAAATTATCTAGATATACAAAAAATAAGATATGACAATAAATTTACCTACGAATTTATAAAAAAAATACAAACAAGCAGCCTATACGTTCCAAAATTAATACTCCAACCAATAATTGAAAATGCAATTTATCACGGAATAAGAGAAAAAAAATCCAAGTCTTACATTAAAATTATAGTAGAAAAAAATTCAGAATATTTAATAATAAAGATTATAGATAACGGACTTGGTCCAAAAGAAAAAAAAGAAAATATTCCAACAAAACTTGGAGGAATAGGCATGGAAAATGTAAATAATAGGATAAAACTTTTGTGTGGAGAAAAATATAATTTAAAAATGCAAAGAGAAAATGGCGAAACAATAGTAACATATAAGCTAAAAATAATAAAAGAAATTTAAAAAAATTAATAAAAAATGGGTTGTTTCAACAGCTCAGAGCGTAGACAAACCCTCAAGCACGAATATCGGACTTCAAAAATTGTTGATTTCTAAATTCCAAAATTCTAAAAACGCAAACTTGCTAACGCTCAAACAGTGCGTTTTTTGACGAATTTTAAAATTTGAAATCAAATCAATTTTTTCCGTATGATATTCTTAGCATGAGGATTTGTATACTTTGTCAACAGTCTGGGCTGTTTCAACAGCTCATTTTTTTTGTTTTAATTTATTTAAAGTTTTAGTTTACTTTTGAAAATCTAGTATGTTAATATATATGTAAAAATATTTAATAATGAGGATAAATTTTATGAATTTAACTAAAAAAATTTTTACTAATAGATTAATTTTAAGAAAGGCTAAGATTTCTGATGCCTCTTTGGCTTATAAGAATTGGATGTGTGATGAGGAAGTTACTAAGTTTTTAAGATGGAAAGCTCATAAAAATGTTTTTGAAAGTGAAAAAGTTATAAAAAACTGGGTTGATTCTTATAAAAATGATGATTTTTTTCAATGGATTATTGAACTTAAAGAATTAGCTGAACCGATTGGAACTATTAGTGTGATTTCTATTGATAAAAGAGTTAATTCTTGTCATATTGGTTATTGTATTGGGAAAAAATTTTGGAATATGGGATATACCTCTGAGGCTTTTTCTGCTATAATTTCTTTTTTATTTTCTCTTGGTTTTGATAGGATCGAATCTTCTCATGATCCTAATAATCCTTATTCTGGCAAGGTTATGGAAAAATGTGGTCTTGTTTATGAGGGTAGGTTAAGAAAGGCTGATTATAATAATCAGGGGATTGTTGATTCTTGTGTTTATGGTATTTTGAGGGAAGATTTTGAGAAATAATTTTTAAATTATTTATTTGGATTAGCTGGGCTTACAAAAATTTAAAAGGCGATAAAAATAATTTATCGCCTCAGAATGAAGACAAACCCAGGAAAAATCTCCAGGGTTTTCTAATATTATTAAATTTTTAATGAATGTTATAATATCTGGGCTGATTGTTTCTGTTTAACTGCTCATTAAATTTTTACTACAGACATGGCTGTATGTGTATTCGTTTTCATTTTCATGTCTATTTTTAACAATATAGGGACTGTAACAGGCCTTTCAATAAAAGCGGGATTAACAGATGAAAATAATGAAGCAAAAGATATGAATAAATCTTTTCTAGTAGATTCTTTAGGAACAATTGTAGCGGGGTGTTTAGGAACAAGTATTGTGGGAACAACATTAGAAACTTCAGCCGGCATAGAAGAGGGAGGGCGAACAGGACTTATGGCAGTGACAAGTGCAGTAAAAGCTATAGATTTTGATAATATAATAGAAGCTATACCTGCATTTTTAACCTTTATCATAATTCCTCTTACTTACAGTATTGTGGATGGTATTATGATAGGAATTTTATCTTATGTAGTATTAAATATTATAACTGGTAAATTTAAACAAATATCTTTACCAATGTATGCTATGGGAATTTTGTCTTTAGTTAAAATGTTATTTTTATAAGGAGAGAGAAATGTTAAAGAGTGATATGAAAGCGGATTTGATAATAAAAGATGTCAAAGTAATAGATGTGTTTCAAAATGAAATTTACAAGGGAAATGTAGCGGTGAAGAATGGAAAAATTATTGGCATTGGAGATTATGAAGATGCAGATGAGATTGTAGATGCAAAAGGATCCTACCTATCACCAACTATGACTGACGGACACGTGCACATAGAGTCTTCTATGGTATCTCCAGCTGAATTTTTAAAATGTTTAGTTGCAAGAGGAGTTTCAACTATAATAGCAGATCCACATGAGATAGCAAATGTGTGTGGGCTTGATGGGCTTGAATACATAATAGATGAAACAAAAGATCTACCGGCACATGTATATGTAATGTTGCCATCATGCGTTCCATGTACACCATTTGAAACAAGTGGAGCTATTTTAAAAGCTTGCGATTATAAAGAGATGATAAATAATCCGAGAGTTTTGGGCTTAGGAGAAATGATGGATTTTGTTGGAACAGTAAATCGATCAGAAGACATCTTGGAAAAAATTGACTTGGCTAAAAATAGCAATAAGGTAGTAGATGGACACGCCCCACTTTTATCAGCAAAGGCGTTGGACGATTATGTACTAGCTGGTATTTCAACAGACCATGAGTGTTCAGCTGTAGATGAAATGAAAGAAAAGATTCGCCGAGGAATGTACATTCAATTAAGAGAAGGTACAGCTGCTAAAAATTTAGAAGCACTGATAAAAGGAGTTACAAAAGATAACATAAGTCGTTGTTTCTTCTGTACAGATGATAGACATCCGCAAGACTTGTTAAAAGATGGAAATGTAGATAACAATGTGAGAAAAGCAATTAAATTGGGGATGGAACCTTTAGATGCAATTAAAATGGCAACTTTAAATCCGGCTCAGTGTTACAAAATGGAAAATTCAGGGGCAATTGCACCGGGGTATGTTGCAGATTTCTTTTTGTTCGATGATTTGAATAACATAAACGCAAAAGCAGTTTTCATTGGAGGCAAGAAAGTAGCAGAAGATGGAAAAGTAATAGTAGATTTTCCACAAAAACTTTCTCCAAAGGTACTTTCAAAAATGAATATAAGAGATTTTAAATTAGAAGATTTAAAACTTAGATTGAATTCAAACAGAGTCCATGTAATTGAAATGGAAAAAGAATCACTTTTAACTAAGAAAATTATCTGTGATGTAGATGTAAAAGATGGTTACTTCGAATACTCAGATGACGGAATAAGAAAAATAGTGGTAATTGAAAGACACACCGGAAATTCTGCAATAGCAATAGGATTGATAAAGGGATATGATATAAAAAATGCCGCTGTTGGAACTACAATAGCACACGATAGCCATAATTTAGTTGTTATTGGGGACAATGATGAAGATATGCTAAACGTAATAAAGAAAATAGATGAGATGAGTGGTGGAATGGCAATATCTTCAAATGGAAAATTAGAAGGGTCTTTAAGACTTGATATAGCAGGCATTATGAGTAGTAAATCAATGACAGAAGTACATGAAGACATCAAGAAATTATTAGAAAAAGCAAAAGAGCTTGGAGTAGGAGATGGAATAGATCCATTTATGACTCTTGGATTTATGGCTCTACCTGTTATACCGGATATAAAGATGACAGACAAAGGATTGTTTGATGTAAATGAATTTAAACACATTCCTTTAGAAGTTTAAAAAGTAGGTGCATTTGCACCTACTTTGTCAACAGTCTGAGGCGATAAAAATAATTTATCGCCTTATATTTTTATTTATATTTATAAAATCCTTCTCCAGTTTCAATACCCTTTAAGCCTTTGGCAGCTCTTTCTTCCAATTTTTTAATAGCTTTTGCAATTGGAGAATTTGGATCATTTGCTTGAGGATTTGTTTTTGAAATATTTATTACAGTTGTAATACCAACTATATCAATTATTTCGAAAGGTCCTCTTGGAGAGCCTGTTCCGATTTTCCAATCCATATCAATATCTTTTGGCTCAGCAACATCATTTCCATAAAGATTTAGACCAGCGTTAATAAATGGAACAAGCAAAGAATTCAAAATATATCCTGCTTGCTCTTTTTTAATTACAGCTGGATACATTCCTATATTTTTTGCAAATTCAATAACACTTTCAAAAGCCTCATCACTTGTTTTGTCATGCTTCATTACCTCAGCAAGATTTTGTCTCCAAATTGAGTTTGCAAAGTGAAGACTTAAAAATTTATCTTCTCTTCCTGTATATTCTCTAAATGTTGAAGGCAAGAAAGTTGAAGAATTTGTTGCAATAATTGCATCTTCCTTTAAATAAGAAGAAATTTTTTCATAAAAATCTTTCTTTTGATCAACAATTTCTGCAATTGCCTCAATAACAAAATCAGCATCAGAAAAAGCCTCATTTAAGTCAGTAGTGTATTTTATTTCTTTAAAAATTTTTTCATTTACATTTTTTAATTCTTCTATTTTTTCATTAGTAATTTCGTTTTTATCCTTGAAAAAAGACCTAGGATAATTTGGATTTTCAGCTCCAATATATGAAGGACAAGCCATAAGCTCCTTAGAAAAAATATTGTGTAAATTTTCAATTCTTGGCTTAATTCTTTCAATAGAACCTTCACTTCTTCCCCAAATCGTTACATTAAATCCATGAAAAGCTGTGACGTATGCAATTTGAGCACCCAAAACGCCACCACCAGCTATGGTTACATTTTTTATTTTCATTATTAGCTCCTTTTTTATATATATTTTCCACTCATATATATTGATATACCCAAAATTTGATTTTTTAAATTTTATTGTAGAAATCGACATAAAAAATTAGCAAATATAAAAGGAGATGTAAAAAAATAAGCAAAAGCATCAGATAGCAAGGTGTAATTTTTATTTATCCATTGATATTTTTAAGCTCTTTTACCATGTCTAATTTTGAAATTTTATAGCTTTCAATAATTTGTGTAATTATAAAAGTAAGTAAACTCAAGAAAAATGCAAAGGCAAATATTTTATTTGGGATAGATATATCTACAAAAATATCTAGTTTTTGCATAGAAATTTTTATTAAAAATTTTAGTATTGTATTCAGTAGTGGCATTAGAACAATCTCAAAAATTACTAGTAAAAAGAGTATGGTATTGATGTAAATTTTTACAACTTCTCTATCTTTAAATCCAAATATTTTAAGGTAGCTTATATTTTCTTTTGATTTATCAATAATAGTTGTTGAAATAACGCTCGTTATTATAAAATAAAAGGCTAGCGAAACAAGAAGGACAATTTTAAAAACAAATTTAAAGTGGTCAAAAAAATGGTCCATAAATTTTGTCATATCCTTTTTGTTTATCTCTGTTATTAAATTTTCTTTTGAAATATTTAACTTTTTATCTGATAAGTAGCTATTAAAATATGAGGAATCTTTTCCTATTAATTTATTTAAGTTTTGTCTATTTGTTAAAATTTGCAAAGTTTTTATCTTATCATCAATTTTTTTTATCTTTAAGGTATTAGTTTTATTATTATAAGAGTTTAAGACTTTTATTGTATCATTTTTTTCTAGATTAAATCTTTGTGCAAGACCGTATGATATAACAACTTCATATTTATTAAGCTCATTTAAATTTTCATTATCATACTTGCTATTTTTATCAACTCCATAAATTTGAATTTTTTTGTCATCAAAATTTACCAAATTTACATTCACAATGCTAGCCATATCTGATTTTATGAGTTCATCCTTTGTCTTTACAAAGTAAATATGGTCATATTTCATCTCATCTTTCATTTTTTTTGCATAATTTTCAAAAGAAGGTTCAAGGCAAATAGAGAAAACCAAAAGCAAATTTGCTAAGAAAATTCCAAATAGTAGGGCTAGAAAATTTAGTTTGTTGTTTAATATCAATCTTAGTTTTGCCTTTTGCATAAAAGAAAAATTTTTCAATTTAAGTTTTGATATTTTATTTTTCTTATATAAATTTTTCCTCAAAAAGTCAATAGGATTGTGATTTAAAGAAAAATATACAACAAAAAAATTAATTACTAAATATATAAAAATAGGCAAAATAGTCGTAAATGCAAAGGTAAGATAGCTTGTATTTAGCTCAAATTTTGGTAGTTCAAAGGAAAGATAATATACATCAGCATATTTTTTATAAAAATAAGTAAAGGCTATAAAATTTCCACAAATGGATGCCAAAATTGCCAAAAATAAAGGCATAGCCATATAATTTTTTAATAATTCCTTTTTTTTGTAACCAGAAGCTAAAAGACAACCAATTATTGGAGATTCATTTTCAATTAAATTTTTAATTTGCACAGCACTAATAAAGGCTAGAGAAATAAATAATAAAATACTAGCCGAAATCATAGTAGGCACATCCCCATCCATATCATCCATAATATAAGTTATGCATTTATTGTCATATCTTGTAACACCATCAATCATTAGATTATTTTTATTGATAATTTTTCCAAAATTTTTAAGCCTTTTATTTGCAACTTTACTATTTTTAGAAAATTTATCATGATAGGAATAATTATAAACAATTTTTTTATCCTTTATCTTATCAAAAGTTTTAGAAGACAAAAGACAAACACCAAAATATCCCGTATCCATAACAATATCTTCCCTATTTTTAAGAAGAGTAGAATAGTCAGGCAAAGAAACAAGGCCTGTTACGAGATATTTTTTATTTTTAATTTTCAAAAAATCCCCTATATTTATTTTATTTGCCCTTGCATAATTAGCAGAAATAGCAATTTCATTGTCATTATTTGCCAATCTTCCATCAAAAATTTGACTAATATTGATATTATTTCTATTTTTAAAAACTCTTAAAGTCCTATCATCATTATATTTTTCTTCAAAATAAAAATTTTCATAAACATTCAAAGAAAGATCTTCCAAGGCTTTGATTGTTTTATTAGATAGTTTATCAATACAAACAAATTCTCCATCCTCAACTTTTCCATCATCAATTTGCTTGTAATACAAATGTTTAATAGACTGTTGGGCAGTAAAAAATGATGATGAAAAAATAATTAAAATGGTTAAAGTTAAAAAAATAGAAAAAAATTTAAAAGGATTAGATTTTATTTGCCTATAAATTCTTTTATTAAGAGGATTTTTCATTACCAAGAAACCTCCTTAGCAGATATTTTATTTGAATTTACAAAAAGATTCTTTATTTTACCATCATGTAAATTTAAAATAATATCACACATTTTACTTATATTAGTATTGTGAGTTGCAATTAAAATCGTAGATTTATAAATTTTATTTAAATTTTCAATTAAATTCAAAACATCCTTGGCACTTTCATAATCAAGAGCACCAGTTGGCTCATCACAAATTAAAATTCTAGGGCTTTTTACCATAGCCCTTGCAATAGAAGTTCTTTGCGCTTGACCTCCAGAAATTTCATTTGGGAATTTATATTTTTGGTCAGATAAACCAAGATTATCTATCAAATCATCAATATCAAGAGGATTATCAGACAAAAATTTACCAAGCTCAATATTTTCTATAACATTTAAATCACTAATTAAATTATAAAATTGAAAAACAAAGCCCAAATTATTACGCCTAAAAATTTCCAAATCTTTTTTATTTAATTTACCTAAATTTTGACCAAAAATATTAACATTTCCTATGTCAATTGTTTCAATTCCACCAATAATATTTAACAAGGTAGATTTTCCAGAACCAGAAGGCCCTAAAATACAAATTATTTTTCCTTCATCAAAAGATAAATCAATTCCCTTTAAAACTTCTATCTTGTTAGAATTTTTTCCATAAAACTTATGTAAATTTGAAATTTTAATCATAATTACCCCTTCTAAATAAAAAATTACAAATAAAGATTAACAAGTATACAATCTTTTTTTTATTATAAAACAAATGAGAACCTTTATCAACTAAAATGTGCAAAAGCTTTTATAAGTTTTTCTTATATGCACCATAACTTATATGTATTTTACAACGATTTCAATCTAATGTATTATAATAGTGAAAACGTAATCATTTTTAAAAAGGGGTGAATATTGTGAAAGAAAATGAAAAAATTTCAGGAAAGGCGTTAATTCCATTTTTGGTTTTTATCGTTATTTATCTTGCCACAGGTATCGTACTTCATTTAAGAGGAGTAGAAATGGCATTTTATCAATTGCCTGCACCTATTGCAGCTTTTGTTGGTATTATTAGTGCATTTTTATTATTTGGTGGAAGTATTGATGAGAAATTTGACAATTTAGTTGCAGGTTGTGGCGACTCAAACATTATTATTATGTGTTTGATTTACATATTGGCTGGCGCTTTCTCTGCTTTGGCTTCTGCCTCTGGTGGAGTTGATTCTGTAGTTGGTTTGGGACTTTCTTTTGTTCCTGCTAAATTTTTAACTGCAGGTGTATTTTTGATAGCTTGTTTCATTTCTATTGCTACTGGTTCTTCTGTTGGTACTATTACTGCTCTTGGACCTATAGCTGTTGGTCTTGCTAAATCTGGTGGTATCAATATGGCTTTGATGCTTGGTGCCTTGGTTGGTGGATCAATGTTTGGAGATAACTTATCTGTTATTTCTGATACAACTATCGCTGCTACTAGAACTCAAAATTGTGAAATGAAAGATAAGTTTAGGATGAACTTGAAGATGGCTCTTCCTGCTGGAATAATTACTTTTATTTTGCTATTAATTTTGGGTGCACCTGAAAGTCAACCTGCTCAAAAAGATTTATCTTACGATATTATTAAGATTATTCCTTATATTTTCGTATTGGTAGTTGCTCTTATGGGCGTTAATGTATTTTTAGTTTTAACTGGTGGTATTGTTTTATCTGGTATTGTTCTTCTTATGAACAATGGATTTGACTTGCTTGCTCTTTCTCAAACTATGTGGGAAGGCTTTACTGGAATGTTTGAAATCTTCTTACTTTCTATGTTAATTGGTGGTCTTTCTAATATGGTTACCAAAGAGGGCGGTATTAATTGGATTATTGCAAAAATTAGAAAATTTGCTAAGGGAGAAAAATCTGGCGAGCTTGGTATAGCTGCACTTGTTTCTCTTGCTGACGTAGCAATTGCTAACAATACTGTTGCAATTATTATTTCAGGTCCAATCGCAAAGAAAATGTGTAATGAATATAAGATTGATCCTAGAAGATCTGCATCACTTCTTGATACATTCTCTTGTGTATTCCAAGGAATAGTACCTTATGCTGCTCAAGTATTGATAGCTGCAAGCTTTACAAAAGGCGCTGTAGCACCATTCCAAATCATACCATATTTCTGGTATCAATTTATCTTGGGAGTTGTTTCCATAGTTTCTATCTATGTACCATTTACAGCTGCAAAAGATAAATGGAATTTTGAATATGATATGGCTGAATCAAAAGTTGCAGGTCATGTTAAAAATTTGGAAGACAATGAACAAGCTCACGCTTAGTTAGGGATAAATATTCCTTACAAAGCTTTGAAAGATTTTTGGAAGATTTGTAAACATAACCTATATCCATAGATAAATTTTCTGGATTTTCAAGCTTAACAGTTTTGATATTAGGAAATCCACTATTTGGATGAAGGCAACCTGTTCCAACATTAAAAGAATTTGTGTTGGAAATAAGACCTAAAGTCGTGCCCCTATCTTGGGTATAGATAACCTGTTTGTGATCAGGTAGGTTTACAAATTCTTCCGGTAAAATCTCAGTGTCATTTTGCTCATAAATTATCATAGGATAATTATAAAGATCATCTATCTTAATCAAATTTTCATTTGCTAATGGATGGTCTTTGTTAATGAAAACATGAGGAATGACCTTTGCAATTGTAACATAAGATAAAGATTTTTCTTTAAATAAATTAAAAATAGCTTGCCTATAAGGTTCATTTATGTAAATAAAGGCAAGATCAGAATAATCGTTTTCAACGTGGTTAATGGCATCAAGGGATGTGGTTTCTTTTAAATAAAATTTGAAAGAATTATCCTTGTACTTGTCAATTAATTTCATAAAAGCTGAAACAGCAAAATTAAAGTGCTGACTTGACACTCTAAGCTCAGAAATATCCTTATTATCTGGAGCATATTGTCTTTGGATTTCCTTATACTTGCTGATTAAATCTTGGCATTTTATGAGATACTCAAGACCCTTGGCGGTTGTTTGAGTTCCACTTTGATTTCTCTCAAAAATTTTAAAACCCAGTTCTTTTTCAAGATCATTTATAGCCATGGAAATGGCAGGCTGGGATGTGTAGAGGTTTTTTGCAGCCTTTGAAATAGAACCTGTTTTAGAAACTTCTATAGCGTAAATAATTTTGTTTAAATTCATAATATCTCCTTAGTCTCTTTGGATATATTATATTAAATATTTGGTAAAAATGAAACAATGGAAATGAAAGGATTAGAAAATGACAGAAAACAAAAAAAGATCATTTGCAACAGAAACAATACACGCAGGCGCAATAAAAGATACATACGGTTCATTAGGACTACCAATATATCAAACATCAACCTTTATATTTGACAACGCAGAACAAGGTGGAAGAAGATTTGCTCTAGAAGAAGAAGGATTTATCTATTCAAGACTAGGAAACCCAACCAACGATGCTTTGGAGAAAAAACTAGCAGCCCTTGAAGGAGCAGAAGCAGCAGTATCAACATCATCAGGAATGGGAGCAATCACATCATCAATCTGGCCATTTATCAAAGCAGGCGATCATATCCTAGCATGCGGCACACTCTACGGATGTACATTTGCATTTTTAAATGAAATAACAAAATTCAACGTAGACGTAGAATTTATAGATATGACAGATCTAGAAGAAGTCAAAAAACATCTAAAAGACAACACGAGAATAGTATATCTAGAAACACCAGCAAACCCAACCCTAGATGTAATAGATATAGAAGAAGTAGTAAAACTTGCAAAAGCAAACTCAAAAGACACATTAGTAATCGCAGACAATACCTTTGCAACACCATACCTACAAAATCCATTAAAACTTGGCGTAGATATAGTAGTACATTCAGCAACCAAATACCTAAACGGACACGGCGACGTAATAGCAGGATTTTCATGCGGATCAAAAGAATTAATGACTCAAGTAAGACTAGTAGGCCAAAAAGACTTCACAGGCTCAGTCCTATCAGCTCACGATGCATTCCTAATCTTTAGAGGAATGAAAACCCTCGAAGTAAGAATGAAACAACACGTAGCAAACACCAAAAAGGTTGTAGAAGCATTACAAAAACACAAAAACGTAGAAAAAGTATATTATCCAGGTCTAGAAGATTTCAAAAACCACGAAGTAGCTAAAAAACAAATGAAAGACTACGGAGCAATGGTAACATTTGAAGTAAAAGGCGGAATCGAAGCAGGAAGATGCGTAATGAACAACGTAAAATTATGTTCACTAGCAGTAAGTCTAGGCGATGCAGAAACATTAATTGAGCATCCAGCAACAATGACCCACTCAACCTACTCAGAAGAAGCCCTAAAAGAAGCAGGAATAGCACCAGGCTTAATCAGATTATCAGTAGGCCTAGAAGATGCAGACGAAATAATAGAAGACTTAAATCAAGCCTTAGACCTAATCTAAAAATTATATGAAAAATCTCCCCGCGGGGAGATTTTTTAATTTGCTAAATAATAAAATATATAATAGGTAAATTACTCAAGACAAGTAGGCTTGGATTCTTTTCGATATTTATTCGAATTTGCTTAAATAATGAGATCTATCCACGCATTTGCTATGCTCATTTAGTTAAGATAGGTAAGTTATTATTTAATTTCTAAACTTAAATTTTAAAATTTTTCTTACAAAAAAATCGTATTGGAAAAACCAATACGATTTTTTGCTTTTAGTTTATTTTATTTTCTAGTTTTTCTTTTTTCTTGAAAATATTGCTACAACGGCTGCTACTACTGCAACTGCAATGATTATTAATGTTTTGTTTGATTTGTTTTCTGTTTTATTTGTTTCTTGTTCATTGCTTGATGATTGTGCTGATGTTTCTTTTGATGATGCATCGTTTGATTGGCTTGGCTCTTCTTCTTTGCCTTCTGTTTTGTATTCTACTGATGATTTGTCTGTTTCGAATACGTATTTGTCATCTTCTTCTTTTACATCAATTTTGTCATCTTTTGAGCCGAATGCAACTTCTTTTTCAAAGGCTTTTTTAGGAACTGAGATTTTTACTGGATTATTTAATTTTTCTACAGGTTCTCCGTAAGAGTCTACTATTTCGATTTTTCCACCTTTTTCGTCTTCGTCTGGTGTAACTTGAAGATTTAAAGCTTTATCGCTTGTATTTTTTTTAACTTCCATTGTTGTATCTGTGAAGTTTTCAGTAGCTCTTCTTCCATAGAATGTATATTCGTATTCGTTTTTCTTTAAATAATTTTTGTATTTGTCTTCTAAGTCTTTGTTGAATCCTTTTAATAAATCGAATGCTTTTTTAGCTTCTTCTTTATTTTTTTCTGTTGGATCTTTTTCTCCTGAAACTTTTGTATTTGCTATTTGTTCTTTTTCAAATTTGTCAATTTCTGGAGTGATGTCTTTCATGAAGTCATCTCTGTTTGCCTCTACCATGTGTAGGGTATCCATTGCCATCCAATAATGTGACTTATCTTTTTGTGGATCATTTGTTTCGTTTTTAACTTCATCAATTGCATCTTCTTGGTTTGGATAGTATGCAACGTATGGTTGAACTAGTGGGGAACCAAGTGTTAGCCACATTATTCCAGGATTTGTTGCCTCTGCGTCTTTTGAAACTTGGAAGATGTGTGATTCCATAGTATTTCTATTTCCTATTGGATAAGTTTCATCTCTTCCTCTGTCATTTGCTTCTAAATCAAAATTTTCTAGTCTGTTTCTTGTAAAGTCCATTACATTTTTAACAGAAATAGAACCTTTTTTTGCATCTTGTAGGAATTCATAAGTTTCAGTTTCCATATCAATTTTAGAATCAGGATTTAAGAATTTGATTCCTGATGCAACTCTTGAACGGTTTGATGGAGAGAATTCCTTTTCTGCATAAGATTTTGCCAAATTTATAATTCTATCATCTTCATTTCCTTCAAAAGTTTTTGCTTTCTTAGCTGTTTCAAAAATTCCTTTAGAATAAAGATAATTTTCGTCTTCGCTCATTATATAATTGTCACTTTCTTCGCCTTTTGTAAGTTTTGCTTCATTTAGCCAGAAAGTATTTGGGAAAACTGAGAATTTATCTTTTGGATATTTCATTGCAACAAATTCATGGCCTGAATAAATTTCTACATACCAAGTATCTGTTTTGTCAGCAACTACAAGAGCATTTCCTTCAGCAGCTCCTTTTGTAGCAACTTCATTAGCTATTAATTTTACAGCATCTAGTGCATTGTCAGCACTTGATAATACAACTGTTGTAATTATTGCCTCACTAATTCCAATTGGCTTTCCTTCTTCTTCTCCATCAAGATATGGATCAACCTTTTGAACATCTTCGCTTGCAGATGCAGAAACAGTCATATCAGCCATAAGACCTTTTTCGTTGTAGCCAGCCTCATCAAACTTACCATATTCAGGAGTAGTATCACTTATAGAAGTAAAACGGTAAGAATCGTGTGGAAGTTCAAATTCATATCCACCTTTTTCTGCGTAAGAAACATCTACAAGTTTTTCTCCTTTTTTGTATTTGCCAGCTTCATTGATTTTATAAACCTTGTTGTGATTTATTTCCAAATCCTCTGTACGACCAAAAATTGTAGTACCATCTTCAGTCAAATCGCTACCAACTATAACGCCTGTACAAGCTTTTGCAGGTAAGGCTAAGGCAGTAAATAAAAATACTGCGCTCAATATTGAAACACATAATTTATTAAATATTTTCATAGTGTACCTCCAATTCATATTATAAATCAATTAAATAAAATAGACAAACGTTACCAAAAATAGTTTTTCTTCTTTATTTCTTTATCAGAAATGAGCAAAATCTTTTCTCTTTTGTAATAAATAATTGGAAATAAATTTATTTTTTGCTTATTATAATCAAATTATAGAAATGAAAAAAGATATTTCGGTGATTAAGAAAGAGGATTTTTAAAAATTTCAAAAAAATTAAAAAATTTTAAAAAAAATGTTTAGAATCGATTTCACTGGGTATTATTATAATAACAGAAGATAAAATCTTCTGATAGTCCACTAGCATGGATAATAAAAATGCTTAAGTTTATAGTAATATATGAGATTTAAAGCTATAAATGTATTTATACTATAAAAATTTAAATGGATTTAAAATCTGAAATCTTATATTATAAAACTTTATAATAGTGAAGCTTTATTTAAAAAAAGAAAATAATATAGGTTTTTGTGGAAAAAGTGGTGGAAATTAATTGTTAAAGTAGAGCCATCTGACATTTTTCTAAAAGATTTGTTTATAGGATAAATAGAAAAAAAGCAAGCTAACAATTGAATAGATAAAGATTTTGTTAGGAGGAAGTTTTCCCATAAAATAAAAAAATATACAAAAACTGTCAATGTGCTAAGATATTTAATATATAAATATAGAAATATGAAAAAAGAAAGGACATAAGAGTGATTGAACCAAAAACAGAATCCTGTGCTAGTGGACATATAAAATAAATCGACTTTAAATTGTAAAGAAATTTTAAAGTCGATTTTTTTTGTGTTTATTTTTAATCTTTTATTTCATTTTAAATTATTTGATTTTTTTCCTATACATTAATTGGTTTACCAAGAACAAAAAGGAAATTATAAAAAGATTTGTAAAGGAATCTGGACTTGATTTTTTACTTATCAATGAAAAAAATATTTCTAGAACTAGGTAGATTGTAAAGGCTATAAGGGTGTGGATTGATGTGTAATTAAAAATTTCGGCATCTCTTTTGTCGCCAAATTTGTATTTTGTTAAAAGTAGGATGTTTACAACCAAGCTTGCAAGTAAAATTATTATTATTAATAGATTTGTTTTCATAATATATTCCTTTCTTTTTTGCTTTATCTTTATAATAGGTTAAAAAATATTTTGTGTCAAATAGCTTATTGAAGATATTTTCTTGAAAGTTTTAAAAAAATCTTATATAATAATAAGACATTAAGAGTCTAAAAGGAGTAGGCTATGGATACTTTAGAAAAATTGAAAATTTTGACGGATGCTGCCAAGTATGATGTGTCTTGTTCTTCATCGGGTTCTAGTAGAAAAAATTCTTCAAAAGGATTGGGCAATGGGCATCTTGCTGGGATTTGTCATTCGTGGAGTGAGGATGGCAGATGTATTTCTCTTTTAAAAATTTTATTTACTAATAAGTGCATTTACGATTGTGAATATTGTATCAATAGGTCATCAAATGTCACAAAGAGAGCGGAATTTTCTCCAAGAGAAGTTGCTGATTTGACTATTAATTTTTACAAGAGAAATTATATTGAAGGTTTATTTTTATCATCTGGCGTTACAAAAAATCCAAATTATACAATGGAGCTTTTGATAAAAACTGCTGATATTTTGAGAAATGAATATCATTACAATGGCTATATTCACATGAAATCAATACCGGGCGCTGATTCTGATTTGCTCAAAAAAATGGGACTTTTGGTGGATAGGATGAGTGTGAATGTGGAACTTCCTCTAGAAAAATCTCTAAAAATTCTAGCTCCCCAAAAATCTATAAAGGCGATTGAATCTTCTATGGATTTTGCCAATAAAAAAATTGTCCAAAGGAAAAATGAGATTAAATTATACAAGCATACTCCAAAATTTCTTCCGGCAGGACAAACAACCCAAATGATTATAGGAGCAGATGAGGAAAGTGATTTTGACATTGTGAGTAGGGCGGAAAATTTGTACGACGATTATTCATTAAAAAGGGTTTTTTATTCAGCTTTTGTTCCAGTTGTAAAAAGTGAATTTACAAAAGATATAAAAAAAGCTCCACTTTTGAGAGAACATAGACTCTATCAAGCTGATTGGCTTTTGAGATTTTATGGTTTTAAATCTTCTGATTTATTAAATGAGAAAAATAAAAATTTTGATTTAAGAATAGATCCCAAAACAGATTGGGCTATAAATAATATTTCGAAGTTTCCAATGGAAATCAACAAGGCGAGCTTTGATGATTTAATTAAAATTCCAGGAATCGGAATAATTTCTGCAAGAAAAATTGTAAATGCAAGAAAATACAGAAAACTTGAATATTGGCATTTGAAAGCCTTAAATATTTCTGTAAAAAAAGCCAGAAATTTTATAACTGTAAATGGCAAGTACCAAGGTTTAAAAGTCAAAGACCAAAAAGATTTAAAAGACAGGATAAGCCTTTCTGCTCCAAAATCTTTTGAGCAATTATCATTTTTTGGGTGAAATATGAAAATTATAGTTTATGACGGAACTTTTGAAGGTTTTTTGACGGTAATTTTTACACAATATAAAGAAATTTTCAAAATAAAAATAGAAAGGGAAAAAGATCAAATTTCTTTTCTTGACCAAAAATATATAAAAACAGATTTTGAAAAAGCAAAAAGAGTTGAAGATTCCATAAAGAAAAATATTTCCAAAGAATTTTATTATGATATAAAAATAGCCTTTAAATCAGATTATAAAAACAAGGACACGATAATTGCAAGGCTTATAAAACTTGCCTTTATAAAAGGAGAAAAAATCACAAAATCAACCAACAAATACGCAATAGCCTTTAATAAAATGGTAAAAAATTACAGCAGAGAGGCTCATGCCTTTAAGGGGCTTTTGAGATTTAAGGAAATCCAAGAAGGATTTTTATTTGCCAAATACGAATCCCACAACGATATTTTAGAAGATTTGTCCAGACATTTTTTACAAAGAATGCCAAAGGAAAAAATTGTAATATACGACAAAAATCGAAACAAGGCTTTTGTATCAATTTATGGAAATTTTGAAGTGGTAGAAATATTAAATCTTGATACAAAAGAAAGTAAGAAGGAAGAATTTTTTCAAAATCTATGGATAGGATTTTACGATGCTATAGCTATAAAAGAAAGAAAAAATAAAAAACTAATGATAGAAAATATGCCAAAAAAATACTGGAAATATTTGCCAGAAAAAAATAGAAAAAAGTAGATAAAGGAGCGTAAGCTCCTTTTTTGTGAAAATAACACATTTAATTGTTTTATCTAATTTAAAAATAATATAATTATTTTTTAAAATTTATATTATAAAATTGGATTTAATATTTTTTATTGGGGTAAAAATTTAAAAGAGAGAGTAAGTATTTGAGTTTGAAAAATAATAAGGAGAAATATGGAAGATAGGACAAGAAATTTTCAAATTATAGGAGCAAGTCTTTCTTATATTCTTGTCATGATAATATCATGGGTAAAAAATTTAAATACCAGCGGACCAAACGCTATATTTTCGACAATGATATTATTTGGATTGACTTATAAAACTTTTATAAAAAAAGAAAAACTTAAAAAAAGTGAATTTGTTTTTAGATTTTTAACCATACTTGGTTTTGGCGCTATAATGCTTACAAGTTTTCGCGATTTAATTTAGGAGGAGATATGAAAAGACAAGTTGAAGTACCAATTTTTATTTTGGGAATTGTAATATGGGTTGTTGCAATATTTTTGCCAGTTGATAGCTTGGAATTTATTTTAGGAAATGGACTAAGGCCATTAGGACTTGCAACTATATTTATTTGCCCGATTTTGGGAATAATTGGAATGCTTTTTTCTATAAAAAATAGAAATATCATATTATCGTTTTTAAATATTTTTTTAATACTTGCTTTTCCAATTACTATGAGTATTGGATATTATTTTTAATAAATTGTAAAAAGGCCTTATGTATCGGAGCGTAGACAAACTAAGGAAATTCTCATTTCGAGCGAACGTAGTGAGTCGAGAAATCTCATGAGATCTCTCCGTGCGTTCGTTTCACTCACACTAAAACACGTTTGCTTCGCAAACTTCTTCGTGCTTTCGCACTTAGTTTTAGGGATTATTGTGCCAAATCAAGGCACAATAATCTAGTCGATATGGGTTGTCTCATCACTTTAATTTTAAATTATTAAAAATTATAATATGGATTTTGTATACGCTCTGAGACCTTAAGGTCTTTTTTATTGGATAAAATAATTTGAAGTAAAAATCTTAGGGAAATCATTATTTTTTGATAAATATTTTAATTTTTATAAAAAATTTTATTTTTCGTTTTAGTCTTTGGAATTGTGGGATTTTATTTTTTGAAAATTTTTAAATTTTTTGAAAAAAAGTCTTGATTTTTATTTTGGAATATGATATAGTGAATTTACGGAAACGATACCGAAAACTGTTTGCTTTAAATTTTTTGAAAATGCAAAGAAATTGAAAAATTCTAAAAAAATATTAATAGAGGGATTTTTGGAGTTTTCTTTTTATAAATGTTTTTGGTTAGTTGGAAAATAAAATGGAGGAATATTTTTTATGAAATTGAAGAAAACGTTATTGACAACTGCTTTAGTGCTTGCATCTTCTCTTGCTCTTACTTCTTGTGGACAAAAAAATGATGCTGACAACAGCAATTCTAATGCAGAAGGCGGAGAAAGTGCAAAGGGTTCTGTTTATTATTTAAACTTTAAACCTGAAGTTGAGGAAGTTTGGAACAAAATCGCAAAAACTTATACTGATGAAACTGGTGTTCCTGTAAAAGTTGTTACTGCTGCAAGTGGTACTTATGAATCTACTTTGAAAGCGGAAATTACTAAAAAGGATGCACCAACTCTTTTCCAAATCAACGGTCCTATTGGTTACAAAAATTGGAAAGATTACACAAAAGATTTGAAAGATTCTGAACTTTACAAACATCTTATCGACAAAGAACTTGCTGTTAAGGATGGAGAAGGAGTATTTGGTATTCCTTATGTAGTTGAAGGATATGGAATTATCTACAACGATGCAATTTTACAAAAATATATAGGCCTTGACGGTGCAAAGATTAAAAGTGTTGATGAAATCAAAAATTTTGAAAAATTAAAAGAAGTTGCTGAAGATATGCAAGCTAAAAAAGAAGAGCTTGGCATCGATGGAGCCTTTGCTTCTACATCTTTAAAACCAGGTGAAGATTGGAGATGGCAAACTCACTTAGCAAACTTACCAATTTATTATGAATATAAAGATAATAAAGTAAAAGATATGGATGAAGTTAAATTCAAATATGCTGATAATTACAAAAATATTTTTGATCTTTATATTAAAAATTCTACAGTTGATCCAAATGCTTTAACTGGAAAAGCTGTTACAGATTCTATGGCTGAATTTGCTCTTGAAAAAGCTGCTTTTGTTCAAAATGGTAACTGGGCTTGGAGCCAAATTTCTGAAGTTTCTGGAAACAAAGTAAAAGAAGAAAATATTAAATTCTTACCAATCTATACAGGAGTTAAAGGCGAAGAAAAACAAGGTATCTGTGTTGGTACAGAAAACTTCTTCTCTGTAAATTCACAAGCTAGCAAAGAAGATCAAAAAGCTACAGAAGAATTTTTAACTTGGTTATTTACTTCTGAAAAAGGAAAAGAATTTGTAACAAAAGATTTAGGATTTATTTCACCTTTCGATACATTTGAAGAAAAAGATCAACCATCAGATCCTCTTGCAAAAGAAGTTGTAAAATATATGTCTGACAAAGACTTATATAATATTGATTGGAACTTCACATCATTCCCAAGCCAAGCATTCAAAGATTTCTTTGGACAAGCTCTAGGACAATATGCATCTGGAGAAATGAAATGGGATGAAGTTAAAGATTCTTTTGTAAAAACATGGAAAGATGAAAAAGCTGCTGCAAAATAAAAAAATTAGCAGCCAAAAAAGATTATAGGTTAAATTAATCTATCTTTGTGATAGAAAAAAATAGTCTGAATGTATGTTAGCTTGATTAAAAATCAATCCTGCATTCAGACTTTTTTTAAAACAAATCCATAAAGGAGGTTTTTATGGAAAAAATATTGAAAAAATATTTCCCATTTTTTGTATTACCTACTTTTTTAGTATTTTGTATAGTTTTTATTATTCCTTTTATACTTGGAATCGGACTTTCTTTTACAAAATTCACTACAATTTTTAATTCTGAGTTTGTAGGTTTTCAAAATTATGTAACAGCCTTATCAAGCGGACAAAGATTTGGTAGAGCTTTTGTTTTTACGGTTTTATTTACTATAGTTTGTGTAATTTCTATAAATGTTATAGCCTTTGCCCTAGCTGTTGTTCTTACAAGAAAAATTAGAGGCAAAAATTTATTTAGGACTGTATTTTTTATGCCAAACTTAATCGGTGGAATAGTCCTTGGTTATACTTGGCAAGTTATGATTGATTCATTTTTATTAAATTTTGGACAAACGCTTTTAGCAAATCAAAAATATGGATTTTGGGGCTTGGTAATACTTATGAATTGGCAATTGATTGGTTATATGATGGTAATTTATATAGCAGGTCTTCAAAATGTCCCACCATCACTTATAGAAGCTGCCGAAATTGACGGAGCAAGTAAGTGGCAAACTTTAAAATCTATAACAATTCCAATGGTTATGCCATCAATTACAATTTGTACATTTTTAACACTAACAAACAGTTTCAAATTATACGATCAAAACCTTGCTTTAACAGCAGGAGCACCATTGTATAAGACGGAAATGTTAGCTTTGAATATAGTAGATACTATGTTTTCAAGAAATGGATTTGAAGGAGTTGGACAAGCAAAAGCGGTTATTTTCTTTATTATAGTAGCAGCCATTGCCTATCTTCAAATCAGACTTACCAGAGAAAAAGAGGTGGAACAATAATGAAAGAAAAAACCATAAATGCAATTTTGTTTGTAATAATGTTATTTCTACTTGGGATTTTCCTATTTCCTATTGCCTTTATCCTTATGAATTCCTTTAAAGGAAAATTTTTCATAAGCGATTCTCCTTTTACACTTCCAACAGGAGATACTTTTGCAGGGCTTGAAAATTATGTTTCTGGACTTGCAAGAACAGGATTTTTCCAAGCTGCAGGTTGGTCATTTTTTATAACAATAATTTCAGTTTTTGTAGTGGTACTTTTATCAGCAATGACTGCTTATTATTTAACAAGAGTAAAAAATAAATTTACACAAGTGATTTATTACTTGTTTGTATTTTCAATGATAGTACCTTTCCAAATGGTTATGTTTCCAACAATAAAAGTTGCAGACTTTCTACATTTAAATAATCCAATCGGCATGGTTGTTTTATATTTAGGATTTGGAAGTGGGCTTTCAGTATTTATGTTTTCAGGATTTATAAAATCAATCCCAATAGAAATCGAAGAAGCATCTATGATAGATGGATGTTCGCCAATAAAACATTTCTTTTATATAATTCTTCCGATTTTAAAACCAACAGCAATTACAGTTGCAATTTTAAATACAATGTGGATTTGGAATGATTATCTTCTTCCATATCTTGTAATAGGAGTAAGTACTCCATACAAAACAATTCCAGTTGTAATCCAAATGCTTGTAGGAAGTAATGGAAACAAAGACTTGGGAGCTATGATGGCTATGCTTGTTCTTAGTATGTTGCCAGTTATAGTATTTTATTTGACAATGCAAAAACACATAGTTAAAGGAGTTGCGGCAGGAGCAATTAAAGGATAAAAAATTGAAAAGAGTAACCATAAAAGACATAGCATCTATGTGTGGGGTAAGTGTGAGCACTGTTTCAAGAGCTATAAATAATGGTGGAGAAATAAGCAATGCCACCAAGCAAAAAATTCTTAAAACCATTGATGATTTAGGTTATGTGCCAAATCAAAATGCAAGAAATTTAAAAATTACAAAAACAAAAACAATAGCAGTTCTCATAAAAGGAATTACAAATCCTTTTTTTACACCAATGTTAAAGGTTCTCGAAGAAGAAATAACAAAAGCTGGTTACACTTTTGCCCTACAAAAAGTAGAAGAACATTTAAGTGAGATTGATATAGCTTATAAAGTTGAAAAAAATTTAAAGCCTGAAGGAATAATATTTTTGGGCGGATATTTTGTAGAAGATAGAAAAAAATTAAATTCTTTGGGAATTCCTTTTACAATGACGACAATAATAAATAAAGATTTAAAAATAAAAAAATCAGCTTGTCTTGGCGTAGATGATTTTGTTCAAAGCAAAAAAATAGTAAATTATTTGATAAGCATTGGGCATAAAAAAATTGCTTTTATAGCGCCAAGAATTGAAGATCAAAGTATAGGAAAGTTAAGGCTTATGGGCTACCAAAAAGCCCTAGAAGAAAATGAGATAGAATTTGATGAAAAATTAATTTTTTATCCCAAAAAGGGAATAAATCCCTATTCCATGGAACACGGATATGAAGTAGGCAAAAAAATTGTGAAAAAAAATATTCCATGCACAGCAATTTTTGCAATATCTGATGTAGTCGCCATGGGAGCAATTAAGGCAATAGATGATTTTGGTAAAAAAGTTCCGCAAGATTATTCAGTTGCAGGTTTTGATGGATTGGAAATAAATAAATATTTATTAAAACCAATCACAACCATAGTCCAACCAGCATCAGAAATTGCTTATGAGTCAGTAAAAGATTTATTTAAAATAATAAAGAAAAAACCGTATGAAAAGATAATGGAATTTGATGCTGAATTGTTTGTAGGAAAAACAACAGCACCAATTGTTAGTAAGGAGTTAGAATGAAAAAAGCAGGTATTTTATTACCCCTTCAAAGTCTAAATGGAGAAAATGGGATTGGAGATTTTGGAAAAGCTGCATTTGATTTTATAGATATAATCAAAAAATCAGGATTCGATATGTGGCAAATTCTGCCATTAAATCCCTTAGGATATGGAAATTCTCCCTACCAGCCATATTCCTCATTTGCTGGAGATGAAATTTATATAAGTTTAGACTTGCTATATGAAGACGGACTGCTTGAAAAAAGGGCTGAAAAAATAGAACAAAAAGAAAGAATTGAATATAATTTTGTAAGAAAATTTAAAGAAAAATATTTAAAAATTGCCTACGAAAATTTTAAAAAAACCAAAGAAAATCAAACAAAAGCCTACGAAGATTTTTTGAAATTTGATTTTGTGTATAATTATGGCGTTTTTATAACTTTAAAAAAAGAAAATGATTTAAGAAGCTGGAATGAATGGCCAGATGAGATGAAAAATTGGATTGTAGATAAAAAATTCGATTTAACACCTTATGAAGACAAAATCAATTATGAAATTTTTGTTCAATATATTTTTTACAAACAATGGATGAAATTAAAGGCTTATGCCAACGAAAATAACATAAAAATTGTTGGAGATATTCCTTTTTATGTAGGACTTGATAGCCTTGATGTTTGGGAAAATCAACAATATTTTGAAATAACAAAAGATGGCAATCCAAAATTAATAGCGGGTGTTCCACCAGATAATTTTTCAGCTACAGGACAAAGATGGGGCAATCCTATTTATAATTGGGAAAAAATAAAAGAAGATGATTTTTCTTTTTGGATAAATAGACTTGCCTATAACGGAAAACTTTACGATATAGTAAGGCTTGACCATTTTAGAGCCTTTGATACTTATTGGGTAATAGATTCAAAAAATGAAACAGCCGTAGAAGGCGAATGGCTTTTTGCACCTGGCTATGAATTGTTTGAAAAAATAAAAAAAGATTTGAAAGATGTAGAATTTATTGCAGAAGATTTAGGCGAAATAAGACCAGAAGTTTTTGAGCTTAGAGATTATTTTAACCTAAAAGGAATGGTAATAATTCAAACAGATATAAGAGCAACTGAAAAAAATTATATATACGCACCAGAAAATTCGATTTGTTATACAGGAACTCATGATAACAAAACTATTATGGATTGGTTTGAAGATTTAAGCGAAGAAGAAAAAGAAAATATAAACAAACTTTTCCAAAAAATCGGCATAAGAAACGAAAATATTTACGATAATTTTTTTGAATTTGCAATGAGGTGCGATAGCGAATATGTAATAATTCCTCTACAAGATATTTTGGGCTTGGGCAAAGAAGCAAGAATAAATACACCAGCCACCTTGGATGAAAAAAATTGGTCTTATAAATTCAAATCAATGGAAAAATTAAAAGAAAAAGAAGAATTTTTGAAAGAAATTATAGAAAAAAATAGGAAATAAATTCATAATATTATAGATTTACCCTGTAAATTTTAATATTAAAGGAGAAAAAATGGCAAATTTAAGTTTAAAAAATATAAATAAAATTTATGACAACGGCTTTCATGCTGTAAAAGATTTTAATATGGAAATAGAGGACAAGGAGTTTATAATTTTTGTAGGACCATCAGGCTGTGGAAAATCTACGACTCTTAGAATGATAGCAGGGCTTGAAGATATAAGCTCTGGAGAGCTAAAAATTGATGGGAAAGTTGTCAACGACGTTCTACCAAAAGATAGAGATATAGCTATGGTTTTCCAAAATTATGCTCTTTATCCACACATGACAGTTTATGATAATATGGCATTTTCATTAAAAATAAATAAGGTGCCAAAAGATGAAATTGACAAAAAAGTAAAAGAAGCAGCAAAGATTTTGGATATAGAAAATCTATTAAAAAGAAAACCAAAACAATTATCAGGTGGACAAAGACAAAGAGTTGCTATGGGACGTGCTATAGTTAGAAATCCAAAAGTATTTTTGATGGATGAGCCATTAAGTAACCTTGATGCAAAACTTAGAGTTCAAATGAGAATTGAAATTTCAAAATTATATCAAAAATTGGGAACAACAATGATCTATGTAACTCACGATCAAACAGAAGCAATGACTCTTGGAACAAGAATAGTTGTAATGAAAGATGGAGTTGTTCAACAAATTGATACACCACAAAATCTTTACGATCATCCAAAAAATTTATTTGTTGCAAGTTTTATAGGCTCACCACAAATCAATTTGATAGATGTTAAAGCGGTAAAAGAAGGCGAAGAAGTATTCGTAGAAAATGATTATTTAAAATTAAAACTTCCAAAGGAAAAAGCAGACATATTAATCGATAAGGATTATATAGGAAAAAAAGTTGTATTTGGAATAAGACCTGAATCAATTTATGACGAAGAAGACTTTTTAGAAAAAGCAAGCGATGGCTCAATAATAAATGCAAAAATTAGAGTATTTGAGCTAATGGGAGCAGAAGTTTATTTGTATTTTGATTTAGGCGAAGATCAAATAACAGCAAGAGTAAATCCATCAACAAAAGCAAAAGTTGGACAAGAAGTAAAATTTGCTTTTGATATGGAAAAAACCTATCTCTTTGATCCAGAAACTTCTCTTATAATAGAATAAAAAATAAAAAACTGGTAAATATTTTTTAAAACTTCTAATCAAAATGATTAGGAGTTTTTTCTTTAAAATTTTAAAAGTCAAAGGAAGTATTTTTAAATAAATTATAAATTTTTAAAAATTTCAAAAAATCTGTTTTTGATATTGATAAATATTGACAATTAAATTCCTTTTTTGTAAAATTTAGGAGATTATAGAGATTTAAATAATTATTTTTAATTAGTCTAATAGATTTGATAAAAAATTTTGAAAAATATAAAGGAGATGCCTATGGAGAAAAGAAAAAATATTGATCTTACAAAGGAAAATATTGGAAAATCTTTAATAAAATTATCCATTCCTTTAACTCTTACAGCTTTTGTCCAAATCGCCTATACTTTGGTAGATATGATTTGGATTGGTAGACTTGGCTCTAATGCTGTCGCTGCTGTTGGAGTTTCTTATTTTTTGGCTTGGATTGCTGAGGCTTTGTCTTTGATTGCAAAAATTGGCGGAGGAGTTTATGCGGCTCAAGCCTATGGAAGAAAAGATAAAAAACTTACGTCTTTGATTTTACAAAATGGATATTTGCAAGGAAGCATTACTTCAATAATCTACATAATTTTAATATTTACTTTCAAAACTTATATTATAGATTTTTATAAACTAGGAGCAGAGGTTTCAAATTTTGCAAATGCTTATCTTTCTATAACAGCTTTGGGTTATATATTTGTATTTTTAAATCCGATTTTTTCCCAATCATTTTATTCGATTGGAGAAAGTATTACTCCTTTTAAAATAAATACAATTGGTTTGGTTTTAAACATAGTTCTTGATCCGATTTTTATTTTTGGTCTTGGACCAATTCCTCAATTAGGAATAAGGGGTGCGGCAATAGCAACTGTTACGGGACAAGCAACTGTATTTTTTATATTTTTATTTGTTATGAAAAGAAAAGTTGGTGTAATAAAAGATTCTCTTGAAAATTTTACACTTTCAACAAAATGGCAAGTGAGAATTTTTAAACTAGGACTTCCCGTTGCTTTTATCAGCGGAATACACGCTCTAATAACTATGATTTTAAATAAATTAATGGCAAATTTTGGACCAAAACCAGTTGCAGTTTATTCAATAGGAAGTCAGCTCGAATCAATTTCTTGGAAAACAACAGAAGGATGCCAAGTTGTAGTTCAATCATTAATCGCACAAAATTACGGAGCAGGCTTAATGGATAGGGTAAAAAAAGGCGTCAAAGAAAGTCTAAAACTTGTAGGGGCAATTGGAATTATTGCTACAATTATTTTGTTTGCATTTAGAAATTATTTATTTGAAATTTTTGTGCCAGGCGATTTGGAAACAATAAATTTGGGTGCAAAATATTTGGCAATTCTTTCAGCAAGCCAACTTATGATGGCATTAGAAATAGGTTCTACAGGAATTTTCCAAGGCTTGTCAGATACAAGAACGCCATCAGCAATTTCGATAATATTTAATGCAGCAAGAATTCCAATATCAATTTTATTAATGCCATATTTTGGTGTTTTGGGAATCTGGCTATCAATGACAATAACATCAATTATAAAAGGACTTCTTTCACTTTTTCTTTTGAAAAAGAAAATGAAAAAGAATTTAAAAGTTATAGATTTTAGATGATTTTTTAAAATAAGAAAAATATTCAAAAAAATAACCACCTTTAGGTGGTTTTATTTTATAGATTTTTAATTTTTTCTATATCAATATCTTTGATATTATCAATTACCATATCTGCTTGTTTTTTTATTTTGTCCCATTCGTTTTTGTTGTATGGGAAATCTTTTATGCCTACGGTTTTTATTCCAAGTTTTTTGGCTGATTTTACTGCATAAAGGGCATCATCGAATAAAACTGCGTCTTTTGCATCAATTTTATAATTATCAAGTGCCTTTTGCCAATATTCCTTGTCGCTTTTTTTGTAAGGAAATTTATCTGGAGTTAGGATAAAATCAAATAAATTTATTATGCCAAGTCTTCTTAGGGCATTTTCTAGATGCATTTTGTCAGTTGATGAACAAATACACATATCATAGCCATCGTTTTTTAATTTTTGTAAAATTTTAACAGCTCCATCTTTTGCTAACAAATGATTTTTGTAGGCATCTGTTATGGTAGAAGAAAAATAATCTAAAACTTCTTTTTCGCTCTTGTCTGTGCAGACATTTTCTTTTAACCATTTTACTGTATCCAAAAATGATAAGGCTTCAATTTTTCCTTTCTCTTCGGTTGTAAGTTTGTAATTATATTCTTTTAAAAGTTTCGCTATTGGTTCTAGCCAAATGTGCATGGAATCAAGGATAGTTCCATCGCAATCAAAAAATAATTTCATAAAAACTCCTTAAAATTTTCTTATGCAAGCTTTATATTATCTTCAATGTAAGATTTTGGGAAAATTGAAGTTAATAGATTCATATAATGTTCAAAATTTATAGTTTTATTTAAACTCATTAGCTCAAGATCAACTCCAAACCATGAAATGTTTATGTCAGTTTGCTTAAAGCCCAAATTTTTGTAGAAATTCTTTCTTTTTTGCCTTTGAACAAGATTACAAGCATCTTCAACGCAAGGTTCAATTTCAATAATTATTGTTTTATTTTCTCTTTCATTCAAAAGTTCTATAGATTTTGAACCAAGACTTAGCCCCCTATAATCGCTTTTTATGGCAAAATAATCAATCAAAAGCGTATCGTCGAAATCCGAATCCAAGGTGATAAACATTCCTACAAATTCATCGTCAAGCAAAATCGGAATAATTCTTCCCAAAGAATTTTCGCAAACTTTTATAATTTGGTCTAGAGGTTTTCTTTCAGCTTTTGGGAAAGCTTCTATATATAAATTTTTAATTTCTTCTAAGTGTTCTAAATAAGAATTTGATAAAGTTAAATTCATAAAGTCCCTTTCGTTTTTCTTTACATATATTAAATAATCATACTGCAAGAAAGCTTAAAATCAAGAGATTTAGCCTGACCTCTGCCTTGTGCTATAATAAAATACAAAGGAGAAATTAAAATGAAAATATTATTTGAGCTTTACATAACTTTTTTTAAAATAGGCGCTTTTACCTTTGGGGGAGGCTACGCTATGCTTCCGCTCTTACAAAGAGAATTGGTTGACAAAAGAAAATGGATTAGCCAAGAAGAAATTTTAGATTATTACGCAATAGGTCAAACAACTCCAGGAATAATTGCTGTAAATACTTCGACTTTTTGTGGGAGAAAAAGAAAAGGAAATCTTGGAGGAATTGTTGCATCACTAGGTTTTATTACTCCATCAATAATAATCATTACAATAATTGCAAATTTCTTAAAAGCATTTTCTCATATAATTTTAATTAAACACGCATTTGCTGGAATTAGAATTGCAGTTTCAGCTCTAGTTTTAAATACTGTAATAAATATGGTAAAAAAAACTGCTGATACAAAAATAAAAATTTTAATTTTTTTATTAACTTTTATTGCGATAGGAATTTTTTCTATTTCGCCAATAATTATTGTTATAGCTTGTGGAATTTTTGGAATTATTTTTGGAGGCAAATATGCTTAGGTTGATGTGGGAATTTTTCAAAACTGGACTTTTTGCAATTGGGGGAGGAATGGCAACTTTTCCATTTTTGCAAAAAATGGCAGAAAATTACGATTGGTTTACAAGCGAAGAATTATTAGATATGATTGCCGTTTCAGAATCAACGCCCGGAGCAATAGGAATAAATGTTGCAAGCTTTGCAGGATATAGAGCCTACGGAATTGTTGGAGCAATCCTTGCAAGTATTTCTTTAATAAGTCCTGCAATAATTATAATTTTAATAATAGCAAAATCTTTGGATAAATTTAATACATCAATTATAGTAAAAAATGCTTTTGAATATATAAGGCCATCAACAGCAGGACTTATTTTGGGAGCGATGTTAAATGTAATGATAATTTCCTTATTTAACGTAAAATTATATGAAAAAACAGGAAATTTTCTAGATTTATTTCAATTAATTCAACTTATTTTGTTCCTAGGATTTTTATTTTTATTAAGAAAATACAAAAAAATCCATCCACTATTAATAATAGGGATGGGGGCTTTGTTTGGGATTGTGTTTAAATTATAAAAAGCAGGAATTTATACTCCTGCTTTTTGAAATTAAAATTTTGTAGGTAAAATCATTGCAAAATATGCCTTCCACCTGTATTTTAAAATTATTTTTAAAAAATCACCTAAAAGTTTGGAGTCCTTATTGTCATAAAGGGCATCTCTTAAATAAGGATAGAGCTTATATGAGGCATAGTTTATATTTGTCTTATTGTTTGACAAGTCTTTATATTGGTCTAAAATTTCTTTTCTACAAGATTTGCTTAATTTTAAATTTTTATCATTGTAAATTTGGTGAATTTTTTCCATAAAATACTTTTGTTTTTCTTTTTTCTCATAAATCTACCTCCAACTTGTATGATACAATAGTTCATTTATTTGTAAATGCTTAGATGCCAATGAAAAAGGTGAAACTTAGCCAAATAAAAAAGCAGGAGTTGGCCCTCCTGCTTTTTTTGATTCCATGAATATATATTCCTTTACTCTAAAATAATATACTTATTTAAAAATAAAAATCAACAAGAGTTTTTTAAAAAAGCTAAAACTGTAGAATAAAATTATGATATAATATTTTTGTTATCGTTAACCTATACTGGTAACAGTTAGGGGGTGATTATCATAGATTATGTCATAACTTTAATAATATCTATTTTGGCAGGAATAATTTGTCATTTTACCTGCAAGTGGCTAGATAGATATTTTAACGATAAGTAGCCCAAAATAAAAAAGCAGGAGTTTGCCCTCCTGCTTTTTTGTGATTATCATTATCTTGTCATAACTTTTTGTCAATTACATTATACTAATTAATCAAAAAAAAGCAAGAATTAAAACTCTTGCTTTTTAAAATTATTTTATTTTTTTCTCACGCTAATTTTGTGAACTTCTCCTAAAATTAATGGGATAAAGGCAAGGGCTAAAATTATTATCCATTGCCAGGTTATTAATTCTAATTCAAATAAATATCTTAATGGTCCTACGTACATTACTATTAAAAGTAGGGCAAATGATAGGATGTTTGCTTTTATTAATTGTTTATTTGAACCGATTCCCAATTCTTTTAGGGTATATTTTGTACTTCTTACAGAAAATGCTCTCAAAAGCTCGCTTGTGATTAAGGTTGCAAAAACCATTGTGTGAGCTCCTTCTATATTTCCTGGGAAGATTAATTTTAATCCTATTATATAAGACATCAAAACTGCAAAGGTAATTGCTAGTGATTGAACGATTAGTGAATTTCTCAAATCTCCAGAAATTATTGATTCTTTTGGATCTCTTGGTTCTCTTTCCATTATATCTTTTTCTCCAGGCTCAACTCCAAGGGCAAGTGCTGGGAAAGCATCTGTTATTAGGTTTAACCAAAGTAATTGAATTGGTGTAAGTGGAGAAGGTAGGCCAAATAGAATTGACAAAAATACAATCAAAACTTCTGCTATGTTACATGAAAGTAAGAATGAAACAAATTTTCTAATATTTGCAAAAATTATTCTTCCTTCTTCGACTGCATTTACAATTGTTGCAAAATTATCATCAACCAAAATCATATTTGCTGTATCTTTTGCAACGTCAGTTCCTGTAATTCCCATAGAAATTCCTATGTCAGCATTTTTAATTGCTGGAGCATCGTTTACTCCGTCTCCTGTCATGGCAACTATTTCGCCGTTTTCTTGGAGGGCGTTTACAAGTTGCACCTTATTTTGTGGAGATACTCTTGCAAAAACTCTTTTTTCTTTGGCAATTTTTCTAATTTCTTCATCACTCATATTATTTAATTCTTTTCCTTCAATTGCTTGGTCTTTGGAATCTGCAATTCCCAAATCTCTTGCGATTGCGAAGGCTGTTTCTAAATAATCTCCAGTAATCATAACAACATCAATTCCTGATGAGTGGCATTCTGCTACTGCTTTTTTTGCTTCTGGTCTTGGTGGATCTATCATTCCAGTAAGTCCAACAAATACCATATCTCTTTCTATATTTTCGCTTGTTAAATCTTCATTTTTTATTGAATCAAATTCTCTAAAGGCGTAAGCCATTACACGAAGAGCTTGTTTGGCAAGATTTTTATTTTCATCCATTGCCTTTTGCTTTAAATCTTGTGTGAAATCTACAATTTCTCCATTTAATAAAATTTTTGAAGAATTTGAAATTATTATATCCGGAGCGCCTTTTGTCATTGCCTTATAATTTTCTTCGACGTTGTGGAAGGTTGTCATCATTTTTCTGTCAGAATCAAAAGGAATTTCTTCAATTCTTGGATGTTTTTTTTCTAAATCTTCTTGAACAATTCCCCATTTTTCAGAAAATGTAAGCATAGCGCCTTCTGTTGGATCTCCAATAATTTTATATTGGTCATTTTCCAAAACCAAATCAGCATCATTACATAAAGTCGAAATTTTCATTAGAAGTTTTATATTTTCTTCATCTTCTATTTTTTCATCGTCAAGTTTTATGTGGCCTTTTGGTTCGTATCCACTCCCTTCAACTTCATATTCTTTTTCATTTGTCCAAATTTTTGTAATGGTCATCTCATTTTGAGTCAAAGTTCCAGTTTTATCTGAACAAATTGCTGTTGTTGCTCCAAGAGTTTCTACAGAAACCAAGGATTTTACAATGGCTTTTCTTTCTGCCATTCTGTTCATTCCGATTGATAAAACTATTGTTACAACTGCTGTAAGTCCTTCAGGAATTGCTGCAACTGCAAGAGAAACTGCAACCATTAAATTATCTAAAAGCGAATCGCCAGTTCTAAAATATCCAACAACAAATACAATTATACAAACAACAACTACAAGAATTGCCAAAAGTTTTGATAATTTATTTAATTGTCTTTGTAATGGCGTATCCTTATCTTCAACTTGATGAAGGCTTGATGCGATTTTTCCCATTTCTGTGTCAGAACCAGTTTGAGTAACAATTCCTCTTGCGTGTCCGTAAGTTACAATTGTTGATGAGAAAGCAAAGTTTTCCCTATCGCCAATTCCTACTTCGCTGTCATAAACAGCCTCAGAATTTTTTTCTGTTGCAACAGATTCTCCAGTAAGAGAAGACTCGTCGATTTTTAAATTTGATGATTCTAATAAACGCATATCAGCTGGAACAATATCGCCAGTTTCAATTACGACAACATCTCCCACAACCAATTCTTCTGCTTTTACTTTTATTTTTTTGCCATCACGAATTACGCTTGCCTCAGGCGATGACATTTTTTGCAAGGCCTCAACAGAATCTTCAGCTTTTCCTTCTTGAATAATTGACATAATTGCATTGATAATAACGATAGCAATAATTATAAAACATTCAACTTTATCGCCTGTAAAAGCTGAAACGATTGATGCAACTATCAATAAAATTACCATAGGATCAATGATTTGCTCGGCGATTTTTTTACCAAGAGATTTTTTCTTCTTAGATTCAATTTTATTTGGGCCGTTTTCTTCAAGACGTTTTGCTGCAAGTTCGCTTGACAAGCCTCTTGCGCTATCTGAGTCAAGTTTTTTTACAATTTCATTTTTTTGACCTAAATAGTCCATTCCTACCTCCTTAAATTTTTTTATTTTAATTTTTTTCTTTACAAAAAGAAAAGACTTCTGGCACATCGCCAAAAGTCTTGCTACCAAGTGGTTTATTCAACCGGGTTAAACCGTAATGACGATTGAATAATTAAGCTACTCCCTCTTGTTGATATAATTATATGTTAAATATTTTAAAAATCAATTTTAATTTGAAGCGTTAGCTGCAGCATCATCTCTATTTTTCATTTCATTTATGCAAAGACAAAGGGCAATCAAAACTAAAGTAAAATTTTCGTCATAAACCGTAAGCTCATATTGGTCGCTAAAAGCAAAAAATTTCTTGTTCATATCAGCAATCAAATTATTTTGGTAATAAACTTCAAAATCATGGTCCATAAAAGAGCCTTTTAAATTTAATTCTTTTCCATCATAAAAAGCATCGACTTTCCTTTTTAAAAAAGATAATTTTTGATTTATTTCCATACGACTTCCATCACAAAAATCAACATAATAAGTTTGGAGAAAAGAAAGAATTTTTTTGGAAATATTAAATAAAATATTTCCATCCATATCTTTTAATTTCGCCTCATAACCTACGAATTTAAAATCTTGGTCAAAAAAGAAAACTTCCTTTCCGTTTTCATCTAAAATCGGATACTTATCTGTAATTTTAAAAAATTTTTCCTTAAAATAATATTTTTTCATAAAAAACTCCAATCTGCTTTTTTAATTTATACCCTCAAAAATAATATAAAACAAAAAAATAAATTATTTGTAAAGTCTTTTGTCTTTGTGTTGACATTTATAATCTAGGGTATAAAATTAGATGAGATAAGCTTTAAAATAGGCTTTAAATTTATTGGTTTTATTTAAGGAAAGAAAATGAGAAATATTAGTAAAAATAAACAAAATTTTTTGGAAAAATTATCAGATAAAATTACATCAAATCCACCCTTGTATTTGACTTTGGGTTTTGCAATTTTGATTATTATTGGAGGATGTATTTTATCTTTGCCGATTTTTACAAGAAGTGGCAAGGCTACAAATTTAGTTGATTCAATTTTTGTTGCCTCATCTGCATCTTGCGTTACAGGACTTACAACTGTAAATACGGCTGAACATTGGAATACCTACGGTCATATTTTGATTTTGATTTTCATTCAAATAGGAGGACTTGGTGTAATGACTTTGGCTACACTTTTTCCCTTACTTTTAAGAAAAAAAATAGGATTAAAGTCAAGACAAATTTTAAAAGAACAATTAAATATTGACACCCTCCAAGGCATTATGAAATTATTTAGATATGTTTTGGTTTTTACTTTTTTAGTAGAAATTTTGGGAGCAATTTTATTATCCCTTCGCTTTGTGCCGATTTTTGGAATGGCAAAGGGCTTGTGGTATTCTATTTTCCATTCGGTTTCTGCTTTTTGTAATGCAGGCTTTGATCTTTTGGGAGATTCAATTTATCCATACAGAAATGATAATTTAATAAATATAACTCTTATGAGTTTGGTTGTAATCGGCGGACTTGGTTTTATGGTTACAGCAGAAATTTTTAGGAAAAAATCTTTCGAAAAATTATCAACTCACGCCAAACTAGTTTTGATAATAAGTGCAAGTCTTATTGTTATAGGAACACTTGCTTTTTATTTAATCGAAAGCCAAGCTGGTGGAGTTTTGTATAAGGAAGGATTTAAAAATTCCATAATGCAATCAGCTTTTCAATCAGTTTCTGCAAGAACTGCGGGATTTTATTCTGTAAAATTAAATCAAATGCACGATACAAGTGTTTTGCTTTTGATAATTTTGATGGTAATAGGTGGTTCCCCAGGATCAACTGCTGGTGGATTAAAAACAACAACTTTTGGAGTTTTAATTTTATCAACAATTTCAATTTTTAAACAAGAAGATGAAGTTACAATTTTTAAAAAACATATAGAACCAAAAATCATTAGAAAGGCACTTGCAATTATAATGGTTTATTTGGGACTTATATTTATAGTTATTTTTATTTTGTCATTGAGCGAAAATTTTAAAGTAATTGATATTTCTTACGAAGTTTCATCAGCCTTTGCAACAGTTGGAGCAAGTAGAGGAATCACAGGGGACTTGTCAACACTTGGAAAAATTTTGATAACAATAAGTATGTATCTAGGAAGAATTGGTCCAATGACTATGGCTTATTCAATTGGACTTAAATCAAAAACAAAATATATAAGATATCCAGAAGCAAATATTAGTATAGGTTAGGAGAAAAAAATGATAAAAAGTGTAATAGTTTTAGGAATCGGAAGATTTGGAGAAAGAGTTGCAACAAAACTTTTTGAAGACGGATTAGAAGTTATGGCGGTGGACAAAGATTATGATTTAGTTCAAAATATTTCAGACAAAGTAACAAGTGCTGTCCAATGCGATATTTCAAATGACAAAGCGCTAGAAGAATTAGGAATTGGAAATTTTGATGTGGCAGTAATAGCAACAGGAGAAAGTCTTGAGGCGTCAATGGCTGCAACTTTATTTGCCAAAGACCATAATGTAGAAAAAATTATAGCCAAAGCAACATCAACAAATCACGCAAGAATTTTGAAAAAAATTGGAGCAGATCAAATAATTTTTCCAGAAATTGATATGGGAGAAAAGCTTGCAAGAAGCATTGCAGGATCAAATCTTCTACAATTTTTCCATTTTTCAGATGATTATTCTATGCTAGAATTAAAAGCCTACGATGAGCTTGTAGGAAGATCTCTAAAAGAAATAGATTTTAGAAAAAAATATAAAATGATGGTAATAGCTTATAAAAGAGATGGAGAAATGGTTATAAATCCAGATGCAAATTGGAAAATAAAAAAAGATGATACCCTAGTTTTATTGGGAGACAGCGAGCATGCAGAAAAACTTCAAAAAGAAGTAGACAAATACAAATAAAATAATTTCAGGAAAACGAAAATTTATCTTATAAATATTGAAAACAAAAGGATGTAAAAATTCGTGAAAAAAGTTTGCATTTTTAAAAAATCATGCTATAATAATATTAGCTAGTAAATAGCTAGGTTTTTCATTATTAATTCCTTATAGTTTTCCCTATAGAAAACTAGGACTAACTTATTCTTTTCTATATTATAAAAAGGCCCAAAGGGGTCTTTTTATTTTGGGAAATATTTTCAAAGATTTTATTTGATTTTTTGCATATTTAAATCAATAGCTCTTTTTATTATCTTTATATTTTAAATTTCTAATTTCCTTGTGTTTTATTTTTTTACAATTGAAATAAAAAATCCCTGTAGTATATTGAAAAAAATAAAAGGAGAAAATTATGTTTTATTTTGACAGAACTTATTTTTTAGTTTTGATTGGACTTTTTATTAGTAGTCTTGCTCAAGCTAATATTCAAAGAAAATTTGATAAGTACAAAAAAATAAAAACTCAAAAATCTATAACAGGTTTTGATGCTGCAAGATATATTTTATCTACAAATTCTTATAATGATATTTCTATTAAAAAGTTGGAGGATCTTTGTCTGATTATTTTAATCCTATTAGTAAAGAAATTGCTTTATCAGAAACTTCTATGACTGACACTTCAATTGCATCTCTTGCGGTTGCAGCTCATGAGTGCGGTCACGTTATTCAATACAAAAAAGGCTATATTCCTTTAAAAATAAAATCTTTCTTGATTCCTGCAGTAAATCTTGGCTCAAAATTATCTTTTCCTATGATTTTATTGGGAATCTTTCTTTCTATGGGAAAATTAATTAGCATTGGAATATTTTTATTTTCTTTTGTTTTAATTTTTCAAATTATTACTCTTCCTGTAGAATTTGATGCATCAAGGAGAGCTTTGAAAGTTTTAAATGAATCGGGCATGCTTGTTGGTGTTGAAAATGATTATGCAAAAGATATGCTAAAAGCTGCAGCTTTAACTTATGTGGCAGCTACAATTTCTACTGCCTTACAATTTTTAAGACTTTGGATTTTGTTTGGCAATAGGCGAGATGATTAAAAAAATTAACAAGGCTAAAATATTTTAAAATATTTGGCCTTGTTTTTTTATATTTTTATTGCATATCAACATTCTTGAATCTATACTATTTTAGTGTACAATAAAAATAAGATTCGAATTGAATCTTTATTTATTATTTGAAAGGTCAGAGAAAGTCAAAGAAATCGAGGTAAATCTATGGCAGGACTAACGTCTGATATAGAAAAATTCTTGAAAGCTCTTTTGGAAGATACTCAAGATGGTTTTGTAGAAATTGGAAGAAATGATTTGGCAACAAGGTTTGAGTGTTCTCCAAGTCAAATTAATTATGTGCTTTCTACAAGATTTACTCCATACAATGGATATTTAATTGAAAGCAAAAGAGGCGGCAACGGCTTTATAAGAATTATTACTATAGTTGAAGATGAAGATGATTATATAAAATATATTATTAAAAATTTAGATAAAGAATTAACTGAGGAAAGGGCAAAAAGTTTTTTTACAGAACTTTTTAACAAGGGATATATGAACGAAAATGAATTGGGAATTGCAGTCTATGCTATCCTTGACAAGTCCCTTATGAATGTAGAAAAAAATAAGAGAAATTTAGTAAGGCATGATATAGTAAAAAATATTTTACTGAGCTTTCTAATAAGGAGTTAATTATGAAGTGTGACAGATGCGACAACGAAGCAAATGTAACTGTAAAAGCAATTATAAATGGCATAGAACATGATTTCCACTTGTGCAATGATTGTATGGAAAAATTATCCAAAGGCGAAGGAAATTTTCTTTTTGATGGAAATGAAAAAGATATTGATATAAATAATTTTGATTGGAAAAGCTTGGTAGATAAATTTGTTCCAAGCCTGGATCAAATTATAGATTCTTATTATGATTATAAAATTTCCAAAAATAATTTTTCCTATGATTATTTTTCATCATTAAAAGAAGAAACTTGTCCAAAGTGTGGAAATTCTTTGACAAATATAAAAAGTGGAGTTTTTGGATGTCCTCATTGCTATGAAATCGACAAAAAACTTACGGTAGAAATTTTGAAGGCTGTAAATAATTTGAAAAAATATGACGGAAAATTTCCAAAAAAACACAGAGATTTCAGAGAAGTGGCAATAAAAATTAAAAATTTGCAAGAACAGTTGCAAAAATCAGTTGAGATTGAAGATTTTGAGAAGGCTCAAGATCTTAAAGAAAAAATAGATGAATTAAATATGAAGGTGAGAAATTGATAGATTATTATAAGGACATAATACTTGAAAACAACTTATCTTTGAAAAGAAATATTGAAGGATATAATTTTCCCATAAGTCTTTCGGAAAAAGATTCTCTAGAAATTATTGAAAAATTTAGGGGGATTTATGGGGATGAATTGATACTTTTAGATGAGATAGATGAAAATACTTTAAATAAACTTATTAATGCAGGAATAATTACAGAAGATTCAAAAAATAAAGAAGCTGTGATTGGTTTTGTTTTTGAGGATGATTATATTCTTGTTATAAATGATAAGGATCATATTTCTATAAATATTTCAAATTTTGGAGAAGAAATTAAACTTGCTTATGAAAGGGCGATGGAAATTGAAGAAGATTTGGATAAAAAATTTGATTTTTCTTTTTCTCCTCAATATGGATATTTGACAAGTTTTGGTAGAGATTGTGGAAATGGAATTGAAATAAGGTTTAAATTATTTTTGTTTGGACTTTTGGATAATACCCAAGCATATCTAACTTTAAAATCAAGTCTTGCTCATGATGGAATTTATCTTACAAGATTTGTTCCAGAATATTTTAAATCCTATGACGATGATATTTATATTTTGAAAAATTTCGGAAATTATAGGGAGAAAATGGACGAATATTTGGAAAATTTTGAAAATATTTTAGATACAGTCGTTAGAAATGAGAGAAGATTTAGGAGAGATTTCCAATCTTTAAATGGATTAAATGATGAAGATATAAAAGATTCTATAAAAATTTTGGAAGATAATTTAGAAAGTAAGAATTTAAAGACCCTAACCAGTATGATAAATTGTCTTTATGATTTAAAAAAATATAATATTTTGGGTTTTAAAACAAAATTATCAAATCAAGAAATTGAGTATTTGATTTTCAATATTACAAAGGATAAGTACAAGGGCAACCGTGACAATGAAAGAAATGAATTTTTAAATTCGTACATGGAGGCTAGATAATGGAAAATAACAAATTAAATAGGCTAACAGGTCAGGCTCGAAGGGAATCCTATTCTCTTAGCCACGATTATATAGGAGTTGAACATTTGCTTTTGGCTCTTATGAAAACAGGTTCTCTTGCGACAAAGGCTTTGGAAGAAGCTGGTGCAAATTACGAACTTTTAAGGTCAATTGTAATAAATAATATTGGCAAAGGCTCTGCGGTAAGGCCTGCAAAGGAATATTCTAATAAAGTAAGACAAATTTTTGATAGGGCAAGACTTTTTGCCCAAAAAAGAAAAAAAGTTTCTGCAAGCGAGGAAGATGTTCTTCTTGCAATTTTAAATGACGATGATTCATTTACAAATTTAATGTTTATGTTGTCAGGTCTTGATAAAAAAATTATCAGAGACAATTTGATTCGTTTGCAAAAGGAAGAAAAATCTTCTAATACATCTAATAATTTGAGCGAAAATTTAAAAAAATTCGCCAAAAATTTAAATGAAATGGCAGAGGCTGGAAAAATTGATCCAGTTATTGGAAGGGAAGATGAAGTTGAAAGAGTTATTCAAATTCTTTTAAGAAGAACAAAAAACAATCCGATTTTGATTGGAGATCCAGGAGTTGGAAAAACAGCAATAATCGAAGGACTTGCTCAAAGAATTGTTGATGGAAAAGTTCCTTTTGTTATGAAAGAAAAAACAATTGTATCTCTTGATCTTGCAAGCATGATTGCTGGAACAAAATATCGTGGAGATTTTGAAGATAGACTTAAAAAATTATTTGGAGAACTTGAACAAAGAGAAGATGTAGTTTTATTTATTGACGAATTTCACATGGTTTTGGGAGCTGGAGCAAGCGAAGGCTCTATGGATGCAGCAAATATTTTAAAACCAATTCTTGCCAAAGGCGATATTCAAATAATTGGTGCGACAACAATTGATGAATATAGAAAGCATGTAGAAAAAGACCAAGCTTTAACTAGAAGAATGCAACCAGTTCATGTCGAAGAGCCAAATAAAGATGACACAATAAAAATAATTGAAGGATTGAAAGATAAATACGAAGACCATCACAAGGTAGAAATTACAGATGAAGCCATAAAAGCTGCTGTAGATTTATCACAAAGATATATCCAAGATAGATTTTTGCCAGACAAGGCGATTGACGTAATTGATGAGGCTTGTTCAAAAGAAAGAATTAAAAATTATAAGGAAAATAAAAATCAAGTTTCAAATAAAGAAATTTTAGATAAGCTCATTGAAGAAAAAAATATAGCTATAAATGAGCAAAATTTTGAAAAAGCCGCAAGCCTAAGAGATCAAATAAATGAAACTCGCGAAAAACTTGAAAAAGAAAAAGAAGAAAACAAAACAGATTTAAAAATTTCTTTTGATGAAGTTGCAAAAATTGTTTCATCTTGGTCAAAAGTTCCAATAACAAAATTAACAGAAGACGAAAAACAAAAATATATGGATCTTGATATTGACCTTAAAAAAGAAGTTATAGGTCAAGATAAGGCGATTGATAAAATTTCTCACGCTATAAAAAGAGCAAGAGTTGGCTTAAAAGATCCAAAAAAACCAATAGGTTCATTTATTTTTGTAGGGCCAACAGGAGTTGGTAAAACATATCTTGCAAAATCTTTGGCAAAAAATTTATTTGGAGATATGGATAATCTAATCAGAATGGACATGAGTGAATATATGGAAAAATTTGCTGTGTCAAGACTTGTTGGATCTCCTCCAGGATATGTTGGTTACGAAGAAGGCGGTCAACTTACAGAAGCTGTAAGAAAAAATCCATATTCTGTAATTTTATTTGACGAAATTGAAAAAGCCCATCCAGATATTTTCAATTTGCTTTTACAAATTCTTGATGATGGACGTTTGACAGATGGTCAAGGAAGAACTGTAGATTTTAAAAATACAATTATAATTATGACAAGTAACGTTGGAGTTTCTTCTTTAAATCAAAATCCAAAAATTGGATTTGGAACCGGAGATGTGGAAAAAGAAATTGACGATTCAAATAAGGAAATAATAAATAAGGCAATAAAAAACGCCTTTGCTCCAGAATTTTTAAACAGACTTGACGATATAATAATGTTTAATTCACTTGATAAAGATGCTATCAAGGAAATTACAAAAATTTTACTTGAAGAAACAAAAGATAGACTTAAAAATCTTGGAATAGAAATAAATTACAACAAGAGAGTAGTTGATTTACTTTCAGAAGGCGGATTTTCAAAAGAATACGGGGCAAGACCACTTGAACGTCACATCACAAATAAAATTGACAACCAATTGGCAGAAGAAATTTTGGAAGGAAAATTATCAAAAGATATGGTAATAAATCTTACAGTAAAAGAAGGAAAAATAAATTTTGCCAACAAAAAAGAAAAAATAAAAGAAGAAATACCTATTTCTTAAAAATATAAATAAGCTGCTGTAAAAATTTTACAGCAGTTTTTAATGGAACAAAAAACACATAGAAAAATTTCTATATGTGTGGTAAAATAAATTTTAGGAGGAGAGAAATGGATAATAAATATATAAATATTTCTAAAAAATTAAAAGTTCTAAGTGATCCCAAAAGACTTGAAATTGTAGATATGCTATCATGCGAGGAGCTTTGTGCTTGTGAAATACTAGAAAAATTTGATATAAGCCAACCAACCTTATCAAGTGATATGAAAAAACTTGAAGATGCGAATATAATAAAAAGTCGCAAGGAGGGTAAAAATGTATTTTATATTGTAAACAAAGAAAATCTAGATGAACTTTATAATTTATTGGGAAAAATATTTGAATCCAGCCTAGATTGTATCTGCAAAAAATAATTTTTTTGCTCAAATACATAGATAAATTTAAATGTATCTATATTTAGATTTAAATTTCCTCAAAAAAAATAAAAGGAGAAAATTATGAAAAAATAAGAATATATGAACCAGCGATGTGTTGCTCAACAGGAGTTTGTGGGGTAAGTGTTGACCCTGAGCTTTTAAGAATGTCAAGCCTAGTAGAAAAATTAGATAAAAAGGAATAGATATAAAAAGATTTAATCTTAACAATGCCCCTCAAGAATTTGTTGAAAATAAAAAGGTAAATGAAATTTTAAACGAAAAGGGAGAAGATATTCTTCCTCTTACAATGGTTGATGATGAAATAATAAAAAGTGGAGCATATCCTTCAAATGAAGAATTTGAAGAAATTTTATCTATAAAATTGATAAAAAAATGAAGAAGAAAGTTCTTGTGGATGCTCTTCTGATAGTGGATGTTGTTGTTAAGGAATAGAAGGTATTTTATGGAAAAATTTAGTCCTGAGAAAATAAAATTAGGAAAATATATATTTTTTACAGGAAAGGGAGGAGTTGGAAAAACATCCACTGCTTGTGCTACGGCTGTTAATTTATGTGAAAAGGGATCTAAGGTTTTATTGGTAAGCACAGATCCGGCCTCAAACCTCCAAGATATTTTTGTGGAAAAATTAGATAATGAAATTACAAAAATTGAAGAAGTAGAAGGTTTGTTTGTTGCAAATTTAGACCCAATTAAGGCAGCAGATGAATATAAGAAAAGTATAGTATCTCCCTATATTGGTAAACTTCCAGATAGTGTAATAAATAAAATGGAAGAAGAATTATCTGGATCATGTACTGTAGAAATTGCAGCTTTTAATGAATTTGCAAAATATATTACAGATAAAGAAACTGAAGATAAATACGATTTTATTATTTTTGATACAGCACCAACCGGCCACACTTTAAGAATGTTACAACTTCCACAAGCTTGGGATAATTTTATTGAAGATAATACCCAAGGTGTATCTTGTTTGGGACAACTATCAGGTCTTGAAAGTCAAAAAGGTATGTATAAAAAAGCTGTAGAAACTTTATCTGATAAATATAAAACAAGTTTAATCCTTGTAACAAGACCAGAAGATGGTCCTTTAAAAGAAGCTGATAGGGCTTCAAAGGAATTAAAAGATATAGGTATTAAAAATCAAATATTATTGGTAAACGGCCTATTAACTATATATGATGATAAAATATCCAAGGTCTATTATGAAAAACAAAAAGAATCCCTAGAAAAAATGCCAAAAAATTTAAAAAAATTACAAAATTATCTTATACCTTTAAGAGGATATAATATAACAGGAATTTCAAATCTTAGGGCCTTGTTTGATGAAGATACTTATACAGAAAAACTTTTGACAAAGAAATAAAAATTGATAAAAATTAAAAGATATAATAGATGATTTGTACAAAAATAATAAGAAAGTTATATTCACAATGGGAAAAGGTGGAGTAGGAAAGACAACTGTGGCAGCGGCTATAGCTCTTGGACTTTCAAAAAAAGGAAAGAAAGTTCATCTTACAACAACTGATCCAGCAGATCATTTAAAATATACAATAAAAGAAAATGAAAATCTATCAGTAAGTCATATTGATGAAAAGTTAGAGCTTGAAAAATATAGGAAAGAAGTTTTACAAAAGGCGAAAGAAACTATGTCAAATGATGATCTTTCTTATATAGAAGAAGATTTAAGATCACCTTGTACACAAGAAATAGCAGTTTTTAGAGCTTTTGCAGATATTGTAGAAAAAAGTGAGGAGGAAATAGTTGTAATTGATACAGCTCCAACCGGCCACACTCTTTTATTATTAGAATCAACCCAAAGTTATAACCAAGAAATAATGCGTTCAAATGGAGATATTCCAGAATCAACTAAAAACTTTTGCCAAGACTTAAAAATGAAAAAGAAACAGAAGTTATAATAGTAACACTTGCAGAACCAACTCCAGTTTATGAAGCTTTAAGACTTGAAGAAGATTTAAAAAGAGCAGGAATTTTTAGCAAATGGTGGCTTATAAATTCCTCATTATATGCTTCAAACACAACAAATAAAATCCTAAAATCAAAAGCAAATGAAGAAGTAAAATGGATTAATTATTTAAATGACCATACAAAGGAAAATTTAGCTATAATTGGTTGGAATCCTAAAAAATTAAGTGGAGATGTCTTAGAAGATTTAATAAAGTAGTTAAAAGATTTGGACAATTATTTAATTACACAAATTTTAGTATAGAAATAGGCTTAAAAATTTATTTAAGCCTATTTTTAAAAATTATTCTAATCCTTCTCAATTTGATAATCTGAATTAAGTTCGCTTTCTCCTGTTTTTGAAATTATGGTTGGATTTGTTAATATTAATATGTAGCAAGTTTCATCAAGATGATTTTCTACAATAAATTTTCCTTGCATGAAACAAGTAAGGGCAAAATCAAACCCATTATAATTATTTTTTGTTCATTAAATCATAAGCTAATCTTCCTTATAAACTTTTCTTACTGCTTTTTCTAAATCATCAAAATATTTCAAAATTTCAAGCTTTTCCATGCTGAGCTTAACTTCTTTTTCGATTTTAATATTTGTCTTATCTCCATCTTTGTGAGGGAGATCTTTTTTAAATTCATCCAGATAGGATATTATAAGATTTTCTATAGTTTCTTTAGCCTTATCATTATAAGCAAAACCAAAATTTTTCATTTGGTCATCAAGCAAACTTTCCCCGTTTTTTTCAACAAAATCTTTTGTATAAATTTTTAAATCATCAGAGGAATTTCCCATCAAATCATTTACAAGTTTTAAATCATTTATTGCATAATAAAGTTTGGAAGAAGTGTCACAAATTGCCAAAAGCTGAGTTTCGTATAAACTTTTTTCGATAGATTCTTCGCCGTTTTCATTAGTCAAATTAGCCCTAAGACTTCCCTTATTTTTTTTGATTTTTTCAAGATCAGAGCTAAAAATAAAATACAAATTATTTGCGTAATCAATGCATTCTTCCATAAGAATATCACGAGTTTTGCCAAGATTTTCCTTATTTTTTTCATAAATTTTGTAAGCATAAGTATCTTCAAAAAGCTCATCAGCCATAGAAGACTTGTAAGTTTCAATGCTTTTTGCATTTTCTTTTTTAGGATTATACATAATAAAGGCGTCTTTTTTTATTTCTTCTTCAGAAAAATTTTTTTCATTTTTTATGATATTACATCCTACAAATATAGAAAATAAGCTTATAATAAGTAATAGTTCAATTTTTATTTTCATTAAGGCTCCTTGTGATTATTTAAAAGAATAATAAGTAATAATGGCGATAATAAAAAGAATAATTAGGACAAATATGATTGATAAGAGTATTTTTTTATGAAATTTTCATAAGATAATCTCCATTAGAAAACATTTGCACAATATATAAACAGTTTACCAAAAAAACATTTATAAATCAATTTAATCTATATTTAAAATATTAATTTTATTAAAGTTATAAAATCGAATTGAATTTAAGTGAAATTTTTAAATTTAAAATGGGCTTTACAAAATATAAGATTCTGTAAAAGCCCAATTTTTATACTTTATTTTTTCTTAACTTTTTATATAAAACAAATATTAACATTCCTATTATTGCATTTACAACAATTGCTCCACCGGGTTTTATATCGAATTGATAACTTAGAATAATACCAAGCATCATATAGATTACGCCGAGTGTAATTGTTATAAAAAATGTTTGTTTATAACTTTTAGCAATAATTAAGGCTGTTGCTACTGGTAAAACTATTAAGCTTGTAACCATTAAAGCTCCAATTATTTTTACAGACAAGGCTATAGTTATGGCTGCAAGGAGAGTAAAAGATGCATCAAGTCTTTTTACTTTTACTCCAGAAAGCCTAGCTGTATTTGGATCTATCGCTATAGCTAAAAGAGATGAATATCTTGAAATTGATAATATTAAAACCAAAATAAAGGCAATACTTGTATTTACTATATCTCTATCTGTAACTGATGAAATTGATCCAAAAAGGTAAGATTCAAAAGAATTTCCACCTGGAGCAAAATCTGAAAGAATGGCTGCGATTCCTAAACCAGTACTCATAATAACTGCTGTTGCCATATCTCCATATTGGGGAAGTTTTTTTCTTATAAGTTCTATCAAAAAGGCAGCTACAATACAAACAATTGATGATCCCAAAAGAGGATCAAAACCTAATATTAATCCCATTCCAACTCCAGCAAGAGCTGTGTGAGATAGGGCATCACCTATCATGGAAGTTTTTCTATTTACCATTACAATTCCTATTATAGGAATCATAATAGAAAGTAAAAATCCCAAAATAAGTGCCTTTCTCATAAAAGCAAATTCTAGCATTTTTTCAAACTCCCTTCTATCATTTCATATTTTGTCATTTTAATATTTAAAGATTCCATTTCTTTTAATTCGTGAGTAACCATAATTATAGTTACATTAAATTTTTTTGAAAGAAAATCTATTGTTTCAAAAAAATGGTCCTTAGAATATTTATCAACTCCTGCTGTCGGTTCATCAAGAATTAAAATTTTTGGATCATTTATCATAGCTTTTGAAATCATCGCCCTTTGAGCAAGACCTCCCGACAATTCATTTACAGGAGTGTTGATATAATTTTCCATACCCATTTTTTTTAGTATATCTTTTGCTTTTTGGTAATGATTTTTCTTAGGGATTTTAATAAGACCAAATTCTTCATAAAGATTTAATGAAACTAGTTCAAGGCAAGTTATAGGAAAGGCAATTTTATTTACTATATTTATTTGTGGGACATAGCCAATGTCTTTAAAAGAAACATAATCTTCAATATTTTTGCCAAGAATTTTAATTTCTCCACTATTACTTTTTAATTCTCCAAGCATAAGCTTTATTAAAGTTGATTTACCTGAACCATTTCCACCAAGAATTACCGTAAATTCACCAACATCAACATTCAAATTGCAATTTTTTAAAACAGGAATTTGTGAATAAGAAAAATTCAAATTATTTATTGATACTGCTTTCATTATTTTCCTCCTCGGTCATAGATTTGTAGAGATTTTCAAGATTCATTTCCATAAGATCAATATAATTAAGTTTACCTTTCTCCTGTTCCTTATTAACATATTCCATAGAAGCAAGAGGAGAGATTTTTCCACCAATTTCTTCAGCCAAAGCCTGAGCTTGTTTTGGATTTTGTCCATATTCATAAAAAACTGTGGAAACATTTTTGCTTTCAGAAAAGTCTATGGCTTTTTTTATAGTTTTAAGGCTAGGATTTTCTAAACTTGTTAGACCTTGAAGTGGATATTGAATCAAATCAAAATCTCTTGCTATATAAGCATAGGCATAATGAATTACCAAGAAATTTCTTTTATTTTTGTCAATTTTTGAAAATTTTTCCTTATAATTTGCATCAATATCAGTAAGTTTATCAACATACTTTAATTTATTTTTCCTATAAATTCTTTCATTTTTCGGATATTTTTCGGTTAATTTTTCATTGATAGCATTCAAATATTTTTTTGCATTGGTAATGGATAACCATGAGTGGGGATCATAAGTTATTTTATCAAATCCAGAAGATGAACCTTCCATCAAAGGTTCTTCTCTTTTTTCATCTTTTAAAAATTTACCATTACTTCCAACCAAATTATATGGAAGAAGATCTTCACTTATCCTGTCGCTTATAAAAATATAATCTCCATCTTTTGGAATATTAAAGAAAATTTCTCCAGATTCATGTCCCATTTCAAGTCCATAAACCTTTCCTTCTTCAAGATCGAAAGTTTCTTTTTGATGAATTAGCTCTCCCTTTTGGCCCATTATATCTTTACATTTTTTTACCAAATTTTCTCCACGAGTACCATCATCTTTTATAAAGGCAACCCTCATCATATCTTCGTGAGTGTGACCAAAATCAAATTTATTTTTTCCTTTTTTTAAATTTACTTTGGACATATATTGAAAATCACCGATAGCTGCTGCTCCCTTATAAGTAATAAGGTCAACAGAATCAGATAATTTTAAAATATCAAGATTTGGTAAATTTTCCTTAACCTTATCAAGCCAAGGTTCCATATTGGCGCCATTTACAACCAAAAGATCACATTTTGCAAGTTTTTTCATATCTTTAGGACTTGGCTCCCAAAGGTGAGGTTGCTTATCAAGGGGCATAAAAGATTCTACATCTATCGTGTCATCACCAATCATTTTTGTCATTTCATAAACAGGATAAAAGGAAGTATAAACCAAAGGTTTATCGGAAGAGTGTTCATTCTTGTTTGCACAAGAGCTAAAAAGAAAAAGCAAGAAAACAAAAAAACTTATATATCTTTTTTTCATTCTTCCTCCTTAGAAAGAGGGTTGAAAAATTTCAACCCACATAATCTATTCAGTAATTTCATCAATTATTTGTGCATCAGTTGTATTTGGTTTTACAAAAGTAGGGAACCATCCTTCATCTTTTAATAAACTTTCCTTATCATCACCATATCTCATATGGAAATGTGTTAGACTTTCTTCCCCATGAATTGGCATCATAAGAATAAATTTATAAGGCGCATCATCATTTACAGCTTCAAAAATATCCCATTCTAATTTATGACCACCATGTTCAACTTCTTCTTTTCCAACATATTTATATTCGCTCTCACCGATAACTTCACCTTTTTTATCAGGGAAATCTTTTAAGAATTTGATTTTATTATCTTTTATTTCAAGACCACCAAAATCACATTTTCTTTTCTTTAAATAATTTTCCTTAGCTTCTTTTTCATCAACTTTTTCTTTTTCAGCTAAAGTTTTAAAAGCACTTTGAACTTCATCTTTGTCAAGATATCCGCCCATATCATTCCATTCGCCTTCCCAGTCAGCAAGGCTTACTTCGCTAGATTTTTCCTTATCAGCATCAGAAGAATCATTGCTTTTATTAGAAGCATCATCTTTTTTCATTTCTTGAGAAACATTTGAACTTGAAGTCTCATCATTTTTTTGATCTTTTTGACAAGCTGTCATAACAAGGCCCAAAGATAAAAGGGCAATTAAACTAAGTGATTTTTTATTTTTCATTTTATTCTCCTTATTATTTAATTTATAAATTTGTATTTTTAGTTAATTAACTATCGACAACTAAATATTAGCAATAAAAATAACAAATGTCAAGAATGATTTGCATTATCAATTAAAATTTTCTAAAAATTTAAAATAAATGGATGAAGAAACTTCTCTACGAAAATATAAAAAAACCAATGAAATCAATAAGAATATGGATAAACTTTAAAATCTAAGCTATAAAAATTTTTTCTATTATTAAATCTTTAAAACTTATATTTTAAATTTGATATTTGGAAAAATGAAACTTGTAAAATCATTATGAAAATAAATGTTGAGCTTATGTTTAAAACTAAAAATTATAAAAGTTTTTTATTAACTGATTAGTGTAAAATGTAAAAATAAATGTCTGTTGTAAAAAATTATTCATTTAAATATAAGAATTCTGATCACATAAATTTGTTTTATTTGAATTGATAATGTCGAGGCAATAATAGAAAAATTTTAAAATTTGAACCAATCTTTTTATTTTACATAGTTGAAATTTATAAATTTTATTAGATATTTATATCTTATGTAAAATAAAATTATATTTTGTATAGTGCAGATTGTTGACAAAGTAAAAAAATTGCCTATTTTGATCTAGTGGAACGAGCGAAGAAATCTCATGTGATTTCTCCATGCCTTCGTTTCACTCACGCTAAAACACCTTTGCTTTGCAAACTTTTCTGTGTTATCAAACTAGTTTTAGGAATAAATGTGCAAAATCAATGCCCATTTATCTAGTTGAGATGGTTTTTTTCCTAATTTTATTTTGAATTACTAATAAATTACTAAACTTACTTTGTCTACGCTCTGAATTATATTTTGTATAATGCTAACTTATTTTACCTAGGCTTTAAATTTAAGATTTTTAATCATATACTAGGTTAAAGTTTATGATCTATGTAATTTTCAAAAATATTTTTAAAAATCACTATATATTTGTAATCTTTAAAGTAAAAATCATAAAAATTTCCATAAGCTCAAATTCTACACTTTGGATATTTTGAATTTTCTATAGTTTCTATATTTTTTATGTATTTAAACTTTATAAATTTTGGGAAAACAGGAATTTTTTCAAAAATAATAATAGAATTTTTTGTAACTCCTTGACTTTTTAAGGATAAGAAAAATCCAAAGCTTATCAAAAAAATTATGGAAAAATCTAGAAAAGTAAAAGAAAATTTGTAAATTATCAAAAATAAAATCAAAAAAAGTCCTAGGCAAATAAAATAATATATTGGTAAAAACATGATCTTAGTAATTATTTTATTTTGTATGGATTTGATAAAGATAATCCATACTAATAAGCCGATCAATAAAAATATTTCATAGTACCTCCTTGTATTTATCTACCCAAATTTTGGGTAAAAATTTATTGGGAGGATATATGTTTTTTAAAGATACATTCAAAAAATATTTTGATGAAAAATTAATTTTTATTATTTTTACAATTTTAGCTATGGTATATCTATCTTTGAAATTGTTGATAAATAGGGGAGGACTAATATTTTTATTTTATTTTTTTATTTCTCTTTTGACCTCCCTTATTTTTAGAGAGGCTTGTCTTTCGGATGAAATTTATTTTGAGGATAAGAAAAAGCTTAATAAAAATAATATTCTATCATATATTTTAAGTAAAAATTTATTCACAATTTTTCTTACAGGTGTGCTAGTAATTTTGGTTTTCCTACTTAGTTTTTTGTTAAAATATAAATTAGTAGGTATCAAAGATTTTTTTGATATTATAATTTTAATTCTTGCTACATTGGCAAGTGAGAATATAGTTTTGTTATTTTATAATAAGCCTATATTTACTGAATATCCAAAATCAATGATTGGAGATAAATATATAGGCAAAGGCTATATTAAATCATTTTTTCCATCTTTTTTTATTGATTTATTAATAACTTTAGTCTTTGAAAGACTTTCTTTGATATATTTATTTATTTTTTGTTATTTAATTTCTACAATTATTTTTTATATTAGGGTAAAAAATAGGGGGTTATATGATTAACTTTGTAAGCATAGGTTCAAATTTTATAGTTGAAAATGTTTTGAAAACTGTGGTAAAAATGGACGGATATAATTATTATGGAGCCTATTCAAGGTCTATTGAAAAGGCTGATTATTTGAAAGAAAAATTTGGGGCAGAAAAATCTTTTGATGATCTTAAAAAAATGCTTGAAGATCCAAAAATTGATTTTGCTTATATAGCAAGCCCAAATTCTTTGCATTATAAGCAGGCAAAAATGTGTCTTTTGGCAAATAAAAATGTGATTTGTGAAAAGCCATTTTTTACCAATACAAAAGAGCTTGATGATTTAATAAAAATTTCAAAAGAAAGAAATTTGTTTTTGTTTGAGGCGATTTCCATAAAATATTTGCCAAGCCTTGAGATTTTAAAAAATCTTTTGGGAAAAATCGGAAAAATTTCCACTTGTATGATTAATTATTCCCAATATTCATCAAGATTTGATAAATATAAAGAAGGAGTTGTTGAAAATATTTTTAAAAGCGAATTTTCGGCAGGAGCTTTGGCAGATCTTGGAATTTATAATTTGCATTTGATTTATGAACTTTTTGGAAAAGGAAAAGATTATTCATATTTTGGAAATATAAATCCATACGGCGTTGATATTGCAGGGCAAGGTTTGATCTCTTATGGAGATTTTTCTGTATCATTTACCAATGCCAAAGACAGTAAAAGTGAAAATTATATAATAATCCAAGGCGAAGAAGGCTATATAAAAGTTTTGGGAAATATTCAAGAGGCAGAAAAAATTGAATGTTTTTCAGATGGAAAGCTTGAAATTATTGATATAAAAAAAGAAAAAGATTTGTATTTTTATGAATTTGAATATTTTAAGAAAATTTTTGAAAAAAAAGATTACAATGCTTTTGAAAAAAGACTTTTTGAGTCAAAAGATGTTTTGGAAATGTTTGAAAAATTGAAAAAAACTGGGAAAATCAGAGATTGTTACAATATGATAGAGCCAAGTAGTAAATAAATTTTTGAAAAAAATTATGAAATATTAAAAGAAAAAAATCTTAGGAAATTTTAAAAAGACTAAGCTATTAAAATTTCCTAAGAAAAATTCCTATTACAATTCATTTATATTTTATTTTTTTCAAGCTCCAATAAATATTTTTTTAAATCAAGTCCATAAAAAAATCCACCCAAATTATTTTTTCCTACAACTCTGTGGCAGGGAATTCTCAACAAAATTGGATTTTTCCCACAAGCAGAGCCAATAGCTTGGTAGGCCTTAGAATTTATTTTTTCGCCAATTTCTTTGTATGTTATAGTCTTTCCATAAGGGATTTTTTCAATTTCTCTCCAAACTTTTTTTTGAAAATCTGTCCCTTGAGGATTTATTTCAAATGAAAATTTTTTTAAATTCCCATCAAGAAAGGCAGAAATTTCTTCAAAAGAAAAATCTGAAATAAAAGATTCTTTGCCAGACTTTTCTTCATCAACCAAAGCAATTTTTTCAATTTTTTCATTATATTCAATTTCAAAAATAAATTTATCTTTTTTATAATATGCTTTCATTATTTTACTTGTTCCCTGAAAGGAAATTGATTTATTTCGTTTACAAGTATGTAAACTCTGCTTATGTCTTTTTCTATAAATGGATTAATAGTTATATCTAACCAGTAGTTTACATCATCACTCATTTCTGATCTTTTTCTTAAAGGAAGATATAAGGTAAATTTATCTTGGAAAGAATGAATTTTTTCATCACTTGCTTCAAATCCGTAAGGAAGATCGACATATTTTACTGTCATATCCTGTCCATCAATATTTTGAACTTCTTCAGTATTTACTGGACTATTTATTTCTGCTCTATCAAGTCTTAAAGTATAGGAAGTTTCATCTACTTTTGAATCAATTGAGAATTTTCCATTAAATTCACAAACAGCTACACTCTCAGCATCATAATCTTTATAGACACCTGTAAAATTGCCATTTTCTGTAAAATTTAATATAGTCCACCAGCCGCCAGCTCCAGATGAAAATCGAAATTCTTTTCCATTTAAATCGTTTAAAACTTCAGGATAATTATTAGAATTGTCTGATAGGTCGGGATTTGTAAATGTTACATAAGATTTTTTTTGGCTAGGAGTTGGTACAGTTTGAGTTTTGTTTTCTGAATTATTTTGATTATTGGTAGTATTTGTTTCTTGATTTTCGTTTTGGTCTGTCTTATCTTTTGCGATTTTTTTATCTACATTGTCTTTTTCTGTTTTTTGAGAAACTTTTTCGTTTGAATTATCTTCTTCTAATTTTTGAGTTTCTTTTGTTTGGCTTTTTGTTTCAGGTTCTTTTTGATTATTTTTTATAATTTTTCCGCTACAAGATGAAAAGATTAAAGCCATAGTAAAAATTAGTGCTAATTTCTTTTTCATATCTCCTCCTTTTTTACTATTTAAATTATATTTTTATTAAATATAATCACGTAAGGATTTTTAAATTTTCTTAATTATATTATATACATTTACAAGAAAAAGATAAAATATTTAAAATTATTTTGCTTTTGATAAGATTATTAAATTAAATATAAGCAAATTTATTATTAAAGTAAAAAGGGTATATTAAGAATAGAAAAATGTCTAGAAAGTGGAGGATGTCGTGAATTATCAAGAAAAAAAAGATAAAATTGTTGAATATATAAAATCTGGCGAAAGCCAAAAGGAAAATTTTAAAATTGGTCTAGAAATGGAGCATTTTGTTATAGATAAAGATGAGCTTTTTTCTTATGATTATTTTGGAGAAAAGGGCGTGGGCAGTACTTTGAAAGATTTAAAGGGTATGGGTTTTTCTGTGACAAACGAGGAAGATGGATATATTCTTGGACTTAGAAAAGAAGATATTGCTGTAAATCTTGAACCTGCTGGTCAATTTGAACTTGCAATTGATGCTAAAAAAAATATAAATGATTTGGATAAGTCTTATAAAAAAATTATGGGAGAAATTGTTCCGATTTTTGATGAAAAAAATCAATATCTTGAAACCTTGGGCTATCATCCAAAATCAAAAATAATGGATTTGAATATTATTCCAAAAGATAGGTATAAATATATGCAAAAATATTTTACTGAATTTGGTGGAAAATATGCTTTAAATATGATGAGAGGAACTGCAAGTGTTCAATCTGCCATAGATTTTTCAGATGAAAAAGATTTTAAAAAGAAATTTTTTGTAGCAAATGCTCTTGCACCTTTTATGTACACTCTTTATGACAATGCCTATATTTTCCAAGGAAAGCCTTATGAAAATAAAAATCTTCGCCAAGAAATTTGGGAATATTGTGACAAAAATAGGACGGGCGTTTATGATTTTGCCTTTGATGATGATATGTCTTATGAAAAATATGCAGAAAAAATTTTAAACACTGATATAATTTTTGTTCATGAAGATGGACAAGATGTTTATAAGGGGAATACAAAATTTGAAAAAATAATGGACAAAGATTTTTCTGATGAGATTATTTTTCACGCTCTTTCTATAGTTTTTCCTGATGTTAGGGTTAAAAAATATATAGAAATTAGGATGCCTGATGCAGTTTCTTATCCATACAATCTTTCTTTTCCAGCCTTAATCAAGGGTTTATTTTATAATGAAGAAAATCTAAATAAATTGAGAGAAGATTTTAAAAATATGACTTATGATTCTTGTCAAAAATTAAAAATGGATGCAAAAGAGCACGGCTTTGATGCAAAATATGAGGGGAAAACTATTTGTGAATGGATAAGATATTTTATTTCTTTAGCAAAAGCTGGACTTAGCTGTCAGGAGAAAACTTATCTTTCTTGTATTGAAAAATTAATTGATGAAAAGGAAACTTTGAGAGATAAATTTGAAAAAATTTATAAGGAAGATCCAAAAAAAGCTTGCGAGCAATTTTCTGTAAATTATGTCCTAGGTGAGATTAATGGCAAAGCTTAAAAGAGCTTTTGAATGTAAAAATTGTGGTCACGTTCAAAATGTTTGGGCAGGTCAATGCCCAGAATGTGGCAAATGGGGAACTTTAATTGAAAAAACTATAAAAAACGAAAGGACATCATCAAAAGAAAATTCCCTTGATTTTGAAAATGAGGCAAGGCTATTAAAAGAAGTAAAACTTGATGAGTTTGAAAGAATAAAATCTTCTTTTGACGAATTTGATAGGGCGATTGGCGGAGGACTTGTAAGAGATTCTGTTTCAATTTTGACAGCAAGACCTGGAGCTGGAAAATCTACTTTGCTTTTAGAGTTGTCTTCGTCTTATGCGAAAGATGGTTTTAAGGTAATGTATGTTTCTGGAGAAGAAAGTGAATCTCAAATAAAAGCAAGAGCTGATAGAATTATTGGAGAAATTTCAAAAAATATTTGGATTTTATCAACAAATTCAATGGATCTTGCAGAAATTGAAATAAAGAAAAAAGATGCCGATATTGTAATTTTAGATTCAATTCAAACATTTTTTCTAAACGAATTTGATAACAAACAAGGTTCTCCTACCCAAACTATTGAATGCGCAAATAAATGCGTTGACCTTGCAAAAAATCCTGAGAAAAAAAGAGCCTTTATTATGGTAGGCCACATGAATAAATCAGGAGAAATGGCAGGGCTTAGAACCTTGGAGCATTTGGTAGATACGGTTTTAGTTTTAGATGGAGAAAGCGAAGATGACCTTAGGCTTTTGACGAGTACAAAAAATAGGTTTGGACCAACGGGCGAAGTCGGATTATTTTCCATGCAAGAAGAAGGTCTAATCGAAATTACAAATCCGTCGGAATATTTTATTACAGAAAGAGATTCGGGAATTGAAGGATCAGCAATTTCTGTTATGAAAGAAGGCAGTAGGCTTTTGGAAATTGAAATAGAATCCTTGGTTTCAAAATCATTTATGCCCTATCCCCAAAGAATCGGCGATAGTTTGAGAAAAGATGACTTAAATACTTTGATTTCAATTTTACAAGAAAGAGCAGGAATTAATCTATTTGACGAAAATGTAATAATAAAAGCAACAGGCGGACTAAAAATTAGAGAGCAATCAGTAAATCTTGCCATAATGATTTCAATTGCCTCATCATATTTAAAAAAACCAGTCGATAACAAAACAGTTTTTATAGCAGAAGTAGGACTTACAGGAGAGCTTAAAAAAGTTCCGCAAATAAAATCCAGACTAAAAGAGATAGAAAGACTAGGCTACAAAAAAGCCTATATAGGAAAATGTTCAATAGATAAAAAAGAATATCAAAATTTAGAAATAAAAGAGATGAAAAATATAAAAGAAGTAATTTCAGATGTTTTTTCCAAATAAAAATTAAAATTATTTACACAAATCGCGTTGATAAAGAAAAAACTTTATCAGTGCGATTTTTTATTTTTAAATTCGTGCAAAAGTATAATTTTGTTTTAATTAAAGCATAAAAATATTTTAAAAAGCAAAAGAAAAAATTTATAATTTGTGAGATATTTATAGAATAATTTGCTAAATATTTTCATATTTTTTTTAATAGGTAGAAAAAAATCTATTGACAAAGCCTTAATAAAAGAATATATTATAGTTAATTAAAACGTTTTAACGAGGTCGATATGGCGAATATAAAAGATGTAGCAAAACTTGCTGGAGTATCTATTACAACAGTTTCTATGGTTTTGAATAATACTAACAACAAAATATCGGATGCAACTAGAAAAAAAGTAATTGAAGCGGCAAATACTCTTAGTTATAATCCAAATAATTTTGCCAAAGCTCTTGCTAGTAAAAAAAGCAATGTGATTATGGCTCTTATTCCAGATATTTCCAATCCTATTTTTTCTTTGTTAGTTAAAAATCTTACTTATTATGCAGAAAAATATTCTTATTTTTTGTACATTCACAATACTAATAATAAAAATATTAAAAAGCAAGAATTTATTAATATGATTACTAGCAATGTTATTGGAGCATCTTTGCTAGTTGATAGAAATATGAAAGATTTAGACGACGAGCTAGTAAGAAAAAATAATATTATTTTTTTGGATGAGGTTGATTTTGATGATAGAAAAACTCACATAGTTACTGGCAATAATGAAAAAGGTGGATTTTTGGGCATGCAATATTTAATTGATAGAGGATTTAAAAATATTGGGCTTTTAATAGGTCCAAGGTCTACTGCAAATTCTTCAAGAAGATTATCTGGTGCCATAAAAGCTGCTATGAATAATGATATTTATATTGATTCTTCAAATATAATTCATGGGGATTATTCTTATAAAGGTGGTTACAAGGCTGGAAAAATTTTTTTAGAAAAAAAAGTTGATGCTATTTTTTCTTTTGCTGATATGTCTTCATACGGACTTTTGAAATATTTTGATGAAAACAAAATAAAAGTTCCAAGAGATATTTCTTTGATAAGTTATGATAATTTATTTTTAAATAATTTAATTAGTCCAAAATTAACATCAATTGACCAAAATTTGGAAATGATAGCAAAATCTTCTATTGAAATGGCGGATGATTTGATAAATGGAAGAAAAAATAATAAAAAAGTTATGGTAGAGCCTTTTGTGGCTTGTGGAGAAAGTGTAGGTAAAAAATAATGAAAATACTAAATTTTGGTTCTTTAAATATTGATATATTTTTTAGAGTAGAAAATATTGTAAAGCCAGGAGAAACTATAAGTGCAAAAAGCATTGAAAAAAGACCAGGTGGAAAGGGACTTAATCAATCTGTTGCTCTTAGCAAAAGTTTTGAAAATGTATATCACGCAGGAAGCGTAGGAGATGATGGTGTTTTTCTTATTGATTATTTAAAAAGTGAGAATATAAATACAAAGTATATAAAAAAATCTGACAAATTAACTGGAAATGCGATTATCCAAGTAGATGATAGGGGAGAAAATTCCATAGTTCTCTACAAGGGAGCAAATTTTGATAATGACAAAAAATTTATAGATGAAGTTTTGGATAATTTTGATAAAGATGACATTTTGCTTTTGCAAAATGAAATAAGCTCTATGAAATATTTGATAGATAAGGCCTATGAAAAGGGAATGAAAATAGTCTTAAATCCTTCTCCAATAACAGATGAGATAAAAGAATTTGATTTTAATAAAATAGATTTGCTTTTGGTAAATGAAATAGAGGCAAAGAATATAGCAAATAAAAATAGTGTGGATGAGAGCATTGATTATTTTACATCAACTTATAAAAATATAAATTTGATTGTAACTGTTGGAAGTAAAGGATCAATTTTTGTAAATAAAGATGAAAAAATTAAACAAGAAGGAATAAAAGTTGAATCTGTTGACAGCACAGGAGCTGGAGATACTTTTACAGGATTTTTCGTATCATATTTTTATCAAGGAAAAAGTGTAAGAGATTCTTTGAAGTTTGCAAGCCTAGCGTCAGCTCTTTCTGTAACAAAAAGCGGGGCTAGCATATCTATTCCAAGCCTTTGTGATGTAAAAGAATTTGAAAGGAAGAATGTATGAAAGAAAAAGGAATATTAAATAGCGAAATTTCAAAAAGACTTTCTGATTTGGGACACACAGACCTAATAGCTGTTGGAGATTGTGGTCTTCCAATTGATTCTGACAAAAAGATTGACTTAGCACTTAAACTTGGCGAACCTAAGTTTATAGATGTTTTAGAAATTCTGCTTAGTGATTTTGGTTGCGAATATTATTATTTGGCAAAAGAAATCAAAGAAAAAAATCCAAGTCAAGAAGAAAATATTAAAAAACTTTTGCCAGATATTGAATGCGAATATATATCTCATGAAGAATTTAAGAAAAAATTAAAAGACGTTAAATTTGTTATAAGGACTGGAGAAAATACACCTTATTCAAATATAATTTTAAGGTCAAAGAATATCTTTTAGGAGGATTTTATGAAAATTGAAATGAAAGATATTTACAAGTCTTTTGGTAAAAATGATGTTTTAAAAGGAGTGGATTTTACCTTAAATGATGGAGAAATTCATGCTTTGGTAGGAGAAAATGGAGCAGGAAAATCTACTTTGATGAATATTTTGTCGGGAGTTTTATCTAAAGATAAGGGAGAAATTTTAATTGATGGCAAAGAAGTTGACATAAGTGATACAAATGTAGCCAAAAAATATGGAATAAGTTTTATCCACCAAGAATTATCTGATTGGCCAGAGCTTACAGTTATGGATAATATCTTTATGAATAATGAAATAAAAAATGGAATTTTTCTTGATAAGGCAAAAATGAGAAAAAAATGTATAGAACTTCTTGAAAGATTTGATTTAGATATAAATCCAAAAACAAAAGTTTCTGAACTTTCAGTTGGGCAAAGACAGATGATGGAAATAGCAAAGGCTAACTTAAATAAAGTAAATGTTCTAATTCTTGATGAGCCAACATCTGCACTTACAAATAATGAAATTGACAAATTATTTAAGCTAATAAAAAGACTAAGAGATAAAAATGTTTCTATGATATATATTTCTCATAGAATGGAAGAAATTTTTTCATTAACTAATAAGATTACAGTAATGAGAGATGGAAAATCCGTATCAGTAATGGATACTAATAAGACTGATGAAAGAGAAGTTGTTTCTTATATGGTAGGTCGTGATATTGGAGATTTTTATCCTGAAATGGATGCTGAAATTTCTGATGTAAAGATAGAGCTTAAAAATTTTAATAGAGAAGGATTTTTTAAAGATATAAATATAAAAGCAAAAAAAGGAGAAGTCCTTGGTATTTCTGGGCTTATGGGAGCAGGAAGAACAGAGATTATGAGATCAGTATTTGGACTTGATCCTAAAGATAGTGGAGAAGTATTTATAGATGGTAAAAAAATAGAAATAAAAAATCCAGCAGATGCAATAAAAAATAAAATTGGATTTGTAACAGAAAATAGGCAAGAAGAAGGATTGATTCTTGATGAATCAATTAGAGAAAATATTTCTCTGTTAAATTTTGACAAATTTTCAAAAAATTCTTTTATAGATAAAGCAAAAGAAAAAAATCTTTCAGATAATTTGGTAGATAGTTTTAAAGTTAAGACCCAATCATCAGAAAGCAAAATTAGCGATTTATCTGGAGGTAATCAACAAAAAGTAGTTTTTGCAAAATGGTATGCGATTGGTCCAGAAATATTAATCCTTGATGAGCCAACCAAGGGCGTTGATGTAGGGGCAAAAAGAGAAATTTATGATTTAATAAAAGACCTTACTAATAAGGGAGTTTCAATTATACTTATATCAAGCGATTTGCCAGAGCTTATAAGTTTATCAAATAGAATTTATGTAATTCATGAAGGAAAAATACAAGGAGAACTTTTAAAGAAAGATGCTAGCCAAGAAAAAATAATGACCCTTGCAACAGGAGGAAGGTTATGAGTAATATAAAAAATCGATTTAAAGAAAATCAAAATTTAGGGACAATAGTTGCCTTACTTATTTTGATATGTTTTGTGAGCGTACTTAATCCAGCATTTTTGCAAGTTAGCAACTTGTTAAATTTGATGCGCCAATTAATCATAAATGGTTTTGTGGCATTAGGAATGACTTTTGTAATTTTAACTGGAGGAATTGATCTTTCAGTTGGTTCAACTCTTGCCTTAAGCTCAGCAATTTTTGCAGGGCTTTTGCAAAATGGAACAAATACAATTCTTGCTATACTTGTAGCTATTTTATTAGCTATTATTTTGGGGCTAATAAATGGTTTGTTAATTACAAAAGGGAAACTTGCACCATTTATAGTAACACTTGCAACTATGACAATATTTAGAGGACTTACTTTAGTTTTTATGGACGGTAGACCAATAGCAGGACCTAGAGATGACTTTGCTTTCCAATTTTTAGGAAAAGGACAAGTTTTAGGAATTCCTTTCCAAGTTATTTTATTTATAATTGTTTATATAATACTTTGGATGATTTTAAATAAAACTTCTTATGGTAGAAAAATATTTGCCGTTGGAGGAAATGAAAAAGCAAGTTTTATTTCAGGAATTAATATAGCAAAATCAAAAACATTTGTATATGTAATAAGTGCATTGATGGCAGTTATATCTGGTCTTGTACTTACATCAAGATTAAATTCTGCTCAACCAACAGCAGGTTCAGCCTATGAAATGGATGCTATAGCAGCAGTAGTTTTGGGTGGAACAAGTATGACAGGTGGAAGTGGATCATTAACAGGAACATTAATAGGAATTTTAATTTTAGGAGTCCTTAATAACGGACTAAATTTATTGGGAGTTTCAAGTTTCTATCAACAAATAGTAAAAGGAATTGTAATATTAATAGCAGTTCTAATAGACAGAAAGAGAAATAAATAGGAGAAAAATATGAAAAAATTTAGAAGAATATTGGCAGTTTTAGCTATAGCTATGTTTACATTCACAGCTTGTAGCGTTGAAGGACAAGATAAAAATGATAATGCATCTAGTAATGCAAAAGAAGAAACAAAAGCCAAAGATGGCGAATATAAAATTGGAGTTTCTTTATCAACTTTAAACAATCCATTTTTTGTATCAATAAGAGAAGGCGTTGAAGAGGCAGCAAAAGATGCAAACGCAAAAACAATTATAACAGATGCACAAAATGATTCTTCAACACAAAACAACCAAGTAGAAGATCTTATAACACAAAAAGTTGATTTGATTATAATTAATCCAGTAGATTCAACAGCAATTTCAACATCAGTAAAAAAAGCTAACGAAGCAAATATACCTGTAATATGCGTTGATAGAAATTCTGATGAGGGAGAAATTGTAAGTTTAATTGCAAGTAATAACGTAGAAGGTGGTAAACTTGCAGGCGAATTTATTCTTGAAAAAATTGGAGAAAACGCAGAAGTTATTCAACTAGAAGGAATTCCTGGAGCAAGCTCAACTCGTGAAAGAGGAGAAGGATTTAAAAAAGCTACAGATGGAAAAATAAATCTATTAGCAAGCCAAACTGCAAACTTTGATAGAGCAGAAGGAATGACAGTAATGGAAAATTTACTTCAAGCTCAACCAGATGTAAAAGCAGTATTTTGTCAAAACGATGAAATGGCATTGGGAGCAATAGAAGCAATAAAAGCTAGCGGAAAAGATATTGTTGTAGTTGGATTTGATGGAAACGAAGACGCAATAAATGCTGTAAAAGAAGGCTCAATGTCAGCAACAGTTGCTCAAAAACCAAAGGAAATGGGAAAAATCGCTCTAGAAACAGCAATTAAATATCTAAAAGGTGAAAAAGTAGAAGAAAAAGTAGATTCACCACTAGAATTAATCAAATAAATTAAATTCCCAATAATAAGCCTAAAATTAATTATTAACTATCAGAAAATATTAAATTAAAATACCAAGGTTAAACATATTAGCCTTGGTATTTTTAAATCTAATTTTAAAATAAAAAAAATCGTGCTAGGGATATTTTCTAGCACGATTTGTAAGGGAAAAAAATTTTTATCTAAAAATCATCATCTTCATCTGGGTTTTCTATTTGTATTTTTTCATATTTCCATTCTAAGACTTCTTGTTTTGTGATTTCTAGGATATTTTTTACAACTTGGTCTATGTTTTCTTCTAAGACTTGGCCATTTATTGCTTGAATTAGCATTTGGAAATTTAAATTTCCTATTAATGATATTTTTTCATTATTTTCTAATTTTGATATGGCAATTTGGCTTTGGGTGTAAGGGGATGCTGAAATTAAATCTGTAAAGACAATTACTCCATCGCCTTTGTCTAAATTTATTATTTTTTCTTTTATTTTTTCGTTGAAATTATTTATGTCATCTTCTGGATATAAACCTAGATAATCTATGTTTTCTGCTTGACCAAAAATAATTTCTGCTGAACTTTTAAATCCTTGTGCAAGCTTTCCGTGACTTACAATTAGTATTCCTATCATTTTTTATCCTTTCTTAATTCAAGGGGAGCTTAAATGATTTATAAATCAAAATTTTTTAAAACTTCGTCTAAACTTGATTTTGGTGCTGATGGGGTTGCTTGAAAATAAATATTGTCTATTTTATAATCTTCTCTTAACTCTTTTAATTTTTTTGCATCTTCTTTGTTAAGATAAACTGATTTTGTAACTAACAAATCATTTTCGTCTTTTTTTGCTATTCCTCCAACGTTTAATTCGCAAACTTCAACGCCGTGTTTGATTAATTTATAAAATACATCTATGCTTTTTGCAACTAGGATACAATTATAATCTTTAAATTTGTATTTGTCCCAATAGTAGAATGCTCTTTGTTCGTTTAAAACTATTGTTTTCTTTCCTGTTCTATTTCCAGCACTTTTGTATAAATCTTTCATAAAAGTTTCGTTGTAAACGACATCATCTACTACAAAAATTGAATTTACTCCGTCTTTTTGCGATAGGGTAATCATTACTTGTCCGTGAATTAATCTTTCGTCAACTCTACCTAATACTACTTTTCCCATTTTATAATATTCCTATTCCTGCTAATACTGCTAAAATTATTGTTAAGCCTAATAAAGCTTGAGTAACTTTTAAACCTTTTTTCAAATAAAAAACATATACGCCAAGAACTGTTACTAATGGCAAAGCTCCTGGTAATACTTTATCTAAAAGCTCTTGGAAAACAAATTCTTTTCCTGAGATTGTAAATTTTAATGCTGAGCTTACTTTTACATAATTTGCTGCCAAAATTCCCATCATAAAAAGTCCCAAGGCTGATAAAATATTTATTGCGTTTTGAACTCCTGTGCTTTTTAATAAACTTGATGCGTTTTTACCTAAAACAAATCCTTGTTTTGCAAAAAATCTTCCGATAAAAACTTGGTATAAGGAAAATCCTACGAATGGAAACAAAGCTCCCATTGGGGATCCTGCTTGTGCCCAAGAAATTGCTATTGCTATAAAAATATATTGGATTGTTCCTGAATCAATTGCATCGCCAATTCCTGCAAGAGCTCCCATTAGTCCTGCTTTTGTATTATACATCAAATCATCGGTCATAGTTATTTCTTCGTTGTTGTATTCTTGAAGGGCTCTTTCTTGTTCCATTGATGACATAAGACCTGTGATTATTCCACCGCCCCAAGTAAGTTGTGTATTGAAGAATAACAATTGTCTTTTGTAAGCTTTTTTCAAATCTTCTTTATTTTTATATAATTTTTTCAAAACTGGCATCATTGCATATAAGAGGGAAGGTGCCAAATATCTTTCAAAAGTGTGAGGAATTTCGTTTGCGAAATGCCATCTTAAATATGCTTTTCTAACATCTTTTAGCTCTAATTCTTCTGGAGCCATTTCGTCTTTTTTTATATCTTGCATTTTAAAACCTCCTACTAAAAGTCATCTTCTTCTTCAAATGTCATTTCACGTTCGCCTGAAGTTTCTGTTTTTACTTCTTTATCTTCTTTGGCTTGATTTTTATTTCCTACTGCCAAAATTGAAATTATTGTTCCCAAAATTGCATAAACTAACATATTTACATTCATATCTTTTAAAATTACGCTTAAAAAATATGCTAATAGGAAAAATAACAAATAATCTTTTCTACCTATTACATAAATTGTTGTTGCGATACCGATTGCGGCAAGTCCTCCGCCGACTACATCTAGTATGTGTAAAAATACTGTTCCTTCAAGTTTTGCTACAACATCAGCGATTACTGGTGCGCCAAAATATAAAGCTACAAAGATTAATGGAACAAATAAAACAAAAGATGCTATAGTTGGATATGTTATTATTGATCTTTTGATTGCTTTTTCATCCATTTTTTCAATTGCGACGTCAGTTTTTTTGCCTATAAAGGTATTTAGGAAAAATCTAAATTGGTAAAGATATGATCCTAAAAATCCAACTGGAACGGCAATGGCAATTGATGCTTCTGGTGTTAAATTTCCTAATAGAGCAACTGGAACTGCTATTGCGGCTGCAACTGCAGGTTCTGATGGCATTGAGCCACCTGGAGAAAATACTCCCATATATATTAATTGCAAACTTGCAGTTACTATCATTGCATCAGCAACTCTTCCCATAACAATTCCTACAACAAGGCCTGTCATTAATGGCGAAAATCTTAATGTTAAAGATGCGCCACCCAATAGCCAACGTGACATAACGCCTGCAACCCACAAAGCTATTAATAAACTTTTTGCTACAGATAAGGTCTCCATTTTTTTCCTCCTAAATTTTTTTAAAAATTTTTATTCCACAAAGGGACTTTCTTTTTGTACACATCTTTTTGGAAGTTTTTTATTGTGTACATTATAAACATCATTTACACAACTTTCTCCCATTGCATACAAACATTCTTTTGTGTAGGCTGATGTGTGAGGTGTAATTATTACATTATCAAATTGCAAGTAGGGATGATTACTTCTTGCAGGCTCAACTTCCATAACGTCTGTTGCAAGAGCTTTTACTTTTTTATTTTTTAAAGCTTCAATCATATCTTTTTCATCAATTAGAGCGCCTCTTGCGGTATTTGATATATAAACTCCATTTTTCATTTTTGATATTGTATTTTTATTTATCATGTGATAATTTTCTTTGGTTAAATTTGCGCATAAACAAATAACATTAGACATTTTTAAAAGTGTTTCAAAATCAACTTTTTCTACGCCGAATTGTTCTAGCTCTAATTTGTCTTTGTAAGGATCATAGCCTAATACTCTACATTGAAAACCTTCTCTAAGTGTTCTTGCAACTTGGCTTCCGGTATTTCCAACGCCGATTACGCCAACAATTTTGTGGTAGAGAGAATTTCCTACAAAATTTGCTCTCATTTCCCACTTATCATCTCTTACTTTTTTGGAAGAATTTATAGTCATTCTCATCAAAGCCAATAGATTTGTAATATTATTTTCTGCAACTGAATCTCTTTCTACTAAAGAAGGAACAATAGAAACAATTACTCCTTTTTCTTTTGCACAAGTTAAATCTACATTGTTGTAGCCAATTCCATGCCTTGAGATAAGTCTTAAATCATCTACATTTTCAAAAAATTCTTTATCAAAAAATGGTGTAACGCTCGCTATTATATATTGGTAGCCTTTTAGCATTTGACCTAGAGATTTTCCATCTATATTTTGGTCGACTTCAAAGCGATCTACTTGTCCAATTTTTTCTAGTTTTTTTATATGGTCTGGGAAAATTTTTCCAAAACTACTAGAATTTACAATAGCAATTTTCATTTTATTTATCCTTTTTTACAAGATCGTGTCCGCCAAAACCGTTTCTTAGTTGAGCAACAACTTTATTAGAAAAATTATCATCAACATCTATTTTACTTGTATTTCTTACAAACAAAGAATTAGAAATAACTGGAACAGGAACGTCAAGTCTTAGTGCTTCTTCAACTGTCCATTTACATTCTCCATTTGCATTTATAACGCCAGAATGAGAATCAAGTTTTGGATCTTTGGCAAAGCCTTCTTGGGCAAGTTCAATTAGCCAAGACCTAATTACAGATCCGTGATTCCAAACTTTTGAAACATCTTCGTAATCATAATCAAATTCGCTAGCTTCCAAAACGGCAAATCCTTCGCCGATAGCTTGCATCATTCCATATTCAATTCCATTGTGAATCATTTTTAAATAATGACCAGAACCAGCACGTCCTGTATATAAAAGTCCATCTTCACAAGAAATTGCTTCAAAAAAATCTTTTACTTGATCGTAATATTTTTTTTCTCCTCCAACCATAAGACAAGCACCGTTTCTAGCACCACTCATTCCGCCAGAAGTTCCACAATCTAGAAAACCAATATTTTTTTCTTTTAAAATTTCGTAATGCTCTAAAGTTTTTTTGTAATTAGTATTTCCAGTATCAATTATAATGTCGTCTTTATTAAGTTTTTCTTTTAAAAGAAAAATCATGTCATCAGTGATTTTTCCTGCAGGCAAACTCAATAAAATAAATTTTACATCATCTAATTTTCCTATAAGTTCATCAATAGAATTTGCGATTTTAAAATCTTTGCTTGCTTTTTTTCTAACATTTTCATCTACATCATAGCCGATTACTTCAAAATTATTGTCGATGGCATTTAAGGCTATGTTGTAACCCATTTTTCCAAGTCCCAAAAAACCTATTTTCATATAAACTCCTTTCTTTTTGATAACCTTTTCAAATAATTTTTTAAAAAAATATTTTTCAAAAAATTGTAAGACTATCTGTAGTTCATTATTTAAATAAATTATACGAAAAAAATTTTTACTTGTCAAACAATAAAAAAACAAAAAAATTTTGCAAATAAAAATTTCTATTCATTTTTACAAATTTATGTATAATATAAGTAAGAATAGATTGGAGGATATTTTGAACCGATATTTAGAAAGAATTATTTTGTCTAAAAAAAGTACCTTTACAAAAACGGAAAATTTTTATGCAGAATATTTTTTAAAATTAGATGATGAAATATTAAATAAAACTATATCAAATGTTGCTGAAGAAACAGAAAGCTCCACAGCATCAATTTTTAAATTTATAAAAAAACTTGGCTTTAAAGGCTATAAAGATTTTCAATTAAACTTAGCTACAAATATAAATAAAAATTCTGACGATTCGCTACTTACAGCTATAACAAGTGTAAATGAAAATGACAGCCCTGATGAAATAGCTAACAAAATTATGGCGTTTAATATTCAATCAATGTATACGCTAAAAGAAGATATTAAAAATATTCCTTTTGAATCTTGTTTAAATTTGATAAAAAAATCCAAAAAAATTCACTTTTTTGGCATGGGAGGATCAGCAACCATAGCTTACGATTCATATCATAAATTTTTGAGAACAAAATATATGGTAAATTATATTTCGGATTCTCACATGCAACTAAGTGCTTGCACAAAGATGGACGAAAACGACTGTATTTTTGTATTTTCACATTCAGGAAGAACGCTAGAGGTAATAGAAGTTTCAAAAGTTGCCAAAAAAAATAAGGCAAAAATTATTGCCCTTACAGGAAATCCAAAATCTGAAATGGTAAAAATCTCAGATGAGGCTATGATTTTGCCATCAATAGAATCCGAACACGGAACAGAATCCTTAAACGCAAGAATTCTTTACCTAACAGTTATGGACATACTTTTAATATCTTTGATGTATGATAACGTCGAAGAAAATAAAAAATACATGAAAAAAAGATTAGATGCATTAAAAGTTACAAAAAAATAGAAGGCATACTTGCCTTCTCAAAGCGTCTACAAACCCTCAAGCACGAATATCGGACTTCAAAAATTGTTGATTTCTAAATTCCAAAATTCTAAAAACGCAAACTCGCTAACGCTCAAACAGTGCGTTTTTTTGACGAATTTTAAAATTTGAAATCAAATCAATTTTTTCCGTATGATATTCTTAGCATGAGGTTTTGTATACTTTATCAACAGTCTGAGAATGCACACTTGCCTTCTTTTTAATTTGAAATAAAAAATTAATACATAGAAAGTTTTTTCTCAATCCACATTATAAAAGAATGGGGGAAAATTTTTGAAATTATTAATAAAAGTTTTGCTGCTGGGTGAGTTGTTATTAAATCTTTTTTGCCAATTTTTTTTATGGCTTTTTTTACCATTTTTTCTAGATTTTCATTTCCTAAATTTTTTATTCCACCCGAATTATTGTTTGATTTTTCTAAAAATTCTGTTTCAACTCTGTTTGGGCATAAAACTGAAATTTTTATATCTTTAAACTCTCTCCTTACAGCTCTTGAAAATGACAGAACATAAGACTTACTTGCAGCGTAAAGGGCAAATTTTGCCTGCGGAATAAAGGCTGCTGATGAAGATATGTTTAAAATTATTCCGTCTTTTTGGAAAAAATCTAAGGAAATTTTTGTCATTGCTGTGAGAGCTTTTATATTTAAATCCAAAGTTTTAATGTCATTTTCTAATTTTGTGTTTTTAAAATAATCATTTTCTCCCATGCCGGCTGAATTTATCAAAAGTCCAATTTTTTTATTTGAACTTTCTAATTCTTTTTTTAAAGTTTCAAAAGATTTTTCTTCACACAAATCAAGGGCAAAAATCCTTGCCCTTGTTTGTAATTTTTCTGATAAGTCTTTAAGTTTTTCGGCTCTTCTTCCGATTAACCAAATTTCTTCATAATTTTTTTTGTCAATTTGCCTTGCAAATTCATAGCCTATGCCTGAACTTGCGCCAGTAATTATGGCTATCATTATTTGCTCATAGCCTTCATTATTAGATTTTGTTTTAAATTCCACAAATCGTGAGAAAGGTCGACGTAATAATTGTGAGGTTGGTCAAATCTTTTTACCTCATCCCACAAGGATTTTACTTCAGACTTGCAATATTCGTTTATTTCTTCAATTTTTGGAGATTCATAAACTTTTTTTCCGTTTTCAAAAATTGGAATTTGCATTTTTCGAATTTCATAATTTTCCATTCTTTTCATCTTCCATGTAAAGTGTGGATCAAAAATTACAAGTGGTTTAGTTTCATCAACTTTTTCTTCTTTTAAGGTTATATAATCAGCTTCTGCCTTGCCTGTTTTTTTGTCGTATAATCTGTAAACTTCTTTTAAACCAGGTGTTGTAATTTTTTCTACATTTTCTGATACTTTTATTTTTGCGAGTTTACCTTTTTCATCTTCAACTTGAACAAGTTTATAAACTCCACCAAAAACTGGATCAGATTTTGCTGTTATTAATCTTTCGCCGATTCCAAATGAATCAATTTCTGCTCCTTGTTGGAGTAGAGATTCTATTTTGTATTCGTCAAGTGAATTACTTGCGACAATTTTTGCATCCTTGTAGCCATTTTCATCCAAAATTTTTCTGCATTCTTTTGAAAGATAGGCAAGATCGCCAGAATCAATTCTTACACCGCCAGTAAGTCCCAAAGGCTCTAAAACTTCTTTGAAAATTTTCATAGCATTTGGCAAACCTTGTTTTAAAACATCGTAGGTGTCAATTAATAAAATACAGTTATCTGGATATAATTTTGCATAAGCCAAAAATGCTTCGTATTCTGAATCAAATGATTGAACCCAAGAGTGAGCCATAGTTCCGCCAGCAGGATAAGCATACATTTGACTTGAAAGGGTATTTGATGTGATTGGAGCTCCAGCTATAAAAGCAGACCTTGCTCCTTTTACAGAAGCGTCAGGACCTTGAGCACGTCTTGCCCCAAATTCCATCACAGTTCTTCCCTTTGCAGCTCTTACAATTCTATTTGTTTTTGTAGCAACAAGGGAGCCGTAATTTAATGATAAAAGCAAATAAGTTTCTAAAATTTGTGCTTCAATTATTGGAGCTCTTACAGTCACAATCGGTTCAGATGGAAACATTGCTGATCCTTCTGGAAATGCCCAAATATCTCCTGTGAATTTAAAATTTTTCAAATAAGATAAAAACTCTTCTGAAAATCTTGTATTTTTTCTAAAATATTCAATATCTTCTTCATCAAAATGAATATTTTCTACGTAATCAATAATATCATCTAAGCCAGAAAAAATTGAAAATCCTCCGCCGTCAGGATTTTTTCTGTAAAATGCATCAAAAACTGCAATCGTATCTTTCATTCCACTTTCAAAATATCCATAAGCCATAGTAAATTCATAAAAATCACTGAGCATAGATAAATTTCTTCTTGTTTGCATATTTTCCTTCCTTATTATTTTTTCGTTTCACATATTGTTTTTATTATACCACTAATGAGTGGTATAGTAATAATAGTTTGGCACAAATTGGCAAACAAAAGGAGATACATAAATGTATATTTTTGATATAGATGGAACACTTTTAAATACGATTGATTCTATTTCATATAATATAAACCAAACTTTAAAAAATTTTTCTTTAAGTCAAGTACCGAAAGAAAAAATTGAGGAGTTTGTAGGAAATGGCCCGAAGGTTTTGATTGAAAAAACTCTTGATTATATTGGCTTTGAAAAATCTCAAAAAAGAGAAGAGATTTTAGATTCTTATAACAAAAGATATGATGAAAATCCAACTTATCTTACAAAACCTTATGATGGAATCGTAGAAGAGCTTGAAAAAATAAAAGAAATGGGCGAAATTTTGGTTGCTTTTTCTAACAAGCCAGATTACACTTGCAAAAAAGTTATAGGAGAAATTTTTGGAGAAGGCTATTTTGATTTTATTTTAGGATATAGAGAAGATATAAAAAGAAAACCGTCGCCTGAGGGTATGTATATAATAAAAGAAAGATTTGGAGTTGACTATTCGGATATTTTTTATTTTGGAGATAGTGAAGTCGACATGAAATGTGGAAAAAATGCTGGAGTATTTACTGTAGGATGTGCTTGGGGCTTTAGAGAAAGAAAAATTTTGGAAAATTTAAAGCCAAATCTTATAATAGATAGTCCAAAAGAAATTTCAAAAATAAGGAGAGTATAATGGCAAATTTATCAGTATTTGATATTATTGGACCTGTAATGATTGGCCCATCATCATCCCATACTGCGGGAGCAAACAGAATTGCAAAAATCGCAAGAGATTTGGGCGGAGAAGGATTTACAAAAGTTGATTTTTATTTACACGGATCATTTGAAAAAACTTACCAAGGTCACGGAACAGATAGGGCTTTGGTTGGAGGAGTTTTAGGTTTTGGACCAGAAGATGAAAGATTAAGAGATTCATTTAAAATAGCAGATGACGCAGGAATTACTTATAATTTTATTCCTCAAGATATGGGAGAAGTTCATCCAAACACAGTAAAAATTGTTCTTTACTACCCAGACGGCCATGAATTTAAATTGAGAGGCTCATCAATTGGTGGCGGAAATATTATGATAAATCAAATAATGGATAATGAAGTAGAATATAATGGAAAAAATCCTACAATTATTTGCACCTATCCTGAACAAAAAGGAATGATAGCTTTTATTTCAAATGTTTTGTTTGACCACAATTATAATATAAAAAATATGAAAACTATAAACAAGGGCAACACAATTATGCTAATTGTAGAATTAGATCAAGATTTGGAAGAAGAAGTTTACAAAGAAATTGAAGCTGGCAAGAATTTTGAATTTATAAAATATTTGGGGTAATTTATGAAAACAACAATGGAATATATTAAAAATAGAATAAAAGAAGAAAACAAGGAAGTTTGGGAGATTGCGCTTGAAGATGAAATGGAGCTAACAGGAAAATCAAGAGAAGAAGTTTTTGAATTATTACAAAAATCTCTTGATGTTATGAAAGAATCTTCACAAAAAGCACTCGATAAAAAATTAATGTCAATGACAAAGATGACTGGTGGAAATGCAAAATCAATGAACAATTATTTTCTATCAGAAGATACAATAATGGGAGATTTGCCAACAAAGGCAATGGCTATGGCTTTTTCAACATCAGAAGTAAACGCATCAATGGGAAAAATCGTAGCAAGTCCAACAGCAGGATCTGCAGGAATTGTTCCAGCAAGTTTAATGGCAATGCGCGAAAAATATGGATATTCTGATGAAGAATTGATAAAAGCAATTCTCGTTGCAACAGAATTTGGACAAATTATTGCTGACAATGCAACTTTTGCTGGAGCTGAGGGTGGATGCCAAGCGGAATGCGGTTCTGCAGCAGCCATGTGTGCAGCAGCAATTTGTTATTTGAGAGGTTGTGACATTGATGTTATGGAAGATGCGGCATCAATTGCACTTTTATCAATAATGGGCCTTGTGTGCGATCCAATTGGAGGAATGGTAGAATTTCCTTGCAATATCAGAAACGCATCAGGAGTTATAAATGCACTTTCTGCAGCAGATATGGCAATTGCTGGAGTAAAAGTTTTGGTAACATTTGATGAAACAGTAGACGCCTTAAAAGAAGTAGGCGATGCCCTTCCAGCAAGCCTAAGAGAAACAGGCGAAGGTGGAGTTGCAGCTTGCCCATCAGCTATAAGATTAAAAAGAAAATATATAGACAAAGAAGAAGACTAAAATTTTTAAATAAAAATCTCAAAGAAAAAAATAAAGCTATTTTACAAAAAAAGTAAAATAGCTTTATTTTTTATCATCTTCATCATCTTTTTCATCTTTTAAATTAAATTTTTTTCTCATGTGGTGTCTTAAAATTAAAAGTAAAAGGATAAAATATAGGATTGTAAAAAGAATTAGAAGGATTACGCATATATTTCTTTTTATTTTGAAATACAAAATTATTGGATAAATTATGCCAAATAAAATTATGCCGATTATTATTGAAAGATTTCCTGCAAAATTATTTCCGTATTCCCAACATTCTTTATTGTAACAAACTTCCCAAATGTGAAAACCTACTCTCATTTTTGGATAGTCTGTGTGAAATTTTTTGAAAAATATTCCTACATAAATTGAAAAGAATAATAAAAGCACATCGCCAACTATTAAATTTCCCAAATTATCACCCTTTCTTTGAATTAATACTAGATAAAATATACCCCAATTGATATAAATTGAAAAATATTTACTTTTTGCATACAATATTAATAGACTTTGTAAGTTTATAATGGAAGAAATGTTAAGTTAGTTAAAGAGGTGATTCGATGAAAATTTTAATTACATCCGATTGGTACGATCCCGTCGTCAATGGTGTAGTAAGATCAATTTTAAATTTAAAATCCTATCTAGAAGATAGGGGATTTGACGTAAAAGTTTTAACCCTCTCAAATTCAACTGAAAGTTATAAAAAAGGAAATGTTTATTATATAGGAAGTCTTGGTGCAGGGAAAATTTATCCAGAGGCAAGGATTTCTGCAACTTTAAGAAATAAATTTATTAAGGAAATAAAAGATTGGAAGCCGGATATTGTCCATTCACAATGTGAATTTTCTACTTTTATGATGGCGACAAAAATTGCCAAAAAAACATCTTGTCCCTTAGTTCACACCTATCATACAATTTATGAAGACTATACTCATTATTTTTCTCCATCAAAAAAGGTGGGCAAAAAAATGATTTCGGTTTTTTCAAAAGCAATTGCCGATAGGGTTGAAATGATTATTGTTCCAAGCGAAAAAACTAGAGAAATTTTAAAATCTTATGATATTGAAGATGAGAAAATAAAAATAATTCCTACTGGCATAGAAATGCCAGAAAAATTGGAAGATAAAAATAAAATTAGAGATTATTACGGATTTGATGCAAGCGATAAAATAATTCTTTATTTGGGTAGGCTTGCCGAAGAAAAAAATATTGAGGAACTAATTGATTATTACGAAAGGCTTGATATAGAAAAATTAAAATTTATTCTTGTTGGGGGCGGACCTTATTTAAAAGATTTGAAATCTTATGCAAAAAATATTGATAAAAAAATTTATTTTGCTGGTATGGTTAAGCCTTTGGAAGTAAATAATTATTATAGAATGGCAGATGCTTTTGTTTCTGCAAGTAAGTCCGAAACTCAAGGACTTACTTATTATGAGGCGATGAGCAACGGCACTCCTGCGATTTGTAGAAAAGATTACTGCCTTGATAAGGTAATAATTGATGATTTTAATGGCTACCAATATGAAAATTTTTCTGATTTTAAAAAATATTTGGAAATGATTTTTCTTGATAAAGAAAAAAAGGATAAACTTTCTAGAAACGCAAGAAAATATGCTTTGGAAAATTTTTCTATAGATTCTTTTGGCGAAAATTGCGAAAAATTATATAAAGAAGCAATCAAAAAAGGTAGGACACATGAAAATTCTTATTTATAATGAAGATTATCAAACTGTAAAAGAATCTGGCGTTGGAAAAGCAATAGACCACCAAAAAAAGGCTTTGGATTTGGTTGGAGTTTCATATACCTTAAATCCAGATGACGATTATGATATTTGCCACATAAATACAGTTTTTCCAAAGTCTGCTTTTTTTGCAAATAAGGTGAGAAAATCTGGAAAAAAAGTTGTCTATCATGGGCATTCCACTAAGGAAGATTTTAAAAATTCTTTTATCCTATCAAATGAACTTGCACCATTTTTCAAAAAACGGCTTATACATTGTTATAAAAAAGGAGATTTGATTTTAACTCCAACACAATATTCCAAAAATATTTTGGATTCATATAAGATTGGAAAAGAAATTAAAGTCGTATCAAACGGAGTCGACCTAGATTTTTGGAAGAAAAAAGAAAATGACAGGGAAAATTTTTACCAAAGATATAAGCTTGATAAAAATAAAAAATCAATTATTTCAGTTGGATTATTTATAGAAAGAAAAGGAATTTTGGATTTCGTAGACCTTGCAAAAAAACTTCCCCAATATGAATTTGTGTGGTTTGGAGAATTGAAATTGAGCTTAGTGCCAGAAAAAATCAAAAAAGCTGTCAAAACAGATTTAAAAAATTTACATTTTCCAGGCTATGTTAGCCAAGAATTATTGCGAGAAGCATATTCAGGCTCAGATCTTTATATATTTCCAACATTTGAAGAAACCGAAGGAATAGTTCTACTAGAGGCCCTTGCAACAAAAGCCGACACAATAATTAGAAATATAGAAATTTATAAAAATCTCAAAGATGGAAAAGAAATTTATAAGGCAAAAGACAGAGAAGAATTTTACAAAAAAATAAAATTGATTTTGGAAGGAAAATATCCTTCACTAAAAGAAGAAGGCTACAAGCTCGCCCAAGAAAAATCCATAGAAAATATAGGCTTGAAACTAAAAAAATATTACCAAGACCTATTAGAAAGAGAAGAAAAATGAGAAGTGTAATAAAATTTATAAGCTATGTCCTTTTGATTATTTTACTGCCAAGTTTTGTTATGCTATTTGTGACAAGCCTTGATGTAAGTAATTTTATGTTAATTTTTTTAGGACAAATTTTAGTTTTTTTAATATTATTAAGTTTTTATTTTCTAATTAGAAAAAATACAAAAAAATACGAAGATAAAACGAAAAAAGAAATCGAAAACGAAAAAAATATAAAAAAATTAAAAAAATTAAGAAATGAAAAAATTTCATACAAATCAAAAGCAAATATAACAAAACAAATAATAGACATCTCCTATTCAAAAGAAGAATGCGAAAACCTTAAAAAATTCACATCAACCTACGACGATATGATTTTTTATTATTCAGCCCTTATAAAAAATGAGAGAGATGATAGAAAAAATTACAAACAAAAAAGAGATAATTTTATAAAAAGATACAAAAATAGACATTTTATTTTCCCAGATTACAAAGAAAATTTAAAAACTTCAATAAAATGGATAGGAGTATTTTTGATTTTTTCCCTAATTTCATATTTAAATCCATTCAAATTCATAAAAAATCAAGAAATTTATGGGATAGTAGTATTATTAAATTTCACTTTCAATCTAGCACTTGTAGTAAATACAATTATTTGGATCCTAAGAAGCTTGAAAAGTTACTGGGCAAAAAATTTACTTTAAAGCATGATAAATTATAAATAAGAGAAATGGTAACTTGTTTATTAGTTATAGTTTTATATTTTTTTTAATAGTTTGAGACAAAAGTTTTATCTTTTGTCTTTTTTTTGAAAAATTTGAAAATTAATTTTTGAAACGATTTAATTAAAACAAAATATTAAATTAATTAATATATGCTATTAAAATATTAAAAAAATTAAAAACCAACTTTACAAAAATTAAAATGGTGGTATACTTATTTTATAAAGGAGGCGGGTTTTGATTAATAAATGTCCTAATTGTGGTGGTGACTTGGTTATCACTTCTTATAAATGTAATTCATGTTTTACTGAAGTTAGTGGAGAATTTGAAATGGGTAAATTTCAAAGACTTGATATTGAGGATTTGGAATTTATTGAGCTTTTTTTGCAAAAGCGTGGCAGTATAAAAGATGTTGGAGAGAGTTTGGGAATTTCTTACCCGACTGTTAGAAATAGAATTGACAAGATTGTAAAAAAACTTGGTGGAAAAATAAATAAACAAGAATCTAGAATAGATATTTTGAATATGGTCAACAGCGGAGAGATTACTCCTGACCAAGCAAGTGAACTTTTAAAGGAGCTTAAAGATGAATGAAGAAAAGAAAATGATTTTAGATATGTTAAAAGAAGGAAAGATTACAGTTGAACAAGCTAGCGATCTTTTGGAGGCAGTTGGCAAAGACAAGTCTAAAAATAATGAGGAAAGTTTTGTTGATAAATTATCAACTTCTTTTGAAAAAATTATGAAAAAGACAAGTGAAACTATTTCAAATTTTGATTTTGATATTGATCTTGATAGTGTAAATATTCCTAATATTTACCATATAAATTCTCAAAAAACTGAAAATCAAACAAAAATTGATGATGATGTTAATGCTATTGAAATTGATCTTATAAATGGTTCTTTGGATATTGAAAGAGCTCAAGAAAATCATATTATGGTTGATGAGAAAGTTTATTTCAAAAACAAAGAAGACCAAGTAAATGATTATTTAAATATTGAAGTTGTTGAGGATAAATTAATTGTAAGTGTAAATGAAAATTATAAGTCTTTGGATGCAAGTGCGAATGTAAAATTATATTTGGGCAAAAATATTTATGATAGTCTTGATATAAATATTGTAAATGGATCAGTTTATCTTTCAAATATTTCTGGAGAAAATGCAAATGTAGATCTTGTAAATGGTTCTATAAGAATTGATGGCTTAAATATGGAAAATGTAGATCTTTCATCAAAAGCTGGTTCAATTAAAATTTTTAAAATTGTCGATGCAAAAGAAGTTAATATAGGAACACAATTTGGATCAGTTGTAATTGATACAAATGAATTTAATAAAAATATAAAAGCTTTGATTAAATCATCATCTTATTCAATTGCGGATAAATTTAAAAATAAATTGCAAACAAAAGATGGCTACCAAGTTTCAACTAATCCAGAGGAATCAGATTTGGATTTGGATATAAAATCAGCTTTTGGTAGAGTAAGCATTAGATAAAATTGAAAACAAAACAAAAAGGTCTTAGGAGAAATCCTAGGGCCTTTTTTGTTTGGAGATTTTGAAAAATAGGTTTTAAAATCACTTATTTAGTTTAGTATATTTGTTTAAAAAATTTAGCCTTTTTAGGCTAAAAATTTTTGAGGCAATTACCAACAAATATTTGTAAAAGAAAAAATGAAATTATTGGAAAAGAGCGTAAATTTTGAGGGATTATTTTCAAATTTTCTTTCAATTTAGATATTAAATTATATTTATTAGGAAATGTAAAAATTTTTGTAAAATTTGAGTAAATATTTTGAAAATTTTTAAAAAACAAAATAAAATTTTAAAAAATAATTAGCAAAAGCTTTTAAATTAGGCGTTTAGTGTATTTTATTTTTTAATTTTAAAAATTAAAAAAAAACTTTACAAAAATAAAAATCGGGGATATAATATTATTGTATTAAGAGAGCGATACAATAATACAAAAATACAAAAAGGAAAGTGAATGAATATTTTAAAAATAATTTTGCCTATGGGGCTTTTGGGTTTTTTGTTTGTATTTATTATAAAAAAACTTGAAAAAAGCGAAAAAATTAAAGGAAAAAATCAAAATCATAAAAACAAGCAAAATTATTTGGCAGAAGGTATGACTATCGGAATGAGTTTTGGTATAATTTTTGGTTCTTTGTACGATAATATTGGAACTTTTCTTCCGATTGGAATGTTGATTGGTTTGGTTGTTGGGCAAGCGATAGAAAAAAAGGAGGAATAAATGGAATTTGATAATGATAGACCCATTTATCTTCAAATTTTAGAAGATTTTAAGTCGAAAATTTCAAGTGGCGAGTGGAAAGCTGGCGATAAAATTGATTCTGTTAGAAATCTTGCCAAGGATTATGAAGTAAATCCAAATACTGTCCAAAGAGCTTTGGCTGAACTTGAACGAGATGGGCTTTGCAAAAGCCAAAGAACTAGTGGAAGATTTGTAACTGATGATAGGGATTTGATAAAATCTTTGTCAAAAAATGCTTTTGAAATAATTTGTGAAGATTTTATTAACAATGCAAAAAATTTAAAAATTTCAAAAGAAGATGCTCTTGATGGTCTTGATAAATTTTGGGAGGTGGACTAATGTTAGAGATTAAAAATTTATCTATTGCATACAAAAATAAACTTGTTTTAGATAAGCTAAATTTATATTTTAAAAAAGGAGAAATTGTTGGGCTTTTGGGACCTAATGGATCGGGAAAAACAACTTTGCTTAGAATTCTTGCAGGTCTTGAAAAAAATTATAAGGGCGAGGTTAAAATTAGTGGAGAAAATCCAGACTATCTTACAAAATCATTTGTATCCTACCAACCAGACCATCTTCCTTTGGACAAATCATATAATTTGATTCAAATTTCAAATTTATATGACGAATTTTTTGAAGATTTTTCCAAGGAAAAATTTGAAAAAATAATTAGAGATTTTAAACTTGATATGAAAATGAAGATAAAAAATATGTCAAAGGGTATGAAAGACAAGGTGCAAATTGCTCTTTCTCTTTCAAGAAAGTCCGATTTATATCTTTTGGATGAGCCAATGAGTGGGATTGATCCTGCAAGTAGGAGAAAAATTATGGATGTAATAATTGATAATTTTGATTCGGAAGGTCTTATGATTATTTCAACTCATTTGATTAGTCAAATCGAAAGACTTTTGGATAAGGTTGTATTTATTTCTGATGGAAAAATTATTTTGGAAGAAAATATTGATGATTTAAGACAAAATCACAAGATGGGAGTTGAAGAATACTTTGAGGAGGTTTTCAATGGCTAAATTATTAAAACACCAATTAAAAGAAAATATTAGGGACATAATTCCTTGGATGGTAATTCCTTTAATTTTGTCAGTTGTATTAAATTACATAAATTTATATTTTGATTCAGCGTTTTTGGATTTTATAACAGTTCTTTCGATGCTTGTTATGTATTCATCCTTTGCAATTTCTATGATAATTGTAATATTAAATGACTACAAGAAATTTTATGGAGATCAAGCTGCCTTTTATGATGTCCTTCCTGTAAAAGATAAAGATGTAACCACATCAAGGATTTTAAACATAATGATCCTTGCCTTACTTGCAGGCCTTGTATTTTTGCTAGAATTTTTTGGATTTTTAGTTATTTCGACAGGACAAGATGGAATAGGAATAAAAGAATTGTTTGACCAAATAAAAAGCTTTTTTGATCAATTTCCATCAAAAACATTAATAATGGGGATAATAACACTGATATTTTCCTTGCTTGCAACTTTTACAAGAATTTTAGCCTCAATCAGCATAGGCTCAAGCAAAACTTTTAAAGATTTGGGAAAATTTGGACCAGTTTTAGTCTTTATTTTGATAACAATAATAATTTCGATTTTAGGACTAACGTTTGGTGTTAAATTTTTAGAAACATTCTCAGTAAATGTATCAAAAAGTTCAAGTCAAATACAAAACGGTTTCTATTTAAGCAAAATAGAAACTATAGAAGAATTAACAAGAGTAATGGGGTTCGGTACTATTTTAAACATAGTAGTATCAGCAGTTCAAATCTATCTTACAAACTTCTTCCACAAAAATAAATTGACAGTAGCATAAGAATAAGCCCAAGCTTTATCCTTGGGCTTTATTTTTTTCTTAGTATAATAAAAAGGAGGTGACTTATGGAAAAAATATTATTTTTAGAAGGGAAATTTGTAGAAAAAATTTGGGGAGGAGAAAGACTTAAAAAAGAATTTCCCTACCAATTTGAATCAGAAAATATAGGAGAATATTGGGCGATTTCTGCTATGAAAGAATTTCCATCAAAAATTTTAAAGGGAAAATATAGGGGAAAAAATTTAGATGTTTTATACCAAAATCACAAAGAACTTTTTGGAAATGAACAAAAAGAAAATTTTCCTCTTTTGATAAAATTAATAGATGCGAATGATGACCTATCAATCCAAGTCCATCCAGATGATGAAATGGCAAAAAAAGAAAATTCCTACGGCAAAAGTGAGTGTTGGTATATTTTAAATGAAAATCAAGCCCAAATAATCTATGGATTAAAAACAAAAAACAAAAAAGAAGCCATTGACGTAATAGATAAGGAAAAATGGGAAGATTTATTAAAAGAAGAAAATTCAAAAAAAGGAGATTTTTTTAAAGTGCCAGCTGGCATGGTTCACGCCATAAAAAAAGATTCTTTGATTTTGGAAATCCAACAAGCATCAGATATAACTTACAGACTTTACGATTACGATAGAGTTGATAAAAATGGAAATAAAAGAGCTTTGCACCTAGAAAAATCAAAAAAAGCCTTAAAGTGCCTAGACACAGAAAAAATCCACGAAAATTTAGAAAAAAATACGGAGATTTTGTATGATAATGAGTATTTTACAGTAAAAAAAATAAATGTAGAAAAAGAAATTTCGTTTGAAAGAAAAGAGCCATATATTTTACAAAGCATAATAAATGGGCGTGGGGAAATTATAATAGATGATGAAACATATCCAATAAAAAAAGGAGATTTTTTTATAATAACAAATTATGCCAAATCCTATTCTTTTAAAGGAAATCTAGAAATTGTAGAATCATCTTCAAAATAAAAGACCATCGGAAGATGGTCTTTTTGAATTATTATTTCTAATTTTGTTTATCTAAAAAATTTTTTACCCTATCAAAAATAAGCAAAAATACAATTATTAAAATAAAAGCATCAGCTGCTAAGAAAGAATAATTATATGCAAAAGCATAGAGGGTAAAGTTGTTAAAGCCAGCTGCTTTTGCTGTCGCCATGTCGTTAAAGAATATAAAAGCACTAATCACATTAAAAGCTCCACTTACTAAATATGAAATTATTATTGATGGAATGTATGAATATTTGCTTTTATTTTTGCTAAATGATAGACCTGCAAGGGCAATTGCTGAAAATGAAAGAATATAATCAAGAATTGCTTGGGCTGGATGAATTACATATCCTCCAAAAACCATATTCAACAATCCCAAAATTCCTGCAGCCAAAAGTCCTTTTTTAGCTCCCCACCTTATTGCAAAAATTATAATTGGAAGTCTAGATGCAAGAGTTACTGAACCTCCTAGAGGCATTTTAAACAAAACTACAAAAGAAAGTACAAAAGAAAGGGCGATTGACACTCCTCCTTCGACTATAAATCTTGTATTATTTTTCTCCATATTTTACTCCTTTTTTTCTGTTATATTTTATATAATAACAATTTTAAGTATATCATGTTAGTTGATAAATTGGAATTAAAATTAGCTAATACTTTAAAACTTAGCAAATGTAAGTAAAATATAAATATATTATTTACAAATTTGAGGGATAAAATGAAAAAGTTATTATATATATATAATCCGATGAGCGGGCAAAGAACTATAGGAAATTATTTAAGCTCAATTGTTGAATATTTTAGCAAAAATTCTTATTTTCCGACGGTTTATGCAACGCAAAGAGCGGATGATGCGAGAGAAAAAGTAAAAGAATTTGCCAAAGAATATGATGAGATTTTGGTAAGCGGTGGTGACGGAACCTTGGATGAAGTTGTTTCTGGTGTTTTAAAAGCTGATGCAAATTCTATAATCGGATACATTCCAACAGGTTCAACAAATGATTTTTCAAGGTCATTAAAAATTCCTTCTGACATAAAAAAATCTAGCAAATATGCTATAAAAGGCGAAGTTATGGATGTGGATGTAGGGCAATTTAATTCTAAATTTTTTACCTACGTTGCAGCCTTTGGTTCAATTGCCCAAGTTTCTTACGAAACTGACCAATCAATGAAAAATATTTTTGGACGATTTGCTTATATTTTGGAGGGAGTAAAAACTGTTTCAAATTTAAAATCTTATAAGGCAAAAATAAAAATTGATGAAGAAATTTTTGAAGGAGAATTTATTCATTTTATGGCAACAAATTCTGTTTCGGTTGGAGGCTTTAATAATTTTTACAATAAAAATATTGGTCTTGATGATGGAATTTTTGAAGCTGTTTTAATTAAAAAACCAAAAGGATTAATAGAACTAAATCAAATTATCGATGGGCTTAGGAGCAAAAAAGAAAATGATAATGTGATTTTTAGGTCTGGTTCTGTTTTTAAAGTTGAAAGCGAAGAAAAAATTGATTGGACTTTGGACGGCGATTTTGGAGGCTCTTATAAAAAAAGTGAAGTAAAAGTTTTAAACAGAGCTGTAAAAATGAGAACGGGCTTTTCAAAAGATAGTAAGGAGTTGATTTCGAATAGGAAAAAAAGTATTGACAAAAGAATATAGTGGTAGTATACTGTAAAATTATTTGATTTTACTATTTTGGCAAAAAAGGTTATAATAAAAGAGAGAACCTAGGAGGTCAAAATGTTTAAAATCGGTGATAAAATAGTTTATCCTATGCATGGAGCTGGGATAATTGATTCTGTAGAAACCAAAGAGTTTTTAGGCGAGGAAAAAGAATATTTTATACTCAAAATGCCTATAGGTAACATGGATATATCAATTCCAAAAGCGAATATCAACAAAATGAATATTAGAGATGTTATATCCAAAAAAGAAGGAGAAGAAATACTTGCAATTCTTGAACAAGATCCTAAAGATTTAAATTCTAATTGGAATCTAAGATATAGAGAAAATCAAGAAATTTTAAAAACTGGAGATATTTTCAAAATTGCAAATATGGTAAGAGACCTTGTTGCCTTAGACGATGATAAGGGACTTTCAACAACGGAAAAAAAGCTTTTAAATAGGGCAAGAAGAATTATGGCTAGCGAATTAGTCATGTCAGGCTCTCTCGAAAGAGATGAGGCAGAAAAAATGATTGATGAATCAATCGGATTATAAAAAATTAGGAGAAGATAATGTTAAATAGAATATTTCGAATTATGTTTTCTGTAATTGGAGCTATTCTAGGCATATCTGTATTAAAATTGGTACTATCTGTTGTGGATTTTACAATAGGTAGTTCTGTTTTTTTCATTGCAGTAAATGTTTTAGTGGCTTTATTATTTGCAGGCATATTTTATTTTCTATCAGGTTTTATTTACAAAATGATGGAAGATGTATTTATGAAGTTAGAAAAATACTTAGAAGATTTACCGCCACTTAGTGTGGCAGTTGGAATAAGCGGGGTAATTGTAGGTTTAATTTTAGCCTTTCTTGCAACCAAACCATTAAGCTCTTTGTCTTTACCAGTAGTTGGTAATTCAATTTTTGTGCTATTATCTATTATTATTTATTTGGGCTTTGGACTTTTGGGTTGGAGAATTGCATCAAAATATCCTGACAAGTATCCTCAAACATTCCAAAAAGTAAAAAATGTAAAAATATCAAATAGAAGAGAAAATAAAAAAGAAATTTCAAAGGATACATCCTTAAAATTAATTGACACATCAGTTTTAATTGATGGAAGAATTTTGGATATTATAAAGATTAATTTCATTGAAGGAAAATTAATAATTCCAGAATTTGTCCTAGAAGAACTTCAACACATAGCCGATAGTCCCGACGATTTAAAAAGAGAAAGAGGTAGACGTGGGCTTGATGTTGTAAAAGAAATCAAAAAAAATAAAGACATAAATCTTGAAATCACTTCAAAAGATTATCCAGATATAAAAGAAGTAGATTCAAAGCTTTTGAAATTTGCCCAAGATACAGGAGCAAAAATTTTTACAAATGACTACAATTTAAATAAGGTTGCAGATGTTCAAGGAATTACAGTTTTAAATATAAATGATTTGGCAAATGCAATGAAAACCAAGGTTTTGCCTGGAGAGATAATGGAAATTGAAGTTATCAAAGAAGGAAAATCTAGAAATCAAGGAGTAGGTTATCTTGAAGATGGAACAATGGTTGTAGTTGAAGATGGAAAAGATTTAATTGGAAAGAAAATAAATACAACAGTAACCAGTGTTTTACAAACATCGGCTGGAAAAATGATATTTGTAAGAGCAAAGGAATAATATGATAGACGGCAAAAAAATTTCAGCGGTAATTACAGCAGCAGGTAATGGATTAAGGATGAAATCTGACAAGGCAAAACCATACATAGAAATTATGGGCAGAAAAATTCTAGAAATTAGCCTTGATACCATTGTAAAACTTGACCAAATTGACCAAATAATTGTAGTAATTAGAAAAGATGATGAAAATTATTTGAAGGATATTTTAAAAAAATATGACAAGAAAATTTCCTATGTTTTTGGGAAAGAAACAAGAGAACTTTCAACTTATGAAGGCTTAAAAGCTGTAGATAAAAATTCAAAATTGGTCTTAACCCATGATGGGGTAAGACCTTTTGCAAGTAAAGAATTATTTGAAAAAGTGCTAGAAAATTTAAAATACTATAAGGCTGTAATAAGTGCGGTAAAATCAAAAGATACGGTAAAAATTGTAGATGAAAATTCTTTGGTAAAAACTACACCACTTAGAAAAGAAGTTTACAATGTTCAAACTCCTCAAGCCTTTGATAAGGAAATGATTTTGGATTTTTACGAAAAATATACACAAAGTAATTTTACAATAACAGATGATAGCCAGCTTTTTGAAATATATAGTGATGAAAAAATAAAAGTAGTTGAAGGCGAATATTCAAATATAAAAATGACTACACCAGAAGATTTGATATTTGCCAAGGCGTTTTTAGAGGATTAGTATGAGAATCGGAATAGGATATGACGTTCACAAATTAGTTGAAAATAGAAAATTAATTTTGGGTGGAGTTGAGTTTCAATATGAAAAAGGACTTTTGGGCCACTCAGATGCAGATGTTTTGGTTCATGCCATAATGGATGCGATTTTGGGAGCCTTAAATCTTCCAGATATTGGAAATTTATTTCCAGACACTGATGATGAATTTAAAGATATTTACTCAATAAAACTTCTTGATAGGGTTGTAAAATTAATGGAAGAAAAATCTTACAAAATTGGAAATTTAGATACAGTTATAATTTGTGAAATGCCAAAAATTTCTCCGAAAAGAGAAGAGATTCAAAAAAAATTGGCAAAACATTTAAAAACTGATATAGAAAATGTATCAATCAAGGCATCAACCTCAGAAAAATTATCTTTTACAGGACGTGGAGAAGGAATTGAGGCAAGAGCTGTAGTTTTGTTAGAAAAAATTGATTAAAATATAACAATTCAAAATAATTTAAGGTATAATTATCCTTAAAAGAAAGGACTTAATATGAAAAAATTAATTACTTCAGAATCAGTAACAGAAGGACATCCAGATAAAGTCTGCGACCAAATTTCTGATGCGATTTTAGATGAATGTTTAAAGCAAGATAAAAATTCGAGAGTAGCTTGTGAATGTGTAACAACAACAGGTCTTGTCTTGGTTGTTGGAGAAATTTCGACAAATGCTTATGCGCCAATAGAAAATATAGCAAGAGATACAATCAAAGAAATAGGATATGATGATCCAAAATTAGGATTTGATTATCAAAACGTAGCAGTTCTTACATCACTTATAGAACAATCTCCTGACATTGCTCAAGGCGTAAATGATTCAATGGATTTTAAATCTACAAATGACAAATACGACAAAATTGGAGCGGGCGATCAAGGAATGGTTTTTGGTTATGCAGATGATGAAACAGAAGAATATCTTCCATTGTCAGTTGTTTATGCACAAAAACTTTCTAAAAGACTTGCTCAAGTTAGAAAAGAAGGAATTCTTGATTATTTAAGACCTGATGGCAAAAGCCAAGTTACAGTAGAATATGATGATGACATATTAAAAAGAGTAGATTCTATAGTAATTTCAACTCAACATTCAGAAGAAGTAAGCCTTGAACAAATCAAAAAAGATGTAATAGAAAAAGTAATCAAAGAAGTTATTGATCCAAAATACATCGACGATGCTACAAAATTCTATATAAATCCAACAGGAAAATTTGTAATTGGTGGACCAAAAGGAGATTCTGGACTTACAGGAAGAAAAATAATCGTTGACGCTTACGGTGGATATTCAAAATCTGGTGGCGGAGCATTTTCTGGAAAAGATGCAACAAAAGTTGACAGATCAGCAGCTTATATGGCAAGATATGCAGCAAAAAATATGGTTGCAGCAGGTCTTTGCAAAAAATGTGAAATTGGTGTTGCTTATGCAATTGGAGTTGCAAAACCTCTATCAATTTATGTAGATAGTTTTGGAACTGGAAAATATGAAGATGAAAAACTTACAGAAATTGTAAAAGAAGTTTTTGATTTTAGACCTCAAGCAATAATTGATAAATTAGATTTACAAAGACCAATTTTCAAAAAAACCGCAGCTTACGGACACTTTGGAAGAAATGATGAAGATTTTACTTGGGAAAAATTAGACCAAGTTGATAAATTAAAAAATAAATAGGAGAGGCCATGTCAAGGTTAAGAAAAAGTGTGGCAATAGATTTGGGAACAGCCTCAGTCCTTGTTTACGTTGAAGATAAGGGGATTTGCTTAGAAGAACCTTCAGTTATAGCAAAAGATACACTCACAGGAAAAATTCTTTCAGTTGGAAAGGATGCAAAAAAAATTTTGGGAAGAACTCCTGGAAATGTAATTGCATTAAAGCCTTTAAAAGACGGAGTAATTGCAGATTTTAATGCAACAGAAGAAATGCTTAAATATTTTTTGAAAAAATCCTTGAATAAATCTTTATTTAAACCTGATTTATTGATTTGTGTTCCAAGCAAGGCAACTCAGATTGAAAAAAGAGCAGTTCTTCAAGCAGCAGAAAACGCAGGAGCTCATAGAGTTTATTTGATAGATGAACCTCTCGCAGCAGCGATTGGTGCAGATATAGATATAACAGATGAAAAAGGGAATATGGTTATAGATATTGGAGGAGGAACTTCAGACATTGCAGTAGTTTCTATGGGACAAATCGTAACAAGCGATTCTATAGAAATTTCTGGAGATACTTTCGACAATGATATAAAAGATCATATAAGAAACAGATATAGGATGCTTATTGGCGAATCAAGTGCAGAAATGATAAAAATAAAAGCTCAAGAAGCAGACTATACAGATTCAATCGAAGTTGTAGGACGACTTATAGAAGATGGACTTCCATCAAGAATCTATCTTCCAGTTGGAGAAATTTATTCTTGCTTACTCCCATCAATTGATAAAATAATAAATGGAGTAAAAAATGTATTAGAGCAAACACCTCCAGAATTAGCTGCAGATTTGTATGAAAGAGGTATATTTTTAACAGGTGGCGGAGCATTAACCTTGGGACTTGCAAAAAGAATCAATGAAAGACTTCAAATTGATGTAAAAATTGCCCAAGATCCAAGAGAATGTGTAATAAAAGGAACAGCAAACGCCCTAACATGGATTGACAATATTGATGAAGAAAAGAATGAGTCAATGAAAGCCAAGCAAAAACAGCTTGAAAAAAAGGAAAAAATGAGGAGAAGATAATGACAAAAAAATTAGTTTTCGTAAGACATGGACAAAGCGAATGGAATCTTGCCAATAAATTTACAGGTTGGGTAGATGTAAATTTATCAGACAAGGGAGTAGAAGAAGCAAAAGATGCTGGAAGAAAAATAAAAGATGCTGGAATAAAATTTGATATAGCTTATACATCAATTTTAAAAAGAGCAATCAAAACTTGTAACTTTGCCCTTGAATACTCTGACCAATTGTATGTGCCAGTTGTAAAATCTTGGAGATTAAACGAACGTCACTATGGAGCATTACAAGGATTAAACAAAAAAGAAACAGCAGAAAAATATGGAGATGAACAAGTTCATATTTGGAGAAGATCATACGATACACTTCCACCAGCTTTAACAGACGAAGAAGCAAATGCACAAGCAAGCGAAGATAGATTTAAAGAATATCCAAAAGATATAATTCCAGTTGCAGAAAATTTAAAAGTAACACTAGAAAGATGTCTTCCATTCTATATAGACAATATAGCAAAAGATTTAATCGATGGAAAAACAGTTTTAGTAGCAGCACACGGAAATTCTTTAAGAGCTATGGCAAAACATTTAGAAAAAATTTCAGATGATGACATAATGGATTTAGAAATCCCAACAGGACAACCATTAGTTTACGAATTAGATGACCAATTAAACGTAGTAAAAAAATATTACTTATAAAAAAAGACATAAGGCCTCAAAACTTTTTGTTTTGAGGCTATTTTTTTGAGAAAAAATAATTAGAAGAGGATAAAATGGAGAAAATAAAAATAATAGTAGATTCAGGAAACTCGATTAACCTGGAAGAAGCAAAAAAATATAACATAGGCATAGTCCCATTCAAAATACATTTTGGAGATACAAGCTACACGGACCAAATAGATTTAGAAAGCGAAGAATTTTTTGAAAAATTAAAAAACACAGAAGAAAAAGTTAGCACATCAATACCAGGAGTAGGAGAATTTGTGGAAATTCTAGAAAAATATATAGAAGAAGGCTACAATAAAATCCTATGTTTTTCAATATCATCCCATCTTTCAGGAATGAATAATATGATGAATTTAGCAAAAGATCATATAGAAAATAAAAATGTAACAATCGATATAATAGATACAAAAATAGCATCACTACCCCTATATTTTATAGCAACAAAAGCAGCAAAATCAGCTATAAAAGGAAAAAAATACGAAGAAATTTATAAAAGAGCAATAAAAGATGTAGAAAAAGCAAATATATACGTAAGAGCAGAAAGTCTTGACTACCTTGTAAAAGGAGGTAGATTACCAAAATCAATAGGAAAAGTTGCAAATCTTATAAATTTCACACCGATTTTTACAATGAAAGACGGAGAAATAAAAATAGCAAAAAAAGTTATAGGAAGAAAAAAATCATTCCAAGAAATAGCAAAAATCATAAAGAAAAAAATAAAAGATAAAAAAGAATACGGTCTAGCAATAGGCGGCGGAGCAAGCTTTGAAGAAATAAAAATAATAAAAGAATTGCTAAAAGAAGAAATAAAAAATGCAAAAATATATAAAGAAATGACAGTACCCCCAGTATTCGGAGTCCATTTAGGACCAAAATCAATACTTGTAAGTGTTGTAGATTATGAATAGTAAAAAGTAAAACAAGCGAAGACATCGCTTCAGAGCGTCGGCAAACCTCCTAATAAAACAGGTTTATCGACACTTTTTTATATTTATTCTCAAATATATTAATTTTTCAAATAATATAGTAAATTGAGAAAATTTACCTCCATTATCTTCTGATTTATCAAGTAATTTTGCTAGTTTTTTCATATTTAGGCACGCAAAAGTTAGTGCTGCTTTCATACTCATTTTTGCTTTTCCTATCATGTTAGTATATCTAAAGCTATGGTATTGTTTTGCACTTGCGAATAGTCTTTCTATTGTTTCTTTTCTTTGCTTGTATTCAGCTTTTCCTGCTTTAGTTAGTCTATATCTTTCACAATAGTCTATGTATTCTTGCCAGATATGTCTGATTATTACTTTTACCTTGCTTTTAATTTGTTCTTTATTTTTCTTTCTGATTTTTATGTCTGTTGGCATGTGCTTTTACATGGGTTGAGTCTACAAATTGTATTTTTGCGTCTACGAATCCATAATTCATTGCTTGGTCTAGGATATTTTCGAATATTTGAGTGAATAGGTCTGTATTTTTAAATCTTCTTTCATAGTTTTTACCGGAAGTTGAAAAGTGTGAAACTTTATCGTAGAAGTCCAGTCCTAAGAACCGACGAGGCTAGGTTTACTTCTACTTCTCTTATTGTTTGCCTCATGCTGTTTATGTTGAAGAAGTATTGTAGGATTACAAGTTTTATTAATACTACTAGGTCGTATATGAAGTTGAAGTCTATGTGTTTATCTATTTTTCTTAATATGTGATTTTTTGGAACTAGTTGTTCTACTGATACCATTTGGACTTGTTCAGTATTATTATTTTCGTTTTTATGTAGAATAACTTCCTCCATCTTTAGTATATTTATACCCATAGATAGCTTGATTTAAGCGTTTATTATATAGACAAAGTAGATGAAATTGCGTTTTTCATCTACTTTGTCTACAGTCTGAAGCAAGATAAATCTTGCTTTTTTTATTTAAATAATAGACATTATCAATTGAAGAGTATAATAATATTGGAGGATATTATGGCTAAAAAAATTGATATTAATAAGGCGATTTATGATTTAGTTAATCGTGATGATAAATTGAAAGAAGATCTTATAGGTCTTGGTTTTAAAAATCTTTCCAATCCTCTTATGCTTAAAACTATGGGCAAAAAAATGTCTATTAGACGCGGGGCAAAGATGGTTGGAATTGACAATGTTGACAAAAAGTTAGAAGATTTGGGGTATGAAATTATAAACTCTTATGATGATTTTGAAGTTAAAAATAGAAGAAATCTGATTAAATCTTATGTAAAAAGATTGTCAGAGGGTGAGGATCTTGAAAGTGTTAGAAAGGATTTTGTAAAAAATTTCGAAAATGTTTCATCTTCTGAAATTATGGATGCTGAGGAAGCTCTTCTTGAAGGGGGAGTTGATAGGGCTGATGTTCAAAGGCTTTGTGATGTACATTCCTCACTTTTTCATGGGAAAACGGAAAGTGAAGGAGGAAAGGATTTGAAATTAATTAATATTTCTGGTCATCCTCTTAGGTTTTTCTTTTTGGAAAATGAAAAAATTAAAGAACTTATCGATTTAGGAGAAAACAGTCAAGATTTGGAAAAAATTAAAGATATTTCTAATAAAATCACTTCACATTATAGGAAAAAGGGGGATTTGATTTATCCTTTGTTAAAGGAAAATTACAATAAGCCAGGCCCATCTGAAATTATGTGGGGAGTTGATATTGAAATTTCTAAAAATTTCAAAAAAGCTTTCAAAAAATCTGATTTTGATGATGTCAAAAAAGTATTTGAAAGAGCAAGGGAGATGACTTATAAGGAAGAAAATATCTTGTATCCTTTGATGGAAGATGTGATTTCAAATGAAGATTTTTTAGGTCTTTATGAGGATTTGAAAGATTATCCTGATGATATAATCAAAAAAGAAATTTGGGATGATGGAGAAAATACAAATAATGAGAAAGATTCTATGGATGGATATATTAATTTTTCTAAGGGAAAGATGAAAGTTGACGAGCTTGAGGCTCTTCTTGATACTTTAGAAATTGAGATAACTTTTGTAGATAAAAATGATATAAATGCTTATTATAATAATATAAAGAGTGAAAAAATTTTTAAAAGGGCTAAGACATCTTTGGGAAGAGAAGTTTATTCATGTCACCCACCCCAAGTTGAGCCAATTGTAAGAAAGCTTATCGGTGAATTTAAAAAAGGTAGCAAGGATAAATTTCAAATCATAAAAAACATAAAGGGCAATGACCACGCTGTGACCTACTATGCAGTTAGGGATAAGAACGGAAATTATTTAGGAGTTTTGGAAACTGTCCAAGATCTTTCTTTCTACAAATCTTATCTTGATATTTGGGATAAGGCTAAGAAGAAATAAAAAAAATCCTTTTTATTTTAAATCTTAATTATTTAATAAATTAATATAAAAGTGATTTATAGTTTGACAAAGAATCCAAATAATTCCAAACCACTCATGCTCAACAGCAAACCTAACATATTATTTTTACGGTTACAGAAATGATGATCTTGAAAAAATAATAGAAGTTGATATAAGAGGAAACTCCCAAAAGTAAGAAATATAAAATAAAGATGAGGATTAATTTCCTCATCTTTTTTGATTAAATATTTAAAAATTATCTTTCCCTAGCAAAGGCAAGATCTTTTTCGTCTTTTCTTCTGATTGATGCGAAAATTGAACCTGAAATATTGTGCCAGATTGAAAAAATTGCTCCTGGAAGGGTTGCTAGTGGGTTTAGGGCAAAATTTGCTGTTGCAAGTTGGATTGCAAGGCCTGAATTTTGCATTCCAACTTCGATTGAAAGGGCTGTTTGCTTGTCGTAATCCATTTTGAAAATTTTTGCAACGCCAAGTCCTAATAAAAGTCCTAGGGCATTGTGAATCATTACTATTAATAAAACGATTAGTCCAGATTTTGCAATTTTTTCTGCATTTGCTCCGATTATTCCTGAAATTATTAAAATAATTGCAAGGGATGATATTAATGGGAAAATTGATTTTGATTTTTCCATTTTTTCGGGGCTTAAATTTTTTGCAAAAATTCCCATCAAAACTGGTATTAAAACGACTGTAACAACTGATTTAAACATGGCTAAAATTGAAACTTCAACCCATCTTCCTGCCAAAAGATAAACCAAAAATGGTGTAACTATTGGGGCAAGAAGGGTTGATAAAATTGTCATAGAAACTGACATTGAAACATTTCCGCCAGCTATGTGAGTTATTACATTTGACGCGGTTCCTCCAGGACAAGATCCTACAAGAATTATTCCCAAGGCAATATCCTTGTTTACGTCAAATCCTACCGCTAAAATCCATGCAAGCAAGGGCATAATTGTAAATTGTGCCAAGGCTCCTATAAAAATATCCCTAGGATTTTTTAAAATTTTCTTAAAAGAATCTGAATCTATGGATGTTCCCATTCCAAACATGGCAAGGGCAAGAAAAATTGTTGTGTAATTTGTCATCCAAGAAAAATAATCTGGGATAAAATAGGCTACAACAGAAAATATTACAATAATTAAACCGATATTTTGAGTTATTTTATCTGAAATTTTTGAAAATTTTTCCATCTTTATACCTCATAAATAAAATTATCGATCAATCTAGTTTTTCCAATATATACTGCAATGGCTACCAAGGTATCTTTATTGAAATTGTCCACGTCTTTTATTGTTTCAAGGTCAACTGCTTGGATGTAGTCGATTTTTGCAAGTTTTTCTGATGAAATTATTTCTTTCATTTTTTCCAAAACTTCACCTACACTTGCTCCATTCTTTGCTATTTTTTCCCCCTCAAAAATTGCTTTTGAAAGGCAAAGAGCAGCTTTTCTTTCGTCAGTTGAAAGATAAGTGTTTCTTGAAGACATGGCAAGTCCGTCGTCTTCTCTTACAATTGGGCAAGCAACAATTTCAACTGGAATATTTAAATCAAAAACTAATTTTTTGATGATTGAAAGTTGTTGGGCGTCTTTTTGTCCAAAATACGCCCTATTAGGGCCAACAATATTAAATAATTTTGTACAAACAGTACAAACGCCCCTAAAATGTCCAGCTCTTCTTGCGCCACACAAATTATCAGAGAGACCTTCAATATCAACAAAGGCTTTTTTGTCGTGATACATTTCTGAAGGTTCAGGATTAAAAATAAAATCAGCTCCCAAGTCTTCGCACAATTTGCTATCAGCGTTTATATCCCTTGGATAAGCCTCCAAATCCTCATTTGGTCCAAATTGGATTGGATTTACAAAATCAGAAACAACTACGATGTCATTTTCTGAAACTGCTTTTTTAATTAGGCTTGCATGTCCCTTGTGCAAAAATCCCATTGTAGGAACAAGGCCAATTGATTTTCCCTCTTTTTTAAAATCCTTTAAAACATCTCTCAATTCATCAATTTTTTTGATAACTTTCATTTTCTTCTCCTCTAAAAATATTTAGAGATAGCCTATTACACCACTAAAATTTATTTACACTAAAGTTCCATGTTTTTCGTAAGATGAAATTTTTTTGATTTTATTTTTATCATCAACAAAAACAACCTTCGGACTATAATTTTCTAAATCTTTTTCATTATAAGAGGCATAAGCCATTATAATAACCAAATCATTAGGCGAAAAATGTCTTGCCGCAGCACCATTTAAACAAATAACACCGCTATCTTTCTCGCCAGCAATCGTATAAGTTTCAATTCGATTTCCATTGTTAATATTAACTACTTGCACTTTCTGATACTCTCTAATTCCAGCTGCATTGAGCAAAGCCTCATCAACAGTAATAGAACCAACATAGTCAAGTTCAGCCTGAGTCACAGTAGCCCTATGAATTTTTCCTTTTAACATTTCAATTTCCATAAAATCTCCTTAAAAAAAGCAAGGTAAAAGCAGTTTATATTTAATAAACAGACAAAAACCTTGCGCAAGTAACAAAATATTTTGAGTCTCACTAAATATATAAGCTCATTTTTAAAAATTTAAATATAATGGTGTAAAAGAGTATAGTTTTAAAACTTAAATACTATCTCTAGGGGTATTATAAATCATTAATATAAAATTAACAATGTGTGGGGGAGAAATTTTTTAAAAATAATATAAACTTTTTAAAACAATAATGAACTTGTGGTTAAAATTTTCATAAGAGGTAGAGTATTTATATATTTAATTAGTAACTTGATAAGTATTGAAATACTAAAAATTAAAATATTGGACTGATTATTAACATAAGATGTGAAATAAATTTGACAAAATTTTCAAAGATGATATTATAAAAATATAATCAACTAATAATTAAAATATTATAATTATAGAAAGGAGATGAGAAAATGAAAGTTTACGAACTAAAAATTAGAACATTTTTATTAGAAGATATTGATTCATCAGATTCTTTGGAATTCATTTCAAAATCAATAATTTCTTATTTGTCAGAAAATGAAAAATTTTTAAATATGCATAATGCAAAAAATTATAAATCCTATTGCCACGATAATCTATATCCAATAAAAAAGTTCTACAAAAAAAATATGGTTTATCAGTATAGAATTAGGTCAGTTAATGAAGAATTTGTAAATTATATTTTAAATGGGTTTTCTGATTACAAGGATAAGGTTTTCAAAAACTTGACTGTGGATGTTAGGATAATTCCAAAATCACCGATTTCAAAATTATTTACCTTAAATCCTATAATAATAAAAAATGATTTTGGATATTGGAAAGATAATTTTACTTTAGAAGAATTTGAAAAGAGAATTACAGACAATTTAATTAAAAAATACAAATTTTTCATTGATGAAAATGTAGAAGAGGGGAAATTTTATACAAGTCTTAAGATTTTAAATGAAGGGCCAATCGCTTTTAAATTTAAAAACATAAAACTTTTGGGAGATAAGCTTGAACTTGAAATAAATATGGATAAAAGAAGTCAAGACCTAGCTTATTTTGCACTTGCTGTAACTTTTAGCGAAAATGCAGCTTATGGGGCAGGATTTTTGGGCTACAAATATTTAATTTAGGAGGTGATTATGTGCTAGAAGAATGTTTGGAGATTTTTAAAAAAAATTTGGATGAAGATCCTGATATGGTTTTGAGAGGATATATTCCCAAAGACGGTAAATATTATCTTGTTACTATGAAAGAAAAAGGTCCTTGGGAAGTAAGTCCAAGTTTTAAGATTAAATATAACAAAAAAGAAAAGAAAATTGAAAATCAACCATTGAACTATTCTTTTATTAGAGATTTGGATTTTAATTCCAATCTCTTAAACATGAACAAAAGCATAGACAATAAAAAAGCGATCCATAGTTCTAATTATTATAGTTTTTTCTTCAAGGAAAATTCTTATGAAGATAAGATTAATAAAGATGCAATAGAAAGATATTTTTCAATTTTAAAAAATCCACTCAAAAAATATAAGGATAAAAATGCAAAAAATCTTTATTTGGAGAATGAAGAAAAACTGGGTGGCGTCAATGTAGATGAGGCTGAAAAAATCGAAAAGTGGCTTATTGAAAATATTGATAATAAAAATATCTTTGATATTGATACAAGCTCAAAAGATTATTTCAAAATATTTTTTGTCTATGAAGATGAAGAAAAAACAAAAAAAGCTTACCAAAGAGAGCAAGATAGGTATTTACTTACCAATTTATTTAATAAGAATAAATATAATATAGAAGTTAATGGAAAAACTTTTGGTGTTTCTGATGATAATTTAGGAATAGATGGTAAAAAGCCTTATTTGGAAAATTTATCTAGAAAAGTAAAACAACCATATCTAATAAGTATGGATACGGCAAAGCTACAAAATTTATTTTTTTCTTACCTTTCTTCATCTGTAAAAAGAGGAAATAACAAAATATATTTTAATACAGTAAATAAAGAAATAGGTTTTGAAAAAAATAAGAATTTTATAGGATTTGAATTGTTCTTGTATCCTGAAAAAAAAGAGGCAGCTATTTTGGATTATAATATTTATTCAAATGATTTTGATGATATAGAAATTCAAATTAACCAATATATTGAAGAGTATTTGCCAGAAAATGCTAAGGCAGATGATTTTTCTAAAAGAGAAGAGAAATACGGTCTTGTTACTGAAAAAAATATACTTTTAAATAAAATAGATGCAGTTTTTTTCTATAATTATTACCAAAGAAATAAGTATAATTTGGATAATTTAAATATAAAAGAATTAAATTTCAAAATTATAATTTTAAACTATGGAAAAAGTCTGGAAGTTGCAATAATAAATAATAAGAATAAAGAAGTTGTAAGGATCTTAGATAAGCTTTTGAAAGATTCTATTAAATATTCTCTTACAAATGATTATAAGACCAAGGCTATTACTCAATTTAATTATTATTTATCTTTAAAAGAATATTTTAAAAAAAAGGAGGAAAATTACATGGATTTTCAAGAAAAGATGAAAAGAAAATTAGAATCAGCAGGAGATATTTCTCTTGAAGGTGATGAAGAAATTTTGTTTGCCCTAGGACAAGTTTTGAGAAAATTGCTCAATCATTCAAAGATTAGCGATAAAAATTTAACCTTTATTAGAAATTTCTTGGATGAACAAAAAACTTCTAAGATAATTGAAAATTTAAAACATTTGCTTGTAACTTATGCCCACAATATTAGCACTAAAGATGTAAGATTTAACAGGGCAGTAAGCCAAATTCTTGTTTATGAATTTGAAAAGGAAAAGGCTGATGATAAGTGGATAATGGCAGGATTTTTAGAAGAATCATATCTTTATGGAAAAAAACTAAGTGAAGGAGAAGAAAATGACAGAGCTTAATAAGAGAGTTTATGGAATTATTGGTATAGGATCAAAGATGGCAAATTGGAATGCAGATTTTTCTGGATTTCCAAAATCTTTGTCTTCTGGTGAAATTTTTGGATCAGATAAGGCTTTAAAATATACAATGAAGAAAAAATGGTCTGAACAAGGCGAGAAGGTGATTTATATAAAAAGTTACATAATAGATAATAAAGGAAATCTAATACCTAGAACTTTAAAAGAAAGGTATGAACAAGTTTTTGATACAGAAATAAAGTCTGGTGAATCAGAAAAAATTTTGACTAACTTGTTTTCTGCAACAGATGTAAAAAATTTTGGAGCTACTTTTGCAGAAAAAGGAAATAATATTTCTATAACTGGAGCTGTGCAAATTTCCCAAGGGATGAACAAATATGAAGATAGCAGGGCTCTAGATCAACAAATTTTATCTCCTTTTAGAGACCCTAATGCAAAAGAAAAAAGTAAATCAGGAGAAGATGCTCAAAATTCTACTTTAGGAAATAAAATTGTATCAGATGAGGCTCATTATTTTTATTCTTTTGTAATAAATCCAAAAGCTTATGATGATTACAAAAAATTAGGAGTTACAGAAGGCTATAGCGAAAAAGATTATGAAAAATTCAAATTAGCAGCAATTGATTCTGCAACTTCATACGCAACGAATGCAAAAGAAGGAGCGAACAATGAATTTTCTATGTTTGTTGAAACAAAATTAGATACTTATCTTCCAAGTCTTGCAAATTACATTGAATTTGAAAAAAATTTTGAAGAAAACTTAAAAGATAAGATAATTTTCACAGGAAAATCTATTATAGAAGAAAGAAATGATATAGAAAAAATTCAAATTTATTACGATAATGAAAAAATTGACTTGGTTGATTTTCCAGACAATATAGAAATTTATAATATATACACAAGAGAAAAAATCGAGGCTTAATATGAAAGCTTTGAGATTTAGATTAAGTGGGAAAACAGGTTTTTTCAAACAGCCAGATGTAAATACTTATCTATATTATACTTATGGACAAATTCACAGAGTTGCCCTTCTAGGACTTTTGGGAGCAATTGTTGGGTACAAAGGATATAACGAAAAAGGCAGGGAAAAATATCCTGAGTTTTATAAAAAATTAAAAGATCTTAAAATTTCTATAGTTTCAGAGGGAAATGATGGGATTTTTGATAAAAAGTTGCAAATATTTAATAATTCTACAGCTTTTGCATCGAATGAAGAAGGTGGAAATCTAATAGTAAAACAAGTTTGGCTAGAAAATCCTTCATGGCTAATTTATATTTTATTAGATAGTGACCAAAGTGAAATGATAAAAGAATATATTTTAAATAAAAAAACAATTTTTACTCCTTATCTTGGAACAAATGATCACATGGCAAATATTAGTGATTGTGAAATTGTTGATATAGAAAAAAGTGATAAAAATATTATAAATTCCATTTTTTGGGATGAAGATTTTAAACTAAGGCTAAAAAGTAAGATTTATAAATATGAAGAAAATCTTCCGTTTTTCTTAGAAGAAGACACCGAAAGATATATAAGAAAAAAAACATTAGCAAGTAATGGAGAAGTTAGAAAAAAATCAGATAAAAATGTCATATTTAAAGATTTAGATAATAATTTAAAACTTGTCTTTTACAGTGAAGAAGGAATTTATGAAACTTGATTTTATAGTTAAAAATTCTGACAATTATCTAGCCCATATTGATGGAGTTGGAGATAGTAAAGAAAAATTACAAGATCACATAAATAAAACTTTTAAATATTATAAAAAAATTCTAGAAGAAAAAAACTTGGGGAAAGTCTTTGAAAGATTTTTCCTAAGTATTTTCGATGAAAAGGAAGGATATACATATTTTAAAGATTTAATAGATTCAGTAATTTTGTTTCACGATTTGGGAAAGATAAATTCTAGATTTCAAAGAAATAAATTAAAAAACTTTGAAATAGACCTTACAGATTTGGGGATAGAAGGTCAACATTCTATACTTTCATCATTTATTTACCTTTATATTTTTGTTGGAAAAACTAGAAACTTAAAAATTGATGATAAATTAAAAGAAAAATTATATTATCTTATTTTTTTAAATGCCTTTGTAATTTCAAGACATCATAGTGATTTATCAGACTTTTCATATTCAATTCATAATTTTTTTGATTTATTTATTGATGAAACAAGTAAATTTTACAAAACTTTAAAATATTTAAAGAAAGATGAAAACATAAAAGAAGAATTTTTTGATGATTTTGAAGAAATTTCAAATGATATTATGGATTTAATCTATGATTTTGATATGGATTCTTCTTATAAAGATTTCAAAAAATCAAAATCAAAAGAAATATACATCTACACAAGACTAATCTACTCTATTTTAGTTTCATCTGACTTTTATGCTACAACTGATTATATGAATGGATATAAGACAAAGCTTCCAAAAATTGACCAAAATGACCTTATTAAAATATATAATAATTCGAAACTTATAAAAAATATTAGAAAAAGCCAAAAAAGCAAGTCTTATGAGAAAAAAGAAAATATAAATGATCTTAGGACAAAAATTTTTCTAAATGCAGAAAAAAATTTAGAAAAGGAAAGTGATAAGAATATATTTTTCCTAGAAGCTCCTACAGGTTCTGGCAAATCTAATACTGCTATGAATTTATCTTTCAAATTATTAAATGATCAGATTAATAAAATAATCTATGCCTATCCATTTAATACCTTGGTGGAGCAAAATAAAAATACCCTCTTAAAATATTATAAAAAAACCAGTATTGAAGAAAAAATTTCAATTATAAATTCAATAACTCCAATTGGAAAAAGTGACAATGATGATTTTATGAGAGATTGGGATTATTATATAAAATCTTTATTGGATAGACAGTTTCTCCACTCTCCATTTATCATCACATCAAATGTAGGGCTGTTTAATACGCTTTTTTCAAACAAAAGAAAAAATATATTTGGTCTTTATCAAATTACAAATTCTGTCATTGTTTTGGATGAAATTCAAGCTTATAGAGAAGATTTGTGGAATGAAATTATAGAAATGTTGGAAATTTATGCAAAGATTTTTAATTTAAAAATAATTATAATGTCAGCAACTCTTCCTGACTTATCAGCTTTATTAAATGATGATAAAAAGAAAAATATAGGAAAATTAATTAAAAATCCAAGAGAAATTTTTGATGAGCCTTTATTTAAAAATAGGGTCAAAATAAACTATGATTTGTTAGATTTGGGAAAGATTGACTATGATCATCTTTTAAAACACATGAAAGAAAATATAGGAAACCATCAAAAAATATTGGTTGAATTTATTAGAAAAAAAGATGCGGAAAATTTCTTTAAAATTTTAAATGAGGAGGAATTTTTTAACCAATATAATATTTTGATTTTAACAGGCGATGATAATTTGAGAAGAAAGTCTCAAGTTATCAGACAGATAAGTGGAGAAGTTATTAAAAAAACCATATTAATTGCGAGTCAGGTCGTAGAAGCAGGTATTGATATTGACATGGATATTGGTTACAAAGATATATCTATGCTTGAAAATGAAGAACAATTTTTGGGAAGAATTGGAAGATCGGCTTTAAAAAATGATGCTGTAGCATATTTTTTTGATATGGCAGATGAAAAGAAAATTTATAAAAATGCCCAAGATATTTTGACATTAAGAAATAAGGATAGAAGAAAAGATCTTGAAACAAAAGATTTTTCTAGATATTTTGCCTTAAAATTACAAAAAGCAAAAAATGATAGGGATGAATATGCCTATATAAATTTTGGAAAAGACCTTATTAAATTAAATTTTGAAAAAATATCCAAACACATGGAATTAATTGATGATAATAGGCAAATGATTGAATTATTTTTAAATAGAAATTTAAGGATAAATGGAAAAGAAATAAATGGATTTGAAATTTGGGATCAATACGTAAACCTTATTGAAAATAAAGATATGAATTATAGTGAAAAAATTGTAAAACTTTCAGAAAAGAAAGCTCAAATGTCAGATTTTCTATATAGAATTACAAAAAGAGATTTTGTAAAATATATTGGAAAAGCAAATGATATAATAGGAAATCTTGTTTATATAGAAGATGGGGAAAAATATATTTACAATGAAAGATTAAACTATAAAAATGAAAATGATGAATTTGAGGACATAATATGAATGGAACAATAATAAATTATTATTTTCATTGCAAAAGGCAGTGTTATTTATTTGCAAATAAATTGAATTTCGAAGATAACAGTGAACTTGTAAAAATAGGAAAAGAAATCCACCTAAATAAAAGCAAAAACAAGAAAAATTCTGAGATAAAAATAGACAATATAGTAGTTGATAAAATTACAGATAAATATTTAGTAGAAATAAAAAAGTCAGATGCAGACAAAGAAGCTGCTAGATGGCAGCTTTACTATTATCTTTATATATTGAAGAAAAAAGGAATAGTCAAAAAAGGAAAATTAGAATTTGTTGAAAACAATAAAGGTAAAAAAATAGAATATTTGGACTTAGATGATAAAAAAGAAAAAGAACTAGAAAAATTACTTAAAGAAATAGAAGAATTTATTTCAAAAGAAAAAATCCCAAAATTCAAAAAAATTAAGGGATGTACCAAATGTGCCTATTATGAATATTGCAAAATCTAGGTGGGAATATGGGAAAAACAAAATATCTTTTAACAGATGGACAAATAAAAAGAAAAGACAATTCCTTGTGCTATAGAGTAAATGGAAAAAATGTTTATATACCAATAGAAAGCATAAGAGAGCTTTACATACTAAGTGAGACTACAATAAATACAAAATTATTAGATTTTCTTGCAAGTAAGCATATAGTCCTACATTTTTTTAATTATTATGGAAACTATTCAGGAACATTTTATCCAAGGGAAAAATATATAAGTGGAAAACTTTTAGTCAAACAAGTAGAAGCATACAATAAAAAAAGGATAGAAATAGCTAAAAAAATTGTAGGAGCAATAGGGAAAAATATCTACCAAGTTCTTTATCATTACTATAAACATGATCAAAAAGAAGTTAAAACTTTCCTTGATTATCTAAAAAATGAAATTCCGAATGAGCTTGAAAAATCAAATAACATAAAACAAGTTTTATATATAGAAGGAAAAATTTGGCAAGGATTTTACGATTCTTTCAAATATTTTCTAAATGAAGATTTTATTTTGAATAAAAGAGTAAGAAGACCTCCTGATAATCCAATAAATGCCCTAATATCATTTGGAAACTCACTTTTATACACAAAAACTATAACAGCAATCTACAGGACTCACTTAAATCAAGCCATAAGTTATTTACACGAACCAAGTGAATCAAGATTTTCTCTTTCCCTAGATATGAGTGAAGCTTTCAAGCCTATAATAGTATTTAAAACAATATTTGATTTGGTAAATAATAGAAAAATTAGAGTAGAAGATCATTTTTTAAAAGAGCAAAATTATTGTATTTTAAATGATGAAGGTAAGAAAATATTTATAGCAGCTTTTGAAAAAAGAATAGAAACAAAATTTAAAAATGAAAAATTAAAAAGAAATGTGAGCTATCAAACACAAATAAAACTAGATTGCTATAAATTAATAAAATATATACTAGAAGACAAAGAATTCGAACCTTATTTATTAGAAAGGAAATATTGATGGGGAAAAATTACAATTATGTATTTCTATTCTATGATGTTGGAGAAAAAAGAGTAAATAAAGTCTTTAAAATTTGCAAAAAATATTTAACTCACCACCAAAATTCAGTATTTAGAGGAGAAATAAGCCCGTCAAAAATTATTGCTCTAAAAAGAGAAATTGAAAAAACAATAAAAAAAGAAGAAGACTTTGTAACAATAATAAAAATGTACAACAAAGAATCCTTTGAAGAAGAAACTATAGGAAAATACAAATCATTAGAAGAAGACCTAATCATATAAATACCAGCAAAAACAAAAGAATTTGAAAAAATAAAGAAAAGAAAAAAATAGAAATAGCTGGTAAAAAATCAAAGAATCTCATAAAATGGGTAATATATTGATAGGATGTATATTTAAAATGTGCATTTTATATTGGTTGATTATTAACATTTGATGTATTGAAATGATAGAGAATATAAAAATTTTAAGTTGTCTGGTGCTAGTTGATTGATAACATTTGATGTATTGAAATCTTGATAGACAGATAAGAAATATAGTTGAATATCAGTTGATTATTAACATTTGATGTATTGAAATATAATAATTCTTAAAATTAGATCTAAACTTTCTGAGTTGATTATTAACATTTGATGTATTGAAATAGGGTTGCTTTGCAACCCCTTAGGGGCTTGCCCTTGTTGATTATTAACATTTGATGTATTGAAATGCCGTTTTAAGAAAGATTGAGGCGATAGAATGATATGTTGATTATTAACATTTGATGTGTTGAAATTGTTTCTGCTCTTGATATTTCTGTTGGTAATATTAAGTTGATTATTAACATTTGATGTATTGAAATTCAAGAGCTGAAACCCTATTATCAATATTAACAAGGTTGATTATTAACATTTGATGTATTGAAATATAAGTCCAGAAAAGACGCTTTAGAGTTTGATATTTGTTGATTGATAACATTTGATGTATTGAAATAGTATTATGAATGATTTGATTAAAAAGAGGAAAGAAGTTGATTATTAACATTTGATGTATTGAAATATTAGTTTATTTAAGACGAAAGCTGATACGATCCAAGTTGATTGATAACATTTGATGTATTGAAATTAGTGGAAGAAGAACACATCCTATAACCAAGATAGCGTTGATTGATAACATTTGATGTATTGAAATAACTGAAATGGGTAAAAGATTAGGTATTCCTACTTCGTTGATTATTAACATTTGATGTATTGAAATAGTTCAAATTCGTCATTTTTATAAACTGCATATCCGTGTTGATTATTAACATTTGATGTATTGAAATTTTTACAACATTTAGCCACGCATAAGTAATAGCAACGTTGATTATTAACATTTGATGTATTGAAATTCAATATTGGTTATATTGTTATAAGCCTTAGACTTAGTTGATTATTAACATTTGATGTATTGAAATTTCTAGGATAAATACCAGAGCCAACCCCATTGAAATAGTTGATTATTAACATTTGATGTATTGAAATTCAATTATATTACCATTTTCATCATAATATAACTCAGTTGATTATTAACATTTGATGTATTGAAATTGGAGCAGCGTTACTAAAATTTATTCCTCTTAGATCGTTGATTATTAACATTTGATGTATTGAAATAGGGATTATTTATCTCATTCAGAACGGTTGAAATTGTTGATTATTAACATTTGATGTATTGAAATAAATCAAATAAATCACAATAATCATCATTATAAGACAGTTGATTATTAACATTTGATGTATTGAAATCATAAACTTTATAATAATAAAAATTAGATTATTTAGTTGATTATTAACATTTGATGTATTGAAATATTCCTGCAAGTATAACTAATGCTATTGCTCCAGTGTTGATTATTAACATTTGATGTATTGAAATTATTTAAGACAGCGTCAGATTTGGGAAGATAAAAGTTGATTGATAACATTTGATGTATTGAAATTATTGCTGTTAATAAGTCTTATTTTACGGATACTAAGTTGATTATTAACATTTGATGTATTGAAATCAGGACAGTTTCTTTTCTTCCTGCTCATATTCTTGTTGATTATTAACATTAGATGTATTGAAATATGAAACATTTTAATTTTTAACATTTCAATACGTCTGTTGATTATTAACATTAGATGTATTGAAATTCTAATAATTCAACTTTATTTATAAGTCTTTTTTCAATTCTTGTTGATTATTAACATTAGATGTATTGAAATAATATATAGACCACCCAGTAAAATCATTATAAGTAGTTGATTATTAACATTAGATGTATTGAAATTTAACATTTACAGTTTTTGTTACTGTTTTAGTTGTTTGTTGATTATTAACATTAGATGTATTGAAATATGCAAATTTAATTGCATATCCAGAAAAAAAACTCAGTTGATTATTAACATTAGATGTATTGAAATATAATCGGACAAAACCAAAGTAATGATGATATTCCGTTGATTATTAACATTAGATGTATTAAAATCTAAATAACTTAAAAGTAAATGATGGAGCTTTTCCGTTGATTATTAACATTAGATGTATTGAAATACTTTAAAATTTCAATAATTTCACTGTATGAAAGTTGATTATTAACATTAGATGTATTGAAATATCTTTCTTCCATCTAACATTTCAAAAACTTGACTTGTTGATTATTAACATTAGATGTATTGAAATGAAGAATATAAATTAAATATTTTAAAAGCATTTAAGTTGAATAGTAACATTTGATGTATTGAAATAAAGGCAAAGAAAATGGAAATTTACGAGGAAGAGATGTTGAATAGTAACATTAGATGTATTGAAATTAGTCCATATGATAAACTCCAATTTTATGAATCATAGTTGATTGATAACATTAGATGTATTGAAGTGTGAACTTTTCACTATATAGTTAAATTAAATATATGATATTGTATATTACTTGAAATTTTATTAAAGGAGGTATTATGAATTTTATTGAACTTGTGAAGAATCGTTATTCTTGTAAAAATTTTAGTGATAAAAAAGTTGAAAAGGAGAAGCTTGATATTATTCTTGAAGCGGGCAGGCTTGCACCTACTGCTAAGAACAATCAGATTCAAAGAATTTACGTTGCAAAATCAAATGATGCTCTTATAAAAATTGATGAGCTTACTCCTTGTAGGTATAATGCTCCTCTTGTTTTGCTTGTAGCTTTTGATGAGAGTGAGGCTTTTGTTTATCCGGGAGGAAAATATAATACTGGTGTTGAAGATGCTACGATTGTTGCAAGTCACATGGTTTTGGCAGCTTCAAGCCTTGATGTTGATTCTTGTTGGGTAAATCTTTTTGATCCTGATAAGGCTAGCGAAGAATTTTCTTTGCCTAAAAATGAAAAAATTGTTGCAATGATTGATTTGGGCTATGCGAATGATGGAGTTAAGCCTTTAGAAAATCATTATAAACGCAAAAATATTGATGAAACTGTAAAATTTATTTAGGACAATGGGGGTTAGCAAAGATATGGAATACTTGATATTCTGTATCTTTATTTTATTTTTGCTATTGATTTTGAGATATTAGCTAAATTATTTTTGAATTTTAGTGTTATTTATTATATTTAATGGAAAAGCGCTTTTGCAATATATGAAATAAATTTCATTTTACAAAAGCACTTTTTTATATTTTATTTGATATTAACTTTTAAATTTTATTTCAAAACAAATTCCATCAAAACTGGATTGTGGTCGGAGTATTGGAAATTTTCTTTTTCTTGGGTTTTTATTGTTTTTATTTTTATATTATCTGTTGCCATAAATCCGTCTATGGTTGAAAGGTAGGCGTCTTTTCCTGTGTATGGTTTGTCGTTTACTACTGATGTTTCTCCGTTTTTGTCGTAGTAGAGTTTTATATTTTCTGTTAGCAATTCTTTTGGCAAAATATTTGGATTCCAAATTCCTTCTGGCAATTCTTTGTAGTTTCCTGTTAGCTCTTGGTTAAAATCTCCGCCTACTATCACGTAATTGCCTTTTTTGTATTCTTTGTTTACAAAATTTATTATTTCTTTTGTTTGATCGATTCTTCCCTTGTTTCCTTTTTCGTAAGCGTCTAGGTGGACGTTTACTATTACTAATTTTTTATCGGAATTTTTTATGTCAATGTATGAAGGGTTGAAGGCTCTTTTTAGATTTACAAGTCTTGATGGAAATTTGTGAGGGATTTCTTGTTGGTACCTTTTTGATTTTTGTATTTTAAAATTTGTTTGGGTCATTATTCCTGATTCAACTTTTCCCATTGGTGGGATTGGGTATGGAATAAATGATGCCTTAAAATTTAGGGTGAAAGTCGTGTTGCCCAAAAGTTTTTTTCTTATTTTCTCGTACTCGTTAATGTAGTAGGTTCTTTTTGAATTTATATCTACTTCTTGGAAAAATTTTATGTCGGCATTTATTTTTTCACTTGAATTAATGATGTGGTTAATTGATTTTTCTACATGGTTTTTGTTTATTGGAAAGACCATTTTGCCTCCGTCCATAAAAAAATCTGTGTCTTTATCAAGTCCGCCGTAACCGATATTCCATGTCATTATTGTATAATTTTTGCCGATTTCTGGATTTTTTTCGCCTTTTCCTTGGATTTCTACATTTTCAATTTTTTCTGGTCTGTATTCTTTTATCCAAAGATAGGATAGGAGAATCAAAATTCCTATTAGAATTATTCCTATTATGGAAAAGATAATTTTGAATGCTTTTTTCATTTTTCACCTCTATAATTTTTGGGAAATTTCCCTTATTTGTTATTTGTATAATATAAATACCCCTTTTTTCTTCTTATATATAAGGAAAGAAAATTAAAATAGGAAAATAAATAAAATCTCTATAATTACTTTGTAAAATAAATTTAATAAGATTGTTTTAAATTTCTAGAAAAGTATAGTTACTTTACGAAAGATTATGTATTAAAAAATATTTACAATATAAATAAAGAGCCTTTAATTGATGGAGTTATTATGGAAAAAGTAAAAATTATAGCTGATTCGGGATGCAATATAGACCTTGATATGGCAAAGGAATATGATATTTCAATACTTCCTTTTAATATAAATTTCAAAGACAAATCTTACACTGACCTTTACGAATTAAGTAGGGAAGATTTTTTTATAAAATATAAGGAAAGCAAAGAAAGAGTTACAACTTCTATGCCATCTCCTGGGAAATTTTTGAAATTATTGGAAGAAGAATACCAAAAAGGATATAGAAATTTTATAGTATTTTCAATTACAAAGAAATTTTCTGGAATTTATCAAATGATGGATATGATGAAAGAGGAATTTGTAGAAGAAAATTCAGATGCAAGAATTAAAATAATAGATACAAATACAGCCACAATAGCTGCAATTTATCCTGTAATAAAAGCTGCAATTTATGCAAAAGATGGAATGGGACTTGATGAAATCTACAAAAAAAGTCTGGATAATTTAAAATATTGCAACGTGGCAGGAGTTGTAAAAAATTTGGATGCCTTGGTTAGGGGCGGAAGACTTCCAAAAACTATAGCCAAGCTTGCAAATTTAATTTCATTTTCTCCAGTTTTGTGCATAGAAGATGGAGAAATAAAATTAATAAAAAAAGTCACAGGAAAGAAAAAATCATACAAAGAATTAATAAAATATTTGAAAAAGCTTTGCAAAAAATACAAGGATTATCAAATAATAATTGGCGGAGCAGATAGTGGAGAAGAAATCGAAATTTTAAAAGAAGGACTAAGTAGCGAAATAGGAAATGCCCTAGATTTTAAAATAATAGACGTAACAGCAGTAATAGGCTCCCACTTAGGAGATGGAGTAATTTTCTGCTCAGTTTTCCCAATAAATTAGATTTAATAATTTGAAATAAAATATTTTCGTATTAAATTTTGCTATGTGATTTTTAATACTTTGTAAATAATCTAAGCCCAATCATCTGGGCTCAGAGCGTAGACAAACCCTCAAGCACGAATATCTGACTCCAAAAATTGTTGATTTCTAAATTTCAAAATTCTAAAATCGCAAACTCGCTAACGCGAGAACAGATAAATAGCTTAAAATTGTGCCAGTGGCACGATTTTAATATTTATCCCTCGGAATAAAACGAAGAATTAAAATTTAATTGAATTTAATTTATTTAATAAAAAATCATAGCTTTAAATTTTAGAGTGCGATTTTTGACGAATTTTAAAATTTGAAATCAAATCAATTTTTTCCGTATGATATTCTTAGCATGAGGATTTGTATACTTTGTCAACAGTCTAAGCCCAATCATCTGGGCTTTTTATTTTTGGAAAATTTTAAAAAATTTTTGATTATTTTTTGTTTCATTTTCACATAAAATTTTACAAAAAATTTAGATTTTTATTATTTTTTACTCTGAGAAAATAAAATTTTTAATAACAAAATTTTTTTATTTATATTTATGTTCTCAAAAAATAAAACCAATATAATGATATTCAATATCAGATTATTCGGTGTATAATTGTTAATGAAGATAGTGATAATATATATCATTATTTTACATATTATTATTATTATGACTAAGTAAAACTTCACTGGTTCGGTTAGCTGGATTTCTTTTTTTTTTAGAGATTGCTGATATTGACTATTATTACGAAAAATCATATAATTATAAGCCATAAATAAATTTATTTAAAATAATAGATTAATAAATAGAAAGAAGGAATATATGCCAATAACCTTATTAAATAATGGACAAGAAGCAGAAGTTATTAGAGTAACTGGAAATGATGAAATGAAAACCCATCTTTCAAATTTAGGTTTTGTAAAGGGGAAAAAAGTTAAATTATTTTTCTTTGATGGAGTAAATTACATTATTATGGTTGACAATAGCAAGTATGCTCTTAACAAAGACTTAGCAAAAAGAATATACGTGAGGGAGATATAATAATGAAAACTTTAAAAGATGTAGCAGTAGGAGAAACTGCTATAATAAAAAAAATTAAGGGAGATGGAGCTACCATAAGAAGAATTATGGATATGGGTCTTACAAAAAAAACTGAAGTTTATGTAAGAAAAATTGCTCCATTGGGAGATCCTATCCAAGTTAATTTGCGTGGTTATGAATTAACTCTTAGAAAAGAAGATGCAAAAAATATAGTAGTGGAGGAATAGATGACCTATACAGTTGCTTTAGCTGGAAATCCTAATTCAGGAAAAACTACTCTTTTTAATGAGCTTACAGGTTCAAGCCAAAGAGTGGGTAACTGGCCAGGGGTTACGGTTGATAAAAAAGAAGGAAAATTAAAAGGGCACAAGGATATTATTATCCAAGATTTGCCAGGAATTTATTCACTTTCTCCTTATACAATGGAAGAAGTGGTTTCAAGAGAATATTTGGTTGAACAAAAACCAGATTTGATTGTAAATTTAGTTGATGGTTCAAATTTGATTAGAAATCTTTATCTTACAAGTCAGCTTATTGAACTTGGTATTCCAACAATAATAGCTTTGAATATGATGGATATTGTTAAATCAAACGGCGATGTTATTGATAAAGATAATCTTTCTGAAATTCTTGGCTGCCCAGTTGTAGAAATTGTTGCTAGTAAGAAAAAAGGAACAAAAGATTTAATAGAAAAAATTGTAAAATCACAAAATAAATTATCTTTGCCTAAGCCATTGATATATTCTGGAGAGCTAGAAGAAGTTTTAGAAAAAATTTCTAGTGAAATTTCAGATTCTGTTGATTCTAAATTAGAAAGATATTTATCAATAAAGGCTTTTGAAAATGATGAAGATATGTTTGAAAATATTTCTTTATCAACTAGCCAAAAAGAAAATATAAAGACTTTAAGAGAAGATTTTGAGAAAAAAGAAGATGATGTTGCTGAGGGAATTATAACTACAGAAAGATATGAAGCTCTTGGAGAAGTTGGAGAAAAAGTTTTAAAGAAAGCTCCTCCAAAACTTTCAACAACTGACAAAATCGATAAAATAGTTACAAATAGGATTTTGGGACTTCCAATTTTTGCCCTTGTAATGTTTATTATTTATTATATAGCAATTTCAACTTTAGGAACTGGTGCAACTGATGCTGTAAATGGATTTTTTGAAGATACAATGACACCTGCCGTTGCAGATTTTCTAACAAATATGGGAATTAACGATGTTTTAGTAGGACTTGTAACTGATGGAATTATTGCTGGAGTTGGAGCAGTTCTTGGATTTTTACCACAAATGTTAGTATTGTTTGCCCTACTTTCAATTCTTGAAGATATAGGATACATGGCAAGAGTTGCTTTCGTAATGGATAGAGTATTTAGAAAATTTGGACTTTCTGGAAAATCATTTATACCAGTAATGATTGGAACAGGTTGTTCAGTTCCAGGAATCCAATCATCAAGAACAATAGAAAATGAAAGAGACAGAAGAATTACAATTATAACTACATCTTTCATGCCATGTTCTGCAAAACTTCCTGTAATAGCTTTAATCGCTGGAGCATTTTTCAAAGAAAACCAAGCCCTAGTTACATTTTCATTTTATATAATTGGAATAGTTTCTGTAATAATTTCTGGAATTATTTTAAAGAAATTTAAAGAATTTGCATCAGAGCCAGCTCCATTTGTTATGGAACTTCCACCATACCACGCACCAAGGGTTACTTCAGTTTTAAGAGATGTATTTAATAAAGGAATGAGCTTTGTAAAAAGAGCAGGAACAATAATTTTAGTATCATCAATAATTATTTGGTTCTTATCAAACTTTGACTTCTCATTTAAATTGGTAGAAGCTGAATCAGAAAACTCAATGCTTGCAGTTTTGGGTGGATATTTAGCAGTTTTATTTAAACCATTAGGATTTGGACAATGGCAATCAGCAGTAGCAACAATTACAGGATTCGTTGCAAAAGAAAACGTAGTTTCAACAATGGGTGTTGTTCTTGGAATTGGAGCAGATCTTGATGAAACAAATAGACAATTAATTACAGCTTTCAACCAAGCTATAGGAACACCAGTTGCTGGATATTCATTCTTGCTTTTCAATATGCTTTGTATGCCATGTTTTGCAGCAGTTGGAGCTATAAAAACAGAAATGAATAATAATAGATGGACACTTATTGCTATAGGATACCAAATGGCATTTGCCTATGCGATTGCATTTATTTTCTATCATTTAGCAAATTTCTTTGTATATAAAGAATTTTCATTTATGACAATACTTGCAATAATAGTGTTGATAGGTGTTTTGTATTTGATTTTTAGACCTGTAAAATACAAAGAAGAAAAAAGATCTTACAAATTAAATTTTGCAAGAAAATAAAAAAAATCATTATGAAGGGATGGTTTTATGAATATACAATCTTGGATACTTTTGATAATAATTTTGGGAACTTGCTCTTATATTATCTATACTAGATTTATAAAAGAAGGCTCAAATTTTGGTTGCAAAGACTGTGCTCAAAAAACTTCTTGCAATAGTGGAAAGTGTCAAAGTAAAAAAGAAAAAAATAAAGAAAAATCTAAATCATGTCCATATTGTGACTGATTTAATTTTAAAATAATTCTTAATTAAGAAAGGCTTTTGTAAATTGATTATTTCCATGAAGGATGTATTTGCAAAAGCTCTTTTTTAAAAATATAAAATAATTCACAATAAATTTTGCCGATATTAGAAATCATTACAAATGATAAAGATTTTTATTAGCAAAATTTAAAATAAAGCTAAAAAAATTTGCAAAAAATAATTAAAGCGGTTATAATTATTTCAATAAAAAAAATAGGAGGAAAAGATGATTAAAGTAAACAAAAAAATTATAAGTACAGGTATTGGAGTAATAGCGGGAGCTATTGGGGGAAAGGTTCTTACATCAAAATTAGCAAAAAAGGCTGCTGTAGCTACAGTCCAACAAGGATTGAAAGCAAAAAGTGCTGTTGATAAGACTGTAGAAAATATAAAAGTTACAACTGATGATATAGTGGCTGAAGCAAAAATTAAAAATGAAATAGAAGAAAGACTTGAAGCTGAAGCAAAAGATAAGCTTGATATAGAAAATGTTGCTTCAGAAGCTAAAGAAGAAGTTAAGGAAGAAATAATAAAAGAAATTAAAGAGGACTAGGATGAGAGCGGCCATAAAGGCGAGAACTATTGGAAGAAGTAGGTTTATTTACGAGGATTATCTAAAAAAATCTAACATCAATAAATTAAAGTACAAAATTGAACAAGTAAAGGGCGTGAAATCTTGTGAAATTTCTTATATATCAAAATCTATTATTGTAAATTATGATGAAGATTTGATAGGAAATATTGCAAGATTTATCCTAGATTTTGATTTGAAATCTTTGGATAATTTTGATATTGAAGATGCGGATTTTATTCCTCAGGTTGATAAATCAATTTTTCATATATTAAGAAATTCAGCATACAAGAGAATTGTGTTTGGTTATCTTATGCCTATCAGTATTAGGCCATTTTTTACACTTTTGAGAGCTTATCCTTTTATAAAGGAAGGCTTAAAATCCATAAAAAATAGAAAGATAGATGTGGCAGTTTTGGATGCAAGTGCAATTACAATTTCTATAATTACAGGAAAATTTGGGGATGCGGCTAGCATAATGGCCCTCTTATCATTGGGAGAAGAGCTTGAGGATTATACCTTAAAAAAATCAAGACTTAATTTAAAATCTTCGCTTGCTTTAAATGTTGATAAAGTTTTTGTAAAAGATGGAAATCAAAAAATAATCAAAAATTTAAAAGATGTAGAAATCGGAGATTTAATTTATATTTCTATGGGAAGTAAAATTCCTGTGGATGGAGAAGTTGTTGAGGGATTTGCCATGGTAAATGAGGCTTCATTTACTGGAGAGGCAAAAGCTGTTGAAAAAAATGAAAATTCTACTGTTTTTGCAGGGACTGTTCTTGAAGAAGGAGAGCTTTTAGTAAAAACTAATAAAAAATATGGAGATTCTAGATTAAATCACATAATAAAACTTATTGAAGATAGTGAAAAAAATAAATCTCTTGCTCAATTAAAAGCAGAATCTATGGCTGATTCTTTGGTAAAATATTCTTTTATTGGGGCAGGATTAACATATTTATTTACAAGAAATTTCATAAAAGCAAAATCATTTTTGATGGTAGATTATTCTTGTGCCTTAAAACTTACAATTCCAATTGCATATATGAAGGCTATAAGTCAGGCTGGAGAAGAAAATATTTTGGTAAAAGGTGGAAAATATTTTGAGAGCATAGCTAAAGCTGACACAATTATTTTTGATAAAACTGGAACATTAACCAAGTCCCAGCCAGAAGTCAAAAAAGTAATTTCCTTTGATATTGATGAGGATGAGGCTTTAAGAATAGCTGCTTGCCTTGAGGAACATTTTCCTCATTCAATAGCAAGAGCTGTTGTGAAAAAAGCTGTGGAAAAAAATCTTTGCCACGAAGAAATGCATTCAAAGCCAGAATATATAATGGCTCATGGTATAAAATCAAAAATAAATGGAAAAACAGCTCTCATAGGAAGCGAACATTTTATTCTTGAAGACGAAGGAATAAAAATTAATTCCCAACAAGGAGATTTGATAAATTCATTAAAAGAAGAATATTCTCTTTTGTTTATGGCTTATGACAATAAATTGATGGCGGTTTTATGCATTGATGATCCAATTAGAGAAGATGCAAAAAAGACAGTAATGGCTTTGAGAGATTTAGGTTTTACTCATATTGCTATGCTTACAGGAGATAATGAAAATTCTGCTAGAGCTGTAAGCAAAAAACTTGATTTAGATTTTTATAAATCCCAAGTTCTTCCAGAGGACAAAGAAAATTATGTAAGAAAAATGAAACAAATGGGAAGAAAAATTATAATGATAGGAGATGGAGTAAACGATTCAATTGCTCTATCAAGGGCAGACGTGGGAATTTCTATGTCAAAAGGTGCAGATCTTGCCAAAGAAATCTCTGACGTTTCAATAAAAACAGATTCGCTCAAAGAATTAGTTGATCTTGTAAAACTTTCAAGAAGTGTAGATAAGAGGGTAAAAAATGATTATGAAAAAATAATTGCCTTTAATAGTTTATTGATAGCGTTAGGTTTAACATCGTTTATAACAAATACTCAATCAGCACTTTTACACAATATTTCCACTGTAGCTATAGCAAGTGAAAATATGAAAAAATATAAATTTTAAAAACCAAAGTTTAAAGCTTTGGTTTTTTATTTTGGAACTTTTAAATTAATAATTTCTATAAATAAATTCAACAAAATCATTAATTTTCACATATATTAAAAATTTTCAAAATGGAAAAAACTTATGAAAAATGTATGATAGGAATAAGAAAATCGTTTTTTATAAGGAGAATTTATGATTAATTTTAGAAATGACTATTCAGATATTTGTTATCCAGAAATTTTAGATGCTATAAAAGAAAATCTTGACCAAATAAATCCAGGATATGGGGTTGATGATCACAGCAAAAATGCTGAAAAATTGATTAAAGAAAAATTAGAAGATGAAAATGTTGATATTTATTTTATCCACGGGGGAACAGGAGCAAATATTCTTGGGGCAAGTGTAGGAATGGTGGCACAAGAATCAATAATTTCTGCAACAACAGGCCACATTGAAGATCAAGAAGCAGGAGCAATCGAGGCTTGTGGAATAAAAATCGAAACAATTCCAACAAATGACGGAAAGATCACAAAAAAATTATTGGAAGAAAAATATAAATCTTTTACCAACGAACACCACACAGTTCCAAGAAAAGTTTATATATCAAACACAACAGAAGTTGGAACACTTTATAGTAAAAAAGATTTGGAAGAGCTTTACGATTTTTGTAAAAAACACGACTTATATTTATTTATGGACGGGGCAAGACTAGCACACGCCATGGCAAATGAAAAATCTGATCTAAAATTTAAAGATTTGACCAAACTTTGCGATATTTTTTATTTTGGAGGAACAAAAAACGGACTTATGTTCGGGGAAGCCCTTGTAATTGTAAATGATAATTTGAAGAAAAATTTCAGAAATTTGCAAAAACAAAAAGGAGCTATGCTTGCCAAAGGTTTTGTTACAGGAATTATGTTTGAAAGACTCTTCCAAGATGATTTGTATATCAAAGGAGCAAAAAAAGCCTACAAAATGGCAGAAAAATTGGCAAAAGGCTTTGAAGAAAAAGGCTACAAGCTTGCCTATGAATTTGAATCAAACCAAGTTTTTGTAGAAATTTCAGATAAAGATATAAAAAAATGGGAAGAATTTGCTTATTTTGAAGTGGGAGAAAAAAGAGAAGATAAATTCGTAGCAAGATTTGTAACAACCTACAAGAGCAAAGAAGAAGAAATCGAAGAATTTTTAGAAAGGATTTAGTATTATGCATTACACAGGACAAGTTTATAGACCACCACTTGAAGCCTACACTCCACTTTTGGAAGTTACTTACGGCTGTTCCCACAATAAGTGTGCCTTTTGTACCATGTATGGTATGACAAATTTTGGAATTTCTCCTTTAAAAGATGTAGAAAGTGATATTTTAGAAATTTCCATGACCTATCCAAGACCAATAGAAAGAATTTATTTATTAAACGGAGATCCCTTTGTCCTTTCAACAGTAAAATTAGTAGAAATTGCCGATTTAATCCACAAATATATCCCAGAAGTAAAAACAATAACTTCCTACGCAAGTTTTTATAATTTAAAAAATAAAACCAAAGAAGATTTGAAACTCTTAAGAGAAAAAGGCTACAATGAACTTTGGTTTGGAGTAGAAACAGGAAATCAAAAAGTCCTAGACTGGCTTGATAAGGGAGCAGATCTAAAAGATTATAAAAAAGGTATAGAGAAAATGAAATATGCAAACATGACCTACAACGCCATAGTAATGCAAGGAGTTGCAGGAAATGGAAATTCAAAAGAAAATGCAAGAGAAACAGCAAAATTTTTAAACCTCTATCCACCAATAGGAATTTTTATAATGAGTACAGACGTTCAAAGAGGGTCAAAATTATATAAAATGAGAGAAGAAGGAGATTTTAAAGAAACAAGTAACAGAGAAAACCTAGAAGAACAAATAGAATTATTAAAAAATCTAGATGTTCCGGGAAATGTCCTCTACTCATCAGGACACATAGTAAATCTTGTAAAAGTAACATCTCACATGAGAAATAAAGAAAAAATGATAAAAAAATTAGAAGACGCCCTAGAAAATCTAGACGAAAAAATCCTAGATTCCAAAAATATGGGTAGGGCAATTTAAAAAATAGGCTGTTGCAAGAGTTTTTTGCAACAGCCTATTTTTTAGTTATTATTATCAACAGCCTCATTATATTTTCTTATGGTTCTTTTATGAAAAAATAATGTTAAGAAGGCCAAAGGTATGGTTATAAAATATTTAATTAGCTCTGTAAATATTAGTATAGCTAAAAATGATAACAAGGAAGATCCTACGTCTCTTTTGTAGATTGTTTTTGTTTCGCCAAGCCAATTTGTGCTAGTGGATGATTCGTGATAGTTCATAAATTTGCTTGAAGCTTTTGCCATATTTACAGCTCCATAAGGATTGAAAAATGATGAAAATCTTCCACCAACATATCTTTTATAATCTGCATACCACGAATAAGTATAATTTGTTAATAAAAAATACGCTAAATAAAGCATTCCTTTTAGAAAGCTATAATCAAAGCTAATAAGAATAAAAATTGAAGAAATTATTATATATGAATTTATATAAAATGTTATTCCCATTTTTGGTGTGGAAAAATAAGATGGATTTTTGTAAGGGTCAATAAATTCATCTTTAGACTTATTATCATAAGTAACATTTTGATTGGTAGTTTCTTCAATTGTTGGAGGTTTTACATATTCTGCTTCTTTTTTGGAAGGTGGTGTAATATATTCGTCATCATTATTAATAACTTTATTATTATCTTTTGATGGTGGTTTAATATATTGATTTTGATTAGCCATTTTTACTCCTTAATTTGTTCCAAATCCTCTATTGTAATTGTGTTTACATCATCTTCATTTGTATTTGAAATTCTTTGGCTCATTATTCTGATTAATTTTTCGTTAAAATTTCTAATCCATCGTCCATTACTATGGTCGTTTGATTTGTTATAATTGTTTTTTACAACTTGATAGTAGAGTTGTTCATCAACCTTATATGCGAATTTATCTAAGCTTGATAAGCCGATTTTTACAAGCTCATCTACAGTGTAGTCTTCAAAATAAAATTTGTTTGGAACTCTTGACTGAAGACCTGAATTTAAAGATAGAAATTCTTTCATTTCCTTGCTATATCCAGCAAATATTATTACTATGCTTTCTCTATAATCTTCCATAAATTTCAAGATTTCATCTATTGCTTCATTTCCAAAATCATTATCAGATCCTTGTGATAGGCTGTAGGCTTCGTCTATAAATAAAATTCCACCAAGTGCTGATTTTAAAACGGCTCTTGTTTTAATTGCAGTTTGACCTATATAACCTGCGACAAGATCTGATCTTGAAACTTCTATAAATTTATTTTCTTTTATAATAGATTTTTGATAGAGAAGATTACCTAAAATTCTAGCGACGGTGGTTTTTCCTGTACCAGGATTTCCAAGAAATAAGGAATGCAAAGTGAAGTTTTGGATTTTTTGTCCTGAATCTCTTCTTTTTTTATTTAGCTCTGCCATAGAAATAAATTCATCAACTTGCCTTTTTACTTGGTCTATTCCTATAAGATTTTGTAATTTATTATAAGCATCCTCATCTTTTCCATCATAGTTTTTGTATTTGCCAATATTAAATACCTGATCAATATCCTCGTTTGTTAAAGTCGAAAGATCTGTTGATTCACTTTCTATAACTCTTGTCGCAAATACTTTTAGTAGTTTTTCGTTAAAGTTTCTAATCCATCTAGCGTTAGATTTATCTATAGATTGTTCATAAGCAAATTTCACATTTTTTTCATAATAATTTCTATCTTCTATTACATATTGCTTTTCAATTAAAATACTTTCTCCGATTTGAACAATCTCATCACTTGAGTAATCTTCAAAAACAAATTTGTTGGCAACTCTAGAGTTTAGACCAGGATTTGTATCTAAAAATTCCTCCATTTCCTTAGTGTATCCAGCAAAAATTATCATAATTTCACTTCTGTGATCTTCCATATATTTAAGAATAGTATTTATAGCTTCTTGACCGAAATTTACAGAGGAATCTCCCTTATTTAAGGTGTAAGCTTCATCTATAAATAAAATTCCGCCTTTTGCTTTTTCTAATAATTTATAAGTTTGCTCAGCAGTTTGACCTACATTAGATGAAATCAAATCAGATTCACTAGCTTCAATGAAAATAAATTCTTCCTTATTATATAAGGCCTTATATTCAAATAAAATCTCTCCGATAAGCCTTGCTACAGTTGTTTTTCCAGTTCCAGGATTTCCAAGAAATACAGAATGGAGCGAATTTTCTTCAGGAAGAAAACCCATTTGGATTCTTTTATTATTAAATTCGACCATCCTAATCATTTTGTTTATTTCATTTTTTACAGAATTTAATCCAACTAATTTATTAAGCTTATCGTATGGCGAAAGCTCGTTTTCATTTGATGAGATATTTTCATCATCATCTATATCGTCATATAAAAATTCCTCATCCAAATTATCATTTTCAATTAAGCCGACCTTATAATAGGAATCATCAGACCTTTCTATTTTTATTGGAGAATTTTCATCATAATAATATTCGCCGTTAATAGATAAAAATTCAGTTAATAAGGTAGAGCTACCATTAATTCTAATATTAGGGGCAAAATATCTATTAAGGGAAATTTCGTAAGCTTTAAGTATAGAGTTATCTTGAATAAGCAAGTCAATTTTTTCATTATTCTCTCCTTTTAAATTAAAGGAGTCTTCTACAATTGCAAGAGATTTTTGATTTATACAAAATATTTCATTAACAGTTAATTTTGAAATAAAAGCTCTACTAGAATTAATATCCACAGATGAAACTATGTCATCATTAGAGATCAAATATGAGTTTTCATTTAAAAACAAGCAGCTAGGGTAATTTTTTTGTATAAATAAATTGTTATTTGAATTTATATTTGTGTTATATATGTATAAACAAGGATATCTTTTTTGGGTATCTCCTCCGTTGACAGTGGAGTTATTAATTTTTAAATCTGAATGTTTAGCATTTATTGCATTTGTGTAATATTTTTTTATACAGGACTTGTTAATACTTACATTAGAATAATCAAATGATAAAGAAAGACATAAGTCTGAATTGTTGATTTCTATATTAGAATTTTTTGCATATAATTTAGAATAAAAATCTCCCTTATCAAATGTACTAACATTTTCAAAATTTAAGCTTGAATTTTCAGAAACATAAACTTCTGGATATTTTTCTTGACTAGAATCTAATTTTATAAGATCAGTCCTATCTATTATTACTTTATTTAAAAAAACAGTGGAAGAATCTTTAATATTTAAAATATTATCAAATTTATTATTTGATTCTAACCACAAACTATTTATATTTACATTTGCTTTATTTTTTATGTTAAGTCTTCCAACAATTTTATTTGTATAATAATTTGTATTATCTTCAAAATTAACGTGACCTTCTAAGGTCAAATCTTTATCTATTTCAAAAAATCCATCTTCTAAAATTAGATGAAAATTTTCTTTTAATTCTAAAATATCGCCAGGACTACAAGCATAATAAGCTTGATAAAAATTCCAAGTATCGTTAGAATTGCCTATTAAATATCTTGCCATTTGTTCCTCCTTAATTTTATTTAATTATATCATATTTAAAATATAAAAATATCAATTAGTAATAGGAAGTTATTCTTTGAAAAATAATTTATTTTCATTTAAAAGTAGATCCTTATAATTGATAATAAATCTTGAAAAAAATTATTTTTTATGCTAATATATAAGAAGTATTTGGGAGGGAGTGAGTTTTGCACTCCCTTTCGTTTTCGCTATTTTTAAAAAATGTGAAAAATTTCAAAAAAATATAAGTTTATAAATTAGTCGAGATATTATATAATAAAAGTGATATTTTTAAGGAGGACTTATGACAGAAACAAGAGTTAGATTTGCACCATCACCAACGGGTTACCTCCACATCGGTGGACTTAGAACAGCACTTTTTAATTACCTTTATGCAAGACATACTGGTGGAAAAATGCTTTTAAGAATTGAAGATACAGACAGAACCAGATTTGTTGAAGGAGCCTTGGAAAATTTATTGAAGACTTTAAAATGGTCAGGAATTGAAATTGACGAAGGTGTTATGCTTGATGAAAATGGAGAAATTACCGAAAAAGGAAATTGCGGTCCTTATATCCAATCTGATAGGGTTAAGGCTGGAATTTATGATAAATATATTGAAAAATTAATCGAAGAAGGCAAGGCTTATTATTGTTTTTGCTCAAAAGAAAGACTTGACAATTTAAGAGCAAGACAAAAAGCTGATGGTCTTACTCCAAAATATGATGGACTTTGTCGTTCATTAACACTAGAAGAAGCAAAAGAAAAAATTGCTAACGGAGAAAAATATACTGTAAGATTAAAACTTCCAAAAGATACAGATATTTCTTTTGAAGATAGAATTAAGGGAAAAATCACCTTTAATACAAATGATATGGATGACCAAGTTTTAATAAAAGAAGACGGATATCCAACTTATCATTTTGCAGTTATTGTTGACGATCACGAAATGGGAATCACTCACGTTGTAAGAGGGGATGAATGGATTTCTTCAACTCCAAAACACGTATTTTTATACCAAGCTTTTGGATGGGAAGCTCCAGAATATATCCACCTTCCTACAGTTTTAAATAAAGATCACAAAAAATATTCTAAGAGAAATGGAGATGGAATGGTTGAAGATTTCATCGAAAGAGGATATTTACCAGAAGGACTTATAAATTATTTGGCTCTTTTGGGATGGTCACCTGATAGTGAAGAAGAAATTTTTACAATGAAAGAACTTGCTGACCAATTTACTTTTGATAGGGTAAATAAAACCGGAGCAGTTTTTGATGTAAGAAAACTTGATTGGGTTAACGGTCATTATGTAAGGGAAATGAGCGTTGAAGATTTAGCAGCTGCAATTAAACCATATTGTATTGAAGCAGGATTTTTCGGCGAAGATTATCCAGAAGAAAAATTAAATCTTCTTGCAGCAACTTGGCAATCAGCAATTGATAAATTTTCTGACATCAAGGATGAGGCATATGTTTATTATGTAGATGATAAAGATATGAAATGGACTGATGAAGCGGTTGAAGCTATAAAAACTGATGATGCTAAAACTTTATTTGATGCCTTTATTGGAAAACTTGAAGAAGTTGATGAAGTTGACCTAGACTTTGCAAAAACCATAATGAAATCTATCCAAAAAGAAACAGGAATAAAAGGAAAGAATTTATGGTTCCCAGTTAGGGCAGGACTTACAGGAAATGTTCACGGACCAGAACTTGTAAATGCCTTTGTAATTATGGGCAAGGAAAAAATGATCGACAGATTAAATTACGTTAAGGAAAATTTTTAATATGAAAATATATAATACATTCACAAGACAAAAAGAAGATTTCAAGACAATTGATGAAAATAAGGTAAGAATGTATGTATGCGGCCCAACAGTTTATGATTATATGCACATAGGAAACGCCCGTCCTTTGGTAATTTTTGATACAATGAGAAGGTATTTAAGATATCTTGGCAATGACGTAAAATATGTTGTAAATTTTACAGATGTTGACGATAAAATTATAAACAAGGCCATTAAAGATAAAATATCAACTAAGGAAGTTACAGATAAGTATATAAAAGCTTATATGGAAGATGCAAAAGATTTAAATCTTGATGAAGATCAGACCATTCACCCAAAAGCTACAGAAACTATCGATGATATTATAGAATTTGTAAAAGAATTGGTGGATAAGGATTGTGCCTACGAATCTGATGGAGATGTTTATTTTGATATTTCAAAAGCAAAAGATTATGGTCATCTTTCTGGAAAAAATATTGAAGATTTAAGAGAAGGCGCATCAAACAGATTAGATGATAAGGACAAGGGCAAAAAAAGAAATCCTATGGATTTTACCCTATGGAAAGCTACAAAAAAAGAGGGAGAAATCTCTTGGGATTCTCCTTGGGGCAAGGGTAGACCGGGCTGGCATATAGAATGTTCAACCATGAGTAAAAAAATATTGGGAGAAACAATTGACCTTCATGCTGGTGGAGAAGATTTACAATTCCCTCATCACGAAAATGAAATTGCCCAATCAGAAACAAGGTCAGGCAAAAAATTTGCAAATTATTGGATGCACAACGGCATGATCCAAGTTGATGGAACCAAAATGAGCAAGTCTTTGGGAAATTTCTTTACCCTACACGATATTAAAAAAGAATACGACCTTATGGTTGTAAGATTTTGGCTTTTGTCTGCAAGCTATAGACTTCCAATAAATTTCACAAGAGAAATAATAGAGCAAGCAAAAAATTCCCTAGAAAGATTAAACAATGCCAAATTTAGGATGGACGATCTCTTAGAAAAAGCAAGTGGAAATTTAAAAGATGAAGAAAAAGAATTGGTAAGAGAGCTTGATAATTTTGAAAATAATTTTAGAAAAGTTATGGATGATGACCTAAACACTGCAGATGCCCTTACAGTTTTATTTGAAATTTCAAAATTTGCTAATACCAAACTAGATGAAAATTCTTCAAAAGAATTTGTAGAAAAAACTAGAGATTTATTTATAAAACTTGAAGATGTTCTTGGAATAGAAAATAGGAAAAAAACAGATGACTCTCTTGATGAAGATTTGATAAATAAATTAATTGAAGAAAGAAAAGAAGCGAAAAAAGCAAAAGATTTTGCTAAAGCTGACCAAATTCGTGATAAACTTTCTGAAATGGGAATTTTAATCAAAGATACCAGAGAAGGAACCAAGTGGGAGCTTAAATAATGGCAAGTATATATGGAAGAAAATCTGTACTTGAAACCATTGATGCAGGAGAAAATATAAAAAAAGCTCATATTTTAAATAATAAAGGCAAAAATCACAAGCTAATTGATAAAATTATAAATAAATTAGAAGATAAAAATATTCCGATTTTTTATGAAGACAAGGATTATTTTTCAAAAATTTCTGGCAACCACCAAGGTGTTGAAATTGAAGTAGAAGATTACAAATACAAGGACCTTGATGATTTAAAAGATAAAAAAAGATTAATGATTCTAGACCAAATAGAAGATCCTCACAATCTTGGTGCAATAATTAGAAGTGCAGAGGCCTTTGGATTTGATGGAATAATTATTTCAGAAAGAAGATCTGCAAAAGTAAATTCAACAGTTTACAAAACAAGTGCAGGTGCAATCAATAACATTGATATAGCCATGGTTAAGAATATAAATAGGGCCATAAAAGAAATAAAAAAAGAAAATTTTTGGGTTTATGGACTAGCTGGAGAAGCAGAAGGAGATATTACCCAAACAGATCTTACAGGAAAAATTGCCCTAGTTGTTGGCAATGAAGGAAAGGGACTTTCAAGACTTGTAAGAGAAAATTGCGATGGACTAATAAAAATACCAATGCTTGGCAAAATAAATTCATTAAACGCATCGGTAGCAAGTGCAATCGCAATCTATGAAAGTCTAAGACAAAATGGCTTTAACTAAAAAAAATATAACCTATGTTGATGGCTATAACATAATAAATTCTTGGCCTGAATTAATTCATATAAAAGAAAATTCCCTAGAGCTTGCTCGTGAAAAATTAATAGACGAGATGGCAGAATACGCATCCCTTTCAAATGAAAAAGTTATTGTAGTCTTTGATGCCTACAATTCAGACGGTGAAAAAGAAAATATATTTGAAAAACTAGGCATAGAAATAGTCTATACCAAAAAATTTCAAACAGCAGATACCTACATTGAAAAAATGACAAACAAATATGCACGTCGTCACAATGTAAAAGTTGTAACCGACGATGGGCAAATTCAATCACTTGCTTTCGAAAGAGGAGCAAGCAGGATGACTGCCCTTGAGCTTAGGAATGATCTTTTAAATAAGAGGGTAAAAATAAAAAGAAATCAAAAAAAAGATTTCTCAAATAATTTCAAGCAATTTCCCTTATCAGATCAAATAATAAAAAAACTTGATGATATAAAAAAAGACTTGGAAAAATAAATGGTAAAGGTAGATAAATTCAATTTATAAAAATTTAAATCATTTTTATAAGAACTTGGCTGCTTAGGCAGATCAATTATGGTGGTTATATGGATAAAATAGATTTTAATGACGAAGAAGTCTTTGAAAAATTTAAAGATTTTTTCGATGAAGATGATATTGATGAAAAACAAGCCCAAAAAATTTATAAGGGCTTAACAGAAGATGAAAAAGAAGAATTTGAACAGTTTTTGGAAGATGAAGAACTGGAAATAGAAGAGGAAGAAGATAGAAAAAAAATAAAAAATTCTATCGTTGCAAGGCAAAGATCTGACATAATTAGGCTTTCTGATTTAACAAATGAGCAAATTGTAGAACAATTTCAAGAAGGAAATCAAAATGCCCTTGGAGCCTTAGTAGATAAAAACCAAGGTTTAGTCAGAAGCAGGGCTTCATATTTTTATCGCTCACATGGAAACGACCTTGAACTTGAAGATTTAGTCCAATCAGGCATGCTTGGAATGATAAGGGCTGCAGAAAAATTTGATCTAACATTAGGATACAAATTTACAACCTACGCCTACAAGTGGATTGATAAAGCAATAAGAAAAGCAATCAACAAAGAAGGTCATACAATAAGAATACCAGCTGGAAAATATTTAAAATTAAACAAATTAAAACAAATATTAAAAGCAAATCCAGAAGCAAGCGAAGAAGAATTATACAAGATTTTAAAACAAGAAGGAATCGACAAAAAACAAGCCGACGATTTATTTTTGATAAACAGAAATCAAGTAAATTCAACAAGCCTAAACATAAATCTTGACTCAGAAGATTCAACAGGCGATGAGCTGATGGATATGGTAGGAGACGATTCAATTCCAGTAGACGATCAAATCCTAAAAAAAGATATGGAAGATTTCCTAATGAAAGCTTTGGATCAACTTTCAGATAGAGAAAAACAAATAATAATTTATAGATACGGTTTGGATAACGAAAAACCAAAAACCCTAGAAGAAATAGGAACAATTTATAATCTATCCAGAGAAAGAATAAGACAAATAGAAAATCAAGCCCTAGGAAAACTAAAACAATACAGCGACCAGGATTGATAATCAGCTTAAAAATGTGCCAGTGGCACATTTTTAATGATTATCCCGCGGACTATAACTAAGGATTAAATTTCGAAAAATAAAATATAATGCTAATTTATTAAAAAATGAATGATAAATTAGCGTGTAAATTAGCTTAAAAACGTGCCAGTGTGCACGTTTTTAATATTTATCCCACAAAGCTGGAAAAAATTCCAAAAAATAAAATTAACTTATAATTAGAAATAAAAATTTTAATATTAAAAATTAGAAAGTGCTTGCACTTTCTTTTTTTGAAAATTTTTTAAAAATTCACAAAAAATTCTATTAACAACTTGAAATTTTCTAATAAATAATTTTTATTTATTTTTATTTTTAAAATTTCAAATATTTTTTTCTCCCCAGAGTAAATTTTAGATATATTTATTTAAAAATCAAATTTTGCTTTTGCTATTTAAAAAATCCCTCACATTTCTTACATTTTTATTTCACAAAAAGCTCATATTTACTAACATACACCTATTAAGTTTGCTAAATTAAATCAATAAACTTTCTTGAAAATTTTTTGTTGACACTTTAGAAATATTTTGGTAAGATATGAAAATAATGTATAAAACAAAACTAATACAATATAAAAGATGAGGTATAAATTATGAAAAAACAAAAATTAGCAAAATACGCTATGGTGCTTGCTTTGTCTTCTAGCATTATTTTTTCAAATGGAAAAATGGTAAGAGCTGAAGAAAATCTTAATGTAAATTCTATAAATATGAAAAGTAAGGGAGAAATTGAAAATAAAATTGCTCTTATTAAAAAAGAAATTGCTCAATTAGAAAAGCAATTGGATGAAAAATTAAAAGAAAAAGAAGACTTGCTTAAAGAAAAATCTGAACTTTCTAATAAATTATCCAAGAAAAATGACAAGTTGGCTAAGGAAATTGATGATTTAAAAAATAAAATCAAGGAACTTGAGGATAAAGAAGCTGAAAACCAAAAAATTCTTAAATCTTTTGATGAAAAATTAGCAAAAGCTAATGAGGAAAAAGAAAATTTAAGAAAAGCCCTTGAGAAAAAGGAAAAAGAAATTGAGGATATAAAAAACTTTGATCCAGCAAAGGATAAGAAGGCTCTTGAAGAAAGTATAGAAGAAGATAAGGAAAAAGAAAAAGCTAGTGAAGATAAAAAGAAAAAACTTGAGGAAAGCCTAGAAAAATCTAGTGAAGAATTAGATAAAAAGAAAAAAGCTTATGAGAAAGAAAATGCTCTTTTAGAAAGATATACAGCTGATTTGGCTAAGTATGAACAAGAACTTCCAAAAGCTAAAGAAGAAAGAGAAAAAATTCAAGAAAGTTTAAACAATATAATCGCTAATAAGACAAGCCTTATACAAGAAATCACTGATTTGAAAGCAAAAGAAAAGAAAAATGAAGTAGATAAAAAAGAGTTTGAGGATCAATTAAAGGTTGTTAATGCTAGTTATGAATTGAAAAAGGCTGAATTGCAAAAATTGATAGATAAATATCCAGATTATGATACTGATTTGGATAAAAACATTGAAAATAAAGAAAAAGAAATTAAAAAAATTGAAGATGAAATGTCTACTCTTGAAAAAAAAGTAAAAGAATTAGAGGAAGAAAAGACAAGAAATTCTGCAACTATCGCTGAAAAAGGCAAGGAAGTAGCAGACTTTGATAATAAAATTTCAGGCGAACAAGCAAAAATCGAAGAAAATAAAAGAAATATTCAAAATTTGAATACACATATTGAAAGGACAAAAGAAGCTAAACAAAACTATGAAGAGGCTAAAAAAGCTGGTAATCCTCCTCAAGGTGTTATTCCTAATTTTGATGAAATAATTGAAAATTCAAAAAAACAAATTCAAGAAAAAGAACAAGAAAACACAAATATACAAAATAAGATTGCTGAACTTTCAAATAAGAAAGAACAAGCTAAAAAAGATGCAATAGACTTAGCTAAGTAAAATCAAGAACTTGATAAACAAATACAAGAAATAAAAACAAATATTAAGGCTAAAAAAGCTCAAATAGCACCAATTCAAAAAGAAAAAGAAGAATTAGAAAAAAAATTAAATAATAAAACACCACAAGATGTAATTGATGAAATTGAGAAATTAAAAAAAGATATAAAAGAACTTGAAAATAAAAAAATTGGTGGAGAAAGTGCATTAAATATTATAAAACAAGTAAAAGAAAAACTTGGAAAAGAAATTTCAGAAAAACAAGAAAAGCTTAAAGATTATGAAAATTTAGAGGCTAAAAAAGCTGAGCTTGACAAAAAAATTGAGCGTTTAGAAAAAGAGATTGAAGATATAAAGAAAATCAAGCCAGAAACTGAAAAAAATGTCAATGAGCTTAAAGCAGCAAAAGAAGAACAAGAAAAACTTGTTGAAAAAGCTAAAGAAGAAGTAGATGCTGAAAAAGAAAATCTTAAAAATATTCAAAATAGCATTGAAGAAAAACAAAATAAATTAAAGGCTATAGACAACAAAGACCAAGCGATTAAAGCACTTGAAGAAGAAAAAGCAAAAATTCAAGAAAAAATTGACGCAAATAAGAAAGAAATAGAAGAATTAGAAAAAGAAAAAAATGCTAGCAAGGCTTTAAGTGAAAAGACAGCAAATGAGATAAAAACTCTTAAAGAAAAACTTTTGAAATTAGAAGAAGAACAAAAGGCTGAAGATGAAAAAGAAAAAGAGTTAAGAGAAAAAATAAAAGAAATAGATGAAAAAATTAAGGGACTAGATTTGGAAATAAAAAATCTAAGACTTGAAATTAATAAGAAAAGACAAATGCTAGCTGCTTTAGAACAAAAACCAATTGCTGATACAATTGACCCAATTCTTCCAAAAAATAAAATAAAAGTTAAAAATTTAGAAAAATTAACAGAAAAAGAAAAAGAGGAAATAAAAATAAAATAAAAGACATAAACAAAAATAATTTCCCAGAAAATACACAAGTAGAAGTAGATGAAAAAGGAAATGTAAGTGTAACATATCCAGATAATTCTAAGGATACAATTAATGCTAGCGATTTGGTTGAGAAAATGGCACAAGCACAAAATAATAAAACAGATGCTCAAAATAATCCAGCAGTAATTCCGGCTAAGACTTTGGTTAAAGATAAAAATAATTTGACTGATAAGGAAAAAGCAGAAATTGCTAGTAAGGTTAAAAAATCAAATCCAAAGGCTATCAACATTGAAGTGACAAAAAATGGTAGTGTAACAATAACATATCCAGATGGTTCAAAAAATATGATTGATGGCTCTAAGCTTGTAAGTGAAAAAGCTAAAGAAATCACATCAAATTCTAAAAAAGCAAAACTTACACCAGCTAATAATAAATCAAAAAATGTTAAAACTGGAGTAGGTTCATCAGCAAGTATTTTGACAATCTTGGCAGGTTCTGTAGGCGGCCTATTTGTTTCTAAAAAAAGAAAAAAATAAATAAATTCAATTTAATAGATGAAAACTTGGATAAGAATTTAAAAAATTACAAATAAAAATGGACTGTGCATTGCATAGTCCATTTTTAAATTTAAAATATTTTTATTAAATAAATTTTATTTGGAGAAATCCAACTTCATATCTCCATCTTTTATCCAGCCGATTTTTTTTATGAAATAATAAATTATTAAGGAAACTATGGCTGGAAGGATTATATGCATTATTATTATTATTGTAAATAATAATTTTAAAAATGGGACATGGCTCATTGCTGTGAAAGTTGAAATTTGTCCTACCAAACCGCATGTTCCCATGCCGGCTCCTATTGGAGAATTTTCTAGTTTAAAAATTATTGTTGAAAAAGGTCCTAGTATTGCTGAGGCAAGTGTTGGCGGAATTAAAATTTTTGGATTTCTCATTATATTTGGCATTTGGAGCATACTTGTTCCAAGTCCTTGAGCAATTAAGCCTTGGGTTTTATTTTCTTTAAATGAAATTACTGCAAAGCCTATCATTTGACAACAGCAACCAATTGTCGCAGCTCCTGCCGCAAGTCCTGAAAGACTTATGGTCATACAAAGAGCAGCCGATGAAATTGGAAGAGTCAAAACAATTCCTACAATTACTGAAACAATAATCCCCATTATAAAAGGCTTTTGTCTTGTTGCATCCATTATAATTATTCCGATTTTTGTCATGAGCGTTTGGATAAAAGGCCCTACTAAATTTGCAATCATTACTCCAACTAAAACTGTCACAACTGGAGTTAAAACTATGTCGATTTTTGTTTCTTTTGAAATTATTTTTGCAATTTCTACGGAGATTAATGTTGCGATAAAAACTCCCATTGGACCTCCCAATTTATTTGCAGAAAGTCCTACAATTGTTGATGAAAATAAAATTAATCTGTCAGCGTTTAAAGCGTAGGCGATTGATACGGCGATTGCAGGTCCTGTGGCTTCTTGGGCAAGGGGCCAAATTGTTTCTGACAAAAATTTAATGTCAAAAGATTTGCCGATTGTGTTTAAAATTGTTCCAACCAAAAGAGTTGCAAAAAGTCCGAAAGCCATTGAGCCTAGAGCATCAATAAAATAAACTTTTGCCGATAAACTTATTCCTTTTCTTTTTAAAAATTCTTTCATTTTTTCCTCCTAATCATTAAAAACTATTTTATTATATAAATTATTATTTGTAAATATTCACAAAAATCGGTCATCTTCTTATATTTATTTAATTAATTTGTATTTTGTCAAACAACTATATATTTTGAAAATAAAATTAAAAACCAAGAAGTTTTAATTGATTGTAAAAATTAAAAATATATTCTTTATATTTTTGCTTATAAAATTTGATAGAAAATTCAATTAATATTGGTATAATTTTTAAAAAAAGGAAGTGAATTATGGAAAAAGAAAAACCATTTATTTATATAGATACAAATTTTACTTTATCAGAAATTTTGATGCTTAAAATGGCATTTAATTCTAATGAATTTGAAATTGTTGGAATTTCTTCTGTAAGCTCTTTTATGGATTCAAAATTTGCCGCAAAAAATATTCTTTCTATGGCAAATATGGAAGATTTAATTTTGCCAATTTGTGAGGGCTCATCTTCTAATTTGAAAAATCAAGAAATTTTGATTAGGGGAGAAAATTCTCTAATTTTTGACAAGAAAAAAGATTATTTATCTGATGCAAGTCCTGAAGATTTTTTATATGATTTGGCAAAAGATTGTGGAAGGCTTGATATTATTGCGACAGGTCCTCTTACAAATATAGCAAAAGCAATAATAAAATATGATGATTTTGTTTCATACATTGACCATATTTTTATTTTGGGTTCAAATTTTTCTTCTGGAGATATTACAAAAAATTCAGAATTTAATTTTTTTACCGATCCAAAGGCTACAAATATTGTTTTGAAAGAAGATATTGAAACTTTTATTTTGCCAATAGATATTTCGAATTCATTGACCTTGCCTGATGAAATTTTGAAAAAATCAACTTCTGATCCTGTTTTTGAAAATATCAAAAATCTTTATAAATTTTATCCAAAAAATGAAAGAGAAATAAAGGCAGGGATTTTGCTTTATATGGTTTTGAAACCACAAGCATTTATTTTTGAAGAAAAAGCTATCAAGGTAAATGAAGATTTTGATAGGGGAAGTATTGTTGAAATTAATTCAAAAAATAAAAAATATATAGCAAACAGGGTAAATGAAGATACATTTTTTGATTTTTTATTTGATAGGCTTGGATTATGAAATTAAAAAAACCGGGACAAAGAATTTTCAAAACAGCTTTGGCTGTATTTTTATCTTTTACATTTTCGCATTTTAGATCGGCAAATGCCTTGCCATTTTATTCTGCCATAGCTGCTATAATTTGTACAAAAAATGACGTAAACGGCTCAATTGATATTGGATTAAATAGGATTTTGGGAACTTGCATTGGAGGATTTGTTGGATTTTTATATCTTTTATTTGTTAGGAAAAATTTTACAAATGACATAGGAAATTATTTTTATTATCGGTAATTATGGCTTTTTTGATTTGGATAGTTTCTTCTATGGAAAAACCAAACGCCATTTCAATAATGTGCATAGTCCTAGCTTCGGTTTCAATAAATCATTATGGAGAAAATTTTGGAGCTATAAATTTTGCCCTAAATAGAACTTTGGATACTTTGGTAGGAGTTGTAATTGCAATTTTGGTAAATTCTCTTGATTTTGAAATTTTAAAATATATTAAGTATGAAAAGGAAAAAGATGAGAAGTGATTTCTCATCTTTTTTAATTTGATTTTCTATGGTAAAATAAGAGTGAATAGATATTTATGATAAAGGAGTATCCATGCTAAAAGTAGAAAGATTAAGTAAAAGTTTTGGAGATCTTCTTGCTTTAAATAATCTTGATTTTGAAGTGAAAGATGGAGAACTTTTTGGAGTTATAGGACAAAATGGCGCTGGGAAGTCAACACTTTTTAGGTGTATAATGAACTTTTATTCAAAATATGATGGCAAGATTACTTATAATGGCAAAAAATTTTCTAAAGTTCCTTTGGAAAAAATTGGATTTTTGCCAGAAGAAAGATCTCTTGATTCAAAAAGAAAAGTAGAAGATCAAATAAGATATTTTGCAAAATTAAATAAAATGAATAATATTTCTGATGAAAAATTGAAAGAATGGTTTGAATATTTTGAAATTGATGGAAAATTATCATCAAAAATCAAGGAGCTTTCAAAAGGAAACCAACAAAAAGTTCAACTTCTTTGTGCTTTAATTTATAAACCAGAATTTGTAATTTTGGATGAGCCTTTTTCTGGTCTTGATCCATACAACATCAGACTTTTGGAAAAAATAATCAAAGATGTAAATAAAGAAGGAACGACAATTATGTTTTCATCTCACAATATGGAAAATGTGGAAAGTCTTTGCAAAAAATTGATAATGCTTAAAAAAGGAAATATTGTTTTGAATGGTTCGCCTCAAGAAATTAGAAATTCTTACGAAAGAAATAAAATTGTAGTCGAATCAAGCGAAGATTTATTTTTCTTAAACGATGAAAATATAGAAATGATTAGCCAAGATGGTAATAAGTGGACTTTTATTTTGAAAAATGAAGATTACGCAAAAGTTATTTTCAAAAAAATTGTAGATAATATTGGATTTGTTCCATATTTTGACCAATCGCCTCCTACATTAAATGAAATTTTTGCAAGAAAGGTGGAAGAAAATGAATAGATTTATGACTGTATCAGTTGATACTTTAAAAAAACACCTTAAATCGCCTACTTTTTGGGTTATGGTTCTTATGCCTTTTATTATGGCTGTAGTTATTGGAATAATTTCCTACATTTCTTACTCAACCAAAACTCCAGACACAATTGCAGTTGTAACGGAAGAAAAATACAAGAAAAATTTCCGTAATAATCCTATGGTAGATTTTGAATTTAAAGAAAAAAATGAGGCGAAAAAAGCTCTTGATAACAAAGATATTTCAGCCTACCTTGAAGTGAAAAACAAAGACGGACTTTTAAATTTTGATTATTATGGAGATACAACAGCAAGAACTCCTATGCTTGTAATAAATTCTTTGGCAGAGGATATGCAAAGAAAAGAAAATTTGAAAAATTCTAATATTGACGCCAAGCAAAATGCAATAATTAGCCAAAAACCAGAAGTAAATCTTCACGAAATAAAAGATAATTTAAAAAATCCAGGAAATATGCTAGCCCTATTTGCTACAATTTTTGTAATGTATTTTGTTTTAATTTTTTATTCACAAATAATAATGCAAGATATTGCAGTTGAAAAAGGCACAAAAATGCTAGAATTTATTTTCTCATCAGTAAAAGCTGGCACTTATATGGCTGGAAAAATTTTTGGAACAATTCTTGCTATGCTAGTTCATTTTGGAATTTATTTAGCCTTGGGACTTGTTGGATTTGCCATAATTAAATTTACAGGATTTTACGAAAAAATAAAAACTATGCTAGGATTTAATATTTCTGAAATTTTTGAAGGAATAAATTATAAATTAGTTGGAGAAATAGTTTTATTTATGGTTTTGGGATTGATTTTATATATAATCCTTTCAGCTATGCTTGGTTCTTTGGTACAAAAGCAAGAAGATGCAGGCAAAATGGCAACGCCAATTATGCTAATAATTATGTTTTGCTATTTTATTTCCACATCATTTGTAGGAAGTGAGCCAAATAATTTTATAAAAATTTTATCCTACATCCCATTCTTGTCAACATTTTTTATGCCAATGAGATTGATCTACGAAAACGCAAGCCTTTTACAAGGAATGATTTCCTTAGTAATTTTGTTAGGCGGAATAGTTCTAATGTATATAATCGCAGCAAGAGTTTACAAGAAAAATATCCTAAATTATTCAACAAATAAATTGTTTGGAAGAGAAAAAAAGTTAAAAATTAAAAAGAAAAACAAATAAAAAAGTGGATGTTGCAAAGTGTGAATTACTATCGTCCTATTATCATAGATTTTTTAAAGCTTCGTACTGAGCTTATCGCTTTATTTATGCGAAACTTTATGAGAATTCCCTATGATTATTTTGAAACGATTAATCATTTTGCAACATCCTTTTTTTATTTTTTAAATTTTTGCTTTTATAACCATCAAATCACTATCTTCAATTGCCTTTAAAGAGTGCATTTCATTAGGTTTCATAGTTATTATATTACCTGGCACTATAATCTCACTTTTATTTTCTCCAGTGAAATTAACCTTGCCCTTATAAATTACAACCACTACGTTTTTATCTGACTTATGGCTTGGAATTTCCTCACCTTGTTTGATTTGTAGGTGGGTGATTTGTAGTTTGTCTTCGTCTATCAAATGTTCAAATTTGCCATCTAAAATATTTGCACTTAATTTTTTCATATAGCCTCCTTATTGCTAATATTTATTATTTCATTCAACTATAAAATTTTCTAAAGTATTCTTTGGATAATTTTTTTAGTTCTGGCAGGGTTTCTTCCTTAAAAAATTTATTTTTAGCCATCCACCTATTATTTAAAGGACTTGGGTGGACTAGGGGAAAGTACTCTGGCAAGTAATCTTTAAAATTCCTTACTGTCTCCGTTAGATTTTTCTTAAAATCATCTTTTAGGTAAAATTTCTGTGCATAGGCACCTATCAATATAGTTAAATTTATATTTTTAATCTCTTCAAGTAGGAGAGGATGATATTCTTTTGCTATAAATTTTCTTGGAGCCTTGTCACCACTTTTTCCCTTACCTGGATAATAAAAATCCATGGGAAGTATTGAAAAGTTTTTGCCATGGAGGGTATCCATACTTATTCCCAGCCAATCAACTAGATTTTCTCCGCTTTTATCATTAAATAAAATTCCGCTTTCCTCAACTTTTTGCCGGGAGCCTGACCAATTATTAAAATCTTAGAATCTTTATTTAACTGAAAAATTGGACCAATCCCCTGTTCGTATAGTCTTTATTTCGAGGATCATCCTTTAATTTTTAACTACATCTTCTATTTTCATAAAAATCCTTATTATTTTTCCAAGATATACTTATCCATTTTGTATAATATTTTTTATTTTTTGTAAATTCTATAATTAATTCCACAAACAAGGTCAACTGCGTAGGGAGAATTTTCAAAATATCCTTTTAAAAATTCGTACCTATATTCATGATATGGAGAAATTTCTTCTTTTAATTCAAAACCATTTTTATTAATTTCAAAAGCTTCGTGGTGGTCGTGGCTGTGGCCTCCTTCGCAAGTGTTTGAAAGAGAATCTTCTGGATTTATAAAATCTTTGAAATATTTTTCGTGAGTATTTACATTTGTAATTAAAAATAAATCTCCATTTTCATCAATTGTTGCAGAAAGTCCGTTGTCACATGGCATTCCATCAAGAATCATGGCATTTAAATCCTTAAAAATTTCATTATAATCAGAAAATTTTTTTCCAACTGCTTGTTTTTTTCCAAAATCAAATAATTTTTCCTTGGCATTTTTGCTATTTTTAATTGCAAAAGCAAGTCTATTTTCTACAACATCAATTTTTGAATCAAGCCAGCCGTGAATATTTTCTTGGTCTATTAAATTTTCCAAATTATCAGTTGAAACTGGTTTAATTTTTTCGTCAATTTCTTTTGTATTGCCATCTAAAAGAAAATTTGTAATTTTATCTTGAAATTTTATTTTTTCATACATCATATAATGTATTGGTCCTAAAAATTCGCTCATCTATAACTCCTTTTTGTTTTTAATTTATTATATAAAAAATTCAAATTAATTTCTGTAACTCATGTTACATTTTTAATTTTATAGAAAAAAATTGCATTTTAAATTTGAAAATGGATATTTATAAAATATTTTATAGAAAAATGATATATTTACACATTTTCCTTTGTATTATATAATTAGTTTGTGATAGAAAAACGTAGAAATAAAAATAGGAGGACTCATGATTAAATTATCTACAAAAAAACTTACATATACAGGTCTTTTTATAGCCTTGGTATTTATTTTTTCAGCATTTTTTCAAATACCACTCAAAACGCCAATGGGAGATACAAGATTTCATTTAGGAAATGCCTTTTGTCTTTTGGGAGGAATAATTTTAGGACCAGGACTTGGAGGACTTGCAGCAGGAGTTGGTTCTGCAATTTTTGATTTAACAAATCCACTTTATTTTGCATCAGCACCATTTACATTTATAAATAAATTTATGATGGGCTTTGTGGCAGGTTTGATTTTTCACAAAACAAAAATAAAAAATGAAAAAGCAAAAGCAGCTCTTGCAGGATTTTTTGGACAAATAACCTATATTATTCTTTATTTGTTATACACTTTTATAAAAAATAAAGTTGCTATGGGATTGTCATTTGAAGCAAATATGGTAGAAGTTGTACAAAAACTTGGAGTTTCTTCAATAAATGGAGTTATTTCTGTAATAATTACTGCTATTTTTGCAATGGCACTTTTAAAAAGAGTGAAAATGGACTAGAAATAGTCCTTTTTTAAATGCAGATTTTTTTATTTTTTAAGCTTAATGTTTTTCTATGATTTACTAAATTACAATTAATTTTTAATACTTCGTTACTAAGGGGACAAATTAGGGGACTTCCGATTGTCCCCTTTTTCCACGCTGACTTGCTTTTTAAATTTAAAAAAATCTTAAATCAAAATTCAATTTCAAATTAAAACTACGAATAAAGTCCGCGGTATAATTATTGAAATTGTACCACTGGCACAATTTCAAGCTAATTATATCCCTAAAACCCCCACCTTTTTGCCCCCCTGCAACCGACCATTGCATGGAGCTAATTTTGTAAGAAGCTTCGCTTCTTTCAATTTTTTTAAATTTGATTTTTAAAAATAATTATAAATTCAAGTGAATTATTAGAGAAAAAATTGTTTGAACGTTAGTGAGTTATTTTTTCTCTTTTAATGAACTTAGAATTTATTTATTTTGGACTTATATACTTATTAAATTTGGATAATCGATTAAAAAACGAAAGAAACGTAAGTTTCTTTCTGATTTTGCTCCCTGCAAGGGCCGGTTAAGGGTTATAAAGATGGGAGTTCTTAGGGGGAAGGAAAAAGGGGACAATCGGAAGTCCCCTGTTCCTTCCGCCCTAAGTATACGAAGTTTTAATTTAATAAAATAATTTATTTTAAAATTAAAGATTAAAAAAAAATCAAAATCCAATATCCCTCCCCTTGTTTGGGTATAATGTTTAAAGAATGTGTAAGTTAAAGAAAAATGAAAGGATTTTATATGGTTTATAAAAGATTTGATGATAAATTAGTTATTAGATTAAAAAAGGGCGACAAGCTTGTTGAATCTGTTAGGGAAATTTTGGAAAAGGAAAATGTAAAGGCTGGTTTTTTAACTGGAATTGGTGCTACTGATAATCTTGATATTGGTCTTTTTGATCCTGAAACTAAGGATTATAATATAAAAAAATATGAAGAATATTTAGAAATTTCAAATCTTTGTGGAAATATTTCTAATAAAGACGGTAAGCTTTATACTCATTTTCACATCACTTGTGGCAAGGCAAAAACAAATGCTCTTACTGGAGATATTGCAGGGGAAGCAATTGCAGGTCATTTGAATGAGGCTATTATTTCTTTAACTGCGGAAATTTTTGTTACAATTATTGATGGCGATATTAATAGAAAATTTGATGAAGAATTGGGATTAAATTTAATTGAGTTTTAGTATGGATTATTTTATATTTGATATGGATGGAACTATGTTTGATACGGAAAATTTTTATTATCAAACATGGCGTGAGATTGCAAAAAAGAATAATTTTTCTTTTGATTTAGAAGATAAGATTCTTTTATCTGGAAGAAAAATGGATGAATCTATTTCTTATATGGTTGAAAAATTTTCTATGGACAGAAAAAAAGCTGTAGAAATTAGAAAAGATTTAAATGATTTGAGGGAAGAAAAATTTGGAAAAATTGATTATTCTTTAAAAAAATCTGGTTTGGTGGAATTGTTGGATTATTTGAAAAAAAATAATAAGAAACTTGCTCTTGCGTCTTCTTCTGAAAAAGACAGGGTAGATTTTTTGGTTGATAGGGAAGGGGTGAGAAATTATTTTGATTTGATAATTTCTTCGGATAATATTGTTGAAGGCAAACCAAATCCTGAAATTTTTAATTTTGCTATGGAAAAATTAAATGCTGATAAAAATAAAACTTATATTTTGGAAGATTCTCTTTCTGGGATAAAAGCTGCAAAGGCAAGTGGTGCTGTGGCAGTTTTGATAGTTGATTTGGACGATAGTGAGCTTATAAAAAATGAAGCAGATTTGGTGTTTTCATCTTTGGAAGAATTTTTGGATTTTTTAAAAAATAAAAATAATATTGATACAAGAAATAAAGATTTTTCTTTATCTTGCCCATCTTGTAAGGAAAAATTTACAAAATCTTTGCCTACTGCAATATTTTCTCTTAATGACAAAGATTTTATAGAAAATGTAGGTCTTGTTGAATGTCCATCTTGCAAAAAATTATTTAAATTAAATTATAGATATGTTTATACAGATAATGACAAGAAGTTGATGTTTGTAAATGATCCTAAATTTATCCAAAAAAGAAATCAACTAGCCTTCAAATCTTCCCTAAAAATTCTGGATAGGCTAAATAAAAATAAGGCAGAAGATTTTATAATAAGAATGTGCAAAAATGACCTTGATTTGAAGGAAAAAATTTCTATTTTCGATGATGGGAAAATTGATAATATAATTGAAATAATGAAGTTTGTCCTAATTCAAAGTCCAGATTTTAAATTTAAAAAAGAAGATATTTTGGCTATGCACTATAAAAATAATGAATTTATAATTGTAACAAAAAATGGAAAATTCAAAATGCCATTTGTGGATGATCTTTATCAAACTTTGTATGACAAATACATAGCCTTTGTTGATGTCAAAGAAACATCAATGATCGACCAAGTTTGGGCGAGAGAAATTGTAAAAGAAATATGAAAATATATTTAGAAAATGAAAATCAAAGAAAAATTGTATATGATATTTTAAATATTTTTTATGACAAAGAAGATTTTTCTTTTGTTGAAAAAAATCCTGATATATTGATAAAAAATGGACTTATTGAAAATAAAAATAAGTCCTACTTTTTTGATTCAAATTTAAAATTAAAACAAATTCTTTTTGAAATTTTGGAAAAAGAAAGCAAAAAAACTTCTGATTGGGGGATTTTAACAGGGTCAAAGCCTTCAAAACTTTTAAAAAATCATAGTTTTGATGATTTGAAAAATATTTACAAGTTAAAAGATAATAAAATCAATTTATTAAAAGCTATAAAAGAAAGTCAGGACAAATTAAAATTTGATGCAAAAGATTTTAATCTTTATATAAATATTCCATTTTGCCCTCAAAGGTGCAGGTATTGTTCTTATCCGACTATTGTGTCAAACACAGTAGAAAAAAATCTTTATGTCGATTTTTTATTAGAAGAAATTTCAAAAATTAATTTGCCAGAAAAATTGGATACAATTTATCTTGGCGGAGGAACGCCATCAAATTTATCTGTGAAAGATTTGGATAGGATTTTGTCTTTAATCAACGAAAAATTTATTTTCAATGAATTTACACTTGAAGCAGGCAGGGAAGATACTCTTGACTTTGAAAAATTAGCTTTGTTTAAAGAAAAAAATGTAGGAAGAATTTCCTTAAACCCCCAAACTTTTAGCGTGAATGTTTTGGAAAATATAAACAGACCAATCAATTTTTATAATTTTGTTAAAATTTATGACTATGCCAAAAAACTTGGTTTTATTGTAAATATGGATTTTATAGTTGGACTTTATGGAGAAAATAGGGAAAGTTTTTCTAAAAATTTTGAAATTTTAAAAAAATTAGAACCAGATAATATAACCTTCCATGCACTGGCTCAGAAAGTTGGCTCAAAATATTTCGAAGAAAATATAAATGGAAATGAAAGCGAAAGTATAAAAATTGCAAAGGATATAGAAATTTTTACAAAAGAAAATTCCTACAAGCCCTATTATCTTTATAGGCAAAAAAACATAATAGGAAATTTGGAAAATATTGGATATGAAAAAGAAAATACTTCTCAACGATATAATATTTTAATAAATGAAGAGCTTGAAAATATTATAGGCCTTGGCATGAATGCAAATTCAAAATTGATGAATGGAAAAAAATATAGAAATGAGAGAAATCTTAGAGATTATTATAAAAATATAGAAAAAGAAATTTATGATAAAAATAAATTAATAGAAAATTTTATTAATAAGCCTTTACATTAAGGCTTATTTTTATTTTTTAAAATATATAATTTTATGTGATAGAATAAAAAGAGAAGAAAGTTAGGAGTGAATATGGAAAAAAATATAAAACTTGTAGCTATTGACCTTGATGGAACTCTTTTAAATTCGGATAAAAAAGTTTCTAGGAAAAATTTTGAAATTATTAAAAAGTTGAGAGCAAAGGGGATTTTTGTAGTTATTGCTACTGGAAGACCTCTTGGTGGATTTTCTTGGATACTTGATGATTTGGAATTAAATTCTGATGATGATTATTCTATAACAAATACTGGCTCTCTTATAATTAAAAATAAGGACAAGTCGGATGTTTCAAAAAAAATTTTAAGCATGGGAGATTATTTAAATCTTAAAAAGATAATAAACGATAAGCTTCAAATAGGAATTTACAATAAATATAATTTGTATAGCAATAGCGAAAAGGTAAATAAATATTTTTTATTTGAATCTGAAATTTTAAAAATGCCTATTGAAAAAATTGATGAGAAAGATATGAGTCAAAGGGTTGATAGTATTACCATAACTGGAAACAAAGATGCTGTTGATGAATTTGAAAAAAATTATAATGAAATACTTTTAAAAACTTATCAAACAGTAAGAAATGTGCCAGAAGTTTTTGAAGTTTTGCACAAGGAGGCTGACAAGGGTCAGGCTTTAAAAAGATTGTGCGAAATTTTAAATGTTGATTTAAAATCAACGCTTGCTATTGGCGATTCAAATAATGACAAAACTATGCTAAACATGGCAGGAGTTTCTGCAACTTGCGGAAATGGGAGAGAAAGTGTAAAAGAAATGGTTGATATTGTTTCAAATTATTCAAACGATGAAGATGGAGTTTGTGATATTTTAGAAAAAATATTTTTTGCCAATTAAAATTGAAAAGAGCGAAAAAACCAGTATTATATGATTAGTTATTTATGTAAGATTTTTCTAAAATCTTACATATTTTTATGTTAAAATAAATTTTGTAAAATAAAAAAGATAGGAAGTATTATGAGTAAATTTTGCTCTCTAGCTTCAGGATCTTCGGGAAATTCTGTTTTTGTTGAACACAAGGGATCAAAAATTTTGATTGATTGTGGTTTTTCGGGACGAAAAATTGAAAATCTTTTATCTCAAATTGGCGAAAATCCAAAAAATTTGGATGCAATTTTTTTAACTCATGAACACATCGACCACGTAAAGGGAGCATCTGTCATGAGCAGAAGATATGATATTCCAATTTATGCCAACAAGGGAACCTGGCTTTCTTTTATTAAAAATGCTGGGAAATTAAAAGATGAAAATATAAAAATTTTCAAATCGAATTCTTTTTTTAATTTCAATTCTTTTGATATTTTTCCAATATCAATTCATCACGATGCAAATGAACCAGTTGGTTTTATTTTGTATTTGGATAATAAAAAAATTACGGTTTTGACTGATACGGGAATAATTGATGAGAGAATTTTAAATGAGATAAAGGGATCAGATGTTTATTATTTTGAGGCAAACCATGACCTTGATGCTTTAAAAAGAGGTCCCTATACTTATTCGATGAAAGTTAGGATTATGGGAAAGATGGGACATTTATCAAATGAACAATCGGCAAAATCTTTGGCTGATGCCCTTCAAGGCAAAAATGAAAAAATTTTTCTTGCTCACTTGTCTGAAACAAATAATTCAGAAGAACTTTGCAGGATAACTGTAGATAATTACCTAAAATCCTGCGGACTAGACACAAATAAAGATATACAATTGGAAGTTGCAAAAAGAAACGAACCTTCAAGCATAGTGGAGTTATGATGGAATTAGTAGAAATTGAAAGATCAATTATAAAAAAATATAGAAAAGAGCTTTGGTCAAAATTTATAAAAGCTGTAAAAAAATATGAATTAATAAATGAGGGCGACAAGGTCGCTTGTGCGATTTCTGGTGGAAAAGATTCACTTTTGACAGCAAAACTTGTTGAAGAATTGCACAAACATTCAAATGTAAATTTTGAAGTTGAATATATTTGCATGGATCCAGGCTACGATAAAGAAAACAGAGATTTGTTGGAGAAAAATTTAAAATATTTAAATATTCCAGCAAAAATTTTCGATTCGGATGTTTTTGAAATTAGCGAAAAAATTTCTGGAGACTATCCTTGTTATATGTGTGCGAGAATGAGGAGGGGATTTTTATACGCCAAGGCAAAAGAGCTTGGTTGTAATAAAGTTGCCTTGGGCCATCACATGAACGATGCAATCGAAACGACTTTGATGAATGTTTTGTATGCTGGAAATTATAAAACAATGAAGCCAAAACTTTTGGCGCAAAATTTTGATGATATGGAGCTTATAAGACCCATGTATTTTATAGAAGAAAAAGATGTAATAGCTTGGCGTGATTATGTAGGATTAAGTGCCTTAAATTGTGCTTGCACTGTTACAAAAAAAAGTGAGTCTTATACAAGAAAAAAAATAAAAAATCTTATTGAAGATTTAAAAGAAGAAATACCAAATGTAGAAAAATCAATCCTAAGATCAGCTGAAAATGTAAATTGCGATATGGTTTTGGGATATAAAATAAATGGTAAAGAACATTCATTCATGGAGGAATTTGAAAAATGATTTTAGATTTATTAAAAGTAATAATTCTTTCTATTGTAGAAGGAGTTACAGAATTTTTGCCTGTTTCATCAACAGGTCATCTTATTTTGGTAAATGAGTTTGTAAAACTTGAACCAGAAAAATTTGCCAACGCCTTTAATGTAATAATTCAACTTGGAGCAATACTTTCAGTAGTTGTTTTGTATTTTTCTAAATTAAATCCTTGGGATTTTGAAAAAACAAAAAGATATTTTCCAAAAAATTATGCGAAATTAAATGGCCAATCAAAATTTTATTATAGATTAACTCATCCTTACAAAGAAACAATTGAGCTTTGGAAAAGAGTTATAGTTGGAGTAATACCAGCAGGAATTTTGGGATTTTTATTTGACGATATAATTGATGAGTATTTATTTAATCCAATGGTTGTTGCCCTTATGCTTTTTGTTTGGGGTATTGGAATAATTTTAATTGAAAATAAAAACAAAAAAGAAAACAGACAAAGAGTCGATAATATTTCATTAATTTCTTATAAAACAGCATTTTTTATAGGATGTTTTCAAGTTCTTGCAATGATTCCAGGAACATCAAGGTCAGCTGCGACAATAATTGGAGCAATGATTTTGGGACTTTCAAGATCAGCTAGTGCAGAATTTTCATTCTTTTTGGCAATTCCAACTATGCTTGGAGCAACTCTTTTAAAAGTTGTAAAAAATGTATCAGGATTTTCAGGATATGAATGGATTTTAATTCTTATAGGAATGATTTTAAGTTTTATAGTTGCTTATATAGTAATTAAGAAATTTATTTCTTACGTACAAAAAAATGACTTCATTATTTTTGGAAAATATAGAATTGTCCTTGCAGTAATTGTATTTTTATATTTTCTAATAATTAAATAAAATTTTAAAAAATAAAAGGTGGGAAGATTCACTTCAGGAGATAACAAATCCTCAAGCACGAATATCTAACTTCAAAAATTGTTGATTTCTAAATTTCAAAATCCTAAAATCGCAAACTCACTTACGCTCAAACAGTGCGATTTTTGACGGATTTTTTCAATTTGAAATCAAGTCAATTTTTTCCGTATGATATTCTTTGCATGAGGATTTGATATGTTGTTAGAAATCTGAGGTGGGGAAACCCGCCTTTTTGCTTTGGCAAAACTTTAAAAAATTTTCCTTATAGTGTAAAATTAGAATAAGAGTTTTGAAAAATAAAAATAATTTAAATAAAAATAAATTACAGAAATTTCGGAGGAGATAATGAAAAAGAAAGAATCAGTATTTAGCGTAATACCAAAGGCTTTGGTTTTTGGCCTTATAATTGGAATAGGATTTTATTTTTTGTTTGATAAGTTTGGTATAAAAACTTATAAGGCTCAATCAAAAATCCTTACAACCTCTAATGAAAAAATAAAAGATGATGATAAAACTGCTTACACTTATGCAGAAACTGTAAATTCAAATGCTATCAAAAAAAGGGTAATTGAAAATTTAAAACTTGATATGGATCCTGGCGAACTTGACAAAAAAATTCAAATACAAGCAATTGCCAATACCCATATTTTAAATATAAATGTAAAAGATTCTATAAAACTTAGGGCAGAAGATATAGCAGATGAATATGCAGAAATTACAGTTGCAGTAATTAATCAACTTTACAAAGCTGATGCGGTAGTAATTGACAAGGCTTATCCAAATGCAAGTTTAGCAAAAACGAGCGAAAAAGATTCACTAAAAGTTGGACTTGCAGCTTTTATAACATATTTTATTTTCGGTTCACTTGTAGTGTCAATTAGAAATTCAAAAAATAATGATGAAGAAGAATATGTTGAAGAAAAAGAAATTAGAAAAGTCGTATTTACAAAAGATGATGATAAAGAAGAATACGATTATGAAAATGATTATGATAATGTAAAAGAATCTTATATAAATGAAGATGGAAATTTAGTACAAGAATACTACGACGACGAAGACAATGAATTATCCCAAGATATAAATTCTAATGAAGATTTATCAGCTGAGGAAGATGAAGATTTTAGATTATATCAAAACAAAGAAAACAACAAAGACTATACAATAATTGCAGATATGCCAAAATATGATGATGGTGATTTAGATGTTTAATAAAAATAAGGCGAAGGAGATAGAAAAATCTTTTGAATCCTTAAAAAATAATTTTTTGAAAATTGCAGATAAAAATTCTTTGGTACAATTTGTATCATCAAATGAAAAGATAAACAAGTCATCTTTGATTTTAAATTTAGCTAGAGCATTGGCAAAAGATAATTACAAGGTAATTATTATAGAAGCTGATTTTAGAAATCCAATGATGGGAGATTTGTGCGATATTGAATTTGATAGAGGATTTTTTGATATTTTGGAAAAGGAAAAACCTTATGAAAATTTCATAGTAAAAGATCATTTCCAAAAAAATCTTGACCTAATTCTTGCACCAGAACAAAGAGAAATAAATCCAAGCATTTTAAACTATGATAGGATAGAAAATATTTTTGATTCTCTAAAAGAAAAATATAATTTTATATTTTTAGATACAGCAGATAACGAAAAATACGACGATGCAAATTTTTATCCAAGACTCGCAGATTCAGTTATAGTTTTTGCCAGAAAAAAAGATTTCAGAAGAAAAAAATTAAATTCATCAATAAGAAAACTTGAAAATGTAAATGCCCAAATTTCGGGAATAATAACAACGGATAATTAAGGAGGAAAAATGAAAAAGAAAATTTTATTAATATTAGCCTTGAGCTTAACACTTTCAGCATGTTCAAAAGAAGAATATGTATCCCAAAGACATCCAGAAGAAAGCCAAATATCAAATAAAGTTTCAACAGAAGTAACCTTCAAAAAGAAAAACGAAACAAACGAAAATTCTTCTTCAAATAATCTTGCAAGTCTAAAAAATCTTGATGAAAAAAATAAATCAAACGAAACAGAAGACAAAAAAGAAACAAAAGAAGAAAAGAAAGATAAGAAAAATAAAAAAGAAAAAGATAAAGATAAAGAGCCAAAACAAGCTTATGGAATATTCACAGTAAAAGATATTTCAAATATAAGAAGACAAACAAACACAGATTCAGAAATTGTAGCAACAATCCAACCCGGAACACAAATAGAAAGATCAGAAATAGTAGGCGAATGGTCAAAAGTAAGCTATGGAGAATACCAAGGCTATATTTTGACAGAGCTTTTAGATGATATTCAATAAAAATTAGCTTGGTTTTAACCAAGCTTTTTTTATTTGTATATCTTGACACTTTTCAACTGTTAAGGTACACTATGAACAGTAGGAGGAATAAATGGATATTAAGATCAAATACTCGAGTAAAGATCCCATATATTTACAAATCAAAAATCAAATAAGAGACGCAATTTTAAATGATAAGATAGAAAAGGATAAGCCTCTTCCTTCTATTAGACTTTTGGCAAAAGAGCTTAGAGTTAGTGTAGCTACAACGAAAAGGGCTTATGATGAACTTGAAAAAGATGGACTTATTAATTCTGTTCCAGGAAAGGGAAATTTTGTAAAAGATCAAAATCCAGAATTAATCAGGGAAAAATTTTCTATAAAAATTGAAGATCATCTAAAAGAAATTATCAAATTGTCTAAACTTGCAGGAATTTCAAAAAAAGAAATTATTTCTCTTATGGATATATTGGAGGAAGAAGATGGATGATATATTAAAAATAAAAGGTCTAAAAAAATCTTTGAATGATTTTTATCTTGGACCTTTGGATTTAAATATCAAAAGAGGATCTATTGTAGGATATATTGGAGAAAATGGAGCTGGAAAATCTACTACAATCAAATTGATTTTGGGCGATATGAAAAAAGATTCTGGTGAAATTTATATTTTCGGCAAAAAAATTGAAGATTTGACTGAGGATGAGAAGAAAAAAATCGCCTTTGTTTTTGAAGATTTTTTCTTTCCCCAAGAGTTAAATATTAAAGAAGTTGAAAAATTTCACTCCATGTATTATGGAAATTTTTGGGAAAAAGAAACTTTTAATAAGCTTTTAAAAAGATTTAAGCTTCCAGAAAAAAAGAAAATTTCTACTTTTTCTAGAGGAATGAAGATGAAATTGTCTTTGATTTTGGCATTAAGCCACAAGGCAGAGCTTTTGATTTTGGATGAGGCGACAAGTGGGCTTGATCCTGTGGCAAGGGATGATATTTTGGATATACTTTTAGAATTTATCCAAGATGAAAACAAAAGCATTATGATTTCATCCCATATTTTGTCAGATTTAGAAAAAATTGCAGATGAAATTGCCTTTTTACATAGGGGAAAGCTAATTTTTGTTGAGAATAAGGATAAATTAAAGGAAGATTATGGCCTAGTTTCTCTTTCAAAAGAAGAATTTGAAAGTATTGATAAAAATTCCATAATTGCAGTAAGAGATTATAAATTTGGAAAAGAATGTTTGGTCAAAAAAGAATTAATTCCTCAAAATCTTGAAGTAGAAAATGTGAGTATAGAGGAAATTATGGTTTATATGATAAAGGAGAAATACAATGAAAGCCTTGATATATAAAGATTTGATTTCAATAAAAAACGCTTTGCTTTTACAATTTGTAATAATAATTGCTTTGGGTATTTATTTTTACAAAGAAAATCAACTGGTTTTGATTCCCTTATTTTTTATTCTAATTCCAATAATACTTTTGGGAATGGTCTTTGGAATCGACAACCAATATTCAACAAATAAATATTTGATTTCAAGTGGAATTTCTAGGAAAAAAATTGTATTTTCAAGATATGCCATAATTTGGTTTATGTCTATTTTTGCAATGGCCTTGTCATTTCTTGTAGGATTTAATAAAAACCCACTTACAAAAGAAATTCCCTTAATTTTGCTTATATCATCCCTATTTTTTGTAACAAGTATAGTTGGAGTAGTTGAACTTCCATTAATGTATAAATTTGGGGCAGAAAAAGCAAGACTGGTTTTTGTAATTTTATATTTTGTAGTATTTGCATTTTTCTCAACAATTTCATCAAATAAAGAATGGATTTTAGAATATGTAAATAAGGGCTTAACAATGGATAAAACACTTTTATCCTTAATAATTTTTGTCATAACAATAATAGTCCACTCAATTTCGGTTTTTATTTCCATAAAAATTTTTGAAAATAAAGAACTATAATATGTTTATAAAAATAAGAATCTTTTTTAGACGTTTGTAAAAAATCGTTGAATAAAGGATTCTTATTTTTTATTTTTAAAAATAATATCTATAAATTAAGCTTTAAATCGTTGAAATTTTATCGATAATTCATATAGTCATAATGTAAAAGAAAAGTTTCCCGATTTTAAGGAGAAAAAAATGGATTATATTTATAAATTTGACACGGATAATGGTTTTGAACAAACCGATATTTCTAGTTTTTATGATGTTATAGAAGATGATGATTTTTATTTGATGTATTTGGGCAAGGCTAGTTTTATTGATTTTGCAAAAACTTATAATTTGGATGATGCTATAATTGATTTGCTCTTGTCAGATACAGCCAAAAAATCTTATATGGCAGTGGAAGATAATTATACATTTGCAATTTTAGAATTATTAGACATTATGGGAAATCTTGAAACTTCAGATCTTATAGGATTTTATATAGAAAACAACAGACTTATAATTGTTGACTTGTATGACAGAGACCAATCGACAACAGAGGCATTTAGGAAGATGCTAACAAAGAAATTTTCAGCAAGATCTCCTGGAAGGCTTTTGAAATATTTTATTACAGCTCTGGTAAACAACCACACAAGAATATTTGATCAAATAAAAAATTCAACAGCAGCTGTGGAAGATGCGATAATAAAAAATAAAAAAAACAGAGATAGCATAGGAATAATTTCTGACAATAGGCATAAGGCTCTAAATTTGTATGCATCATACGAAAGACTTCTAGATACCTTGGAAGTTTTAATGGAAAATGAAAATGAAATTTTTGATGATGACGATATAAAACATTTAAAATCGGTTTTATTTAGGGTGGAAAGATATTCTTCAAATATTTCCTACCTAAGCGGATATATTACAAATGTTAAAGATTCCTACACATCAAAAATGGACCTTTCTATGAATAACACCATGAAAGTTTTGACAGTTGTAACGACAATTTTTACACCAATCACGATAATAACTGGTTGGTATGGGATGAATTTTGAAAATATGCCAGAATTAAAATGGAATTTTGGCTACATTTATGTTATTGGAATTTCTTTGATTAGTGTAATTTTAGTATATATATTATTTAGGAGATTTGATAGGTGAAAATAAAATATAAAACCCATCTAAATCGAATGAAAGGATCGAAATCTCAATGGAATAGGTTAAATTTAAATATAAAGTAAAACAAAAGAGATCTCTCGACAAGCTCAAGATGGGTTTCTCTTTATTTTCCTTAATTTTTAAATGATTAACTTTTTTTATTCAACAAAAAAAGGCAGAAAAATAATGATGTGTACCCTCTTTACTGGATAACCCAGTAGGGAGGGTACACATCATTTTTCAACAGCCCTTTTTTATTTTATTAATTTCAGATGAGAATAGGAAAGATTTCTAAATAAATTATAATTATAAATTATTATAATTTTAAAGAAGAGAAAAACTCGTATTCTAGTTGTTGAGATTGTAGCAGTTGATTTTTATTATGTTTTGTTGAAGCAACAAAGGCTATAATTATATCATTAATTATAAATTCTCCTATATGAGATTCTAAACCATTATAAGAGTCATTTATATCATTATAAAGTTTACCTGAAAATATTGTAATATCTGAATTTTCAGATAAACTGGAATTTATTTCTGAAGTGATACAAGCTTGTTTTATATTTTTGTTATTAGCTATATCGCTAACTTTTAATATATTTTTTGATAAACCAGATTTTGAAATCGTAATTAAAAAATCATTTTCATTTAAGTTACTTGTATAATTTAATAATCTTTCATTAGTAGAAGTTGTAAAAGTTTTTATGCCTAGTCTATTTAGTCTAAATTCTAAATCTAGGGCAACGGGCAGAGTATTTCCTGTGGCGGCTATTAAGGTTATGTTGCTGTCTAATAATTTACTTACTAATTTTTTTATATTATTTATATTATCTTCTTTGTTAATAGTGTTTATTAAACTTTTTTTCTATTTAAAAAAATTCTATTGGCTTATCCTGAAAATCGGCAATATCATTTTGATTTCCTTCACCAATATCTCTTAAAAGTAAAATTTTCATTTGGTAAAAACCGTCAAAACCAGAATGTTGACACATTCTAACAACAGTTGCATCGCTTACTTTTGTTTCGTTTGCTATTTCTTTTACACTCATAAGAGTTACTTTGTTTGGATTGTTGATTATATAATCCGCAACTATTTTTCTGCTTTAAAAAGATTTTTGTAATTATTTTTAAAATATCAATAACTTTTTCATTTTTATCCAATTTAGTCATAATACACCTCTATGTAATTATATTACATTATATAAAATAGCAAAATAAAAAATATAGTTTCATATTGACATTTTTATAATTAGTGTTATTATATAAATATGAAATGGTATTACATAAAAAAATATAAAGTACAATTTATGTAATAATATATTTTGTATTTGCTAAAACGAAAGGAGGAAATATGGAAATTGACAAAATATTAGATGACAATTTGATTTTAAATGACTTAAAGGCAGAATCTAAAATTCAAGTATTAGAAAAATTATCTAAAGTTTTGAAAGAAAACGAATATATTTCAGAAGTGGATGGTTTTGTAAAAGATGTTTTAGAAAGGGAAAAACTCGGAGTAACAGGCATTGGAAATTTTGTTGCAATACCTCATGGGCAAAGTGATTATGTAAACGAAACAACAATAGCGATTGGGAAATTAAATAAGGAAATTGAATGGGAAAGTTTAGATAATAATGGAGTAAGGATAGTTATATTATTTGTTGTAAAGAATGATAAGAACTTTGCAGATGAACATTTGAAATTACTATCAAAAGTAGCTTCTAATTTAGCAAATGAAGATATATTAAAAAAATTGTTAAGTGCGGATTCTAAAGAAGAAATAAAAATTGTTTTAGGAGTTAGGGATGAAAATAGTTGGTGTTTGTGCGTGTGTTGCTGGTATAGCTCATACATATTTAGCGAAAGAAAAGTTAATAAATGCAGCTTGCAAAAGAGGACATGAAATAAAAGTTGAAACGCAAGGAGTTATTGGAATTGAAAATGAGCTTACCGAAGAAGAAATAAAAGAAGCAGATGTAGTAATTTTAGCAGTAGATGTTTCTGTATCAAAGAGAAATCGTTTTGATGGCAAAAAATAATAGAAATTTCAACTAGCACAGTTGTTCAATCATCTGATAAATTGATTGAAAAAATAGAAAAATTAATGGAGAAATAAAATGAAACAATTAAATATTAGAAAACATGTCATGACAGCCATATCCTATCTAATACCTTTTGTATCTGCGGCAGGAATGCTTATGGTAATTGGAAATATTTTAGGTGGAAAAGTTGTTGAGATAGATGGTGGATTTATTAATTTAAATGATGCTTTGAGCACATTGGGAGCTAATGGATTAGGCTTTATACCTATAGTCATATCAACTGGAATTGCGTATTCTATAGCGGACAAAGCTGGAATAGCACCAGGAATTATTTTGGGTGTTTTATGTAAGACAAATGGTTATGGATTTTTAGGTGGTATAGTAGTAGGATTTTTAGCTGGATATTTAACAAAAATAGTTTTAAGTAATTTAAAACTTCCAAAGTGGATGCAAGGACTTATGCCTCAATTAATTCAACCTTTAATAGTAAGTTTGATTATAGCTATTTTGATGCAATATATAATTGGAGTTCCTATAATTTGGTTGACAGAAAGTGTAAATTCACTTCTTAAAAGTTTAAGCTCTAAGCCAGAATATTCTATGATTTTGGAGTTGTAGTGGGAGTTTTATCTGCGGTAGATTATGGTGGACCAATAAATAAGGTTGTATTTACATTTTCAGCAGCTGCTTTGTCCGAAGGATTTGGTGGTCCTATATGTAATTTGATTCAAGCGAGTATGATTGCACCATTTGGATTAACAATTGGATATTTCTTATCAAAAATCATCGGCAAAAAAGATTTATTTTCACAACAAGAGGTTGATTCTTTAAAAACAGCATTCATTATGGGATGTTTTCAAATAACAGAAGGTTCATTTCCAATAATATTGAATAATTTATTAAGAATAACTATATGCACAGCTGTTGGTGCTGGTGTAAGTGGTGGATTAGTTGGACTTTGGAATATTGAATCAAAAGTTCCATCAGGTGGATTGGTAGCGTTACCTGGAATTAACAAACCTTTATTGTGGTTAGTTTCTTTATTAGTAGGATCTTTAGTATTTGCTATTTTGTTACAATTTTTAAAAATAAAAAAGTAACAAATTTTGAGAATAAAAAAGATAATAATGATGAGCTAGAAAATTTAAGTTTTTCATAAATTAGAGAGGTTATATGAAAAGATCACAAATTAATAAAGCAATAAAAGATATGGAAAAATTTTTGAAGAAAATGAATGTATATCTACCTGATTTTGCATATTGGTCAACTGAAGACTGGAAAGATAAAAATAATGAATATGACATAATCAGAGATAATAAACTTGGATGGGATATAACCGATGCTGGTTTAGATGATTTTGAAAATATAGGTTTTTCATTATTTACTTGTAGAAATGGAAATATAAATAAATCTTCTTCAAAAAATATGCAGAAAAATATATTATGATAAAGCAAAATCAAGAATTTCCGTTTCATTTTCACTGGCAAAAAACAGAAGATATTATAAACAGAGGCGGAGGAACTTTGCTTATAACTGTTTATAATGATGACGATGGAAATTTTTCTAAAGATGATGTCTTAGTAGAATCTGATGGAAGAGAATATTATGTAAAGGCAGGAGAAAGTGTTGAATTAAATCCTGGACAAAGTATTACCTTAAAGCCATATCAATATCATAAATTTTCTGTAAAAGAAAATACTGGAGATGTATTAGTGGGAGAAGTTTCTGAAGTTAATGATGATGATAATGACAATAGGTTTTATGAACAAGTAGGAAGATTTCCTGAAATAATAGAGGATGAAAAACCTTACAAATTATTATGCAACGAATATCCTAAATACAATGGATAAGAGAATAAATAGAAAATGGAATTAATAATATAGGAGTTTAAAATGTTAATTAATATGAAAGAAATGTTGAAAGTTGCTAACGAGAATAATTTTGCTGTACCAGCATTTAATATCTCATCATTACCTATGCTTAATGGAGTTTTCAAAAAATGTGAAGAACTAAAATCTCCAGTAATTATAGCTATACATCCCGATGAACTTTCATACGTGGAAGATAGTTTTGTAAAAACAATAATTGATAAAGCAAATAAATCTGAATTACCAGTAGTGTTACATTTAGATCATGGTTCTTCTATAAAACAAGTTATTAATGCAATAAAAGATGGATTTACATCAGTTATGATTGATGCTAGTACATTTAAATTTGAAGAAAATATTGAAATGACAAAAAAAGTTGTAGAGCTTGCTCATAGCGTAGATGTATCTGTAGAAGGAGAACTCGGAACAATTGGTGTAGATGCTGGAGATGAATATGGTGGTTCAAAAGATATTCAATACACAAAACCTGAAGATGCTAAAAAATTTATAGATCAAACAAATTGTGACTCTTTGGCAATAGCAATTGGAACAGCTCACGGAATATATCCTGAAAATTATGTTCCTAAATTAAAACTAGATTTATTAACACAAATAAAAGATCTAGTAAAAATTCCTCTAGTATTACATGGTGGCTCATCAAATCCTAATGCCGAAATTGCAGAAGCTGTAAAAAGAGGAATCAATAAAATCAATATATCATCTGATATAAAAGTGGCATTTTTCAAAAATGTAGAGAAGTTTTGAAAGACAATTCTTTAAGAGAACCTAACGCTATATATCCTGCTTGCATAGAAGCTATGTGTGAAGTTGTAGAAGAAAAAGTTAAATTGTTTGAATCAGATAATAAAGCTGAATTATTTTTTCAATAAAAATATTAAGAATTGATAGCAAGAATGTGCAAAGTTATACCTTTGCACATTTTTAAATAATATAAATAAAAATATAAAATTAAAATCATTAATGAAAGGAAATAAAATGAATTATATTTTAGGAATTGACCTAGGAACATCTTCATTAAAAGGAGTAGTTTTTGATCAGGATGGAAATTTCATTGGTGCAAAAGTAGTTCTTATGATGTTTGCAATCCCAAAAAAGGATATTGTGAACAAAACCCTAAATTTTGGATTGATGCTTTCGAAAATGTTATTGAGAAATTAAATCGTGATTTTGATTTAAATGAAAATCTTATAGCATTAAGTTTTTCTGGGCAAATGCATAGTTTGGTTTTACTTGATGAACAAGGAAGAGTTTTAAGAGATGCTATATTATGGAATGATGTAAGAACTATTGATGAGTGTAAATATATAAGAAATAAGTTTTCTGATAAACTATTAGAAATTACAAATAATATCGCATTAGAAGGTTTTACACTTCCTAAAATTTTATGGGTAAAAAAATACGAAGCAGAAATATTTGAAAAACACACCACATTTTATTACCTAAAGATTATTTGAGATACTATCTAACAGGAAAATATAACATGGATTATTCTGATGCAGCAGGAACTTTACTTTTAGATATTGAAGACCATATATGGTCGGAAGAAATTATAAGAAAATTTGGAATAAATAGAAAATTACTACCACCTTTACTAAATTCGACAGATTTTGTTGGATATGTTAAAAAAGATTTGATATTAAAATACGGGTTTAAGAAAAAAGTAAGAGTATTTGCAGGATGTGCTGATAATTGTGCTAGTGAAATAGGAAGTGGGGTTATAGGAAAAGACGATACCATGCTTTTAAGTATAGGTACATCTGGAGTAATCCTTAATCCGGAAAAGAAAATAAATAGATCTTACAATGGAAAATTACATTTTTTTAATTCGATTTATAAAGATACGTATTATTCTATGGGAGTTACCTTATCAGCAGGACAGAGTCTAAATTGGTTTAGAAAAAGTTTCTCAAAAAAGAAAAATTTGAAGATTTGACTAAAGATATAGATAAAATCAAAGCAGGAGCTGATGGTCTAATTTTTGCTCCATATTTAAATGGCGAAAGAAGTCCATATTTTGATGGAAATATTAGAGGAAGTTTCATAGGATTAGATATTTCTCATACAAAAAACATTTAGTAAAATCAACTTTAGAAGGAATAACTTTTCACTTAGAGATAATTTTGAAATGATGGAAAAATCAATAGATTCTCAAATAAAAAATATTATATCAGTTGGCGGGGGTTCAAAAAATAAAGATTGGCTACAAATCCAAGCAGATATATTTAATAAAAATATTATGACTATAAATATAGAAGAAGGACCAGGACTTGGTGCAGCTATGATTGCGGCTTTAGGCATGAAATATTTTGATAATGTAAAAGAGTGTTCAGATGCCTTTATAAAATATACACAAATTATAAAACCAAATAAAGAAAATTCAAGAATATATGATAAGTTGTTTGAACAATACAAAAAATATACCCAAATACAAAATCAATTTGTTACAATTTAATTGGTATATGTGAAAATCAAAATAAAAGTAATTGAAAATATCTTAAAATATTAACTGATAACGATTAAATATATAAACTTTAGCAAAAAACAAAATCAAACAATCGCCCATCTCGAGCGAATGGAATGAGTCGAAATCTAAATTGAATAGGTTAAATTTAAATGTAAAGTAAAACAAAATAGATCTATCGACAAGCTTGAGATTGGTTTTCTCTTTATTTTCCTTAATTTCTAAAGGATAAAATGTTTTTGTATATGGTTTTTATTTTTAAAATAGAAAAGTTTGCATTTTGTTATATAAAATTATTTTTAACCGATTTTATTGTACAAAGCTAGAGGAGAGCCTTCAAGCTACAAATTTATTTCTATTCCAAGACAAACAAAAAGACAGGAAAATTCCTGCCTTTTTTTAGTCCGGTTGTTTTTTATCCTTTTAAACCATCTGCTTGTCTTTGCATATTTTCTACTACTACGTCAAAAATATCTCCGATTGATTGGGCGTATTCTAATATTTCCCATGGTTTATTTGTGTGGAAGTGGATTTTTATCAAATCTTCATCTCCTACTGCAAGTAGGCTATCTCCTTCGAAATTTTCTGTTATATGATCGAAAATTTCGTCTTCGTCTAAATTTTCCCCTGCTATTAAAAGCTGGGTGTCAAATTTGAATTCTATTTTTTCTGCCATTTTTTTCTCCTAACTATTTTTCAATAAATTTCTTTTTAATTCTTCTTCAAGACGGCCAAGTTCGTTTTTGGCGTCTTCTCTGTTTTTCTTTCCTTCGATTTGGATTGTCCTTACTTCATCAATCGCCTCGATTAGTCTATCGTTTGTGTATTTTATTGTATCAAGGTCTATTATACCGCGTTCGGTTGCTCTTGCTGTGTCTATTGTATTTTGTTTTAATTTGTCGGCATTTGATTTTAACAAGTCATTGGTAAGATTTGTCACGGCTTCTTGGGCACGTATTGCTTGTTCGGTGTGGCTCATGCCAAGGGCTAAAACCATTTGATTTTTCCAAAGAGGAATTGTATTTACAATTGTTGTTTGGATTTTTTCTGCCATAATTGAGTTTGATGATTGTACCATCCTAATTTGTGGTGCCATTTGCATTGAAACCATTCTTGTTAAATCTAAATCGTGCAATTTTTTTTCGAACCTGTTTGCTTGGGCTTTTATGTCATTTGCTTTTTGGGCATCCATTGGAAGATTTGAAATTCTTGCTGTATTTTCAAGAGCTGGTATATCTTTTTCAAAAGTTCTTTTGAGTTTTCTATTTCCAGCCTCTATATACATAGAAAGTTCTTTGTAATAATCCTCGTTTAATTCGTACATTTGATCAAGCAGAGAAATATCTTTTAAAAGTCTTATTTGATGGTTGTCCAAGGCTTTGGCGATTTCGTCTATATTTTTTTCGGTTGATTGGTATTTTAATTTCATATTTTCAAGCTTTGATTTTTGCTTTTTAAAAAATCCAAACATACCACCATCGTCTTGGTCCATTGACTTGATTTCTGAAACAACCTTATCCAAAAGTCCTCCAATTTCTCCAAGCTCTTTGTTTTTTACTGTGTTTAAGGTTTTTTCTGAGAAATTTGAAATCTTTTTTTGAGCTCCAACCCCGTATTGGAGAATTATATTTGAATCTTCTAGGTCAATTTTTTGGGAAAAATCGTCAATTTGTTTTTCTTCTTCTGGAGAAAATTTTATTGACTGATCTATTTGGATTTTTTCCTTATATTGGGCTGGTTTTAATTCGACCTCTTCATTTTCTCCGTCTAATCTTAATTTAATATCACTCATCTTTGCTCCAATCTTTTTCTAAATATCCTTCTTGGTTTAACAAAATTTTCATTGTATCAATGTCTGTTTTTATATCCATTGTCCTGTCTTCCATTAGCTCTAATTGGATTTTTTCAAAGGCTTCATTGATTATTTCTATGGAAGATTCTATTTCTGCAAGTGAATTTTTAATTTTTGAATCGTTTGATTCCATAATTTCGTATTCTGTGTAAGCATCAATTAATTTTACAGTTGTTGGCAAATAATATTCTATAAATTTGTCCAAAACATAAGCTTTTTCTGGGTATCTTTTAATAATGTTTGTAATATTTTCAATTGTTTTTTTGATTTCTATTACTTTTTCAAGAAAATTTCTATTTTTAATTCTTGAAATATCAAGATTTATGGAAGTAATTTCTTTGCTTGAAATTCTTATTATTTCTTCAGCTTTATCCTTGTTTGTTTTTGTGCTTGCATCTTGGGCTATTTTTTTATTTTCTTCGTGTGATAAATTTGGCATTTGATTTTTTTGATTTTTATATAATTTAAAAGTTGGAATATCTAACAAAAATAATGAATTATTTTCTACAATTCTTGCTTGTTTAAAATATCCTTTATTCATCATATACATAAGCTCTTTTATGGTATCTTCTTCTGATTTTTGAACTGATGATGCCAAATCTCTTATTGGAATTACGGTGTTATGTCCAAGCTCTCTTAAAAATCTTGTGTAATCTTTTGAAATCATATCCAATTGTTGAGATTTTTTAAAAGTAAAAAATCCAGATATTGAAAACAAAGCTGTTAAAAATAGATTTTTAAAAAAATCATAGGAAAATCCGTCAAAAAATAAAACTATTAGCATAGAAAATGCAAATAGAAAAGAAATTACCATTGCTGTTTTAAGTAAGCCAGCTTTAGTTTTTTCTGGAAGTTTTTGGGCGCAAACTTGAGGATTTTTAGTTTGGATTGCGGGTTTTCTAACTTGATTTCCGTTTATAAAATTCATTGTTTTATCAATAAATATATCAAGACTTGTCTTGACCTTTTCACTTATATCAGAAAAATCCATATCGGAAATAGCTTTGTTTAGACTATTTTCTAAAGATTTTTCGTTTTCTTTATCATAATTTGTCATATTCACTCCTTAGTAAAATTATACCAGAAAGATTCAATATATAAAAACTATCTTAATATTTATTTAATATGAAATAGCTAAAATTAAATAAATTAATAATAAAATCAGGATATTTAAGAATCTAAATCTATTATTTTATCAAAATAATTTTCATTTTCCCTTAATTTTTCCCTATTTCCAAAAACTGTAAGATTGTTTTTATCCAAAATATTTCTGTAATCATCTTTCAAATTAATTATATCATCTAAGTTAGCATTTTTTATATCAAGAAGTTTTTCTTCAAGCTCCTTATAAGAAAATCCTTGTAAATATCTTATAAAATCCAAAGATCCCTTGGCTTGAAGAGATTGAGGTTTTAAATATGAACCCATTTTTGAAATTTTTTGGTTTTTCAAATCATTTGAATCAATTTTTAAATCCTCTAAAATTTGAGGGATTTTTTTATAATTTTCTACAGTGTTTTTTATGTGAGGGTCCCTGTAAGAATATGTTCCAATATTTCCGTACTTATCAACCATAAGACCTGCTCCATAGGCTCCTCCTTTTGCACGAATCAAATCATGAAGGTAAGGGTTAGAAATAATTGATGAGGAAAGAGCCAAAAGATTTAATTTATTGTCAGAAAATTCTTCTAAATCTCCTCCCACAGACACATAATTTACATTTGCATCAGACAAAATTGCTTCTTTATAATAGGACTTATGAAAATCTATTTGACCTTTTTCTTTTTTTATCTTTTCAAGGTCTGAAAATTCTTTCTTTACATAAGCCTTAACTTTTTTATAATCTTCATTTGATCCTGTGATATTTATTAAAAGATTTTTTGAAAAAATTTCTTTATACAAATCTTCTGATTTTTCCTTAAATTTATGGAAATCTTCTTCTATATCTTTGGAAATTTTCTTTATAAATTCATAGTATCCAAAGCCATTTAGCTCATCTTTGATATATGAAAGTTTATCAAAATGTGAAAATGAACGGGTAAGGGCAAGGCTATGACCAGAATCATACATATTCATTTCAAATAAAGCTTTAATTTGTTTTAAAATATCATTAATTCTTTTTTCATTATCAAAAACAGACTCATTCATTATTTCTTTTACAATTTCTAAGGATTTTTCGTACCTATCTATAGTAGTTTTAAAGGAAATTTTTAAATAATTATTAATTTCTCCGTCCTTGTTTTTTATATTTTGGATTGTAAAATTAAGCCCTGCCATATTTATTGGAATTAAATCATCCAAATTTTGGTAAGAATGTTTTTTTGTATCAATTGAGCCCAAAAAGTCTGAAATCAGGCAAAGATATTTGAGATTTTCAAGGTTAAGGTGGTTTATATCAAAGAAAAATTCATTATAAATCATCCCTGCGCTATCAAGGTTGTGGTAGATAAATTTGAAATCATCATCTTCGATTTGTCTTGGAACTTTTTCAATATCAAGGTCAACATCTTTAATTTCAAGGGCTGGGATGGTAGCCTTATCTTCTTTTAAATCTTCTTTTTCTTGGAAGGCTTTTAATTTTTCTTCCTTTTCCTTTAATTTATCAATCTGATCTTTTGATAAGGAATTTTTCAAATTTTCCAAATCTTGGTCGATTTTTTCTTCAATATTTTTAAAATAATCCTTATTTGGTTTTGCCACAAGAACTAGTTTAGTCTTGTTATTTATAAAATATTTCCCAACTTGTTTTTCAAAATAATCAGTTTCAATCAAAGCTCCCAATTCGTTTATATAGTCAATCAAATTTAGGCTATCAAAAATTTCATTGTCCAAATTGTGCATGAGTATATATTCAATGCCCTTTGATGCTGAATTCATTTGCTCTCTTTGGGAAAAATCAAAAATAGCGTGGGCAGCTTTTAGGGAATCTTTTGGAATATGGTGGGCATATTTTTCAAGCTCTTCTTCGATGATTTTTACAAACTTATTTAAGTTTTCAACTGATGTGCCTTGGGCTGTAATTTGAATGGAAGATCTTTCTCCGTAGCCAGTCCTTGCATAAAAACTTTCAGGAGAAATTTCCTTATAAATTCTTTGAGAAATTTCTGATGAATCTGAATTAAAAAGGGCGATTGATAAAATAGCATTTGCCAATTGTTCTTTTATATCAGATCTTTTATTAGTTAAAAATGAATAGGTTAGGTATGATTTATTTTTATCTTCATTATTTGATTGATAAGAAGTAAAAATTGGTTTTTGGTAATAATTTTCAACGACCTTACAATCTGCAATAATTTCATTTTTCTCATAATGGGACAAATATTCTTCATCAAGATTTTTTAAATATTTTTCAATATCCATATCTCCATAATAAAAAATTTCAGCGCTTGATGGGTGGTAAAATCTTTTATAAAAATCCAAAAATTCTTCGTATGATAATTTTGAAATATCGTAGGTATTTCCTCCTGAAACATATTCATAGCAGGAATTTTTGTAAAGATATTTATTTATTTCATTTACAATAATAGTATCTGGATTTGTAGTTGCCCCTTTCATTTCGTTGTAAACAACGCCCGATACAGAAAATTTTCCATTCTCATCAATTTTTATAGATTTTCCCTCTTGTAAGAAAATTTCTTCTTTACCTAAAACTTTTGGATTAAAAACTGCATCCAAATAAACATCTTGGAGGTTAAAAAAATCCTTATCGTTTTCGCTTGCAACAGGATAAACAGTTTTATCAGGATAGGTCATTGCATTTAAAAAAGTTTGAAGACTTGATGCAATCATATCCATAAAAGGCTCTTTGGTTCTATATTTTTTTGAACCATTTAAAACAGAATGTTCCAAAATGTGAGAAATCCCCTTGGAAGATTCTGGTGGCGTTTTAAAAGCAATTGCAAAAGTTTTGTTTTTGTCATCGGTTTTTATATAATTAATTCTTGCTCCAGATTTTTTGTGTTCATACAAAAAAACATCCAGACCAAGTTTTTCAAATTTTTTATTTTTTATTAAAAAATATTTTTCCATTAATAAATCCTTTCTTTATATTTATTACTACAACTATACTCTTAAATAAATTTCATCTCATTAATAGGAAAAAATTAATTTTTAAAAAAATATTTAAAAAATTTTTTGATATAGTGTAAAATAAAAATAGGTTTATTTAATAAATCAATTTAATTTAAGGAGGGAAGTAAATGATAGGTATTATACTGGCAAGTCACGGCGAATTTGCTCAAGGTATAAGACAATCTGGGGAAATGATTTTTGGAGAACAAGAAAAATTAGAAACAGCAGTTCTCTTACCTTCAATGGGTCCTGATGATTTAAGAAAAGATCTTGAAGAAAAAATCAAAAAACTTGATTGTGAAGAAATTCTTTTCTTAGTTGACCTTTGGGGTGGAACACCTTTTAATCAAGTTTCAGCTCTAATGGATGGAAATGAAGAAAAGTGGGCAGTTCTTACCGGACTTAATTTACCCATGCTAATTGAGGCACTTGGCTCAAGACTTATGGAAGAAAAATCACATGATCTTGCAAGAGTTTTATTAGAGCCTGCCAAAGAAGGAGTAAAAACTAAACCAGAATCCTTGATGGACGATTACAATAAATCTAATGCAAAAGATGATTCAAAAGAAAATCTTCCAAAACATACTGGAACAATTCCAGAAGGAACAGTAATTGGAGATGGAAAAATTGACGTTGTTCTTGCAAGGATTGATACAAGATTACTTCATGGACAAGTTGCTACAAGTTGGACAAAATCTACAAATCCAACAAGAATTATTGTCGTAAGTGACAATGTAAGTGAAGATGCTTTGCGTAAGTCAATGATAATGGAGGCTGCTCCTCCAGGAGTTAAGGCTCACGTTGTGCCAATTTGGAAAATGGCAGAAATTTTTGAAGATCCACGTTTTGGAGATACAAGAGCAATGCTATTATTTGAAACACCACAAGATGCTTTAGCTCTTATCGAAAAAGGCGCAGATTTAAAAGAAATAAATCTTGGCTCTATGGCTCACTCACAAGGAAAGGCTTATGTAACTTCTACCGTTTCTATGGGAAAAGAAGATGTTGAAACTTTTGAAAAATTACTTGATAAAGGAATAAAAATCGATGTAAGAAAAGTTCCAGCAAATCAGCCTGAAAACTTTACAAATATTATGAAAAAAGCAAAATCAGAACTTGGTTTGGCTTAAGGAGGAATTATGTCAGCAATTAGTATTATTTTAATTGTTATAGTTGCTCTACTTGCGGGTATGGAAGGAATCTTAGACCAATTTCAATTCCATCAACCAATCGTTGCTTGTACTTTGATTGGACTTGTAAGTGGACATTTAAAAGAAGGAATTATGCTTGGCGGTGCTCTTCAAATGATTGCTCTTGGTTGGGCAAATGTTGGAGCAGCAGTAGCTCCGGATGCGGCTTTGGCATCAGTTGCAAGTGCTATTATCATGGTTTTAGCTCTACAAGATGGCTCAGGAAATGTAGATAATGCAATAAATACATCAATAGCTGTTGCTATACCACTTTCAGTAGCAGGTCTATTTTTGACAATGATAGCAAGAACTTTATCAATTCCAATAGTTCACGGAATGGATGCAGCAGCAGAAGAAGGAAATTTCAGAAAAATTGAAGTTCTTCATATTCTAGCAGTTTTGATGCAAGGATTAAGAATTGCAGTTCCTGCAGCAGCACTTTGTTTTGTTTCACCAAAAGTTGTAACAGGCGTTTTAAATTCTATGCCAGGTTGGTTAACTCATGGTATGGAAGTAGGTGGAGGAATGGTTGCAGCAGTAGGTTATGCGATGGTAATTAATATGATGAGTACAAAAGAAACATGGCCATTTTTTGCTATTGGTTTTGCAGTTGCAGCAATCCCACAACTAACTCTAATCGGACTTGGTGTAGTAGGATTTTCACTTGCACTTATCTATTTAAAACTTAAAGAATCATCTTCATCAAATGGATCAGCTAATACTGGAGATCCACTTGGCGATATTATAAATGATTATTAGGAGGAAATATGACTGAAGTAAATGAAAAAAGAATAGAATTATCAAGATCTGATAGGATAAAAGTATTTAATCGTCATCAACTCCTACAAGGTTCTTGGAATTATGAACGTATGCAAAACGGTGGCTGGTGTTATTCAATAATTCCTGCTATCAAAAAATTATATAAAACAGATGAAGAAAGAAAATCTGCTTTAAAAAGACACTTAGAGTTTTATAATACTCACCCATATCTTTCAAGCCCAGTAATGGGAGTTACTCTTGCTATGGAAGAAGAAAAAGCAAATGGAGCTCCTATTGAAGATAAAACAATAAACTCTGTTAAAGTAGGAATGATGGGACCTTTGGCAGGTGTTGGTGATCCAGTTTTCTGGTTTACAGCAAGACCAATACTTGGAGCTCTTGGTGCATCAATGGCTTTAACAGGAAATATTATTGGACCAATAATATTTTTTGTATTTTGGAATATTATAAGAATGGCATTTGAGTGGAAAACTCAAGAATTTGGTTACAAAGTAGGAAATGAAATTACAAAAGATTTATCTGGTGGACTTTTAGGAAAAGTAAACTTGGTTGCATCAATTGTTGGTATGTTTATAGTTGGTGCTTTGGTACAAAGATGGGTAAATGTAACATTTACTGTAAACGTATCAGAAGTAACTCAACAAGCAGGATCATTTATTGATTGGAATTCTTTATCAACAGGTAGCAAGGGACTTCAAGAAGCCTTTAAACTTTACGATCAATTAGGCTCAGCTGGACTTGATCAAGTTAAAGTTACAACCTTACAAGATAACTTAAACCAATTAATACCAGGACTTGTTCCAATGTTATTAACACTTGGAATTTGTAAATTATTAAAGAAAAATGTATCTCCAATTATTATAATAGTTGCTTTATTTATAATAGGAATAATAGCATCTGTACTTGGAATCATGTAATGGTTCAAAGTCAAAATAAAAATGTAGACTTATCTATTAAGGGAAGATGCCTTAATGGATTTACCTCTGATGGAAATATAATGGTAGGCGATAAGGCCTTTGAATTTTATAATGAAAAAAATGTAGAAGATTATATACAAATTCCTTACAAGGAAATTTCCTTTGTGAGTGCGTCAGTTTTATTTGGCAAAAAAATAAATAGATTTGCGATTCATACAAAAGAAAGTGGCAATTTTGTTTTTACAACAAAGGATAATAAAAAAACTTTGAGAGCTTTAAATAATTATATTGAGTCAAATAAGTTGAGAAGGTCTCTATCATTTTTTGAGGTAATAAAAAGAGGTATTAAAAATTTAATTAAAAAATAGACTTGGATTTTTTCTAAGTCAGATCGTAAACAAATCCTCAAGCACGAATATCTGACTCCAAAAATTGTTGATTTCTAAATTTCAAAATTCTAAAATCGCAAACTCAAGCTACGCTTTCGAACAGTGCGATTTCTTGACGAATTTTGAAATTTGAAATCAAATCAATTTTTTACGTATGATATTCTTAGCATGAGGATTTGTATACTTTTGAAACGGTCTGGCTTGGATTTTTTCTAAGTCTTTTTTTATTGTAATTTGATATTTTAATAATAAGTTTACCTTTGTTTTTAACAATGAAAATATTTGCAAAAACAAATTATTTAATTTTTATAAAAAATTTTTAGTTAATTTAATAAATTGGGTATATAAATATACATAGAATGAAAAAATGTTTTCATCGACAAAACGGAGGTTATTTTATTATGAAAGATTATAAAACAAACAAATTAAGGAATTTAGCTTTAGTAGGGCATTCAGGAGCAGGAAAAACTTCCTTGACTGAATCTTTGCTATATTTTACAAAGGCTATTAACAGGGTTGGAAAAGTAGCGGATGGTAATACTGTATCTGACTATGAAAAACAAGAAATTAAAAGAAAAATTTCAATCCAAACCTCAATAATTCCTGTTGAATATAAGGACTACAAGGTAAACTTTATCGATGCTCCTGGATTTTTTGATTTTGAAGGAGAAGTATTAAATGCTCTTAGAGCAAGTGAGTCAGCTTTGTTTGTAATTGATGGAGAAAATGGAATCGAAGTAGGAACTGAAAAATATTGGAAATATACAGAAAATATTTCTTTGCCAAGAATTATTTTTGTAAATAAATTGGATAAAGAAAATGCCAAATTCAATCAAGTAGTTAGTGACCTACACATAGATTTCTCCAAAAAAATAATCCCACTAACCTTAACCCTTGGTGAAGGCGAAAATTTTGAAGGTTTGATCGATGTTATAGATAAAAAAGCTTTTAAATATGTTGATGGCAAGATAGAAGAGGTTGACATACCTGAAATCAGAGTTGAAGAAGTAAATGCTGTTTATGAAGAAATTCAAGAAGTTGTTGCTGAAAGTGATGACGAGTTAATGGATAAATATTTTTCAGGCGAAAGTTTTACTGAAGAAGAATTTAAAGAAGGTTTTAGAAAGGCGATTATAAATGGTAATGCTGTTCCTTTAGTTGCTGGTAGCTTGGAGAAAAATATTGGTCTTGATTTGTTGATGGATGTTATTACAAAATATATGCCATCTCCTGATCACAAGGCTGCAAATATTGGATTTAGAGTTACTGATGATTATGAAGAATTTGAAGTTAGCGAAGATAGTCCTTTTTCTGCTGTTGTATTTAAAACAATTGCTGATCCATTTTTGGGTAAGATTTCAATATTTAAGGTTTTATCTGGAGCTATTAAAAAAGATCAAAATTTCTATGATATAAGTAAGGACAAGGAATTAAAGGCTTCAAATATTTTCTATTTAAGAGGAAAAGAACAATTTAAAGCGGAAAAAATTGTTGCTGGAGATATTGGAGCATTTTCTAAACAGGATATTCTTCAAACTGGAGATTCTTTATGCACAAAAGAAAGTCCTATAGAATATAAGAAAATTAAATATCCAAGACCGGTTTTATATTATGCAATTGAGGCTGAAAGTAAAAATGATGAGGATAAAATCTCAGCTGCTTTGAAAAAATTATCAGAAGAAGATCCTACTTTTGAAGATAGAAGAGATGCTGAAACCCACCAAGAAGTTTTGGCAGGACTTGGTAATGTTCAACTTGAAGTTTTGATGGATAAATTAAAAGAAAATTATTCTGTTAATACAAAAATTGTTGATTTAAAAATCCCTTACAGAGAAACTATCAAGGGGAAATCTGATGTTCAAGGTAAACACAAAAAACAATCTGGTGGTGCAGGTCAATATGGAGATGTATTTATTAGATTTGAACCATGCGATGAAGAATTTGTTTTTGATGAGGAAGTATTTGGTGGAGCAGTTCCTAAAAATTATTTCCCTGCTGTAGAAAAGGGACTTCGTGATTCTATGGATGAAGGTCCTCTTGCAGGATATAAGGTTGTTGGAATAAAAGCTACTTTGTATGATGGCTCTTACCACCCAGTAGATTCAAACGAACAAGCCTTCAAATCAGCTGCAAGACTTGCTTTCAAAAAAGGAATTGTTGAAGCAAAACCAATTTTGCTTGAGCCTATAATGAAACTTGAAATTAAAGTTGATGAGAAGTACATGGGCGATGTAATGGGAGATATGAACAAAAGACGTGGAAAGATTTTGGGCATGGAACCACAAGAAGACGGCTCACAAATCATTTCAGCTCTTGCACCAGAAAGTGAAGTTTTAAAATATTCAATAGATTTAAGATCAATGACACAGGCTCGTGGATCATTCTCAATGGAATTTGATAAATATGAAGAAGTTCCAAAAGAAATAACAGAAAAAATTATTGAGGAAAATAAAAAAGAATAAAAAAATAGTATAGAAAAGGGGCAAATAATGAAAGATTGGAAGATTTTGGAAATTGATCCTTGGATCAAGGATTATAAAAATGATATAAATCTGAGAATGGATGAATATGAAAAACAAAAGGCTAGACTTTTGAAAAAAGGCGAAAAATTAAAAGATTTTGCCAATGCCCACAATTATTATGGCTTTCACAAGGTAAAAACTGGATGGATTTATAGGGAATGGGCTCCAAACGCCAAGGGACTTTATCTAATTGGAGATTTTAACAATTGGGATAGACATTCCCATCCTCTAAAGAAAATTAATGACGAAGATTGGGAGATTTTTGTTAAAGGAATTAGGACTATTCCACACAAATCCAGAGTGAAAGTTATGGTTGACTATGGAGAAAGCATCCAAGATAGGATTCCTCTTTTTGCAAGAAGGGTTGAAAGAGATGAAAATTTAGATTTTTCTGCAATTGTAGAAAATCCTAGGAAAAAATTTAAATGGACAGATGATAAATTTAAAATTAAAAACCACGATCTTCTAATCTATGAAGCCCATATTGGTATGGCTTGTGAAAGAGAAGGTGTTGGAACTTACAAAGAATTTGAAAAAAATATTTTGCCTAGAATTAAAAAAGAAGGCTACAATACAGTCCAACTTATGGCTATAGCTGAACATCCATATTATGGATCTTTTGGCTACCAAGTTTCAAATTTCTTCGCTCCTTCTTCTTGGTATGGAGAAAATGATGATTTAAAATCTTTAATAAATACTGCCCACGAAATGGGTTTAAATGTGATAATGGATTTGGTTCATTCCCATGCTGTAAAAAATACTATTGAGGGGATAAATCTTTTCGATGGAACAGACTACCAATTTTTCCATGAAGGCGATGAGGGAAATCATCCTGATTGGGATTCTAAATTATTTGATTATCACAAACCTGGAGTATGCCATTTTCTTCTTTCAAATATAAAATATTGGCTAGAAGAATACCACTTTGATGGTTTTAGATTTGATGGAGTAACTTCAATGATTTACAAAAATCACGGAAGAGGGGAAAGTTTTGACAACTATTCAAAATATTTTTCTATGAATACTGACATCGAAGCTATAAACTACCTTCAACTTGCCAATGAACTTATAAGAGAAGTTAAGAAAAATGCCATAACAATTGCTGAAGATATGTCAGCTATGCCTGGAATGTGCCTACCAATTAAAGATGGAGGAATTGGTTTTGACTATAGACTTTCTATGGGTATGCCAGATTTTTGGGAAAAGGCCCTAGAAAAACGAGATGAAGATTGGGACATGGGAAAAATGTGGTACGAGCTTTCAACTTCTAGACCATCCGAAGCTAGAATTTCTTATGTAGAAAGCCACGACCAAGCTCTTGTCGGTTCAAAAACTACGATTTTTAGACTTGCAGATTCTTCCATGTATTGGGATATGGAAAAAACAACCCACAATATCATAATTGATAGGGCGATTGCTCTTCACAAAATGATAAGATGGATTACTATATCTATGGGCGCTGAATCTTATTTGAATTTTATGGGAAATGAATTTGGCCATCCTGAATGGATAGATTTTCCAAGAGAAGGCAATAATTATTCTTTCCATTACGCAAGGCGTCTTTGGTCTTTGGCTGACAATGACCTATTAAAATACGATTGGCTTTTGAAATGGGATGAAAAAATGATTGACCAAATCAAAAAAAATAAGCAATTAGGAAATGATATTTTTAGGCTATGGCTTGATAATGATAGGAAAGTTATTGCCTACAGAAATGGGGATATAGTTTATATTTTCAATTTCCACCCACAAAATTCCTATGATTCTTTCCAAGTGCCAATCCACGATAAGGGAAAATTTAAAGTGATTTTGGATACTGACGATGAAAAATTTGGTGGACTTGGAAGAATTTCAAAAGATTTTATTTATGAATCCAAAAATTTAGAAAATACTGACTACGATGGAATTGAAATTTATATTCCATCAAGAACGGCCCTTGCCCTAAAGAAGGTAAAATAATGAGAATACTTGCTCTTGGAGATTCCTTTACCCAAGGTTATCTTGTAGAATGCAATAATTACACCCGCTTTTTAACTAAGGCGGGTTTTGAAATTATAAATTTTGGAATAAACGGTTCTACAAGCTCTGATATGGTTAAAAGGTATGAAAAAATCAAAAATAAATACAAAAATGTAGATTATCTGATAATATTTGGTGGCTCAAATGACTTTTTGAATGGGCAAAGTGTGAATCTTGCATATTCAAATGTCAAAAGTATATTAAATTTATCTACTGCCAGAAAAAATATTATAATTATACCGCCTTTAATAGAGGAGGAAGACTCTTATCCGATTTATGGATATGTAAATGAAAAAATAAATGAATTTGCAAAAAAACTTTTGGACTTTGATTGTTTGAAAGTTGATTCGAGAAAAATCAAGCCATATTATCTTGATGGTTTGCACATGGGGAAAATTTTTCACGAAAAGCTTGCTTGTGAAATTTTAAAAATTATAGAGGATGATATAAATGAATGAATTAGAAGATATTGAAAATATTGATAAGATGGTTGCAAAGAGCTCTCTTTTACCAGATTTTATGCGAAATAAAATTACTATAAATATTATTTCTGTCCTAATTGTTTTGTTATTGTGTTTTATTACATTAAAATTAGTTCATAAAATAATAAGAAAATTTTTTGAAAGAAACAAAAGCAAAGCAAAAAGAAATACAGCAAAACTTGAAACCCTATCAAGGATTTTTTATTCTATAATTAGGATACTTATAATTTTTATTGCCATAACTATGATTTTGGATATTTTTGGAGTAAACACATCAAGTCTTATAGCTACAGCAGGAATTGGTGGTATCGCCATAGCTCTTGGTGCTCAAACTCTTATTGCAGATTTTGTAAAGGGAGTTTTGATAATATTTGATGACAAGATAAGAGTTGGCGAATGGGTTTCATGCTCTGGAGTTGAGGGAACTGTCGAAGAGGTTAATCTTAGAATCACAAAAATCAGAGATTATAACGGATCCCTTCACATTATTCCAAATTCAAATATAACAAATGTCCAAAATTTTGATAGGGGAGCTCAAAAAAGTGAGGCATATTTTTGCGTATCTAATGATACAAAGCTTGATGAAGTAAAAGCGATGATAAAAAGCGTATCTCAACAAATAAAAACAACGCCAAAATACAAAAATGCTTTTGTAGAAGATTTGAGCTTTTTTGAAATACACGAATTTAAGGATTTCTCCTACACAGTAAGGGTGACATCCTTGGTAAAAGCAGGAATGCAATGGGAGATTTCAAGAAAAGTAAGAGAACTTATAAAAGAAGAGATGGAAAAAAGAAAAATAAAAAGTAGCTTATTAGAAGAGGAAATTTATGAAAAAATATAAATTAAACGATATAGTTAGCCTAAAAAAATCTCATCCGTGCGGAGAAAATAAATGGAAAATCGAAAGAATGGGTGCAGATATGAAGTTAAGATGTTTGGGTTGTGATAAGTTAGTTTGGCTAAAAAGAACAGATTTCGACAAAAGAATTAGGAAAATTCAAGATAAAAACGGGAAATTTGTATCGATAGTAAATTACAATCCAGAAGATTAGAGGAGAAAAAAAGGAATTAATGATAAACGACAAAATAAAAGAAGATTATATAAAAATAATAAACGAAGATTATAAAGATTATAGAAAAGATTACAAAAATTTGCTAGAAAAAAGAAAAGAATATGGAGCGACCTACAAGGAAGAAGTTCTACCTACCTTGTATGATGCGTATTTTTACGACAAAAAAGATTTCAAACTCTATGATGAAATGATAAATATTTTTATGTCTATAGTAGAAAAAGTCACAAAAGAATACCTAGAAAATGAAAATTACAGAAAATTATTCGACCTAGATCCTTTGACAGAAAAATTAATCCTAAAAGATCCAGGCTATGACATTTCAACACCAATAGCGAGATTTGACGTAATGTATGATGGCAAAAAAGACTATAAATTTTGCGAGCTAAACACAGACGGCTCATCAGCTATGCTAGAAGATAAGTCCTTGGCAGATTTGATGAAAGATTCCAAAGCTATAAAAAAACTAGAAGAAAAATATCAAATAAATCATATAAACCTACTAGAAAGTTTGGTAGATTCAATAGAAGATTTATATTTTTCAATAAAAGGCAAAAAAGAAAAAATAAACATAGCCATAGTCGACATAATAGAATTTGATAACATAGAATTTGAAACAATAAAAAAACTATTCCAAAAAAGAGGCCACAATTGCAAAATTGCAAACCTAAAAGATTTAGAAAGAAAAAATAATGGCCTATATATAGAAGATATGAAAATCGACTTAGTCTATAGAAGACTTGTCACAAGCGATTTAATAGAAAACAAAGAATTAGGAAAAAATTTAATAGATGCCTATTTAAATGACGAAATAATAAGCATAGGCTCATTTAGGTCAACACTTTTTTACACAAAAGATATATTTAGAATCCTAAGGCTAGAAGAAAGTCAAAAGATTCTATCAGAAAAAGAAAATGAATTTATAAAAAATCACATACCATATACAGAAAAATTAAATTACGAAAAAGACAAAGAAAAATTGGTAGCAAACAAGGACAAATATATACTAAAACCAATCCAAGGCTACGCATCACACGGAATCTACGTAGGAAAAGAACACACAAAAAAAGAATTTGAAAAAATCTTAGAAGAAATAAAAAATAAAAATTACATTTACCAAGAATATTACACAGTAAATCCTATGAAATTTATAAAAATGGAAAAAGAAAAAGCAAGTTTAGAAAACTTTTCATACGTAACAGGCCTATTTGCCTACAATAAAAAATTCATAGCACCATACATGAGAATAGGAAACGCAGCAATGATAAGTTCAGCAAGAGAATATTACGTAGTAAGTTCCCTAAAAATAAAAGAGAAATAAATTAATAAAAAAATATTTGACAATAGCAAAAAATAATAATATACTAATATAGCTGTTAAACAACAGCTATATTTTTTTATCACGTTTAAAAAAGCAAGAAAAAAAAGTCTTGACAATAAAAATAAACGCGATATAATAAAAAAGTCGACATCAAAAAAAGCAGTCGAGAAAAGTAAAAAAAGATAAAAAAATCAATAAAAAAACTTGACAAGCTAAAAAAAAGATGGTAGACTAAAATAGTCAGTTAAAACTGGCGGATGAACCTTTAAAACAAAATAAAACTACAAAGTTAATACTTTGAGACAAACGAAAAATGACAAAAGTCAAGATCAAACAATAATTGAGAGTTTGATCCTGGCTCAGGATAAACGCTGGCGGCGTGCATAACACATGCAAGTCGAACGATGAAACTTAGCTGATTTCTTCGGAATGAAATTAAGTGGATTAGTGGCGAACGGGTGAGTAACACGTGAGTAACCTGCCTTACACAAGGGGATAGCCTTTGGAAACGAAGAATAATACCCTATAAAGTCACAATATCGCATGGTAGACTAACCAAAGATTTATCGGTGTAAGATGGACTTGCGTCTGATTAGCTAGTTGGTGAGATAAAAGCCCACCAAGGCGACGATCAGTAGCCGGCTTGAGAGAGTGTACGGCCACATTGGGACTGAGACACGGCCCAAACTCCTACGGGAGGCAGCAGTGGGGAATTTTGCACAATGGGGGAAACCCTGATGCAGCGACGCCGCGTGATTTAGAAGGCCTTCGGGTTGTAAAAATCTTTTTTATGGGATGAAAATGACAGTACCATAAGAATAAGGTCCGGCTAAATACGTGCCAGCAGCCGCGGTAATACGTATGGACCGAGCGTTGTCCGGAATCATTGGGCGTAAAGGGTACGTAGGCGGCCTAGTAAGTTAGAAGTGAAATAATATAGCTCAACTATATAAAGCTTTTAAAACTGTTAGGCTTGAGAGATGAAAGGGAAAGTGGAATTCCTAGTGTAGCGGTGAAATGCGCAGATATTAGGAAGAATACCGGTGGCGAAGGCGACTTTCTGGTCATCATCTGACGCTGAGGTACGAAAGCGTGGGTAGCAAACAGGATTAGATACCCTGGTAGTCCACGCTGTAAACGATGAGTGTTAGGTTCTTGGAATAATCTGGGAGCCGCAGCTAACGCATTAAACACTCCGCCTGGGGAGTACGCACGCAAGTGTGAAACTCAAAGGAATTGACGGGGACCCGCACAAGCAGCGGAGCATGTGGTTTAATTCGACGCAACGCGAAGAACCTTACCAAGTCTTGACATAATACGGAGGGAGTTAGAGATAATTGCTTATCACTTCGGTGAGCTGTATTACAGGTGGTGCATGGTTGTCGTCAGCTCGTGTCGTGAGATGTTGGGTTAAGTCCCATAACGAGCGCAACCCCTATCGTTAGTTACCATCATTAAGTTGGGGACTCTAGCGATACTGCCGGTGATAAACCGGAGGAAGGTGGGGACGACGTCAAATCATCATGCCCTTTATGACTTGGGCTACACACGTGCTACAATGGCAGATACAGAGGGCAGCGAAAGAGCGATCTGAAGCGAAACTCACAAAGTCTGTCCCAGTTCGGATTGTACTCTGCAACTCGAGTACATGAAGTTGGAGTTGCTAGTAATCGCGAATCAGAATGTCGCGGTGAATGCGTTCCCGGGTCTTGTACACACCGCCCGTCACACCATGGGAGTTGGCAATACCCGAAGCCTGTGAGCGAACCAATTGGACGCAGCAGTCGAAGGTAGGGTCAGTAACTGGGGTGAAGTCGTAACAAGGTAGCCGTATCGGAAGGTGCGGCTGGATCACCTCCTTTCTAAGAGAAAAAAGTCGGTACGCTGACTTTTACCAAAGAAAATTTAAAAAAACATTGTTTGGAACAAAGAAAACTTTGTAGTAAATTTTTAAAGGTTACATGGGGGTGTAGCTCAGTTGGGAGAGCACCTGCCTTGCACGCAGGGGTCAAGAGTTCGAATCTCTTCATCTCCACCAAGCCCATAATCGAGGGGTGGAAGATTTCAAAGAAATCTTTCATAATTTTTCAAAGTTTTCGAAGAAAACGAGAAAAATTACGGTAGGTTACAGTAACTAACCAAAGAAAAACTCGAACAGGGCATAAATGCGATGATTTTTGAAAAATCAAAAATCCCTGCATAAGGAATTTCATCAGCTCATAAATTCGCTGTGACAATTCCATTAGAACCTAATAAAATTAAATAGCTATAAATATTTCCAGTCAAGAAAGCAAGGGCACAAGGTGGATGCCTTGGCACATGAAGGCGAAAAAGGACGTAAGTGAACGAAAACTAGGGTAAGCTCACAAAAAGCATTGACCCCTAGGTCTCCGAATGGGGCAACCCGGTTGTGGAAGACACAATCATTACTAAGTGAATACATAGCTTAGTAAGGCGAAACCCTGCGAACTGAAACATCTAAGTAGCAGGAGGAAAAGAAAGAAACATCGATTTTCTAAGTAGCGGCGAGCGAAAGGAAAAGAGCCTAACTCAATAGCGATTTGTTAAAGTTAGTCAAATTATCTGAAAAGATAAACCAAAGAAAGTGAAAGTCTTGTAGACGAAAACATTAATAAACGAGAGGGAAAGTATCACCGGGCACGAGTAACCCGGTGTGAAGATAGGGGGCCCATCCCCTAAGGCTAAATACTAACATGTGACCGATAGTGAACAAGTACCGTGAGGGAAAGGTGAAAAGAACCCCGAAAGGGGAGTGAAATAGAACCTGAAACCTAGTGCCTACAAGCAGACAGAGCGTGAACGAACGTGATGTCGTACCTTTTGTAGAATGGGCCAGCGAGTTATTCTAAATTGCAAGGTTAATGATTTAAGATCAGAAGCCGCAGCGAAAGCGAGTCTTAATAGGGCGGAAGTAAGTTAGAATAGACCCGAAACCGGGTGATCTATCCATGGTCAGAGTGAAGTTGAAGTAAAATTCAATGGAGGCTCGAACCGGGTGCGGTTTAAAACGCATCGGATGAACTGTGGATAGGGGCGAAAAACCAAACGAACCCGGAGATAGCTGGTTCTCCTCGAAATAGCTTTAGGGCTAGCCTCTGACCTAAGATTTTAGGAGGTAGAGCACTGAATGGTCTAGGGCGGATTACCGTACCAAAACCTATCAAACTCCGAATGCCAAAAAATCAAGTCAGGGAGTCAGACTTAGGGGGATAAGCTTCTAAGTCGAAAGGGAAACAGCCCAGACCGACAGCTAAGGTCCCAAAATTTGAATTAAGTGGAAAAGGATGTGAATCTACTAAGACAACCAGGACGTTGGCTTAGAAGCAGCCATGCATTTAAAGAATGCGTAATAGCTCACTGGTCAAGTGGGTTTGCGCCGAAAATGAACGGGGCTCAAATTCAATACCGAAGCTTCGGATTAATAGAGGGATTAAGTTTACAAATGAGACTAGGAAATATTTAACAAAAACAGAAGAGATTAAAAAGAAAAACAAATTTCAGACGCAGACATAAAAGATAGGATATTAAAAAAGAAAAATATTCAAAAACACAAGTCTAAAGTCAAAAGTGAGTAACATAAGAAATTATGAACTAACAATCACTGGTTAGAGTTAAAAACTAGGACTCATAGCTAAACTTAATACCTCTATTAGTGGTAGAGGAGCATTGTATTAGAGACGAAGCCAAGGCGAAAGCAAAAGTGGATCTAATACAAGAGAGAATGCTGGCATGAGTAGCGAGAAGGGATGTGAGAATCATCCCCGTCGAAACCCTAAGGACTCCTGAGCAAGGCTCGTCCCCTCAGGGAAAGTCGGGACCTAAGCCAAGGCCGAAAGGCGTAGGCGATGGATAACAGGTTTATATTCCTGTACCGCTTGAAGTCGATATGAGAGAAGTGATGACGCAAAAGGATAAGCAAAGCCATCAGATGGAAAAGATGGTCTAAAGCCGTAGGAAGAAAAGTAGGCAAATCCGCTTTTCACAAATTCTAAAAGCCGATAGGTATCGAAAACATAAGTAGAGAAGTTGCCGATTCCAGGTTGCCAAGAAAAGTCACTATCCAGACCAAAGCGCCCGTACCAAAACCGACACAGGTAGGGAGGTAGAGAATACCAAGACGCGCGGAAGAACCTTTGTTAAGGAACTCGGCAAAATGTCCCCGTAACTTCGGGAGAAGGGAGCCATAGAAATATGGCCACAGAAACCAGGCCCAAGCGACTGTTTACCAAAAACACAAGTTTCTGCAAAATCGCAAGATGAAGTATAGGAGCTGACACCTGCCCGGTGCTGGAAGGTTAAGGGGAAGGCTTAGAGCAATCGAAGGCTAGAACTTAAGCCCCAGTAAACGGCGGCCGTAACTATAACGGTCCTAAGGTAGCGAAATTCCTTGTCGGGTAAGTTCCGACCCGCACGAAAGGTGTAACGATTTGGGCACTGTCTCAACAAAGGATCCGGTGAAATTGTAGTAGTCGTGAAGATGCGACTTACCCACGCTAGGACGGAAAGACCCCGTGGAGCTTTACTGTAGGCTGATATTGGATTTTGAGATTAAATGTACAGGATAGTTGGGAGACTGAGATATCTGGATGCCAATCTAGGAGGAGTCACTGGTGGGATACCAACCTTTTAATATCAAAGTTCTAACCATAGCCCTTGAATCAGGGCATGGGACATTGTCAGTTGGGCAGTTTGACTGGGGCGGTCGCCTCCTAAAAAGTAACGGAGGCGTTCAAAGGTTCGCTCAGAATGGACGGAAACCATTCGCAGAGTATAAAGGCAGAAGCGAGCTTAACTGCGAGAGCTACAACTCAAGCAGAGTCGAAAGACGGACTTAGTGATCCGGTGGTACCGCATGGAAGGGCCATCGCTCAACGGATAAAAGCTACCCCGGGGATAACAGGCTTATCTCCCCCAAGAGTCCACATCGACGGGGAGGTTTGGCACCTCGATGTCGGCTCGTCTCATCCTGGGGCTGGAGTAGGTCCCAAGGGTTGGGCTGTTCGCCCATTAAAGAGGCACGCGAGCTGGGTTCAGAACGTCGTGAGACAGTTCGGTCCCTATCCAGCGTGGGCGTAAGAAATTTGAGAGGAGCTGTCCTTAGTACGAGAGGACCGGGATGGACGCACCAATGGTGTACGAGTTGTTAGGCCACTAGCATGGCTCGGTAGCTAAGTGCGGGAATGATAAGTACTGAAAGCATCTAAGTACGAAGCATGCCTCAAGATAAGATTTCTCAGAGTAGGTAAAGAAATACCTTAGATAGGTCCAAGGTGTAAGTGCAGTAATGTATTAAGCTAATGGATACTAAACTTTAAATCTTGACTGGAAATATTTATAGCTATTGATTAAAAGGGTTAAAAAGTTCGTCGGCTTGTTGACAAAGTTGCAAGCAACTTTGAAACACCGCGACATCTGACCTACCAACAATTTGTTACACAAATTGGGTTAGGATCATAATATGGTGACGATGGCAGAAGGGATACACCTGTTCCCATACCGAACACAGAAGTTAAGCCTTCTAACGCCGATGGTACTCGGAGGGAGACCTCCCGGGAGACTAGGAAGTTGCCAAACTTACTTTTTTGTGAAGATTATTTCTTCACAAAATTTGTAAGAAAATTTTGACAAAGTAAATTTAATATTTTATAATTATACATATTGTATGTGCTTAGGTAGCTCAATGGTGGAGCACCCGGCTGTTAACCGGTAGGTTGTGGGTTCGAGCCCCACCCTGAGCGCCAAATGCCGGGGTGGCGGAACTGGCAGACGCACAGGACTTAAAATCCTGCGGTGGTCAAACACCGTATCGGTTCGATTCCGATTCTCGGCACCAATAACGCGGGATGGAGCAGCTTGGTGGCTCGTCGGGCTCATAACCCGGAGGTCGTAGGTTCAAATCCTACTCCCGCAACCATACTTTTTAAGTAATAAAATTATATAAGGCCCTATGGTCAAGCGGTTAAGACATCGCCCTTTCACGGCGGTATCCCGGGTTCAAATCCCGGTAGGGTCACCAAATGGAAGTATAGCTCAGTTGGGAGAGCATCTGCCTTACAAGCAGGGGGTCACAGGTTCGAGCCCTGTTACTTCCACCATAATATTTTTAATATTAGGCTGTTTTAATTATGGCTTAGTAGTTCAGCTGGTTAGAATGCCGCCCTGTCACGGCGGAGGTCGTGGGTTCGAGTCCCATCTAAGTCGCCATTTGGATTTCAATAGAGATCCAATGTGCTGATGTAGCTCAATTGGTAGAGCAATTGATTTGTAATCAATAGGTTGTAGGTTCAAGTCCTATCATCAGCTCCAATTTTATTGTGATATAAAATTGAATAAATATATAGTTTATGCTATAATGTGTTACTATGAAATACAAATTTTGGGGAAGTTCCAGAGTTGGCCAAATGGGACGGACTGTAAATCCGTTAGCTTAGCTTTCAGTGGTTCGAATCCGCTCTTCCCCACCAATTTGCGGGTGTAGCTCAGTGGTAGAGCCCCAGCCTTCCAAGCTGGTTGCGAGGGTCCGATTCCCTTCACCCGCTCCAATATGCGCCTGTAGCTCAGCTGGATAGAGCAACGGACTTCTAATCCGTGTGTCAGAGGTTCGACTCCTCTCAGGCGCGCCATGTTGGGATATAGCCAAGTCGGTAAGGCACCAGACTTTGACTCTGGTATGCGTAGGTTCGAGTCCTGCTATCCCAGCCAATTTGATCCATTAGCTCAGTCGGTAGAGCACTTGACTTTTAATCAAGGTGTCCGGAGTTCGAATCTCCGATGGGTCACCATTAATATTTTTAAATATTATTTAGTGGTTATACTGGCAAGCTAAATAGGCAAGAAAGGCAAATTTTTAGCCACTGTATTTCTAGATTGATCCATTAGCTCAGTCGGTAGAGCACTTGACTTTTAATCAAGGTGTCCGGAGTTCGAATCTCCGATGGGTCACCACAATTTGGAGAGGTACCGAAGCGGTCATAACGGGGCGGTCTTGAAAACCGTTAGAGTCTTACGGCTCACAAGGGTTCGAATCCCTTCCTCTCCGCCAAATAAAAAATCAATTTATATATTGATTTTTGGAGAAGTACTCAAGTGGCTGAAGAGGCTCCCCTGCTAAGGGAGTAGATCCTTTCAAAAGGGATGCGAGGGTTCAAATCCCTCCTTCTCCGCCATATGCCCAGATAGCTCAGTCGGTAGAGCAGGGGACTGAAAATCCCCGTGTCGGTGGTTCGATTCCGCCTCTGGGCACCAAAATAGCCCGTCTAATTTATGAAAATTATTTTGTTTTCATATATAGGACATTATCATTTATTTTATTTTTTAGGATATTTGATTTAATAGGGGTTTAGTTCAGTTGGTAGAACGTCGGTCTCCAAAACCGGATGTCACGGGTTCAAGTCCTGTAACCCCTGCCATTTAAATTTTATATATGGACCTGTAGCTCAGCAGGTTAGAGCGCACGCCTGATAAGCGTGAGGTCGGTAGTTCGAGTCTACTCAGGTCCACCAAAAACAAACCTAATTATGAATTTATTTCATAAAATTTTTTTATTAAAAATTATAGGGTTTTGTTTGGGCCTCTAGCTCAGTCGGTTAGAGCGCCCGGCTCATAACCGGTAGGTCCAGGGTTCGAGTCCCTGGAGGCCCACCAGATTTAACACCAATCTTTTGATTGGTGTTTTTCTTTATGAAAAAATATATTTTTGAATTTGGATTGTAATTTTTATGAGTCTATAATAAATCTTGTTGGTAAGAGTTAATGATATTTTTCTGATGTGATTTTACTAAGAACATTTTTATCTATAATTATGTCTTTGTTTTTTTAAAATTTTTATTGGCTATATAATCTTAAATATTTTCTATTTATATATGTATTTTAAAATGTTTAGCTGATAGGTTAAGGATTTTAAATTTTAATATTTGAAGATTTTGAAAATTTATTTGTTTACGTGTAAAGATAAATCTAAATGAATTGATTTTTGATTTCGAAAGTTTTTATTTTTTACTTTAAGCATCTGTTATTTTAATTTTCCTGTATTCTAATGTTAAAATATTTTCTATTTTTTAATTTTTAATTATATATTTTCGATTTTTTTGATTTTCCATAACTTTGACAAATTTACTTTGTTTTTTTTTCTAGTTATTATACAATGTTATTAGGTATTTCTACCTTTAGGAGGATTTATGAATGTTATTATTGTAGGTGCTGGTAAGGTTGGTTCTTATCTTACTAGCAAGCTCTCTGATGAGGGGCACAATATTTTAGTTATAGAGAAAAACAAGGATGTTTTGGAAAGATTGTTGGCTTCTAATGATGTCATGGGGATTTTGGGCGATGGTCGTGATCTTGCTGTTCTTGATGAGGCTAATGTGGATGAGTGCGATGCTTTTATTGCAATGACTTTTAATGATGATGTTAATTTGATTTCGTCTATGATTGCTAAGAAAAAGGGTGCTAAATCCACTATCGTTAGGCTTCGTGATCCTAGATATATTAAATATGATGAATTTATGAGAAAAACCATGGGTGTTGATAGGCTTGTAAATCCTGAGTATTATGCTGCTAAGGAAATTCAAAGGACTTTGAAATATACTTATGCTGTTAATGTGGAAAATTTCTTGGATTCTAAGGTTATTTTGATTGAACTTGAAATTGATGAAAATTCTAAACTTGCTAATAAGTCTTTGATGGATCTTAATGCTGAGGGACTTTTGGGAAATACGATTATTGTTATTGGGGAGAAAGATGATCAGGTTGTTATTCCTAATGGTAATCATATTCTTGAAGTTGGCGAAAAAATTTATGTTGCAGGTCCTAGGGAAGATATTGATAAATTTTATAAAAGACAGGTTGATAATAAGAAGTCTATCAAAAATGTTTTGATTATTGGTGGGGGTTCTATTGCTCTTAATCTTTCTGAGCTTTTGCTTAAAAGAAATTTTAATGTTACTGTTTTGGAAATTGATAAGGAAAGGGCGATTGATTTTTCTGAAAGACTTCCTGAATGTGAAGTAATCAATGCTGATGGATCTGATCCCGAAATTCTTGATGAGGTAAGAATTGAAAATTATGATGCTGTGGTTGCTCTTACTGGAATTGATGAGGAAAATATTTTGATTTCTCTTCTTGCTAAAAAAAGAGGAATTGACAAAATTATTGCTAAGGTAAATAGGACTCAACTTCTTAAAATTACAGGTATTCTTGATGTTGATACGACTGTTACTCCAAAAAAATCTGCTTCATTTTTTGTTTCAAGGCTTTTGAGATCTAAGGAAAATTCTAGGGGAGAATCTATTTCTAATTTGTTTAGATTGTCTGATGACAGGGTTGAGGCAATTGATTTTACTGTAATTGAAAATTCTAGGGTTACTGGAAAGAAATTGAAAGATTTAAATGTAAAGGCCAATACTTTGATTGTTGGTATATCAAGACAAAATTTGGGTGGCAAAATCGAAGTTGCAAACGGAGAAAGTACAATTGAACTTGGCGATAGGGTTATGGTTGTAACTAAAAATAAAGATTTTAAAGAAATTGACGATATATTGGAGTAGGCATGAATTTAAAAATTGTAAAATATTCACTTGGAAAACTTTTAATAGTTCTTGCAGGGCTTTTGGTTTTACCTTTAGCGGTTGCTTTTATTTATAGGGAAAGCCTTCAGGATAAAATAAATTTTGTAATTCCTATTGTTGTTTCTTTAATTTTGGGATTTGCTTTGAGCAAAAGAGGAGATAATAAATCCCATCTTTATACAAAAGAGGCAATGTTTATTACTGCGTCAACTTGGGTTTTGTTTTCTTTGATAGGAGCTATACCTTTATTTTTGACAAAATCTAATTATAATGGCTACATAGATGCTTTTTTTGAAATGGTATCGGGTTTTACAACTTCTGGTGCATCAGTTGCTATTAATGTGGAACTTTTGCCACATTCTATAATTTTTTGGAGGTCTTTGTCCCACTTTGTTGGGGGTATGGGAATTTTGGTATTTACCTTGGCTATTTTGCCAAATTCAAACAAAGAATCATCTCTTTTGATGCAAAGCGAAGTCCCTGGACCAACTTTTGGTAAAATTACCCCAAAACTTTCTGATACAGCTAGAAATTTGTATGGAATGTATATAGTTTTGACAATTATTACAGTAATACTTCTTCTTTTTGGGGGAATGAATTTATTTGAATCAATAATTCACGCTTTTGGAGCTGCTGGAACTGGAGGATTTTCTAATAAAGGAATTTCGATTGGTGCATATAATTCAAGATATATAGAAATGGTACTTGCGATTATGATGGCAGTTTTTGGAGTGAATTTTAATATTTATTTTTATGCTGTGACAAAAAATGTAAGAGAAGCAGTAAAAAGTGAAGAACTAAAATGGTATATATCAATTATTTTGATAGCATCAGGACTTATTTTTGCAAATATAGTTACTATTTATAAAGATGTTTTTTATTCATTTGTAAATTCGATTTTTACTGTATCATCAATAATTACAACAACAGGATATGTTTCAGCAGATTTTGGAACTTGGCCCTTATTTTCTAAATCTGTAATAATAATGTTAATGTTTATAGGCGGATGTGCAGGTTCAACCGCGGGAGGACTCAAGGTTTCAAGATTTGTAATTTTGGTAAAAGGTGGAATTAATCAAATAAAAGAGTCTATGAATCCAAAAAAAATAACAATAAACAGGATGGATAGAAAAAAAGTAGATGCTCAAACAGAAAGGTCTGTTTTAAAATATTTGGTAATATATATAATGATCTTTATCGTTTTGTTTATGATAGTATCATTAGATATGGATGATTTTGAAACAGCTTTTGCAGCAGTTTCAACAACTTTCAATAACGTAGGACCAGGACTTGGAGCATTTGGACCAATAACGACCTTTGCCGAAATGACAAATTTATCAAAATTTGTTCTAACCATAGCCATGCTTTTGGGAAGATTAGAAATATTCCCAATGCTTTTACTTTTGTATCCATCAACCTATAGAAAATTGAGAAATAAATAAAAAAAGAATCCTATTTTGTCTGAGTGCAAAATAGGATTTTTAATTTAATCAATCAAAATAAAGTTGTAATCAGCCCATAAATAATAGGAATCAAAATAGCAGGAATAGAATTTACTATTTTAATATCAACCAAATCCAACATTGAAAGCCCAATGGCAATTATGCTAAGACCGCCAACACCTGAAATATTATCAAGAATTTCCTTGGTTAAAATTGGAGAAATAAGACCTGATAAAATTACTATTAGCCCTTGATAAACCAAAATTGGAATTGCACCAAAAGCAACGCCAAGTCCCAAACTTTGAGCCATAAAAAATACAGTAACACCATCAATCATCGACTTTAACAGAAGAATTTCATTATTAGAATTAACAGAAGCTTCAATTGAGCCGATAATTCCCATGCTACCAACACACAAAATTAAAGTAGCATTAATAAAAGCTTTTGGGAAAGTAGATCTTTTATTTTCAGAAAAAAGTCTGCCCAAAAAATAAGCAAAACTATTTAATTTATCGTCCAATTTTAAATAATTTCCAATAATTAAACCGATAACTATAGAAATAATTACAACCAAACTATCTCCTTTTCTTGCAGAATTCATCCCAGTAACCATTATTAAAATTGCAAGAAATTTCATCATATCATTTTTTAATCTATCAGAAAAATGATTTCCAGCTTTTGCTCCCAAAAAACCTAAAATCAAAACAGAAATAGCGTTAATAAAAACTCCAAACATAAAAAACCTTCTTTACATATTATTCTGTTAAATTATATCAAAGCTCTGAAATAATTGCAAAAAAGCCATAAAAGGGCTAAAGAAAATTGACAAAATTACGCCTTTGACCTATCATAATGAAAGAAAAATCTATAAAAAGATTAATTGATATAAAAATTTTTTTATTTTTATATAGAAAAATAATTAGAGAAAAACGATTTATTAATTAGGTTTCTACGATTATTTGAAAAATAAAATATGAAATAATATTCATTTTTAACAAAAGAAAGGAAAAATTATGAAAATAGGATTGACCATAGCAGGAAGTGACTCATCAGGTGGAGCTGGAATTCAAGCTGACATAAAAACTATGACACTAAACGGAGTGTATGCAGAAAGTGCAATCACTGCCTTAACTGCCCAAAATACCACAGGAGTTTTGTCGGTTTTAGACTCAAGCCCACAATTTTTAAAAGACCAGCTTGATATGATATTTGATGATATTTTCCCAGATAGCGTAAAAATTGGAATGGTTTCAAATTCTGATTTAATTTTAGTTATAGCAGAAAAATTAAAAGAAAAAAAAGCAAAAAATATTGTAATAGACCCAGTGATGGTTGCAACAAGCGGAGCAAAATTGTTGAAAGATGAAGCAATAAATGTTTTGAAAAATGAACTTTTGCCATTGGCAGATCTAATAACACCAAATATTCCCGAAGGCGAAATTTTATCGGGGATAAAAATAAATGATGAAAAAGATATGCAAAAAGCAGGAAAAATTATCTCTGAAAAATACAATTGTGCTTGCCTATTAAAAGGTGGACACAAAATAAATGATGCCAATGATTATTTGTTTGAAAATAAAAAAGGAGTTTGGTTTAAAGGAAAAAGAATAAAAAATAAAAATACCCACGGAACAGGTTGCACCCTATCATCAGCCATTGCAGCAAATCTTGCCAAAGGCTATGATATGGAAAATTCAATAAAAATGGCAAAAGAATTTTTGTCAAACGCTCTTTTGGATATGCTAGATTTGGGCAAAGGCTCAGGTCCGATGAACCATGCCTTTGACATAAAAGATTCTTACAAAAAATTATGTGAAAAGTAAAAGTGGATTTGATTTTGTATTTTTGTTAAAAAGTTTTACCTTTTTTATTGGCAAATTAAAATTAAAGAATAAAAAAGGTAAAACTTATTTTTTATCAAGTATTATATTTTTCATAATAGCTCTTGGCTTGTTCAAATTTATTTATTAAATTATAATTTTTAGCAAGGTTTGCTATTAAAATTGCCTTGTCATAGTCTTCTTTATAATCCATATTTTTAAGTCTTTTGTACAAAGCTCTAGTGAAATACAAAATAGGATTAGGAATTTTATTTCTAATTAAAAAATAAGAAATAGCATCATTTATTATTTCTGGACATTTTTCATAATCTTCTAAAATTATATAAGCATTAGTTAAGTTTAAGCTGATAATAGGGAATAATGATGAATCTTTGTTGGTTTTATCATATACAAAATTAAGTAACTCAAGATATTTTTTGTTATCAATGTTTGTATAAGTCATAGCTATATCCATTAAAATTCTTAATTCAAATATAGAAAAAGATTGTATTTTGAAGTTATCATATTTATTAGTAAAAGAATTTAAAGCTTTTATTAGAATCTCTCTTTCTTCTGATTTTGACAAGTCTTCATTCATTGATTTAAGAAATAAAATAACTTGCTTACATGAAGTTTTGATAAATTCAATATCAGTAAAATCTTTGAGATAAATAATTATTTTTTCTTCATCATCAAAAGGCAATTTATTTTCTACTTTGTCAATTATTTTTTCAAAAGTTTCATTGAAAATTAAGTAATCTTTTAGACTAGAATTCAAATAGTCTTTTATAAAATCGTGATTTAAGATATATGATATTTTATAGAGAGTAGAAAAAGAAGGCTCATTAATACCATTTTCTATACGACTTATAGTTTTTCTGTCTATATTAGCTTCAATAGATAAATCTAGTTGACTAATTTTTCTAGTTTTTCTAACTTCTTTGATTTTTTTAGCTAATAGTATTAACTTATCCTTTTCCAAAATTTCCTCCAAAATGTACCATATATGCCGTTGTTTTGATTTTATTATAGATAATATAATTAAGTTAATCAAATACAAAGGAGAAAAAAATGAAAAGAAAGTCTTGATTGTATTTCTAATTTTAATGCAACTATCGTGTTTTCAAAAAAAGCAAGAAGTAAAAGTTGTAGAAAACAATAATAAAATAATTATAAAGATAAAAATTATAAGTACAATTATAATATTTAAATTAATTCTAGGAGAAAAAATGAAAAAAAGGAATTTGCTTATAATTTTATCTTTAATAGTATTTATACTTATAGGGATTTTTAGTCAAAAGGCCAAAGAGAAAGCTGAAAAAGAAAGAGAAATAAAAAATTATGAGTCTAGTGTTTCAAAATATGAAGAGATAACAGACTTACAATTCTTAAATAATGATAGAACTTTAGAAGGTTTTGTATTTATAGGAAGAAAAACCTCATCATCATGTCGATTATTTGTAAAAGTCATCAATGAAATTACTTCTGAAAAAGAAATAAATATAAAATATTTTGATACAGATAAATATAGGAACTCAAAATATTATGATGAAATATTAGAAAAATATCAAATAGATCAAGTACCTTATATGGTATTGGTAAAAGAAGATGGTAGTTTTGAAACTTTTGACAAAAAAAATATTGATAAAGGCGAATTATTTAAAGATTGGTTAATAAAAAATAAGGAAAAATAAAATTAAAAAAATTCCAATTTAAAAAGGCGAAAAAATAGACAAAAAGCTTGACAAAAACACGATTTCGGTGTATCATAATTTGGTATGAAAAAAGTTCCAAATACTTTTGACATAATCGCAGATCCTGAGGGCGATTCATAAATGTCAGGACGAGTAAAGCCGCCACCTATCCGAGCGGTTTCTAAATTGATAGGCAAAATATTTAAGGAGGAACTTGATGAAAAATCAAAAGACATATGTACCAACAAAGTCAACAATTGAACCAAAATGGTATGTAGTTGATGCAACTGACATGGTTTTAGGTAGACTTGCAAGCCAAGTTGCAGCAATTATTAGAGGAAAACACAAACCAACATTTACTCCAAACATGGACACAGGTGACTATGTAATAGTAGTAAATGCTGAAAAAGTCGTTCTTACTGGAAACAAAGAATACCAAAAAGAATACAAAAGATATTCTGGATATGCAGGTGGATTAAAAACTACAACTTATCAAGATATGATGGACAAACATCCAGAAAGAATTGTAGAACACGCTGTAGTAGGTATGCTTCCACACAACAAATTAGGTAGACAAATGGCCAAAAAACTTAGGGTTTATGTAGGTGAAAATCACAATCACGAAGCTCAAAACCCAGAAGTTTTGGACTTAAAGTAAGGAGGACTTAGATGGCAGATATTATATATCAAGCTACAGGTAGAAGAAAAACTTCAGTAGCAAGAGTTACAATGAAACCAGGTAGCGGAGAATTAAAAGTTAATGGAAGAGATCTTGATGATTATTTTTCATATGATACATTAAAAATCATAGCAAAAGCACCATTAAAATTAACAGAAAATGAATCAACTTATGACATTAAAGTTAATGTACAAGGTGGAGGATTTAACGGACAAGCTGGAGCTATAAGACACGCTATAGCAAGAGCTTTACTAGAAGTAAATCCTGATTATAGACAAGCTCTTAAAAGAGCAGGTTTTCTTACAAGAGACCCAAGAAAAAAAGAAAGATACAAATACGGTCAAAAGAAAGCAAGAAAATCTTCACAATTCTCAAAAAGATAAGAAGAATTTTACAAACAAGGAATTTTTATTCCTTGTTTTTTTGTGGGAAAAATCAAAAGATAATTTTAAAAAGGGATTTGTTAGTAAAATAATTTTAATTTAGACTTGCCAAATAAAAGTAAAAGATTTAATTAATTTATTTTATAAAATAAATTCGGAGCGTAGACAAATCCTCAAGCACGAATATCTGACTACAAAAATTGTTGATTTCTAAATTTTAAAATTCTAAAATCGCAAACTCGCTAACGCTCGAACAGTGCGATTTTGGACGAATTTTTAAATTTGAAATCAAAACAATTTTTTCCGTATGATATTCTTAGCATGAGGATTTGTATACTTTGGCAACAGTATGACAAGGAATTTTTATTCCTTGTTTTTTTGTGGGAAAAATTATTTTTTTGGAAAAGAAATTATATATTTATTTTCAAAAATTTTTACTACGAAAAATCTATAGTAAAATGTAAGGAGAAAGGACTTTGGTATGGATTTTAAAAAGTTATTTAAATTATTTTTGCACACACTTTATTTGTCTGCCTTTACTTTTGGTGGTGGCTATGTAATTTTATCTTTGATGGAATCTACTTTTGTAAAAAAATTAGGATGGATTAATAAGGAAGAGATGCTTGATATGACGGCTATTGCTCAATCGGCTCCTGGGGCTGTGGCTATTAACGCATCAATTTCTGTTGGTTATAAATTATTTGGTTTTGTTGGTGCTTTGGTTGCAACTTTGGGGACTCTTATTCCGCCTCTTGTAATTATTTCTGTAATTTCTTATTTTTATAATGCTTTTATTTCTAATAAATATATTGCTTTGATTTTAAAAGGAATGCAGGCGGGCGTTGGGGCTTTGATTATTAATGTCGTGATTGATATGACAAAAGATGTAATTATTGGCAAGGGATTTTTGATTTATGGAATATTTTTTATTTCTTTTGTCTTGAATGTTTTCTTTGATGTAAATATTATTTATATTATCACTGGACTTATTTTATTTGGTCTTATTTACTCTTTTGTTGAAAGGAAAAAAATATGCTAATCAAATTATTTATAAGTTTTTTTAAGGTCGGACTTTTTTCTTTTGGAGGTGGCTATGCTGCTCTTCCTCTTATTCAAGAAGAGGTTGTGAATTTAAATTCTTGGCTTAGTATAAGTGAATTTAATAATTTAATTACAATCAGTCAAATGACTCCAGGCCCAATTGCTATTAATTCTGCATCTTTTGTTGGGACAAGGGTTTATGGTTTAAGTGGGGCGATTGTTGCAAGCCTTGGTTGTGTGACTCCTTCTTTTATAATTGTGGGGACTATTTCTTATTTTTATAATAAGTATAGAAAGCTTGATTCAATGCAAAGTGTTTTGGGGTTTTTGAGACCTGCTGTTGTGTCTATGATTTTGGCGGCTGGAATTGATATATTAAAAACTGCTTTTTTTGATGTAAATAAAATTTCTTTTGAAAATCTTGATATTAGTATGGTTATTTTGTTTTTTTTGATGCTTTTAGCTATTAGAAAGACAAAAATCGACCCTATAATTTTGATGCTTGGTTCTGGTTTTATATATCTTTGTATAAATTTAATTTTGTGAGGTTTTATGGGAAAAATTAATTATAATTTGAAAATGGAAGAGATAATTAAAAGTATAAAAAAAGAGGAAAAAAAACCAAGGCTTTTACTTCAAGTTTGCTGTGCTCCATGTTCTTCAAGTGTTTTAACACGATTGAGAGAATATTTTGATATAGATATTTACTATTACAATCCAAATATTTATCCAGCAAATGAGCTTAACAAAAGAGTAGAAACAGTAAAAGAACTTGTGGATGAAATGAACCTTGATTCAAAGGTTATTTTTCCTGAAAATAATCCTGAAGATTTTTATAAATTTGTGGAAAATCGAAAAAATGATCACGAAGGTGGAGATTCTTGTTATAAGTGTTACAAATTAAGGCTTGAAAAATCTGCCAAGTATGCCAAAGAAAATTCTTATGATTATTTTACGACAACTCTTTCGATTTCTCCTTACAAAAATTCAACTTGGCTTAATGAAATTGGAGAAAAATTAGAGGAAGAATATGGGATAAAATATTTGTATTCAGACTTTAAGAAGAAAAATGGCTACAAGGATTCGATAGACCTTTCAAAAAAATATAATTTATATAGGCAAGATTATTGTGGTTGTGTATTTTCATTTAAAGAAATGCAGGAGAAAAAACACGAAAAATAAATGTTATTTTTATCTTACTTTGGGTAATTTTATATAAGGAGAGATAATTATGGCTGATGTATTACTGATAAAAAATTTAAATGAAGACCAATTAAATAGTAAAAGTCTAATACCTGTAACATTTCAAACAAATATAAGCGATAAAGACAAGCTTGTAAATATTTTTAATGTTTTGAAAGATAAAAAATTAGTCGAAAATAAAAAACTAGGGATAAAAAAATCTTCAATTACCTTAGAATTATTCTCTTCAAATATAACAGAAGTAATAAAAGAATTGATAAAAAATGATTTTATGATATATGGGGTATATATATTGTATGATAATTATTTAGGAGGAAAATAATGAGTGAAAAATTACTAGATATGATTAACGAACAAATGAATTTTGAATTACAATCAGCTTATGAATACAAAGCAATGCAAATATATGCTGATGATGAAGAATTCGAAGGATTTGCACATTGGTATGGTCATCAAGTTAGAGAAGAAATTGAACATGCAGAAAAAATGACCAAATTCTTACAAGAAGTAGGATATAAACCAGTTTATAAAACACTAGAAGCACCAAATACAGAATTCAAAGATCTTCTAGACGTTGCAAAACAAGCTTTAGCACACGAAAAAGAAGTTACAAAAAGAATTCATGAAATAGCAAAAGCTGCAAGAGAAGAAGGAGACGAAAGAGTAATTTCATTTATCCAATGGTATGTAGATGAACAAATCGAAGAAGAAGATACCTTCAACAAATTAATCACAAGACTAGAAAGAATAAACGGAAATTACGGTGGCCTTTACCTACTAGATGGCCAACTTGCACACAGAGGATAAAAAATAAGGCCAAGTTTAAGCTTGGTCTTTTTTTGTAAGAAAAAATAATATGAAAATAAATTTAAAAGAAAAAGATATGGAGCTTACAGTAAATACCTATGGGGCCTACATAGAAAAATTTACCAAAGAAAAAAAGCCTATATTTTTCCCAAAACTTCTTATAAAAATTAAAAACGAATTAAAAACAAGAGGCGGTATGCATCCATGCCTTCCAAATTTTGGAAAAAGTGAAATAAAAAAATTAGACCAACATGGATTTGGAAGAATTTCGTTTTGGGATATAGAAGAAAAAACTGAAAATTCAGTAAAATTAAAATTAGAAGGTAAAGGAGAATACGAAAAATCCATCTATTATATAAAATACAAATTAATAGATTCATCACTATTGGTAGAATTAGAAATAATAAATAATTCAAAGGAAAATTTACCAATAGGACCCGGCTTTCATCCGTATTTTTACGTAGACAAAAATTTTAAAATAAAAAATCTAGATCTAGAAAAAATAGATTTAGAAAAAACATATTTTTTAAAAGAAAAAAAAGCAAGCATAGAAAGCAAATACTACAATATAGATATAGAAAACAATAATTTCCAAGAATTTGCAATATGGACAGATTTTCACGGAGATTATTTGTGCCTAGAACCATGCCTAAACGGGCCAAGTTTTACAAAAAAATTAAACAATCCCTATATCCTAAAAGCAAAAGAAAAATTCAAAGAAAATTTTACAATAACAATAAAAGAAAAATAGCCAGCTAGGCTATTTTTTATTTTTGAAAAAATAGATAAAATAAATATTTATAACAAAAATAAATATAAATTAATAAAATTAAAGTAAAAAATTAAATAAATTAAAATAAAACTTGAAAAATATAAAAAGGAAGTATAATAAAAATAAGATGGGAGGAAATTATGAACCAACAAGCAGAAAGAGTACTAAGAGTTTTTGTATTAGCCATAATAGCAACGATTATATTAAAACTTTTGGGAGTAGCAATAAAAATAATTTGGTCAGTAGTAATACCCTTATTTGTTATATATTTCCTATACAAAGTTTTGATAAAAAAAGAAGACATATTTAGATAAAGGTAAAAAAATGAAAGATAAAAATCAAATTATAAAAATAATCCTAGGAATCTTAGGCATAATACTAGGATTTAAAATTTTAAAAATAATATTTTCAATAATATTTGCCCTACTAATACCAGTTTTTATAGGAGGAGGACTAATCCTTATCCCAATCTTACTTTTAATAATTCCTCTAGGAATATTGTCAGCAATAGGATACGCTATCTACAAATTTTTCCTAAAAGAAAAATCTGTGTGGTAAAAAATACCCCAAAATCAAAAAAAAAAGATTTTGGGGTATTTTTTAAATTTATATTTCATTTAAAACAAATTTTTCTATCGCCTCGCCTACTGCGCCTTGGTTATTTGTTGCTTTTGTTGTGTATTTTGATATATCTTTTAATAAAAGATGGGCGTTTTGGACTGCGGCGGAATAGCCTGCTTCTTCTAGCATTTCTTTGTCGTTGTAATTATCTCCTATTGTTAGGACGTTTTCCATTCCTATACCATAGTGAGCGCACAATTTTTCTAGGGCTTTTGCCTTGTTTACATTTTTTCTGTTTATTTCCATGAAGGTATCTGATGAGTAGGAGATTGAAATATCCCAATTGCATATTCTTGCTATATCTTCTTCTAAGCTCATTAAATAGTTTAGATTTGAATTTTTTATTATTACTTTTACTATTATTTCTTTATCTAGATTTTTAATGTCTTTTGCTTTTTGGACAAATTTGTAGATATTTTTGTCGTAATTTCCTTCTACCTCGTTTCCGTTTGCAAAAACATAGCAGTGTTTATCGGTATAAATTTCAAAATGTACTCCTACTTCGTTGCAATAATCTGAAATTTCAACTGCTTTTTTGTAATCTATTGGGGATGCTTCTACAACTTTTTTTGTTACATTGTCCATTATTATCCCACCATTACAAAGAATTGAAAATCTATCTTCTTTTACATTATCGATTTGCTCTAGTATATCAAAAAGTTGGTAGGGTCCACGACCTGTTGCTGTTGCAATTATTATTCCCATTTCTTGGGCTTTTTTTATAGCGTCTATATTTCTTTTGTGAATGGTCTTATCGTCTGATAAGAGGGTTTCGTCGCAATCTGTTGCTATTAATTTTATCATAAACTCTCCTTTCTAACTTTATACCCAAAGTCTTTTTTTATTTTGTAAATTTTAAATATAAAAAAAACGTGCATTTAAAACACACGCCTAAAAATTTATTTGTTTTTTAAAAATTCTATTATATCATTTGATTCGTACATGTATTCTCCATCATGGAAAAGACATGGTACTTGTCTTTTGCCGCCTTTTTCGATTAATTCTTTCATAGCTTCTCTATCTTCATTTATATTTACTATTTGAATTTCTATATTATTTTCTTCCATAAAATTTTCAACTTTTCTACAGTGAGGACAAGCTGTTCCTACAAATAATTTATATTCTGACATATATTCTCCTTAAAATAAATTTCAAAATTTTTCCATTTTATATTATTATACTAATAGAAAGGAAGTTTTAAAGGTGAGAAAATGAAAGATAAGATTTTAAAATTTATTAGGCTTATTCTTGTTATAGTTATAATTGTATGTTTATTCCTTCTTGGTAGAAGGGGATATGACTATTATAAAAATTATAAGAATAACAAACACATATCAGATATAGTAAAAAATGTTGAGAAAGATCAAAGCGAAAATGACTCAAATGATAATTTAAATGATTTTGAAAAATTAGAAAAGAAATATATGGCTATTTTGAAAAAATTGCAAAAAGAAAATTCTGATATTGTTGCTTTTTTGGAAATTCCAGGAACTTATATTTCTTATCCGATTTTTCAAGCTAAGGACAATAATTTTTATTTAAGAAAGGGTATAGATAAAAATTATGATATAGCTGGTTCTATTTTTATGGATTATATGAATGATCCTAAAATGAATGATGACAATAGTGTAATATATGGGCATCATTTGGATGATATAAAATCAATGTTTACAGGTCTTGATGGATATAGAAAAAATGATTTTGCTCAAAGTCATAGAACTATATATGTTACAACAAATGAAGGGCTTAGAGAATATCAAGTTTTCGCAGCTTATGGTATTCCATCAAATTATGATTATAGGACTTTGGATTTTGAAGATAAAGAGGAAAAACTTAAATATTTTGACAAGTTAAAATCAAATTCTGAAAATGAACTTGAAACTCGTGATTTTAAGGAAGATGACACGATAATTACCCTATCAACTTGCCAATACGATTATAAAGATCAAAGACTTGCAGTCCATGCTCTAAGAATAAAGTAGGAAAAAAATGAATAGATATATAGAAGAAAATAAAAATAAATTAAATATAAAAGAAGAAAAGGGTCAATTGATTTTTTACCATGAATCTTTTGACCCAAAAGATATTTTTACCTGCGGCCAATGTTTTAATTTTTTTGAGGAAGAAGATGGATCATTTACTGCAGTTTTTTTGGGAAAAATTATAAATCTCAAAAAAGAAGGGGAAAAGATAATTATAGACAATGTAAGTGAAAAAGATTTTTATGATATTTTCTACGATTATTTTGACCTTGGAGTAGATTATGGAAAAATAAAAGAAAAAATTTCTCTAGATAAGACCCTAAAAGAGGCTACAGAATATGGGGCAGGAATTAGAATATTGAATCAACAATTTTTTGAAACCCTAATTTCTTTTATAATTTCAGCCAACAACCAAATCCCAAGAATTAAAAAAGCTGTGAGGATAATTTCTGAAATGTATGGAGATTATATTGGAGAATATAAAGGAAGAAAATATTATTCTTTCCCTAATCCTGAACAACTATCCAAGGCAAGGCCAGAAGACTTAAGAGAAAAGGCAAGAGTTGGTTTTCGTGATAAAAGAATAGTTGAAACTGCAAAATTAATTAATGATGGATTTTTTGACTTTGAAAAAGATATAAAAATGCCGACAGAAGATTTGAGAGAAAAACTACAAGAGCTTCCAGGAGTTGGACCAAAGGTTGCCGATTGTATTTTGCTTTTTGCCTTTCACAAAAGAGAAACTTTCCCGGTTGATGTTTGGATAAAAAGAGTTATGGAATTTTTATTTATAAAAAAAGAAGTTCCAAAAAAACAAATTTCTGCCTACGCTGATAAATATTTTGGACAAAATGCAGGATACGTTCAACAATATTTATTTTATTATGGAAGAGAAAATGCCATCGGCAAATAAAACTTGCATTATTTTAAATTACTTGTATATTTAAATTAGAGCTTAGCAGTCAAAGACAAAGAGTGCTAAAAGGAGGAAATAAAATGAACTTAAAACCAATCGGTGAAAGAGTAGTTATAAAAAAATTAGAAGCAGAAAAGAAAACTCAATCTGGCATAGTTTTACCAGAATCTGCACAAGAAAAACCACAATACGCAGAAGTTGTTGCAATAAGCAATGATATTTTAAATGACAAAGACAAAAAAGATTCCTTAAAAGAAGGAGATAAGGTTATTTATTCCCAATATGCAGGAACTGATGTAAAAATTGACGGCGAAAATTACGTAGTTTTAGCATACAAAGACGTATTAGCAGTAGTAGAATAGGAGAAAATTATGGCAAAAGATATAAATTATGGCAAAAATGCAAGAGATGGTCTTGAAAGAGGAATTGATAAATTAGCAAATGCTGTAAAAGTTACTCTAGGACCAAAAGGAAGAAATGTAGTTTTAGATAAATCATACGGAGCACCAACAATCACAAACGATGGTGTAACAATTGCCCAAGAAATCGAACTTGAAGATAGGTTTGAAAATATGGGAGCTCAACTTGTAAAAGAAGTTGCTACAAAAACAAATGATGTAGCAGGAGATGGAACAACAACAGCAACAGTTCTTGCCCAAGCAATAATAAAAGAAGGACTTAAAAATTTAGCTGCAGGAGCAAATCCAGTAGTTTTAAATAAGGGACTAAAAAAGGCAAGCAGTGAAGTTGTTTCTTACATCAAAGAATCATCAAAAGAAGTAGAAGATAAAAAAGCAATCGAGCAAGTAGGAACAATCTCATCAGCAGATCCAGAAATTGGTAAATTTATTGCAGATGCTATGGAAAAAGTAGGAAATGATGGAGTAATCACAGTAGAAGAATCCAAAACAACAGACACCTACCTTGATGTAGTAGAAGGAATGCAATTTGACAAGGGATATTTGTCACCATACATGGCAACAGACAACGAAAAAATGGTTGCAGATTTAGATGACCCATATATACTTGTAACAGACAAAAAAATCTCAAATATCCAAGAAATCCTACCACTTCTTGAAGAAATTGTTCAATCATCAAAACCACTTTTAATAATTGCAGATGATGTAGACGGAGAAGCTTTAACAACATTAGTATTAAACAAATTAAGAGGAACCTTCAACGTAGTAGCAGTAAAAGCACCAGGCTATGGCGATAGAAGAAAAGAAATGCTTGAAGATATAGCAATTCTTACAGGTTCAAAAGTAATTTCAGAAGACCTATCAATGGAATTAAAAGAAGCTACAATAGAAGATCTTGGATCAGCTAAAAAAGTTAAAGTTGACAAAGACCACACAGTAATCGTAGAAGGAAAAGGCGACAAAGAAGCTCTAACTGAAAGAGTAGAAAAAATCAAAGGTCAAATCGAAGCAAGCGATTCAGAATACGACAAAGAAAAATACCAAGAAAGAGTAGCAAAACTTGCAGGAGGAGTTGCAGTAATAAACGTAGGAGCTGCAACAGAAACAGAAATGCAAGATAAAAAATACAGAATCGAAGATGCCCTATCAGCAACCAGAGCTGCAGTTGAAGAAGGAATAGTTGCAGGTGGTGGAACAGTTCTGATAGAAGCAATCAAAAAAGTTCAAGCTCTAGAAGAAAAATTAGAAAACGATGAAAAAACAGGAGCAAAAATAATAGAAAAAGCTCTAGAAGCACCACTAAGACAAATCGTAGAAAATGCTGGAATGGACGGATCAGTTGTACTTGAAAATGTAAAAAAATCAGACAAAAACAACGGCTACGATGCCTACGATGATGAATATGTAAATATGTTTGAAAAAGGAATAGTAGAACCAACAAAAGTAACAAGATCAGCCCTAGAAAATGCAGTAAGCATTGCAAGCATGATTTTAACAACAGAAGCAGCAGTGGCAGATATAAAAGAAGAAAAACCAGAAATGCCACCACAGATGCCAATGGGATATTAATAAAAAATTTGCTCTTGCAAGACAATAATATTGTTTTGCAAGAGTTTTTTTATTTTTAAAATTAAATTTATAATTTTTTAAGCATTAAAATAAAAATATTTTTTGAAATTTAAAGCTTATAATTCACAATAGATTTATAGTTATTAACAATACTATAATAAGTAAAAAAAATAATTTAATAAGGTAATTATCTAGTATAAAAAAGTTTAAAAATATGGTATAATTTAGAAAATGAACAAAATATAATAATTTTTTACAAGCTAATAAAATTTTTAAAAAATTTCTTGTAAAAAAAATATTCAAAAACAAGTATATTTATACGGGGGGGGTAGCAATCAGTTCATTTAAAATTTGTTGGATTGTTGCACGTTAAATGTTTTTGAAAAACGTTTACAAAAACTAGCTGAAACGCAAATTTGACTTGTATTTGTGATTTATGCTAATGAAAAAGAGGAGAATTATGAGAAGGGAGAATAAAAATCCAAGAAAGATTTTGTTTTCTGTATTAATTGCTATTGCTTTTGTAGTTTTAGCTGGTATTAAATTAGGTTATGCCAATATAATATCTCCAAAACAAGGAATCAATGAGTATCATTTCTATAATGACACAATAGAAAACAAAGATACAGCAAAAGAGATTCAAAAACAAATCATTCTTGATGGAAAATCAATTTCTGATCCAGGTCATGTCTTCAAAGATAAAAGCAATGTTTTGGAGAAATGGCAAGATGAAGAAGGTAATGATATTAAATTTGATACGCCAATAGAAGTTAAAGGTAACGACAAAAAAATAATTAATGTTTACCCAGTTTTCAAAAACCAAGTAGTAATAACTTACTACATAAGTGGCAGTACAAATGATAGAGTTTATATGACTGACACCATCACTGATGCTAGTTCTTATAAACTGCCAGTAGATCCTACAATTTATGATGCTAATAAATACTTCGTAAATTGGTCAACATCAAAAGACGGAAAATCTGGTGTTTATGATGAGGAATCATTGAAAAAAGATATTGCAGCAGGAAAAACTGACATTAAACTTTATGCGATTACAGAGTTTAAACACAAGGCGACATTTATAACAGGAGACGGCGCAAGCTTCCAAGATCAAATACTTGCAAGCAAAGATAGCAAGCTTGACAAAATGCCAGAAGATCCTACCAGACCAGGTTATGAATTTAGCCATTGGTCTTTGACAGAAGATGGAGATCCTGTTGATCTTAATACTCTAGTGTTAGACAAAGACATTAATGTTTATGCTGTATGGAAACCAGTTGTAGTTGACTATAAATTTAAAGTTATGGTCCAAAATATAAATGATGATGGCTACACTTTCCATGAAATAATATCAGCAAGAGGACTTAATGGAGAAAAAACAAGCCTACCTTTTAAAGGAAGTGAAAATCCAGATCCTAAAGTTGCTCCATCTGGTCCAATAGTTGAAGATATTGCTAAGCTAACAGAAAAAGATGGTAGATTTAATGATAGCTACAACAGTAAAGACGAAAATGGAAAAATGGATCACACCTATTCTAATCCTCAAACCCTAGATTATTTAGGCTTCCATTTAAACGAAGAAAAAACAAAACAAGCTTTTGAAACAATAAAAGCTGATGGCAGTACAGTTGTGCCTGTCTATATGGATAGAAATGTTCATACTATATGGGTCTATAAAAATGCAAGTGGAACTAGTTATTATCAAGCTAATTGGGTCAATGCTACAGATGAAAACGGAAATATTCACGTAGATTTGCGCTATGGTCAAAGTTCTGACCAATGGTTTTATCAGCTAAATAAAGATTATATTTATTACAAGGATAAAAGCATAGGATCTTTCTATACTAAAGCCCCGGTAATGGGTGATAAAGATGTTTATATGTATAGAGTTTATGCTAAAGGTCAAGGATTCCAATTGCGTTTTGTTGAATGGGATCCAAGTAAATTTAATGCACAAATAAATAGCGGATCACTAGACCAATTGAAAGCTACTCTTGGCACCATGAAAGAAATTGATGAAAGAGTAAGCTTCCAAAACACAGAGTGGTACATGAATTGGAATGGACGTAAATATAGAGTCTATGAACCATACAACAATAATTATCAACAAGTCACATACTCTTGGGTAGATGAGACTGACCATGTAGATGACATAAAAGGATTCCAACCTAAAACTGGAGATATGTCAGCTGATGGTTTGCAATCAGTAAATGTAAATAATCCAGCCTTTAGAGATTATATGTTTACTCCAAAAGGTTATGGTGGATATTTTAATTACACAGGAACAAAATATATAGATAATGGTTCTTATGTAGGTTTCTTATTCTACGAACGCAAAACTTATAATATAATTTATTACTCTGGAAATAAGAAATTAGCTTCAAATCCTTACAAATATGAAGCTGATACAAGCGATTTTGGACTTAATTATAAAATAGGAGAAACCACAAATCCTAATCAAGTATTTATGGGTTGGTATGAAGACTCAACATTTAGCGTAGAACACAAACATGAAAATGGAGCAAAAATGCCTGCTCATGACATTACAGTCTATGCAAAATGGGATTCTCGTCAATACGAAGTGACCTTCCACACCAACCAAGATGACTATGAAAGAGATATAGAAAAAATAACCGAAATTCCTGAAGATGACACTCTTTATGATGGAAAATATAAAGATGATAAAGTTAGCGAAGAGAATTTCCCTCAACCAGTTAAACCAGAAGGTGCAAGAGCATTTTTGGGATGGTATGAGAAAAATGAAAATAATAGATTTGTAAAAGCAAATCTTCACAAACCAATTAAAAATAATGATACTCACTTATATGCTAAGTGGAAATATGATTATCTAGAATTAAAATACGATTTGAATTTGCCAGATACTGACAAAGTAGAAGGAACTGCTCCAACAGATTCAGATAGCTATATCAAAGATGCTAAAGCACAAGTTCAAGATATTGGAAAAGTTACTGTAAATGGTGGCAAAAAAGTTTTCGTAGGTTGGAGTGAAACAAAAGATGGTTCTAGCGGACTAATTCTACCAAGCGAAACTGTCTTAATGGATAAAAATAAAACTCTTTACGCTCAATGGAAAGAAATTCCAGATTTACCAACTACAAAAGTAACCTATGATGCAAACGGTGGAGTTGGCGATCAACATGTAGTTGACGAGATTATTACAAATGATTTTCATAAAGTTTTAGGAAACGGCGAAGGCGAAAAAATTAATTACACCCGTGAAGGTTATGTATTTAAGGGATGGAATAGAGATAAAAACGCAACAAAAGCCGAATTCCAAAAAGATGATGAAGTTACTGTAACTAGTTTAGATGAAAGCAAAAATAATTATATCTATGCTATCTGGGCTCCTATCATCAATTACACAACTGATGGCAATGGACAAGTTAAGGAAGGCGAAAACTTTGTAGATAATACAAAAGAAGAAGTTGAACTTAAATCAAATCCAAAAGGAACCGACACAAAAGCAAAAGAAGGATATAAATTTAGCCACTGGACAGCTGATAAAGAAATTACACTAAATGATGGAACAAAAATTCCTGCTGGAGAAAAAATTACTGATGAACAATTAAAACAAGCAGTAATAACAGAACCACTTACATTTAAAGCTAATTTTGTAAAAGATGCACCTAATGAATTTAACGTAAGGCACGAATTTAAAGTTTCAGAAGATTCTCCAATAAAAGAAATGCCAGCTGATGTAAAAACAGCAGTTGATGCTCAACTTCCAGAAGATAAAAAAGCAGAAGATGGCAAAACAACAACTCCAGGAGAATTAAAAAATCCAAAAGACGTAGAAGACAAAACAAATGATGGAGTTTGGAAATTTGAAGGCTTTAAAGATCAAAATCCAGATACAGAAGCAGTAGACGCAAAAGTAAACGGAGCTGATGTAACATTCGAAGGAAAATGGAAATTCACACCAAACAAACACAATGTAACATATGAATACGTAAGTGGAACAGAAGGTAAAGAATTACCAGAAGCATTAAAAGCAAAAGCCCCAGAAAAAGTAACCAGCAAAGTAAAAGGCGATAAAGTAACATCCCCAGTTCCAACAGGCGATGAAGCTACATTTAGAGATGAAGCAAACAAAGGAACATGGACATTCAAATCATACGATAAGAATGACGTAATAATCTCTAACAAAGACGAAAAAGTCACAGGAACATGGGAATTCACACCAGATCCAGAACCAGGAAAATACAACGTAACACACAAATTTGTAAGTAAAGATCCAAACAAAAAACTTCCACAAGAAGTACTAGATCTACTACCAGCAAATCAAACTGGAAAAGTTAAAGGCGATGTAGTAAAACCAACAGAGCCAAAAACAAAAGAAGTAAAAGTTAAAGATGGAACATGGAAATTTGTAAGTTACGATAAAGACAACAAAACTGTAGAAGATAAAGATGTAGAATTCACAGGAACATGGGAATTCACACCAAAAACCACTCCTACTGATTACAAAGTAACACACGAATTTAAAGTTTCAGAAGATTCTCCAATAAAAGAAATGCCAGCTGAAGTTAAAAAAGCAGTTGATTCCCAACTTCCAGAAGATAAAAAAGCAGAAGATGGCAAAACAACAACCCCAGGAGAATTAAAAGATCCAAAAGACGTAGAAGACAAAACAAATGACGGAGTTTGGAAATTCGAAGGATTCAAAGACCAAGATCCAGATACAAAAGATGTTGACGCAAAAGTAAACGGAGCTGACGTAAAATTCGAAGGCGAATGGAAATTCACACCAAACGAACATAAAGTAACTTACAAGTTTGAAAGTGAAGATCCAACAAAACCTCTTCCTGATGAAGTGAAAAATCTACTTCCAAATCCAGAAAAAGGAAAGGTAAAGGGTGATAAGGTAACACCAACTAAACCTGTTCCAGAATCAATCACAACTAAAGATGGTGTATGGACATTTGTTGGTTATGACGAAGAAAGCAAAACTGTTGGCGATAAAGATGTAGAATTTATTGGTAAATGGAAATTCTCTCCAAAACCTGATCCTGTAACCTACAATGTTAACCATCAATTCAAATCAGCAACAAAGGGAAAAGACCTTCCACAAGCAGTAAAAGATCAACTTCCTGATCAACAAACTGGTATAGAAGACGGAAAAACTGTAACACCAACTTCTCCTAAAAAGGAAAAAGTAGCAGATACAGAAAACGATGGAACATGGACATTCGAAGGCTACAAAGACCAAGATACAACTACTGATGACGTAGATGCTAAGGTTGACGGTGCCGATGTAATGTTTGAAGGAAGTTGGGAATTCACACCGAACAAACACAAAGTAACATATGAATACGTAAGTGGAACAAAAGGCAAAGAATTACCAGCTGAATTAAAAGCAAAAGCACCAGAAAAAGTAACCGGCAAAGTAAAAGGCGATAAAGTAACATCCCCAGTTCCAACAGGCGATGAAGCTACATTTAGAGATGAAGCAAACAAGGGAACTTGGAAATTCAAATCTTTTGACAAAAATTCAGTAGAAATTTCAAACCAAGATGAAAAAGTTACAGGAACTTGGGTATTTACACCAGATCCAGAATACAAAGTAGAACATAAATTTGTATCATCAACAAAAGGAAAAGACCTTCCAAAAGCCGTAAAAGATCTAATACCAAAAGATCAAACAGGAAAAGAAGATGGAAGTGTTGTTAAACCAACTGCTCCAACACAAATAGAAGTAAAAGATACAGAAAACGATGGAACATGGACATTCGAAGGCTACAAAGACCAAGATAAAACTACAGACGAAGTAGATGCAAAAGTAAACGGAGCCGATGTAAAATTCGAAGGCGAATGGAAATTCACACCAAACGAACACAAAGTAACATATGAATACGTAAGTGGAACAAAAGGCAAAGAATTACCAGAAGCATTAAAAGCAAAAGCACCAGAAAAAGTAACCGGCAAAGTAAAAGGCGATAAAGTAACATCCCCAGTTCCAACAGGAAAAGACGCTGAATACAGAGATGATGTAAACAAGGGAACTTGGAAGTTCAAATCATACGATAAAAAAGATGTAACAATTTCCGATAAAGACGAAAACGTAAAAGGAACATGGGAATTTATTCCAGATGTAGTTACAGAATACGTCGATGAAGATGGTAATACTATTGCTCCAAAAGAAAATGGAACAAAAGACAAAAAAGATATCGATGGATATGAATTTGTAAGAACCGAAAAAGATGATAAGGGTAATACAAAGCATATCTACAAGAAAAAAACCACTCCTAGTCCATCTATAGTTACTAAATTTGTAGATGAAAAAGGAAATCCTCTTGCTATGGAAGAAAAAGGCAAGAAAGATAAAAAAGATATTCCTGCTTATGAGTTTGTAAGGACTTACACAGATAAGTATGGAAATATTGTTCATGTTTATAAGTTTAAACAAACACCAAATCCAACTGTAGAAACAAGATATGTAGATACAGAAGGTAATCAAATACTAGCTGATAAAGCAGGAACACATGATCCATCAAATATAGAAGGTTATCAATTTGTAAAAACAGAAAAAGATGAAAAGGGTAATACCGTTCATATTTACAAAAAAATCGCACCTGTTCCAAAAGTTGAGACAAGATATGTTGATGAAAATGGCAACCAACTACTTCCTCCAAAAGAAGGAACACAAAATCAAGTAAATATTGATGGCTACGATTATATAAGTACAAATAAAGATAATAATGGTAATACAATTCATGTTTACAAGAAAAAACCTATCCAAGATGTAGAAACAAGATATGTGGATACAGAAGGTAATCAAATACTAGCTGATAAAGCAGGAACACATGATCCATCAACTATAGAAGGTTATCAATTTGTAAGAACCGAAAAAGATGAAAAAGGTAATACAAGACATATTTATCAAAAACTTGCACCTGTTCAAAAAGTTGAGACAAGATATGTTGATGAAAATGGAAACCAACTACTTCCACCAAAAGAAGGAACACAAAATCAAGTAAATATTGATGGCTACGATTATATAAGTACAAATAAAGATAATAATGGTAATACAATTCATGTTTACAAGAAGAAAGTTATTACACCAGATGTTGTAACTAAGTATGTTGATGAAAATGGAAATGAAATTGCTGACACTCAAAAAGGAAAACATCCAAGCAAAAATATCGAAGGATATGAAATAATAACTACAAAATCAGATGAGAAGGGAAATATAATCTATGTTTATAGAAAGAAACCTGATCCAACAAAAGTAGTTACTAAGTTTGTAGATGAAAAAGGTAATCCTATCGCAGAAAATGAAGATGGTAAAAAACCTAAGAAAGATATAAAAGGCTATGAGTTTGTAAAAACTGAAACAGATAAATACGGCAATACTATTCATATCTACAAGAAGAAAGAAAATACTCCAAAAGTAGTTACTAAATTTGTAGATGAAAAGGGTAAAACAATAGCACCTAATGAAGATGGTAAAAAATCTAAAAAGATATTAAAGGCTATGAATTTGTAAGAACTGAAACTGATGATAAAGGTAATACAAAACACATCTACAAGAAAAATCTTCATCTGAAGAAAATAAATATAAAGTAACTCACAAATTTGAATCATCTACACCAGGTAAATCTCTACCAAAAGAAATCTTAGACCTTCTTCCAAAAAATCAAGATGGAATAGAAAATGGTAGAAAAGTTTCTCCTACAAAACCTTCTAAATTAGAAGTTAAAGTAAAAGATGGTATTTGGGTATTTGAAGGATATGATAAAGATAGTAGCGTAGTTAATAATAAGGATGTAAATTTCACAGGAAAATGGAAATTTGTTCCAAACAAAATTGGAAAGGTAAAAGTTTTAACTGGAACAAATTCTAGAAGCAAATCAAATGTTAAGACTGGTATAGAAGGTTCTTCAAATCTTATATTTGTCTTAATTGGATCAGCATTTGCTCTATACAAAAATAAAAAAAATAAATATTAAAATATTTATTAATAAGGAATAAGCTAAGAGATATAAAAGTATCTAGCTATAAAAAGGCGAGGAAATTAAAAATCCTCGTCTTTTTTGTGCATAATATTTATGAAATCAATATAAAATTAAAATATTTGGAAAGTTTGATGGAATAATTGATGTATATTTTAGTATATTTTTTTGTAGATTACAAATTTTAGATGCAAATCCTTTTATTTTATCTAGGTACAGAGGGAAAACTATATCATAAATCAAATAAGTGTAAAATTTTTATAAAATTTTAAAAAATAAGTGTATAACAAATAAATATAAATTTTATAATCTTTGAACTTACAAGATTTAAAATAAATTTTGAAAAAAATCTCAGAGAATAAAAATATATTTTTAAAATCATAAATAAAGTTGACATGAAAACGTAAAACTGATATTATTTAGTTGATCTTAAGATCAATATTATTCATTTCAAGGAGGAAAAATAGAAATGAAGAAACTAGGTTTATTGCCAAGACTAATTATTGCAATCATTCTAGGTATTCTAATTGGGCTTGCAGGTCAAAAAGTTGACGTTTTAAAAATCTTAGTTAGATTACTAATTACTTTTAATGGTCTATTTGGCAACTTCTTAGGATTTGTTATTCCACTAATTATTATGGGATTTGTAATTCCAGGTATAGCAGATCTTGGAGATTCAGCAGGAAAGACACTAGCAATTACAGCAGGTATTGCATATTTGTCAACCGTTATCTTTGGAACTATTACATATTTTGTAGGCAGCGTTGTTCTTCCTAACTTTATTAAAAAGGGAGCAATCTCATTTGATCCAGAGAAAAACTCAGGAAAAGCTCTAGAAAAAATATTTGAATCACCAATGGATCCAGTATTTTCTGTTACAACAGCACTTATCATTTCATTTATACTAGGTGTTGGTATAGCAGCAGCTAAAGCTGAAGTTCTTAAAAAAGCAGTTCATGAATTCTCTGATATTATTACAAAATTAATATCAAATGTTGTAATTCCATTATTGCCATTCCACATTTGTGGTATTTTTGCTAACATGGCTTATGAAGGAACTGTAGCAGTAGTATTATCAGTATTCGCAAGAGTATTTATCATGGTATTGATACTACACTATCTAACAATTACTGCACAATTTACAATTGCAAGTTCAATGTCAGGTGGAAATCCATTCTCAAAAATCAAGACTATGATTCCAGCTTACATGACAGCTATAGGAACACAATCATCTGCAGCAACAATCCCAGTTACACTTAACCAAACTTATAAATTAGGTGTAAACAAAGGTATAGCAGACTTTGTAATTCCACTTTGTGCAACAATTCACTTATCAGGTTCAACAATCACATTAACATCTTGTTCATTATCAATTCTTATGCTTAATGGATCAGATGTAGGATTCCAACACATGTTCCCATTCATCCTTATGCTAGGTGTTACAATGGTAGCAGCACCTGGAGTTCCAGGAGGAGCAGTAATGGCAGCACTAGGTATTCTTCAATCAATGCTAGGATTTACAGAACCTATGACAGCATTAATTATTGCATTATATGTTGCTCAAGATTCATTTGGTACAGCATGTAATATCACAGGCGATGCTGCAATAGCTTGTATAGTAAATAAAATTTCAGGATTTAAATTAGATCCAGAAGCTAATGCAGAATACATTGATGAACTAGTTAAGCAATAAAAAAATAGAACTCTTTTGAGTTCTATTTTTGAGCTTATGATCTTAAGACAATTAATTATGAAAATTTATTAAAAAGGAGTAATTTTTATGACGATAAAGAGAAGAAAAGTTACCATGGACGGTAACACAGCAGCAGCTCACGTATCTTACGCTTTTAGTGAAGTTTCAGCTATATATCCTATAACTCCATCTTCACCAATGCCAGAATTTATAGACAAATGGGCAGCAAATGGAAGATTAAATTTATATGGAAATCCAGTTTCAGTTACAGAAATGCAACATGAAGCAGGAGCAGCAGGAGCAGTTCACGGATCACTTGCAGCAGGAGCACTTACATCTACATACACAGCAAGTCAAGGACTTCTACTAATGATTCCTGATATGTACAAAATTGCCGGCGAAAGACTTCCTGCAGTTTTTCACGTAGCAGCACGTTCATTATCAACATGCTCAATCAATATGTATGGCGACCATCAAGACGTTATGGCAGCAAGAGCAACAGGTTTTGCTATGCTTGCATCAGGTTCTGTACAAGAAATTATGGATCTTTCTCCAGTAGCTCATCTTTCAGCTATAAAAGCTAGAGTTCCATTTGTTAATTTCTTTGATGGATTTAGAACAAGCCATGAAATTCAAAAAATCGACGTTTGGGATTATGACCAATTTGAAGATATGGTTGATTGGAAAGCAATTGATGATTTTAAAAATGATTCATTAAATCCACACAGACCAACTATGCGTGGTGTATTTGAAAAGAGTGGATATTTCCAAAGAACTGAAGCTCAAAACAAAGCTTACAATGGACTTCCAGAAATAGTTGTTGATTATATGAATAAAATTAATGAAAAAATTGGAACAAATTATTCATTATTTAATTATGAAGGGGCAGAAGATGCTACAGATATAATTATAGCTATGGGTTCTGGTACTGATACAATTCAACAAACAGTAGAAGAATTAAATAAAGATGGAAGAAAAGTTGGACTTGTAAAAGTACATCTTTATAGACCATTTTCAACAAAACATTTACTTGAAGCAATTCCAGAAACAGTTGAAAGAATTGCAGTTTTAGATAGAACAAAAGAAAAAGGTTCTGCTGGAGAACCTCTATACTTAGATGTATTAGAATCTTTCTCAGATTCAGATAGAAATCCAAAAATAATTGCAGGAAGATATGGACTTGGACAAAAAGATACAAGACCTGCTCATATAAAATCAGTATTCGATAATTTAGCAAAAGATGAACCAAAAAATCACTTTACAGTTGGAATTATTGATGATGTAACTAATACATCTCTTGAAGTTGACAATAGTTTTGTAATTTCTGATGGACAAACAACACGTTGTATATTCTGGGGAAATGGTGGAGATGGAACAGTAGGAGCAAATAAAAACGCTATAAAAATTATAGGCGATAATACAGATATGTTTGCTCAAGGATATTTTGACTATGATGCTAAAAAATCTAATGGTCTAACAATGTCTCACTTGAGATTTTCTCCAAACCCAATCCATGCAGCATACTTTATAGATGAGGCTGACTTTGTATCATGTTCTCCTCAAGCTTATGTAAGACAATATGACCTTGTTAAAAACCTTAAAGAAGGTGGAATTTTCTTATTAAATACAATTTGGTCAGAAGAAGAACTTGAAGAACATATACCAAATTATTTATTAAAAGAAATAGCAGATAAAAATATTAAATTCTACACAGTAAACGCATCAAAAATTGCTCAAGAAGTTGGACTTGGACACAGAACAAACATGGTTATCCAAACAGCTTTCTTCATTCTTTCAGAAGTTTTACCAATTGAAGATGCTATAAAATATCTAAAAGATTCTATTGAAAAATCTTATGGAATGAAAGGTCAAGATATTGTTGATATGAACAACAAGGCAGTTGACCGTGCAAGTGAAGAATTACAAGAAATAAAAGTTAAAGAAGAATGGAAAAACCTTGGCGAAGATAGAGAAGGTGCAAATGAAAATGAACCAGACTTTATCAAAAACATGGTAAGACCAATAATAAATCTAGAAGAAGATGATCTTCCAGTTTCAACATATCTTCCATACGATGATGGTCAATATATGGCAGGAACATCAAGATATGAAAAACGTGGTATAGCATTATTTGTTCCAGAATGGAATATAGATAATTGTATCCAATGTAACCAATGTTCATATATCTGCCCACACGCAACAATTAGACCATTCTTATTAGATGAAGATCAAAAAGCAAAAGCTCCAGAAGGATTTGAAACTAAAAAAGCTATAGGCAAAGGACTTGAAGGTTACGAATTTAGAATTCAAGTTTCTCCATACGATTGTATGGGATGTGGAAACTGCGTTGACGTATGTCCTGCTCCAAAGAAAGCTTTGGCTATGAAACCAATAGATGAACAAATCGAAAAACAAGCAGAAAATTGGGAATATGCTCATGGCGAAGTTGGATATAGAAATGATGAAATAGCTCCAACAAATGTTAAAAATTCTCAATTTAGCCAACCATTGCTTGAATTCTCAGGTGCATGTGCAGGCTGTGGAGAAACTCCTTATGCTAAATTAATCACTCAATTATATGGTGATCATCAAATTATTTCAAACGCAACAGGATGTTCATCAATTTGGGGTTCATCAGTTCCATCAATGCCATATTGTACAAATAATAATGGCGAAGGACCAGCTTGGGCATCATCATTATTCGAAGATGCAGCAGAATATGGTTATGGAATGTTGCTTGCAACAAAATCAAACAAATTCTTACTAGAAACTTTGATGAAAAAATTCTTAGAATTAAAAGTTTCTACACCATTAAATGATGCATTTAACGAATGGTTAGAAAATAACGATGACTTTGAAGAAAGCAAAAAAGCAGCCATAAAAATTGAATCATTAATTGCAAATGAAACTGATAATGAAGAAGCTAATAAAATTATCGAAAGAATTAAATCATTAAAAGATTATTTAGTTAAAAAATCAGTTTGGATTTATGGTGGAGATGGTTGGGCTTATGATATAGGATTCTCAGGAGTAGACCATGTTCTTGCAAGTGGCGATGACATTAATATTATCGTATTTGATACAGAAGTTTATTCAAATACAGGTGGACAAAGCTCAAAGGCAACTCCTCTTGCAGCAGTAGCAAAATTTGCAGCAAGTGGTAAAAAAGTTAGAAAGAAAGACCTTGGATTGATGATGACAACTTATGGTTATGTTTATGTTGCACAAGTTGCAATGGGAGCAAACCAAGCTCAAACATTAAAAGCAATAAAAGAAGCAGAAAGCTATCATGGTCCATCATTAATAATTGCTTATGCTCCATGTATTAACCACGGACTAAAAGCAGGAATGGGCAAGACTCAAAGAAGAGAAAAAGAAGCTGTAGCAAGTGGATATTGGCACTTATGGAGATTTAACCCACTTCTTAAAGAAGAAGGAAAGAATCCATTTAGCCTAGATTCAAAAGATCCTACAGAATCATTCCAAGAATTCCTACAAGGCGAAGTAAGATACGCTTCCCTTAAAAAAGCCTTCCCAGAAGATGCAGATAGATTATATGCAGAAGCTGAAGAAGCTGCAAAGGAAAGATTAGAATCTTACAAAAAAATGGAAAATAAATAAAAATTAAATCCTAAAAATAGTATATGAATCACTAAGTGTTTTAATAAACCAGACTTTCAAAAGTCTGGTTTATTTTTTTATATTATTTTCTATTTAAGTTTTCAAATCGCTTGCTATTTAATTTTTAAAATTATTTTTTGCTTAATTTTTTGATGTTTAATTTTTGATGTTTAATTTTTGAAATTTTAAAAATTTAAGAGATTGTATTATTTTTGCTTTTATTAAATAATATTTTTAGCGTATGGATATTTTTAGACTGCCAAAAAATTTAAATTTTCTTTTTTTAATTTTTAAAGTTTTATTTAAAAATTTTATAAAAATAATTAGTTTTATGGCACTTTTTTAACTCATAATTTTAGTGTATAATTAAAAAACGAGGTAAAAATATAACAAGCGCCAGATCCTTTTGGGATGACGAGGAATGGAGTTATCGAAAATTCGGCGGGTGCTCCATAGCTTTCACAGGCTCAGTATTTTACAAAAATAAGAAGCAATTCTTATGACAAAGAAAATAAAGTGATACCTCTAAAATTTAATATTAGGAGGATACTATGTGCGGAATAGTATGTTATAAGGGAAGGCTAAATGCCAGAGAAGTTATTATGGATGGTCTTGAAAGGCTTGAGTATAGGGGATATGATTCGGCGGGAATCTCACTTATTGATGGTGGTTTAATTAAAACTGTCAAAAAAAGCGGCAAGGTTAAAGTTTTAAAAGACGAGCTTTCAAAAAATCCTATCGATGGAAATATCGGGATTGGTCATATTAGATGGGCAACTCACGGTGGTCCTTCAGATATAAATTCTCATCCACATCTTTCAAATAATGGGAAAATTTCTGTAGTTCACAATGGAATTATTGAAAATTATAATGAGCTAAAAGAAAATCTAAAAAAGGAAGGATATAGCTTTAAGTCTGATACTGACACAGAAGTTATTGCAGTTTTGATTGAAAAATATTATAAAGATGATATTTTAGAGGCTGTAAAAAAAGCAAAAAATGACTTGAGAGGATCTTTTGCTCTTGGAATTTTGTGCCAAGATGAAAGCGATAGACTTATAGTTTTAAGGGAAGAAAGTCCACTTGTTTTGGGAATAACAGATGACGGCATTCTTGCAGCAAGCGACCTTCCTTCAATTATAAAATATACAAAAGATGTAATTTATCTTGAAAATGGAGATTTGGTTGATATTAAGGGCGAATCTTTTATAATTTATGATAGAAATTTCCAAAAAATCCAAAGAAAAATTTCAAAAGTTGATTTTTCTTTTGAAGATTCAACTAAGGAAGGCTTTGATCATTTTATGATTAAAGAAATATTTGACCAACCAAAGGCGATTTCTGATACAATAAGATTCAAAATGACTGATGAAATGATTGATTTTAAAGAAAATGCCTTTAGCAAAAAAGAAATTGAAAATTTCAATAAAATTTATATAGTTGCTTGCGGAACAGCTTATCATGCTGGTCTTGTTGGTGCCTATGCTTTGGAAAAATTTGCAAAAATTCCTGTAATTTGTGATATTGCAAGTGAATTTAGGTACAATGACCCATTTATTGACGAAAATACTTTGATGATTTTGGTAAGCCAATCTGGAGAAACTGCCGATACTCTTGCAGCTTTAAGACTTGGAAAGATTAAGGGAGCAAAGACTTTGGTTTTGACAAATGTAGTTGCATCATCTCTTGATAGGGAAGCTGACAAAACCATTTATTGTTATGCAGGGCCAGAAATTGCAGTAGCATCAACTAAGGCTTACACTACACAAATAATTTCTCTTTATATGCTTGCCCTAGATTTTTCTTTAAAGCTTGGAACAATTGATGAAGAAAAATACAAGGAAATAATTTCAGAAATGAAAAAAATGCCTGAAAAAATAAAAGAAATTTTGGATGACAGTGAAAAAATAAAAACTTACGCGAATGAGATAAAAGATTTTGATTCTATGTTTTATATAGGACGTGGTCTTGATTATAAATCTGTAATTGAAGGTTCTTTGAAATTAAAAGAAGTTTCTTATATTCACTCTGAGGCTTTGGCTGCAGGGGAATTAAAACATGGAACAATAGCTTTGATTGAAGAAGGAACACCGGTTGTAGTTGTTGCAAGTCAAGAAAATATAATGGAAAAAACCATATCAAATGTAAAAGAAATCATTTCAAGAGGAGCCAATATTTTTTCAATTTCAAGAAAAGATGATCATCTAAAAGAAATTTCTAATTTTACTTTTGAATTGCCAAAGACAATTGACCCTCTTTATCCAGTTTTGTCGGTTGTTCCTCAACAAATTTTGGCATATTATGTTTCCTGTGCCAAAGGACTTGATGTGGATAAGCCTAGAAATTTAGCAAAATCAGTAACGGTGGAATAACTTGCACAAATAATTAAATACAGTATATTATAAATGAATTTATTTTACCAAAACCATGAGAAGCCTTAGGGCTTCTTTTTTATTTTAAAATATTTTTAATTTCGATTTTTATATAAAAAGACCGATAAATTATTTTTAATCTTTATAAAGAAAAGCTTGAAATTACGGTATTTTTATTTATAATATACTAAATAAATTTATAAAAATAAAAAAAGACTTGACAGGATTTTTCAATCATAGTATTATTGACTTATCAAATAGATTTTAAAAACCAGATAAAGAGAAGAGTAGTCGTATGGATTATTGTACAGAGAGCCCTGTTTAGCTGAGAGGGGTGAATAAAAAGTGTGATGAAGATGGTCTCAGATGGGATAAGTCGATATTTAGACTTATACGGGAACTCCCGTTATAGAGTTAGGATATGATAGTATCTGAAGAGGCATTTTTTAGTGCAAAAAAGGTGGTAACGCGGAAAAATTTCGTCCTTATTGTAGTTTATCTACAGTAAGGACTTTTTATTTTGCATAAATTTAGAAAGGAAAGGTTTTGGAAATGACAAATATAAGTGCAAAAGAGATTAAAAATTTGGTAAAGGAAAATTTAGATTTTGCAAAAAAAATCAAAAATTATTTACACGAAAATCCAGAGCTTTCAAGCAAGGAATTTGAAACTCGCAAATTTTTAATAAATGAGTGCAAAAAAATTGGTTTGGAAGTTGAAGAAGTAGAAAATTCCACAGGCTTTGTGGCAATTCTTGATACAAAAAGAAATGGTAAAATTTTGGGACTTAGAACTGATATAGATGCTCTCCCAATTTTTGAAAATGAAAATAATTTAAAAAAAAAAAGAAGTTGTATCAAAAAATCCTGGCGTGATGCACGCTTGTGGTCACGATTTTCACATGGCTCTTGCCCTTACAAGTGCAAAAATTCTTTCAGAAATAAAAAATAACTTAAATGGAAAAATTTATTTTATTTTTGAAGAAGGCGAAGAAACAGGAGCTGGAATTTATCCAATGGTTAAGCATTTAAAAAATATAAAATTTGATGCAATTTATGGAAATCATATTGATACAGAAATTCCTACAGGAAAATTTGCCATTTCCAAAGGAAAAGTTTATGCGGGTTGTGCAGGGGTTGATTTTGATGTAATCGGCAAGGGCGGTCACGGCTCAAGACCTGATTTATTAATTTCTCCAATAAATGCTCTTGTTGCAATTATAAATAACCTAAACCAAACATGGGCGAGTGGACTTAATCCAAATGAAATTGTAACTTTGGGAATTGGGTCGATAAATGCAGGGGTTGCTTCAAATGTAATTCCTGATAAGGCGAATTTAAAGGCTACCTTGAGATTTTTTGAAGATGAGGTTGGAGAAAAAGCCTTGGAAAAATTAAAAAATGTAGCAGAAAAAACTGCAAGTATTTATGATTGCAAGGTTAAATTTAATGATTACACAAGAGTAGTTGCCTATCCAGTTATAAATGATGAAAAACTTGCTGATTTTACAAGATTTTCTTTGGATGAAATTTTTCCAAATGCAAGAGTTGATGAAGAAATTTCTTTTGGATCTGAATCATTTTATGGCTATGGGAAAATTGCTCCAAGCGTTTTTGTAAAAATCGGTGTAAAAAATGAAGAAAAAGGATGTGGAGCGGGAGCTCACACTGAAAAATTTGATGTAGACAACGACGGTCTTTATTATGGACTAGCTTGTGCCTTAAATTTTTTGATAAATTTTGATAGAAAAGAGAGAGATAATGATTGAACTAAAAAATATAAGCGTAGACTTTGATGGTTTTAAAGCAGTTGATGGAGTTAATCTTAAAATTGAAAAGGCCGATGCCTTTGGCATAGTTGGATTTTCAGGAGCTGGAAAATCAACTCTTGTAAGGTGCATAAATCTTTTGCAAAAACCATCTGAGGGAGAGGTTTTAATAAAAGGAGAAAATCTTTTGAACTTATCTGAAAAAGATTTGAGAAAAAGACGTAAAAAAATTGGTATGATTTTCCAACACTTTAATCTTTTGAACAATCTTTCGGTAATTGATAATGTAATTTTTCCAATAAGAAAGGAAAAAATTTCAAAAGAAGAAAAAATTCAAAAAGCAAAAAAACTTTTAGATTTGGTTGGGATTGGAGATAAGGCAAAATCTTTTCCAAGAGAACTATCTGGAGGTCAAAAACAAAGGTGTGCCATAGCAAGAGCCCTTGCATCTGATCCAGAAATTTTACTTTGCGATGAGGCAACAAGCGCCCTTGATCCAAAAACTACCAAGCAAATTTTAAAACTTTTGGGAGAAATCAAAGAAAAAATTGGAATAACAATTGTAATAATCACTCATCAAATGGAAGTTGTAAAAGATCTTTGCAACAAGGTTGCGGTAATGCAAGATGGAAAAGTGATTGAAAAAGGCACAACTCTTGAAATTTTTTCAAATCCAAGACACAAACTCACAAAAGATTTTGTAGAAACTTCAACAAATGTAAATCAAACCCTTGAGGAAGTTAAAAATAATTTAAAAGTTTTGAAAAAAGATGAATTTTTGGTAAAACTTTCTTATGTTGGAGAAGCTACAACTCAGCCGGTTATAAATGAAATTTATGAAAAATTTAAAGTCAAAACCAATGTTTTGGCAGGAAACATAGAATTTATTACAAATGTTCCAGTCGGAAATCTTATAGTGACTTTTAAGGCAGAAAGAGAAAATATCGACAAGGCGATTGAATATTTAATAGCCTGTGGAACAAATGTACAACTTTTAGGAGATAGTAATGGGATACTTTGATTATGCATTTTCAATAAAAGATAGAATTTTTGAAGATATTGGTCTTACTTTTTATATGTTATTTTTATCAGCCATATTTTCAGGAATTTTTGGACTAATAATAGGAGTAATACTTGTAGTAACAAATGACGGAGGAATTTTAGAAAACAAAAAAGTTTATAGAATTTTGGATAAGATAACAAATCTTTTTCGTGCAGTTCCTTTCATAATTTTACTTGCAGTAATTAGTCCTATAACAAATTTAATTGTAGGAACGAGGATTGGACCGACAGCTGCAATAGTTCCTTTAGTTTTTTCTTGCGTGCCATTTTTTGCAAAGCAAGTTGAGCAAGCTTTGGCAGAAGTTGATCCGGGAGTAATAGAGGCGGCGGAAGCTATGGGAAATTCACCATTTGAAATTATAACAGCAGTTTATTTAAGAGAGGGACTTCCATCACTTGTAAGAGCTTCATCAATAACTTTGATTTCGCTTTTGGGACTTACAGCGATGGCTGGAACAATTGGAGCAGGAGGAATAGGAAATCTTGCAATAGCAGTCGGATACAACAGATACAAAAACGATGTAGTTATTATATCGGTCATAGTTATTTTGATAATTGTCTATGCCATCCAAGGCATTGCCAATTTAATTATAAAAAAGACATCACATTAAAAAATATTAGGAGAAAAATGATGAAAAATTTAAAGAAAATTGCCCTAGGCTTGTCACTTGTACTAACTTTAACAGGATGTGGAAATAAAAAAGAAGATACAAATTCAAATAGTAATCCATCAAATCAAGCAAAAAGTGAAGACAGATTTGCCGATGCAAAAGAAATTAAAATAGGAGTTTGTGGCGAAAAAAATGAAGTTTTAGAAGATGTGGCAAAAAGATTTGAAAAAGATACGGGAAAGAAAATAAAAATCGTACCATTTTCAGATTATAACCAACCAAATGAAGCGTTAAATTCTGGAGATATTGATATAAATTCCTTCCAACACAAAAAATTCTTGGAAGATTATAATAAATCACACAAAACAGATATAGTTTCAGTTGGAGACACCTTGCTTGCACCAATGGGAATATATTCTAACAAGATAAAAAATGTAAAAGAAATAAAAGATGGGGATAAAATTGCAATTCCAAACGATCCAACAAATGGAGCAAGAGCACTTTTTCTTTTACAATCAGCAGGATTAATAGAAGTTGAAGGAAAAGAAGGAGATGCAATTACTATTGATAATATCAAGAAAAATCCAAAAAATTTGGAAATAATTGAACTTGATGCAAGCCAAACAGCAAGAAATCTTACAGAAGTTGCTGCATCAGTTATAAATTCTGGAATGGCAGTAGATGCTGGATTTATTCCGACACAAGATTCAATTTATTTAGAAGATAAAGACGATCCAGCAAAAGCAATTTATGTAAATATATTTGCAGCAAGAAAAGAAGATAAAGATTCAAAAACATTAGAAAATTTTGTAAAAAATTATTATCAAACAGAAGAAACTAAAAAATTAATAGAAAAAGAAACAAAGGGATCAGAAATCCCAGCTTGGAAATAAAAAAAGGAGATAAAAAATGAAAAAAATAGGAAAAATTGCTTTAGGACTTGCCCTACTCCTAGGACTTAGCTCATGTGGAAACAAGGAAGAAAAAAATACATCAAATTCAAACGAAAACGCAAAAGAAAAACAAAGCATAAAAATCGGTGTGGTTGGAGAATATAACGACGTATTAAATGAAGTTATAAAAAGATACGAAGAAAAAACGGGAAATGATGTAGAGCTTGTAGTTTTTACAGATTATAATCAACCAAATGAGGCTTTGGAATCTGGAAATATTGATTTAAATGCTTACCAACACAAAAAATTTCTAGAAGAATTTAACAAAGACCACAAGACAGAACTTGTTTCAATAGGAAATACAATGCTTGCACCGCTTGGGATTTATTCCAAAAAATATAAATCACTAGACGAAGTAAAAGAAAATGACGAAATAGTAATTCCGAATGATGCATCAAATGGAGCAAGAGCCTTGTTTTTATTACAAGATGCAGGCCTTATAAAAGTAAAAGGCGAAAAGGGAGATCCGGTAACAGTTGAAGATATTAAAGAAAATCCAAAAAAATTAAAAATCACAGAAGTTGACGCAGCACAAACAGCAAGAAATCTCGATTCAGCTGCTCTTGCAATAGTAAATGATACTTTTGCCCTAGATTCAAAAATTGCAACCGAATATCCAGCTTTAAAATTTGAGGAATCAAAAGCAGATGACACTAATCCATACGTAAATGTATTTGCAGCCAAAAAAGAAAGAAAAGACGATAAAGTTTTAAATGATTTTGTAGAAAATTATTACCAAACAGACCAAACCAAAAAAGACTACGAAAAATTAACAGGAGGAGCATGGATTCCTGCTTGGTAAAAATTAAATAAGACCACCTTAAATATATATAGGCTATGAGTTTTGCTCATAGCTTTTTATTTTCAAAACCAAAAGAAATTTTGAAAATTTAATAAAAAAATTTTTAATGTATAATGATTGTATGAGAATAGCAGAAATTAAAGATTTAGATGAAATAATGGTAATAATAAATGATGGGAAAAAAGCTTTGAAAAAAGATGGAGTTGACCAATGGCAAAATGGACTTCCTGATAGAAAGGGGATTTTGGAAAATATTTTGACGGGAGAAAGTTTTGTTTATGAGGAAAATGGAGAAATTTTATCTTTTGCTTTTTTAAAAAAATCTTACGAAGAAGATTACAAAAACATTGAAAATGATTTTAAAAATCATGGACCATTTTTTACTATTCACAGATTGAGTGTGAAGGAAAGTGCAAAAGGCAAGGGTCTTGCTAATAGATTTTTTGAAGAAATTATTTCTTATGGAAAAAATTCAAAAATGGAGTCGATTAGGATTGACACTCATCCTGATAATTATAAAATGCAAAGTTTAATTAAAAAATTTTCTTTTGAAAAAATTGGAATTTGTACTGTTGATGACAAAATTAAAAGGTCTAAAAGATTTGTGTATGAGTTGATTTTATGATAAATGAAAAACAAAAATTGATTGTGGAAGATGCAAAATATCCTTGTGCAGTTTTGGCAGGGCCTGGTACGGGAAAAACTTTCACAATTGTTCAAAAAATTATTTCTTTAATAAAAAATGACGGAATTAGTCCTAACAAAATCCTTGTAACTACTTTTACAAAAAAAGCAGCGAATGAGCTTATTGAAAGGGTGGAGTCAGGTCTTAAAAAAGAGAAAATTTTTGCTGATACTTCAAATATGTTGATTGGAAATTTCCATTCCCTTGCTCTTTCTTTTTTGAAAGAATATAAATCCTTTACGAATAAAATTTTTGATCCTTTGGTTATCGACTCTCATATTGAAGGATATTTGATTGAAAAAAATATGGATATTTTTGAAAATCTTCCAAATTTTTCAAAATTTATTTCTTATAATGAGGTCGGACAAATTCAGGGGATTTTTGCGAATATTACCAATAATTTGGTCGACTTGGATGAACTTCGTAATTCTAATAATCCTCGTGATATTCTAGCTTTGGAAATTTATTTGGCATGGGCAAATTTTCTAGATGAAAATGACCTTATAAATTATCAATTGATTTTAAAAAAATTTTATGATCTTTTAAAAGATCCTTTTTATGGAAAAAAAATTAGGGATAGGATTGATTTTGTAATAATTGATGAGTACCAAGACACAAATACTATTCAAGAAGAAATTTCTTTTAGCCTTTGTAAGGGCAAAAACCTTATGGTTTTTGGAGATGATGATCAGGCTCTTTATTCATTTAGGGGAGCAAGTCCTAAAAATTTGAGAGATTTTGATAAAACTTGCAAGATGAAGATGAAAAGAAAGGCTAATTTTTATCATATTGATATTAATTACAGGTCTAATCAGGAAATAATTGACAAATCCAGACAATTTCTTGTAAATTCTAATGCTTTTGACCTTGAAAAAATAAAAAATCTTAAGGCTAATGATGGCGAAAAAAATGAAAATTCTGTTGTAAGGGCTAGGGCAAATGAATATGAAAATATTGAATATATAGTAAAATTTTTGAACAAAAAAATAAATTTGAATCAAATAGCATTTTTGTTTCCGTCTTTAAATAGTGATTATCCAAAATCTTTGCAAACTTATTTTGAAAATCACGGAATAAATGTTTTAAATAAATCATCGAAATTGTTTTTCAAAAGAAGAGAAATTAGACTTTGCCTTTATGTTCTTATTTCAATTTTTTCAAAAAAACCAAAAAAACTTACTGGTTCAAATCCAGATAAGTACAAATGGACTCAAGAAACGAATTTCAAAAAATATATTGTTAGCATTTTCGATGATAAAGAATTTACAAAAAATGAAGAATTAAATGCCTATATAAAGGAAGAAAAATTAATTATTGAAGAAAATAAATCCTACACGGATATTTTATACAAAGCTTTTGGACTTGAAATTTTTAGGGAGATTTTGGATAAAAAAATTGACAAATTAAATTCAATAAGAGAGCTTTCAAATATTGGGAAATTTACATCAATTTTATCAGATTTTACAAATCTTTGTGGCTATGATATAAATTATTACAAAAAATCAGTGGATTTAATTTATGGATATATTTTTTATCTTTTCAAAAATTCAGCCGTAAGCGAATTTGAAAATTTTGATGCTCCAAAAAATTCTGTAATATTTTCTACAATTCATCAAGCAAAAGGACTTGAGTATGATGTGGTATTTGTATCAAGTTTAAATGATAATCCAAGAAAAGATATGCGCGCATTTAGTCCAAAACTAGAGGCTGCAAAAGAAAGTGATTTTTTAAAAAATTATTATAGGAAGTATTATACAGCCTTTACCAGAGCAAAAAATCTTTTGGTTTTATTGGATAATTCCAAAAATTCCTACATTAAAAATTTTGCCTTTTCATTAAATTCGTCTTCAATATTAAAAACCATAGATTTTAAATTCAAAGAAGATATTGTAAAAAAAGAAATTTTGGCATATACAACGGATATTTCAATTTACAAATCTTGTCCATTAAAATATAAATTTATAAGAGTTTTGGATTTTAAAAAAGAAAAATCAAAATCTTTGGAATTTGGTTCAAAAGTTCACTCTCTTGCCGAATATCTTACAAATTTAAAAAAAGAAAATCTTTCTTACCATGCAATAAATGACTTTATAAAGGAAAACAAAGAATTTCAAAAACCAATTGAAAATTTTGTAAATAGAAATTTTCCGATAAAACATTCGGAAATGAATATAAAACTTGATAGATTTTCCTATATTTTGCAAGGAAATATTGATATAATCCTTGAAGATGGAACAATTATCGATATAAAAACTGGAAAGGCAGATGAAAATAATTTAATTTCCTACAAAAACCAACTACTTACTTACTACAATTTGTTAGTTTATAATAATAAAAAAGTAAACAAGATGATCTTATATTTTATTGAAGAAGACAAACTTATAGAAGTAGAAAAATCGGATTTTGATATGAAAAATATAGACGAAATAGGAAAAAATATAGTAGAAAAAAATATTGAAATAAAAACTCAAGATAAGAAACAATGCAAATTTTGTCCTATGGCATATTTTTGCAAAAGAACTTGATTAAGTCCTACTAAAGAATACAATTTTTTAAGGTGATAAAATGAAATCTCAAATGTTAAAAGGAGTTATCGAAGGGGTAATTCTAAAAATAATCAAAGACAAAGAAACTTATGGATATGAGATTGTAGAAACCCTAAGACTTAACGGTTTTTATAATATGACCGAATCTACAGTCTATCCTATTTTGCAAAGATTATCGAAAAAAGGTCTTATATTTTCTTCAAAAGAAAAATCAAAAGTTGGACCAAAAAGAAAATATTATTATATAACAGCAAAAGGCGAAGAATATTTATTAGGATTTATAGAAGATTTCCTAGAATTAGAAGAAAATGTAAGAAATATTTTAGGAGTTAAAAATGATAATGAGAGTAGATAAAATGATTGGAAACGCCAATCTTGATACTAGAAAAAATATAAAGAAAAATGCAAAAAAAGGCGGGCTTGTAATAAACGGAGAAATTATAAAAGATTCATCAGTAAAAGTTGATCCAAATATTGACGAAGTAATCTATATGGGAGAGCTTGTAGATTATTTTGAAAATATTTATATAATGATGAACAAAAGAGAAGGATTAATTTGCCAATCAAACGAACTTGATGGAACTGTAATGAGTGACTTGGATGAATTTTATTTAAATTTAGATTTGGCAATAGCGGGTCGTCTTGATAAAGATACAACAGGACTTTTGTTAATGTCAACCGATGGAAAATTTATCCACAGAGTAATAAGTCCAAATTCAAATATTTGGAAAAAATACGAAGTAGAAACATCAAAAAAAATCGAACCTGCCCTAGTAGAAATTTTTAAAGAAGGCGTATATATAAAAGAAGATGATTATTATGCAAGAAGTGCAAAGCTTGAAATAATTGAAGATAAAAAAGCCTACGTTTACGTAACAGAAGGAAAATTTCATTTAGTAAAAAGATTATTTTCAAATAACGATAACGAAGTAGTAAAATTAAAAAGACTTGCAATAGGAAAATTGCAATTAGATAAGACCTTAAATCCAGGAGATTACAGAGAACTTACACAAGAAGAAAAAGAATTATTTACAAAAGAACAATAAAGATGGATTATTTCCATCTTTTTTATTTGAAAAATTTAAAATTTAAAATGATTTCAAGATTTTATTTTAAAAAATAATAATTAAAAAATAAAAAAATCTTTGAATTTACAATGATAAGAGAAAAATTTAAAAAAATAAAAAATATTAGATGAAATTGTTTGCATTTATAAATTTTATGTGCTACAATGAGGGTGTAATAAATATATTTGGAGAAGCGAGCACTTATTTTTTATAAGGCTCGCTTTGTGTATTTGGAGGAAAAATGATTGATATAGTGGATTTGCTTTTTGATAATCCTTGTATTATGGCAATAAAAGATAATACGGATTTGAAAGAATGTATTAAAGATGATTACAAGAATAATAAAATAGTTTTTGTTCTTTATGGAAATATTGAAAATATAACCAATATTGTTGAAAAATTAAAAGACCATGATAAGATTGTTTTTGTTCATGAAGACCTTATTGAGGGACTTTCTTCATCATCTCTATCTTCATCATTTATCAAAAAATACACAAATGCCGATGGAATTATTACAACAAGAAGTCAAAATGCGGCTTATGCAAGAAGAATAGGACTTTTATCCATACTAAGATTTTTTGTACTTGATTCCTTGTCCTATAAAAATGTAAAAGAAACTTTAAAAAAAGCAAATTGTGATCTTGTTGAAATACTTCCTGGTATTATGCCAAAAATACTAGATGATATAGAAAAAAGAACATCTATCCCAATTATTGCTGGAGGGCTTATTAGAGATAAAAAAGATGTTTTTGATGCCCTAAATTCAAAGGCGATTGCTGTATCATCATCAAATTATAATGTTTGGAAAATGTAAAAGGAGTTTGTATGACAAAGTATATTATGGCGTTGGATGCTGGAACCACAAGTAACAGAGCAATTATTTTTAACAAAAAAGGCGAAATAATGTCTGTTGCTCAAAAAGAATTTACTCAATTTTTCCCACACCCTGGTTGGGTTGAACATGATGCTACAGAAATTTGGTCTACTCAACTTGGAGTTTGTACTGAAGCGATTGCAAAATTAGGAATTGAATCAAAAGATATTGAAGCTATAGGAATTACAAACCAAAGAGAAACAACAATAGTTTGGGAAAAAGCTACGGGCAAACCAGTTTATAATGCAATCGTTTGGCAATGTAGAAGAACAGCTGATATGGCTGACAAATTAGTAGAAGATGGTTACAGAGAAACAATTCAAAATAAAACCGGACTTGTAGTTGATCCATATTTTTCAGCAACAAAAATTAGATGGATTTTAGACCATATCGAAAATGGACAAGAAAGAGCAGAAAACGGAGAGCTTTTATTTGGTACTGTTGATACATGGTTAATTTATAATTTAACTCGTGGAAAAGTTCACGTAACAGATTATACAAATGCTTCAAGAACTATGATATTTAATATTCATACTCTTGAATGGGATGATGAACTTCTAGAGATTTTAAATATTCCAAAATGTATGCTCCCAGAAGTTAAACCATCAAGCTATGTTTATGGAAATACTTTTGCTGGATATTTTGATGGCGAAATTCCTATAGCAGGAATCGCAGGTGACCAACAAGCAGCTTTGTTTGGACAAACATGCTTTAACAAAGGGGATGCAAAAAATACTTATGGAACAGGTGCATTCTTACTTATGAATACTGGAGAAGAAGCTGTAAAATCTGATAACGGACTTGTAACAACAATTGCTTGGGGACTTGAAGAAGGAAAAGTAAATTATGCTCTTGAAGGTTCAATCTTTGTTGCAGGTTCTGCAATTCAATGGTTAAGAGATCAATTAAGAATTGTTGATGCAGCTGATGATACAGAATATATGGCTACAAAAGTTGATGATACAAATGGTTGTTATGTAGTTCCAGCTTTCACAGGACTTGGTGCTCCATATTGGGATGCTTATGCAAGAGGAGCAATCGTAGGAATTACAAGAGGAACTAGCAAATACCATATTGTAAGAGCAACTCTTGAGTCCCTTGCATATTTAACAAATGATGTTCTAACAGCTATGGCAAAAGATTCTGGTGCGCCACTTAAAGAATTAAAAGTTGATGGTGGAGCAAGTGCAAATAATTTCTTAATGCAATTCCAATCTGATATGATTCAAACAAAAGTTGAAAGACCAGAAACTCTTGAAACAACAGCTCTAGGTGCTTGCTACTTGGCAGGACTTGCTGTAGGATTCTATCAAGATCTTGAAGAAATTAAAGAAAACAGACTTGTTGATAGAGAATTTACACCAGAAATTTCTGTTGAAGAAAGAGATAAAAAAGATAGAAACTGGCAAAGAGCTATGCAAAGAGCCTTTGGTTGGGCAAATCATTACGAAGAATAATTTTACAAAGATTATATAATGTAATATAATAAAATTAACAATAAAATAAGACGATGAGAAAGCGAGTTAAAGTAGGCCCTACTTTAACTTGCTTTTTTTCATTTAAATTTATTTGAAAGGAAGAAATATGTTTGATGCAATAATTATAGGAGCAGGAGTAACGGGTACTTCTATTGCCTACCAACTATCAAAGAAAAAAGGAAAATTTCTAGTTTTAGAAAAAAATGAAGATGTATGCACAGAAACCTCAAAAGCAAATTCAGCAATTTGCCATGGTGGTTATGATGCAGAGCCTGGAACAATGAAGGCAAAAATGAATGTAAGAGGAAATCACATGATGGAAGATGAAGCCAAAAAATTATCTTTCCCTTACAAAAAAATTGGAACTTTTGTTCTTTGTCACAGCGAAGAAGATATGCCAAAATTGCAAGCTCTTTATGATCAAGGAATTGAAAATGGCGTTTCTGGAATGGAAATTTTAAACAGAGAAGAAGTTTTAAAAATGGAGCCAAATATAACAGATGATGTTGTGGCTGCTTTGTATGCAAAAGAGGCAGGAATTGTTGATCCATTTTTGATGAACATTGCCTTTGCAGAAGTTTCTAATATTAATGGAGTTTCCTATAAATTTTACGAAAAAGTTATAAAAACTGAAAAGAAAGACGGATATTGGGAAGTTTCTACTGAAAATAATACATATCAAACTAAGGCAGTTATAAATGCTGCTGGAGTATATTCAGATGAAATCCACAATGCTGTTTCAGATGAAAAATTTGAAATAAAAGCAAGACGTGGAGAATATTTACTTTTGGATAAGGATACAAAAGGCTTTGTAAATCACGTTATGTTTAATCTTCCTACTGAAAAAGGTAAGGGAATTTTGGTATCTCCAACAATCGATAACAACACTCTTGTAGGACCAACTTCAGATTTTATTGATGATAAACATGATAGACGTTCAACAAGAGAACACATTGAAGAAGTTATAGAAAAATCAAATCACACTGTAAAAAATGTTCCTGTAAGAATGGTTATAACATCTTTTTCTGGAAACAGAGCTCATGAAGTAGGTGGAGATTTTATTTTAAAAGAAAGTCTTGATGGATTTTTTGACTGTGTAGGAATTGAATCCCCTGGTCTTACATCAGCTCCAGCTATTGGGGAATATATGGCAAATCTTGTAAGCGAAAAATTAAATCTAGAAGAAAATAAAGATTTTACTTATGATAGAAAACCTACTCCAAAAACTAGCGAATTAAGTCTTGAAGAACACGACGAATTAATCAAAAAAGACAAGAGATATGGAAAAATCATTTGTAGGTGTGAATCTATAACAGAAGGTGAAATTGTAGATGCAATCAATCGTCCTCTTGGGGCAAGAACTGTTGATGGAATCAAAAGAAGGGTAAGAGCTACAGCAGGAAGATGCCAAGGAGGATTCTGTTTGCCAAGAGTTATGGAAATACTTGCAAGAGAATTGGGCGAAGACTATGACGATGTAGTAAAAAATGGAAAAGATTCTTACTACATAAAAGGACATGTAAAGTAAGGAGCATTTAAATGAAAAATTATGATTTAGTAATAATAGGTGGAGGTCCTGCAGGACTTGGAGCTGCTGCTCGTGCCTATGATGAAGGAATTGAAAATATACTTATAGTTGAAAGAGATGAAATGCTTGGTGGGATTTTAAACCAATGTATCCACAATGGTTTTGGTTTACACAGATTTAATGAAGAACTTACAGGTCCAGAATATGCTCAAAGATTTATTGATGAAGTTGAAAAAAGAAATATTGATGTTTTATTAAATACAATTGTAATAGATTTTGCAAATGATAAAACTATAACTTTGATGAATGAAGAAAATGGAATGTTTACTTTAAAACCAAAGGCAGTTATTCTTGCTATGGGTTGTAGGGAAAGACCAAGAGGAGCGTTAAATATTCCAGGAAGTAGACCGGCAGGAGTATTTTCAGCAGGAACAGCCCAAAGAATGATAAATCTTGAAGGCTATATGCCAGGAAAAAAAGTAGTTATTTTGGGTTCTGGTGATATTGGTTTAATTATGGCAAGAAGAATGACCTTAGAAGGAGCAGATGTTCAATGTGTTGCTGAAATTATGCCTTTTTCTGGAGGATTAAAAAGAAATATTGTTCAATGTTTAGACGATTTTGATATTCCACTTTATTTTAATACAACAATTTCATCAATCGAAGGAGATGAAAGAGTTACAGGTTGTACCCTTTCACAAGTAGATGAAAATATGAAAGTAATTCCTGGAACAGAAAAACACTTTGACTGCGATACAATTTTACTTTCAGTAGGACTTTTGCCAGAAAACGAACTTACCAAAGAAGCAAAAATTGAAATTGATCCAAAAACTAAGGGAGCAGTAGTCTCAGACAGGTTAATGACAAATGTTGATGGAGTATTTGCAGCAGGAAATGTTCTTCATGTTCACGATTTGGTAGATTATGTAACAGAAGAAAGTGAACTTGCAGCCAAAAACGCAGCAGATTATATTAAAGATAATTTCCAAAAATCTCAAAAAGAGCCAATATATTTAAAGGCAGGAGATGGAATTTCTTATACACTTCCACAATATATAAATCCAGATACCATGCAAGATGAAGCTATAATTAGGTTTAGGGTAAACAATGTTTATCAAAATAGAATTTTAAAAATGTTTGTCGACGGCAAAGAAGTAACAAAGAAAAGAAAATTAGTTTATGCTCCAGGAGAGATGGAAAATTTAATTTTAAAGAAAAAAGATATAGATGAAAATGCAAAAGAAATAGAAATTAAATTGGAGGAAATATGAAAAAGGATTTAACTTGTATAAATTGTCCTCTAGGCTGCCTTGTGACAGTAACAATGGATGAAGAAGGAAATATAAGCGATATTACAGGAAATACCTGTAAAAGAGGGGAAGTTTACGCTAGAAACGAAGTAAAAAATCCAGTAAGAGTTGTTACATCAACTGTAAAACTTGATGGTGGAAAAGAATATTCAGTTTCAGTAAAAACTGCCGATGCAATTCCAAAAAATAAAATGAAAGAAGCTATGGTAGAAATAAATAAGGCAAGTATCAAAGCTCCGGTCCATGTTGGAGATATTGTTATAGAAAATATAGCAGATACAGGAATTTCCTTAATAGCTACAGCAAATAGAAAATAAAATTAAATTAAAATTGCATTAACTAAGAAAAAGTGATGAGCATAAAAAAATTTTTGAACTGACCCCCAAAAGTTAGACCAAAAAACTAACTAAAGGAGGTCAGTTTTTTTAATGGCAAAATATAGCAAAGAATTCAAAACAAAAATAGTAAATGAATATTTAAAAGGAAATATAAGCTTTAAAAAATTAGCTGAAAAATATAAACTTTCTCATCAAGAAATAGTAAAAAGATGGGTAAATGCATACAAGTCGCAAGGCAATGAAGGACTAAAAGTAAAGAGAAAAAATACACAATACACTTTGGAATTCAAGTTAAATGTAGTAAACTTGTACTTAACAGGAGAAATGTCCTATCAAAGCCTAGCAAATGAATTAAAGATAAACAACCCATCAATAATAGCAAGATGGGTAATAGACTTTAGAGAAAAAGGCATAGAAGGACTGAAATCTAAAAAGAGAGGAAGACCTTCAAAAATGCCAAAATCCCAAAATAAATCAAAAGCCACAAAATAGAATCATCAGCAAACATAACTAATATAGAAAACGAATCATTAACACAAGCACAATTAAAAGAAAAAATAAAGAAATTAGAAGAAAAAAACTATTGGCTTAAATTAGAAAATGATGCAATAAAAAAAAGATAGAATTGTCTCAAATGACAGAAGCAGAAATAAGACAATTACTGAAACAATCAAGCTCTTAAGAAACAAATACAAACTAAAAGACTTGTTAAAATACTTTAATATTTCAAAATCAACATACATGTATTGGCAAAAACACTTAAATAGACCGAATAAAGATATAGAAATAGAAAAGAAAATACTTAAGATAAGAAAAGACAATCCAAACTATGGCTACAGAAGAATAACAGCCATGTTAAAAAGATTAGGACTAACAACAAATAAAAAGAAAGTACAAAGGCTGATACAAAAGTTAAAACTACAAGTAAAAAGTTATTCAAGAAAATCTAGAAAATACTCATCCTACAAAGGGACTATTGGAAAAATAGCTGATAATAAAATAAAGAGAAACTTTAAAGTAGAAAAACCATACACACAAATAACAACAGACACAACAGAATTTAAGTATTTAGAAAAAGATAAATCAGGAACCTATCAAATAAAGAAACTCTATTTAAACCCATACCTAGATATGTACAACAGTGAAATACTAAGCTATGAAATATCAAAACACCCAACAATAGAACCAATCATAAAAGCCTTAGATAAAGCTATAGAAATAACTAACAAAGCAAAAGAAGAAAGAATATTCCACTCAGATCAAGGCTGGGCATACCAAGTAAAACAATACACATCAAAACTAGAATCAAATAGTATAATCCAATCCATGTCCAGAAAAGGCAACTGCTTAGATAACTCGCCAATGGAAAACTTCTTTGGAATATTAAAACAAGAAATATATTACGGAAATAAATTCTATTCATATGAGCACTTAAAACAAACAATCGAAGCTTTCATAAAATATTATAACGAAGAAAGAATAAAAGAAAATTAGGATACTTATCGCCAGTAGAATATAGAAAGAAGAATGCAGCATGAAAATTTCCTACCCCTAGGGGTAGGAAAGGAAAAAGAAATACCAGAGCTAGTTTAGTCCTAACTCTGGTATTAGGTCCAACTTTATGGGGTCACCTTATTTAGCTCATCACTTTTCTTTTACTTAAATTTTTTATTTAATTTTTCTATATCAGCCTTTATTGAAAAATATATTAATGTCCAAATAATCAAGTAAATAATGATAAAAAATATTAAAGAAATAAGCGCTGTTTTTATATCAGGTAGCCATTTTAGATAAAATCCTACTATTATAAAATATATGGCTAAAACTGAAAAATGTAAAAGACTTGCCTTTAACAAATTATCTTCTCTTATTATCTTATCTCCGATAAAAGATACTATTCCAAAACCACCGTATAAGATTATCTCAATAATTCTTGCTTTTAAAAGAGAGTCTTGTCCATTTAAAAATTCTGGAACTCCCAAAGTGATTTCTCCTATAGCAAGGGAGATAAATATTTCTATGATACTTCCAATTCCAACTCCTATCAAAAATGATTTTAATAAATTTTTTAAATCTTCCATAATTTCCTCCTAAAATCCTAAGGCTTTTTTAAATTCTTTTAAATATCTTCTAGAAACATAGGAAATGCTTCCATTTTTAAATTCCACTGCTATTGTTCCTTTAAAAGAAAGGTCTAGTTTTTTTACATAATCAAGATTTATAATTTCATATCTTGATATTTTTATAAATTTATTTTTGTTTAGCCTTTCATAAAGTTCATAAAGTCTGATTCTAGATTTATACTCACCGTTTTTGCTTTCAATAAATACATTTTTATCCTTAGTTATGCACCTAATAATTTCTTCATATTCCAAAAGATAAATTTCATCATCTTTAAAAACAACAAGTTTATCAATATTGGTAGTTTCAAGACTTCTTTTTATATTTTCAATATCTTCGTTATATGAAGGAGCATAAATTTTTACAAGACTTTCATCTAAACTTTCATCAATTATTAATTCGACTTTCATTAAATCCTCCCTGTGTTTATATAATACATAAAAATTTTTGCCTTGACTACAATATTTGGATAAGCGGTCATTAAATTTATATAAGCGGTTTTTATCGAAAAATTTGAAGAAAATAAGTGTAGAATAAATAAATATTAAAATAATATTTAGAACCTAGTTTTTATAAGAAAAAAATTAAAATAAATTAATTTTTTTGGAAAAATATTTCAACTTTTCGTTTTTTGAAATCGGCGAAAAGTATTGATAAATCTTAATTTATAACGTTATCACATTAATAATTTACTGTGCTTGCAATTTATCTTGATAAAGTATATAATTAGATAAAACAAGGAGGAAATATGATTAAGTACATAATAAAGAGAATTTTACAAGCGATAGCAGTTTTGCTTTTGGTAACTTGTATTACTTTTTTTCTCATGAAGCTCGTGCCTGGTTCACCTTTTGCAAGTGAAAAATCTCAATCGCCTGAGGTGCTAGAGGCTTTAAATAAAAAATATGGATTAGACCAACCTTATTCTGTGCAACTAAAAAGATTTATTGTAAATGCTCTTCACGGAGAATTTGGCGTATCTTTAAAAATGCAAAAAAACAGACCAGTTATCGATATTATAAAAGAAATGCTTCCAACAAGTGTAAAACTTGGACTTATCGCACTTTTGTGGGCGACTTTGGTGGGAGTTCCTTTAGGTGCTCTCGCAGCTTATCACAGAGGCGAAAAGTTGGATTCATTTTTGAGGGTTTTGACAACCATAGGAATTTCCGCTCCTGGCTTTGTAGTAGCAACTCTCCTACTTTTATTTTTTGGTGTAAAATTAAAAATTTTTCCAACAATGGGACTTAACACTGTTGGCTCTTATTTTATGCCATGTTTTTCTTTAGGATTTTATCCTATGTGCTACATAGCAAGGTTGTCAAGATCATCAATGCTTGATGCAATTGGTCAAGATTACATTAGAACTGCAAGAGCAAAGGGAGTTTCTGAAGGAAAAATTTTATTTAAACACGCCCTAAAAAATGCTTTTATTCCAGTTTTAACTTATCTTGGACCACTTACTGCTGGAATTATTACAGGATCTATGGTAGTTGAATCAGTTTTTTCTGTTCAAGGACTTGGTAGATATTTTATTAACTCAGTTTTAAATAGAGATTATCCAATAATAATGGCGACAACACTTTTTTTTGCCTTTATGGTAATTGTTATGAATATGGTTGTTGATATTTTATACAGATTTATAGATCCAAGAATAGACTTAACTAAAGGAGATTAGTATGGAAGATTTATTTAGTTTAAATTCAAAATTAAAATTAGAGGAATATGAATTTTCATCTGATGATTTTGAGCTTGCATCTGAAAGCTCAAAAGAAAATTTCATGACAAAAACTCCTCCAACTTCCTATCTTCAAGATGCCTTACGAAGGCTAAAAGAAAATAAAGTAGCTATGGTTTCTATTGGATTTTTGATAATTGTTTGTATCTTTGCTTTTATCGGACCATTTTTGGTAAAAGGAGATTACACAACTCAATACAGAGGCGATGAAAATTTATTTCCTTGTCTTAGGTATCCTTTTGGAACTGATAAATTAGGAAGAGATTTGATGGTTCGTACAATGTATGGAACTAGAGTTTCACTTATAGTTGGAATTTTTGCATCATTTATTGTTTTGATAATAGGAACAATTTATGGAGCAATTTCAGGATATTTTGGTGGAAAAGTAGATGCTATAATGATGAGAATTTTGGATTTGATTTATTCAATTCCAGATGTACTTGTAGTAATTTTACTATCAATTGGTATATCACAACCTATGAAATCTTTTGTAAATTCCTCATCATCAGAATTTGCAAAAAAAATTGGTGTCCTAGGACCTGCTCTTATTTCAATATTTATTGCCTTTGGTCTACTTTATTGGGTAGGAATGGCAAGAATTATAAGAGGACAAGTTTTAATGCTAAAAAAACAAGAATTTGTTACAGCAGTTGAAGCTTTGGGTGGTTCTAAAAAAAGAATAATTAGAAGACACTTATTTCCAAATTGTATTGGACAAGTAATAGTTATGACTGCCATGCAAATTCCATCAGCAATATTTCTAGAATCATTTTTATCATTTTTAGGAATAGGAGTTTCAGCACCTATGACATCCCTTGGTGCTTTGGCAGCAGACGCTCTTGGAGGAATTTATTCCTACGCTTATAGATTAATAATTCCTTCTTTACTATTAAGTTTGATGATTTTATCATTGAATTTATTTGCAGACGGACTAAGAGATGCCTTAGATCCAAGGTTGAAAAAATAGGTGGCTTATGGAAAATATAAAAGAAAATAAAAAAGAAGTTTTAAAAATTGAAGATTTAAGCATATCATTTTACACACCTGTTGGAGAAGTTAAGGCAGTTGATTCAATAAGTTATACCCTACACGAAAATGAAATTATGGGAATAGTTGGAGAATCTGGCTCTGGAAAATCTGTAGAAAGCTACGGCATAATGGGACTTTTACAAGAGCCAGGCAAGGTAAAATCAGGAAAAATTCTTTTTAAAGGAGAAAATGTTCTTGATTATGACAAAAATAAAATGAGTGAATTTAGGGGAGCAAAATGCTCTATGATTTTTCAAAATCCAATGACTTGCCTAAATCCAGTTTATACAATTGGAAACCAACTTATGGAAGCTTTGTTGGTACACTAAAAATGCTCAAAAGATGAAGCCTATCAAAAGGCTGTTGATATGCTTGATAGCGTTGGAATTTCCAATCCAAAAAGACGTATGAAACAATATCCTCACGAATTATCAGGAGGAATGAGGCAAAGGGTAATGATTGGAATGGGACTTATTTGCGAACCAGATATTTTGATAGCAGATGAGCCGACAACAGCTCTTGACGTAACAATTCAAGCTCAAATTCTTGAATTAATAAAAGAATTTCAAAATAAATCAAAAATGAGTGTAATTTTTATCACTCACAACCTTGCAGTAGTTGCACAAATTTGCGATACAGTTAGTGTAATGTATGCAGGAAGAATTGTAGAACAAGGAAGTGTAGAAGAAATATTTTACAATCCTAAACATCCTTACACCAAAGGACTTTTAAAATCAATGCCAAGAATTGATTCAAAAGAACAAGTAAGGCTTGAAAGTATAAAAGGAACTCCTGTGGATATGCTAAACCCACCAGAAGGATGTGGATTTTCGACAAGATGTGAACATTGCATGAATATTTGTCTAAAAAAAGAACCACCAATGCTTGAAATGGGAAATGGACACAGATCAAAATGTTTCCTACACATAAAGGAGTCAATAAATGGAAGATAATAAATTATTAATATGTGAAAATATAGTAAAACATTTTGAAGTTCAATCTTCCTTTAATAAAGTAAGCAAAGTTCATGCAGTAGATAATGTATCCTTTTTTATAAGAAAAGGAGAAACACTTGGGATTGTAGGAGAATCTGGTTGTGGAAAAACAACACTTGGAAGAACAATTTTAAGATTACACGAACCTACAAGTGGAAAAATAATTTATGATGGAGAGGCAATTTTTGATAGCGAAAAAAATATTCGCCCAGAAATGTATAAATTAAGAAGAAAAATGCAAATAATTTTTCAAGATCCATCAGCATCTCTTGATCCAAGAATGACAGTTCAAGAAATTGTTGGAGAGGCTTTAGACATTCACGGCCTATACAAAAAAAATAGGCAAGAAAGAATAAATGAACTTTTAAGAACAGTAGGATTAAACGAAGAACATTCAAACAGGTATCCTCACGAATTTTCAGGAGGACAACAACAAAGGATAGGAATTGCAAGAGCACTTGCAGTTGAGCCAGAATTTATTGTTTGCGATGAGCCAATTTCAGCCTTGGATGTTTCTATTCAAGCACAAATTGTAAATATGCTTGAAGATATGCAAAATGAAATGGGTCTTACATATTTATTTATAGCTCACGACCTGTCAGTTGTAAAACATATTTCAGATAGGATTGGAGTAATGTATTTGGGAAAAATGGTTGAACTTGTTGATGCCGAAAGACTTTATGAAAACCCATTACATCCTTACACCCAATCCCTACTCACAGCTATACCAGTTCCAGATCCCAAACTTACTAGATCGTTAAAAAGAATAAAGCTAGAAGGAGAAGTTCCATCGGCGATTAATCCGCCAAAAGGTTGTAGGTTTCATGAAAGATGTCCGTATGCGACAGAAATTTGTAAGAAGGAAGAGCCGGAGTTTAGAGAAGTAGAAGAAGGACACTATGTAAGTTGTCACAATTTAGGAGGTAATAAAAATGAAAATGAAGGCTAAATTATTAGTAGGCTTGTTGAGTTTATCAATGCTGTTTACAGGATGTGGAGGAAATAATTCTAAAAGCAATGATAGTAGCAATTCTAATGTTGCAACAAACGAAGAAGAAGGCAAAAAAGATGGAGTATTGGATATAAATATTGCATCAGAACCTGAAACTATAGATCCACAACTAAATACAGCATCAGATGGATCAATAATGATCTCTCACATGTTTGAATCTCTATTAAGATGGGATGATGATGGAAAAGGAAATGCTGTTTTAAAACCAGGTATTGCTGAAAAATGGGATGTTTCAGAAGATGGACTAAAATGGACCTTTAAATTAAGAGATGCAAAATGGTCAGATGGAAAACCAGTAACAGCAAATGACTTTGTTTATGCTTGGAACAGACTTGTAGATCCAAAAACAGGAGCAGACTATGAATATATGCTTGATATGGTAAAAGGATATGAAGATAAAAAACTTGATATCTCTGCTCCAGATGATAAAACTTTTGTAGTAAATTTAAATGTAAAATGTCCATACTTTGAAGAAATTTGTGCTTTTCCTGCAGTTATGCCAGTTAGAAAGGATATTGTAGAAAAAAGTGAAACTTGGACAAACTCTCCTGATACATTAGTATCAAATGGACCATTTAAATTAGAAAAATGGGATCACAATCAAACTTTAACAATGGTTAAAAACCCAGAATATTATGATGCAAAATCAGTTAAGGCTGAAAAATTATCTTTCCATTTACAAGATGATCAAAACGCAATCTATGCTGCTTATAGATCAGGAGATTTGGATTTTGTAAACTCAGCTCCACAAGAAGAAATTAAAAAACTTCTAGATACAAAAGAATTAAAAACTCTTCCATACGTAGGAACATATTTTGTATGTTTCAATACAGAAAAGAAACCATTTGACGATCCAAAAGTAAGAAAAGCATTCTCACTTGCAATTGATAGAAACTTTATAGTTGATCAAGTTACAGGAAGAGGAGAAAAAGCTGCTAGCGGTTTTGTACCAGCAGGAGTTTATGATGCAGATGGAGCTAAAGGCGATGACTTTAGAACAGTTGGTGGAGATTATTATTCAATAAAATCTGACGAATATGAAAAAAATATTAAAGAAGCCAAAAAACTTATGGAAGAAGCTGGATTTAAAGACGGCAAGGGCTTCCCACAAATTGATTATCTATACAATACAGATGATAACCACAAGGCTATAGCAGAAGCTTTACAAAATATGTGGCAAGAAAATCTAGGCGTTCAAGTTAATCTTCAAAACCAAGATTGGAATGTATTCTTAAAAGAAAGAAAAGAAGGAAACTACAATATAGCAAGACACGGATGGATTGCTGACTACAACGATCCAATGAGCTTTATCGATATGTGGTTAACAGGCGGTGGAAATAACGACGCTCAATATAAAAATGAAGAATTTGATAAATATGTAAAAGCAGCTAAAGCAACATCAGACCAAAAAGAAAGAATGGAAAACATGCACAAGGCTGAAGACATATTAATAAAAGATGATTCAGTAGTAGCTCCAATTTATTTCTATGTAAATCCATACATGATGAAACCAAATATCAAAGGAATGTACTACACACCACTTGGATATTTCTTCTTTAAATCAGCAACAGGATTCTAGAAAAAAATATAGTAAGTAGGGAAATTTAAAAATAAAAAGGTGATGATTCAGAATATAATTCTGATTAAGGTGACCCCATAAAGTTGGACCTAATACCAGAGTTAGGACTAAACTAGCTCTGGTATTTCTTTTTCCTTTCCTACCCTAGGGGTAGGAAATTTTCATGCTGCATTCTTCTTTCTATATTCTACTGGCGATAAGTATCCTAATTTTCTTTTATTCTTTCTTCGTTATAATATTTTATGAAAGCTTCGATTGTTTGTTTTAAGTGCTCATATGAATAGAATTTATTTCCGTAATATATTTCTTGTTTTAATATTCCAAAGAAGTTTTCCATTGGCGAGTTATCTAAGCAGTTGCCTTTTCTGGACATGGATTGGATTATACTATTTGATTCTAGTTTTGATGTGTATTGTTTTACTTGGTATGCCCAGCCTTGATCTGAGTGGAATATTCTTTCTTCTTTTGCTTTGTTAGTTATTTCTATAGCTTTATCTAAGGCTTTTATGATTGGTTCTATTGTTGGGTGTTTTGATATTTCATAGCTTAGTATTTCACTGTTGTACATATCTAGGTATGGGTTTAAATAGAGTTTCTTTATTTGATAGGTTCCTGATTTATCTTTTCTAAATACTTAAATTCTGTTGTGTCTGTTGTTATTTGTGTGTATGGTTTTTCTACTTTAAAGTTTCTCTTTATTTTATTATCAGCTATTTTTCCAATAGTCCCTTTGTAGGATGAGTATTTTCTAGATTTTCTTGAATAACTTTTTACTTGTAGTTTTAACTTTTGTATCAGCCTTTGTACTTTCTTTTTATTTGTTGTTAGTCCTAATCTTTTTAACATGGCTGTTATTCTTCTGTAGCCATAGTTTGGATTGTCTTTTCTTATCTTAAGTATTTTCTTTTCTATTTCTATATCTTTATTCGGTCTATTTAAGTGTTTTTGCCAATACATGTATGTTGATTTTGAAATATTAAAGTATTTTAACAAGTCTTTTAGTTTGTATTTGTTTCTTAAGAGCTTGATTGTTTCAGTAATTGTCTTATTTCTGCTTCTGTCATTTGAGACAATTCTATCTTTTTTTTATTGCATCATTTTCTAATTTAAGCCAATAGTTTTTTTCTTCTAATTTCTTTATTTTTTCTTTTAATTGTGCTTGTGTTAATGATTCGTTTTCTATATTAGTTATGTTTGCTGATGATTCTATTTTTGTGGCTTTTGATTTATTTTGGGATTTTGGCATTTTTGAAGGTCTTCCTCTCTTTTTAGATTTCAGTCCTTCTATGCCTTTTTCTCTAAAGTCTATTACCCATCTTGCTATTATTGATGGGTTGTTTATCTTTAATTCATTTGCTAGGCTTTGATAGGACATTTCTCCTGTTAAGTACAAGTTTACTACATTTAACTTGAATTCCAAAGTGTATTGTGTATTTTTTCTCTTTACTTTTAGTCCTTCATTGCCTTGCGACTTGTATGCATTTACCCATCTTTTTACTATTTCTTGATGAGAAAGTTTATATTTTTCAGCTAATTTTTTAAAGCTTATATTTCCTTTTAAATATTCATTTACTATTTTTGTTTTGAATTCTTTGCTATATTTTGCCATTAAAAAAACTGACCTCCTTTAGTTAGTTTTTTGGTCTAACTTTTGGGGTCAGTTCAGATTCATCACCTTTTTTATTAAGATTTTCTAAATTATTACTTTAAAATCTTTAAAATTTAATCATTCAATTTATTTTCTTTTTTTAGAAACAAATAGTCCGCCGCTTGCCATTCCCAATAGGGCAAGAAGACTTGAAATTGAACCTACGCCTGTTTTAACATTATTATTGTTATTTTTGTTAGATACAATTTTAGAAACTATAGGTTTCTTTTCATCTTTTTCTTTTTCTTTTTCTATTTTATATTCTTTTACTGTTATAGTTGATAAAGCTGTTGTTGTTAATCCGTCTTTATCAGTAAGAGTGAATTTTATTTTGTACTCACCAGCTTTATTGTTATCAAAATTTCCCTTATCGATTACAACTTTGTCAATCATTTCTCCATCTTCAGGATCAAAAGCCTTTAGTATTAATTTCTTTAAATCTAATTTTTCTCCAAGATCAATTTCTTTTGATGGTTTAACCTCAAGAATTGGAGCTTTATTTTTTTCGACTTTTTTTGTTCCTCTTAGGATGATTTTATCTACTGGTTTTTTTCTACTTTTTCTACTTTTTCATTAGTTAATTCTTTTATAATTTCTTTAGTTCCGTCTTCGTTTATAACGTAGTAATAAGGAGTAGAGGTAACACTTAGTCCGTTTACACCTTCTTGTTTTACTTTTGTTTTTCCTTCTTCTAGTGTAGGATCATCTTCATAGACAGTCTTATATTTTATTTCTGATTCCTCTCTTTTATCTTCCTTTAGGATTTTGGATTTAAGAGTTAGCTTCCAACCATCTAGGTCATTTCCTTGCATATCTAAAGAATAAAGCTTTCTTAAACGTTCAGCATTGTCGCCTGTAAATTCTGCTTTTAGTATAAAATCTTTAAATTTTTCTGAAGAGTGACTATATAAATTAAGTGAGTTTTGAATAAGAGCTCTTTTAAAGGACCTATCATTATATAATTTAAATTCACCTTCTTGGAATTTTCTGTTAGAAGAAATTAGTTTTCTTCTATTTGTAAGTTTTTCTGTTATTTGCCCATTATGAATTTGTGTTATTGTAAATTCAATATTTAGACTTTCTTTATCTTCATCTAAGATAATAGCATTGGGATCTTTTATTCCCACAAGAGAAGTGTTCATGTTTTGTGTAATATAACCACCTATTATGCCTTTATTAGGTTGATTTTGATTTGAAATTTGATATATATAATTTTCATCATCAGGTTTTATATCAATACTTTCAACATTAAAATCCTTAATAATTTGACCGTTATCATCTTTTATTTCATCTGTTTTGATATCAAATTCTAAAGGTGTTCCTATTTTACCATCAAAACGCTTCGTAACAGATGTATAATTTTTTTGCCGTTCTCTCCGATATATTGAATTCTTATAGAGTAATTAAAGGATACAGGTTTACCCTCATCGGCTTGGTTGTAATATCCTTTACTATCACTATATTTCCAGCCTATTCTTACTTTCACATTCTCATGTTTTGCGAAAGCATTTACTCTACTATTTTCTGGCTTGTTTTCATTATTAATTTCTAATCCATCATTAGACTTATTGGTTTTGTCCTTATTTTCGTCATTTATTATATTTTGAGATGGTTGAATTTTTTTCTCAGGATTTTTATTTTCTTCAACTTTATTTTCTTTAGCTTTTTGTCCTATTTTTTCATTCACAAAATTTTCAACTTTAAAAGCTGGATTACTTTTCAAAGATTCTCTAATTTGATTTTCAAATACTGAAATTTCTTCTAAAGAGTATCCTGCATTTTTTAGGCTATTTATATTATTTTCGCTAAATTAAAGGCTTTTTGTTCATTTTGTACTTTTTGATTATTTACTTCTTCATTTTTTGTAGATATTTCTACTTTTGTAGATATTTCTACAATACTTTGGTTTTGACTTTCAGAAGCTTTTTCATTTTCTGCAAAAGCTGTTGCAGGCGCTTGAAGAATCATTGTTAATGATAGGGCTGCTGTAAAAATTGGAGTGCTTACCTTTCTTCTATCTTTTTTCATGTGTTCTCCTTTTTAATGTTTTTTGACTTTTTTTGTTATTAGTAATAACAAAATCTGTTTTCCATTTACATATAAACTATACTTGAATAATTAAAAAAATCTAAAATTATTATAATTTAAAAAATTAAATAATAATTAAATCAACTTATAAATTTATATAAATACTTATTTAATTTGAAAATTTTTAAATTAACTATTGATTGTTTTTTATAAAAATTATATAATAAGAAAAACAATTTATTATTTTAGATTAATCAATTAAAAGGATCTTGTATGACTTTTATTCAAATAAAAAATGTAAAAAAATATTATAAGCTTGGTTCAAATATTATAAAAGCTTTAGATGGAATTGATTTAACAATTGATAAGGGCGAATTTATTGCTTTGCTTGGAACTTCTGGATCTGGCAAATCGACTTTGTTAAATATTCTTGCAGGTCTTGAAAGACCTTCTTTTGGAGATGTTTTATACAAAAATATTTCTTTAAATTCTTTGAGTGAGGAAGATATAACTAGATTTAGAAACTTGAATATTGGTTTTGTTTTTCAATCATATAATCTTATGCCTTATCTTACGGCTATAGAAAATGTGGCTTTGCCTTTAATTTTTAAAGGCGAAAGCAAAAAAGAAAGAGAAGAGAAAGCCTACCAAATTTTAAAAGACATGGGACTTTCTAAAAGAGTTTACAATAAACCAAACGAGCTTTCTGGTGGACAACAACAAAGAGTTTCCATTGCTCGTGCTTTTGTGGGAAATCCAAATATTATTTTTGCTGATGAGCCTACGGGAAATCTTGATACAAAAACTTCTTTTGAAATTATGGAATTGATAAAATCAATTGTTAGAAAAAATAATCAAACCCTTATTATGGTAACGCATGATGAGGAAATGACAGAATTTGCTGATAGAACCCTTTTTATGAGAGATGGACTTATAGAAAAAATACATGAAAAATTAAGTATAGATGAGGTATTAAAAAATGGAAAATAATCAAGTTGAAAACACTACAAATTTTAATAAACAAGATGATTCTGCAAGTGAGCAAGCTCAAATAAGAAATAAACCAAAATTAATTATTTCTTCATATAAAATCCAACCAAAAATGGTTGAAGCTGGAAAAGATTTTGATATAATTTTGACTTTGTATAATACGAATGCACAAAATGCTATATTTAATTTGAAAGTTTCTCTTGACCAAACATCTTCAACTGAACAAGTTTCTGGAAATAATCAAGCAGGTTCGGAAACTGCTTATGGGAATGAGGGATCCGTTTTTACACCAGTTGAAAGGTCAAATACTTTTTATAGGTCTGCAATTTATCCTTGGAATTATTCAACAGAAACTATAAAAATGAATGTTTTGCCTAATACAAAAGCTGGCAATTATCAAATGAGCGTTAATTTTGAATATGAAGATTATCTTGGCAATCAATATCAAACTACAGAAAGTATAGGAATACCTGTTGTAGCAACTGCAGCAATAAGTACAAGTGACATAAATATAGATGAACTATTTGTTGGAGAAGATACAAATGTTTCGATGAATATTTACAATACTGGCAAGGATAATTTGACAAATTTTATGTGCAAAGTCGAAGGAGAAGGCTTTGATGTAGATGAAAATAGTCATTTTATTGGAAATTTTGCACAAGGAGCGAGCGAATCTTTTTCTTTTAATATGAATCCTAAAAAAGAAGGTCCTTTAAAGGGAAAAATAATTTTAACTTATGAAGATTCCAAGGGAGAAGTGCACAAGGAAGAAAAAACTTTTAAAAAACAAGTTCAAATGTCCCAAAATGAAAATGTGGATGAAAATGGCAATCCAATAGAATCTACCGAACAAGTAGAACAAGATTTTAATATGGCACCTGTTATAGGAATCGGCTCTATTTTTCTAATAGTTTTATTGATTTATTTTATAAGAAAAAGGAGTAAAAAGAAAAAAAATAAGGAATTAGATTTAGATGAAAATTAAAGATAGGATAGATATTGCCTTTAGAAATCTTTTGAGAAGAAAATCTAGAACTATTCTTACCATACTTTCAGTTTTGATTGGAACAGTGTCAATAATAATGATGATTTCCTTGAGTTTGGCGATGGCAAAACAACAAAGAGATATGGTTGAATCTTTTGGAGGATTGGAAAATATAGAAATAAGTTCTGACAAAGCACAAACTTCTATAAATCAAAGTAGCATAGGCAAGTTTAAAAAAATAAAACATGTAAAATATGTAATTCCTCATAAGGATTTATATACAGAAATTTTTTTGAAAAAGAATAAAGATACAAAACTTGAAGCAAATAATGGAATAAGCCTTATACCTGATAAGGTCTTTGCTCAAATAAAATCTGACATGTTAGATTCAGGATCAAATTTAAATCCATCAGATGAAATGTCTATGATTTTGGGTTCAGACTATCACTTATATAAGATGAAAAAACAAGGTGAATCCTTTGAACAAGAAGATGTTGAAGGCCTAAATATTTTAAAAGAAAAATTTATTCTAAGATTAGGTTATGAAGATATGGAAAATAATCCCACAGACGAAGAAGGAAATTCCAAGCCAACTTTTGCAGATCTTGAAATAAAAGTTAAGGGGATAATGAATGAATCAAGTTTTTTAGAAAAAAGTAGAATGTATATAAATGAAAAAACTTACAAAACTTTGCAAAAAGAAGATAAAAAATTGCAAAGCCCAAGCCTTGATGATATGAGCGAAAATGGCGGGAAAAAATCAAATTATTTGTACGAAAATATTACCCTTGTATGCGATGAATATGAAAATGTAAAAGCAGTAGAAGATGAAGTAAAGTCGATGGGTTATCAAACATCATCATCAATAGATATGATAGAAGAGATAAATAAATCCACAAAAACAATAATGCTCATACTTGCAGGAATAGGTTCAATCGCCTTTATTGTAGCAGCGATAGGAATAATAAATACAATGCTTATGAGCATATACGAAAGGCAAAAAGAAATTGGTCTTATGAAAGTAATTGGCGCAAGCGTTTCAGATATAAAGACTATGTTTTTATTAGAATCAGGATTTATAGGATTTTTTGGAGGGCTTGTAGGCTTACTTATTTCTTATTTGTTAGGATTTATAGCAAATAAATTTTTGCTAGCAGGATTCGCCCAAGCCATGGATACAGCTTTGGAATTTAATATCCCAATTTGGCTAGGAGTTATGGCAGTGATTTTTTCATCATTTATAGGAATTCTAGCAGGCTATCTACCAGCAATAAGAGCAACAAAATTATCAGCAATAGAAACATTAAGAAGCAATTAAAAAACCACAGGCATGTAGCCTGTGGTTTTTTTATTATTCTTCTAAATTTTTTTCTTCTAATTCTTTTATGAAATTATTAATATCTTTTTTATTTATTCTAGAAATTCCAGAATGTTCGCTGTCGAATTTTCTGTTTAAAATTTTTTCTCCTGTTTCGTCTTCCATAACTTCTAGAACTCTTTGCCTACAGAAATTTCCTTGGCAAAATCCCATTCCACTTCTTGTACGTCTTTTTATTGCGTCAAATGTCAGACAAGGGATACCCCTGTTCATTGCATCTCTTATTGTTTTTTCGCTAACTTGTTCACATCTGCATACAAGTCTTTCGGGATTTCCAAGTGGCAAATCAATTTTATCTTTTACCTTATTAAAATCTTCAAGCTCTTTGTATTCTATAATAGGTTTTCTATAAGGATTGTAGGAAGGATATTCTTCCAATTTTAAATTTAAATCTATTAAAATATTTTCAACAATTTTGGCAACTTCTGGAGAAGAAGTTATACCTGGAGATTGGATTCCTACAACATTTATAAAACCAGAAGTTTTGGTATTTTCTATTATAAAATCTCCCGTTGATGAAGCAGGTCTAAGTCCTGCAAAGGAGCGGATAAATTTTTTCAAATCTATTACATTATCTTTTACAGATTTTAATCCAAGCTTGTAAATTTCTGCAAGCCTTTCAATGTGTGTTCCAAGATCGATTTCTTCTTCATCAATGGCATCAGGGCCCAAAAGAAGATTGTTGTGGTAGGTTCTTGTTACAAGAATTCCTTTTGATTTTTTAGATGGCGTTTGGAATAAAACTTGTTTTATTTTCTCGCCAGTTCCTTTTTGCATAAGTAAATATTCGCCACTTCTTGGATGGATTGTAAAATTAGTTTCTGTAATCATACTTGAAATTTTTGCTCCATTTAATCCAGAAGCATTAATTACAAATTTTCCTTCATAAGTATTGTCATCAGAAGTTTTTACTTTAAAAATATCCTCTTCTTTTTTTATATCAACAACTTCACTTTGAAGTTTTAATTCAGCGCCATTTTCTATGGCATTTTCTACAAGGGCAATAACGTATTCGTATGGAGAACAAACACCAGCTCCTTTGCAATAAAGAGCAGATATTGCATCATCGGATACATTAGGTTCTATTTGTCTAAGCTTTTCTTGATTAATTATTTCAATATCATCAAGATTATTTTCAAGACCCATTTTGTAGAGTTTATTAAGTTCTTTTTCATCATCTTCATCAAAAGCTAAAACCAAAGATCCGTTTTCCAAAAATCCAAAGTTTAGCTCTTGGTTTAACTTATTAAATTCCACTCTTCCCTTGTAACAAATTCTTCCTCTTAGCTCATCATGGCTTTCAGCATAACCACCATGAACTATGGCAGAATTTGCCTTGCTAGCTCCCATGGACACATCAATTTCTTTTTCTAAAATTAAAATATTTAATTTATACCTAGAAAGTCTTCTTGCAATTGATGCACCAGTTACACCAGCACCGATTATTATTACATCATACATTTTATTCTTCTCTTTTCTTAAAATTATAAAAAACTAAAATATAAAATTAAAAACTGGAACTGCTAAGATACCACCAATTATTGGTCCAACAACAGGAATCCATGAATATCCCCAGTTTGGATCTACTTTGTTTTTGAAAGGTAATACTGCATAAGCAATTCTTGGTCCCAAATCTCTTGCAGGATTAATTGCATAACCTGTTAGTCCACCTAAACTCATACCAATTGAAACGATAAGACCAAATACATATAATTTGTCAACGCCACCCATTCCAGCGCCAGCAACATTACCAAATCCTAAAATAGCAAATACTAAAACAAAAGTTCCAATAATTTCTGATAATAGGTTTCTAAAAGTGTTTGGTATAGTTGGAGCTGTGCAGAAAGTTGCTCTAACTGTTAATGGATCATCGCTTGTTGCGTCATAATGATCTTTAAATAAAATATAAACTAAAATAGCTCCGCAAAAAGCTCCAAGCATTTGTCCAATTATATAAGAAGGAACTGTATTCCATTCGATTCCACCGTTAAATGCAAGAGCAATTGATAGGGCTGGATTAAAATGAGCACCTGTTAATGCACCAAAAATACAAGCTGGAATCATAACTGCAAGACCCCAAGCAAATGTAATTTGAACAGGACCTGCACCTTTTTGTCCACTCTTATTCAATAGAACGTTTGCAACAACTCCATCTCCTAATAAAATAAGTAACATTGTTCCAAAAAATTCACCTAGTATTATGTCTCTCATAATAACCTCCTGTTTTATTACTAAATATAAAAAAAGCAACAAAAATAATGGGATAAATTTGTTGCAAAGTCTCTTTCATATTTAGTTGTGAAAATGTTTACACCAATATTATAGCACATATATTTTTATAATACAAATATTTATTTTATTTTTAAATTTACAAGGAAAAAAATTTAATTTATAATTAAATTATAAGAAAATAAAGGAGTAAAAATGGACAAAAATACAATAATAACTTATATAAAAGAATTATGCACAAGACCATCACCAACTGGTTTTACAAAAAAATGCGAAAAATATTTGATGGAAGAATTTAAAAATTTAGGATACAAGCCTTACCAAAACAACAAGGGAAATGTAATTGTTCCAATTTATGTAGATGAAAAAAATAAAGACGATGGACTTTTATTATCAGCTCATATCGACACGCTTGGTCTTATGGTAAGAAGTATAAAAGAAAATGGAGGAATTCAAGTTACAACTCTTGGTGGCTTTCCATTAAATTATGCAGAATTTGAAAATGTAAAAATTTTTACAAGAGATGGAAAAGAATTTGAAGGAGTTTTTAGATTAAATGAGCCTTCAGTTCATGGATCAGATACACCAAAAATTTCAAAAAGAAATTTTGATGAAATGGAAGTTGTTATCGATGAGCTTGTTGAAAGCGATGAGGATGTAAAAAAACTTGGAATAAATCCTGGAGATTTTATTGCCCTTGATTCAAGATTTAGATATTCAAATGGCTTTGTAAAATCACGTCATCTTGATGATAAGGCATCAAGTGGAGTTTTGCTTGCACTTGCAAAAGAAATTAAAGAAGAAAATTTAAAATTTGATAGAAATATTTATATGATGTTTACAACTTATGAAGAAGTAGGACACGGAGCAAGTTCGGGCCATCCATCTGGAATAAAAGATATGATTGCGGTAGATATGGGAGTTGTTTTCGATGATTTAAAAACAAATGATAGATTGGTTTCAATTTGTGCAAAAGATTCATCAGGTCCTTACAATTTTGATTTAACAAATGATTTGATAAATACATCCAAAAAAATTGGAATTGATTTTGCAATTGATATTTATCCATTTTATGGCTCAGATGCATCTGCTGCTATGAGCTCATTTTATGATTATAGGCACGCCCTTGTAGGCTGTGGAATTTCAGCATCTCATGGCTATGAAAGATGTCACGAAAATGCCTTGATGAATTTGTTTGATTTATTAAAAACTTATATATTAAAATGAAAAATAATTTTATTATTGTAAAATAGCTAGACAGAAAGATAAATTTCATATAAAATAGTATTACACAAAAAAACAATTTCTTAATTTAAGGGGGAGAGATGAAAATTAAAAAAATTATGGCTGGAGCTCTAACTCTAGCACTTTCACTAAGCATTACAGCTTGTGGATCAAAAAAAGATTCTGATAACGGTTCAATGGCTTCTACAGCCTCTAATGCAAATGGAGCAAAAGTATCAGCTACAATGGTAACTGACCAAGGTGGAATAAATGATAAATCATTTAACCAATCTGCTTATGAAGGATTAAAAGCTTACGAAAAAGATGGAAAAATTAAATTTGATTATATTGAATCACACAAAGATTCTGATTACCAACCAAACCTTGAATCAGCTCTTGATAGTGAATCAGATTTGATTTTTACAGTAGGATATGCTCTTTATGATGCAACAAGCAAGGCTGCAAAAGACAATCCAGATCAAAATTACGCAATAATCGACAACGCAAATCCTGATAAAATTGAAAATCTTTTAGGAATAACATTTGCAGATAATGAAAACTCATTTTTAGTTGGATATATTGCAGGAATGAAAACAGAATCTAACAATGTTGGATTTGTAGGTGGAATGGAATCAGCAGTAATCGATAGATTTGAATATGGATTTAGAGCTGGTGTAAAACAAGCAGCAAAAGAAAAAGGAAAAGACATAGAAGTTCAAGTTCAATACGCAAATTCTTATGCTGACCAAGCAAAAGGAAAAAATATTGCTAACCAAATGTATCAAAAAGGTGCAGATGTAATCTTCCACGCAGCTGGTGGTACAGGAATTGGAGTATTTGAAGCAGCAAAAGAAAATAATAAATACGTAATCGGCGTTGACCGTGACCAAAAAGAAGAAGCTCCAGATAATATTTTGGCTTCAACAGTTAAAGGCGTAGGAAAAGCTGTTCAATTAACACTTGATGATTACAAAGATGGAAAATTCAAAGGTGGAGAAACAAGAGCATTCTCACTTAAAGATGGAGATGCTTTGGATATAGCTTATGGAGATAATGACCTAGTAGACCAAGAAGTTAAAGATAAGGTTGAAGATTTAAGAAATCAAATCGTTGATGGAAAAATTAAAGTTCCACAAAACGAAGAAGAATTTAAATCAATGGGTTACGACAAATAAGTAAAAATCTACTTAGAAAAATAAGTAATTAAAAGAGTAGGAAGAAAAACTACTCTTTTTTTTACAAAAATATTTAGAAAATTCTAAATTAATAGTGAGGTATTATGGATAAGTATTTAAATGAAAGCCCAGTTGTTTCATTGAAAAATATTCATAAAAGCTTTGGCGACAAGAAAGTTTTAAAAGGCGTAGATTTTGACCTTCACAAATGTGAAGTACACGCTCTGCTTGGAGAAAATGGAGCTGGTAAAACTACTCTTATGAATATTTTATATGGAATGTTTCCTCAAACTGAAGGAAACATTTACATAAAAGGCGAAGAAATTATAAATAATTCACCAAAAAAAGCAATTAGCATGGGCATAGGAATGGTTCACCAACATTTTATGCTGATAGAACCATTTACAGTTACAGAAAATATAATATTAGGTTATGAAGGAAAAAATTCTTTCATTGATAGAGCTAAGGCAAAAAAAGAAGTTGTTAAATTAAGCCAAGAATATGGACTTATTATAGATCCGGACAGCAAAGTTGCGGATATATCTGTTGGACAACAACAAAGAGTTGAAATTTTAAAAGCTTTATATCATGGAGCAGATATTTTGATTTTTGATGAGCCAACAGCAGTTTTAACTCCTCAAGAAATAAATGAATTTATAGAAATAGTTGAAAAATTAACTGAACTTGGAAAATCAGTTATAATAATTACCCACAAATTAAAAGAAATTAAAGCTATGGCAGATACTTGTACCATAATTAGAAGGGGAGAATACATCGACAAAGTTAATGTAAAAGATGTAAGTGAGGCTGATCTTGCTGAAAAAATGGTAGGCCGTGATGTAAGCTTTAATGTAAAAAAAGAAAAAATTGACCTTGGAGAAGAAATATTTAAGATAGAAGATCTTTGGGTTAAGGACAACAGAAAAGTTGACAAGGTAAAAGGCTTAAATCTTTCGATAAGAAAAGGAGAAATTCTAGGAATTGCAGGAGTTGATGGAAACGGTCAAACAGAATTAATAGATGCAATTTCTGGAATGAGAAAAGCTCAAAAAGGCAAAGTTATTTTAAAAGGAGAAGATATTACAAATAAAGCTCCTAGAAATATAATTGACCTTGGCATGAACCAAATTCCAGAAGATAGACAAAAAAGAGGTCTGGTTTTAGAATATCCAATTAAAGATAATTTGATTTTGGAGAATATAGATAAAGACTTTTCAAAAAATGGAATTTTGGATTTCAAAAAAATAGAAGAAAATGCAAACAATTTGATTGATAAATTTGATATAAGACCAAATGATATAAACGAAAAAGCAGGAAGTCTTTCAGGCGGAAACCAACAAAAAGTAATTATCGCAAGAGAGATTACAAATGATCCGGATTTATTAATAGCTGCTCAACCAACAAGAGGACTTGACGTTGGAGCAATAGAATTTATCCATCAATATTTAGTAGAGCTTAGAAATCAAGGCAAGGCAGTTTTATTAATAAGTTTTCAATTAGATGAAGTAATGGATTTATCTGATAGAATTTGCGTAATTTATGATGGACAAATTGTAGGAGAGCTTGATCCAAAAGAAACTGATGAATACGAAGTAGGAAGATTAATGGCAGGAGGAGATCATGAATAAGAAAGCAAAAACAAAAAGAAAAAATTCTTTTTCAAATTCAAAATTATTATTTACTCTTGTATCAATAATCTTGGGACTTTTGGTAGGAGCTATAGTTCTTTCTCTTACAGGTTATAATCCAATAGAAGCTTATGGAAAATTAATAGAAGGAATTTTTAAATCCCCAAGAAATATCGGCTGGGCTCTTGTAAATTCAACTCCAATTATTCTTACAGGTCTCGGTGTATGTTTTGCTTTTCAAACAGGACTTTTTAATATGGGAGCAGAGGGACAATTTATAATTGGTTCAACTGTAGGATTTTTGATGGGCTACTTACTAAAACTTCCACCAGTAATCCATGTTATTGTTACAATAATTGTTGCACTTTTGGCAGGATTTTTGTATGGAGGACTTGCAGGATTTATAAAAGCAAAATTTGGAATTCACGAAGTAATTTCTACTATAATGCTTAACTGGGTAGCATTTTATTTTCAAAATTTTATAGTTTATCGCTATCAAAAACCAAATTCTATGGGAACATTTGATATAAATGATTCAGCAAAAGTTACTCTAGTTACAAACGCTAGCCAAAAATTTGATGGATTTTTTGGAAAATTTTTTAGAGCACCAATTCATTTAGGAATAATTCTTGCTATTGTTAGCGTAATTATTATTTGGTTTATTCTTGAAAAAACAAGTCTTGGTTATAAATTAAAAGCCGTAGGATTAAACAGAGAAGCAAGTGAGTACGGTGGAATTGATGCAAATAAAAAAATAATCCAATCAATGGCAATTTCTGGATGTTTGTGTTCGCTTGCAGGCGTAACTCAAGTAATGGGTTACACTTATTCACTTCCTTTATTATCAGCTATGGAAAATTTTGGATTTGATGGACTTGCAGTTTCACTTTTGGCATCTAACAATCCAATAGGATGTATTTTCTCAGGATTATTTTTGGGATCATTAAAATACGCAGGAAGTAATTTACAAAGAACAATGGGAGTTCCTAGTGAATTAATTTCTATAATTATAGGAACAATAATTTTATTTACAGCTATTCCTTTAATATTTAGAATTATAAAAGCAAAAGTAAACAAAAAGAAAAATAGAAAGGCGGGAAATAATGCTTAATTTGACAGTTTTAGGATTAATAATTGGAAATACACTTTCAAATGCTACACCAGTATTATTGACTGGCCTTGGTGGAATGATTTCAGAAAAATCTGGAGTAGTAAATATTGGACTTGAAGGAATGATGACAATAGGTGCTTTAGTAGCAGCGACAGTAGGATATTATGTAGGAAATCCATGGTTAGGATTTTTGGCGGGCGGTCTTGCTGGAATGTTTTTTGGACTAATCCATGCACTTGTTTCAGTTACATTTGCAGGAGATCAAACAATTTCAGGTATTGCTATAAATACATTAGCGCCAGGTTTGGCTTTGTTTTTAGCAAGATTATTTTTTGATGGCGCAACTCAAACACCATCAATTGCTTTGGAAAATAAAATTCCTAGATTATTTGACGGTTTGATTACAAATCAAGCCTTAAAAAATATATTTTCTCAATATGCAACAGTTTATATTGCTTTAATATCTGTAATTTTGCTTTATGTATTTTTATATAAAACAAAATGGGGACTAAGGTTAATTGCAGTTGGGGAGCATCCAAAAGCAGCTGAAACTTTAGATATTTCAGTAGGAAAAATTAGGTATCTTGCAGTAATGTTTTCAGGATTTATGGGAGGACTTGGAGGAGCTTCTATGTCACTTGCAGTAGTAAGTGTATTTTCTCCAACCTTAATTGCAGGCCAAGGATACATTGCACTCGTTTGTGTAATATTTGGAAATTGGAAACCACAAGGAGTTTTGATAGGTTCATTATTTTTTGGATTAACCCAAGCTATAGCAACTTATTTAACAGGAACAACCATAAGCCTTCCAATGGAATTTATTTCAATGATTCCATACATTTCAATTTTGATTTTCTTAATTTTATTTAATAAAAAATCAAATGCACCAAAAGCAAGTGGTAAGCCATATTTGACAGAAGATATTTAAAAATAACAGAATATAAAAATAACCCATATCGATCGCAAAATCAAAAGAGAACTCATAGATAGATTTAATAAATGAGATCTCTCCACAAGGTCGAGATGGGTTATTTTTTTTATTATTAATTACTGAAGAAAAAGTAGAATGTTTCTTAAATTTTATTTTAAAAATTTATGTAAATCAAAAAAGATAAAATTTAAAAACTTTAGCAATAAAATAAAGAGTTCCATAACCCATCTCTACCGATTATAAAGAGAGGAGAGATCTCTTTTATGGGTTAAATTTTTATTTTGCTTATTGCTAAAGAATTTATTTTTAAAAATAGGCATAAAAAAAGCACCGCTCGGTGCAATTTTAAAAGGGAAAATTTACGTATTACAACTAAAAAAGCAAGCTTTTGCTTGCAAAAAAATGGTCGGGGTGAAAGGATTCGAACCTTCGGCCTCATGGTCCCAAACCACGCGCGCTACCAAGCTGCGCCACACCCCGATGTCCTAACGACAATATATAATATACCAGCTTTAAAAATATTTGTCAAATATTTTTTTGGAAATTTTTTAAAATTTTAAGATTAGCTAATTTTAGCTTTTAGGTAAGAATAAAATTCTTCAATTTCTTTTTCGCTGAAAATAATTATATCATTTTTCTTTAAAATTTGGCAAGTTATTCCATCGCCTTTTATTAAATTTTTATTAAAATTTCCATCATAAATCAAATCTTTTCCGCAAGATGGAGATTTTGCTTTTAAAAGGGCGATTTTTATATTATTTTTCTTACAAATTTCTAGGGCGATTTGTCCGCCTTTTTTGAAATTTTTCGTAAAATCTACTCCATCAACATTTATAACTTTAGTATTTTTTATTTCACATGGCTTTCTTGGTGTTTTCATTCCTGAATCTACTTCTGGGCATACATCTATAAAATTTATTTGTGGAAATTTTTCTTTTAAATTTTTTATTTCGTTATTTTTTCCGTCATAGCGACAATTTATTCCCAAAAGACATCTTGATATTAATACATTCATATTTTTATCCTTTCTGATATAATTATAGCAAAGGAGTAATTAAATGAAAATTAAAAACTTTTTTTATAAATTTATTTTAAGTTTTTTTCTTATTTTTGCTTTTACTGGATGTGTAAAGCATGAAAATATTAATTCTAATGAAGAAGTTGAATGTACAAGTCTTCTTGAAGATAAGGCTTATTATAAAAAAGATGATGTGGTTGATTATATTAAAGCTTATAAAAAACTTCCTCCAAATTTTTTGACAAAAAAAGAGGCGAAAAAACTTGGTTGGATTCCTAAAAAGGGAAATTTATGGGAAGTTACTGATAAGGGAGTAATTGGCGGAGATTATTTTGGAAATTTTGAAAATAAACTTCCAGAAGCTAATTACAAGGAATGTGATGTAAATTATTTTGGTGGAAGACGTGGTGGCGAAAGACTTATTTATGATGAGGATTTTAATATTTTTTACACCAAAGACCATTACAAAAGTTTTACCAAGGAGAATTAGATGATTTGTTTGGATGGAAATAAATTTAAGTCAAGGGATGAGGCCTTTTCTTATTTGAATGAAAAAATTGATTTTGAATATGAAGTAAATAATCTTGATGGGCTTTTTGATGAACTTTCTATGCTTGATGAGAAAATTGTTATTAAAAATTATCCTCTTATTTATAAAAATTTGAATGATTATGGGGAAAAATTTTTGTCTTGTTTTATGAAGGCAAGTCTTTGTTTTGATTTGGAAATTGATTTTCTATCATAGATTAATATAGTAAAGAAAAGGAGCTAATATGGAAGATAGGTCAGTAAATAATGAAATTAGAAACTTTGTTGCCAAAAATATTATAAATAATTTTCTAAAAAATGGGGATAAGTTTTATGATAAGGAATTTCTTATTAATAAATTTAGGGTAAATCCTTCTTATGTGGATAAAACTTACCAAAGACTTTTGGATGAGGATTTGATTGAGGCGAAAAGTGATTATTATTATATGAAAATTGATGAAAACAAAAGAAATGCCCTAATTGTGGAATTTGCAAATGGATATTTGAATGAATTTTTGAAAAATATGAATTCAATAGGAATTACAAATGAGGGAGTTTATGATTTTGTATCTTTGAGGATGAATGCTAATGGATAATATATTAGAAATAAAAAATTTGAAAAAAACTTATGGCAAAAAAAATGTGCTTGATGGGATTGATTTAAAACTTGAAAGAGGGAAAATTTTGGGACTTATGGGTCCAAATGGTTCAGGAAAAACTACTCTTTTAAAATGTATTATGGGCCTTATCAAGCCTAATGATGGAGAAATTTTAATTGATGGGAAAAAAGTAGGAGTTGAAACTAAAAAAATCATCTCTTATTTGCCTGATGCCTACCATCTTTATGACAATTTGACAATTGAGGATACGGTAAATCTTTACAAGGATTTTTATGATGATTTTAATATGAGAGTTTGCAAGGAACTTTTTGATTTTATGAAAATTCCAAAGGAAGGTTATTCTGATAAATTGTCAAAGGGAATGAAAGAAAGACTTCTTTTGGCTTTGACTCTTTCTCGTGATACAAAATTATATATTTTGGATGAGCCAATCGAAGGAGTTGATCCTATTGCAAAGGATATGATTTTATCTGCAATTATAAAAACTGTAGATATTGGTAGGACAATTATTATTACAACCCATCAAATTGGAGATTTGGAAAATCTTTTTGATAGGGCTGCCTTTATCCAAAGAGGACAAATTCTTTTGGAAGAAGACGCCGAAGATTTGAGAGATAAATATAAAAAGCAAATGGTAGATTTGTATAAGGAAATTTTTGTAATATGATTAGATTTTTGAAATATGAATTAAAAAGGTCAAGGGGATTTTTTCTTTTGATGGCATTATTTGCCATACTTTCTCAAGGTCTTGTTGGAATATTTTATAAATTAAATAGCTTTGAGTTGGAAAATAAAAACACTTCATTTTTTATTCTCCTTATAGCTCTTGCCCTTATAATTTTGTCAGTTTGTTTGATATTTTTTACCATTAGATACAAAAGAGATATTTTTGACAAGTCATCTTACATAACTTTTACCATAAATATTTCTGTAGCTAAGATTATTTTTGCAAAATTTTTGGCAAGTCTTGTGATAGGCTTTTTAAGCCTTGTAGTTTTTGTTGGATCTTTAATTATAAGCTCAAAATTTTTGGGGATTTATGATGATTTAATAAATATATCTATAAAGGTTCTTATGGTATATATTTTTGTTTTAGAAATCTATTATTCAATTGCCTATCTTCTTTTGGTTTTTGGAATAACCCTTTCAAAAGTACAAATTTTTAGAAGATATTATTCATTTGTATCAGTGGTTTTGTCCATTGTTTTATTTACAATAATAGTTTGGCTTTTAAGAAATATTTACACAATAAGTCCTGTGATTTTAAGATTTAAAGACTTTGCCATCCAAAGGATAATAAATATAAATGGAGTAGATATTTCCATGCTTTACAATGGAGTTGACGGAAAAGTTTTGGGAATAAATATTTGGATGTTGACATTTTCTATTTTGATAATAGCAGTTACATTTTTTTACAATGTATTTTTGATAGAAGAGAAGATTGATTTTTAGGAGATTATTATGAGAAAATATTTAAAGTATGATGCAAAATCGAATATGAAATTTTTCATCTCAACAATTGCAAGTTTTGTAATTCTTTTAATCTCAATGATGTCAATCAAAACAATTGGAGCATTTTCAAGAACACTAGAAATAAATTCAGCCATAAATTCAATAGAAATAATTGTAGTTGTAGTTTTTATCCTAACAATTTCCTATTTTATTATAAATAGTTTTTACAAAGACCTTTACACAAACAGGTCAATACTTACATTTTCCTTGCCAATAAGCGCAAGAGAATTTATTTTGGCAAAACTAATAGTAATAAATATTTTCTATTGGCTTTTGGTGTTTTTGTCAGTGTTTTTATTCTATATAGTAGGAACATATTTAAATACAAAAATACTTTTATCTTTGGTCTTTATAATGATTTTGATAAATATAAGTGCTCTTTTAGTATTTTTATATATGCAAATGGATAGGTATTTGTTTAAAAGAAAAATTTCAGTATTTTTAATTTTTATAATGACAACAGCCATACTTGCTCTTTCATTTTTCATAAATAAAAATTTCTTGCTTTTACACAATAAGATTATTTTAAAAGATTATAATTATATGGCTTTTGTTTATTCATATATAAAATACAAGGGAGAATCATATATAAATTTGACAGGATTTATTTATTATATTTTGATATTTCTAGGATTATTTTGGATAAATGCAAAAATATTAAGAAAAGATTTAGACTTATCGTGAGGACTTTATGAATAAAAATATGTATATAGGAATTGTAGGAGGAGTAATTATTTCAATAATTTTAAATAATGCCTACAATTTTCCAAACAAAGAAATGGTTGCAGTAGTCTGTGCAGTAATAGGCGCATTTTTTGGAGCAAGCATTGATAATAAATTTAAAAAATCTAAGTAGGGTATAGTCATAGTAAGGAGATATTATGGATAATAAAATTAATGAAGTTAAAAAAATCATAAAAGAATCAAATAATATTGTATTTTTTGGAGGAGCAGGAGTATCAACAGCATCTGGCGTTCCAGATTTTAGATCTGCAACTGGACTTTATAATAGAGAAAATAATTCATCATATTCGCCTGAATATATGCTTAGCCATGAATTTTTTGTAAATCATCCTGATGAATTTATGGAATACGCAAAAGAAAATTTGATGATTGAAGGAATAAAACCAAATGATTGTCATCTTGCTTTAACAAAACTTGAAAAAGAAGGGAAATTAAAGGGAATTATTACCCAAAATATAGATTCTCTCCACCAAGAAGCAAAAAGCAAAAATGTTATAGAGCTTCACGGAAATTTGAGAGATTATTATTGCACATCTTGCGGTAAAAATTTTGATTTATCTTATGTAAAAAAATTTAAAAATGTAGTTAAGTGTGATGAGTGTGGCTCAGTTGTTAGACCTGATATTGTTTTGTATGGAGAAAGTTTGAACAATGATAACATTAGCTATGCGGTAAAATTAATTAGCGAAGCAGATGTATTAATTGTCGGTGGAACAAGTTTAGTTGTTTATCCTGCGGCAGGTTTGATAGATTTTTATAGGGGAAACAAACTTGTAGTAATTAATCAAGATCCTACCCCAAAAGATAATAAAGCAGATTATCTTTTAAAAGGAGATATATCAAAAATAATGAAAGAATTAGTAGAAGGTGTTTAATTTTGAAAAAAAGACATGGAATTGATGAGCTATCTATAGGACTTGTGTGGTTTGCAATTGGCTTAATGCTTATAAATTATTTTTTAAAAATTAATTTTTTACAAGCAATGCCACTTGTGATAGTTTTTTATGCTATATTTAGGACTATATCAACAAACGAAATAAAAAGAAACAGCGAAAATTATATTTTTAAATTAAAATTTTTAAATCCTATTCAAAAAAAATATAGGAGTATTAAAAGGAAAATATTTGGAGATAAAAAATATAAGTATATTAAATGCAAATCATGCGGACAAGAATTACGTATTCCTAAAGGCAAAGGAAAAATAATCGTAAAATGCCCAAAATGCAAGACCAAACAAAAAGTAAAATCATAAAAAAAATAAAAATTTTATCTTTATTTTTTAAAAAAATTAATGTATAATACGTGAGGAAGGAGCATGTATGGATAGATTAATAGGAACAGTATCAATGGGTGTTAGGACACCTATTATTGAGACAGGAGATAACTTAGTAGATATTGTGTTTGATAGCGTAAACAAGGCTGTCGAATCAAAAAATATCGAAATAAATGATAAGGATGTAGTTTGCATTACAGAATCCCTTGTAGCAAGAGCTCAAGGAAACTACGCAACTTGTGAACAAATTGCTAAAGATATAAATGATAAATTTAAATCTGACGAAATAGCAATATTGTTTCCAATTTTAAGTAGAAATAGATTTTCAATAATGCTAAAAGCTTTTGCTTTGAGTGGAAAAAAACTTCACATTTGCTTATCTTATCCACAAGATGAGGTAGGAAACTACATTATGGACAGAATGGATTTATTTGAAAGTGATGTAAATCCTTATTCAGATATTTTGTCAGAAGAAGAATTTAGAAAACTTGCAGGAGATTATAAACATCAATTTACTGGAGTTGATTATATTTCTCTTTATAAAGAAATGGCAAAAAACAGCGAAGTACATTTCTTCAACAATCCAAAAGATGTACTAAAATTTACAAAAAGTGTTTTGGTTTGTGAAATTCACAATAGAGATTTAACTAAAAAACTTCTAGAAAAATCTGGTGCTGAAGAAATTTATGGTCTAGATGAAATAATGACAAAATCAGTTGATGGCTCAGGATATAATGAAGATTACGGTTTACTTGGCTCAAATCTTTCAACAGAAGATGTTGTAAAATTATTCCCAAGAGATGGCCAAAGTTTTGTAGATGAACTTCAAGAAAAATTTATTGAAAAATATAATAAAGAAGTTGAAGTGATGATCTACGGAGATGGAGCATTCAAAGATCCGGTTGGAAAAATTTGGGAGCTTGCAGATCCAGTTGTATCTCCAGCTTATACAAAAGGACTTTCTGGAACACCAAATGAATTGAAAATAAAATATATAGCTGATACAGAATTAAAAGACTTATCAATAGATGAAAGAACTGCAAAAATGAGAGAAAGAATTTCACAAAAAGCAGCTGATTTAAAAGGAACAAATGAAACCTTAGGAACAACTCCTAGACAAATCACAGATCTTTTAGGCTCACTTTGCGATTTGACATCAGGCTCAGGCGATAAGGGAACTCCTGTTGTTCTTATACAAGGATATTTTGATAATTATTCGAATGACTAAAAAAAAGCCGTTAGGCTTTTTTTTTTTAAAGTTGGAGGATAAAAAAATAAACAAAAATGAATGAAAATATAGATCCTAATAATTATTCCGACAAGGAAAAAATTAAACATATTCTTGATAGAAATGCTGCAATAAAAATACTTAGAAAAGATAGAAAAAAAGATAAATTTGCCCACAAGCCCTTGAGTGAAAAAAAGAAATTTTTACTTATGAGCTTTGCTGCCATACTTATGGCAAATGGAACACATTTTTTTAAATATCCAAATCATTTTGTAATAGGAGGAGTAGAGGGGGCATCCATACTGCTTTCAAATAGTCTTGCCTTATCTCCTGCCTTTATGACTTTGATTTTAAATGTTACTTTGTTAGTTTTGGCGTATTTTATTTTGGGTAAAAATTTTGTTTTAAAGACTGGCTATGTATCCATATTAAATTCCTTAACGGCCCTTGCTCTAAGCAAAGTCTTACCTCACACAACGCCATTTACTGATAATAAATTATTAGAATTATTTTGTGCAGTTTTAATACCAGCTCTTGGCTCATCAATTTTATTTAATTTATCAGCATCAAGTGGTGGTACAGATATAATCGCTATGATTATAAATAAATACACAAATTTAAATATTGGAAAATCACTTTTGATGGGAGATTCTATTCTAACAATTTTATCAATCAAAATATTTGGAGTAGAAATTGGACTTTTATCTTGCCTAGGTCTTTTGATGAAAGGCGTTGTAGTAAATCAATTTATATCATCATTTAATACAGCAAAACTATTTTTGATTATTACATCCAAGCAAGAAGAAATAAGTGTATTTATTAGAGATAAATTAAATAGGTCGGCTACAGTTTTGGATGGAACAGGACTTTATTATAAAAAAGACCAATCAGTGTTTTTGTGTGTAACAAATGATTACGAGGCCGTTTTATTTAGAAAATATATAAAAGAAATTGACCCACGCTGTTTTATAACAGTCTTAGATACATCATCAATAATAGGCAAGGGTTTTTATACGACAGACCTTCAATAGAAAGGGAAAACTATGAATATATTGGTTTCATGTGATGAAAATTATTTAAATCCTCTAAAAACTATGCTATATTCATTATTTAAAAGTAATGATACAAATTTTGAAATTTATTTGATTCATAAAGATATAAGAGATGAAAAAATAAAAGAAATTGAAAAATTTGTAATAAAAGCAAGCTCAAAAAGGGCAAAATTAAATCCGATAAAAGTTAAAAATCTTTTTTTAAATGCAAAAACAACTTTTTATTACACAGAAGAAATGTATTATAGGCTTTTGGCTTATAAATATTTGCCAGAAAATTTAGATAGAATTTTATACCTAGATCCAGATGTTTTAGTTTTAAATTCTTGCGAAAAACTTTACAATATGGATTTAAGAGATAATTATTTTGCAGCAGCAACTCATACTATTCCAACGGTTCAATCTGCGAATGTAGCAAGGCTATCTATTTCATCAGGACATAAAGATATAGAAAATTATTTTAATTCAGGAATTTTGATGATAAATTTAAAACTTGCAAGAAATAGTCAAAGCTATGAAAAAGAAGTTTTAAATTATGTAAAAAATACCAAATCTTTGGGGCTTATAATGCCAGATCAAGATCTTTTGAATGTAGTTTTTAGAAATAAAATAATAAAAATTGACGAAATAAAATATAATTATGATGCAAGAAGATACTTGGCTTACAAATTGAAGGATAAAAAATATAATTTGTCCTACATAATTTCAAATACATGCTTTTTGCATTTTTGTGGAAAAAGAAAACCTTGGTTAGAAGAAAATAATCTAGGCGTATTTACATCGCTTTATTTATATTTTTGGAAAAAAGCAATGAATATATAAAAAACTCCTAATTTTTTTGATTAGGAGTTTTTTTATGCTAAAAATAATTTTAAATGATACATTAAATATGCTATAATCACAATTTCAATAAATTTAGCCACAAACATTATTTTTAAATAATCTTCAAATTTTAATTTTTTAAATCCTGCAACCATTGATAAGGCGTTGTCAGGAGCAAAGGGCATGGCGCTTGTTAGAAACAAAACTTTTTTAAATCTTTTTGTGCTTTGTCTTGTTGCACTTTCGTATTTTTTAAGGCTTTTTTTTGGCAAAAATAAATTCAAAAATCTTTTACCATAAATTCTAGTTAAAGTGTAATTTAAAACAGCAGTCATAAGACCTGTTATGTAATTTAAAAATAAACCAAATTTTTGACCGAACAAGGCAAAGCCTATTACTATAAAAATCGTCGTTGGAATAAAAGGAACAAATCCAATCAAAACTTTTAGAATTATAAATATTAGAGGGGCAAGATAAGTAAAAGCTCCAATATAATCGTATAATTTATCCGAATTTGTAAGTATTCCCAATTTGTACAATCTATAAAGAAAGGTCAAAAATAAAATAGAAAGTCCAAGGCTTATAAAGATTTTAATTTCTTTGCTATGTTTTTTTAAAAAATATTTCATAAAAAAATCATGAATACGAATTTATAAAAAAGAGAGGCGATTGCCTCCCTTTTAAAAAATCTTATTCTTGTTCTTCGAACATATCCTTGCCAACTCCGCAAACTGGGCATACCCAATCTTCTGGAAGGTCTTTGAATTCTGTTCCTGCATCGATTCCGTTATCTGGATCTCCATTAGCAGGATCATAGATATATCCACAAGCTGTACATACGTATTTCATAATATTCTCCTTTCATTTGTTATACATACATTATACTACAAAAACAAAAAAAGCAATAATTTTGACTTTTTAGACAAAAATTAACAAAAAATTTTTATTTGGGTATAAATTTATTAGTAAGAGATGAGGGGTAAGATGGAACTTATTAGAAACACAATGCCTACTGACTTAAAAATGATAAAAAAATTTAGGGATGGGCTTGTTTTAAATTTAAAAAATAAAAATATAGATGAAAATTTAATTTTTAAAATAAGATTGATCTTGGATGAACTTATAATAAATTCCTACGAGCATGGAAATAGGTGTGAGTATGATAAAATTATTGACACAACTTTTATTATGGATGATACTTGCTGTTTGATAAAAGTAAAAGATGAGGGAGAAGGAATAGATTATCTTTTTGAAAATGATGGACTCCATGATCACGGCAGGGGAATTAAACTTGTTTATAGTTTAGCAGATGAGCTTATTATTAAAGATAATATTATAATCGCTTTTGTAAAAAGAGATTCCAAGAGAAAATTATATATATAATACTTGGTAAGTTTTTTTTATCAAGTATTTTTTTTGTTATTTATTGATAATCTTATCACATATGATATAATAAATTGATGAATAAATAGTTTATATTAGTTAAGAAAGAAGTGATTTAATGAAACGTGAAGATATAAGAAATGTGGCGATAATCGCCCATGTTGATCATGGTAAGACAACTCTTGTTGATGGTCTTTTAAAAACTAGCGGAATTTTTAGAGAAAATCAACAAGTTGATGAAAGAGTTATGGATTCAAATTCTATTGAAAGAGAAAGAGGAATTACAATTCTTTCAAAAAATACTGCGATCAATTATAAGGGAATAAAAATAAATATAATTGACACTCCAGGACACGCCGATTTTGGTGGAGAGGTTGAGAGAGTTTTAAATATGGCTGAAGCTGTAGTTTTGGTTGTAGATAGTCGTGAAGGTCCAATGCCTCAAACAAAATTTGTTTTGAGAAAGGCAATCGAATTAAATCTTCCTGCAATTATTTGTATAAATAAGGTTGATAGACCTGACCAAAGAGTTGAAGAAGTAATGGATGAAGTTTTGGATTTATTTATTTCCCTTGAAGCTGATGAATCATATCTTGATTCTCCATTTGTTTTTGCATCAGCCAAAGAAGGTTGGGCAAGTTTAGAATTTGGTGAAGTAAAAAATGATATGACAGATCTTTTGGATACAATAATTGATTACACACCAGCTTTTGAAGCTAAAGAAAATGCTCCATTTAAAGTTTTGGTTTCAACGACAGACTATGACAATTACCTTGGAAGAATTGCAATTGGAAAAGTTGAAAGTGGACAAATAAATAAAAATGATTCTTGCATAATTGTAAATTACAACGACAAGGATAGAAAAGTAAAATCAAAAATTGTTACAATTTATGAATTTGAAGGACTACAAAGAAGTGAAGTTGAAAAAGCAGATTTCGGTTCAATTGTTGCCTTATCGGGAATGGAAGATATAAATATAGGAGATACAATTTGTACAGAAAATGATATGGAGCCAATAGAATTTACAAAAATTTCTGAGCCAACACTTTCAATGACATTTTCTGTAAATAATTCACCATTTGCAGGACGTGATGGAGATTATGTAACAAGTAGGCATATTAGAGATAGGTTATTTAAAGAAAAAGAAACGGACGTATCACTTAGAGTTGAAACAACAGATTCAACAGAAGCATTTAAGGTTTCTGGAAGAGGAGAGCTTCATCTTTCAGTTTTGATAGAAAATTTAAGAAGAGAAGGATATGAATTCCAAGTTTCAAAACCTGAAGTTATGTTTAAAAAAGATGAAAATGGAAAAATACTTGAGCCAATGGAGCTTGCAACAATTGATGTTGACCAAGAATACACAGGTTCAATAATAGAAAAATTAGGTCTTCGTAAAGGAGAGCTAATGGATATGGCTCCAAATTCATCAGGATACACAAGAATGGTATTTAAAATTCCTGCAAGAGGACTTATAGGTTATAGGCAAGAATTTTTAACAGATACAAAAGGAACTGGAATTTTAAATACAGAATTTGATTCTTACGAAAGATATAAGGGAGATATTGCAAAAAGACAAGCAGGTTCACTTATTTCTTTTGAAACAGGAGTAGCAACTACTTATGGACTTCACGCTGCCCAATCAAGAGGACAACTTTTTGTAAAACCTCAAGATGAAGTTTATGAGGGAGAAGTCATAGGTTCAAATGCAAAAGGAATTGACATCGACGTAAATGTCTGCAAAAAGAAAAAACAAACCAACGTCAGAGCATCAGCAGCTGATGAAGCCCTTGTTTTATCTCCTGCAAAAATTATGAGCGTTGAAGAGATGATGGAATTTGTGGAAGAAGATGAATTAATCGAAATTACTCCACACAATTTAAGAATTAGAAAAAAAATCTTAGATAATAATTTAAGATATAAATCAAAAAAATATAGTAAGTAAGGAGCTAAAGATGAAAAAGAGATTTGAAAGATTTCTTTCAAGTACTCTGCTTTTATCAGTATTAGTGGTTTTAGTATCAAATTTAATCCTAATTCTTACAAAAATTAACCCACAAGTAGTAAATAATGTTTGGAGTATCTCCTTCATTATTTCTTGGGTTATAATGCTTATTTATCCTCTTTATATATTAATGGAAAAAGAAACAAGAGGCTATTCAATTTTTGTAGCAATAATAAGCATTATAGTTTTTGCAATCCTAAGCTACCACGCCCTACTTGTGGTAAGCAACTATACACCATTATTACCAAAATACATAGCAGTAGATGAAAGAATATCAAGTTATTGGCAAGAGTTGTTTTATAGTGGACTAATAATTATTTATATAGTTCATCTTTTGAATGTAATACTTTTGAACAGATTAAGGTCTAAAGAAATAAAAAATAATGATTAACGGAGGTTGTTATGAAAAAAGGGTCAAACGTTTCTTTATCAGTAATAAAAAGGTTACCAAAATATTATAGGTATTTAGAAGCAATTAATGAAAAAGGTATTGTAAGAGTTTCATCTAAAGAACTTTCACAAATTACAGGCTTAACAGCAAGCCAAATTAGACAAGACTTAAATCACTATGGCTGCTTTGGTCAACAAGGTTATGGTTATAATGTAAAAGAATTAATGCAAGAGCTTGCAAAAATTATTGGAGTAAACAAAGAATATTCTATGATAATAATCGGTTTTGGAAATATTGGCCATGCTCTTTTCCAATACTCAGGTTTTAAGACTTTAGACTACAATGTAAAAGCAGTATTTGACAAAAACAATGAAGAAGTTTCAACAGAAAATTTAAAAGTTTTGTCAACAGATGATTTAAAAGAATATTTAGAAAAAAATGAAATAGATATAGGAATTATCACAACGCCAAAAGATGGCGCCCAAGAAGTTTGTGATATTCTTTGTGAAGGAGGAATAAAAGGAATTTGGAACTTCGCACCAGTTGATTTGAAAACAAAAAACAATGTGGTAATAGAAAATGTTCACCTAGATGAATCATTATTTACCCTAACATATTTTATCAACACACCAGAAGATTTCATTTTCTAAAAAAATTATGATTGTAGCGTCAGTATCAAATTTAGAAAAATCCTATCCAACCCAATACGTATTTTCAAACGTATCATTTACGATAAATAAGGGAGATAAAATTGGCTTAATAGGAAATAATGGTTCTGGAAAGTCTACACTATTTAATATATTGACAGGAGAAATTTCCAAAGATTTTGGAAAAATTCATATACCAAATGATGTAAGCCTTGGTTATTTGAAACAACAATTAGGGCTTATGTCAGATAAAAGTATATATGATTATTGCTTGGAAGTTTTTAAAGATCTTATAAAACTAGAAGAAAATATTAGAGATCTTGAAATAAAAATGAGCGAGGAAAAAAATCCAGATAAGCTCAATGAAATAATGATTGAATATGCAAAAAAAAGCGAAGAATTTGAAAAACAAAATGGCTATTCCTATAAGTCGGAAATAAGAGGCGTACTTATAGGAATGGGCTTTAGCGAAGAAGATTTTTCAAAAGAAATTTCGCTTTTATCAGGAGGACAAAAGGCAAGGGTTGAACTTGCCTGTCTTTTATTGGAAAAACCTGACCTAATTTTATTAGACGAACCGACTAATCACCTTGACATAAAGGCGATTAATTTTTTGGAAAATTTTGTAAAAAATTTTAAGGGATCAGTTATAGTTATAAGCCACGATAGATATTTTTTGGATGCAACAGTTTCAAAAATATTTTTGATGGAAAATGGTGGATTAAAAATTTATGATGGAGATTATACATCATTTATGGCTCAAAGAAAAAAAGATTTGAAAGTCCAAAACCATCTTTATAAAACCCAGCAAAAAGAAATCAAAAGGCAAGAAGAAATAATTGATAGGTTAAAAAATCTTGGCGGTTCAAAAAGAAAAAGAGGAATTTCTCAATCAAGATCAAGACAAAAACTTTTGGATAAAATGGAAAGGGTAGAAAAGCCTGATAACTTAAATGAATCCATAAATATAAGATTTACTCCAAGAATAATTTCGGGAGTTGATGTATTAAGTGTAGATAAACTAAAAAAATCTTACGATAAGGATATTTTTGAAGATATTTCTTTTAATATCTATAGAAACGATAGGGTGGCAATAATTGGAGAAAATGGTGTAGGAAAAACTACTCTTTTTAAAATTATTTTAAACCAAGAAAGAAAAGATGATGGAGAAATAAAATTAGGCTCTAGCGTAAAAGTTGGATATTTTGACCAAGAACAAAAATCCTTAAATACAGAAAACACTTTGTTTGAAGAAATAAGAGAAGCTTATCCTGATCTTACAAATTATGAAATTAGATCATATCTTGCAAAAATAATGTTTTACCAAGATGAAGTTGATAAACCAATAAATGAATTATCTGGAGGACAAAGGGCAAGAATTTCTCTTTTAAAACTTATGCTTTCAGATTGTAATTTTATTTTGATGGATGAGCCAACCAACCATCTTGATATAGATTCAAAAGAAGCCCTTGAAGATGCGCTTATTGCTTATGAAGGAACAGTTCTTGTAATAAGCCACGACAGGTATTTTTTAAATAAAATTGCCGTAAAAATTCTTGATATGCACAAGGATTATATAAAAGAGTATTTGGGTAATTACGATTATTATGTAGAAAAATTAAAAGAAGAATCATTAGAAGATGAAAAAAAGCCAATAATGACACAAACCCAAATAAAAAAAGAAGAAAAAAAGAAAAAACTTAAAAGGCTTGAAGTAAAAAAAATAAAAGAAAAAATAGAAAAATTAGAAAAAGAATCCAATACAATTGATGCAAAAATTCATAAACTTACAGTAGAAAGCCTCAAAGAAGGTTTTTATGATGATGAAAAAAAAGTCATAGAAACTTTTGCTAAGATAAAAAATCTTGAAGAAAAGAAGCAAAGATACCAAGATAGGTGGTTAGAATTATCTTTGGAATTAGAAGATGACTAAAAAAGTTTTGTTTCAAAAGCTAAAGCATGGGTAACTTATAAGTAAGGAGGCTTTATGGGAGGATTTAAAAAATTTTTGTGGTCACTTATGACCATAGCTTTGATAATAATTTCCGCCATACTTGGAACACTTGCTCTCGCAGACGATGGAGTAAGGCATGATTTATTATCATATTTAGAAATACAAAATTACAGATACGTACTTCTCGGTGTTGCTATAGCAATTTTGATTTTTGCAATTATTCTTTTGATAGATATTATAGCAAATCAAAATGATAAGCGTGAATATCTAGTAGAAGATAATACAGGCGATATTTTTATTACAAGAAATTCCTTGGATTCAGCAGTAAATTCTGCAGTAAATAAATTTATGGGAACAGAACTTACAGATTCAAAAGTTAAAATAATAAAAGGCGAAACTGTAGAAGCAAAAATTAAATGTGACGTTTTTGGAGATAGGGACTTTGAGGATTTAGGTAGAAAAATTCAAGCTGAAGTTGAAATGGGACTTAGAATGCTTACAGGACTTGAAAATGCAAATGCCCATGTTCAATTAAATAAAGCTCATAAAAGTCAAGAAAGAGAACTTAGGTAGGTGGTATTATGGAAAAAGAAAAAACAAAATTAGATTTAGAAAAACAAGTAACCGCCTATGATGTAGAAATGAGAAAACTTGATATAAGAGAGAAAAAAGAAAAAGAATGCAAGGAATTTAAAGAAAAAAATAAACACAAAATTATTTCTTTGATTTTGGGAATTGCAACAATAGGTTCGCTATTTGATTTTGGATTTTTTAGAACTGTTGGTATTTGGATTGTGCTAGGATTTTGTTATTGCTTGGGCGGATGGCTCGACAAAGATCCTAAGGTTATAGGATTTGTAATTAGCTTATTAAAAAAATTTCAATAAAAAAGATAGGGGAAAATTATGACAGAAAAAACATTTGACAAAGATTACGAAAAAGGAATCGAAGAGGATCAAGAAATCGAAAAAGAAGTTTCAAAACTTACAATTGCTGATAAGGTTGTAGCAAAAATTTCTAGAATTGCAGTAAATAAAGTTGATGGAATTTTGGATATGAAGGCAAGTTTTTTTGATTCAGTTTCATCAGTTTTCCAATCATCAAGTGAACAAGATACATCAGGAGTAGATGTTGAAGTTGGACAAAAAGAAGCAAAAGTAAATATGCAAATAATCTTAGAATATGGAAAATCTGCTCCACATATTTTTGAAAATATCAAAAAAGTTGTAAAAGAAAATGTAAAGCAAATGACAGGACTTGATGTTGTAACAGTAAATGTTGATGTAGTTGATGTTATGACAAGAGAAGAATACAAATCTAAAAAATCAGATAACGACGATAGAAAGTAAAAAAATAAAGAGGTTGCAAGGTCAACCTCTTTTTTAAAGATTAATTTAAGGAGAAAAATATGAAAGCATTATTAATAGGATATAAATCTTGCTCAACTTGCAAAAAAACTGAGAAATTTTTGGAAGAAAAGAAAATTGATTATAAATTTCAAGATGTGAAAGAAGAAAAGCCAGAAAAAGACCAAATAAAAGACTTGTATGAAAAAAGTGGTCTTGAAATAAAGAAATTTTTCAACACATCCGGACAAATTTATAGGAAGTTGAATTTAAAAGACAAATTAAAAGATATGACAGAAGATGAAAAATTAGATTTATTAGCATCAGATGGCATGTTATTAAAAAGACCAATTTTACTTTACGGCGATGATGTCGTAGTTGGTAGATTAAATATAGAAAAATATTTTGATAAATAAGGCAGGAAATCCTGCCTTATTTATATACATTTTTGTTTTCATAAATTACAAGAATCATTCCCTCATCAAATTCTATTTTAAATTCTTTTCCTATTGGCTCATTTGATACGCCTAGGTGCATGTCGTTTTTTAGGGTGAAATTTTTTAGCTCGTATTTTAAATTTATTAAATTTAAATTTTCTATTTTTTCTGTTATGGAAAAAAGAGAAATATAGGTGTTTTCTATTTGTTTTTTTTCTTGAAAATTTTTATCTATTACAAATAATTTTTGATTTTTATTTTTTAATTCTATATCAATTCCTTTTTTCTTAAATTCTTCCATTATTTTTATATTTGCAATAGTGTGGGAAATTCTTCCGCCAAGTCCTCCATAGACAATTATTTTTTTGTAGCCTTTTTTTATTGCAAAATTTATCGCAGCGTACAAATCGGTTTCGTCTTTTTCGGGTTTTAATGTAATTTTATTTTCAAAATCTGGTTGTTGTGCTGAATCGAAATCTCCGATTATTGTATCTATTTTTATTCCGATTTTTTCTATATATGTATAGCCTTTATCTGCTCCTATTACGTAATCATCTTTTCCTATTTTATCAAAAAATCCGTCGAAATCTCCGCCGGCAAATATATAACATTTTTTCATAATCCACCTCAAGCTTATTATATCATTATTATAAAATGGAAGATGAAAAATTTCTATGGTAGAATATAGGTAAATGATTAATAGGGAGAAGGGAAACTTTAATGAAAAAATTAGATGAAAAGAATTCACAATTACTAAAAGTTATTCTTATATCTATTTTGGTATTTTTTGCATTTTGGTATATTGAAAATGTTAAGAATGGCTTGACGGTATTTATTGCTGTAATACAACCTTTTTTGATTGGATTTATGCTGGCTTTTATTATTAATTTGCCTATGAATTTCTTTGAAAGAAAAGTGTATTCTAAAATTTTTAAAACAGAAAAGACAAAAAAGTTAGTTCCAGTTTTTTCACTTATATCTTCTTGGATTTTATTTATTTTGGGTATTGTAATATTTTTGAATGTATTAATTCCAAGAATATCTAAGGCGGTAACTGCTCTTATTGAAAGATTTCCGTTATTTTTAGATGATTTGATAGATTTATTAAATAAAAATAAATTAACAAAAAATTTTGCCGATGATGCTCAAAAATATATAAATAGTGTTGATTGGAACAATGTCTTAGTTCAAGTTAAGGATTATTTTGTTGGAGAGGCGGGAAATATTTTTGATAAAACAACTTCAATTATAAATTCTGTATCATCAACTATTATAACCATAGCTGCTGCTACAATATTTTCGGTATTTGTATTGATTAATAAAAAAGATTTGAAAATTTTAGCTAATAGAATTATTTATTCCTTATTTAAAAGGAGTACTGCTGATGAAATTAACAAGGTGGCAAGTCTTTCTTATTCTTCATTTGCATCTTATATTAATTCCAAAGCTCTTTCTAGTTTGATACTTGGAATTTTGGTTTTTGTTGGTATGTTAATTTTAAAAATTCCTTTTGCGGCTATGGCTGCAATATTGGTTGCAATAGCAGATTTTATTCCTTATGTTGGACCACTTATTGCAACTGTCATAATGATGATTTTAATTTTTATAGAATCACCATTTAAGTCTTTGGTATTTTTAATATTTTTATTAATAGCCCAACAAGTTCAAGGCTCAATAATTTATCCGGCTTTGGCTGGAAAAACTATAGGTCTTCCATCAATTTGGGTAATTGTATCTATAGCTATTGGTGGAAGTTTGTTTGGAATTGTTGGTATGCTTGTATCAATTCCAATTGCATCAATTTTGTACACTTTGATGAATGAAAAAATGGATAAGACTTTGGCAAAAAAAGAAATTTCAGAAAATGAAATTAAAGAATTATCAGAAAAAGTTCACTACAAAAAGGAAGAAAAATAGATGAAATTAAAAAGATCTAAAAAAGGCGAATTTGTTCCAGTAATTAAAAATAATAAAATTTACTATGGTGGCTACCAAAATGACTTAAAAGAAGTAGGAGTGAGTAAATTTTATAGGGATAGGTCTTGTGTAGTTACGGCATTTACAAACACTTACCTATATCTCTACAGAAAAGATGAAAAATTTAGCCTAGATCAATTTAATGATTACCAATATTGGTTTTTTCAAATTATAAAACCAAGAGTTTATGGAGTGCCAACGGCAAGGCTTTTGGATTTCAAATTAAATAAATTTAGAAAATCCTACCATTTGAAATTAAAATCACACATATTAGAAGATAATCCAATAAAAAGAAAATCAATGGAAGAGATTGCAAATTTTATTTTCCAAGCCATAGGAAAAGATCTGCCAGTTATATTTTTTAATTGGGTCAGTAGGTCGATTAGGGTGATGAAACATCATGGAGTTACAATTACAGAAATAGAAAAATGCGAAGATGATTATAAACTTACAATCTCATCATGGGGAGAAGTTTATAAGATTTCATTAAAAGAATTTTTGGAACAAAATAGAACATATACTGGTTTTATTTATTTTGAAAAAGATAATATATAAAAAATTTAAAATATAGGAGAGAAAAAATGAACAAAAACAAATTTATGGAAAGTTATATCGAAAATTTACAGAGAATTACACTAAAAAATTTTGCAGAAACTTCAGACAAGGACAGATATTTTGCTCTTTGCGATACAATAATGGAGCTTATCAATCAAGAATGGAGAAATTGCAAAAATAGGACAAGAAGATCAAGAAAAGCCTATTATTTTTCTGCGGAATTTTTGGTAGGAAGATCTCTTGGAAATAATTTAATTAATCTTGGAATTTATGATGAAGTAAAAGAAATTTTAAGTGAGATTGACATTGATTTTGAATCAATAGAAAATTTTGAAGATGATGCTGCTCTTGGAAATGGTGGTCTTGGTAGACTTGCAGCTTGTTTTATGGATTCAGCGGCAACCCAAAAGCTTGATATGTATGGATACGGAGTAAGATACAGAGAAGGACTTTTCAAACAAAAAATAGAAAACGGCTTTCAAGTTGAAGGTGGCGATCATTGGATAAAAGATGGCGATGGCTGGTCAATAAGAGTTGAATCCGATTCAAAAATTGTAAAATTTAGAGACCAAACTGTAAAAGCAGTTCCTTACGATATGCCAATGCTAGGTTTTGAAAATGAACAAGTAAATACATTAAGACTTTGGCAAGCAGAACCATTTGAAGAATTTGATTTTTCATATTTTAATAATTTTCAATATGATAAGGCAGTTGAAGAAAAAAATAGGGCTGAAGATATAACCAGAGTTTTATATCCAAATGACATGCAAAGAGAAGGAAGAGTTTTAAGGTTAAAACAACAATATTTCTTCTGCTCAGCATCAATTCAAGATATGGTTTCAAAATACAAAAGATATTTTGACCACGATTTACAATTTGAAGATTTTTCAAAATATCACATAATCCAATTAAATGACACCCATCCAATTATTGCCATACCAGAGCTTATAAGAGTTTTAGTCGATGAAAATGGAATTGAATTTGAAAGGGCTGTAGAAATAACAAAAAATACATTTGCATTTACAAACCACACAGTTTTACAAGAGGCTCTAGAATCTTGGCCAAAAGATATAATGCTTGAAGTATGTCCAAGATGTTTTGATATAATTAAAAAATTAAATGAAAATTTAGTAAAAGAATTTAAAGAAAAAGGACTTTCAGAAGAAGCTATCGATCCTTATAGAATTATAAGATTTGACCAAGTGAGAATGGCAAATCTTGCAATAGTAATGAGTAAGTCTGTAAATGGAGTTGCAAAACTTCACACACAAATTTTAAAAGACGATACCTTTAAAAATTGGTATAAATTAATGCCAGAAAAATTCAACAATAAAACAAATGGCATTACACCAAGAAGATGGCTAGTATATTCAAATATAAAATTATCAAATTTCATCACAGAAAAATTAGGAAGCGATGATTGGAAATACGATCTTACAAAATTAAAAGACCTAGAAAAATACCTAGACGATGAAAAAACTCTAGAAGAAATTAATCAAATTAAATTTGAAAATAAAAAAGAGTTGGCAAAATATATTTTGGAAAATGAAGGAATAAGTATAAATCCAAATTCAATTTTTGATATACAAGTAAAAAGAATTCACGAATACAAAAGACAACATTTAAATCTTCTTCACATTATAAATTTATATCACAAATTAAAGAAAAATCCTGATATGGATTTCTACCCAACAACATTTATTCTTGGAGGAAAAGCAGCACCAGGATATTTTAGAGCAAAAGCAATAATAAAACTTGCAAACGAAATTGCAAGAGTTATAAATAACGATGAAGAAGTAAATGACAAAATAAAAGTAGTATTTGTAAATAATTATAGGGTAAGCTACGGCGAAAAACTCTTCCCAGCAGCAGATATTTCAGAGCAAATTTCAACAGCAGGGAAAGAAGCTTCAGGAACAGGCAATATGAAATTTATGCTGAATGGAGCCTTGACCCTTGGAACTTATGATGGAGCAAATATAGAAATTTTTGAAAATGCAGGAGTTGAAAATAATTATTTATTCGGAGCAAAAGTTGAAGAATTAAATGAAATTTATGATTCCTATAATCCAAAAGAATTTTATTACAAAAATGAAGACATCAAAGATGCAGTAGATACACTTTTATCAGGAGAGTTAAACGATAATGACTCATATATGTTCCTAGATATTTACAATTGTCTAATAAATCCACAAGGTGGAGAAAAAGCTGACACATATTTTGTCTTAAAAGATTTTGAAGATTACAAAAAAACACACGAAAAAATAAATAAAGAATATTCAGATAGATTAACATGGGCAAGAAAGAGCCTAAAAAATATTGCAAACGCAGGATATTTTTCATCAGACAGAACAATTCTTGAATATGCAAAAGATATTTGGAAATTATAAAAAATAGAAAGAGAGAAAAATGAGCAAAGATTTAGTAATAGGATTACTAATTCCATTTATAGGCACAAGCCTTGGGTCGGCTATGGTCTATTTAATGAAAAACGAATTATCAAGTAAAATTCAAAAATCCCTATCAGGCTTTGCCGCAGGCGTAATGGTTGCGGCAAGTATTTGGTCGCTTTTAATACCAGCAATGGATATGGTAGATCAAAAGCTAGGAAAAATGGCGTGGATTCCTGCTGTGGTAGGATTTGCCGTTGGAATTATATTTTTATTATTTTTAGATAATGTAGTTCCCCATCAACACGTTGATAGCGATGTGGCAGAAGGACCAAAAAATGATTCCTTAAGAAAAACAACAATGATGGTACTTGCAGTTGTAATTCACAATATTCCAGAAGGAATGGCAGTAGGAGTAACATTTGCAGGAGTTTTGTCAGGAAATACAGGTTTAACAATGGCAGGAGCAATGGTGCTTTCACTTGGAATAGCAATTCAAAATTTTCCAGAAGGAGCAATAATTTCTATGCCATTAAAAAGTCAAGGAATAGGAAAAAATAAATCATTTATAATGGGAGTTTTATCAGGAGCAGTAGAGCCGGTAGCAGCAGTTCTTACAATATTATTATCCCAAATAATGATTCCAATTTTGCCATATCTTTTAAGCTTTGCAGCCGGAGCGATGTTTTACGTAGTAGTAGAAGAATTAATACCAGAAGCAACAGGCGAAGGCGAAGATCATTCAAACCTAGGAGTAATTTGGTTTTCAGTAGGCTTTTCAGTAATGATGATCCTGGATGTGGCATTAGGCTAGAAATTGTGCCTGTGGCACAATTTCTACTAATGCCCCGCGGAGTAAAATCGAAGAATAAAAATTTAGTTTTAATTTGGAAACTAAGAAAATTAAGTTTAACGCAACCAAAGAGCGTATGTTAGGCTAAAAATTGTGCCAGTGGTACAATTTCTACCAACATCCCGCGAAGTAAAATCGAAGAATTAAAAATCAGTTTTAAAATAATAAAAACCAAATTAAGTAAAACGCAACCAAAGAGCGTGCTTGGCTTAGAAATTGTGCCTGTGGCACAATTTCTACTAATGCCCCGCGAAATAGGTACAAAGAAATAAAAAACAATTTAAATTAAAAAATAAAAATCAAAAAAATACCAAGTCAAAAACTTGGTATTTTTTTGTAAAAAATTTCCCCAAAAAATTTTAAATATAAAAATTTCAAAAAATTTAAATTTTATTTCATTTAAGCCTTTCCTTTCTACAAAATTTTATAATAAAGTATATAATATAAATAGACTTAGGAGGTAGACATGTCTTACATAGATAATTTTGTAGCGTATTTATCGCTAATTAGGATTACAGATATAATTGATATAACGCTTATTGCTTTTATTGCATATAAATTGTTAAAGCTTCTCAAAAATACTAGAGCTGAGCAAGTTATGAAGGGATTTATTTTTGTTTTAATCTTTGCATCAATTGCTGATATTTTTAAATTAAATACTGTTTCATGGCTTATGAATCAATTTTTTACTGTTTCTTTGGTATTTATAATTGTAGTTTTTCAACCAGAATTAAGGTCTGCTTTGGAAAGAATTGGTAGGGGACGAAGCTTTTTTGTTAGTGATTCTTACAATAAGAATGAAAGATCTATTGATGAAATTGTTTCTGCTATGAGCTCCTTGTCTAGGCAAAAAATTGGTGCTTTGGTGGTTATTGAAAGAGAAGTTGGACTTAACGATATTATTGAAAGTGGAACTAATCTTTCTGCTGAAATTTCCAGCGAACTTTTGATAAATATTTTTATTCCCAACACACCTCTTCATGATGGGGCGGTTATAATTCGTGATGATTTGATTGAAGCGGCAGCTTGTTATTTGCCATTAACTACAAATAATACTTTGTCAAAAGAACTTGGCACTCGTCACAGAGCAGCTATTGGAATTAGCGAAAAAAGTGATTGCCTTGTCGTTGTTGTTAGCGAGGAAACTGGAACAATTTCTATAGTAAGCAATGGTGTTATAAATAGATATTTTGATGACGAGTCTTTAAAAGATAGGCTTATGAAAGAGCTAAGAGATGATGAGAATAAATTGAATTTTAAAAGGAGGATTGAAAATGAATAATAAAAATGACAGAAAATTGATTGTTTTATCAATTCTTGTTGCTGTCATTATGTGGGCTTTTGTAATGACTTCAACAAATCCTTCTTTATCAAAAACTATAAGAAATGTTCCTTTAACAATCAAAAATCAAGAAGTAATGCAAAAAGATGGCTACGCCCTGGTTGGTAAAGATGAGGTGGCAAGTGTAAATGTAAAAGTTGAAGGTTCAAGATCAGATCTTGCATCATTGTCAGCAGAAGATTTGGTTGCAAGCATAGATTTGGGCGTTCCAACAGAAGGAATAAAAACTTTAAATGTAAATGTTGATGTTCCGTCAGGAATTAGGATTGAAAGTGTAAGTCCGTCAAACATTAATTTAAAAATGGAAAAAATTGTAAAAAAGGATTTGACTGTAGATATAAAAATTTCTGATAGGCTAAAAGAATCAAAAATTATTAATGTAAGCGAGCAATCTACCAAAAAAATCACTGTATCTGGCCTTAGAAATTATGTTGATAAGGTTGATAAAATTGTACTAAATATAAATGAAGAAGAATATCTTGATGGGAAAATTCATGATATTGGAGTAAAAGCTGTAGATAAAGATGGAAAAGCTGTAGAAAATGTAGACTTGTCACAAAATGATGTGTCAATTTCTTTTGATGTTCTCCAAAGTAAGGAAGTAGGCGTAGAATTAAATTACGACAATCTTCCAAAAAATATGCAAATTGAAGAAAGTAAAATTTCTCCAAACAAGGTTATATTAAAGGGAGAAAAAAGTATTGTTGATAAAATAAGTGCAATTAAAACTAGAGAAATCGACCTATCAAATTTGAAAAACGACGAATTTGAACAAAGAGTAGAACTTGAAATCCCACAAGCTGTCGAGCTAAATGAGGGAGATTATTTTGTAAATGTCTATGTGAAATTAGGAAAGAAAAATTAATGTCCTATAAATATTTAGTAAAAAGACTTGAAGATTCTGGTTTTGAAACTTATATTGTAGGCGGAGCACTAAGGGATAAGCTTTTGGGAGAGAAAATCCACGATATTGATTTGACAACAAGAGCTAGACCAGAACAAATAATGAAAATTTTTTCTGATATGAAATTAATAGATATAGGGAAAAAATTTGGAACAATAAAGGTTATTTATAAATCCGAAGAATTTGAAATTACAAGTTTTAGGGCTGAATCTCTATACAAAGACAAAAGGCATCCTGATAAAATTTCCTTTTCAGATACAATTGAAGAAGATTTAAAAAGAAGAGATTTTACCATAAATGCCATGGCAGAAAGAAATGGCAAGATAATAGATTTATTTGATGGGAAAAAAGATTTAAAGGATAAGATAATAAGAGCTGTTGGCAATCCTTACGAAAGAATAGAAGAAGATTATCTAAGAGCTTTAAGAGCAGTAAGATTTGCTACAGTTTTGGATTTTGAAATTGAAGAAAATTTTAAAAATGCAATAAAAAATAAGAAAAATAATATAGAAGAAATATCAAAAGAAAGAATTAGGGATGAAATTAATAAAATTTTATTATCTAAAAATCCATCAAAAGGAATTAGATTATTAGAAAAGCTTGGTCTTTTGGAATATATATTTCCAGAAGTTAAAAAAATGATAGGCTTTAATCAACATTCCTCCCACCATAAATTTGATTTATTTGAACATTCTATGAAAGTATTGGATATGACGCCAGCAAATTTAAAAACAAGAATGGCAGGGCTTTTTCACGATACAGGAAAAATTGATACATTTTTTCTTGATGAAAATGGAGAGGGTAGATTTTTTGGACACCAAGAAATATCAAAAGAAATAATTAAAAATAGACTAAAAGATTTAAAATATTCCAAAAAATTTATAGAAAACACATCACTATTGGTAGAAAGGCACATGGATAATACCAATACATACACAAAAAAATCTGTAAGAAAGCTTTTGAGAAAAGTTGGAGATGAAAATATTTACGATTTGTTTGATTTGCAAAAAGCAGATGTTCTTTCGACAGTTCACGATAATACAGAAAATATTTCAAATGCAAAAATACTTTTAGAAGAGATTTTAAATTCAAATACTCCAAGGAAAAAAGATCAAATTGATTTTTCAGGAAATGATTTAATAGAAATGGGATTTAAAGAGGGAAAAAAACTTGGAGAGATTTTAAATGAAGTTTATAATTTGGTAATGGATGAAAAATTAGAAAATAAAAAAAGTGAAATTGTTAAATATATAAAAAATAAATACAATAATCTTGATAGAAATTATTAGAAGTAGTATATTAAACTAATGAGTATGTAGTGTTTTAGGAGGCAAAACGATGACAGAATTAAAATCACATGAAAATAATATAGCAAAATTTGACTTAGTAGTAGCTGCTGAAGATTTTGAAAAAGCAGTTAATAATGTTTATAAAAAAAATAAGTCTAGATATAGGGTAGATGGATTTAGAAAAGGAAAAGTTCCAAAAAGAATTATTGAAAAAATGTACGGAGTAGAAGTATTCTACGATGAAGCAATTCAAGAAGTTTTCCCAGAACCTTATAACAAGGCAATTGATGAATTAAATCTTGAAGTAATAGATCAACCATCAGTTGATTTTGACGATATAGAAAAAGGAAAAGACGTTGTATTTAAAGTAGAAGTTGAAACAAAACCACATCCAACACTTGGAGATTATTCTGAGCTTGAAGTTACAGAAATCCCAACAGAAGTTACAGATGAAGATGTAGAACACGAACTTAAACACCAACAAGAAGAAAATGCAAGAATTATTCCAATAGAAGACGGCGAAGCTCAAGATGGAGATACAGTAAATATCGATTTTGATGGTTTTCTTGATGGAGAAAGATTTGAAGGCGGAAAAGCTGAAAATCATGATTTAGTTCTTGGATCAAAATCATTTGTAGGCGATTTTGAAAAACAAGTTGAAGGCCACAAAGTTGGAGAAAAATTTGATGTAAATGTAACTTTCCCTGAAGATTATCAAGCAAAAGAATTCCAAGGAAAAGATGCAAGATTTGAAGTAGAAATCAATTCAATTTCAAGAAAAGAACTTCCAGAAATTGACGATGAATTTGCAAAAGATATTTCTGAATTTGAAACATTAGAAGAATTAAAAGAAGATACAAAGAAAAATCTTAAAGAAGATAAAGAAAAATTTGTAAAAAATCAAATTCAAAATGAAGCAATCAAAGCTTTGGTAGAAAAATCTGAAGTAAGCGCTCCAGATCCATTAGTAAACCAAGAAATTGATCTTGAAATGCAAAATCTTGACCAAAGATTACGTCAAATGGGAATTTCTTTACAACAATATATTGAAATGACAAAAATGGATATGTCTGCAATTAGAGATCAATATAGAGCTGTTGCAGAAGATAAAGTAAAAGCAAATCTTGTAATGGACGAAGTTGCTTTGAAAGAAAATATTGAAGTAAGTGATGAAGAAATAGAAAATGAAATAAAAGATGCCGCTAAACAATATGGAGTAGACGATTACGAAAAATTCAAAGAAATCTTCGAAAAGAATGTTTCTAGAGATACAGTTATAGAAAATGTTAAAAGAAGAAAAGCTGTAGAACTTCTAGAAAAAAATGTAAAATTAGTTCCAGCTAAAAAAGAAGAAGAAAATAAAGAAGACGAAAAAGAAGACTAGTAATCATAAACTCCAAAAGATAAGGAGATTTTATGAACGCAAAAAACTTTTTAGTTCCTACAGTTATAGAGCAAACAAATAGGGGCGAGCGTGCTTATGATATTTACTCAAGATTATTAAAAGATAGGATTATTTTTCTAACAGGTCCTGTTGAAGATGGAGTAAGTGATATAATTATTGCTCAACTCTTATTTTTAGAAAGCCAAGATCCAAATAAGGATATTCAATTTTATATAAATTCGCCAGGTGGTGTAGTTACAGCAGGACTTGCAATCTATGACACAATGAATTATATAAAACCAGATGTATCTACAATCTGTATAGGTCAAGCTGCATCAATGGGAGCAGTTTTGCTTTCATCTGGAGCAAAGGGAAAGAGATTTTCTCTTCCAAATTCAAACATCCTAATCCATCAACCATCAGGTGGAGCTCAAGGTCAAGCAAGCGATATTCAAATCCAAGCTGAGCAAATTTTAAAAATGAAAAAAAGATTAAATAAAATTTTGGCAGATAATACTGGTCAAAGTATTGAAAAAATTCAAAAAGATACAGACAGAGATTTTGCTATGGATGCTTATGAAGCAAAAGAATATGGCTTAATAGACAAGGTAATAGAATAAGTATGGGTAAAATGGAATTTGAAGAAAATAGATGTTCCTTTTGTGGGAAAAGCGCTGATGAAGTTGATAGATTAATTGCAGGACCAGATGCCTTTATTTGTAATGAATGCATTGAGCTTTGTTCATCAATTATTCAAAGAGAAGAATTAGTTGAACACAGCCACATGGACATTGATCTTGCCACACCAAGTGAGATAAAAGATTATTTAGATCAATATGTAATCCAACAAGAAATGGCAAAAAAAACACTATCAGTTTCAGTATATAATCATTACAAAAGAATAAATTCAAATTATGATAGCAAAGATGATGTTGAGCTACAAAAATCAAATATTTTGATGCTTGGACCAACTGGTTCTGGAAAAACTCTTCTTGCTCAAACTCTTGCCAAGAAATTAAACGTTCCATTTGCAATTGCAGATGCAACAAGTTTGACTGAAGCAGGATATGTTGGAGAAGATGTTGAAAATATAATTTTGAAATTAGTTCAAGCTGCTGATTATGATATTGAGCTTGCCCAAACAGGAATAATCTACATTGATGAAATAGATAAAATAACTAGAAAAAGTGAAAATCCTTCAATTACTCGTGATGTTAGTGGAGAAGGAGTTCAACAAGCACTTTTAAAATTAATTGAAGGAACTGTTGCAAATGTTCCTCCACAAGGTGGAAGAAAACATCCAAGCCAAGAATATATCCAAGTTGATACAACAAATATTTTGTTTATTGTTGGTGGAGCCTTTGATGGAATTAAAGATATAATAAAACAAAGAACCAACAAAAAGTCAATTGGTTTTGGTTCAGAAGATAGTGAAAATAAAGAAGTTTCTTTGGCAGATGTTACAACTGAAGATCTTTTGAAATTTGGATTAATTCCAGAATTTATTGGAAGAGTTCCAATAGTTGTTTCACTTGAAGATTTGGATGTAAATAGTCTTGTAAAAATTTTACAAGAGCCAAAAAATTCTCTATTAAAACAATATCAAAAATTATTTGAGCTTGATGGAGTAAAATTAACTTTTGAAGATGAAGCAGTCAAAGAAATTGCCGAAAAAGCCTTCAAGCAAGAAACAGGTGCTAGAGGACTTAGGACAATTTTGGAAGATTTGCTTTTGGATGTAATGTTTGAGATTCCTTCAAAAGATCATATAAAAGAAGTTATTGTATCAAAAGGTGCTATAAAAGATAAGAAAAAATTAATATACAAATAAAAAAGGGAGACATTGGGCTCCCTTTTTACTACAAGGAGATAAAATGAGCTTTATCTATAAAATAGATACAAAAGAATATCCAATGGTTCCTGTTAGGGGCTTGTGGGCTTTTCCTGATACAGTAGTCCACTTTGATTGCCAAAGAGCAGTTTCAAAAAAGGCTGTAGAAGATGCTTTGTTAAATGAATCTGAAATTTTTTTGGTAAATCAAAAAGATATTTTAGAAGATAATCCGAAAAAAGAAGATATTTATGATTATGGAACAATTGCAAGCATAAAACAAACTTTTAATTTGCAAAATGGAGAGCTTAGGGTTTTGATTGAAGCAAAATCTGTTGGCGAAGTTTTGGATGTAAAAATTGAAGATGGATTTTTTAAGGCAGAGGTTAAAGAATATATTTTCGATGAAGAAAATTTTGAAAGTAACGAAAATATAGAAGCCTTGAAAAAAATGTTGGTTGAAGATTTTAGATCTTATGTTTCAATTGACAATTCTATTCCACCAGAAATTGCTTTTTCTTTGGTAGAAATTGAAAATATTGATAAACTTGCAAATTTAATAACATATTATCTTCCTTTAAGTCCAAAAGAAAATTATTCCCTTTTAAAAGAGCTTGATATTGAAGAAAAACTTATTAATCTTCATAGGCTTATTCAAAAAGAAATTGAACTAAAAGATTTGTCAAAAAAAATAGATTCTAAGGTTCAAGAAAATATTAATAAGGGACAAAAAGAATATTATCTTAGGGAAAAACTTGATGTTGTTAAAAATGAATTAAATGATTTGACAGGAAAAGATTTGAACGAGGCGGATGCCTTTAGGAAAAAAATTAAAAAATTAAAAATCGATAAGGAAGATAAGGAAACTTTATTAAAAAGTATTGATAGACTTGAAATGATTCCTGAAATGAGCCCTGATTATGGGGTTATAACTTCCTACCTTGATTTTGTTTTATCTCTTCCTTGGTCCAAAAAATCAAAGGATAATTTGGATATAATTCATGCCAAAAAAGTTTTGGATGAAGACCATTATGGACTTATGGAAGTTAAGGAGAGAATTTTAGAATCAATTGCTGTAAGAAAGAAAAAAGGAGACAACCAAGCTGCTGTAATTTGTCTTGCTGGCCCTCCTGGAGTTGGAAAAACTTCTATTGCAAAATCAATTGCTCGTGCTTTAAATCGTAAATTTATTTCCATGCGTCTTGGTGGAGTGACTGATGAATCAGAAATAAGAGGTCACAGAAGAACTTATGTTGGGGCTATGGCTGGAAGAGTTTTATCAAATATATCAAGAATAAAAGTAAAAAATCCAGTATTTTTGCTAGATGAAATTGATAAGTTGGGTTCAGATTTTAGGGGAGATCCTTCATCAGCCCTTCTTGAGGTTTTAGATCCTGAACAAAATGATAAATTTATTGACCGTTATCTTGATATTGGTTTTGATTTATCAGAAGTATTTTTTATAACAACAGCAAATGATATTTCAAATATTCCTCCAGCACTTTTTGATAGGCTTGAAATTATAGAAATTTCTGGTTACACTCAAAGAGAAAAGGAAGAAATTGCCAAAAGATATTTGATTAAAAAAGAAATGGAAAACAACGGTCTTTGTAAAGATGATTTGAATATTTCAGATCCAGTTATAGAAAAAATCATAAAATCCTACACAAGAGAAGCAGGAGTAAGGTCACTTGAAAGAAATATTGCAAAAATATGTAGACGTGCTGTAAAAGAAATTCTTGAAGGAAAAGAGAAGGTCAATGTTTCTATGAGAAATTATGAGAAATATCTTGGCAAGGAGAGATTTTTTGAAGACCAAAGACTCAAAGAAGATAAAATTGGAATTGCAAATGGACTTGCTTGGACTCAAGTTGGCGGAACAATTTTAACAATTGAAGTAAATGCCATGGACGGAAAAGGGGCAAATTTATTTACAGGAAGTTTGGGAGATGTAATGAAAGAATCAGCCCAAGCTGCAATTTCATATTTGAGAAAAAATTCAAAAGAATTAGAAATCGATCCAGATTTTTATAAAAATAAAGACATTCACGTTCACGTTCCAGAAGGAGCAACTCCAAAAGATGGCCCATCAGCAGGAATTACAATGACAACTGCAATTGCATCAGCTCTTACAGGAAAAAAAGTAAGATCGGATCTTGCAATGACGGGCGAAGTTACAATCACAGGAGAAGTTTTGCCAATCGGAGGACTTAAAGAAAAAGCCCTCGCAGCTTATGCTTATGATATAAAAAATGTAATTATTCCAAAAGAAAATGAAAAAGATATTGAAGATATTGACAAGGAAGTTAGGGAAAAAATAAACTTTATAAAGGTATCAAGAGTTTCAGAAGTTTTAAAGGAAGCCTTGCTATGAAAATAAAATCAGTAAATTTAGATCAAGTTGCAGGATTTCCCTCCCAATTTCCAAATGATAATTTTGAAGAAATTGCCTTTGCAGGAAGATCTAATGTGGGAAAATCTTCATTTATAAATTCATTTTTGGATAAAAAAAATCTTGCCAAAACTTCATCAAAACCGGGCAAGACCAAAACCATAAATTTTTATAAAATAAACGATAAATTTAGGCTGGTAGATCTTCCAGGCTATGGCTATGCAAAAGTTTCAAAAACAGAAAAAGAAAAATGGAATAATTTAATCCACCAATATTTATATGAAAGAGAAAATTTAAAAGAAGTTTTTCTTTTGGTAGATATAAGACACGCTCCAACAAAACAAGATAAAGAAATGTATGATTGGATAATAGATTCTGGCTTTACAGGATTTGTTATAGCAACAAAATACGATAAAATTCCTAAAACACACTTAAAAAAACACATAAAAGAAATAATGAAAACTTTAAATATTGATGATGAAGGATTGATTTTTGCCTATTCATCAATAACTTCTCACAATAAAAATGTTTTATTAGAGCAGGTTGAAGTAATAGTAAATTCATAAATTTAAATTTTGAAAATCTCACGAAAGTGGGATTTTTTATTTTTTTAAATTTAAAATAAAAAAGATGGCAAAAGCCATCTTAGATTAATCTATAAATTCTATTTCTTTTCCGTCCATGTGAGAAATTCTTGCAAGAGAGTAAACATCTATGCCCATATCATCAAGAAGTTTTCTTCCGTCTTGGTAGGATTTTTCTATAACTATTCCAATACCAGCCACATTTGCACCTGCTTGTTTACAAATTGCAACCATAGCCTTGGCAGCTTGACCATTTGCCAAAAAATCATCTATCAACAAGACATTTTCATTTTCGTGTAAGTAATCCTTGCTTACAATAAGTCTTTTCATCTCTTCTTTTGTATAAGAATAGCAAGTTGAAGAAAATGTATTATCATCGGTTGTAAGAGATTTTTGTTTTCTTGCAAAAACTACATCGCAATCAAGGACAAGACCTGTGATAACTGCTGGGGCAATTCCTGATGATTCAACTGTCAAAATTTTATTTATATTTTTGTCTTTAAAATGCTCAGCAAATTCTTCTCCCATTTCTTTTATCAATTTTGGTTTTATTTGATGATTTAGAAAAGAATCAACTTTTAAAATATCTTTGCCAAGAACCTTACCATGGCTTAATATTACTTCTTCTAATTTTTTCATTATAAACATTTACCTCCGTACTCTTTTTATTATTATAAAGCAAAGTTTAACAAAAAGTCAAAAATCACTTTTATAAAGCTATCTATAGGGTAATATATATTATATGAATAGAAATGAAATAATCAATGACTTAATAGAATTTATTGACCAAAGTCCAATAAATTATTTTGCTGTCAAAAATTCTATTGATCGTTTAGAAAAAAATGGTTTTAAAAAACTAAATGAAAATGAAAAATGGAAACTAGAAAAAGGCGGAAAATATTTTGTAAGTCGTGACGATACAGCTTTAATTGCTTTTAGTGTGGGAGATGATCCAAGAAAGGGGTTTGATATAATTGGATCTCACACAGATTCTCCAACTTTTAAAATAAAATCAAATCCAGAAATGACTTCAAATGGATTTTTGAAATTTAATGTTGAAGGCTATGGGGGAATGATTGTATCTTCTTGGTTTGATAGGGATTTGTCTTTGGCAGGAAAAGTTGTTTTTGAAGAAAATGGAGAATTTAAATCAAAACTTGTAAAAATTGAAAAAAATCTTTTGACAATTGCAAACTGCGCAATTCATATAAATAGAGAATTAAATTCTGGATATAAGTACAATATGCAAGATGAACTTTCTCCAATTATAAAAACTATCGAAGATGATTTTAAAAAAGAAGGATTTTTGCAAAAATTATTGGCAAAAGAAATTGGAGTAGATGAAGAAAAAATAATAGATTTTGATTTGGCACTTTTTGATAGGCAAAAAGGATCTCTTATGGGAAGTGATGATGAATTTATTCATATTGGAAGACTTGATAATCTTGCAAGTGTCCACCAATCTCTTACAGCTTTAATTAATAGTGAAAATAAAAAATTTAATATGTGCGTATTAAATGACAATGAAGAAATTGGATCAGGCACAAGGACAGGAGCATCTTCTCCATTTTTGGATGAAATTATGGAAAGAATTGTAATGAATTTGGGTTATAATAGGGAAGATTATTTTATTTCTCTTTCTAATTCATATTTAATTTCAGCAGACCTTTCTCACTCAATTCATCCAAACTATAGTAATTTATTCGATTCTACAAATAATACAAGAATAAATATGGGTATAGGAATAAAGGTAGCTTCTAATGGTGCTTATACAACAAATGTAGAAACTAGGGCGAGATTTTTAAAACATGCAAAAAATGTTGGAGCAAAAGTTCAAACTTTTCACAACAGATCTGACAAGGTCGGTGGCTCTACAATTGGTCCAATTGTTTCTTCCAAATCCGGAATAAAATCAATCGATGTCGGCACACCAATTCTTGCTATGCACTCAATAAGAGAGTTTGGCGGAGTAGATGATCACATAGAAGCTATAAAAATATTTGAAGATTTTTACAATAAAAAATATTAGGAGGATATTATGGCAGTTATAGAATTAACAGTAGTACCAATAGGAACAAAAGAAACCTCAGTTTCAAAATATGTAGCAGGATGCGAAAAAGTTTTGAAAGAATATGAAGATTTGGAAGTAAGATTAAATCCGATGGGAACAGTTATCCATGGAGATATAGACAGGGCCTTTGAAGCAATCAGAGCCTGCCAAGAATCAGTTTTTAAAAATGGAGCAGATAGAGTTTATTCAGTAATAAAAATAGACGACAGACGCGACAAAAAAGCAAGTCTTGACCAAAAAATAAAATCAGTTGAAGATAAGATGTAAAATATTTTATCTTAATTTAAAAATTCCCCAAAATTAATGGGGAATTTTTGTTTGCTTATTTTACGAAAATAATGGAAGTAAATATCTTAGTAAAAATACTAAGGCAAGGACATAAACAAGTGGGGAAACTTCTTTTCCTTTTCCTGTTAATAATTTTACGCTTGCGTATGAAATCATTCCAAAGGCGATTCCTTCTGCAATTGAGTAAGCAAATGGCATCATTATTATTGTCATAAAGGCTGGGAATGATTCTGTGAAATCTCCAAAATTAATATCAACAATTGAATCTATCATAAATAATCCTACCATTACAAGAGCAGCTGCTGTTGCTTGAGCTGGAATTATTGTGATTAATGGATAGAAAAATATTGATAGGAAAAAACAAAATCCTGTTGATAAAGCAGTTAGTCCTGTTCTTCCACCTTCTGCAACTCCAGTTGCACTTTCTACAAATGTTGTTACGGTTGATGTTCCTAAAAGTGCTCCTATTGTTGTTCCAATACTATCTGCAAAAAGTGCACGACCAGCATTTGGCAACTGTCCATTTTCATCTAACATTTTTGCTTTTGTTGCAACTCCTGTAAGTGTTCCTATTGTATCAAATAAATCTACAAATAAAAATGCGAATACAACAGAAAACATTTCAAGTGAAAACATTGATGAAAAATCTAATTTGAAAGCAATTGGACTAAGTGATGGTGGCAATTGAATAATTCCGCCTTCTGGGAGCTTGCTTACTCCTGTAAATAGGGCAATAATTGTAGAAATTATGATTCCTATTAACAAGGCTCCTTTTGTTTTTCTTGCTGTTAAAACTGCCATAATCAAAAGTCCTATAAAAAATATAAAACTTTCTTTGCTAACTAAATTTCCAAGTCCAAGGCCTACATCATTTTTTACAATTACAGTAGAATTTAATAAACCAATTAGAGAAATAAATAATCCGATTCCTACTGATACTGCAGTTTTCAAACTTCTTGGTATGGCATTAAAAATTGCTTCACGTACATTAAAAAATGTTAAAAATACAAAAATAATTCCTTCAATAAAAACGGCTGCTAATGCAAATTCCCAACTTTTTCCCATAGTCATTACAACTGTGTAGGTAAAAAATGCGTTTAGTCCCATGCCTGGTGCAAGGGCAAAAGGAAGGTTTGCGTAAAGAGCCATAATTAAAATTGCAATTATTGATGCAATTATTGTTGCAGTAAATACTGCGCCCTTATCCATTCCGGCATCTCCCAAAATTTGTGGATTTACTGCCAAAATATATGACATAGTCATAAATGTTGTAATTCCTGCCATAATTTCAGTTTTTACATTTGTTTTTTTCTCTTTTAATCTGAAAATTTTTTCGGCAAGTGATTCGTTCGAATTTTTTTCCATAATTCCTCCTTTTTTTCGAGCATATTATATCATAATTACTTTAATTAATCACTTTATTTTTTTATAAATTTCTCATATAATGTATTCAAGGAGGAAGTTTTGACGACAAAAAATATAATTGAGTTATTTGTAATGATTTTGGGGATTTTGCTTTCTGCATTTTTTTCATCTTCAGAAACTGCTATTACTTCTGTAAACAAATTTAAATTAAGGCAACTTGAAGAAAAAAATGTAAAAAACGCATCATTGCTTAGAAAACTCGTTGATGATAGCCAAAACACAATTACAACAATTCTTGTTGGAAATAATATTGTAAATATTGTTACTACTACCATAGCTGCATTATTTTTTACTGATATTTTTGGAGCTGCTGGTGCTTTTATTTCTACAGTTGTTGTAACTATAACAGTTTTAATTTTTGGAGAAATTACTCCAAAGCTTGCAGCTCAAATTAATAGCGAAAAAATAGCTCTTAGATTTTCAAAAGCTATTTATATTGTTTCTATAATTTTAAAGCCTACGGTATTTTTATTGGGATTATTTACAAAATATCTTACAAAAAAATTATCTGATGGGGCTGATAATTCTGATAAGGTTACAGAAGAAGATTTGAAAACTATTGTAGATGTTGGGGAAGAGCAAGGCGTTATTAACAATGAAGAAAGTGAAATTATAAATAATGTTTTTGATTTTGCTGGATCTTTTGCATCTGATATTATGACTCCAAGAACTAATATGGAGGCAATAGCTATTGATTCGACTAAGGAAGAATTGGATAAATTTTTAATTGAATCTAAGCATTCAAGAATTCCTGTTTATGGCGAAAGTATTGATAATATTGTAGGCGTTTTGCACATGAAAGATATTGTTACTTTTGTCGCTGAGGGCAGAGAGCCAAGGCTTAAAGATATGCTAAGGCAAACTTACTATGCTTATGAAAATATGAATATAATTGATCTTTTTAAATCAATGAAAAAAATGAATGTGTCCCTTGCTATTGTTGTTGATGAATACGGCGGAACGGAAGGGCTTGTTTCGATTGAAGATATTATTGAGGAGCTTGTTGGAGATATTTACGATGAATATGATCCTGATGATGAAAAAGTCTACAAGGTTTCTGATAATGAATTTATAGTTGATGCAAGTATGCACATAAATGATTTTAATGATTATTTTAATAGAGATATTAAAGAAGTTAAAAATGATTCGGTTGGAGGTTTGGTAATTGATTATCTTAACCGTCTTCCTAAAACTGGAGATATTGTAAAGGTTGATGATGTTACTTTGATTTGTGAGAAGGTTGAACGTTACAAGATAAATTTACTTAGAGTTAAATTTGATAGCGAAAGTTAGAGGTATTATGAAACAAACAGTTTATATTACAGGTCACAAAAATCCAGATACTGATTCTATTTGCTCAGCCCTTGCTTATGCAAATCTAAAAAATAGGCTGGGAGATAGCGAGGCGATTCCGATTAGACTTGGTCATGTAAATCAAGAAACTCAATTTGTTCTTGATTATTTTGGAGTTAAGGCTCCTCTTCACAAGGATTCTATGAAACTTCAAATAAAAGATATTGACTATGACAATTCTTATAATGTTGATGAATCTCTTCCAATTAGAAATGCTTGGTCAATAATTCAAGAAAATAAATTGAACTCTCTTTTTGTAGTAGATGATAAGGAAAGATTAATTGGAGTTGCATCTTTGTCAAACTTAACCCATTCTTATATGGAAGTTTGGGATGATAGAATTATTGGAAGAACTCACACGCCAATTGAAAATATAGTGGATATTTTATCTGCAAAGCTTATGGTCAATCCAAAAAAACCTAGAGATTTTACAGGCAAAATGATGGTTTATGCCATGAATGAAAAAGATTCTCCAGAAACTTCTTTGGTTGGAGATGGAGATTTGGTTATAACAGGAAATAGGCTTGAAGCTCAAGAGTATTTGATAAATAAAAATATTTCTTTAATTATTTTAACCAATGGCTCTGATATGAAAGAGGAGCTAAAAAAAGAGGCTGAAAAAAATAATATTACAATTATTTCAACAGAATATGATACCTTTATGACTGCAAGACTTTTGCCAATGGCAGTTCCAATTGCAAATGTTATGAGCACAGAAAATTTGGTTTATTTTTCTCCAGAAGATACAGTTGATACAGTTCGTGAAGTTATGGGAAAAACTAGATTTAGATCTTATCCAATTGTTGATGCAAGGGGAAAAGTTCTTGGGGCAATTTCAAGATACCATTTGATTTCTGATGAGAAGAAAAAATTAATTTTGGTTGACCACAACGAAAGAAACCAATCAGTTGATGATATTGATTATGCAGAAATAATTGAAATAATTGACCACCACAGAGTAGCTAATGTTGTAACAAATCAACCCTTATTTTTTAGGGCAGAGCCTGTGGGTTCAACTGCAACCATAGTTGCAAAAATGTTTTTTGAATCAGGAATAAGACCTACAAAAGAGATTGCCGGTTTACTTTCAGCAGCAATAATTTCTGATACTCTTTTATTTAGATCTCCAACAACAACAGAAACTGACAAAAGAGTTTTAAATAGACTTACAAAAATTGCAGATATTAATCCAGAAGATTTTGCTATGAAGATGTTTAAGGCTGGAACAAGTCTTAAAAATAAATCGCCAGAAGATTTAATTGATGGAGATGTAAAAGCATTTACAATTGGAGATGACAAAATTAGAGTTGGACAAGTTATGACAATGAATCCAGAAGAATTAAATCCTATAAAAGATAAATTAATTGCTCTTATGAAAGAAAGATTAAATGCTAAGGGAGAAAATACATTTGTCCTTGTTCTTACAGATATTTTCAATAAAAAATCTGAATTATTAGTCGTGGGAAACTATCTTGATGATATAGAAAAAGTTTTTGGAAATAAGGTAAACAATGGAACAATTTCAGCTCCTGGTGTTTTATCCAGAAAAAAACAAGTTATACCAAAAATAACTGAAGCTATTATGAATTCCCACAATAATTAAACTTTACTGAAAAAAATTTCTATGCTATAATATAGAAAATTTAGAAAACAGGAGAAAATAATGAAAAACTTAAATTTTGCACAAACTAGCTTTTACTTTTTTAACTTTACTTTTGACAAAAGTAAGGCTATTTATCATGTGCAAAATTTTAAAACATTTTAAGTTTTTTTGAATTTTAGCTTCTTGGTAATAGCCAGGAAGCTTTTTTATTTTTAAATAATAAATTAGCTTAAAAAATTACATAAAAAATTTTAAAAGAAAAAAGAGATTTTATTAGGAGAAGAAAATGATTATTAAATTAAAAAATGGTGCAAATGAAAAAGAAGTACAAGATCTTATAAAAGAAATTGAAGATATGGGGCTTAAAGTAAGTAAGGCAGTTGGTTTTAAAACGACTATTTTGGGACTTTTGGGAGATACATCCAAGGTTTCAAAAGATGATATGAAATCAAAAAGTGTTGTTGATGATGTAATAAGAATCCAAGAGCCTTATAAAAAAGCAAACAGAAAATTTCACCCAGAAGATACAATAATTACTCTCGAAAATGGAACAAAAATCGGTGGTGGATCTTTTGTTTATATGGCAGGACCATGTTCAGTCGAAAGCGAAGAACAAATTGTATCAATTGCAAAAAAAATCAAAAAATCTGGTGCAACAATTTTAAGAGGAGGAGCTTTTAAGCCAAGAACAAGCCCATATTCTTTTCAAGGTTATGGCAAAAAAGCTATTGATTATCTAATAAAAGCAAAAGAAGAAACAGGTCTTGCCCTTGTTTCAGAAATTATGGAAATTAACCAATTAAAATATTTTGACAATGTAGATATTCTTCAAGTTGGAGCAAGAAATATGCAAAATTTTGATTTATTAAAAGCACTTGGAGAAGTTGATAAACCAATTTTATTAAAAAGAGGCCTATCTGCAACTTATGAAGAATTATTGATGGCATCAGAATATATTATGAGCAGGGGAAATACAAAAGTTATTCTTTGTGAAAGAGGAATTAGGACTTTTGAAACAGCAACAAGAAATACTTTGGACGTAACTGCTGTTCCATTTTTGCACGAAAAAACTCATCTTCCAATAATAATCGACCCATCTCATGCGGCGGGAATTTCAAGATATGTAAAAGATTTATCTCTTAGTGCAACGGCAGTTGGGGCAGATGGACTTATGATAGAAGTTCACGAAAATCCTGCAAAAGCATTTTCTGATGGAGCTCAATGCGTAGTTCCAGATGATTTTGACAAAATAGTAAAGGCTACAAAAAAAATCCATGATTTAAGAAAGGAAATTTAAAATGAGTCAAAGCTTTGGCAAAAATTTAAAAATAACCATATTTGGCTCAAGCCACCAAGAATATATGGGTGTAGTTATGGATAATATGAAAATTGGTTTTGAAATTGACATGGAAAAACTTAATAATTTTATGCAAAGAAGAGCTCCAGGAAAATCAAAATTTACCACAAAAAGAAAAGAAAGTGACAAGATAAATTTTATTTCTGGAGTAAGAGATAATAAAATAATTTCAAAAACCATAACAGCAATAATAAAAAATGAGAATTACAAATCCAAAGATTATGAAAATTTAAATGATATTCCAAGGCCATCTCATGCAGACTATACTAGTTTTATAAAATATGGAAATGATATGGATATGAATGGGGGAGGACCTTTTTCTGGAAGATTAACTGCACCGTTTTGTCTTGCAGGAGGAATTGCCAAGCAAATTTTAGAAGAAAAAAATATAAAAATTTCATCAAGGATTAAAAATATTGGAGGAATTGAAGATAAAAATATTGATTTGGCAAATCCTCCTATGGATGAATTGGAAAAAATTTCTCAAAAAGAAATTCTTGTTTTGGACGAAAAAAAAGAAAAAGAAATTAGAAATCTTTTAGAAGAAGTAAAAAAAGATGGAGATTCTATTGGAGGAATTTGCCAAGTTTTTGGGGAAAATATTCCAAAAGGACTTGGAGATCCGCTATTTGATTCTTTTGAGGCAAAAATTTCCTATCTTTCTTATGGGATTCCTGCTCTTAGGGCGGTTTCTTTTGGTTTGGGACTTGATGCAATGAAAATGAAAGGTTCTCAGCACAACGACCAATTTGAAATTAAAAATGGACAAGTAAAAACTATAACAAATAATGCTGGTGGAGTTGTTGGAGGAATTACAAATGGTATGCCTGTAGTTTTTGATTTAATTTTCAAACCGACTCCGTCAATTTCTATTTGTCAAAAATCATTTTCTATAAAAGAAAAAAAAGAAAAAATATTGCAAATTAAAGGACGACACGATCCATGCCTTGCCCTTAGAACTCCTCCTATTGGAGAATCTATTTTAGCTTTAACCTTATTGGACTTGTTAAATGATTGAAAATATTGAAAAAATTATTAAAAATTTAGAAAAAGAAAATTATAAAAAAGAAGATTTGGAAAATCTAGATAAACTTGTAAAAGGAAAATATAAAGATTATATGATGAGCCTTTGTGATGGAAAATTTTCGAAATATTTACAAGATAAATTTATAAGAGAAATTTTTCCTAAAGAAGGAAAAATTGCTGTAGGAGGGGCAAAAGGCTCTTATGCCGATCAAGTTTCCCATATTATTTTTCCCAAAGGTAAAATAAACTATTACAAAAAATTTAACCAAATCCTTGATTCAATAGATGAAAATATATGTGATTTTGGAATTTTGCCTTTAGAAAATTCATCTTTTGGCTCTGTAAAAGAAGTTTATAATCTAATGCTTGAAAGAAATTTTTTTATAATTGGAAATTATAAGCTAGATATAAATCATTATTTGTTGGGAAATTTAGATGCAAAACTTTCTGATATAAAAACAGTTTATTCTCATCCGCAAGCTCTTGGCCAATGTGGAAAATATATAAATAAACACGGATTTATTCAAAAAGAATATTATAATACGGCTCTTGCGAGCAAATATATAAAAGAGAAAAATGATAAAAAACTTGGAGCTATTGGCTCAAAATTTTGTGCTAAGGTTTATAAATTAAAAATAATTGACGAAAATATTCAAAATGAATCAAATAATTATACGAGATTTATTATAGTGTCTAAAAATTTAAAAATTTATGAAAAGGCAAATAAAATTTCTGTAAGGCTAAAAGCTTTTGATAAGCCGGGTTCTCTTATTAATATTGTAGAAAAATTTAAAATTTTGGGTGTAAATATGACTAAGCTTGAATCTTCTCCAATTCCTGGTTCTGATTTTGAATTTGTATTTTATTTTGACTTTGAAGGCTCTATTAAAGAGAAAAGAATTAGGAGTCTTTTGGATTTTTTATATGAAAATACTAGAGATTTTGAATTTATGGGAGCTTATATTGACTTTAACAAAGCATTTGACAAAAATATAAATTCAATATATAATCAAAATAACTTATAAGTTAAAATAATAAAACTTTGATCAGAAGTAAGTAAGTTTTATAAATCTTTTATAGAGAGTTTGTGTGTGGTGGAAACAAGCAAAGAAGTAAAACCGAATGGATCTGAGAGTGCTAAGGTGAAAAAAGTACCCAAGGCCGTCTTCCCACGTTATAGGGATATGATATGAAATTATTTTAAATTAGTATCAGAATAAAGATATGTAGGATTTATTAATTTATTGAAATTTATTTTACATAAAAAGGATGGCACCGCGAATTCAACCATTTGCTCCTTTGGAGTAAGTGGTTTTTTTATTGGAAAATTTTAAAATATTTAAAGGAGAAAATTATGAAAACAAAAACTATAACTCAAGCGTCAATTTTACTTGCAATAGGAACAATACTTCATTTGATACCAGGCTTTGTGGGAATGGTAAAACCTGATTTTATGTTGGTGTGTGTTTTTACAATTATTATTTTAAATAAGGATTTTAAAATGTCACTTGCAGTAGGTCTTGCTGGTGGAATTTTGGCAGGAATTACAACGAGTGCACCAGGTGGTTTTGTGCCAAATATTACAGATAAAATTATTTCATCCTTATTTGTATATTTTGCTGTAAAATTTTTTGAAAAAATAAAAATAGAAAATATTTTTTCGATTGGGAGCCTATATTTTCTTGGAACTGCAATATCTGGACTTGTATTTTTATTTTTGATGAATATAACAGGAGCTTTACCAGAAGGATTTGGTATAAAATTAATGTTTGTAAGCCTAGTTCTTCCAACTGCTGGCATAAATATTCTTGTAGGCTTATTTTTTGATAAAGTTATGAGCACGTATAATAAAAATTTTGCAAGAAGCCTAGCTCAGATTTGATTTAGAGCGTAGACAATTTAAATTAAGGAAAAATTTTTGATTTTTATAGGATAAAAATTTTTTTAATGGAAAAAATATAAATTATTATTTTATTTTTTTAAAAAACCTTTATAATAATAAGAATAAACTTATATTAATTAGAAAGAGGTTAGTCCGTTTTGGAAATTATAAAATTAAATGCTAAGTTGGGCGATTTTTTGTGGGGTTATCCTATGATTATCGTCTTGATTTTTGGGGGAATAGTTTTAAATTATAGGTCAAATTTTTGGGTTTTTAAAAATTTTTCTTATATTTTTAAAAATACTTTTGGAAGACTTGTTAAGGATTCAAAATCTGATGAAAATTCTATTTCTCCTTTTGAGGCGGTTTCGACAGCTCTTGCTGGAACGATTGGGGCTGGAAATATTGTAGGAGTTGCAACGGCAATTGGCTTTGGTGGTGCTGGGGCGATTTTTTGGATGTGGATTGCAAGTTTTATTTGTATGACAACAAAAATGGCTGAAGTTACTATGGCTGTTGCTACAAGAATTTCAGATGATGATGGAAAATATATTGGCGGACCAATGTATTATATCGAAAAGGGAACTGGCTCAAAATTTTTGGCGAAAATTTTTTCGTTTTTTGCTTTTATTGCAATTATTGGAACGGGAGCTTTGGTTCAATCAAATTCTATTTCTGAATCTTTAAATGCTATGACTGGTTTAAATTTGCATCTTGGTGGAATTTTAATCGTTATTTTTATGCTTTTGGTTCTTGTTGGTGGGATAAAAAGAATTGGAGCTTTTGCATCTAAAATTGTGCCTATAATGTCAGTTTTTTATATTGTAGCTTGTATTTTGATTCTTATTTTGCAAATTGAAAATTTAATTCCAGCTTTTAAAGAAATTATTATTGGAGCTTTTAATCCAAAAGCTTTTGCAGGAGGAGCAACAGGCTCTGGGATTTTAATTTCTATTAGGTGGGGGCTTGCAAGGGGAATTTTTTCTAATGAAGCAGGTCTTGGTACAGCACCCATGGCTCATGCAACAAGTCATACCGACCATCCAATTAGACAAGGAATGTGGGGAGCGATTGAAGTTTTTATTTCTTCAATGATTATTTGTACCATGACTGCCCTTGTAATTATTACAAGTGGAATTTATAAAACACAAGGCCTTGAAGGTGCTGCCCTTACGGCTGCATCATTTTCAAAATCAATTTTTTGGGGAAAATATTTGGTCTCTTTGGCTTTAGTGTTATTTGCTTTTACAACGACAGTCTCTTGGTGCTATTATGGGCAAAGATGTGTAAAATATTTGACAGGATCAAGTAAACTTTCTGATTTATTCAAATATATTTATATTATTTTTTGCTATCTAGGCTCAATCGGCGGTTTGAAATTTGCTTGGTCGGTTGCTGATACAGCAAATGCTTTAATGGTTGTTCCAAATATTTTGGCACTGATTATAATGAGCAAGACTTATAGGAAAATTTTAAATGATTTTGATAAGTACAAAGATTCAGAAAAAAAAGGAAATTATTTTTGGACTTATGATAATAAGTGGGAAAAATATTTTGAAAAAAATTAAAAATCAAAAAAGACTTTTGCATTGGTATTTGCAAAAGTCTTTTTTTTTTATTTATTTAATTTTTCAAGCAAGAAATCTGGATCAATTCCGTGAACCATACAAGCTTCATCTAAGGTTTCGTACAAAGATGAAGGACAAGCAATACAACCCATTCCTATTGAAAGGAAAGTGTTAATTGATTCTGGTTTTGCTTGGATTATATCTCCGATTAACATATCGTGTGTGATTTCCACCTTCTCTTTTTTTCTATCTTCTAAAGCCATAAAAACCCTCCTTTATGTCTAAAAATTATTTTACTATAAGAGAAATTAAAAATCAAAGTAAAATACTAGGAATTGGGGTACAATTATTTTGGTGATGTTATGAATGAGAAAAATTTAAAAAATATTATGGAATTAAGGAAAAAACTCCAAGATCTAGATGAAAATTTGGAAAAAATAAAAAAGAAAAATTCATTTTTTTCATTTTTTCTTAAATCTTTATTTTTTTCTTTGATTTTTTTATTAATTATATCTTTGGCTAAGACAAAAACGCCTACAAAAATTATGGTTTTTGTTGGAGCTTTTATTATTTCAAATTTTGTTCAGTCGATTTTAATTTCAAAAAAACAAAATGAGGAAATTGAAAAAATAAAAAGGGAAAAAATTAAAATTCAAGCTGAAATATTCAGCCTTGCCAAAGATTTAGAAAATTGAAAAAAATTTTAGAGTAAGTATAATATTAGCAGTCGGCAATGTGAAGTGCTAAGGAGGATTTATGAAAAAAGAATTTAAAGCAGAAGCCAAAAAAGTTATGGATTTGATGATAAATTCAATCTATACAAACAAGGATATTTTTCTTAGGGAATTAATATCAAACGGCTCAGATGCTATTGATAAATTATATTATAAAGATTTAAAATCAGATAAAAACGTAGACAAAAAAGATTATTATATCGAAATAATTCCAAACAAGGAAGAAAGATCTTTAACAATAAGGGATACTGGAATTGGAATGGATGAAAAAGATTTGGAAGAAAATCTTGGAACAATTGCAAAATCTGGTACAGAAATTTTCAAAAAAGAAATTGAAAGCGAAGATTTAAATAATCTAATTGGACAATTTGGAGTTGGATTTTATTCAGCCTTTATGGTAAGCAAAAAAATTATCGTAAATACCAAAAAAGATGACCAAGCTTATAAATGGGTAAGTGAAAATGCCGAAAGCTATGAAATTGAAAAATCTGACAAAAAAGAAAATGGAACAGATATTACCTTATTTTTAAAAGAAAATACAGAAGATGAAAACTATGATATTTATCTTGACAAATATAAAATCAAAGAACTTGTAAGAAAATATTCAAATTACATCAGATATCCAATCAAAATGGAAGTTACAAAGTCAAGAAAAACTAAAGATTCTACAGATGAAGATCCAAAATATGAAGATTATAAGGAAGTAGAAGTTTTAAATTCTGAAATTCCAATTTGGAAAAAATCCAAAAAAGATTTGACTGATGAAGATTATATAAATTTCTACAAGGATCAAGGATTTGGTTTTGATGATCCTTTATCATGGATTCATTTAAACATAGAAGGAACTGTTGAATTTAAGGCGATAATTTATATTCCAAGAAAAGCTCCTTTTGATTTTTATTCAAAAGATTACCAAAAAGGTCTACAACTTTATTCATCAGGAGTAAAAATTAAAGATAGGCACGAAGATTTACTTGAAGATGAATTTTCTTTTGCCAAAGGAGTTGTTGAAAGTGATGATATTTCCTTAAATATTTCAAGAGAAACCCTTCAAGAAACAAGAGAATTAAGATTTATTGCCAAACAAATAAATAATAAAATCAGATCTCACTTAATGGATTTGATGAAAAATGATAGGGAAAAATACCAAATATTTTTCAAAGAATTTGGTAACAATTTGAAAGTTGCAATTTATGAATCATTTGGAGGGAAAAAAGATAGGCTAGAAGATTTACTATTATTCAATTCCTACAGAAAAGACAAAATGATTTCATTAAATGAATACAAGAAAGATTTGAAATCAACAGATGAAAATATCCTTTATACAGTTGGAGAAAATTTAGAAAAAATCAAAAATTCCCCAGCCTTAAAATCAGTAGATGAAGACAAAGATGTTCTTTTACTTGATGAAAAATTGGATGAATTTTTGATAAAAATGCTAAATACTTACAAGGAAATTCCTTTTAAATCAATAAATCAAGTTGAAGAAAACGAAGGTGAAAACGAAGAAAACAAAGACTTGGTTGAAAAAATCAAGGAAATTTTACCTGAAGAAGTAGTAGATGTAAAAATTTCAGATAATTTATCAGAAGATGTAATTTCAATGATAAAACAAAGGGGAGATGTTTCAATTGAGATGGAAAAAACTTTAAAATCTCAAGTAAATGCCCCAGATATTAAGGCGGAGAAAGTTTTAGAAATAAATCAAAATTCCAAGGCCTATGAATTATTAGAAAAAGATTTGAAAGAAAATTCTGATGAATTTAAAATGATAGTAAATATTTTATTTGATCAAGCAAAACTTATAGAAGGACTTGAAATTGATAATCCTCTTGAGTATGCAAAAAATATATGGAAATTAATTTAGGAGAAAAAAATGACAGAGTACAAAAGAAAAAATGTCTGGGAAAATTTATCCCAAGACCAAGAAAAAGAATTAGAAAGTCTTTCAAAAGATTATATGGATTTTTTGGACAAGGGAAAAACTGAAAGACTTGCTACAAAAGAAATTATAAATTTAGCAAAAAAAGCAGGTTATGTTGACCTTGAAGAAAAAATAAAGGCTGGAAAAATAAAGACTGGCGATAAAATCTATGCAGTAAATAAAAATAAAGCTGTAGCTATGTTTCATATAGGAAGCGAAGATTTATCAGATGGACTTGCTATAGTTGGAGGTCACATCGATTCGCCAAGGCTTGATTTAAAACCTGTTCCGCTTACAGAAGAAAACGGACTTGCTTATTTAAAAACTCACTATTATGGGGGAGTAAAAAAATATAATTGGACAAATATGCCCCTTGCCCTTCACGGAGTAGTTTTTACAAAAAATGGAGAAAAAGTAGATATTTCAATCGGAGATAAGGATGATGAGCCAGTATTTTTTATCTCAGAGCTTTTAATTCATTTATCAAGACAATTGATGGAAAAATCTGCAAAAGAAGTTATAACAGGCGAGCAATTGTCAATTATAGTTGGCAATAGGCCACTATTAGATGAAAAAGAAAATCCAGTTAAGAAAAATATTTTAAAAATTTTAAATGAAAAATACGGAATTGAAGAAGAAGATTTTATAACGGCAGAACTTGAAGCAGTTCCAGCTGGAAAAGCAAGAGAGGTTGGTTTTGATAAATCAATGATAGCCTCCCACGGCCATGATGATAGAGTTTGCTCATACGCAGCTTTGAGAGCTTTGCTTGATATAAAAGAAAGTAAAAAAACTTTGGTAGGACTTTTTGTTGACAAGGAAGAAATTGGTTCAGTTGGAGCAACAGGAATGACTTCACAATTTTTTGAAAATACTCTTTTAGAAATTATGAATTTAAAAGAAGAATTTGATTTGATTAAATTTAAAAGGGCATTGAGAAATTCAAAAGTTTTATCAGCTGACGTAACCTTGGCAGAAGATCCAAACTTTAAAGATGCAACAGAAAGTCAAAACTCAGCACAAATTTCTCACGGAGTTGCCTTAACAAAATACACAGGCTCAGGTGGAAAAGGTGGATCAAATGATGCAGATGCAGAATATTTATCACAAGTTAGACTTGCTTTTAATAAAGATGAAGTAATTTTTCAAACAGGAGAGCTTGGAAAAGTTGATCAAGGTGGTGGAGGAACAATAGCCTATATTCTTGCAGAATATGGAATGGATGTAGTTGATTGTGGAACGCCAGTAATATCTATGCACGCACCAATAGAATTAATTTCGAAAGCAGATTTCTACTCAACTTTTACAGCTTATAGAGCCTTTTATAAAAATATTTGACAAGAATTTTAATCTAGCGTATAATATTACGCTAATTTGACTTATCCACAATTTTGTTGTATAATATATACAAATGCATGGAAGGTGGATATATGGAATTTAAATCAGTTAGTGAAATAAGGTCAGAAGTTAAAAAAAACGTAGGAAAAGAAGTTACTTTAAAAGCTGATAAGGGTAGAAAAAGAATTGTTACCAAAAGCGGTATAATTTTAGACGCTTTCCCAAGTGTATTTACAATAAAAGTAAATAATGATTTTGATGCAGAAAGAACTGTATCATACAGCTACTCAGATGTTTTAACATCTACAGTTAGATTACAAATAAACAATTAATTATAGATTAATTCAAAAAATCATCCTAATATTTTGAGGATGATTTTTTTGATTTTAATTTTATTAAAAAAATTAATTTGAATTTTGATTTAAAAAATTTCAACAAAAAAGAGCAAGAAATTCTTGCTCTTTTTTTGTTTAAAATTTAATTATTTATTTGATCCAGCGTCTGAAGCAGGTGTACTAGCATCGTTTGATGATGGTGTGCTTGCTGCGTTTGAATCCATTGTACTAGCGTTAGAATCAGATTTTTCTGTAGTTGTTGTTGAAGCTGGTGTGCTTGAAGCGTTTGATGTTGTGTCAGCTTTTTTTCCACATCCTACTAAAGCAACTGTTAATGCTAATACTGGTAATACTTTTTTAATTTTCATTGTTTAATCCCCCTGTTTAAAAAAATATACTTACTATCTTAACCGATAGTAAGTATAATATACCAGATTTGAAGAAAAATTCAAATATTTATGTGAAAAATATTTTTATTTTATAATATATAATTAAAATCTCATTTAATTAAATTTCTATATTGACCCAATCGCCTTTTCTAAATCTTGTCCATAATCCGATAAATCGTGAAACTTGATCTGCTAGAACTCCTATCCAAATTCCTTGAAGTCCCAAATGAATAATATTTACAAAAAATAATGTTGCAGCAGATCTTATAAAGGTAATTGAAATCAAACTTACGGCAAGTGTATATTTTACATCGCCTGCTGCTCTCAAAGCTCCTCCAAAAATTATTTCAGAAATTTGGAAAATAACTATGAATATAAGATAAAAAGTTATTACAGAGCCCATAGCTATTATTTTGTCATCATCAAAAAATAATCTGAAAATATTTTTTCTAAACAATACAAAAATAACAGATATTATTATTGAAATTGTTAAGCCAATTTCTTGGCAAGTTTTTCCATATTTTATTGCTTCTTCTTTTTTTCTTGCTCCGAGGGCATTGCCTGTAAGGGCAACTGCTGCAACCTGCATACCATCCCCGAATGAAAATGAAAGAGAAAGCAAATTCATTCCTACATTGTGAGCTGCAAATTGGTCTGTTCCAAGTTTTGCGGCTGTGATTGCTGTAACCAAAAATCCAATTCTTGCTGCTATATTTTCTATAAAAATATTTGAGCCTAGTCCAAAAATTTCTTTAAATATAAAATTTGAGAAAGTAAGTTTATATTTTTTTATAAGCCCAAAAGACATATATGATGATCTTCTAAAAAGAGAAGAAAAACTCATAACTGCTGCAACAAAAGCTCCCAAAACTGTTGCGATTGCAGCTCCTTTTACTCCTAATTTTGGAAAACCAAAATTTCCATTTATAAGTAAATAATTGAAAAATATATTTATAATAGAAGAAACTAGATTTGTTGTAAAGGCTATTTGTGTATTTCCACTTCCCCTTTGGCCTGCATTTATTGTCATGGAAATTACATTAAATATCATTCCTGCCATTATAATTTTAAAATATGAAACTCCCAAATCGTGAGTGTCAGGAGATGAGCCTGCAAGTTTTATAATTTGTGGAGTAAATATTACAAAAATTGAAGAGATTATTATACATAAACTAACAGCTACAATCATTGCAGTAACCATAGTTTGGTTCGCCATTTTTTTATCTTCTTCGCCTTTTCTTCTTGCAACTAGGGCTGAAACTGAAACGGAAATTGCAATAAAGAAGGAAAGGGCGATAAATTTTGGCTGGGTTGTAAGTCCAATTGCAGCAACTGCTGATGAACCGATTGATGAAACCATAAAGGTATCAATTAAGCCTGCCAAAGAAATAAAAAATGACTCCAAGACAGACGGCCAAGCAATTTGCAAGGCCCTTTTCCAATATTTATTTTTAATCAAAAAACTACCTCACTTTCTATAATTTTTTCAAAATTTCATTTATACTAATATCATTTGCTTTATCATCAATCTTAATTTGCATATCAAGAATACAAGCTATCATATCCCTTGTATTTTTAATTGCAAGTAAAAAATCATTATTTTTCAAATAATTTGCCAAAAAAATTGAGTCAAACAAGTCCCCGCTTCCGCCAAAAGACTTGTCCAAAAATTTATAATCTTCTTCTATAAAATATTTATCCTTAGCCAAAATAAAATGTCTGTTTCCATCTTCAACACTTGTAATAATAAATTTTTTACCGATATTTTCATAATAATCTACAATATCATGAGCTTTTTTAAATTTATTATCAGTCAAAAGCCTTGCCTCTGTGAGATTTGGAATAATTATATGGGCATAATCTGCCATATATTTATAAATTTCTACAATATTTTTATCAAGACCACTATAGATTTTTCCAGAATCTCCCATGATTGGATCAAGTACCATAAATAGATTATTTTCTTTTACAAAATCACAAATTATTTTTGCCTGATTAAAATTTAAAACAAAGCCCACAAAAACTGCCTTATATTTTCTGTTTTGCTTTTTATAAACTTCAAGAGTATTGGTCAAAAAATTACTAGAATCAAAAATTTCTATGGGTTTTAGAGAAAACATATTTGAAATTAAAGCTGTAGGTACAAAATCTACATCAAAAGAATAAAAATTTAATACACTTTTGCAAAGACTTCCACCAATATTTCCACTTGAAAGAAAGTCATTAATAAGCAAAATTTTTTCATTATTTTTACAAGATTTCATATAACTCCTTTAAAAAAAATACTAATTCATTCTTATAGAACTATTATAGTTATATTAATGAAAATAAGCAAATAAGAAGATTTTTGTTAGATTTTTTAATAAAATATTTTAAATTTTTATCCTGTTAAAATAAGGCGAAATTAGGTATAATAATATCATGAAAAAGTATAATAACAATATGAAAAAATATAATAAAAAAATTAAAAAAATATTAAACGATAACAAATTTGTTGAAAAAACAAAATCATCTTTATTGAAAGTTGTTTTTGGCAGGGCGGGTTTGTATGTTTTATTGGTACTTGCTCAAATTTTTATTTTTATGGCAATACTTAGACATCTTTCAATCGACCCATCTGTAATTTTTGGATCATCAGCATTAATAGCGGCAATTTCTTTGCTTGTGATTTTGTCAATGGATGTAAATCCTTACGAAAAGCTTTCTTGGTTTTTTCTAATTGCAGCTTTTCCTACTTTTGGAATTATGTTTTTTATCTTATCAAGAATTGATATAGGAAAAAAAATCGAAGAAAGCTCAATTATGGATAGCGAAGAAGAAACCAATTATCTGCACACAATCGATGAAGATTTGGTAGAAGAATTAAAAAATGAAGATAAGGAATTTTATAATTTAGTAAAATATTTAAATGATTACGGCTCATATCCTGTAAGCAAAAATAATGATGCAAAATATTACAGAGTTGGAGATGACGCAGTTAATGATATTATTGAGGCGATAAGAAACGCCAAGGATTTTATTTTTGTAGAATTTTTTATAATACACCAAGGATATTTTTGGGGGACAATTCTAGAAGAGCTTGCACAAAAAGCAAGTGAGGGTGTTGAAGTAAGACTTATGTATGATGGAACAAATGCAATTTTAAATCTACCAAAAAATTTTCCAGAAGAGATGGAAAATCTTGGAATAAAATGCAAAGTTTTTTCTCCAATAATTCCAATTATATCAACCTACCACAACAACAGAGATCATAGAAAAATTTTGGTAGTAGATGGCAAAGTAGCTTTTACAGGCGGAGTAAATTTGGCTGACGAATATATAAATGTAGAAGAAAGATTTGGCCATTGGAAAGATACTTTTATAAGATTAAAAGGCCCAGTAGTTCAATCATTTACAATTATGTTTTTGCAATTGTGGGATAGCGAAGAAAAAGAAGATTTAAAAAGATATTTACAAACATATTCACAAAAGTCACAAGGCTATATGATTGGAGTTGGAGATAATCCGATTAGAAAAGAAAGATTTTTCAAAAATATTTATATGCACATACTAGATACAGCTAAAGACTACGCCTATATCATGACACCTTATTTAATTATAGATAATGAAATGACAAAATCTTTAACTTTTGCAGCAAAAAGAGGAGTAGATGTAAGAATAATTCTTCCAGCTATTCCAGACAAAAAAATTCCATATATGCTAGCAAAATCTCATTACAAAAAATTAATTGAATCCGGAGTTAAAATTTATGAATATTTGCCAGGATTTATCCATGCAAAAACTTGGGTTTCCGATAATGAAAAAGCAGTAGTAGGATCAGTAAATGTAGATTATAGAGCTCTTTATTTAAATTTTGAATGCGGAGTGTATATTCACAAACATCCAGTAATAAATGAAATATTAAAAGATTTTGAAATAAGTTTTGATATAGGAAAACAAATAAGCCTTGACGATGTAAAATCTTATCCAATTTATAAAAAAATAATAGCTTTCATAGTAAAACCATTTGCCCCATTAATGTAAACCTAGTTTTATCTAGGTTTTTTTCTTTGAAAAATTTTAAAATAAATTTCAAAAAAATATTTGACAAGAAAAATATTCTAGTTATAATTGAATTAAGAAGTGTATGGAGATACACCATACACCATACAGAAATTATAGGAAGGGGTTTTTATGTTTGATTTAAATAGCTCATCTCAAATTCCTTTGAATGAACAAATCGTTGAGCAAACAAAATTAATGATTGCTCAAGGAATTTTGATTGACGGCGACACTATGCCATCTGTAAGAGATTTATCAAAAGCTCTTTTGATTAATCAATCTACCGTTCAAAAAGCCTACAACAAATTAAAAGAAGAAGGAATTTTGCTTACAAAAAAAGGTCTTGGGACTTTTGTAAGTTTAGATGATGAAATAATTGATGTAAAAAAAGAAAAACTTGAGAAAAAACTCTACGATATTTTTTTGAAATGTATTTTTTATGGAATAAGTTTTGAAAAGATTAAAAATATTTATGAAAAGAGCAAGGAGGACTCTAATGGCTGTGGAAGTAATGAGCCTTTATAAATCTTTTGGGGAAAATAAGGTTTTGGAAGATGTAAATTTTTCTTTGGAAGAAGGAAAAATATATGCTTTGGTTGGAAGAAATGGCTCTGGCAAAACTACTCTTTTGAAAGTAATGGCTGATATTTTTCAAAAAGATTTGGGCAAGGTTAATGTTTTTGGAAAATCTTGTGCGGAGGATAAGCACATATTGGAAAATATTGTTTATTTGCCTGATAGGTTTGATTATTTTGATTATATATCGGTTGAAAAAATGCTTGAATATTATGAAGTTATTTATCCGAATTTCAACAAAAAATTTGCAAAAAAAGAGCTTGAAAAAAATAATATAGATTTAAAAAAATCTTTGAGATCTTTTTCAAAAGGATATAAAAATTTGATTGGGCTTTTGGCTACTATTTCTACAAATGCAAAAGTTGTTCTTTTGGATGAAATTCTTGATGGGATGGATGTTTTAAATAAGGAGATTATTCTTACTTATATTTTGGATTTGAAAGAAGAAGGAAGAACTGTTCTTGCATCAAGCCACGAGCTTGAGGAATTGGCAAAAGTTGCTGATGAAACTCTCTATCTTTCTAAGGAAGGAAAACTTACAAATCTTTATCAAAATAAGGAAAAATTTGTTAAGTTGCAAGTGGTTGTAAAGGATGAATTAGATCCAAAAATTCTTGAAAAATCTGTTTTGAGATTTCATTTGGGAAGAGTTTATACAATTTTGATTGATAATAGAGAAAATATTCTTGATGATATAAAAAGAAATGAATCTATTGTACAATTTGATGTTTTGGAATCAAAAATTGAGGATAATTTTTATTGGGAGAAGGGAAGGAGTAAATAATGAAAGACTTTAAGAAAGAAATTAAAATTCTTACAATAAGAAATGGATTTTGGATAATTCTTGCTGTTTTAGTTAGCCTTCTTTTTTATGGAGTTTTCCAAACAAATACCTTGGAAGAAAAACATGATTCTTTGGTTAGTGTTACAAATAAAATAAATATCATGGCAAATACAGGCAAGAAATACAAAAAAGATGTAGTAATAGATAAAGAATTCTTTGAAAAAAATGATATTATTTTTAAAAAAATGGCAAAAAAATATGAATATGGCAAGTATGATAATTTTAATTTTTCAAAAGCAAGTGAAGAGGAAATGAAAAAATATGATGAGTATTATTTAAAAAATGGAGAATATTTGCAAAACCTAACTAGCTATAACTATTTGTCAAAAGAGATGAAGGAAAAAACGAACAATTTCTTTTCAATTCCTATAAGTATTACGGGTATGATTGTGGTTTTAGTTTTGGGATTTTTATTTTCATCAATGGAGCATTCAACTTCTTATTATGAATTTGCCAGAACTTATCCATGGACAAAGAAAAAAGATTTTCTAATGAAAATTATATTTGGGCTTGTAATTATTTTTGGCTTTGTTTTGATAAGCTCAATTTTAAATTATATGATAGTAAAAACTTCAAATGTTGAAATTTTAAAAACTGGCGTCAAATATATTCCAGGAAATTTGAAAAATTTTGGATTTTTGTCAGCTATTTATCTTACAATTTTGTCAGTAGGTTTTATGGCAGGAAATATTTTAGGTCATGTTGGACTAGGCGTAATGACTTTTTTCTTTATTGATATTGTAAATGCTATATGGGACAGTTTAAATATGTTATTCAAAGGCGAATCTTTATATGAAAGGTCTTTAATATATTTAATTGAAAATAAAATTCCTAATGACACATCTTATTTTAACAAAATTATTAAAGTTATTTTAAGACCTGCTTCAAATTATGATAATTCTTACTTAGCCTTGGCTGGATTAATAATATTTTCCTTGCTTGTATTTATAGTTTCATATTCTTTGATAGAAAAAACGAAAACAGAAAAATCTGGAAAGATGGTTTTGTTAAAACCTATAGAAAATCTTGCGAAAGTTTTAATAATTTTGCTTTGTGCGTGCGGTGGAACTATGATTTTTCAACAATCTGTTTTCAAAGGATTCTCTATAATTAATTTTGTAATATTTGCATTTTTAATTTTTGTATTTACTAAAATATTTAATATTTTGTTTAAATTAAAATTAAAAGTTTAAAAAATTAAAAGGCTGGAGTTTATCTTCAGTCTTTTTGTGTGATTAAAATTTTAAATTTGGTAAAATAGAATAAAGAAAAAAATTAAGGAGTGAAATTATGGCAAAAGATAGGTTGACTTGGAATGAATATTTTATAAAACTTGCTCACATGGTTGCTCTTAGGGGAACTTGCGACAGGGCTTATGTTGGTTGCGTTCTTGTAAATGGCGAAAATAGAATTATTTCTACAGGCTACAATGGTTCAATAAAAGGAAATCCGCATTGCGATGAAGTAGGGCATACGATGAGAGATGGTCATTGTATTGCAACAATTCATGCAGAAATGAATGCGCTTTTGTATTGTGCAAAAGAAGGAATTCCTGTCAAAAATTCTATTTGCTATGTAACTCATTTTCCTTGCCTAAATTGCACAAAAAGTTTGATTCAAGCGGGCATTAAAGAAATTTATTATTCAAATGATTATAGAATTGATCCTTATGCAATAGAACTTTTGGAGAAAAATAAAATAAAATATGAAAAGATAGAAAATAGAAATTGAGAATAAAATGGGATACAAAAAAAGAAAACTTGAGATAATAAAAAAATTTATAAGTCTAAATATTATTTTGGACGGCAGAAAACTTTTGAAAAATAAGGGAGAAAATTCAAAAGATTTAAGCGAGCTTGAAAGTCATTTTGGCAAAAATTTGAGGAGCTTGTTCGAAGAATTGGGACCTGTTTTTGTGAAATTTGGACAATTATTATCTACAAGAAGAGATATATTTTCAGAAAATATAATTACAGAGCTTGAAAAATTACAAGATGATGTAAAAGAAGAAGATTTTGAAAATATAAAAGAAGTTTTTTATGAAGAATTTTCAAAAGATATTTATGATGTCTTTGATGAATTTGAAAAAAAACCACTTGCATCAGGCTCAATTGCCCAAACCCACTTGGCAACTATAAAGGTCGGCTCTCTTGAGAGAAAAGTTGTTGTCAAAATTCAAAGAAAAGATATGGACAAAAGAGTTGTTGAAGATTTGAAAATAATGAATGATCTTTATAAAAAACTCGAAATAAAACTTGAAGGAATAAAATCTTTTAATTTTGGAGAAATTATCCAAGAATTTTCTCTTTCCCTAATTAGAGAAATTGACTTTGAAGTTGAAAAAAATAATATAAAAAAATACAGAAAATTAAATATTCAAAAAAAAGACCTCCTTTCTCCTGACGTCTATGATTCATATTCAAGCAAAAAAGTTTTGACAATGGAATACATTGATGGCAAATCTATAAGGTCAGTTTATGAAAAAAGGTCAGATATTAGAAAAGAATTAGCTGAAAAAATCATAGGAGCTTATGTAAATCAAATGTTTACTTATGGATATTTTCACGCTGATCCTCATCCTGGAAATATTTTTGTAGATGATAATTTAAATATTTATTTGATAGATTTTGGTATTGTTGGAAATTTATCGGAAAATTATCGCTATCAAATAATGAAAATATTTTTGGGAGCAAGTTTTAATGAAGTAAAACTTATAACTGATGCCATAATTGGCATGGGACTTTTGGAATTTGATTCCAAAAAAATTGGAGATTTTGAAAAAAGAATACAAAAACTTTTGGATAAATACATGGTGATGAGCCTAAATCAAATGAAACTTGCAGATTTGATTAGAGATTTTTATACGCTTTTGGTGGATTATTCCATAAAAATACCATCAGAGCTTACAAATTTTGCAAAAACAGTTTTAATTTTGGAAGGCTTAATCGAAAAATTAGTTTACAAAGAATCATTCCTAGAACTTGCCCTTCCAATAGCAAAATCTATGGTATTTAAAATTTTTAGTCCAGACTTAGTTATTGATAGAATAAGACCAAAAATGTATGATACCTACTCATTAATAAAAGAATTTCCACAAACAACCCTAAATATTTTAAGGCAACTAGCAAGAGGAGATTTTAGGATAATCGACCAAAAAAGCGAAGAAGAAAGAAAGTCCTATGAAAAAACTGAAAATCAAAAAACACAAGCTATAATTTTTCTAGGACTTTGCCTAATAATTGCATCATCACTTTTTGGCTTGGCATTTGTAGAAATTGATAAAAATATTTTAAAAGCACTCTTGGTAACAAGTTTATTTTTGGGATTTTTTATGGCATTTGCCATAATCAAAAATATATACAGAAAGGAATAAAATGAGAAAAACAAAAGAATTTGAAGTAGAAAGATTTCTTGCAAATAGCGAGGGATATTTAAAAAATAAATATCTTTTGTCTTTAATGTTTGAAGTATCCTTTGATCAAGCAGAAGAAGTAGAAGATGGAAAAATCATGGAAGATAAGAGGTGGATAGTTTATTCTTGGGATATAAAAATCAAAAAGCCCATAAAAGCAAAAGATAAAATAAAAATTACCACCTTCGCCATTGATATGAAAAAATTCTACGCTTACAGAAACTTTATCATAGAAAGAAATGATGAAGAAATTGTAGAAGCCTATTGCGTGTTTTTGCTTTTTGACCTTAAAAAAATGCGACCAATAAAAATTCCAAAAGAAATAGCAAAAGCCTACCAAAAAGAAAAAGCCATATATGAAGAAAAATCACACGAATATGGCGATAAATTTACAAATTTAGAAAAAATTCAAATAAGATATACAGATATAGACACAAATTATCATGTGAATAACGCATCCTACATGGATTTATTAAGAGAAATTACAAAAGTCAAAGACCAAGATATAGAATTTATAAATATAGTTTATAAAAATGAAATAAGAGATAAAAAATATATACTTGGAGAAAAATCCAAAAACAAAAATGAAATTTCATATAGATTTGTAGACGATGACAAAAAAATTTATACCTACGGAAAGATAGTAAAAAGAAATGTATAAAGAAAATTACGGAAACATTCCAAACAAAGACAAAATAAATTATTATTTAATAGAAGATAACCAAAATATAGGAGCTTGGGTAAGAAGATCAAAAATTATAGGCAAAACAGCAAAAATGATGGCAAAAGAATTAGGACTAGACAAAGACATAGCCTTTGCTTGTGGCTCACTTTTTGAAATTGGGAAAAAAGAAAATAAAAACAATTTAGAAAAAAATATAAGAGGATTTTATATTTTAAGAAAAGAATCATATTTTTTTCCAGCAAAAACCAATCTTAGCCATTCCTTTATAATAAAAGATATAGACTCCTTTATAGGAGAAGATAATCTAGAAGAAAAAGATAAAAAAATAATAAAAAATTTTCTCCTATCCTACACCTACACAGATTACGATAAACTAATCCAAGTGCTAGACAATTCAATCACAGATAAATATATAGGAATAGAAAAATATCAAAAATATTTAAAAGAAAAATACAAAAAAATTCCATACGAAAAAGAAAGATTAAAAATACTAGAAAGCTACCAAAAATATTTTGAAAATAAATTAAAAAATCCAATAGAATATTATACAAATAAAAATATAAAAAAATAAAACGACTCAAAGCAAATACGATTTGAAAGAGTCGTTTTTTGTTTGTATAAGCCCCCTCAGTTAGACTTGGGAGTCAGTATAGCTTTAGCAATGATAACCAAACAAAAATACCTCAGTGATATAATAAATTTGCGGTCTGCCAACTGCAAAATAAAAAAATCAATGAGGTATTAAATGACACTCATAGTTTATCACATACTAAATGGAGTTGTAAATATTACCATGATAGAGACCAATGAAATGGCTCTCTGCTAGGGATCTAAAAGGAAAGGAAAAAATGATTATGGAAAAGATGATGAATACACAAACAGATGGGAACACATTTACAAAGAAAATCGGGCAGATGGTCTATGTTGTCCGTTATCATTTAGATGAAGAGGCAAAGGAAACAATGTAGGAGAAGATCAACTGGATGTGATGGTTACAGAAGCAAGCCGAATGGCAGTGTATTAGAATTAGGTGGATGTAATTGAAGAAAAAATATGATATTATGAGAGTAACAAATCGGGATTTGGAGGTGCAACATGAATTCTTATAAATTACTTTTTGATTGGCAAATTTCTATGCCAGATAACTGGCAAGGCGAATACGATAAAGAGAGTGGTCAGTACATTTTTTATCCTGACAATAGTGATTTGACAATTCGTATAACACCGTTCCACGCAGAAAGGGATGGTATACTTGCACCAAGAGAAGTAATGGAAGATGCTTATATCAGAACAGTGCCATTATCTGCAAGACAGCGAAATTTAGATTTCTACATTCCAAGCGGATTTGAAGCAAAGATATACGACGATGTATTAACGGAAGATAGCAACACTATTTATGTTGTTTATGTAGGGTATTATTCTGCGGGTGAATTATTGTCTATCAGCGTATGGAGTACCAACAGAGATGAAGGTGAACAAGTCTTAAATGTTCTTAATACGATAAGGAAGTAAGCAATCGCCAAATTCCAGTTTGTAGAATACAAAATTTAATATGAAATGTGAGATAGAGCGTATGGAAATAATCTATACGTTCTATTTTTTTGCCTTTTTGAAAAAAGTGATTAAAAAACTATTGACATTTTGTTACTGGAAAAACTGAAAAGTCAATTCTAATATCTTGTGGAGCAAGACTTGCACCTTTTGATATAAGAGAGCTTAGAGAACTAATGAGCGAAGACGAACTAGAAGTTGATAAAATTGGAGATAGGAAAACTACCTTGTTTGTAATAATATCAGATACAGATGATACCTTTAACTTTGTAGTTTCAATAATGTATTCTCAATCATTTAATCTACTATGTGATAAGGCAGATGATGTGTATGGTAGAAGACTTCCAGTTCATGTTAGGTGTCTACTTGATGAGTTTGCAAATATAGGATTAATTCCTAAATTTAAAAAAATTGATTGCAACAATTCGTTTAAGAAAAATATAAGCAAGTATAATACTGCAAGAACAATCTCAGTTAAAAGAAATTTATAAAGAAAATGCAGATACAATAGTTGATAACTGTGATTCCACACTCTTTCTAGGAGAAAAAACATTAAAAGATTATCAGAAACATTATGAAAAGAAACTATAGACTTAAATAACACATCAGAAACAAGACCAAATCAAAAATCTTTTGGTCTAAATTACCAAAAAACTGGTAAAGAACTTATGAGCAAGATGAAATGACTTTAATGAATTGTGGTAAGTGTATTTATATACTAAGAGTAGTGAGGACTTTATCAGATAAGTTTGATATTAAAAAGTATAGAAAATATAAGCTACTTGAGGATTATATTAATGAAAACTTATTTATATTGAAAAATAAGTATAAAATAAAATTTAACACTATATTGTTGTACGATAATATATAAGTAAGTTAGCTCATATGATATAATTAATATAATATCAAAAAAGTGAGGGTAAGCATGTTCGAACGCTGTAAAATGAAACTAAAACAAAAAAGAAAATTCATTCGGATAATTATAAGATTTATATAGGCAGTCTGAAAAAATCTAAGGATGCGATAAATAATTGTACTTTTAATGCTAGTTTAATTGAGTATAATTCTACAGAAAAGATAAAAAAATTTATTGATAATTGTAGTATATATGAAACCAGAATAATTACATATAAAGATAAAGGGACAAATGAAAGGAATGCTTCTATAGGTGCTAATATAAGAAATGGATATTCAGAAATAAATGCAAGTTTTGGTAGTCATGATTCTAAATCAGTAGAAAAAGGAATAGAATATAGTTCTCAATCCATAATTAGTGATATTAGAAATTATTTAAATAGTAACAATAATAATATAGATAATTGTTTTGATGTTAAAGCAGGTAATTATTTTAAAATAAGGTTTCCTGTATATGGAGGTAGGATTTGTTCTTTGTCAAAAAATATCCTTCGATATATGTTTGGACAGGGAGATATAGAAATGTTGAGATATTTTTATGTGGAAATATAAAAAATGTAGACAGAGAAAATTGTAAAAACTTTGATGAGTATACTTGGAACCCCTCAAATTTAGGTGCTTCAGAAGAATTGCTTGAAGAAATCGAAAAGTATGTTTTAAACAATAAAAAAATTGAGGGAGATATAAATTTTAAAAACTTAGAAAGCAATATTAAACCTAGCACAGCAAGAATGGGAACAAAAAATTTCGGTTGGAAGGATATTCTTGCTATTTGTGATAAAAAAGAGATTACAGAAGATGGAATGATAAGAATATTAGGGTCCCCTGTAATTGTAACAGCTAATACAGACTGTGGTTATGGTTGGTACAATATTAATAAAAAAATTATTTTGATAACTTTGAATTCTTTGAGTATGACGGGAATAACTTTACGGGGAAAATACTTAAAAAAATCAATATTCTAAAGTGATATCAGATTATAAAGATCTAGTTATAGATATTCAAAAAGATTATCATGAAATTTATAATAAAATAAAATAAAAAGTGAAGTTGAAAATTGTAGATTTGAAACTTCAATAATAGATCCAGTATTTTTTTATGATATAAAAAGGGAAGATTTAATGATAATGAACAAACTAAACTAAAATCAAGATTATATCAATGTGAAGATATAATAGGAATTTGTATCACAAATGATTTACTAAATAATTAATATAACAAATATATTAAAGATGATAATAAATTATAACTCTAATCGTCTTTTCTATACCCAAAATTAGGAGGTTAAAATGCTAAGGATAATAAGTCTTGCTTAAAAATATAATATATTAGTAATTTAGCGATTTATTAAAAAATTAGTGGCTTTTTTAATTGAAATTTATATATCAATGATAAGAAATTAATTGATAGAGAAATGATAAATTTAATGCAAATTTAGTTAAAGAAGCTGGATTTTCAGAATTTTAAAAAGGAGATCTAATCCATGTCTTTGGATATTTCAAAGAAAACAAAAAAGGAGATAAGATCTACAAGAATTTTATAGTTAAATCACTAAACAAAATAGAAAAAAGACAAGAAAACTAGGAGAAATAATATAGAATTTCGCAGCTGGAGTTGTATTTTAAAGGAAGTTGCAACTGCAATTGTTGCAGGTTTATTTTAGCTTTTAATGACTTATAAAATACTATATTATTGATTATTTTTTTAAAATGAGTAAAAATTTATGATTTTTTTATTTTTTTAGATTTACCTCTTAATAATTAAATAATCAAAGGAGAAAGTTATGTCTAAGAAAGTACTTGAAATAAAATATCTAAACAAATCTTATGTTAAAAGAAAAATTATAAATAATTTAAATATGAATGTATTTAGAGTAAATGTTTATAGTTTTTTTGAAAAAAAGAGAGGGAAAACAACTGCTAATAGAATGATAACATAACTTATATAGCTTATAAGGGTAGATTCTGGAGAGATTTTAATAAATGATAAACCTGTAATAAAAAATTGGGATCAAGCAATTAAAAATATAGGAGCTATGGTAGGAGCTCCTAAGTTTTATGGAAATCTATCTGGGCATGGATATTTAAAATTAATGGCAAAACTAATTGATGGAACAAGTGATAAAGATATTGATAAATCACTTGAATTAGTAGGTTTAAAAGATAGGGGTAAAGAAAAATTTGTATCATACTCTTTGGGTATGAAACAAAGACTTGGCATGACTTATCAACTTCCTTATCTGTAATATAAGCCAAGCCCACACAGATGAAATAAGTGACGGAGTTGCTGATAGCCCAAAAAAGGATTAATATATAAGAATAATAAATAAAAATTGAACAATAGAATCAAGTAACTAAAAAGTATTCATCATTTGGCATATATTACAAAGATATAAATTACATAAAAGCTGGGGAGTCTTTAGATAAAATTGTAGAAGATTTAAATAAATCATTTAAAACTGAAATAGAAAATATTTTTATAATAATGGTATAAAAGAAAGTACGATAATAGGCTTATCTTTAGTAAAAAAATCATAAATAATGGTGGAGGAGATATAAAATTACAAAGTGAATTTTAAAAATATACAGTATTTTTATAGAGGTTCCTATAGTTCAAATAAAATAAATAAACTTGCAAAAAATTTAAAAAATAAATTAATAAAAGGTATAGACGATTTTGATGTCTACACCTTTTATTAATTTTCAAAACAAATACAACTTATAAGTACCAACCTAAATACAAAAGAAATTAAACAGACCTTAGGAGCTTAGCTTATGTATTAATTTCACTTTGATAGTTGAAATTTGTTGTAGAAAAATTTTTGATAAATTTTTACTCTCTGTTTTTATCTCCTATATATAAGGTAAGAAATAAAAATTTGCAAATTTTTACTTTGGCATATATAATAAAACGGATTGGTACAAAAATTATAAGAAAATGCTTGAAAATTTTTAAAAAAATTAGGAAATTTACTTGATTTTTCTTATGAATTGTTGTATCATATTTAAGTGCTATGAAGTGGGAGGTTGCTTTCACACTAAGCCAGATGTGGAAGGTAATTTCCACCAAGCAAGCTAGAGAAAAATCTCTAGTGCTTTCCAAATATAATTAAACGCCCGGTAGGGTGGCACATCAAAAGGAGGAAAAATGGCTAATCAAAAGATAAGAATTAGACTAAGAGCGTATGATCATGAAATAATTGACAGCTCTGCAGAGAAAATCGTTGAAGCGGTAAAAAGATCAGGAGCAAAAGTAAGTGGACCTATTCCATTACCAACTGAAAAAGAAGTAATAACAATTCTTCGTGCGGTTCACAAATACAAAGACTCAAGAGAACAGTTTGAACAAAGAACACACAAAAGATTAATCGACATCATTGGACCAAATGCAAAAACTTTAGATTCTCTAAAGAAATTGAATTTACCAGCTGGTGTTGACATAGAAATAAAACTGTAATTAGAATGATTGAAGGTTTTCCAAATAATTTTGGATCAATCCGCTGTAATTAAGGAGGTACTCAAATGAAGAGTATATTTACAACAAAAGTAGGCATGACTCAAGTCATTGATGAAGATGGTGTTGTTACACCTGTAACTGTACTTAAAGCTGATGAGAATGTAATAGTTCAAGTTAAATCAGAAGAAGTTGATGGTTACAATTCAATCCAAATCGGTTATCATGACAAAAAAGAAAAAAATGTAAAAAAACCTATCAAAGGACACTTTGACAAGGCTGGCGCTTCTTATAAAAGATTTTTAAGAGAAGTTAGACTTGATGAAAAATCTGAATTAAATCCTGGAGATACACTTAGTGTTGACCAATTTGAAGAAGGTGAATTAGTAGATATTACTGCTATTTCTAAAGGAAAAGGAACACAAGGTGCTATCAAAAGATGGAATTATGGAAGAGGACCAGCAAGCCACGGTTCTAAATCACACAGAGTAGCAGGAGCAAGAGCAGCAGGTTCTGATCCAGCTAGAGTGTTCAAAGGTAGAAAAGGCTCTGGAAAAATGGGACATGAACGTGTAACAGTTCAAAACCTAAAAGTTGTTAAAGTAAACACAGAAGACAGCTACATCCTAGTTAAAGGCGCAGTTCCAGGACCAAAAGGTGGACTTGTTCAAGTTAAACAAGCAACAAAGAGCCTATAATAAGGAGGAATAAATGCCTAAAGTAGAAGTTTTAAATATTAAAGGAGAAAATGTTGGTGAAATCGAGTTAAATGAAACTCTTTTTGCAGCAGAAATTGCTGAAACAGCTGTTTATGATACAGTTAAAAACCAACTAGCTAATAAAAGACAAGGCACACAATCCGCTAAGACTCGTGCAGAAGTAAGAGGTGGTGGAAGAAAGCCATTTAGACAAAAAGGAACAGGTAGAGCTAGACAAGGATCTATAAGAGCTCCTCACTATACAGGTGGTGGAATTGTATTTGCGCCAAAGCCAAGAGACTATAGCTACAAAATTCCTAAGAAAATGAGAAGAAAAGCTCTTTACTCAGTTTTAACTTCAAAAGTAAATGATAATGAATTAATCGTACTTGATGAATTAAAACTTGATTCATACAAAACTAAAGAAGCTAATGAAATTTTAAATAACATTAATGCAAACAAAAAAGCTTATGTAGTTATTGCTGAAAATGATGACAAAGTTTATAGATCATTTAGAAACATTGAAGGATGCAACGTAGAAAAAGCAAACTTAATCAATGTATATGATCTTTTAAGACATGACAAACTTGTTATTACAAAAGATGCAATAAACAAACTTGAGGAGGTATTTATATAATGAAATCACCTTACGATATAGTAAAAAGACCAATAATTACTGAAAAAAGTATGGAATTAATTGAAGAAAATAAATACACTTTTGAAGTAGACAAAAATGCAAACAAAGCAGAAATCAAACACGCAATCGAAACTATCTTTGAAGGAGTAAAAGTTAAAAAAGTAAGAACTTTAAACTTTACTGGTAAAAAAGTTAGAACTAGATATGGTTATGGTAAAAAAGCTGATTGGAAAAAAGCTTATGTTACATTAACTGAAGATTCTGAAGCAATTGAATACTTCGACGGAATGTAGGGAGGATTTAAATGCCTATAAGAAAATTAAAACCAACATCAAACGGACACAGAAATATGTCTGTTATGACATACAGTGAAATTACAAAAAAAGCACCAGAAAAATCTCTAACAACTGATTTAAGAAAATCAGGTGGAAGAAATAATACTGGTAGAATAACAGTTCGCCATAGAGGTGGTGGAGCTAAAAGAAAATATAGAATCATTGATTTCAAAAGAAACAAAGATAATATACCAGCAAGAGTAAAAGCTATTGAATATGATCCAAACAGATCAGCAAATATTGCTCTTTTAGCTTATGCTGATGGAGAAAAAAGATATATACTTGCTCCAAGAAATTTAAAAGTTGGAGATGTAGTTGAAAGTGGAAAAGAAGCAGATATTAAACCAGGTAATGCACTTGAGTTAAAAGATATTCCAGTAGGTACACAAATCCACAATATCGAACTTAAAGCAGGAAGAGGAGCAATCCTTGTAAGAAGTGCAGGAGTTTCTGCTCAACTTATGGCTAAAGAAGGAAGATTTGCAACAGTAAAATTACCAAGTGGAGAAACAAGACTAATCCACAATGATTGTAAAGCTACAATCGGAATGGTTGGAAACATTGAACACGAATTAGTAAGAATTGGTAAAGCTGGAAAAACAAGATACTTGGGACAAAGACCACACGTAAGAGGATCAGCAATGAACCCAGTAGACCATCCACACGGTGGTGGTGAAGGTAGAACACCAGTAGGAAGACCAGCACCATCAACACCATGGGGTAAACCAGCACTTGGTCTTAAAACAAGAAAAAAGAAAAATAAATCTTCTAAATATATAGTAAGAAGAAGAAACGAAAAATAGGGGGATTTAATGGCTAGATCACTAAAAAAAGGACCTTTTGTCGATGAACATTTAATGAAAAAAATTGAAGCATTAAATGAAAAAAATGACAAAAAGGTAGTTAAAACTTGGTCAAGACGTTCTACAATATTTCCTGAATTTGTAGAACATACTATAGCAGTTCACGATGGTAGAAAGCATGTTCCAATATATATAACAGAAGATATGGTTGGACATAAACTTGGAGAGTTCGTTCCAACAAGAACTTTCAAAGGCCATGCTAAAAAAGCAACAGAAATGAAATCAAAATTAAGTTAGGAGAGTATAAATGGAAGTTAAAGCAACAGCTAAATATGTAAGAATATCTCCTCTTAAAGTTAATTATATATGTAGAGAAATTAGAGGTAAACAAGTAGACGAAGCACTTAATATTTTAAGATTTACAAATAAAAAAGGTGCTAGACTACTTTCAGATGTACTAAAAAGTGCAATAGCAAATGCAGAAAACAATAACGGATTATCTAGAGAAAATCTTATTGTTAAAAAAGCCTTCGCAAACGACGCTCCAACTATGAAAAGATGGAGACCTAAGGCAAAGGGTGCAGCTTATCCAATCCTTAAGAGATCATCTCACATAGGCGTAGTTCTTACACAAGAAGAAGTAGAGGAGGCATAATAATGGGTCAAAAAGTAAATCCTAAAGGTTTTAGAGTTGGCGTAATTAAAGAATGGGACTCTAAATGGTATGCAAATAAAAAAGACTTTTCTGAACTTTTAGTAGAAGATCATAAGATAAGAGAATTAGTTAAAAAAGAAGTTTACGATGCAGGAATTTCTGATATAGAAATTGAAAGAGCAGTAAATAACATAAAAGTTTCAGTTTACACCGGAAAGCCAGGAATGGTAATCGGCAAGGGTGGAGCAGGAGTTGAAGAATTAAAGAAAAAAGTTGAAAAAATCGCTCCAGGTAAAAGAGTAATCATAAACGTTGAAGAAATTAAAAACCAAGACGTTGATGCCCAATTAGTAGCTGAAAACATTGCAGCACAACTTGAGAATCGTATCACATTTAGACGTGCTATGAAACAAGCAGTTCAAAGAACAATGAGAGCTGGAGCTGTAGGAATTAAAACACAAGTATCTGGTAGACTTGGTGGAGCTGATATGGCAAGAAGTGAAGGATACAACGAAGGAAAAGTACCACTTCAAACACTAAGAGCAGATGTTGATTATGGTTTTGCAGAAGCAGATACCCAATACGGTAAAATCGGATGTAAAGTTTGGATAAACAGAGGAGAAGTTCTTCCTGGAGAAAAAGCAAAAAGAATTCCAGACATCAAACAACCAAAGCAAAACAGAAGAAATAAGAAAAGACGTCCAAATAGAAGAAATAACGATAGATAAGATTATTATCTCAAGGAGGAAACAAGATTATGTTAATGCCTAAAAGAGTAAAATATCGTAGACAACATAGAGGAAGAATGAAAGGTAAAGCCCAAAAAGGCAATACACTTTCTTATGGTGAATACGGATTACAATCACTTGGTAGCACATGGCTTACAGCAAACCAAATAGAGGCTGCAAGACGTGCTATGACAAGATATATAAAAAGAGGCGGAAATATTTGGATAAAAGTATTTCCAGATAAACCAGTATCAAAGAAGCCAGCAGAAGTAAGAATGGGATCTGGTAAAGGTGCTCCAGAATATTGGGTAGCAGTAGTAAAACCAGGTAGAATGTTGTTTGAGATGAGTGGAGTAAGCGAAGAAGTAGCAAGAGAAGCTATGAGACTTGCAGCACAAAAACTTCCAATCAAAACAAAATTCGTTAAAAGGCTTGAGGTCAAAGAAGTGGAGGAAGCTTAATGAAAGCAGTAGAAATCAGAAAATTAAGTGAAAGCGAATTAAATAAAAAACTTTTCGATTTACAATCTGAATTATTTAATCTTCGTTTCCAAATGGCTACAGGTCAACTTGAAAACCCAGCTGCTATTGGAAATGTTAAAAAAGATATAGCTAGAGTAAAAACAATCCAAACAGAGAGAAAGCTCAATATAAATAAGGAGGCTTAACTTGATGGAAAGAAATAGTAGAAGATCCGTTCAAGGAGTAGTTGTATCAGATAAGATGGATAAAACAATCACAGTAAAAGTTGAAACAAAAATCCAACACCCTGTATACAAGAAAAGATTAAAAGTAAGTAAGAAATATAAAGCTCACGATGAGAACAATGAAGCTAGAGTTGGCGATACAGTAACAATAATGGAAACTAGACCATTAGCAAAGACAAAAAGATGGAGACTAGTTAAAATTAACGAAACTGCGGTTCGTGCTTAATTAGGTAAAGGAGATTATTATGATACAACAAGAATCTCGTATGAGAGTAGCAGATAACTCCGGAGCAAGAGAACTTTCAGTTATCAAAGTTCTTGGAGGAGCCGGAAGAAGATACGCAAACATTGGGGATATAGTTACTTGTTCAGTTAAAAGTGCAACACCCGGTGGAGCGGTAAAAAAAGGTGAAGTTGTAAAAGCTGTTATAGTAAGAACTTCAAGAGGAGTTAAAAGAAGCGATGGATCATATATAAAATTTGATGACAACGCTGCTGTAATAGTAAAAGATGACAAATCACCTGTAGGAACTCGTATATTCGGGCCAGTAACAAGAGAACTTCGTCATGAAGGATTCATGAGAATTATCTCACTTGCACCGGAAGTATTATAGGAGGATTAAATGCATATTAAAAAAGGCGATAAAGTCCAAGTAATATCAGGTGAATACAAAGGACACGTAGGAGAAGTTATTAAAGCATTTCCTAAGGAAAATAGAGTAATAGTTGAAGGTGCAAACATTCAAACTAAACACCAAAAAGCAAGACAAATGGGAGAAGAAAGTGGAAGATTTGAAAGAGAAGGAAAAATCTCAGCATCAAAAGTTCTACTATACTCAGAAAGCTTGAAAAAAGGTGTAAGAACATCAACTGAAATAATCGATGGAAAAAAAGTTAGAGTTTGCAAAAAAACTGACGAAAAATTCGATTAGATCCAAAAGGAGTAATTATGACAAGTAGATTAAAAGAAAAATATAAATCAGAAGTTGTTAAAGGACTTGTGGATCAATTCGGTTATGAAAACTTAATGCAAGTACCAAAACTTGAAAAAATTGTTATAAATATCGGACTTGGCGAAGCTAAAGATAACAAAAACATTTTAAACAAGGCAAAAAATGAACTTGCACTTATTACAGGTCAACAACCAATTGAAATAAAAGCAAAAAAATCTGTATCAAACTTCAAACTAAGAGAAGGCCAACCAATAGGTACAAAGGTAACTCTTAGAGGAGAAAAAATGTATGATTTTATGGATAAATTAATTTCAATTTCTCTACCAAGAGTTAGAGACTTCAGAGGAATTAATCCAAATTCATTTGATGGAAGAGGAAATTATTCATTAGGAATCAAGGAACAATTAATATTCCCAGAAATTAACTATGATGACGTTGATTTCTTACATGGTATGGATATTACATTTGTAACAACAGCAGAAACTGATGAAGAAGCTAAAGCATTCTTAACATTAATGGGAATGCCTTACAGAAAATAAAGGAGCAAAAAATGGCAAAAAAGTCAATGATTGCGAAACAAAAAAGAAAGCCAAAATATAGTACAAGAGCATATTCAAGATGCAAGATTTGTGGAAGACCACATTCTGTATTAAGAAAATACGGTATTTGCCGTGTATGCTTTAGAGAGCTCGCAAACAAAGGTGAAATTCCTGGAGTAAGAAAAGCAAGCTGGTAAGTTAGGAGGAAAATAATTATGATGACAGATCCAATTGCGGATATGCTAACAAGAATAAGAAATGGTAACAAAGCTAATCATTTATCTGTAAGCTTACCATCTTCTAATGAGAAACGTGCTATTGCTCAAATTCTATTAGACGAAGGTTACATCAAAGGATTTGATGTAGAAGAAGACAATAAGCAAGGTATTCTTACAATAGACTTAAAATACGCAGAAGAAGGCGAAAAAGTTATATCAGGACTTAGAAGAATTTCTAAACCAGGATTAAGAGTTTATGTAAAAGCAAATGAAGTACCAAAAGTTTTAGATGGACTTGGAATTGCAATAATCTCAACATCAAAAGGACTATTAACAGATAAAGCTGCAAGAGAGGCAAATGTCGGCGGCGAAGTTATGTGTTATGTATGGTAAGGAGGAATAAATGTCAAGAATAGGTAAAAAACCAATTGAAATCCCTTCTGGAGTAACTATTGATGTTAAAGACAATTTGGTTACAGTTAAAGGACCAAAAGGTGAAGATTCTCAATTAGTATCAAAAAACTTGAAACTTGAACAAGAAGAAAACGAGTTATTAGTAATGACTTCTGAAAATCCTACAAAAATCGAAAACCAAGAACATGGTCTTTACAGATCATTAATTGCTAATATGGTTTTGGGAGTAACAGAAGGTTATCAAAAAACTCTTCAAATAGAAGGAACAGGATATAGAGCCCAAAAACAAGGTAAAACCCTAGTAATGAATCTAGGATTTTCACACCAAGTTAAAATGGACGATCCTGAAGGAATTGAAGTAGAAGTTCCTAACGATAGAACTATCGTTGTAAAAGGAATCAATAAACAACTTGTTGGACAATATGCAGCAAACATTAGAAACTGGAGAAAACCTGAACCATATAAAGGTAAAGGAATCCGTTACGAAGGTGAGCATATTAGAAGAAAAGTTGGTAAGACAGGTAAGTAGGGGGCAATAATGGCTAAAAAAACAAAAGAGCAAAGATTAAAAACTCGTAAATATAGAGTTAGAAATAAAGTCAGTGGAACTGCTCAAAAACCAAGACTTAGTGTCTACAAATCAAATACTAATATATACGCACAATTAATAGATGATGATGCACAAGTAACACTTGCAAGTGCAAATACATTACAAAAAGAAGTAAACGAAGGTTTAGAAAATTGTGCAAATATAGAAGCTGCCACAAAAGTTGGCGAAATGATAGCAAAAGTTGCACTTGATAAAGGAATCGAAGAGGTTGTTTTTGATAGAAACGGATATCTTTATCACGGAAAAGTAAAAGCCCTAGCTGAAGCAGCAAGAGAAAATGGTCTTAAGTTTTAACGAGGGAGGATTTAGATGTATTTATTAAAACAAGATGTAGACAAACTAAACCTCGAAGATAGAGTAGTTAGTATAAATAGAGTTGCAAAAACTGTAAAAGGTGGACGTAACATGAGATTTGCTGCCCTAGTGGTAGTAGGAGATCAAAATGGACATGTAGGAGTAGGAACAGGAAAAGCTACAGAAGTTCCTGAAGCTATAAGAAAAGCAACAGAAGATGGAAAAAAACACATGGTTACAGTTCCTATAGTAAACACTACAGTTCCACACAGAATATTGGCAAACAAAGGTGCAGGATCTGTACTATTAATGCCAGCTAAAGAAGGTACAGGAATCATAGCTGGTGGACCAGTTCGTGCTATCTGTGAACTTGCAGGATACAAGGACATCAGAGCTAAAAACTTAGGTTCATCAAATCCAAAAAATATCATTAATGCTTGCTTAAAAGCTTTTGCTTCTATGAAAACAGTAGAAGAAGTTGCAAGATTACGTGGTAAATCAATAGAAGAATTCGATTATTAAGGAGTATTCTATGGCAAAAGTTGAAATCAAATTAAAAAAATCCTTCATAGGCAGAAAAGACGATCAAATAGCTACAGCAAAAGCACTAGGTCTTAGAAAGATTGGTCAAACAGTAGTTAGAGAAGATAATTCTGCATTAAGAGGAATGATAAACAAAATTCCATTTATGTTGGAAGTTAAAGAATTAAGCTAGGAGGTGTAAAATGAAACTTCACGATTTAAAACCTAACCAAAAGCTAAAAACAAAAAATAGAAAAGGTAGAGGTCCAGGAAGTGGAAACGGAACTAGAGCAGGTCGTGGTCAAGACGGACAAAACTCAAGAAGCGGTGGCGGAGTTAGACCAGGATTTGAAGGTGGCCAAATGCCATTATTTAGACGTCTTCCAAAAAGAGGATTTAAAAATATCAATAGAAAACAATACGAAACAATAAATGTATGTGATTTAGATATTTTTGAAGACGGTACAGAAGTTACACCTGAACTACTATTTGAAAATAAAATTTTAAATAAAAATAAAGCAAAAGCTGGAATTAAAATTCTTGGCGATGGCGAAATCACAAAGAAATTAACAGTAAAAGCTCACAAGTTTACAAAATCTGCAGAAGAAAAAATCACAGCCCAAGGGGGAAAGGCTGAGGTGATCTAATGTTAGATACGCTAAAGAGAGCTTGGGGTGAAGAAGAAATAAGAAAAAAATTCTACTTCACTCTAGTGATGTTATTAATATATAGATTAGGAAATAACATCCCAATTCCATTTATAGATGCACAAAAGTTAGCAGCAGCATATAAGGGAATGGAAGGAACACTTGTAGATTATTTAAATATGCTAACAGGTGGCGGACTTTCAACCCTATCAATATTTGCACTTGGAGTGCAACCATACATTACAGCATCAATCGTAATGCAATTATTAACAGTTGTAATCCCAAGACTTGAAGAGCTAACAAAAGAAGGCGAAGCAGGAAGAAAAACTATACAAAAATATACAAGATATATGACAATATTTCTTGCAATATTTCAAGCTATAGCAATAACAAACGGATTATATGGAGCAGCTTTATCATCTGCAACACCATTCCAAAAAATAGTTATGAATGTAGTCCTAATCGGTGGAACAATGCTTGTTACATGGATGGGAGAAACCATAACAGAAAAAGGAATTGGAAATGGTGTATCAATTATAATCTTTATGGGTATCATTGCAAATGTACCTAAAACATTAAAAACTTGGAAGACTGGTCTTCATTACAATACAATTACATGGATTTCAATTTTAATCATGGCACTTGTAGTAATTTTTATAGTAGTATTTACAGTAAAAATTACAGAAGGAGAAAGAAAAATACCAGTCCAATACGCAAAAAGAGTAGTTGGAAGAAAAATGTATGGCGGACAATCAACTCATATACCAGTAAAAGTAAATATGAGCGGAGTAATGCCAATAATATTTGCTTCAGCAGTATTAGCAATTCCATCAACAATCTCATTATTTATGGGAAATGCTAATGGAGGATTGAATCAATTCTTTAGCAAATCAACTTATGGTTTTGTAATTTATCTTGTTGTACAAGCTGTACTAATCCTAGTATTTGCTTATTTCTACAACATGATACAATTTAATACAGTTGAATATGCAAAACAACTTCAACAAAATGGTGGTTTTATTCCAGGAATAAGACCAGGAAAACCAACTAGCGACTACCTAGCAAAAGTAGGAAATAAAATTACATTTATTGGTGCTATTTCGTTAGCGCTACTTACAATAGTACCAGCACTATCATCAAGATTTTTAGGACTAAACTTATCCTTTGGAGGAAGTTCAGTAATAATCGTTGTTGGTGTAATACTTGAAACAGTGAAACAAATAGAAGCAATGCTTACTATGAAAAACTATAAAGGATTTTTAAATAGGTAATATTATGAATATCATATTGTTAGGCCCTCCAGGAGCCGGAAAAGGAACACAAGCAGAAAAATTAATAAAAGAATTAGATGCAGTTCAAATATCAACAGGTGATATATTTAGAACAAATATAAAAAATAACACACCTTTGGGAGCTAAGGCAAAAGAATATATGAACAAAGGCCAATTAGTTCCAGATGAATTAACAATAGATTTAGTTTGGGATGCCTTAGACAAAGTAGAAGATGGAAAAAGCATACTACTTGATGGATTTCCTAGAAATATTACTCAAGCCGAAGCACTTGATGAAGGAATGCAAAAAAGAGATAATAAGATTGATAAGGTAATAAATATCAATGTGCCTGAAGATGTAATTATTGAAAGAATATCTGGAAGAAGAGTAAATGTGTCAACCGGAAAAGTTTATCATATAAAATTCAACCCACCAAAAATTGAAGGAATTGATGATGAAACAGGAGAAAAATTAATCCAAAGAGAAGATGACACAGAAGCTGCAGTTAAAGAAAGACTTGATGTTTACAACAAACACACATCAGTTTTGATTGATTACTACAACAAAAAAGGTATATTAGTTACTATTGACGGTGCAAAAACTCCTGAAGAAGTTTTTGATCAAATTAAAAAAAGTTTAGAGAAATAAAATAAAAAATATTAACAAATATGCTAAATTTTTCAATGAATTACAAAATCGAAAACGAGATAAAGATAGAGTCTTTCATTAAAGATATCTAGATTATGTCTTGTTGTTAAAAAGAATCAATCAGACATTAATAGATCAAAATAAAAGAAAAGGAGAGATTTTATCGATGTCAAAAAAAGATGCTATAGAAGTAACAGGAGTAGTTAAAGAAGCTCTACCAAATGCAATATTTAAAGTAGAACTAGAAAATGGCCATGAAATACAAGCACATATTTCAGGCAAACTTAGAATGAACTACATTAGAATATTACCAGGAGATACAGTAACAGTAGAATTATCTCCATACGATCTTACTCAAGGCAGAATTACTTGGAGACGCAAATAACAATAAAAAATCTACGATTTTTTCTTGTTATTTTAAATCTAAAAGTGTAGATAAAGAAAGAGAGAACGATAATGAAAGTTAGAGCATCAGTAAAAAAAATGTGTGATAAATGCAAAATTATCAAAAGAAACGGTAAAGTTATGGTAATTTGCGAAAATCCAAAACATAAACAAAGACAAGGTTAAGGAGGTATTAGATGCCAAGAATAGCTGGTATAGACTTACCTAGAGAAAAAAGAGCAGAAATTGGATTGACTTATATTTATGGTATAGGAAAATCTTCAGCGCAAGAAATATTAGAAAAAGCAGGAATCAATCCTGATACAAAAATGAAAGACCTTACAGAAGGAGAACTAGGAAAAATTCGTGAGATATTAGACGACTATACAATCGAAGGTGATTTAAGACGTGAAGTATCTATGAATATTAGAAATCTTAGAGAAATTAATTGCTACAGAGGAATTAGACACAAAAGAGGTTTACCTGTAAGAGGTCAAAATACAAAAAATAACGCAAGAACTAGAAAAGGAAGACATTAGGAGGAGATATGGCAGCAAAGACTAAAAAATCTTCTGCTAAAAGAGGTAGAAGAAGAGTTAAAAAGAATGTCGAAAGAGGACAAGCTCATATCAATTCAACATTCAATAATACAATGGTAACTTTGACAGATGCACAAGGAAATGCCTTATCATGGGCAAGTGCTGGACAATTAGGTTTTAGAGGATCAAGAAAATCAACTCCTTTTGCAGCACAAGAAGCAGCTTTAGAAGCAGCAAAAAAAGCTATGGAATATGGTTTAAAAAGTGTAGAAGTATTTGTTAAAGGACCAGGCTCAGGAAGAGAATCTGCAATCAGAAGCTTACAAGCAGCAGGACTTGAAGTAACAATGATAAAAGACGTAACACCAATTCCTCACAATGGTTGTAGACCACCTAAGAGAAGAAGAGTTTAATAAGGAGAAACTATGGCAGTAAGCAGAGATCCAATATTTAAAAGATGTAGAAGCTTAGGAATCAGCCCAGCATACTTAGGTTACTCAGGAGAATCTAAAAGAACAAACTCTAATCAAAGAAGAAAACTTAGTGAATATGGTATGCAACAAAGGGAAAAACAAAAAGCTAAATTCATCTACGGAGTAAGTGAAAAACAATTTAGAAGTTATTATGAAAAAGCTTCAAAAATGCAAGGACAAACAGGTGAAAACCTAATAATCCTTTGTGAAAGAAGACTTGACAATATAGCATTTAGATCTGGACTTGCTAGAACTAGAAGAGAAGCAAGACAAATCGTAACACATGGACATTTATTAGTAAATGGAAAAAGTGTTGACATCCCATCAATTCTTGTAAACGAAGGAGATGTTATTGAAGTTAAAGAAAAATCTAGATCAAGCCAATTATTTAAAGCTATCAAAGAAACAAACCAATCATTTGGAGTAGTTTCATGGTTAGATTCAGATTTAGAAAACTTAAAGGTAAAAGTTACAAACTTCCCAACAAGAGAAGATATTGATATACCTGTAGAAGAACGTATGATTGTTGAGTTCTATTCTAAATAGAATTAGTTAAATTGTTAGAACTAAGGAGATACAATGATAGAAAAATTAGATACAAAGATTGAAATTTTAGATATAGACGAAGAAACTAATTACGGTAAATTTGTCCTATATCCACTCGAAAGAGGCTATGGTACAACCATAGGAAACAGTATGAGAAGGATGCTTTTATCATCCTTACCTGGTTCTAGCGTCTCAAAGATTCTTATAGACGGGGTACTACACGAATTTTCCACAATTCCTGGAGTTGTAGAAGATGTACCTGAATTAATATTAAATATCAAAGGTATTGATATTAAAAAACATACTAAAGAAGATCTAACACTATTTTTAGATATAGAAGGACCTAAAATTGTTACAGCTAAAGATATAAAAACAGATGCCCAAATCGAAGTGGCAAATCCAGATCATTATCTTGCAACAGTTAATGATAAAGGAAGATTGTTTATTGCCCTTGACGTTACAGATGGTAAAGGATATAGGGTAGCTGAACAAAACAAAAAGGATACCGACCCAATAGGAGCAATAGCTATAGATTCATCATTTACACCAGTAAAAAGCGTAAACTTTACAGTTGAAAATACTAGAGTAGGTGAGTCTACTGATTATGATAAATTAATTCTTGAAGTTTGGACTGATGGAACAATCACTCCACAAGAAGCCTTATCAGAAGGCGCTTCAATTTTGATGGAAGATATAAGATTTTTCAAAGACCTACCAGGTCAACAATTCCCACCAGAAGATGAGGAAGAAGAAATTGAAGAAATCGATGAAGAAGATAATAATCAAATGGAATTATCAAAAACTATTGAGGAATTAGATCTTTCATTAAGATCATTCAATTGTCTAAAAAGAGCAGGATATAATACTGTTGGTGAGATAATAGAAAAAAGTGAATCTGAGCTAAAGGATATCAAAAACTTCGGTAAAAAATCACTAGAAGAAGTTATTGATAAAATCCACAGTTTAGGACTTAGTTTAAGAGAAGAATAGGAGGATATGATGGCTAATAAAAGAAAGCTTGGTAGAAGAACAGATCATAGAAATGCCCTACTTAGAAATCAAGTTACTTCTTTGTTAGACAATGGTAGAATTACTACTACACTAACAAGAGCAAAAGAAACTCAAAAAATGGCTGATCGTATGATTACATTAGGTAAGAAAAATACACTTCACACAAGAAGACAAGCAGCTCAATATATATACAAACCATCTACAGTTCAAAAATTATTTGGCGAAATTGCACCAAAATATGAAGATAGAAACGGTGGATATACTAGAGTATTAAAATTAGGACCAAGAAGAGGCGATGGTTCCGAAAGAGCAATAATAGAACTTGTATAATAAACTTACTCTATAGCATCTTATGAAAATAAGGTGCTTTTTTTGTGGTAATTTTTAATTTTCAAAATAAAATGAAAAATTATAATTTGATTTTTATTTTTGGATAGTAGTCTTCTATTTTAGAATGAAAATTTTTGTGTATTTTAAATTTAATATAAATATTTTATATAGATTAGCAAATGAAATATAGATTCATTATCAACGGGTTTAGATAAGTTAATTTATTTTTATTGTAAAGGATATTTTAAATTAATATAAAAATTTTTAATATAGATTGGCTAATGACATATAGATTCATTATCAACGGAGTTAGATAGGTTTATTTAGATTTTATTGTAAATGAAGTTTTAAAATTTAATTTAGATTTTATTGTAAATGGGTTTTAAAATTTAATTTAGATTTTATTGTAAATGGAGTTTTAAAATTCAGTTTAGATTTTATGTGAAGTTTTCAATGCTTTATTGATATTTTTATAGTATTGCTTTTGAATTTTGTTTTGTATCTGATTTAGAGTTTTATAATGAATTTTGTTTTTTTTGATTTGTATTTTGTATAGAGTTTTATTATCAAATTTGTTTTGTATCTGATTTAGATTTTATTATGAATTTAATTTTTGGATTTAGTTTTTAATTTTGTATTTCTTTTTATCGATATTTTCTTTAAATTTTAGTCTTTATTAATAATTTTTATATTAAAAATTTCATTAGTTTACTTAATTAATTGAAAATATATCTTATAAATGTTACCATAAAAAGAGAATAAATGTTTATAAAGAGGTTCTTATGGGTAAGGCGAATATAGAAAAATTTAGGGATGATAATTTCTATGTCTTAAACTCAATGGATGACTGGGTTAGGATACTTGATAAGTATGGTAGGCTTGTTTTTATTAATGAAAAAATGAAACGAGATATTCATCTTGACAGGTCGCTCATTGAGCAAAATATTGATATAGAAAAACTTAGTGAAAAGGCTGATATTTTTAAAAATACTACAATTGAAGAGGAAAAACTCATTAATGGCAAATATTATTCTATTAAATCTTCTCCCCTTTATAATGACAATGAATTTATGGGAATTATTGAAGTTTATAGGGATATAACTAGCGAATCTAGGATGAAAGTTGATCTTTTTAATGCAAATAGAAAGATGCTTGAAGATATTAGATTTGTTAGAAAAATTCAAGCGAGTATTTTGCCCAAAAATAAAACTTATGGGGATATAAAGCTTGAGGGAAGATATATTCCATCAAATGATCTTTCGGGGGATTTGTTTGATATTATTAAGGTTGATGAAAATAGGTATGCCTTTTATATAGCCGATGTTATGGGTCATGGGGTTAAATCTTCTATTATGACCATGTTTGTAAAATTATCTATAAGCGGAATTTTTGAACGACATAGTGATTATTCTCCAGGTCAAGTTTTGAAAAAACTTAGGGAAAAGTTCGTAAAACTTGATATGAATTCATCCCAGTATTTTACAGTTTGGGTTGGAATTTTTGATAGCCTAAATGATAGCCTTACTTTTTCTAATGCTGGACATAATTGCCCACCTCTTCATCTTATTGAAAATAAAAATCGTGTAAATAAACTTGTTGTTTCTGGTAGGATGATTTCTAATATTATTGAGCAAAATATTTACCAAGAAGTTACTATTAAACTTCATCCTAAAGACAGGATTTTATTTTATACTGATGGTGTTATTGAAAGTAAGGATATTGAAAAAAACGAGTATTCTGTTGAAAGATTGATGGAAAATTTAAAAAATAAAAATAATCTTGATTTTATTTTAGAAGATTTGGAAAAATTTACTTGGGGCGAACAAGATGATGATATTAGTCTTGCCCTAATTGATTATAAAGGAGAAAAAAATGAAAATTAATCAATATATTGACCACACTATATTAAAAGCTGATGCAAGAAAAGATGAAGTTAAAAAGATTGTAGAAGAAACTTTAGAATATAATTTTAAATCTATATGTGTAAATTCTTCTTATGTTGCTATGATTAGAGATATGGATAAGGATATTAGAATCACATCTGTTATTGGTTTTCCTTTGGGGGCAATGACTACAAAGGCTAAGGTTTTTGAAACAGAAGATGCCATTAAAGATGGGGCAGATGAAATTGATATGGTAATTAATGTTGGAAGATTAAAAGATAAAGATTATGCTTACGTTTTGGAAGATATAAAAGAAGTTAAAAAAGCTTGTGGAGATAAAATTTTAAAAGTTATTATTGAAACTTGCCTACTTGATGATGAAGAAAAAATTAAAGTGTGCGAACTTTCCAAAGAAGCTGGTGCAGATTTTGTAAAAACTTCTACAGGATTTTCTACGGGTGGAGCTACAAAAGAAGATGTGGCTCTTATGAGAAAAACTGTTGGAGAAGAAATGGGAGTTAAGGCAAGTGGAGGAATCCATACCTATGATGAGGCAATGGAGATGATAAATGCTGGAGCAAGTAGACTTGGTTGTTCAGCATCAATTGCCATCGTTGAAGGGGAAAAATAAATGAGCGATGTTATGATGCAAGCCTTCGAGTGGGACAGTCCCGCTGACGGAGGCTATTATGCTTTTTTGAAGGAAAATGCAAAAAAAATAAAGGATGCTGGAATTGATGCTCTTTGGCTTCCACCAATGTGTAAGGGTGGAGGCGACCAAGATGTTGGATATGGAATTTATGACTTGTGGGATTTGGGAGAATTTGACCAAAAAGGCACAGTTAGGACAAAATATGGAACAAAAAAAGAACTTCTTGAGGCTATTGATGAACTTCACAAAAATAATATAAAAGTTTATGCAGATGTTGTTTTAAATCACAAGGGAAACGCCGATTTTGAAGAAGAATTTATGGCGAGAATGGTAGATCAAAATAACAGAGAAAAAGACGTATCAGAAGATATGAAAATAAAGGCTTGGACAGGTTTTGATTTTCCTGGAAGAGAAGGTAAATATTCTGATTTCATTTGGCATTATTATCATTTTACAGGCGTTGATTATGATTCAAATACCGACACAAAGGCAATATTTAGAGTCCTTGGCGAAGGAAAATATTGGGACGATGGCGTGAGCGATGAAAAAGGAAATTTCGATTACCTTATGAACGCTGACATAGACCATTCCCATCCGGAAGTAAGAGAAGAAATATTTAAATGGGTCGATTGGTTTATGGAAGAAACTGGAGTTGATGGTTTTAGGTATGATGCATTAAAGCACATTTCTGACGAATTTATTTATGATTTATCAAATCATATTATGGAAAAAAAGAAAGACGATTTTTATCTTTTTGGGGAATATTGGCAATATGACGAAGGTCAAATTGATGGATATTTGGACGATACTGATTGGAAAATAGACTTATTTGATGTGCCACTTCATTTTCACTTTGAACAGGCGAGCAAGTCAAACGGAAATTATGATATGAGAAATATTTTTAACAACACAATTGTCAAAAATCATCCCCTCCAAGCAGTAACCTTTGTCGACAATCACGATTCCCAACCAGGTCAGTCATTGGATTCTTGGGTTGAAGATTGGTTTAAAGAAATCGCCTACTCCTTGATTTTATTTAGAAAAGACGGCTATCCTTGTATTTTTGCAGGAGATTATTATGGACTAAAAGGAGAGGTTAAAAAAGATCCATTAAAAGAAATGATAGATAAGATGCTTGATGTGAGAAAAAAATATGCTTTTGGAGACCAAGATGATTATTTTGATAATCCTCAAGTTGTAGGTTGGGTCAGAAGGACAGATTCTGATACATCTTCCCTTGCAGTTTTGATTTCCATAGGAGATATGGCTGAAAAACAAATGTTTGTAGGCGAAGAAGAAGCTGGAAAAACCTATATAGATTTGTCAGGCAACAACAAAAACGAAGTTACAATCGATGAAAATGGAAACGGAATTTTTAATGTTGGACCTGGCTCAGTTTCATATTGGGCAGCAAAGGAAAATTAAAACAAATGAAATATTACGCAGTAAAAAAAGGCAGAAATCCTGGGATATACACATCCTGGGATTTGTGTTTAAAAGAAGTAAAAGGTTACAAGGGAGCAGTTTACAAGTCTTTTAAGAAAAAAGAAGATGCAGAAGATTTTTTGGAAGATAAAAATATTGAAATAAAAGCAGATAAAGATTCAGTAATAGCCTACATTGATGGTTCTTATTCCAAAAAAGATAAAAAATACGGAGTAGGAATAGTCTACATAACAGACGAAAAAATCGAAGAAATTTATAAAGATTTTGATGATGAATTTCATATCCACAGAAATGTTGCAGGAGAAGTAAAGGCAAGTGTAGGAGCAATCAACAAGGCGATTTCTGAAGGCAAAAAAACAATCTATATCCACTACGATTATCAAGGCATAGAATCTTGGGCAAAAGGAGAGTGGAAAAGAAATAACGAACTTACCCAAAGATACTACGAATTTTTCCAAAAAGCAAAAGAAAAAATTGATGTTCATTTTATAAAAGTAAAGGCGCACTCAAACGACAAATACAACGACATGGCAGACGCCTTGGCAAAAAAATCCTTGGGGATATAAGGATAAAATTTATAATAAATTAAGATAGACAGAAAAGTTAAAAAGCTTTTCTGTTTTATTTTTGCCTTAAAATTTCTAAATAAAATGGTACTATATATAAGGATAAAAATTTAAGGGGGATATATGAATTGTTTAATTGGTCAGTCAGGTGGTCCCACCGCTGTTATTAATTCTTCTTTGGCTGGTGCTATCCAAGCTGGGATTGATTTTGATTTTGAAAATGTATTTGTTTCTTTAAATGGAATTGAAGGGCTTTTAAGTGAAAATATTAAAATAGTTGACAAAGATTTGTTTGAAAAAGAAAAGGCGAACGAAAGGCTAAGAAAAAGACCTTCTTCTATTCTTGGTTCTTGTCGTTTTAAATTAAGTGATGATTTGAAAGATTGGCAATATAAAAAAATCTTTGAAAATTTAAAAAAATATGAGATTTCAACTTTTGTATATATTGGTGGAAATGATTCAATGGATACAGTTATGAAACTCAATTCATACATAGAAAAAAATAAGATTGATTGGGTAAATGTGGTTGGTTGCCCAAAAACAATTGATAATGATTTGTGCGAAATGGACCATTCGCCGGGCTTTGCATCTGCATCAAAATTTGTAAATTCTGCCCTAAGACAAATTAGGCTTGATTGCGATATATATCCAATAAAATCAGTTACCTTTGTGGAAATTATGGGAAGAAATGCAGGCTGGCTTACAGCAACTTCTTATCTTGCAAATTATAAAAGAAAAAAAGATATAGTAAATTTAGTCTATCTTCCAGAAGATAAAAAATTATTAGATGATATAGAAAAAGAAATTAAAGAAAAATTCGAAGAAGATAATAATTTGCTAATAGCAGTTTCAGAAGGCTTTATGGACAAAGATGGAAAACTTTTAAATGAAAAACAAAAATCTTTTGATAAAGGCTTCAATCATCCAATAATTGCAGGCATTGGCTTAAAAATTTCAGATTATATTCACGATAAATTAAAAGTAAAAACTCGTTCGGTTGAATTAAATATTGTCCAAAGAACAAGTTTTCTAATTTCAAAAACCGATTCAGATGAGGCTTACCAATTGGGATATTTGACAATAAAATATGGGAAGGAAAAAACAAATCTAGTTCCAATATTAAAAAGAGAAAATTCTAAGGATTACAAAGTAAAATATTTTACAACAAAACCATCAAATATAGCAAATAAAGAGAAAAAAATCCCACAAGAATGGCTAGAATCACGAGAGATTTTAAAAGAAAAAATTACAAATTACACTCTTCCATTAATAAAAGGAGAAATAGACCAAGAATTTACAGATGGAATTTTTGATTATATAAGATTGGAAGATTTTACAAAAAATAATTAAATAAATTTATAAAAATAAATCAGCATAAGGATATTGATTCTTGTGCTGATTTTTTTTGAGGTAATCTTTTTCGCAAATATGTAAATGTTTTGTAAAAAGACTTTTATTTCATTGATTATTAGTATATAATTGAAGTAATAATATAGTAAAAAAAAGGAGGTATTTTTAGTGAAAAGTAAAAAGAATAAAAAAATTATTTTAACACTATTACTAGCTATTATTTTGCTCGGTACAAATATAGCTTTGGCGTCGTATACAAAACGTGATGACGATAGCGATGATATTTATATCGACAAGATAAATGAATCAATTGTAAAAAAACCTACTGAGCTTGATGAAAGCAAGGATATTGAAGAACAATTAGAAAATCCAAAATATCCTGACATTTACACTTATAGGTGGGATTACAAAATTGGTGTAAAAGAAAATGGTTTAGATAAGGACAAAATAATTTTTCAACCATACATAGCAAGCGTAGGAGAAAATGCAAGCCCAGAAGAAAAGAAAAATGTTGAAAAAAATAAACTTGCCTGAAATAAAAGGCTACGACAAACCAAATGGCATTGATTCCTATGATGTTACTTATGATTTTGTAAAAAAGAATGCCGAAGATACAAAAAAAGCGAGCTTTTTGTTTTATGGAAATCATGATTATAAATATGAACCAAAAGAAGGAAAAATTAAAGTAAAATATCTTTTCCAAAACTTATATGATCATGAAAAATATGAAGATCCAAAAGATGGAGAAAAACCATTAATCAGAGAATATAAGGCAAAAACTGGAGATAAATTTAAAATTCCAGAATTAAATGAAAAAGATAGTGAAAAGTATGCAAAAGGATTTGAACCAGAACAAAACAATCTTGAGGTAACAGTTCCAGAAAATGCAAGTGAAACTCCATTAATTTATCACTACAATAGAAAAACTTTCCAAGTAGATTTTGATTCTGATGGTGGATCTTATGTACCAAATATGACCTTATATTATGGTCAAACTATTCCATATTTTGATTACAAACCAACAAAAAGTACGTCTATATTTAAAGGATGGAAGTCTAATATAGATTTAGAAACTTCTGATGGCAAAAAAATAGAAAAAGGCGATCTTATAGACATGAAAAATTATCCAGATGGTCTAAAAGAGGCAATGCCAGCAGAAAACATCATCTTTACTGCAGTATGGGATGAAAAACCAAAAGCAGATTATAAGATTCAATTTTGGACTCAAAAAGCTGAATCTGATGGCTATGATTTTATTGGAGCAAAAGTAATAAAAGATGCGAAAACAAACTCTCGCCCAGATTTAGATAAAATGTTACCAGAAGGTTTCAAATTCCCTGAAATAGAAAAAGATCTTACAGAAAAGGGAAAAGAAAAAGAACTTAATAAATATTATGTTAGAAATACACAAAAAATAAAAGAAGAAAACACAGAAAATGTTAAAAATGATGATGGAACAAGTGAAGTTCTTGTAAAAAAAGTTCATTCTGATAGCTCAACTACCTATAACATTTACTATGATCGTCAAACATATACAATGCTATTTGAAAAATTCTGTATTGATGAACCTGATGCTGGTTTTCCAGCTAAAGAAGCAAAAATGGTACTTCCTGATGGAAGAAAATATGATTCTACAAAAGAAGTGAACAAACCATATAAATTTACAGCAAAATTTGGCGAGAGAATGACAAAATGGCCTAATGATATGTGGCTTATAGAAAAAGGCGGAATTGACTTTGCTCCAAATCATAGTTTTATAGGATGGCAATTAAATTCAGAAAATAATGGAAATTTAGATCAAGGTTTATATCTTGATACTCCACCATACTGGCTAACATCAAAGGATTTTATAGATAAAGATTTTACAGAATTAGATCCAGCGGTAAGACCTGCAACTCACTCAATTTCAACAGGAGAAAAATTACCTGAAAGAACAATTTCTCTTGGACCTTGTGAAAGTGCAGAGTTCCAATTTGCTATCTACTATATGGAATATTTGTTTGAGGGCTTTGACGGCAAGCTCCACTATAATCCAGATATGTCATATACAAAAATTGACACAAATGTTCCATACCCATATCCTTCTCCAGGCATTGTAGGATTTACACCTAAATATGAGGGAATTGATCCTTATGACGATGTACTTCAACGTCCTGCAAAGAAAAAGGCTATACAGAAAGACTTACAGAATACACTTTTGATGAACTTAAAAATGAATTAGATGAATATGAGAAAGAAAGACCAGAGGATGAAAAGTCCTTCTTTGATCCTATTGGTCAAAATGGAATTAATGGAGTTCCTTTCAAGGATATTGATAAATACCGCTTTGCATTTACTTATGAACGTGAAAAATATACACTATATCTTGATAAAGATCCATCAGATGTAAATGCACATGCTGATTTTTCTGGAAAGACATTTTCAAATGGTAAAGATGCGATTATATCTGATGTATATTATGATATACCTCTTAGAAAATTAAATCTTGATGAAGAATATAAGCTTACTGAAGCTGATAAACCTAAAAATCTTCCTGATAATTATGTATTTAAGGGTTGGGCATTGGATGCTCAAGGTAGCAGGCTCATTAAGGATACTATTAAAGAATCTGAAAAGATTGAATCTCAAATTGCTGAAAAATATAAAGAACTTGAAAAAAATTCAAACGACAAAGAAAAGAAATTTAAAATACAAAATGAAATAAAAGAGTTAAAGTCTAAGCTAGATGATGCTGATGCTAATATGCCTAATTATGATGTTGTCCTTTATGCAAAATGGGGCGAACCTGACAAAAATTATAAGGTAAAATTTGATCCAAATGGTGGAGAGATTGATTCTATTGGGCAAAATGATATTGCAACTCACAAAGATGGCGAAAGAATTAAAATATCAACTGAATTTGGAAAAGTTCCATATAAGCTTCCTGAAAAATTTGAAAATGAAGGCAATGTTCAAGTATTTGATGTAGCAAATAGAATGACAATAAAAGCGCCACCAACACCACAAAGAGATGGTTATGATTTCTTGGGTTGGGAGCTTGTAACTTATAATGAAGATGGAAGTGAAGATACTTCTTATAAAGATAAATATGAAGTACCAAGACTTTATTCTTTTGGAAATGAAATTACATCAGATCTTTATCTTAGAGCAATTTGGGCTAAAAATAGTTTAGTTGATGTAAAAGTATACCATCACTTGCTTGATAAAGATTTTAATGAAGTAAAATTAGTTGATGGCGTAATAAAAAATCAAAGAGTTAAAACAAACACTACAGCTTATGGTGTTATGCAAGGTGAAGAATACATCTTGGCTAATGATGATGAGTTTGATAATAAAAATGTAAATGAAGATACAAAAAATGAATATGAAGCTTATAAAAAAGAAACTGAGAGAAAAAATACTTATTATCAAAACCAAGTTGTTCAAGCTGAAAATGATGACAAAAAATCTGATGATAATCAACAACCAATAAAGTTGGAATTTAAAAATCAATTCCACTTCTACTACAGACCTTATCGTTATAGAAAATATACAGTAAATTATCTACTAGCAAAAGATGGACAAGATAAGTTTGAAGCAGTTGGAAGTCAAGGGGACAAATTTGAAAATGTAATAGAACCTGAAGAAGTTTTGAATGGAAACAGGCACTTTGATTCTGTAAACTATAGAAAAATAAGAGGTTTCAAATTAGTAAGTCCTCCACAAACTCAATTATTCTTTGATATTAACGAAGATACTCACGAATTACTTGGTATTAATGGAGTAAAAACAAAAGATATAAATTTCTATTATAAAGATGTCAGAGTTTTAAAAACAAAAAATCCAAAGACACCAATACCTAAGGGCTATCACAGAGTTACCTTTAAGGCACTTGACAATGGTTCATTTGGAACAGACGAAAATGGCAAGGAAATAAAAGAAATTTATTATGATGTAATAGATGGTTTGAATTTCTCAAATATTCCTGTACCAACAGATGAAGAGAAAAATGGTATAAAAATCACTCCAGCCAAAAATTACAACATTGGTTCATGGAGTGGAAAAAGAGAAGATGGAAAAGAATTAAAAGGTTTACTTGATGAAAATACTCAAATCAAAAAGAGTTATGAATTTGAAATTGACTTTGTAGAAGATAAATATCCAGAAGTAAAACCTATTAAAGTTTTTGAATCATCAAAAGATGATGGCGGAAACTTCATCAATGACTTTATGCCAACAAATGCCCAAATAGAAGAATCTATTAGTGACTTAATGAAACTTGAAAAATATAAAGATTACCAAGTCTTAGAAGAAGATACAATCTATGATAAGGTAAAAGAAAACGAAGATTACAATAATAAGCCAAGTGATGTTAAACCTAATAAAGATTCAATTAAAGTAAGGGTTAATTTCAAAAATGATACTTACAAAGATTTTGATATTCCTGTAGAAATTTACAAAAATATTTATAGGGCATTGGATAGTAAATCTAAACCAAATATAGTTCAAAACGACGAATTTTTGAAAGATTTTGTAAAAGTTGATGTAGTTCCAACAAAGAAGGCTAAAGACAGTCAAATAAAAACTTATTATGTAAATCCAAAAGCTCAAGTAAAAATTCCAGAAAATGATCCAGAAGGAGAAAATGACTGGACATTTGAAAAATGGACTGCTGATTTGGATACATTGGCAGATAAGGATAATTTCCAAATGCCAAATCGTCATATCTTTGAAAAAGAAACTGTGCTTACTGCAAGATATTCAAAAACACCAAAAGATATTGTATATCCACCAAGTGCAGAAATGATTACAACTTATGTAGGAAAATATCCAAGTTTAGAAGAATATGAACAAAAAATAAAAGCTGGAAAAATTGGAAACAGTGGAAAAGTTGCGGAAATTGACTCTTATTATCTAATAAAAGATAAAAAACCAGACGTAAGCAAAGAAATTCTAGATCCAGAAAAAGAAATAGAAGATCCAACAGATCCAACAAAGAAAGTTTACAAAAATTACCAAACAATAAAAGTAATCTACAAAACAGGAGAAGTATTCTTAGTTGACGTACCAGTAAGAGTATTAGATACAATCAAAGAAGTACCAGATCCAGATACAATTCCAGGAGAAGACTACAAAGATTACATTCTAGTAACAGTAGATCCAACAGACAAAGCAAAAGATCCAACAAAGAAATACTACAGAGTAAGAAAAAATGTAGAAGTAACAATTCCATCAAATAATCCAGAAGGAATAGAAGTAACAAGTAAAAACGGTGAAAGCCACAGCTACGAATTTACCAAATGGAAAGAAAAGATACAAAACCAAGAAAATGGGAAAAAGGTAAAAAAATCACAGGAAAATTCGAAAAAGACACAGAAATAAAAGCAAAATATAGTCTTAAAGCGTGGCAACAAGAAAAACCAGAGAAAAATATAATACCAAATGATCCAGATAATCCACAAAAAAAACCAAAAGGTTATGTAAGTGTAAAATTCACAAGTGATGAGGGATTAACACTAAGTGGAATTCAAGAATATTTCGTAAAGAAAAACCTTGAAATAACATTGAAAGATATAAAATGGGCACAAATAGAAGAAAAAGTAGGATATAAATTCGATAAATGGGATAAAGAAGAAGATTTAGAAATAAAAGAAGAAGATATAGTTGTAAATGCAACATCAATCCCATTAAAAGATGTAATACCAAAAAAAGATGGCGAAGAACAACCAAAAGGTTACGTAAAAGTAGACTTCAAAACAGACGGAAATGGAACACTAGAAGGAGAAACAACCTACTATGTAAATCCAACCAAAGAAGTAAAACTAAAAGTTCCAGAAACAAAAGCAAAGATAGGCTATCAGTTTAAAGAATGGGACAAAGACGCAACCAAGCCAACAAAATATGAAAAAGATACAACAATCACAGCAAAATTCAAAGTACTAGATGATGTAAGCGAAACACCAATAAAAGATTACGTAAAAGTAATATTCCAAATAAAAGGAGAAGGTGGAAAAATAAAAGAAGGCGAAGTAGAAACCTACTATGTAAATCCAGAAAAGAAAGTCATAGTAACATCGCCAAAGCTAGAAACAGAAATAGGCTATAAATTCAAAGGATGGGATAAAGATACAAGTAAACTAACCCAATATACAGAAAAAGAAACAATAATAACAGGAACATTTGAAAAAATAGCCGACATAATCCCAGAAATTGATGAGGATGGAAAACCAAACGACAAACCAAAAGGCTACGTAGAAGTAATCTTTGAAAAAGGAAAACACGGAGTCTTAGAAGGAATAACAAAATACTACGTTAATCCAACAGCAGGTAAAAAATTAAAAGAAATTAAGCATCCAGAAATCAAAGCAAACAATGGATACGAAAAATACGGATGGGATAAAGACGAAAATACAGAAATAACCAAAAAAATAATCGTCACAGCAAGATATAGCAAAGAACTTACACCATTAGCACAAGAACCAAGTGCAGAAATGATAACAACCTATGTAGGAAAATATCCAAGTTTAGAAGAATATGAACAAAAAATAAAAGCTGGAAAAATTGGAAACAGTGGAAAAGTTGCGGAAATTGACTCTTATTATCTAATAAAAGATAAAAAACCAGACGTAAGCAAAGAAATTCTAGATCCAGAAAAAGAAATAGAAGATCCAACAGATCCAACAAAGAAAGTTTACAAAAATTACCAAACAATAAAAGTAATCTACAAAACAGGAGAAGTATTCTTAGTTGACGTACCAGTAAAAGTATTAGATACAATCAAAGAAGTACCAGATCCAGATACAATTCCAGGAGAAGACTACAAAGATTACATCCTAGTAACAGTAGATCCAACAGACAAAGCAGTAAACAAAGAAAAATCATACTACAGAGTAAGAAGAGATGTAGAAGTAACAATTCCAGAAAAAGATCCAACAGGAATAGAAGTAAAAAGTGAAAAAGATAGCCACAGCTACGAATTTAGTGAATGGAGAGAAAAAGAGGACACCAATCCAAGAAAATGGGAAAAAGGTAAAAAAATCACAGGAAAATTCGAAAAAGACACAGAAATAATAGCGAAATATAGTCTTAAAGCGTGGCAAATAGAAGAAACCAAGAAAAATATTATTCCTGATCCAGAAGAAATACCTGATGGCTATGTAAGCGTAACATTTACGAATGATAATGGTTTGTATTTAGAAGGTACACAAAATTATGCTGTAAAGAAAAATGTAAATGTCAAATTAAGTGATTTGAAATGGCCAAATATTGGAGAACATTTGGGTTATGAATTTGTAAGTTGGGATCAAGAAAAAACTTTAGAAATAAAAGATCAAGATATAGTTGTAAAGGCAAGCTCAAAGGCGATTGATGATGTAATTCCAAATGATGGAAATCATGAAAAGCCAAAAGACTATGTAAAAGTAGATTTTAAAACTGATGGTCATGGAAGTCTAAGTGGACAATTATCATATTTTGTAAATCCTACAAAAGAAGTTACGCTTAATATTCCAGAAGCAAGTCCAAATACTGGATATGAATTTGGAGCGTGGGATCATGATGCAAGTATGCCAAGTGTTTATAGAGTTGATACAACAATTACAGCTTATTTCAACGAACTAAATGATGTAAGTACTGAACCTGTAGAAGGATATGTTGAAGTTTCTTTTGTAACACAAGGCGAAGGTGGCTCAATAATGGATGGACAAATTACAAAATTCTATGTAAATCCAGAAAAAGAAGTTATTCTTCCACCACCAAGTTTAAATGTTGAAATTGGATACCTATTTAATGGTTGGGATTTTGATACAATACAATTTGTTCAATACAAAGAGAATAAAGTAGTTACTGGAACATTTGCTAAACTTCCTGATATAATTCCAGAAGTTGATGGAGATGGTAATATTAATGATAAACCTCATGGATATGTTGAAGTGATTTTTGAAAAAGGAGATCATGGAGATCTTGAAGGAATAACAAAATATTATGTAAATCCAAAAGCTGGAAAAACTTTAGCAGAAATTGCTCATCCAAAAATTGTAGCAAAAACAGATTACAAAGTAAAAGGATGGGATACAGATGATAAGACAGTAATTAATAATAATATAATAGTAACTGCCTTGTATGAAAAAATTGAAAAAGCAGATCCTAAGCCACAAGAACCAACAAATCCACCACAACCATCTAAACCATCAAGCACAGAACCTTCTAAAGAAAAACCAAGTTCTAGCAATGAAAAGGATAAAGATAAAGATGGCAAATTACAAAAAGTAAGTGGAGATGATAAAAAAGGTTCAAATGTTGGAGGTACAAAAATGCCAAAAACAGGAATTGAAAGCAATTTAGGATTCTATTTATCAACAATTGGACTAAGCACAATTGGATTATTTATCCTAAAAAAGAAAAATAAGTAAAATTTTTCCTAACCCTAGCTAAAGCTAGGGTTATTTTTTACAAAAAAATCCAATCTATAAATTTCAATAGGCAATAAGCTTTTGAAAATATAGATTGGATTTTTGTTTTTAAATTATTATTTGTTAATTAGTTAAAAATTAATTTTATAGAAATTCAACTTCTTTTTTATCAGTGATTTTTACAGGGATTCCTACTTGATTTGTTTTGATTTTTTCTTCAAAAGTATTAAAATTATCCCTATATGCCAAAAATCTTTTGAGATTTATCATCGAATCGGTTATATCTATGATTTCACATCCTTGGAAATTTTTTGAATCATTATTGTAATCTTCAATTATTTCAGTGCAATCTGGACAAAGTTTGCTAACAAATATTTCTATCATTTTTTTCTCCTATAAGTTATATAATTAAATTTAAGGTCATTTTCGTAATAATCTTCTGATTTATTTACAATTTCAAAATTTTCGTCTTTATCAAAATTGTGAAGGAAGGTATCAGCGTCTTTTTTTGCATCAATTTTTGTAATAATTGCCTCATCACAAAAATCTAAGAGCAAGTCTACAATTTCTTTTCCGCCGATGACAAAAACTTCTCTATCATTTTTATTCTCTTTTACATATTCCAAAAGATTTTCAATGTCATTAAAAACTAGAGCATCATCAAGTTTTAAATCTTTATTTCTTGTCAAAACTATATTTTCTCTTTTGGGAAGAGCCCCATTCATAGACTTATAAGTTTTTCTTCCCATTATAACTATATTATTTAGGGTAAGGTCTTTGAAATGAGCCAAGTCTTTTTTTAAATGAAAAAGAAGTTTATTATCTTTTCCTATCCCAAAATCTCTATCTACAGCCAAAATTATTTTCATAATTGCTCCTTGTAAATTTATAATCTTCTTTTATTCTATCATTTTTGATAAATAAATTAAATTTTTTAAATTGATATATCAAAAGTGATGGGGAAATGGCAGTAAAAATGTTCACAAAAAAACTTCAAGCAATTAGCTTGAAGTTCTAATTTTTATTATTTAATTTTAGTACCAACCGTTGTTGTTCCAAAATGCTAGGGCGTTATCCCATGAACCGTATCTTTGAGCTACGTATTGGTCTGCAACTCTTTCTTGGTTAGCTGGAGAATAATCTCCGTTTAAGTAGGATGCTGACAATTGATATTTTCCTATATATTGTCCGTTTCTAGCATTGTAAGATCCACCAGATTCTCTTTGAGCTATAATTTGTTTTGCTGATGAATTATTAGCTGTATAATTTTGTGCTGGTGCTTGTGTTTGAGCAGGTGCTTGATAAGATTGAGCTGGTGCTTGGTATGAAGCTTGAGCTTGATAGCTACTTTCTTGACTTTGAACTGGTGCATAATTTTTATTTATAAAATCATTAGAAAGTCCTAGTAAACTATTGTGAATATATCCTTCTTTACCTTCAAAAACTACTTTTACAAATCCATTGTTTGCTGCTGATTTTACTTCAACACTTTCATCTTTTTTAAGAACTTGATAAACTTCTGAATTTAAGTTGTCAGATTTTCTAAAGTTTGCTGGGCTTAAAATTTTAGCTGTTTCTGTAATATTAAACCATTGACCACCAACGTAAGCTTCTTTACCGTTAAATTTGATTTTTAACCAACCATCTGTTGATCCTAGAACTTCATAAGATTTATCATCAGTTATAAGTCCAATTATATTATTTGATTCACTAGCGTCACTTCTTACATTAACAGCATTAGCTTTGCTTGCATCTTTAACTGCAGATGAAGCTTCAGCCTTATTTGATACTGTAAATAATGTTGGTAGTACGATTGCCGCTGCTAGAGCGTATTTTTTAAAATTTGTCATAATGATTACTCCTTTTTTGTGTTTTTTTAATTTATTGTAACTAATTAATAGTTTTTTTATGTTTTTCATTTCTTTTTCGTAACAATAGTTACAAAATAATTACAACTCGTTTTTACAAGCAATATAATATCCAAAGAATGTGTAGAAAATATGTAGAAAAAAATAAATTTTGTTTTCAAGTTTTATAAAAAACTTTTTTTTGTTATAATATAAAAATACGAAAAGGAGTGAATTATAATGGGCTTTGTAAAAGCAGAGAATTTTACTGACCAAGAACTTTTAAATTTTATAAAAGATGAATCATACAACGAATATTTGGCAAAAAAAGCCGACAAGGTAAGACAAGAAATTTATGGCAAAGACGTATATGTAAGAGGTCTAATTGAATTTACAAATTTTTGCAAAAATGATTGTTATTATTGTGGGATTAGAAGATCTAATTCAAGTGTAGAAAGGTACAGACTTTCTTTTGATGAAATTATTACCTGTGCAAAAATTGGTTACAAATTGGGTTATAGAACTTTTGTTCTCCAAGGCGGAGAAGATTTATCTTATAAAGATGAAGATATTTGTAAAATTGTTGAAGAAATTAAAAAAATTCATCCTGATTGTGCTATAACTTTGTCAATCGGGGAAAGGTCAAAAAAATCTTACAAGAAATTTTTTGATGCTGGTGCTGATAGGTTTTTATTAAGAGAAGAAAGTTCAAACAAAGATCATTATTATAAAATCCACCCAAAAGAAATGTCTTTTGAAAATAGGAGAAAGGCTCTTTTTGATTTAAAAGAAATTGGATTTCAAGTTGGGGGAGGTTTTATGGTGGATTCTCCTTATCAAACGGATGAAGATTTGATTTCGGATTTGAGATTTTTGCAAAAATTAAAACCGGATATGATAGGAATAGGCCCTTATTTATCCCAACACGATACTCCATTTAAAAATATGAAAAATGGTTCTTACAAAAAAACTTTAAGACTTATTTCTATTTTAAGATTAATGTTTCCTTATTGTTTGATACCAGCTACAACAGCGCTTGGAACAATAAATCCATTTGGAAGAGAAGAAGGCTTGAAGGCAGGAGCAAATGTCCTAATGCCAAATTTATCTCCAACATCATACAGAGAACTTTATTCCTTATATGATAATAAAATTTGTACGGGCGATGAGGCGGCAGAGTGTAGAAATTGTTTAGAATTAAGAATAAAAAAAGCAGGCTACAAGATAGTAACCCACAGAGGAGATGTGTCTTTTTATAAAAAAATGTATGAATAAAGGCTCTTCGTGAGCCTTTTAAATTTCTATAATTTTTTCTTTTTTATTTTCAAAATAGGAAATGTGGTCAAAGCCCAAATCTTTTAAATGTTTTATTCCATCATTTATTTTATAGGAAATTGTGTCTGGGAAATGGGAATCTGATCCTAAAGTTATAGTTTCTCCTCCTAGATTTTTGTATTTTTCTAAGATTTCATCTTTTGGATTTGCGTAGGACAAATTATTTCTAAATCCTGCTGTATTATATTCGAAAGCTCTATTTGTTTTTATTAATTCTTTTAAAATTTCTTCAATCAAATCTTCATAAAATGAAAAGTCTGGTATTACTGATTTGTCTTGGACATACCTATCAATGTAGTCAATATGACCTAAAACTGAGAAGTTTTTGCAGGATTTTACAGAATCTAGCATATACCTATAATATTTTCTGTAATAATGTTTTGGATTATTTTCTATATTTTTTCTATTTAGCCAAACATCTTTAAATTCTACGGCATGGATTGAGCCTATTACAAAATCAAATGGATTTTCGTCAATAAATTTATCAATTTTATCTGCATTTTCATAAGCCAATCCTATTTCAATTCCTGCCAAAATTTTTATTTGATTTTTATATTTTTCCCTAAGCTTATATATGGTAGAAAAATACTCATCAAGATCAAAGGAAATGTCCCTGTCATTTTGGCAAAAATTATCCAAGTGGTCTGTAAATGCCATTATTTTTATTTTATTTTTTATAGCTGATTTTACATTTTCTTCTGGATTTGTATTTGAATCAAAAGAAAAATGTGAGTGTAAATGTAAGTCTTGCATAATATTCCTTTCTTTTTATTCTTCTTCTTTATATAATAACACAATATTTTTTTATTTTTATGTTAAATTTTATATTCTACTACAATTTTTTTTGAAAATTTGATATAATCATAAATAGAAGTTAAACAGGAGAGGGGAACAATGAAAAAAAGTAAAAAAATATTATTTTTGGCTTTAAGTATGTCTTTGGCATTTTCGCCAATTAATAACGTGATTTCAAATAAGGCAAATGTTGCTTATGCTGAAGAGATGATGAGTGAAACTCCAGAGGAATTTATACAAAAAGCTAAAGACTTTGTAAATTCAGAAGAATTTAAGCAATATACAAAAGAAGGTCAAGACGCATATAAAAAATTAATTGAAGATTTAAAAGTTGAAAATGTAGAAGAGAAAAAAGAAGAAATTTTAAAATCTATTGATAGTATTAAATTACCTTATATAAAAAAACAATACGAAGATTTGAAAAAAGAAGTTTTCAATTTAAAAGCTGAATCTTTGTCTGATGATTTAAAAAATGAACTTAATTCTTACGAAGAAGCTTATGATAGTTATAAAGATTACGAACAAAAAATAAAAAATCTAAAAACTACTAAATTAAATATAGAAAATTACAACAAGGATTTAAAAAAATTCAAGGACATCTTAAAAGACGGTTTAGAAAAATATAAAAACTTTGGCATTGATTTAAAAGCAGAAAAATTAGTTTTGGATGATGCTAATTCAAATCTAGAAAAAGTAGAAAAAGCCATTGAAAGCTTAAATAATAAGGTTAAGGCATATAATGCTAAAACTTTGAAAGAAGAAATTATAGATGGAGAAGGAAAAACAAAAAGTGAGTATTTTTATAAAAAATCAGATGAAAGTTTGAAAAATAATTTCAATCAAAGTCTTGATGCTATAAAGAAAGCTTACAGCAAACTTCAAAATAAAGAAGAAGTTAATAATATTGATGATTTGGTAACTTCTTATAATACAGCCTACAACAATCTTAATGGAGATAAGTTTATGGCTGAACACTAAAAACTTATTGATTATTTTGAAAAAAATAAGGGCAAATTATCTTCATCAAATCAAAAAAAATATGATGATTTAATTAAAGGATTACCAGATAAGGCTGATTCTAATTTGGATAGCATAAAAAAATTAAAAGCTGAAATAGAAAAAGCTATAGAAGAAAATCAACAAAAAGGGAAATTAAGTAAAGTATCAAGGAAAGTTGCAGTTAAAAAACAACCTGCCACGAAGAAAAGCCGTTCCTTTGTAAGAACAGGAGTAAAATCTGTAGGAATTGTTCTTGTAGTTTTAATACTTGCAGGAGCTGGATACTTCTTACTATCAAAGAAAAGTAAAAAATAAAAACAAAAAAATCTTCAAGTAAAACTTGAAGATTTTTTTATTGTTTATTATTTATTTGAAATATTTTTGCCCTTATCTATAACTTCCAATAATTCTTTCAAAACTTCTATCCTTGCTCTTATTTTTTCTCCATCGTCTGTATCTTTTATAAGCATTCTTGGAATAAGTTTTTCTGTTTCGTAAATTTTTGGAGTGTAGGCTCCCATGTTATCTCTAATGTGTGAATATGAAACGTGTTCTGCAAGGGCTACGTGGTGGGAATTATACATCAAAGTGTAGCCAGCGATACCTGTCTTTTTTTGGTAAGGTTTAGAAATTCCGCCGTCAATTACATATAATTTTCCATTTGCTCTTACTGGTTTTTTGCCTTCTTTGACTCTTACTGGAACATGACCGTTTATGATTCTTCTTCTTTCGCATTTTAAATCAAATTCGTCTAAAATTTTATCGCAAATTTCTTCTTTTTTATTTAAATCATAATAGGCATTCATTTCTTCGTATTTTAAATTTTTATCATCTACCAATAAATTTTCAAAATATGAATATTGACTTTTGCCAAAAATTGGAGATTTTTTGCCACAAACCAAGTACCAGCAAATATCTTGAGCAAATACTTTTTTCTTTGAATCATTTGAAAAATAAGCATCTCTTGCAAGCTTATCAAAAATATCAAGCATGGCTTTTCCTTTATAGGATTTGCCATTTATAATTGCTTCTTGGAAATTTCCATCAGAATCCATTGGAATGCAGCCGTGAAATAAAAGTGAGCCGTTGGATTTTTTGTACATTGAACCATTTGTGTACATAAATTTAATGTGCTTATTTAAAAGAAGGTTTTTTGAAAATTCTTTTTGGAGAATATCAATTATAAATTCTTCCTCATAGGTTAATTTGCTTGGATTTTTTGGATCAATAGTTGGGAAATTTGTATCAAGGAGTTTTGCTCCCTTATAGGTCATTTCATCAAAATTAATATGTTTTAATGAATTTCTATCATTCATATTAAAATCTGGATTTCTTTCAAGAAGCAAGCTATCAAGTTTAAACCTAATTACACTCATAGCCTTATACATTTTTGCAGCCACATCTTTATTTACCTTGTCATAAATATTTTCTTCAAAAATTTTCGGCATAAATCTCTCACATGGATCATACCTATAAGTTTTCATCGAAAATTCATAAAGTGGTCTTAAATTTATTCCATAACCTTCTTCAATAAAATCAAAATTATTGTAGGAAAATGCATTGCAAAGGCAAGCTGCAATCAAAGCTTTATTTCCACTAACAGCCCCCATCCAAGCAAGGTCGTGGTTTCCCCATTGAATATCAACATTTGGAAAAGAAATTAATTCATCCATAATAATATGAGGTTCAGGACCCCTGTCGTAAATATCTCCAACTATGTGGAGGCTATCAACAGAAATTCTTTGGATTAGGCTTGATAAAACAATAATAAAATCATCAGCAGCCTTATATTTTATAATATTCTCAATTATCTTTTCATAATATAATTTTTTATTAAATTCAGAATCATTTGTGTACAAAAGTTCATCGATAATTTCCTTGTAATTTGTAGGAAATTTTTCTTTTACTGTATCTTTTGGATATTTTGTAGAAACAAACCTAAACAAATTTACAAGTCTGTGAATATTAATTGTGTACCAATCATCATCAACAATATTTTCTTCCTTTAATCTTACAAGTTCTCTTTCCGGATTATAAATCAAACTTGCCAAATCGTCTTGGTCTTTTTTTATTAAAGTATCGCCAAAATATTGCTTAGTCTTATCTCTAATATTTCCAGCAGCCGACCTTAAAAGATGAATAAAAGCCTTAGCCTCTCCATGAAGATCAGAAAAAAAGTACTCAGTTCCCTTTGGAAGATATAATTTTGCGTTTAAACCAATCAATTCATCAACCAAATGAGTTCTACTTGGATAATTTTCTCTAAGAAGATTTAAATATTTTTCGTTCATAACAAACCCTTTCATAATAATTTCAAAAAAAAGCAAGGCTAACCTTACTTTTTCTCTTTTCTATACCTATATTAAATTCAAAACAACTTACTTATTTTCTGTATCTTCTTTTCTATTACTTACAATATCTTTTTGATTTGTATTTCCCTCATCTTTTTTAACAAAAACTTGAGGATTTTCTTCTATCTTATTTTCTTTGAAATTTTCATCAGAAATTTCAATTTCTTTTTCATCTTCATTTGTTTTTTCAAAAGTTTTATTATCATCAACATTTATTTCATTAGAATTTTCTTCATCATTATAATAAACTTTGCTTTTTTCCTTAAGTCCAATCATAGAGCCAATAATAAGGAAAATATTAAAAAGATAAGATACAATAAAAATTTTATCCCTAAAAAATACTTGGCCGACAATAGAAATAAAAATAAAGAAAAATCCTGTAAAAATATTAAATAAAAAATATTCCCCAAACTTTATAGATTTAAAAATCTTTCTATCTACGGTTGAGATTAATATAAATAATAAAAAAAGCATCACAAACAAAATAGGTTTAATTATTTCAAGTGAAATATTTGAAAAGCCCAACAAATCAAAAATGGCAAAAACATAATTCCTATTTACCAATAAAGAAAACAAACTTGCCAAAAAAAGTGCCAAGCTAATAAACAAATAATAAATTGATGCTAGTCCTAAAAAAAACTTACTAATTTTTTTCATTAAATCCTCCTATTTAAATTAATTATACCACAAATATACAAAATCTACTTATCTATAAAAAACGATTTTTGATAAAAAATTTTATAGTATAATAAAAGAAAAGAAGGGAGATATTTATGGATTTTGACAAGGTAATAGATACAAGAGTTTCAACAAGAAAATATATAGATAAAAAAATTGAAAAAAATAATCTAGAAAAAATTGTAGAAGCAGGAGTAAAAGCCCCAGTTGGAAACAGCTTATACGAAAATATGGCAATAACTGTAATAAGCAATAAGGATTTAATTCAAGAAATTTTAGAAGAAGCTAGAGAAATTGTAAATGATCCAAAAGCAAATCCGATTTATTCAGCTCCATATTTAATAATAATTTCAGCAAAAGAAGGTCACATAACAAGACTTGAAGATACAGCTTGCATTATAGAAAATATGGCACTAAAAGCAACAGATCTTGAAATAGGCTCTTGTTATATAAGAGGAATGTTTGAAAGATTTGATAATAACGCAAAATTTATCAAAAAATTAAATTTAGAAGAAAATTTCTACCCAGTTCATGGTCTTATACTTGGTTATCCAGAAGAAAAATTACAAGGAAAAAATCATAAGATAAAAACAAATTATATAGACTGATTTATTTGACAAATTTACAAAAAAATATATAGTAAGTGAAAATCAAATAGAGATTAAAAAATAATTTGAAAAATCTCCTAAATTATTTGACATTTACTAGCGTGTAGTGATATAATAAACAATTGCTAGAATTCTAATTTAGCGAGATTTTTTATTTATGTAAAAAAGGCTTAGTTTTCTATTTTAAGCCTAGAAATTACATAAAAGGTCATAAGCAAAGTTTTAGGCTAAAAGCAAGATAAAGGAGTAATTTATAGTGCAATATCATAAAGAGTTATTTGGTAAAACTGAACGTGTTAGCTTTTCTAAATTTCCTCAAGTTCTTGATTTGCCAAACCTATTAAAAGTTCAAAAGGATTCTTATAGGTGGTTTGTCGAAGAAGGCTTGGGAGAAATCTTGGAAGATATTTCCCCAATCGAAGATTATAATGGCAATTTAATACTTGAATTTGTTGGATATGATTTTGATGATGAAACAAAATATACAATAGAAGAAGCAAAATACAAAGATACAACATATTCTAGAGACCTTAAAGTTAAGGCTAGGCTTATTAATAAGGAAACTGAAGAAGTAAAAGAGCAAGAAGTATTTATGGGAGATTTCCCAATGATGACAGACTCAGCAACTTTTGTAATAAATGGTGCTGAAAGAGTTATTGTAAGTCAGCTTGTAAGAAGTCCTGGAGTTTATTATGCATCAGAGCTTGATAAATCAGGAAATAAAATGTATTCTTCAACAGTTATACCTAACAGAGGAGCATGGATTGAATTTGATACTGACGCATCTCATACAGTAAATGTAAGACTTGATCGTACAAGAAAACTTCCAGCTACAACTCTTGTAAGAGCTTTACTTTTTGAAAATGATGAAGAAATAATTGAAGCTTTAGGAGATACTGAACATTTAAGAAACACTCTTGAAAAAGAAAATTCAGAAACAAGCGAAGAAGCTTTAATAGAAATTTACAAAAAATTAAAACCAGGAGACCCTGCCAGTCTAGAATCTGCACAAAATTTAATAAATAATCTTTTATTCGATGATAGAAGATATGACCTTGCTAAAGTAGGAAGATACAAATACAACAAGAAACTAGCTTTACATGATAGGCTTATAGATCAAATTTCTGCAAAAGATGTAGTAAGTGATGAAACAGGCGAGCTTTTTGTAAAAGCTGGAGAAATGATAGATAGACAAACTGCTCTTAATATAGAAAATAGCGGAATTAATGTTGTAGACATAATTGTAAAACAAGAAAACGGTGAGGACAAAGAATTAAGAATTTGTGGAAACCACTTTGTTTATCTTGATTCTTTTGAAGAATTAGAGGGATTTGATCTTGAAGATCTTGAATTATCAGAAAAAGTATATTATCCAGTAATGAGAGAAATACTTGACGAAAATGAAGATAAAGAATCAATTATAAATGAAATTGAAAGAAGAAAAAAAGAACTTTGTCCAAAAAATATAGTAAAATCTGATATTCTTGCTGCAGTAAATTATCAATTTAACCTTTTTGAAGGAATAGGCGATGTTGATGATATTGACCACTTAGGAAATAGAAGAGTTAGAGGCGTTGGAGAATTATTACAAAACCAATTTAGAATTGGTCTTGCAAGAATGGAAAGAGTTGTAAGAGAAAGAATGACAACTCAAGATCCTGACCTTGCAACTCCTCAAGGACTTATAAATATAAAACCAGTAACAGCTGTAATAAAAGAATTTTTCGGCTCAAGTCAGCTTTCACAATTTATGGATCAAACAAATCCAATGAGTGAGCTAACTCACAAAAGGAGATTATCAGCTTTAGGACCAGGTGGACTTTCAAGAGATAGGGCAGGAGTAGAAGTAAGGGACGTTCACGATTCCCACTACGGAAGAATTTGTCCAATAGAAACTCCAGAAGGTCCAAACATCGGTCTAATTACATCTCTTACAACTTATGCAAGAATTAATAAATATGGATTTATTGAAACACCTTACAGAAAAGTTGGCAAAGATGGACACGTAACAGATGAAATAGATTATTTAACTGCAGATGTTGAAGATAATTTCATAATTGCCCAAGCTAACGAGCCACTTGATGAAAATAATAGATTTATAAATGATCGTGTATCAGGACGTGGTATAAATGGAGAAAATGATATTTATCCAAGAGAAAAAGTTGAATATATGGACGTTTCTCCTCAACAAATCGTATCAGTTGGAGCAAGTTTAATTCCTTTCTTGGAAAATGACGATTCAACTCGTGCCTTGATGGGTGCCAACATGCAAAGACAAGCAGTTCCTCTTTTAAAATCCCAAGCTCCAATAGTTGCTACAGGAATTGAACATAGGGCTGCAAAAGATTCTGGTGTTTGTGTAGTAAGCAAAAACGCTGGAGAAGTTGTATATGTTGGAGATGAAAAAATCAGAATCAAAAGAGATTCAGATGGAGAAATTGATTATTATAGACTTCTTAAATTTAGACGTGCAAACCAAGGGACAACAATTAACCAAAGACCAATTGTAAAACTTGGAGAACATGTTGATGCAAACGAAATAATTGCAGATGGTCCTTCAACAGAACAAGGAGAGCTTGCCCTTGGTAAAAATATCCTTATTGCCTTTACAACATGGGAAGGATATAACTACGAAGATGCTATGCTTTTAAATGAACAATTAGTAATGGATGATGTTCTTACATCAGTTCACATAGAAGAGCATGAATGCGAAGCTCGTGAGACAAAACTTGGTGCTGAAGAAATAACAAAAGATATTCCAAATGTTGGCGATGACATGAAGAAAAATCTTGATGAAAATGGTGTTATTAGAATTGGTGCTGAAGTTAAAAGCGGCGATATTTTGGTAGGAAAAGTTTCACCAAAAGGAGAAACTGAACTATCTCCAGAAGAAAGATTACTAAGAGCAATCTTTGGAGAAAAAGCTCGTGAAGTTCGTGACACATCACTTACAGTTCCACATGGAGAAAGTGGTATTGTTGTTGATGTAAAAGAATATAACAAAAAAGATGGAGATGAATTATCTCCAGGTGTAAACAAAGTTATTAGAGTTTTTGTTGCAACCAAAAGAAAAATTATGGTTGGAGATAAAATGTGTGGTAGACACGGTAACAAGGGTGTTGTTTCAAGAATTATGCCAAGAGAAGATATGCCTTTCCTACCAGACGGAACTCCAATTCAAATTTGTTTGAATCCATTAGGTATTCCTTCACGTATGAATATCGGACAAGTTTTGGAAGTTCACATGGGACTTGCTGCAAGAACTATGGGATGGAAGATTGCTACACCAGTATTTGATGGTGCTTTGGATACAGAAATAGAAGAAGCCTTAGAAGAAGCTCAAAAGACAGCTCCTTATGTAAATAAAACTGGAAAAATCAGACTTCGTGATGGTAGAACTGGAGAAGAATTTGATAATCCAGTTACAGTTGGAGTTATGTATATGCTAAAACTTCATCACATGGTTGAAGAAAAAATCCATGCTAGAAGTATTGGACCTTACTCACTTGTAACTCAACAACCTCTAGGTGGTAAGGCACAATTTGGGGGACAAAGATTTGGAGAAATGGAAGTTTGGGCTCTTGAGGCATACGGAGCAAGTCATACTCTTCAAGAAATGTTGACTGTAAAATCAGATGATGTTACTGGAAGAGTTAAAACTTACGAAGCAATTGTTAAGGGAGAAAATGTTCCAGAACCAGGCACACCTGAATCTTTCAAGGTATTGGTAAAAGAATTACAATCTCTAGCCTTAGATGTTGAGCTTTTAGATGAAGATGGAAATGTAATTGAAATTAAAGAAAATATAGATGAACAAGATAAGTTCTCAGAAGTTGAAAAGATTGATGCATCAAAAATTAGAAGCCAATCAAAAAAACTCAGTGGAGCAAATCTTTCAGCAAAAGAAGAGGAAAAAGTAGAAGTAACTGATTCTACTAATGAAGATATAGAAGAGCTAGAAGATTAAGGGGGATTTTTTGTCAGAATTACAAGAATTTGGTGCTATGAGAATGAAAATAGCATCTCCTGAAAAAATCAGATCATGGTCCCATGGCGAAGTAAAAAAACCAGAAACTATAAATTACAGAACACTTAAACCTGAAAAAGATGGTTTATTCTGTGAGAAAATTTTTGGACCAACCAAGGATTATGAATGCTCTTGTGGTAAATACAAGAGAATTAGATATAAGGGTGTTGTTTGCGAAAAATGTGGTGTTGAAGTAACAAAATCTAAAGTAAGACGTGAAAGAATGGGACATATTGAACTTGCAGCTCCTGTAAGTCATATATGGTATTTCAAAGGAATCCCTTCAAAAATGGGTTTACTATTAGATATGAGTCCAAGAGTTTTGGAAAAAATATTATATTTCGCATCCTATGTAGTAATAAATCCAGGAGAAACTGAATATTACGAAAAACAAGAATTATCTGAAAGCGAATATTCACAGGCTCTAGATAATTATCCAGATGATACAGAATTTCAAGCTGAAATGGGAGCAGAAGCTGTTAAAAAACTTCTTGCTAACATGGATCTTAAAAAAGAATATGAATCTTTAATGAAAGAACTTGAAGATGCAAAAGGACAAAAGAAAGTAAGGATTTCAAGAAGACTTGAAGTTGTCGACGCATTTTTAACAAGTGGCAATAAACCAGAATGGATGATACTTGATGTTCTTCCAGTTATGCCACCAGAACTTAGACCAATGGTTCAACTTGAAGGTGGAAGATTTGCAACAAGTGATTTAAATGATTTATATAGAAGAGTTATAAATAGAAACAACAGATTAAAAAGACTTCTTGACATTGGAGCTCCAGAAATCATTGTAAGAAATGAAAAAAGAATGCTCCAAGAAGCTGTAGATGCTCTTATAGATAATGGTAGACGTGGTCGTGCTGTAACAGGGGCATCAAATAGAAATATGAAATCTCTATCAGATTTATTAAAGGGTAAAAGTGGTAGATTTAGACAAAACTTACTTGGAAAAAGGGTAGATTATTCAGGACGTTCTGTAATAGTTGTAGGTCCAAATCTTAAATTTAACCAATGTGGTTTGCCACAAGAGATGGCTCTAGAATTATTTAAACCTTTTATTATGAATAAGGTTGTAGAAAAAGACCTTGCTCATAATTTAAAATCTGCAAAGAAAATGGTTGAGAAAAAAGATCCAAGAGTATATGAAATACTTGAAGATGTAATAAAAGACCATCCAGTTTTATTAAACCGTGCTCCTACACTTCACAGACTTGGTATCCAAGCTTTTGAACCGGTTTTGGTTGAAGGAAAGGCGATGAAACTTCATCCACTTGCTTGTCCTGCTTTTAACGCGGACTTTGACGGAGACCAAATGGCAATACATTTGCCTTTATCAAATGAAGCACAAATTGAAGCAAGACTTTTGATGATGTCAACAAACAATATTCTTGGTCTAAAAGATGGTAAGGCAATAACAACTCCATCCCAAGATATGGTTCTTGGTGCATATTACTTAACAACTATTAAAGAAGGTGCAAAGGGCGAAGGAATGATTTTCGAAAATATTTCAGAAATGAAAAAAGCTCTTTTAAATCATGATGTTACCCTTCAAACAAAAGTTGGAGTAAGAATTAAAAAAGATGAAAAAGATCCTGGAAAAATTGTAAATTCTTCAGTTGGTAGATTTATCTACAACGAAGGAATTCCACAAGATTTAGGATATGTAAATAGAAAAGAAGATCCATATTCTCTAGAAGTTGATCAAGTTACATCATCTGGTGTATTAAAAGAAATTGTTGATCGTTGCTTTAGAAAACATGGAAATATAAAAACAGCATCAGTTCTAGATTATATAAAATCAACAGGTTATAAGTTCTCAACTCTTTCAGGACTAACAGTTTCTATGTCAGACGTTACAATTCCACATCAAAAATGGGATATAGTTTCAAAGGCTGATAGCGAAGTTGATAAGTATGAAAAACTTTATAGACGTGGATTTATAACTGATAATGAAAGATACGAAAAAGTTATAGATATTTGGAGAGAGGCAACTGATGAAGTAACAGCAGCTCTACTTGACGAATTAAAATCTGACAATAATATTAAAATATTTGCAGATTCTGGAGCCCGTGGTTCTACAAACCAAATCAGACAATTAGGTGGAATGCGTGGACTTATGTCAAGAGCTGATGGAAAAATCATAGAAATTCCTATAAAGGCAAACTTCCGTGAAGGACTTTCAGTACAAGAATACTTTATTTCAACACACGGTTCTCGTAAAGGACTTACAGATACAGCTTTAAGAACTGCCGATTCAGGATATTTAACAAGAAGAATGGTAGATATTTCTCAAGATGTTATTGTAACAGAAGATGATTGTGGTACAGATGGATATGTAGTTGCTCGTGAATTTAAAGATGGAAATGAATTAATCGAAAATTTATTTACAAGAATTGTAGGACGTACATCATTTGAAGATATTTATGATAATGATGGGGAACTTATAGTTAGTAAAAATCAAATTATTGATGAAGATAAGGCTGACAATATTGTAGCAAATGGAATTAAAGAAGTTAAACTTCGTTCAGTTCTAGAATGTAAATCTAAACATGGTGTTTGTGAAAAATGTTATGGTAGAAACCTTGCTACAGGCAAGAAAGTAAATATTGGAGAGGCTGTAGGAATTATAGCTGCTCAATCAATCGGAGAGCCAGGTACTCAGCTTACAATGAGAACCTTCCACTCAGGAGGAATTGCAGGAGTAGGAATTACTCAAGGTCTTCCAAGGGTTGAGGAGTTATTTGAAGCAAGAAAACCAAAAGGACTTGCCTTCATTGCAGAAAATTCTGGTACAGTTTCACTAATTCAAAATGAAAAGAAAACTGACGTTGAAATTTTATCTGAAGATGGATATTCTAAAAAATACAATATTCCATTTGGTGCAAGACTTTTAGTATCAGAAGGAGATGTGGTTGAAAAAGGACAACAACTAACAGAAGGTTCCCTTGATCCACACGATGTACTAAAAGTTTTGGGAAAAGTTGGAGTTCAAGATTACATCACAAAAGAAGTTCAAAAAGTTTACAGACTTCAAGGTGTAGAAATTGACGATAGACATATAGAAGTTATTACAAAGCAAATGCTTAAAAAAGTAAAAATAGAAGACGCTGGAGATACAGAATTTTTACCAGGTTCATTGCAAGAAATTAGAGAAGTAAGAATTGCAAATGAACAAATGCAAGAAGAAGGCAAAAAGCCATGTGAGTATTCTCAACAACTTCTAGGAATTACAAAAGCATCACTTGCAACAGAATCTTGGTTATCAGCAGCATCTTTCCAAGAAACAACAAGAGTTCTTACAGATGCATCAATAAAAGGAAAAGTTGATGATCTAAAAGGACTAAAAGAAAATATAATCATAGGAAAACTAATACCAGCAGGTACAGGGATGAAAGTCTACAATGACTTTGATATTAACTATGAAAATAAAGACCTAGAAGATGCACAAATCCAAATGAATATAGAAGAAGTAGAAAATAGAGAAAAAGAAGCGTTAAATGAATAAAAAAATAAGAGCCAGCATAAGCTGGCTCTTTTATATTGTGTTTATTAAATTTAAAACTACAAATACCAATAATAAAATTATAGTTAGTTTTTTGTATTTTATATCTTTAAAATTAAAATCAACTTTTTGAACTTTTGCTAAAAATATGGAAAAAATCAAAAATCCTAGGGAATAAATTAAGGATCTTTTCAAAGATTCTTGTTGACTGTTTTTATAAATGTAAAAAAAAGCTAAATATTGAATAAGCAAAACTAAACTTGCAGCACAAGGAAGAGCATGAATATATTGTCTGTAATTTTCTTTAGAATTCATAAAATTCTCCTTTCCTATAAATTCATTATAGGGGATTTGTTCTTAATAGACAAATTAAATTTTAAGAGGCTATTGCAAAATATGAATAAATTATTTTGCAACAGCATCTTTTTATTTTCAAAAAATTAAGATAGGATAAATAAAAAACCGTATTTCAGGAAAAAGATTTCTTTGCTATAAATACAAATTAATTGTTAAAATTAAAACACATATAAATATTTAGTGAAATCGATTGACATAATTATTAAAAAGATTTAAAATTTAATTAAGTATAGTTTTAATATATAAAAATATGTCTATATGATTTTAAATAAAAAGGAGGAGCTATGGCAAATATTTTAGGACCAGATGAGATTTTGGACAGGGTTAGTGATGCTTATGTAAAAAAGGCTAGGGCAAACGCAAAAAGACTTTTTATCCTTTCATTTTTGGCAGGTGCTTTTATCGCTTTTGCAGCGGCAGGATCAAGTTTTGCATCTTTTAATTTGCTAGCAAATAAAGATACTTTGGGTCTTGGCAAATTAGTTCAAGGCTTGTGTTTTACTCCAGGTTTAATTTTTGTTCTTATTGCAGGAGCTGAGCTTTTTACTGGAAATAATTTAATGCTTATTTCTGTATATGACTAAAAAATCAATATTAAAGAGCTTTTAAGAGCTTGGGGCATTGTTTATTTGGGCAATTTTATTGGATCAGTTTTTGTAGCATTTTTAATGATGAAATCAGGTCAATGGAATGCATGCGATTCTATGCTTGGGGCAAGAACAATTTTAATTGCAAATTCTAAGGTAAATCTTGGATTTTCTGAGGCTTTTATCCTTGGTATTTTTTGTAACTGGCTAGTTTGTTTGGCTGTTTGGATGTCTTTTGGATCTGATAGTCAAGTTGGCAAGATGCTTTGTGCATTTTTTCCAGTAATGTTGTTTGTTCTTTCTGGTTTTGAACATAGTATTGCAAATATGTACTATATTCCAGCAGGAATTTTTGCAAAATCTGTTCCAGCTTATGCGGCTGCAAGTGGACTAGGAGATGGACTTACCTCACTTACTTGGTCAGGATTTTTCATCCATAATTTACTTCCAGTAACTTTAGGAAATATTGTTGGCGGAGGAATTTTTGTAGGTTTAGCTTATTGGTTATCATTGAGAAAAAAAGAGGATTAAATATGAAAACTATAAAAGGAAATTTTGTTTTTGATAAAGAAGAAAACAGGGAAAAAATTAACGAATTTAAAAGATTTATAGAAAAAAACAAGGATAGAAAAGGACCTTTGATGCCGATTCTACAAGAAGCACAAAGTATTTTTGGCTATCTTCCAGATGAAATGATGGAACTTATTTCAAATAAATTAAATATTCCATTAGCAGAAGTTTATGGGGTCGCAACTTTTTATTCACAATTTACTTTTATACCAAAGGGAAAAACTGATATACATATTTGTCTTGGAACAGCTTGTTATGTAAAAGGGGCTGCGGATATTTTAAATGAATTTGAACAAAGACTTGGTATAAAAAAAGGCGAGACCACTCCTGATGGAAAATTTTCTATTTCAGAGACAAGGTGTCTTGGAAATTGTGGAAAAGCTCCTGTTGTTGAAATAAATGGAGAGCAAGTTGAATATTTTACAAAAGATGATGTTTCTAAAGTTTTGGAAGAAAATAAGTAGGTGAATTATGATAAATTTGGAATATCTTGAAAATATAAAAGAAAATACGAAAGTTTCCCATCCAGAAAAACTTGAAAAAACTGACAATATTCAGGTTAAAATTGCCCTAAGAAATTGTGGAGTTATAAATCCAAGAAGTATCGATGAGTACATAGCAAGGGGCGGTTATTTTGCCCTACATAAGGCCCTATCAGAAATGGATAGGAAAGAAATTATTGAAATTATTTCAAATTCAATGCTTCGTGGAAGAGGTGGAGCTGGATTTCCTACTGGGAAAAAATGGCAAACTGCTTATGATTATGATGTAGATAAAAAATATATAATTTGTAACGCCGATGAGGGAGACCCTGGTGCTTATATGGATAGGTCAATTCTTGAAAATGACCCACATTCAGTTCTTGAGGCAATGGCTATTGCAGGTTATGCAATTGGAAGTGATGAGGGATTTATTTATGTAAGGGCTGAATATCCAAAGGCTGTTGAAAGTTTAAAATATGCTATAAAAGATGCTGAAGAAAAAGGTTTTCTAGGCAAAAATATTATGGATTCTGGTTTTGATTTTACAATTGAATTAAGGCTAGGCTCTGGTGCTTTTGTTTGTGGAGAATCTACAGCTTTGATGGAATCAATTGAAGGCAAAAGAGGAATGCCAAGGGTTAAAATCCATCGTACAGCCTTTAGGGGCTTGTGGCAAAAACCTACAGTTATAAATAACGTAGAAACTTTGGCAAATGTAGCTCAAATTATTATAAATGGTGCTGATTGGTACAGAAGCATTGGTACAGAAAAATCTCCTGGAACCAAAGTTTTCTCCTTGGTTGGGGATGTAAAAAACAGTGGATTGATCGAAGTTCCTATGGGAACAACTTTAAGAGAAATTATTTATGATTTGGGTGGAGGAATTGAAGGCGACAAAGAGTTAAAAGCTGTTCAAACAGGTGGACCATCCGGTGGATGTATTCCTGCAAAATATTTGGATTCATCTGTAGATTATGAAACCTTAAAAGAATTAAATTCTATAATGGGTTCAGGTGGAATGGTAGTTATGGATGAAAATACTTGTATGGTTGACATAGCAAGATTTTTCCTCGACTTTACTTGTGATGAATCCTGTGGAAAATGCGTTCCTTGTAGAGAAGGTACAAAGAGAATTTTGGAAATTCTTGAAAGAATCGTAGCAGGAAAGGGAAAAATGGAAGATATTGATAGGCTTGAAGAGTTAAGCGAATTGGTAACAGAGGCTTCTCTTTGTGGTTTAGGAAAATCTGCAGCCTTTCCAGTAATTTCCACCTTGAAATATTATAAGGATGAATACATAGACCATATTGAAAATAAACACTGCCCAGCTGGATCTTGTAAAGCATTATTATCCTATAAAATCGAAGATAATTGTATAGGATGTGGAACTTGTAAGAGAAATTGTCCTGTTAGATGTATTAGTGGAAAAGTTAAAGAAAAACATACAATTGATCAAGAAAAATGTATCAAGTGCGGAACCTGCTTTAATGTTTGTCCAATAAAACCAAAAGCTGTAGTAAAGGGATGATCTTATGACAGATATTACGATAAAAATTGATGGAAAAGAAATAAAAACTCAAAAAGATAGGTTCGTTTTGGATATAGCAAGAGAAAATGGGATAGAAATTCCTGCAATTTGCTATGATCCAAGTTTAAAGGCCTTTGGTGGATGTAGACTCTGTATAGTTGAAATTACAAAAAACGGTAGAAGTAAAATTGAAACCTCTTGTTCAGCAAGGGCAAGTGATGGAATGGAAGTAAAAACTCAAACGGAAGAATTAAAAGAAAAAAGAAGAAATATTTTGCAACTTTTACTAGATTCTCATCCAAATGATTGCCTAACTTGCCAAAAAGCTGGAACTTGTCTTTTACAAAAATATGCCTATGAATATGATGTAAAATTCAGGGACCATGATGGGGCAAAAAGAGAAGAAAAATATGATTTATCAAGCCCTTATATTTATAAAGACAATTCAAAATGTATTCTTTGTGGAAAATGCGTACAAATTTGTAGGCAAGTAGAAGAAAGGGCGATTTTATCTTTTGCCGACAGGGGCTATGACTCTTATATAGCTTGTGATTTGGGAGAAGATTTTGCTCATTCCTATTGTGTTTCATGTAACAGGTGCGTTTCAATTTGTCCTGTTGGAGCCTTGGTTGATAGAAGACTTATGGGAAAAATTAGAAATTTTGAAGGAGAAACTAAAGAAGTTAAGTGTAAGGTTTGCGATTATGGATGTGATTTTAATCTACATTCAAAAAATGGCAAAAATATTGCAGTTACTGCAAAAAAACCTGGTTCTGGAAGACCACTTTGCTTAAAGGGAAGAATGATGACAGAATTGATGTTTTTGGATAATCCAGATAAACCATACATGAAAGGGGCTGGAGAGTTTAAAGAAACTAATTGGATGACTGTTACAGGTTTAAATAATGTTTATAAAAAAATTGAAAAAATAGAAGACAAAGGAGAATAATATGAAAGTCATAATTAATGATTTTGAATATAATCTTGATACTCCTAAGACTATTCTTGAATTTTGTAAGGAAATTGGCATAGAAATTCCGACCCTTTGTAAGGATGAAAGACTTTTGCCAAATGGAGCTTGTAGACTTTGTATAGTTGAAATCGAAGGATATAAAACTCCAGTTACGGCTTGTTCACAAAAATTAAAAGATGGGATGAAAATTTATACTCACAGTGAAAAAATAATGAAAATGAGAAGAGAAATTTTGGATTTATTATTTTCAAATCATCCAAATGATTGCCTATCTTGTGATAAGTCTGGAAAATGTAAATTACAAAATTATTGCTATGAGTATGGAATAAGTGAGGGATCTTTTAAAAGAGAGATAAAAGATTTACCAATTGATTTTTCAAATAAATTTTATTCTTACGATCCTAATAAATGTATAAAATGTGGGATTTGTGTAAGTGTGTGCAATAATCTCCAAAATAGCCATGCCATAAGTTTTGTCGACAGAGGATTTGATACATATATTGGAACCCCTATGGATAAGGGACTTGGTTTTTCAGATTGTGTTTCTTGTGGAAACTGTGTTTCAGCTTGTCCGGTTGGAGCCTTAAATCCTAAGAAAAAATACGAAGAAGATAAGTTTAGGTATTGGGAAGTTCGTAAAGTTCAAACAACTTGCTCATATTGTGGAGTAGGTTGCCAAATTAATTTACTAATAAAAGGAAATAGGATTGTTGAAGTTGAACCAATTAATACAATTCCAAATGATGGGCTTTTGTGTGTAAAAGGAAAATTTGCCCACAAATTTGTAAACCATCCTGATAGACTTACAAAACCTCTTATTAGAAAAAATGGAAAATTAGTTGAAGCATCTTGGCAAGAAGCCTACAGAGTCATAAAAGAAAAATATGATGAAACTATGGAGAAAAAAGGTCCAGATGGATTTGGAGGATTTTCTTCAGCAAGATGTACAAATGAGGAAAATTATCTATTCCAAAAATTTGTAAGGACAGTTTTTAAAACAAATAATGTCGATCACTGTGCTCGTCTTTGCCACGCTTCAACCGTAGCAGGTCTTGCCAATACCCTTGGAAGTGGTGCTATGACCAACAGTATTGCAGAAATTGAAGGAACCGATGCCTTTATAATAATTGGAACAAATACAACAGAAAATCACCCAGTTATTGGAACAAAAATCAAAAAAAGAGTAAAAGAAGGGGCAAAACTTATAGTTATAGATCCTAGGGAAATCGAACTTGCAGATTATGCAGATATTTATTTACAAATAAAACCTGGAACAAATATTGCAGTTTTAAATGGCCTAATGCATATAATTTTAAAAGAAAATCTTCACGATATGGATTATATAAGTGAAAGATGCGAAGGCTTTGAAGAATTTAGAAAAACTGTAGAAAAATATACGCCAGATTTTGTGGCAGAAATTTGCCACATAAACAAAGAAGATTTGATAAAAGCTGCAAGAATGTATGCAAAAGAAGACAAAGGCGCACTTTACTATTCAATGGGAATCACCCAACATTCTTCAGGAACAAACGGAGTAAGATCAACTTCAAACCTACAAATGCTTACAGGAAATGTTGGTTTTGAATCTACAGGAATAAATCCTTTGAGAGGACAAAATAACGTTCAAGGAGCTTGCGATATGGGAGCTCTTCCAACAGATTATACAGGATATCAAAAAGTATTTATTGACCCTGTAAGAGAGAGAATGGGAGAGTTTTGGAAAAGAGATCTTCCATATAAAAAGGGCCTAACAATTACAGAGATGATGGATGCGGCAGACAAAGGAGAGCTTTCATTTTTATATATAATGGGAGAAAATCCTATGATTTCAGATCCAGACCAAAATCATATCAAAAAAGCCTTGAAAAAATTGGACTTTTTACTTGTTCAAGATATTTTCTTATCTGAAACTGCAGAATTTGCTGATGTAGTTTTACCAGCAGCATCTTTTGCAGAAAAAGACGGAACTTTTACAAATACAGAAAGAAGAATTCAAAGAATAAATAAGGCAATTGATCCTATTGGAGATTCCAAAGCTGATTGGCAAATTTTGATGGAAATTTCTACTCTTTTGGGATATGAAGAATACTATGCAGATCCTAGTGAAATTATGGATGAAATTGCTGCTTGTACTCCTTCATACGGTGGAATTTCTTACAAAAGGCTTAAAAAAGAATCTCTTCAATGGCCTTGCACAAACAAAGACCACCCTGGAACAAAATATTTACACAAAAATACAATGGCAAGGGGCAAGGGACTTTTTGTACCAATAGATTATGAAGAGAGCAAGGAATTGCCAGATGAAAAATATCCGTTGATTCTTACAACTGGAAGAATGCTTTACCAATATCACACAAGAACTATGACAGGAAAAATTGAAGGATTAAGTGAAATTGCAGGAAAATCTTATATAGAAATTTCTCCACAAACTGCAAAAATTTACAATATAAAAAATGGTGAAAAAATCAAAGTTTCATCAAGACGTGGAAGTGTAGAATCTTATGCGAAAGTAACTGAAAAAATAAATCCAGGAGTTGTATTTATGCCTTTCCATTATGTTGATGGACCAGCAAATAGGCTAACAAATCCAACCCTAGATCCAATTGCAAAAATTCCTGAGCTTAAAGTTGCAAGTGTTATGATTGAAAAAATAGAAAGGGGCTCTTATGTATGATCCAATAAAAATAATTAGCCTTGCCATGGAAATGGAATTATATGGGCACAATTTTTATAAAGATAATGCAGAAAAAAGTCAAAATCTACAAACTCAAGCAGTTTTTAAAAAATTATCAAAAATTGAGTGGAGTCATTATGAATATCTAAAAAATCTTCTTTCCAAATACAAGGGAGAAGATGTTGATGAAAAAGATTTGACTTTGCCAAAAGACAACGCAGAAGAATTTTTTGACCAAAGAAAAGAAAGCGAAAATTTGGACCAAAATTTGGAACAATCCATGATTCCTGATATGAATGTTTTAAGAATGGCATATCTTATTGAGGAAGATTTTAGAGATTATTATAAATCTATGGCAAAAAAAGTTGATGATGGAGAATTGAAAGAAATTTTAGAAAATTTTTCTAGTTGGGAAGATGAACACGCAAATATTTTCAAAAAAGAATATGATAAATTGATGGACCAATACATGAACATTAGCTGGGGTGGCTGATGGGAAATAAAAAAATGACGGCTCTCCTTCTTTGCGGAGGAAAAAGTACAAGGATGGGAGTTGATAAACAAAAGTTATCCTATAATGGTGTCTATTTGATTGACACCATTATAGAAAACTTGGCAAAAAATTTTGATCAAATCATAATTTTGTCAAATGAAAAAAACTTTTTTGAAAATAGGTATAAAAATTATAAAAATGATATACTAATTAAAGAAGATATAATAAAAAATATTGGCCCCTGTGCAGGATTGTATAGTGGCCTTATTTATGCAAAAAATGAGGATAATTTCTTGATTGCCTGCGATATGCCATATTTTAATCAAGATTACATTGATTTTTTGAAAGAAAAATCCTATGAAAAAATTTTAGCCTACAAAAATGAAAAATATTATGAGCCTTTTTTTGCCCTTTATCAAAAAGAATTGGCAAAAGATTTGGAAAAATATATAAAAAAGGGCGGACGCAGTTTGAATGGATTTTTAAGAGAAATTTCTCCTACCGTGATAAAAAAAGAAGAGATAAAAGAAATTAAAAATTTCGATAAAATTTTTAAAAATCTAAATTATCCTGATGATTGGAAAAAAATTATAGAAGAGAGTAAAAATGAATTCAGTTAAAAAATACCAAATTGAAAAAATTGGAAAGGGCAAGGACCTAAACTTGATGGATGAGGTCATTGTTGAATATCCTATAGAAATTTATGTAAATGGGGAAAAATTTACAAGACTAAGCTTAACTCCAGTTGAAATAGAAAATCTTGTCATAGGTCATCTTTATAGCAAAAATCTGATTAATTCAATAAACGATATTAAAAATTTAAAAATAGAAGAAAACAAAGCCTATGTTGAATTATACAAAGAAAAATCTCAAAAGAAGACTAGGGAGATTAAAAATCAAACAATTGATAGGGAAAAACTTTTTGAATTTTCTAAAAGATTTCAAAATGAGTCGGAGATTTTTAAAAGAACAGGTGGAGCTCATTCTTGTGCTCTTGTAAAAAATTACCAAATTATAAAATTTGAAGAAGATGTTTCAAGAAGCAATGCCGTTGATAAATTAATTGGCTATATTTTAAAAAATCAAATCGACCTATCAGATAAATTTATTTTTACATCTTGTAGGATAAGTGAAGTTATTATGGAAAAAATTTCAAATATAGGTTTTAACCTTCTTATTTCTCAGTCATGCCCAACAAGTTTTGCAGTTGATTTGGCAAGGGAGAAAAATATAAATTTGATTGGTTTTGCAAGAGGCGAAAGATTTAACATTTATAATAAAAATGAAAATCTTTTTATAAAATGAGGAAGTTATGGATTTATTAGATGTTGTAAAAATTGATGAGGCTATTGACTTACAAGTTTCTTTGATGGAAAAAATTGGATATAAGAAAAAACTACCCAAATAAAAACTTGCGATTCTTTAGGCTATATTTTGGCAAAAGACTTGATTTCAAAAGATAATTTGCCATGTTTTAGAAAAAGTACTATGGATGGCTATGCCATAAATTATAAGGATAGTCTAGGTGCGACTGATTCAATTCCTTCAATGTTAAAAGTTGTTGAAGAAATTCAAATGGGCAATATTCCCCAAAAAAAATTAAAAAGAGGCGAGGCCTCAAAAATTTATACTGGCGGTATGGTTCCAGAAGGAGCAGATGCAGTTTTACCCATAGAATATACAGAAATTTTGTCAAAAAAATTAATTTCAATCAGTAAGCCAGTTGTTTTTATGGAAAATATTATAGATATTGGCGATGATTCAAAAGTTGGAGATATTTACCAAAAAGAAGGAAAAATTATAGACCCTGAAACAATAGCCATGGCAGCAAGTTTGGGCTATGAAAAAATTGAAGTTTATGACAAATTAAAATGTAAAATTTTATCAACAGGAGATGAAATTATTCCGGTAAATGCAAAACTAGTCCCAGGAAAATCAAGGGATATTAATTCTTATATGCTTTATTCAATGTTGAAAAATATGGGAATTGATGTTCTTTCTATGAAACATCTAAAAGATGATAAAGACCTTATAAAAAAAGAGCTTGAAGAAGATTTGGACTTGATAATAATTTCTGGATCATCCTCAAAGGGAAACAAGGATTTTGTTCCAGAGATTACAAAAGAATTAAATCCTGGAATGATTTATCACGGAATTTCTATAAAACCTGGAAAGCCGACAAGTTTAAGTCAAAATAACAATACAATGATTTTGGGACTTCCTGGAAATCCTATTAGTGCCTATGCAGTTTTTAGGACGGTTTTTCAAAAAGCCTATGAAAAATATTTTAAAATTGACGAAAATTTAAAAATAAAATGCAAAATCAAAAGAAATATTGCTAATACTTCAGCAAAAACCATGATTTGTCTTGTTGAAATAAAAAAAGAAGGAGATGCGCTTGTGGCAAGTCCTATTTTTGGATTTTCTAACAATATTTCCCTATTAAAAAAAGCCAAGGGCTATATTGTAATTGATGAATACGTTGAAGGAATAAAAGAAAATGAAAAAGTGTGGGTGAATCTTATTAGATGAGAAATATTTATTTAGATACAAAAGAATTAGAAGAGGCAATAGAGATTTTCCACGAAAATATTGGGGGATTTTTTGAAGATGAAAAAAGTGAAATTATAGATTCCAAGGATGCCTTTGGAAGGATTTCAAAAAATGCAATTTTTGCAAAATATTCATCACCAGCCTACCATTCATCAGCCATGGATGGGGTAATGGTAAAAAGTGAGATGACAAAACTTGCAAGAGAAAATAAGCCCTTGTTTTTAAAAAATGAAGATTTTATTTATTGCAATACGGGCTCAGCCTTAATAAAACCCTATGATGCAGTAATAATGATAGAAGATGTAAAAATTCAAGAAGATGGAATTGTAATTTTAAAACCTGTAAATGCTTGGGAAAATATAAGAATCCAAGGAGAAGATGTAATCGAAAAAGATTTGATTTTTACATCTTACCACAAATTTAGGTCGGTTGATCTTTCAGTTTTAATTTCTGCAGGAATAAATGAAGTTGAAGTTTTAAAAAAACCAATTATTGGAATTATTCCATCTGGAAATGAAATAATTGATAACAAGGAAGACTTGGTCAAGGGAAAAATTATCGAATCAAATTCTTCAATGTTAAAATCTATGGCAAAAGAGTGTGGATTTGAAACAATAATTTATCCCATTGTAAAAGATGAAAAAGCACAAATTAAAAAAGTTCTAGAAAAAGCTCAAAAAGAATGCGATTTTGTAACATTGATTGCGGGAACTTCGGCAGGAAGCAAGGATTATACAAGAGAAATTGTGGAAGAAATTGGAGAGGTTTTTGTCCATGGACTTTCAATAAAACCAGGAAAACCAGCAATTCTTGGAAAAATTTCCCAAACTCCCTTTGTAGGACTTCCGGGCTATCCAGTTTCAACCCACATAGTTTTTGATAAAATTGTTCTTCCTACTCTTCTTAAAAAAATGAGAATTATTTCTGATGATAAAATAAAAATTAAGGCAAAACTTACCAAACCTGTAATTTCCTCTCTAAAAAACAGGGAATATATAAGGGTAAAAATTGGCTTAGTTGATGGAGAAATTATTGTAACACCACTTGATAGGAAGGCTGGATCCCTTTTTTCTCTATCAGAATCAGATGGTTATCTAATTATTGATAGAAATATCGAAGGCTATAATAGGGGAGATTTGGTAGAAGTCACCCTTCATAGTCCAATTCCAAAAAAAGTTTTTGAAAACAGGATGGTTTCGATTGGATCTCATGATATAGTTTTAGATATTTTAAATGATTTATTTGCAAAAGATAATAAGATTACAAGAATTTCATCATCCCACGTGGGTTCTTTGGCAGGACTCAAGGCCCTAAGCCAAGGCGACTGTATGCTTGCTCCTTCTCATTTGCTAGATCAAAATGGAACTTATAACAACGAAGCTATTGATTTATTTTTTGAAAAAGAAGAAGTTTCAAAAATAAATGTGGTTGGACGTAGGCAGGGGATTTTTGTTCAAAAAAATAATCCATTAAAAATCAAAAACATAGAAGACCTTCTTGATAAAAAAATGGTAAACAGGCAAAGAGGAGCAGGAACTCGTTTGTTGTTTGACTATTTGTTAAAAAATAAGAATATTGATCCAGAAACAATAAATGGATACGACAACGAAGTGACTACTCATTTGTCAGCTGCCCTTGCTGTAAAAAATGGGGATTGTGATTTTTCAATTGGAGTTGAATCTGCAGCTATAAAAATGGATATAGATTTTATTTACCTAAAAGATGAAGAATATCAATTTATAATAAAAAAAGAAAATTTAAAACTTGAATCTATCAAGGACTTGGTTGAAGTTTTAAGATCAGATGAATTTAAAAGTAAAATGAAAGACTTAGGTGGGTATAATACTAAGGAAAGTGGAAATATTTTATAGGAGGATAATATGAAAATTAAAAAACTAAATTTGTTGGCACTTGCTTTGTTATTTGGACTAACAGGATGTGGGAAAAATACGGAAGAAATAAAAACAGATTCCAATGTAAATTCTACAAGCAATGAAGTTGTGGAAAGCTCAAACGAAAATACAAGCGAAGAAAAAATTGTAAAGCTTACAACAACAACTTCAGTCAATGATTCAGGACTAATGGATTATTTGAGAGATGATTTCAAAAAAGACACAGGACTTGACATGGAAATTGTTTCAAAAGGAACAGGAGCTGCAATCGAAGATGCAAAGGCAGGAAATGCTGATGTAATTTTGGTTCACTCAAAAGATGCGGAAGAAAAATTTATTGAAGAAGGATATGGACTTGAAAGAAAATCTTTCATGCACAATTTCTTTGTAATAGTTGGACCAAAAGATGATCCAGCAGGAATCAAAGGAAAAGATGCAGAAGAAGCCTTCAAATTAATAAGTGAAAAGGACGAAAAATTTGTATCAAGAGGAGATGAGTCGGGAACCCACAACAAAGAATTAAAAATTTGGGAAAAAGCAGGTGTTGATGTTGACGAATTATCAAAAAAAGATAACTACAACTCACTTGGTGATGGAATGGGAGCAACTTTAACTTTTGCTTCAGAAAATAACGCCTATACACTTACAGATTTATCAACATTTTTAACCATGGAAAATGATTTGGATTTGGAAGTTTTAGTTGACCAATCAGATGCTCTTAAAAATGTTTATTCAATTATTATAGTAAATCCTGACAAAGTAAAAGGCACAAACCCAGATGTAGCTAAGAAATTCCAAGATTGGATGCTATCAGATAAGGCAAAAAAATTAATTAGCGAATACGGAAAAGAGGAATATGGTCAACAACTTTTCTTTTTAGGAGAATAGGATGAATGAAATTTATTCCATAGTTTTATTGACCTTAAAAATTTGTATAATTTCAACGATAATATCTGGAATTTTTGCAATTTTTTTGGCATTTTACCTTGGATTAAATGAAAATAAATTTATAAAAATATTAAAAATAATTATTAATGCTTTCACATCTTTGCCACCAGTAATAGCAGGAGTTTTTGTATATATTTTATTTTCAAAAAATGGAATATTTGGAAAACTTTCTTGGCTTTATACGCAAAAAGTTATAATAATTGCCCAAATTCTCATAGTAACACCAATAATTTGTGCAAATATATATCCAGCAGTAGAAGAAATTAGAAATTCATTTGTAGAAACTTGCTTAGGACTTGGAATTTCAAAATTCAAGATGTATAGGCAGTTAATAAAAGAAAGCTCTTATTCGCTTTCTTCGGCGCTTATAACAGGATTTGGTAGAGCTATATCAGAAGTAGGAGCTGTAATGATTGTAGGAGGAAATATAAGATATAAAACTAGGGTTTTGACATCCGCAATAGTTCTTGAAAATAATAAGGGAAACTATTCTATGAGTATAAAACTTGGAATTATTCTTATGCTAATTTCCTTTGGAATTTCTATTTTTGCAATGATTTTTTCTAGGAGAAATGATGATAAAAATAAAAAACGTACAAGCTAGAATTTATGAAAAATTATTATTTCACATAGAAGATTTTACTTTCTATGATGGAAAAAAATATATTTTAACTGGAGAAAATGGAGCGGGCAAATCGACATTATTAAAGTCTTTTATTGGAATAAATACATTTGTAAAAGGAAGTATTGAAAATGATAAAAATATAGTTTATCAAGCTCAAAATCCCTTTATTTTCAAAAAGACTTCAAGAGATAATTTTAAAATAATAGGAAAAAATATCGAAAATATAAAAAAAGACTTGGAATTTTTTGCAATAGAAAATTTATTAGACCAAAATATAAAAAGCTTATCAGGAGGAGAAAAGGAAAAAGTAGTTTTTTTAAGGACTATGTTAAAAGCAAATCAGACCTTGCTATTAGATGAACCCTTTTCTCAAATGGATAAAAAATCAAGGATTGATGCAAATATATTTTTGGATAAGTGGCTAAAAGAAAAAGAAGATAGGATGATAATTATAATAAGTCATGATAATTTAGATGATTATAGCTTTGACTATCACATAGAATTAAAAAATAAGCAGCTTAAATTAATTTAAGCTGCTTTCTAATTTTCCGATTTCTTTTATTAAATTCTCAACATCACAAGTACTATAATTTAAATTTGAAAGTTCATTTATGGTATTTACAATATTTGATAAATCTTTTGGGTTTGTAGCAAATAAACACATTCCTGCCGAATCAATTATCTTTAAATAATCCTTAGGCATATTTTTTCCTTTTTTATCTGATAAAGATTTTATTTTATATTTTTTCTCTAGATATTTTCTACCGCAAGCCAAATCACTATAAATTTCATCTTTTTTATCACTTACGATTTTTTTTGTAATATTATCCAATTGGTCGATATTTAAATTTTCGAATTTGTAAATATGGTTTAAATATTTATATGAAAATTCTATGCTTTTTGATAAGCCATAAATATCAATTCCATACTCATCAAGTCTAGTTTTTATTTTATTTAATTTTTCTAAATCGTCATCATTATAAGAATTTTTAATTGAAAAAAGATTTTCTTTTTCGTGAAATTTTTTATCAAAACAACCCAAAATACATCCATCACATTGTCTATTGGGATTTTTTTTAAAAATTGATGGACTATTTATCTTTCTTAAATTATTTTTTTTAACCGAAATGGAAATTACATTTTTTTCATACAAAAGATTTGAAAGATTTTTTGAACAACCACGATATTTATCTTCAACAAGTCTTGCCAAATTATCTTTTTTTATAGTTGAATTTGTAATATAAATAGAAGATAAATCATCTCCATATTTTTTCCTTAAATAATTAAAAGTAGAAGAGTTTGAATGATTTTTATTAGAATTTTCATTAAATAGTATTTTATCTTTATCAATATAAATTTCCACAGGAAAATCAGACTTATTTAACAAAATAAGTCCATCATAAGAATTTGATTTAAGAAAATAAGAAAAAACTCCTCCCATATTTTTGTAGAAAATTTTACCCGAATTATTTTTTCCCATAATTATAAATTTAGAAATTGGATTTTTATATTCAATGATTGAAGATGTAAAAATCATCCAAGGATTTTTAAAATTTTTGTTTTTATTAAAAAAAAACAAAGAAAGAGCAAATCCACCCATATAAAAATTTTTAGTTTTTTTATCAATATATTCAATTTCATATTTCTTTTTTTCTAGATCTAGCAATAATATTTTATAAAATTTTTCCATATCTTCCTCTTTTTGATTACATTGTACTATTTATAAAAAAATTTGTAAGAATTTAATTAAATCAAAAATAATTTTAAATATCTAAAAGCCTTTAAATTACTTGACATATATATACTAAGAGTGTAAAATTAATAAGGATTGGCGTAAGGCCAATTTTTAAGATGATTAAAATTTAGAAAAAAAGGAGGTGCATTATGCCTACAATTAATCAACTTGTTAGAAAAGGTAGAAAAACTACTAAGGAAAAATCAGATACACCAGCTTTAGGTTATAACTTCAATACTCTTAAAAGAAGACAAACTAAATCTCAATCACCACAAAAACGTGGAGTTTGTACTTCAGTAAGAACAGTTACACCTAAAAAGCCTAACTCAGCTTTGAGAAAAATTGCCAGAGTAAGACTTACTAATGGTGCAGAAGTTCTTTCTTATATACCAGGAATCGGACACAATCTTCAAGAACACTCTGTTGTACTAATTAGAGGAGGAAGAGTAAAAGACCTTCCAGGTGTTAGATACCATATCATAAGAGGTACTCTTGATACAGCAGGAGTAGAAGGAAGAAAACAAGGTAGATCTAAATACGGAGCTAAAAAAGATAATTAGTAGTATTTAGATGTAGTGCATAATGTACTGAGATTAAAATAAAAGTATATGTGCACACGAACGGCTTTAAGGTCGTTTTTAAGGCCTTATGGTCGAGTACTAAAGATATTACTAAAATTGGTAAAGGAGGGAAGCAAAGTGTCAAGAAAAGGACATATACCAAAAAGAGAGGTAATGCCTGATGCAAAGTATAACGATAGAGTTGTAACAAAACTAATCAACAACGTTATGCTTGATGGTAAAAAAGGCGTTGCTACAAAAATAGTTTATGATGCTTTCGAAATAGTTGGAGAAACTTCAGGAAATGATCCATTAGAAGTATTCTACCAAGCTTTAGAAAATATTATGCCAACACTTGAAGTTAAAGCAAGAAGAATAGGTGGAGCTAACTACCAAGTACCTATGGAAGTTAGACCAGAAAGAAGACAAACTTTAGGTTTAAGATGGTTAGTTAATTTCTCAAGAGCACGTGGAGAAAAAACTATGGTAGAAAGATTATCTAAAGAAATTTTAGATGCATCAAACAATGCTGGTGCCAGCGTTAAACGTAAAGAAGAAATGCACAGAGCTGCAGAAGCTAATAAAGCTTTCGCACACTATAGATATTAGGGGGATCAATGTCAAGAGATGTCTCATTAAAAGCAACCAGAAATATTGGTATCATGGCGCATATCGATGCTGGTAAAACAACAGTAACAGAAAGAATGTTGTTTTATACAGGAAAGATATATAAAATCGGTGATACCCATGATGGTACAGCAGTAATGGATTCCATGGACCAAGAAAAAGAACGTGGAATTACAATTGGTTCTGCTGCTACAACATGTTACTGGAATGATCACAGAATAAACATCATAGACACACCAGGCCACGTTGACTTTACAGTTGAAGTAGAAAGATCTCTAAGAGTTCTTGATGGTGCTGTTGCACTTTTTGATGCGAAAAGTGGTGTAGAACCACAATCTGAAACAGTTTGGAGACAAGCTGACAAATATGACATTCCAAGATTTTGTTTCATAAATAAAATGGATGCTACAGGCGCTGACTTTTTCATGTCTGTAGATACAATAAAAGAAAAATTAAAAGCAAATGCAGTACCTATAGAAATTCCTATAGGAGCTGAACAAGAATTTGAAGGTGTAGTTGACCTAGTAACAATGGAATCTGTAACATATAAAACAGAAGACTTAGGAGCTCACCCAATCAAAGGCGAAATTCCAGAAAATTTAAAAGAAAAAGCTGAAGAATATAGAGCAAATCTTTTAGAAGAATTATCAGAAATTGATGATACAATAATGATGAAATATCTAGAAGGTGAAGAAGTTTCTGAAGAAGAAATTAAAGCTGCTATAAGAAAGGGAACAATTGAAAAGAAAATTTTCCCATGTCTATGTGGTTCAGCATACAAAAACAAAGGTGTTCAAGCACTTCTTGATGCCATAGTTGATTACATGCCAAGCCCACTTGATATACCAGCAGTTCAAGGAACTGACCCTAAAGATGAAGAAAAAATTCTTGAAAGAAAAGCTGGAGATAAAGAACCTCTTTCTGCTTTAGCATTTAAAGTAGTAACTGACCCTTATGTAGGTAAGTTAATTTATGCAAGAATCTATTCAGGAACAATTGAATCAGGTTCATACATCTACAATGCTACAAAAGGTAAAAAAGAAAGAGTAGGAAGAATCCTGCAAATGCACTCAAACAAACAAGAAGAAATCGAAACAGGCTATTGTGGAGATATAGTAGCTCTTCTTGGACTTAAAAATACAACAACAGGAGATTCACTCTGCCTTCAAGATGACCAAATAATTCTTGAAAACATGGAATTCCCAGATCCAGTTATCTCAGTAGCTATTGAACCAAAAACAAGAGCAAGTCAAGATAAAATGGCAATAGGACTTCAAAAACTTGCAGAAGAAGATCCAACATTCGTTACAAAAACAGATGAAGAAACTGGACAAACAATAATTTCAGGAATGGGAGAATTACACCTTGAAATTATCGTTGATAGATTACTTCGTGAATTCAAAGTAGAAGCTAACATTGGTAACCCACAAGTAGCATACAGAGAATCTATAACACAACCTGCAGAAGCACAAGGTAAGTTTGTAAGACAATCCGGTGGTTCTGGTCAATACGGAGATGTTGTTCTTAGAATTATGCCAGGCGAAGAAGGAGCAGGAATCACATTCGAATCCAAAATCGTCGGAGGAGCAATTCCAAAAGAATACATCAAACCAGTTGAAGAAGGTGTTAGAGAAGCAGCTACTCAAGGTATCCTTGGTGGATATCCAATGGTTGATATGCACGTTGAAGTATTCGATGGTTCATACCACGAAGTAGACTCATCAGAAGTTGCCTTCCACGTAGCAGGATCTATGGCTCTTAAAAACGCAGTAGCAAAAGCTAAACCAATTTTACTTGAGCCAATGGAAAAAGTTGAAATTACTACACCAGATGAATACCTAGGAGATGTAATGGGAGATGTTTCATCAAGAAGAGGTAAGATTGATGGAATGAATCCAAAAGATGGAATTCATGTATTAAATGCTTTCATACCACTTTCAGAAATGTTTGGATATGCAACAGACCTAAGAAGTAAAACTCAAGGTAGAGCAACATATTCAATGCAATTTGATCATTACGCTCAAGTACCTGAAAGTGTAAAAGAAGAAGTATTAAATAAAAATTAGGAGGAAATAATGAGTAAAGCACAATTTGAAAGAAGCAAACCACATATTAATATCGGAACAATAGGTCACGTAGACCACGGAAAAACAACAACAACAGCAGCAATCACCCAAGCATTAAACAAAAAATATGGAACAGGTGAATTCGTAGACTACGATAAAATCGATAAAGCACCAGAAGAAAGAGAAAGAGGAATAACAATCAATACCTCAGTAGTAGAATACGAAACAGAAAAAAGACACTACGCACACATCGACGCCCCAGGCCACGCAGACTACGTTAAAAACATGATTACAGGAGCAGCCCAAATGGACGGAGCAATCCTAGTAGTAAGTGCAGCAGACGGTCCAATGCCACAAACAAGAGAACACATCTTACTAGCTAGACAAGTAGGCGTACCAAAAATCGCAGTATTCCTAAACAAAGAAGACCAAGTAGACGATCCAGAACTAATCGAATTAGTAGAAATGGAAGTAAGAGATCTACTATCAGAATACGAATTCGACGGAGACAATGCGCCAGTAGTAGTAGGAAGTGCATTAAAATCCCTACAAGAAGGCGGAGAAGGCGAATGGTCAGACAAAATCCTACAATTAATGGACGAAGTAGACGAATACTTTGACATACCAGAAAGAGACAACGATCAACCATTCCTAATGCCAGTAGAAGACGTAATGACAATCTCAGGAAGAGGAACAGTAGCAACAGGAAGAGTAGAAAGAGGAACCCTAAAACTAGGCGGAACAGTAGAAATCGTAGGCCTAACAGACAAAACAAGAGAAGTAGTAGTAACAGGAATCGAAATGTTCCACAAATCCCTAGAAACAACAGAATCAGGAGACAACTGTGCATTACTACTAAGAGGAGTACAAAGAAACGAAATCCAAAGAGGACAAGTAATAGCAGCACCAGGCTCAGTACACCCACACACAGAATTCGAAGGACAAGTATACGTACTAACAAAAGAAGAAGGCGGAAGACATACCCCATTCTTCTCAGGCTATAGACCACAATTCTTCTTCAGAACAACAGACGTAACAGGAGATATCCAACTAGAAGAAGGAACAGAAATGGTAATGCCAGGAGACAACGCAACATTCAAAATCAAATTACAAAAACCAATCGCTCTAGAAGAAGGATTAAGATTCGCAGTAAGAGAAGGTGGAAGAACAGTTGCATCTGGAGTTGTTTCTAAAGTTATAGCTTAATTTAGCTAAAAATTTGAAATAAAATACTTTCATTAAAAGGCGGGGAAGTCCCCGTCTTTTTTTTAAGAATATTATTGAAATTTTATTTAAAATTTAATGAGGAAATTAAATGAAAGAAAAATTGAGTAATTTTAAGGAAATATTTAAGAAAATATTTTTTACATCTGTATTAATTCTTGTAATTGTAGAATTTAGAAAAATATCCAAAGAAATAAAACTTGAAGATGTAAAATTTATTTTTTCTAGCTTATCGGTTATTACATTACTTTTTATGGGAATCTATGGAATTTTTGCTAATATTCCAGCAAGCTTGTATGATTTTATTTTGAATGAAGAGCTTGGAAATAATTATGATAAAAAATACATAGGAGAAACTGGATTTTGCATTAATAATTTTAATGATCTTTTGGGGCTTGGTGGATTTATTTCTATTGGACTTAGAACGGCTTTTTATGGTAAGGGACATGAAGCTACAAAGCTTGTGAAAAAAATCTTACAGCTTTTGGTATTTTTGCCATGTGGTTTATCGTTTTTTTCTATTATTTCCTTAATTTCTTTAATGTTTCACTCAAATCCAAATTTACAAAGTTATACGCTTTTGCTTGTTGGTGCAAGTTTGTATATTCCTTTTGTATTGGCTTTGTCTTTTTTGGGAAAGATTAAATTTTCTAGAAAAAATCAAATAAAATTATTTTTAATCTCAATTGCTGAATGGTTTGGAGTTATGAGTGCCTTTGTGGTTATTGGGTATTTAATGGGGATTAAATTTGATTTGCTTAGTTTATCAACTTTGGTTGTTGCGGCAAATATTGTAGGATATATTTCTATGATTCCTGGTGCCATCGGTTCTTTTGACCTTATAATTTTGTTTGCTTTAAAAAGTCAGGGTATAAATCAAGAATTGGCACTTGCTTGGATTCTTCTTTATAGAATGTTTTACTATATTGTTCCATTTTGCCTTGCTTTTGTATTTTTTACTAAAAATTTTACAATTGCTTTTCAATTTAAGGAATCTGCTTTTGTAAAAAGACTTTTCAAAAATATTATTTTGGTTTTGAATACTTTTTTATTGTATATTTTTGGACTTTTTATGATTTTGGCTGCAACTTTGCCAGATAAGGCTTATGGTGGAGGTCTTCTTACAAAATTAAATCCTATAAGAGCTTCGGCTATTTATCAGTTTCCATCTCTTCTTTTTGGATTTATATTTATAGTTATGGCAAGAGCTTATATTTCAAAACAGAAAAAATCTTTTCTTTTAAATACCATAATGTTAATTCTTGTATTTTGCTATACTTATATAACTGGTTATAGTTTATCTACTCTTATTTATATTTTTATAATGTTTGTAATTAATCTACTTACAAAAGATGAACTTTATACCAAACAATTTATTTATGCTAGCGAAGATAGGTTTATTGATTTACTTTTGACAAATTTTATGCTCATAGTTTATGTAGGGAAAATTTTGAAACGTGGCTCTATCATTGATGTGAATATTAGTGAGACTAATGATTTTATTCTGATTCCTTTTGAGTATAATTTTATTTCAATAATTGCTACAATATCAATAATTTATTTTATTGTTTATCTTTTGATTAGGAATTTGCAAGGCCCTAGGTTAAAAGTTGGGGAAAAATTTGATTATGATAGGTATATAAATTTACTTAAAAATCAGGGAGGTTCCAAAGAAGCTTTTCTCTCTTTTTTGGATGATAAGGATCTTTATTGGTTAAAAAATGATGAATATGATTTGGCTTGTCTTCAAATTAGGACAGTGGGCGATAAGGTAATTGTCATGGGAGATCCTATTGGAAATGAAAAATATTTTGATGAGCTTTTGGAAAAATTTATTTATGAAGCTGATGATTTGGGTTATAATATTGTTTTTTATGAAATAAATAAAGATATAACAATGAAAGTTCATGAATATGGTTTCAATTTTATGAAATTTGGGGAAAGTGCAAATGTAAATCTTGAACAATTTAATCTTGATGGCAAGAAAAAGAAAAATCTAAGAAAAACTATAAATAAACTTGGTAGAGATGGATATAGTTTTGAAATTTTGCAAGGACCTTTTGATGGAAAAACTATAAAAAGACTTCAAGAAATTTCTAATTCTTGGCTTGGAGAAGGCAAAGAAAAGGGATTTTCTTTGGGATTTTTTGACAAAGATTATTTGAATAGCGGAGATATTGCTGTAATAAAAAATCCTAATCAAAAAATAATTGCTTTTGCAAATTTATCGCCAATTTATGTAGAAAATTGGGCAACAGTTGACCTTATGCGTTATGAAGAAAATGTTGATGGCTTGATGGATTATTTGTTTATAAATATTTTCACATATTTGAAAGAAAATAATATAAAATATTTTGATCTTGGGATGGCTCCACTTTCAAATGTAGGAGTTATGAGACATTCGTTTTTGCAAGAGAGAATGGTATATACGATTTTTAAATTGGGAGATCATTTTTATTCTTTTGAAGGGCTCAAGGCTTATAAGGATAAGTATGCAAGTTTTTGGGAAGAAAAATATCTTTCCTATTCTAGGGGTTCATCTTTGATTTTTTCTGCAATGACCTTATTTTATGCTATAAATAAAAAGGCGAAATAATTTTGTGGCAAAATCAAGGACAATAGTATAATAAATTATGAATTTATACAGAAAATTAAATTCTAATAAAAATAATTTTAAAGGAGAAATAAATGGAAAATCCAATAGTTACATTTGAAATGGAAAATGGTGCAATCTTTAAAGCTGAATTATATCCAGAAATTGCTCCAAATACTGTAAATAATTTTATTTCATTAATAAAAAATAATTTTTATGATGGGCTAATTTTTCACAGGATTATAAAAGATTTTATGATTCAAGGAGGAGATCCACAAGGAAGTGGAATGGGTGGCCCTGGATATGCTATAAAAGGAGAATTTTCTTCAAATGGTTTTGAAAATAATCTGCTCCATGATAAAGGAGTTTTATCAATGGCAAGATCATTTATGCCAGATTCTGCAGGAAGTCAATTTTTTATAATGCACAAAAAAAGTCCACATCTTGACGGAGATTATGCAGGATTTGGAAAAATTATTGAGGGTATGGATGAAATTGACAAAATCGCAAATGTAAAAACAGATTATAATGACAGACCTCTTGAAGATGTAAAAATCTAAAAAGTTACAGTTGATACAAAGAGAATTGATTATCCTGAAGTTGAAAAAATGTAAATTTAAGGCAGATTAATTTCTGCCTTTTTTTATTTTCTAAATATGGTATAATTTTATTCGGATTTTTAAAATAAATTTTTAGGAGGTCTTATGACTTTTAATGACATTATGGCAGCCTTGGGGGTTGTAATTAATGGAATTCCCCAAGCACTTTTGGCACTTTCGGTAGGTTTTTCTGCATTTCCAACTTCGCTTGGTTTTGCTGTGGGAGTAGTTGCTTGTATGCTTTTGCAATCTCCAATTCCAATTTCTATGCAAGCTGAAACAATTGCCCTTGCAGGATCTTATGGCGATAATATTAGGGAAAGATTGTCGGTTGTATTTTGGGCAGGAATTATTATGTCCATACTTGGAATTACTGGAAGCTTAAATTTTATTGTTGATTTGGCTGGAGTTTATGTATTAAATGGAATGATGGCAGGAGTTGGATTGATTCTTGCAAAAATTGCAATTGATGGACTAAAACTTGAAACAAAAATGGTAAGTTTAATTTCTATAATTTCAGCCCTTATAACATATTTTGTTTCTGGAAGAAATCTTGTTTACACTATTATAATTTCTGTTGTTATTTCTTCAATTTATGCAAATATTATGAAAATGGAAATAGGAAAAGAGATTAAAAAAGAAGAAAGAAAACTTTCTATTAAAAAACCTATTTTAAATAAAAAAGTTATCAGAGGTTCTTTATCTCTTGCTTGCCTTACAATTGGTGCAAATATTGCCTTTGGAAATATTACAGCATCTCTTGGAGATGGAAATTTGACTGCAAATATTGATCATTTGACAGTTTATTCAGGTCTTGCTGATTCTATTTCTTCACTTTTTGGGGGAGCTCCAGTTGAGGCAATAATTTCTGCAACAGGAGCAAGCGATAATCCAATTAATTCTGGAATTTTGATGATGGCAATTCTTGGAGTAATAATGTTTATGGGATTTTTGCCAAAACTTGGAAAATATGTTCCAGGAGAATCAATCCACGGATTTTTATTTGTACTTGGCGCTCTTGTAACAGTTCCAACAAATGCAAATCTTGCTTTTGCAGGAGGAGGCGATACAATATTAGTTGCAGGTATAGCTATGGCAACAACTGCAGCAAGCGATCCTTTTATGGGACTTGTAGCAGGAGTAATTCTTAAATTTATAATTTTATAGGAGATTTTATGGATTATTATAAATTAAATGTGTGTGGAGTCGAAAGAAATTTGCCAATAATACAAATATCAGATAATTTAAAAATTGCATCATTTGTTTTATTGGGAGATACAGAGCTTGCAACAAAAGCAGGATATGAATTAAGTAAAAAAATTGATTGCGATATAATTCTTACAGCAGAAGCAAAAGGTATAGCCCTTGCACATGAAATTGCAAGAAATATTGGAGAAAAATCATTTGTAGTTGCAAGAAAATCACAAAAATCCTACATGGAAAATCCTGTAAGTGTAGAAGTAAAGTCAATTACAACAAAAAATACCCAAAAATTATTTTTGGATTTTAAAGATGTAGAAAAAATAAAAGGGAAGAAAGTAGCCCTAGTTGATGATGTAATTTCCACAGGAGAATCTATAAAAGCTTTAGAAAATCTTGTGAAAAAAGCAGGAGGAGAGGTTGTTCAAAAACTTGCGATTCTTGCAGAAGGAGATGCAGCTAATAGGGATGATATAATATTTTTAGAAAAACTTCCAATTTTTGAAATTTAATATTAAAAAAAATAAAAACTTCCAAGGAAAATGGAAGTTTTTTAATTGCAAATAAAAAGCGCTTATTGTAAAAATAAGTGCTCAATTAGAATTTTTGTTCCTAATAAAATTAAAATTACTCCGCCAATAAGCTCTGAAATTTGTTTGCTTTTCATGCCCAATTTATTTCCTATTTTAAAGGCTATTGATGAGAGAATAAAGGTTGTGATTCCTATTATTGTGCTTGAAGAAAATATATTTACATTCAAAAATGCAAAGGAAACTCCAACTGCCATTGCATCAATGCTTGTTGCGATTCCAAGTGAAAATAAAGATTTTAAGCTTAAGCCGTGGCTTATTTTACAGCTTGCATCTTTTGATTCTCTTATCATTTGGAAGCCAATTATAAATAATAAAATAAAGGCAACCCAATGGTCAATTGCTTTGATTGAATTTGCAAAACTTGATGCTAGAAAATAACCAAGAATAGGCATAAGTGCTTGGAAAATTCCAAAACAAAGTCCAATGCTTAGGGTATTTTTTATGTTATTTTCTTTTATTTGAAGACCTTGACAAATGCTTGCTGCAAAAGCATCCATGCTAAGTCCGATAGCTAAAATTAAAATTGAAATAAGACTCATTGCTACTCCTTTTTTTCGGAAAAAATTTATCAACGAAGAAACTATACTTGATATTTTTATATAAGAAAATAGAAGGCCTTAGCCTTCTATTTCTATAATTTTTTGTATTATTGGTTGGTCTTTTATTTCATCAAATCTATTTGAATCTATATTTATGTCAGGATTTGTTTTTTCTATTTCGTTTATATATCCTGATTCAGTCACTCCGATTTCTTTTGAAAATCTCAATACATATCCAGAATTTGGCAAATCAATTTGCAAGGGGTCAGTTCCAATTCCATCTCCCTTGCTTTGGCTTCCTACAATTGTTGCAAGTTTTGTTTCTTTGCAAAAAGATGCTAGCATTTCTGCTGATGAAAATACTGACGAATCTATAAGAAGATAGATGTTTCCTTTAAATTTTATGGAATCTTCGCTTGGGCTTATTTTTGCAGGATAATTTGTGTAATAATCAAATTTTGAAAGTATCTGTTTTGTATCATTTGAAAAATTACTTGCATTTAAAAATTCGCTTACGCCTTCTTTGTATTTTTCTTGGCTTATTACTTTCTTATTTAAATCTCCTTTTTTGATAAAAGAATAATAACTTGTAGAATATGGCTTATCTATAATTTGTGGAAGAAGAAAATCTTGCCAATATCTAGAATCGCCACCAGTATTTCCTCTTATATCAATAACTAGAGCTTTTTTGTTTTTTAGTTTTTTTAGATAGGTTTTCAATTTTTTTCGGTCATAATTTGAATAATCATAATTTACCATTGAATTAATTTTTAAATATCCTATCTTATCATTTATATCTTTAGCTTCAATATTGTCTGTACGAATTTCGTTTGAATTTTCTGTTGCCTTTCCTAAAATATTATTATTTTTATTTATTTTAGCTTTTGTTTCATACTGGTTGTATTTCAAATAATCATTTATTTTTTTATTATCTAAATTGTATCTTCTTCTTACATTTTCCTTTTCATAAACATGGCTTATATAATGACGCCAATCATTTTCTGGCATTTTGTAGTAGGTTATATACATTTCAACTGCCTGATTTTGGTCAATTATTTGGGTGTGGTCGTTATTTAGCTCATACAAAATTTTATTCATTCTCAAGCCAAAGTCCACATCATTTTTGGAATTTTCTATATATTTTTTGAAGGTTTCTTTTTTTCCTAACCAGTCAATATTATTAATTTTCTTATTTATGTCAAAATAAGGATAATAAGTTTCTAAAATATTGTAGGCAAATTCAAAATCTTCTATATATTTATCCTTTGTCAAATCTTTCATCTTTTTTTCTTCCAAGCTTGGAAGATTTATTTTTTCAGCATTTTTTGGACTTGTAAAATTCAAAAAAGCCAAAATAAGTAAGAGTGAAATTATAGCAAAGGGAAAAAGTCTTCTTTTTTTCATCTAATTTATCCTTTCCTAATTAATTATAACAAATAAAAATTTCTTTCACACCTTTCTTATGGAAATAAGGAAGGGAGGATTGTTTATTTGATTATAAAAATTATATTTTATGACTTGAAATGTTTTTTGATCTAGATTTTTTAAAAATTCTCCCACATATTTTTCCTCATTTTTGCCTTCTTCATGACCTGGATAAAAAGTTATAAGAATAAGACCTTTTTCATTTAATAAATCCAAACAAGATTTTAGAGATTGTATCACAGACTTATGATTTGTTGTAATTGACTTATCTCCTTTTGGCAAAAATCCCAAATTATAGATAAAAAGGTCAATTTTTTCTTCTATATATTTTTCAATATTTTTGTGATCATCAAGGATAAATTTAAAATTATCCCTTTGACCTATAAGTTTTTCACATCTTTCTTGTGAAAGTTTTTGTATATCAAAAGCATACAAAATTTTGGGATTTTTCTTATCCAAAATAAATTTTGAATCCTTGCCGTTTCCTGCTGTCATATCGCAAGCTCTTATATTATTTTTCACCCTATTTTCTATCAAATAATGGGAAAGTTTTACCGGATTATTTATAATTTCATCAGTATATATCATGATTTCTTATATCCTTGCCGTTAATATCCTTAAAAAAATTAGGATCAGCTTCTTCTTTTTTTATATTCATGCCCATCCTATGCATCTCATTTAATTTAAAAATCATAAGATTTACATTCACATTATACATAGAGGCTAGTTGGTTGTAAGTATAGCCTGCTTTTACATCATTTATCAGTTCTTTTTCATCCAAAAGAAGATGAGCTGCAAAAATATTTGCACACAATTCCATTTCACTATTTATATCAAAAAGTTCATACTCAATCAGATTTTCATTTTTTGCCATATCTTTGTGATAAAGGTCATGGCCCAATTCGTGAGCAAAAACCATATTTTGAATTCTTTTGTCAACAAAGGGATTGTAAAAAACAAAAGAATTTCTTTTGATAATTTTATACATACCCAAAAGTTTTGTATTTTCCTTAAAAGCAATTATATTTACGCCCCTTTGAATTAAAATTTCTTTTGGATTTCTGCTGTCATATTTTTTAATTAATTTTTTTACATCATCAAAAATTTCATCGTATAAAAAAGACATATTTCACCTAATCATTGTGAGGGTTATATTTTTTATTCTTATTTTTTGCAATATAGTAGGCCTCTTGGATAGAATCAAGGATTGCTTTTTTATCCTCTTCATTTATTTCTCCACCAGCCATAAGACCAATTACCCCATCAACCATTTCCTTTGCATCTTTTGCTCCCTTGTAGCCGTATTTTTCCCTAGCATCAAGAATAAAATTCTCCTCATCAGTTACAAGATAATCGTGGCTAGTGTCCAAAACCTCTGCAAGTTTATCATAAATTTTTCTATATCTCGGTTTAGATTCTCCCATTTCATATCTTGAAATAGTTTTTAAAGAAACACCAACAAGCTTTGCCAGCTCTTCTTGAGTTAAATTTTTATTTTCGCGAAGCTTTCTTAACTTAGATTCAAAACTCATAATTTCTCCTTTTAATATACACTCAAATTCTTGAGCATCTTAAAATTTAATTAAGTCATTTAATGACATAATTATACAATAATGGTCATTTAAGTTCAAGGAGGGAAAATATGGGAATAATTGCTAAAATTGCATAGAAATTATTGAAGATAGAGGATAAGTGCAAAAGCAAATACAAAGCTAGAAAAATGTAGATTGCAAAAAATTATTAATTTTCTTAAAAAAATAAAAATATATCTTTAATTTTTAAAAATATTGTGGTATGATTATTTTACATTCATTTGGGGGTATTTATCATGGATTTTATTTTTAAAATTGAAAAATTTACAATTATGATTTTATCTATGAAAAAAATTGAAAGGCTAAGATCTTTCTGTGAATTTCTATGCCCAAATTTGTCTATGAATGGAGTAATGTTTTATCAGGGAAGCTAATTTTGTTAGCTTCCCTTTTCTTGTCTTTAAATTTAGACTAAAAGCTTATGGGAGGGATTAATGAGAGCTTTAATATCTGTTACTGAAAAAAAGGATGTAGAAAAACTTGCTAGAGGATTGAGTGAATTAGGTGTGGAAATTGTATCTACTGGCGGTACATATAAAAAAATTAAAGAAAGCGGAGTAGATGTAAAAGAAATTGAAGAGATAACAAATTTTCCTGAAATTTTGGATGGTAGGGTAAAAACTTTATCTCCTTATGTTCATGGAGGAATTCTTTACAAAAGAGATGACGAAAATCACAAAAAAACTGTGGAAGAAAATAATATCAAAGATATTGATATAGTTGTTGTAAATTTATATAAGTTTGAAGAGTCCTTAAAGAGTAATGATGTTGACAATATTATTGAAAATATTGATATAGGTGGGCCTACTTTGATTAGATCTGCTGCCAAAAATCACAAGGACTGTGTAGTTTTGACTGACCCAAGTGATTATGATGAATTTTTGGAAAAATTAGAAAATAATCAAGTTGATTTAGAATATAGAAGATATTTGGCTATGAAAGCTTATTCTCTTACAGCTTATTATGATAGTGTAATTTCTAGATTTTTCAAAGATTTAACCAAAAAAGAAAGTGAATATAAAACTTATGGTCTTAGAAAAATTGAGGATTTAAGATATGGAGAAAATCCAAGCCAAAAAGCAAGTCTTTATGAAGATACTTATGCAAAAGGACTTTTAAAAGATATAGAAATTTTACACGGCAAGGCAATGAGCTTTAATAATTATAATGATTTAAATATTGCTTTGGAACTTGCTAAAGAACTTGGAGAAAATTCTTGTGTAGCTTTAAAACACCAATCTCCTTGTGGAGCTGCTATTGGAGAAAATGCTTTTGATGCTTACAAAAAAGCATATGAGGCTGATTCTTTATCAATTTTTGGTGGAATTGTTGCCCTAAATGGAGTAGTTGATGAAAAAACTGCAAGTATGATGAGTGAAATTTTCCTAGAAATTATTGCAGCAAATGACTTTACAAAAGAGGCTTTGGAAATTTTATCTAAAAAGAAAAATGTTCGTATAATAAAAGTTGACTTATCAAAAGATATGGTTGAAGAAGATGTTAAATATTTGGAAGGAAAAGTTTTAGTTCAAGATACCGATTCAAAAGAAGATGATTTTGAAGTTGTAACTGAAGTAAAACCAGAAAAAAAAGATATTGATGATTTAAAATTTGCAATGAAAGTTGTAAAATATACAAAATCAAATGCAATTGTAATTGTTAAAGATGGAAAAACTTTGGGAGTTGGCTGTGGACAAACTTCAAGAATTTGGGCATTGGAATCAATCAAAAATAACCACCCAGATGTAGACTTTACTGATTCAATTATGTCATCTGATGCCTTTTTCCCATTTGATGATTGTGTAGAATTTGCTCACAAAATTGGAGTAAAATCAATAATCCAACCAGGTGGATCAATTAGAGATAAGGATTCAATTGAAAAATGTAATGAGTACAAAATGTCCATGGTATTTACCAACAACAGACACTTTAGACATTAAGGATATGATATGAAAAAGTCAGTTAAGAGAATTTATGTAAGAAAAAAAGATAGGTTCGATTACAAGTCCAAAGAAGTAAAAAAAGAAATAGAAAATCTTTTGAAAATAAAATTAGAAAAATTAAATATTTACAACAGATACGACCTTGAAATAAGCGATGAAAATTTGGATAAGGCAATTAATAATGTCTTATCTGAAAGAAATCTTGATTATGTTTATGCAAAAGATGAGGCAAAAAAACTTGAGGATTCTTTTGAATCTTCCCTTGCAGTAGAATATCTTCCAGGCCAATTTGACCAAAGAAGAAAGGGAGTTGTTGACATTCTAGATTTAATTTTGGATGAAAAAACAGACTGTAAGACTGCAACAGTTTATGAATTTTCAAAATTAAGTGAAAATGACCTTAAAAAAATTGAAAATTATCTAGTAAATCCAGTTGATAGCCACAAAATTGATTTGAAAGAAATGCCAGAAAGCTTGGATACAAAAAAGGAAAAAAATCTTGAAAATGAAATATATGATGGATTTATAGATTATTCAGATGAGGAAATTTCTAAATTTTTAAAGGCCCACGACCTTGCCATGGACGAAAATGATTTGAAAATGGTTAGGGATTATTTTAAAAAAGAAAATAGGGATCCAAACGAAACTGAGATAAAAATATTAGATACTTATTGGTCAGACCATTGTAGGCACACAACTTTTAATACAAACCTTGAGATTGACATAAAGGCAAAAACCATTCTTGATGAGGCTATTAAAAATTCTTTTGAAAAATATTTAAAAATGAGAGATGAACTTGAAATTAAAAAGCCAATAAATCTTATGAGTTTTGGAACGATTCTTTCAAAATATATGAGAAGTAAAAATGACTTTGATGATTTGGAAGTTTCAAGTGAAATAAATGCCTGCTCTGTTTATGTAAAAGTTAGGGTAGAAAAAAATGGCAAGGAAAATCTTGAAGATTATCTTTTGATGTTTAAAAATGAAACCCACAACCATCCTACAGAAATCGAGCCTTTTGGTGGGGCATCAACTTGTCTTGGGGGAGCAATTAGAGATCCACTTTCAGGAAGAAGCTATGTCTACCAAGCTATGAGAATTACTGGAGCTGGAAATATTTTAGAAGATGTTGATAAGACTATGGAGGGGAAACTTCCACAAAGAAAAATTTCAAAACTTGCTGCCAAGGGATATTCTTCCTACGGAAACCAAATTGGTCTTGCTACAGGGTTTGTAAAAGAAATTTTCCACGAAGGCTACAAGGCAAAAAGAATGGAATGTGGGGCAGTAATCGCCGCAGCTCCAAAAGAAAATGTAAAAAGACTTAGGCCAAAAAAAGATGATATAGTTTTGTTAATTGGAGGAAGAACTGGGAGAGATGGAATTGGTGGAGCAACAGGTTCATCAAAATCTCACAAATTAACTTCAATAATTACAGAATCTGCCCAAGTTCAAAAAGGAAATGCCCCAGAAGAAAGAAAACTTCAAAGATTATTTAGAAGAAGTGAAGTTTCAAAACTTATAAAAAAATGCAACGATTTTGGGGCTGGTGGAGTATCAGTTGCAATTGGAGAACTTTATGATGGAATTGATATAGACCTTTCAAAAGTTAAATTAAAATATGAAGGACTTAAACCATCAGAAATTGCAATTTCAGAATCCCAAGAAAGAATGGCAGTTTTAATTGACAAAAATGATAGAGAAGAATTTGAAAAATATTGTAGGGAAGAAAATGTAGAAACAGCTCTAGTTGGAACAGTTACTGACACAAATAGGATGAGAATGTTTTATGAAGATAAAAAAATTGCAGATATTTCCTATGATTTTATAAATACAAATGGAGCAGAAAGAAAGGCGAAAGTTAATTTTGTAAGCGAAGAAGTTCCAAAATATTTGAAAGAAAAATCTTCTGATCCAAAATATTTTTACGATAAAATAAAAGATTTAAATGTTATTAGCCAAAGAAATTTAATAGAAATATTTGATTCAACCATTGGACAAAACACCGTCCTTCAACCCCTTGGAGGAAAAAAACAAGTAAATCCATCTCAAGCCATGGTTGCAAAAATTCCAGTAAATGAAGGAAAATCTAAAACTGTTTCAATAATGTCCTACGGATTTGATCCATATTTGTCAGAAAAAAGCCAATATTTGGGAGGATATTACGCAGTAATAGAATCAATTGCAAAACTTGTTTCTGTTGGAAGCGATTTGGAAAAAATAAGATTATCCTTCCAAGAATTTTATGAAAAAATGGACAATGAAAAATCTTGGTCCAAGCCATTAAAATCACTTTTGGGAGCTTTTGAAGTAACAAACTTTTTCAAAATGCCTCCAATCGGTGGAAAAGATTCAATGAGTGGAAGCTTTGAAGATTTAAATGTTCCACCAACTTTAATTTCTTTTGCAGCGACAACTGAAGATATTGAAAATATAAAATCAAACGATTTGAAAGGCAAAGGAAAAATTGGTCTTGTTAGGGCAAAATATAATTCTGATATGACCCTTGACCTTGATCATTACAAAAATTTATTGGAAAAATTAATAAAGGCAATGAGAGATGGAAAAATAATTTCTACTATTGCCCTTGATAATAAGGGAATTTTAGCAAATATTTACGAACAAGCCTTTGGAAATTCTAATTTTACTTTAAATTTTGATAATTTATATAATCCAATGTTTGGATCTTTCGTGGTTGAATATGAGAAAGATTTAGACTTTGTTGAAAAAATTGGAGAATTTTCTGATGATTTAATTGTAAATGGAGAAAAATTAGATAGTGAAAAATTAGAAAAATCTTACTTAAATGAATTAAATCAAGTATTTGCACCAAAAGAAGAAATTCCTTATGAAAAAATCGACCAAAAAGAGATGAAAGTTTCTTTAAAATCAAAAAAACCAGTTGATAAGGTCAAAGTTTCAATTCTTGCCGTAACAGGAACAAATTGTGAATGGGATACAAAAAAAGTCTTTGAAAAATATGGGGCAGAAGTTGAGATAAATTTATTTAGAAATTTAGATAAGAAAGCTATCGAAGAATCTATTGAAAATCTTTCAAAATCAATCAGAAATTCACAAATTTTTGCCATTCCTGGAGGATTTTCAATGGCAGATGAGCCAGATGGTTCTGGTAAATTTTTGGCAAATATTATAAGAAATAAAAAAATAAAAGATGCCATTGAATATATGCTTGATGAAAATGATGGCTTAATAATTGGAATTTGTAATGGTTTCCAAACTTTGATTAAAACTGGACTTCTTCCTTATGGAAAAATTAAAGAAATCGAAGAAGATGACCCATCATTAACTTACAACACAAATGATAGGCACATTTCAACAATTGTTGATACAAAAGTTTTAAATAATCAAAGTCCATGGACAAGTGGTCTTGATTTGGATGTAACTTACAAAATTCCAATTTCTCACGGCGAGGGAAGATTTATTGTAAATGAAGAAAAATACAAAGATTTATTAGAAAACGGTCAAATTTTTTCTGTATATGAAATAAATCCAAACGGATCTGATTATAATATTGAAGGAATTTTATCCAAAGACGGAAAAATCTTGGGTAGAATGGGCCATGTTGAAAGATTAGATTCAGATTTATACAAAAATATTTACGATAAAAAAGAGCAAAAAATATTTGAAAATGCAATAAATTATTTTAAAAAATAGGAGGCTTTATGCAAATAATAGGAGAAGGATTAACATTTGATGACTTACTTTTGGTTCCAGGACCATCAGAAGTTTTACCAAATGAAGTTTCATTACAAACAAATCTTACAAAAAAAATCAAATTAAATATTCCTTTGATGTCAGCATCAATGGATACTGTAACTGAATCAAAAATGGCAATTGCCATGGCAAGGCAAGGTGGAATTGGAATAATCCACAAAAATATGTCAATAGAAGACCAAGCCAAAGAAGTTGATAGGGTAAAAAGAAGTGAACACGGCGTAATAACTGATCCATTTTATTTAAAACCTGAAAATATTTTAAAAGAAGCTTTGGAAATAATGGCAAATTATAAGATAAGTGGTGTTCCAATTGTTGATGATAATATGACCTTAAAGGGAATTTTGACTAACAGAGATGTGAGATTTCAAAATGATGAAAATGTAAAAATTGACGACATTATGACTAAAGATGGTCTTATTGTTGGTCAAGTTGGAATTTCTATGGAAGATGCTGTTAAAAAAATGGAATCAGGAAAAGTTGAAAAGCTTCCAATAGTTGATGATGATTTTAAATTAAAAGGATTAATTACAATAAAAGATATAGAAAAATCAAGACAATATCCAGATTCTGCAAGAGATGAGCATGATAGATTATTGGTAGGAGCTGCAGTAGGAATTACTCGTGATATGATGGATAGGATTGATGCCTTGGTTCGTGCAAAAGTTGACGTTGTAACAGTTGATACAGCTCATGGGCATTCAAAAGGAGTAATTACTGCAATTAAAAAAATCAAAGAAAAATATCCTAATCTTCAATTAATAGCAGGAAATGTTGCAACAGGAGAAGCCACAAAAGATTTGATAAAAGCAGGAGTTGATGCTGTAAAAGTTGGTATAGGACCTGGATCAATTTGTACAACAAGAGTTGTAACAGGAGTTGGAGTTCCACAAATTTCTGCAATAATTGATTGTGTAAAGGCTGCAAAAGATTCGCAAATTCCAATTATAGCCGACGGTGGTATAAAATATTCTGGAGATATTACAAAGGCTTTAGCATGTGGAGCAAGTGTAATAATGGCAGGATCATTATTTGCGGGAACAGAAGAATCACCAGGAGAAACAATTGTATTTGAAGGAAAACAATACAAGGAATACAGGGGAATGGGATCACTTTCTGCAATGAAATCCGGATCAAGCGATAGATATTTCCAAAATGATACCAAAAAATTTGTACCAGAAGGAGTTGAAGGAAGAGTTGCCTTAAAAGGATATGTTGGAGATGTAATTTATCAACTTCTTGGAGGACTTCGCTCAGGAATGGGATATGTTGGTGCAGGAAATTTAAAAGAATTAGAAGAAAAATCAAAATTTGTAAAAATCTCCCCAGCAACCCTAGTAGAAAACCATCCACACGATATTCAAATAACAAGAGAATCTCCAAACTATACAAAAAAATAATAAATAAAAAAGATTGGATTTTGTCCAATTTCAGAGCGTAGACAAACCCTCAAGCACGAATATCTGACTACAAAAATTGTTGATTTCTAAATTTCAAAATTCTAAAATCGCAAACTCGCTAACGCGATGACAGATAAATAGCTTAAAATTGTGCCAGTGGCACGATTTTAATATTTATCCCTCGGAATAAAACGAAGAATTAAAATTTAATTGAATTTAATTTATTTAATAAAATATCATAGCTTTAAATTTTAGAGTGCGATTTTTGACGAATTTTAAAATTTGAAATCAAATCAATTTTTTCCGTATGATATTCTTAGCATGAGGGTTTGTATACTTTGTCAACAGTCTGAGATTGGATTTTGTCCAATCTTTTATTTTCTAAAAAATTAGGGTAAGAATATAAAAAGAAAAAAATTAGGGGGATATATGTCAGATCTTACAAAAATAATTATCGATTATTATCAAGGAAAAAATTTATCAATAGAAGAAATTGCAGATGAATTGGATAAAGCGAAGATTGAAGTTATTGAAAATTTTTTGGACAACAAATTATATGTTAAAAAAAGAAATGGAAAAATTGAATTATTTGATATTGACAAGATATTAAGATCAATAAAAAATGCAGCAAGAGATGGAAATATTGACCTTAATACATCAGATATATCAATTTTAAAAAATGATTTAATGAAAATGGTAGAAAAAAACCACAAGAGAATTATTCCTACAGCAAAAATAAAAGAATATGTAGAAAATATTTTAGAAGAAGATGGTTACAAAAAAGTGCTAGAAAGCTATAAATCTTATATTAAAAGCAAATAAAATGAGCCAATTTAGGCTCATTTTATTTTTCTATTAAATTATTATTTCAACTAATTTCATAGCAAGTGGCATTATTATTACTGCTGTTATTCCAGCAATAGCAATTGATAGTCCGCTCATTGCTCCTTGAATTTCTCCCATAAGTCTTGCTTGACTTGTTCCAACTGCGTGGGATGATGTGCCTATGGCTACTCCTTGGGCAACTGGATCTTTTATTCTAAATATTTTCATTACAATAGGGGCAAAAACTGCTCCGCTTACTCCTCTAATTACAACGACAATTGCAGTAAGTCCAATTATTCCTTGGTATTCTCCGGAAAGTGAAATGGCTATTGCTGTTGTTATTGATTGTGGAATTAAACTTGCAACTAAATTTTTATCAATTTGGAATATTTTTGATAAAAATATGGCAAGTACAAATGAAAATATTGTTCCAAATCCAACTCCAACAAGTATTGGCAAAATATTTTTCTTTAGTGTGTCAAGATTTGCATATAAATCTAAAACCATTGCAACTGTTGCAGGTCCTATAAAAAATGCTATAAAATCTCCACCTTTTTTGTAATATTCATAGTCGATTCCTGTGATGGATAAAAATCCTATAATCAAAAGTATAGCAATGAGAAGTGGATTTGCTATAGGAGTTTTTAATTTTTTATTTATCCATTTTCCAATTTCGTAGGCAGCAAAGGATAAAACTATACCAAAATATTGATTATCAAGCATCTTTCCTCCTTTGTAAAAATTGCACTACAAGTCCTGTAAGAGCCATTGAAATTATTGTTCCAATTATAACTAAAATAATTATTTGGAAAATTTTTCCTTTAATGACATCGACATTAGCAAGTATTCCTACTCCTGCTGGTACAAAAAGAAAAGCTAAATTTTTTAAAATACCATCAGAAGTTTCTTTTATATCTTCACTTTTGAGTATGTTAAATTGTAGGGCTATAAAAAGATAAATCATTCCATAAACAGGTTCTGGTATTGGATAATTTATAATACTTCTTGTAATAGCTCCTAAAAATAAACAAACACAAAGGATTACAAATTCTTTTAGGTAATTCATAATCAAATCCTTTAAATTTATTCACCTAATAAGGCAATAACTTTATCTGGATTCAAAATCATATTTGGGTCAAATGCTTTTTTAATTCCTCTCATTATTTCAATATTAACGTTACCTTCAAAGCTCTTTAGATATTTTTTCTTTCCGTTTCCTATTCCGTGTTCTCCAGAAATTTTTCCTCCCAAATCATAAGCTTTTTTATAGATTACATCCATAAATTTATCAACTTCTTCTTTAAATTGATCAAGTTTATCTTCTTCATTTGATAGGGTGTAAATATGCAAGTTTCCATCTCCAGCATGGCCGAACGATTTAACATTAAACATATAAGATTCACTTTCCTTATTAACAAAATTAATATATTCAGCAATTTTTGTTACAGGAACTACAACGTCGCACTCATCCAAAAGTTTATTTTGTGTTTCAATAGCTTCAAGGAAAGAACTTCTTGCAGCCCAAGCATCTCTAATTGAATTTGGAGTATCAGCAACCAAAACATCAATTGCGCCATTATCAACCAAAACTTCAGCAGCTTGCTCAAGAGTATTGTCGATTAGATCCTCATCATCACCATCAAAAGTAATTAATAAATAAGCTCCAACATCAATTCCTTCCATATTTTTAGGGAAAGTTTCTTTGCCTATGTATTTTTCACTAGCTATAACTATATCTCTTTCCATAAACTCAATAGCTTGTGGATTTAAATTATTTTGGAATAATTTAGGAACAGTAGAAATACAATCATCCAAATCTTCAAAAGGTACGATTAAAGAAACAGTATGTTTTGGATTTGGAACGATTTTTAAAGTAAGCTCAGTAATAATTCCAAGAGTTCCTTCACTTCCAACCATCAAATCTTTTAAAGAATAACCAGTAGATGATTTAGAAACAATAGATCCAAAAGTTGTAATTTCTCCACTAGGAAGAACAACTTCCATTTTTCTTACATAATCACGAGTTGTGCCATATTTAACAGCACGCATTCCTCCTGCATTTAATGAAACGTTTCCGCCAAGTGTAGCATTTTTTTCGCCTGGATCAGGTGGATATAAATATCCCTTATCAAGACAAGTTTGAGCCAAAGTACTTAATAAAACACCAGGTTCAACTCTAACAACTAAATTTTCTTCATCAAATTCTAAAATTTTGTTCATGGATTGCATATTAATCATTACGCCATTTTTAATAGCAACACCAGCGCCAGTCAAACCACTACCAGCACCTCTTGCTATAACAGGAATTTTATTTTCATTACAAATTTTCATTATTTTTGAAACATCTTCCTTGCAAGTAGCGTCAATCAAAACATCAGGGATTCCTTCGCCATAAATTGGCATTTCATCGTGAAAGAAATCTTCATTAATTTCTTCTCCTACATAAACTTTTCCATTTACTGATAATTTGATTTGTTCAATAATTTCGTCATTAATTTTGTTGTAATCCATTTTTCCCTCCTAAATGTAAATAGAAATTGTATACTTAACTAAGTAACTTAGTTAATTATGTATCAATTATAACATGAAAAAATCGAATAGAAAAGTTTTCCTTTAATTAAATATAAATATCAATAACAAATAAATTTATAATTTAAAATTAGAAATTATTTTAAAGTTCTTAAAAAATCAAAAAATTAAATTTTCTAAGAGCAAATAAGAAATCGACTAAAATCAAAATAGAAATTGAAAAATTTTGATTTTTAAATTTGAAAATTTTTAAAATCAAGATATCTAAATATATTAGCTTTTTAATAATAAACAAAATAGATTCGGATTAAATGAAATTCTTTTTATCTTAAATTTAAGCATAAAAAATATTTTTCATTCTTAAAATTTAAAAACTGATTTATAAAATAAAATATATAGTTAAAATTTGTAAATATATTGATAAAGATTTGACAGATAGACTGATTGTGATATTATTATAATGTAGGTAAATGTTTTTTTGGGAAATCTTTTTACTATATTATAAGAGAAATAAAAGAAATAAAATTTAGCAAAAATATTTAAATAAATTTTAAATTCCATATAATAATAGACTAAGTTTTATTTTTTGTTTTGAATTTTAGAATTTTAAATTATATAAAATGATAAAGTGATAGAATTTTAATTTATATAATAAAAGGATAAAGCTAGAAAAAATTTTCCAAAAAAATTTAAGACTTAAAGCTAAAAGCTTGATAAAAAATTGGCTAAAAAGCTTGACAAGTCTAGTTCCGATTGTTAATATAATAACATAAGTGATAAAAAGTGTTTCTTAATATTATTTTTAAATTTAAAAATAATAAATATGGAAAATTATTTAGGAGAAAATATGTATAAATTATCAGAAGATTATGAAGAAATGAGAGAGATGTTCCACGGCTTTGCAGAAAGTGAAGTTAAACCATTAGCTCAAAAAGTAGATGAAGAACATATGTTCCCAGAAGAAACAGTTGCAAAAATGCAAGAATTAGGTTTCTTTGGAATTCCATTTGATGAAGAATTTGGCGGTCAAGGTGCTGACACACTTACATACGTACTTGCAGTTGAAGAGCTTTCAAAATATTGTGCATCAACAGGTGTAATTTTATCAGCTCACACATCATTATCAGCTGATTGTATCAATAAATTTGGTAATGATGAACAAAAGAAAAAATATCTAACACCACTTGCAAGTGGAGAAAAATTAGGTGCTTTTGGACTTACAGAACCAAATGCAGGAACTGATGCTTCAGGTCAACAAACAACAGCTAAACTTGATGGAGATGAATATGTACTTAATGGTACAAAAATCTTTATAACAAATGGTGGATATGCTGATATTTATGTAGTATTTGCCATGACAGATAAGTCAAAAGGAAATCACGGAATTTCTGCATTCATAGTTGAAAAAGGAACTAAAGGATTTGATTTTGGTACACTTGAAAACAAAATGGGAATCAATGGTTCATCAACTATGGAATTAATTTTCCAAGATTGTAGAATACCAAAAGAAAATTTACTTGGAGAAGAAGGTAAAGGATTTAAGATTGCTATGGCAACTCTTGATGGTGGAAGAATTGGAATTGCAGCTCAAGCTCTTGGTATTGCAGAAGGCGCTTTAGAAAAAGCTGTTCAATATTCTAAAGAAAGAGAACAATTTGGACGTCCTTTAGCTAAATTCCAAAATACACAATTTAAATTAGCTGAAATGGCTATAGAAATTGAAGCTGCTAGAAATTTAGTTTATAAGGCAGCAAGCTTAAAAGATGCTGGAGAAAATTACTCAGTAGCAGCAGCTATGGCAAAATTAAAAGCTTCTAGAACAGCATCATTCGTTGCTGATAGAGCAGTTCAAATTCTTGGTGGATATGGATATATCAAAGAATATGACGTTGAAAGAATGATGAGAGATGCAAAAATTACAGAAATTTATGAAGGTACTTCAGAAGTAATGTTAATGGTTGTATCAGGAGCTCTTTTAAGATAATAATTAAGAAGATAAATTTAGGAGGAATAAATGAATATTTTTGTATGTGCAAAGCAAGTTCCAGATACTAATGAAATCAAAATAGATCCTGAAACTAATACTCTTATTAGAAAGGGAGTTCCTAGTATCTTAAATACTTATGATGCTTTTGCCCTTGAACAAGCTTTAAGAATAAAAGATAATGATCCAGAAAATGTAAAAATCACAGTTATTTCTATGGGACCACCTCAAGCTGAATCTATGCTTAGAGATACTTTGGCAGTAGGAGCTGACAAAGCTTACTTGGTTACTGATAGAAAATTTGGTGGTTCTGATACACTTGCAACAAGTTATATAATCTCAGAAGCTATAAAAGAAGTAGCTAAAAGAGAAGGAGATTATGATATGATTTTCTGTGGTCTTCAAGCTATAGATGGAGATACAGCACAAGTAGGACCAGAAATTGCTGAACACTTAGATTTACCACAAGTAACTTATGCTTATACAGCAGAATTAAATGATGAGGGAATCAAAGTTCTTAAAGAAGTTGAAGGAGGAGCTTTAAATATTCAAGCAAAACTTCCAGCTCTTATAACATTTACAAAATATGGCGATGAAGAATTAAGATATCCAAAAATCAAAAATAAAATGAAAGCTAAAAAAGCTACAATCGAACAAATTACTTTTGAAGAACTAAAAGAAAATATTGACGAAACAGCAATAGGACTTAAAGGTTCACCAACAAGAGTTAAAAAATCTTATACACCTGAACATAAGAAATCTGGAGAAATCTACAACGATGAAGATGCTAGCGTTTCTGTAGATAAGTTAATAAATGCTCTTTCTGATGAGAAACTTATTTAGGAGGATATAGATGAGTGAAAATAAAAATCTTTGGGTAATTGTAGAAACAAAAGAAGATGGATCAGCTGTAAATGTTGGACTTGAACTAATGAATCCAGGAAGAAGAATGGCTGATGCTATTGATGAAAAACTTTACGCTATAATTATCGGATCAAATGTTGATAAAGCTAAAGAAGAAGTAAAAGAATACGGCGTAGATGGAATTATCACAGTTGATAATGAAATTTACAAAGAATATAATACAGAAGTTTATGCAGATGCAATAGACCAATTAGTTAAAAAATATAGTCCAAATATAATTTTGATAGGTGCAACAAATCAAGGAAGAGATTTAGGCCCAAGAGTTTCAGCAAGACTTCACACAGGACTTACAGCAGATTGTACAGAACTTGATATTGACGCTGAGAAAAAAGAAGTTAGATGGACAAGACCTGCATTTGGTGGAAACTTAATGGCAATGATTCTTTGCCCAGATCACAGACCACAAATGGGAACTGTAAGACCAGGAGTATTTTCAAAAGAAGCTATTGGTGCAAAAGATGATATCGAAATAATTGATGAAGACATCAAATTTGAAGGTGAAGCTAGAACAAAAATTTTAGATTTCATTCCAAGAGATGAAGGAGATGAAGTTGATTTAGTTGGAGCTGAATTTATAGTTTCTGGTGGACGTGGACTTGGAGATCCTAAAAACTTTGCATTAATAAAAGATTTAGCTGATGCACTTGACGGAACTGTTGGATCAAGCCGTGCGGCTGTAGATGCTGGTTGGATTTCACACTCTCACCAAGTAGGACAATCAGGAAAAACTGTAGGACCAAGAGTTTATATAGCTGTAGGAATTTCTGGAGCTATTCAACACTTGGCAGGTATAAATGCTGCTGATAAAGTTATAGCTATAAACAAAGATCCAGATGCTCCAATATTTGGAAGAGCTGATTATGGTATAGTTGGGGACTTATTTGAAGTAGTACCAAAACTTACTGAAGCAATCAATAAGAAAAAAGGAAAATAATTAAATTAAATTTATAAATTTGGGTATATCATTATTAGTATCTCAAATTGATTTTAAGGATGAGATTACTCTCATCCTTAATTTTTATGGAGATAATTAAAAATTATTCCAATATATAAGTAAAAATATGCGTATTTAATGGGAGGATAACGTGGACTATAATAAATTATATAAGGAAAAACTAATAAGTGCAGAGGATGCTGCAAAACTTGTAAAGGACGGCGATTATGTAGATTATTCATGGGGAATAGTTTCACCACATGATTTTGACGAAGCTTTGGCAAAAGAAATTACTAATCTTAATGACATCGTTGTCAGGGGTGGAGTGGAGCTTGAAAAATTCAAAATATTTGATGCTGATCCAACAAATGAACATTTTGTTTATAACTCTTGGCATTCATTAGGACCTATAAGAAAATTAGCAGGAGAAGGAAGAGCATTTTATTCACCATTAAAATATTCAGAGCTTCCAAAATATTACAGAACATCAATAAAAAAACCAAATATTTTTGTAACTCAAGCAACTCCAATGGATGAGCACGGATTTTTTAACTTCGGAGCTTCAGCATCACATCTTTATGCTGCAATCGAAAATTCGGATATAGTAATAATTGAAGTGAACAAAAATGTACCAAGAGGACTTGGTGGATATGAAAATTGTGTTCATATTAAAGAAGTTGATTATATTATTGAAGGATCAAATCCTGAAATGATAGCTTTAGGAAAAGCACAACCAAGCGATTTAGATAAGGAAGTTGCAAAATTTGTAGTAGAAGAATTAGTTGATGGGGCATGTCTTCAAATTGGAATTGGTGGACTTCCTACAGCAATCGGAAAAGAAATTGCAAATTCTGATTTAAAAGACCTGGGCGTTCATACAGAAATGTATGTAGATTCTTTTGTTGAATTATCAAAGGCTGGAAAAATTACAGGTAAAAAGAAAAGCATTGATAGGGGAAGACAAGTTTATGCTTTTGCAGCTGGAAGCAAGGAATTATATGATTTTATAGATAATAATGAAGAACTTTGTGCAGCACCAGTAGATTATTGTAATGGTATTGAACAAATTTCTGCTTTAGATAATTTCATGTCAATAAATTCAGCCCTTGAAGTTGATTTGAATGGTACAGTTTCTGCAGAAAGTTCTGGAATAAAACACATTTCAGGTTCAGGTGGAGCTTTAGATTTTATGCTTGGTGCTTATAATTCAAAAGGTGGAAAATCTTTTGTAACCCTACACTCATCAAGAGTTGATCAAAAAGGAGTAAGACATTCAAATATAGTTCCAAGATTAATTGAAGGAACACAACCAACAGGTTGTAGAGCAAATACTCATTTTGTTGCAACAGAATTTGGAATGGTTAATCTTAAAGGACAATCATTGTGGGAAAGAACTGAGAAATTGATTTCAATTGCTCACCCAGAATTTAGAGATGATTTGATAAAAGAAGCTGAAAAAATGAGAATTTGGAGAAAATCTAATAAATAGTTAAAAAAAAGTCAATATTTCTTGATAAAACGGGAAAACAATGTTATAATATATGTATAAGTTATTAATTTAACAAACAAACGAAACTTTTTTAAAACACACAAAGGAGTAAATATGAAAATTGGTGTAATTGGATCAGGAATTATGGGTGGAGGAATTGTAGAAGTTGCTGCAAAATTCCACGAAGTAGTAGTAAGAGATATTAAAGATGAATTCTTAGAAAATGCAAAAGCTAGAATTGAAAAAGATTATGCTAAACAAGTTTCTAAGGGAAGAATGGAAGAAGATGCTAAAGAAAAAGCAATCAAAAACATTTCCTACACAACAGAAGTAAAAGACTTAGCTTATTGTGATATAGTTATAGAAGCTGCAACAGAAAATCCAAAACTTAAAAAAGAAATTTTCAAAGAATTAGATGAAGTAGTTAAAGAAGGAGCAATTCTTGCTTCAAATACATCTTCACTTTCTATTACTGACATAGCTGCATCAACAAATAGACCAGAAAATGTAATAGGAATGCATTTCTTCAATCCAGTTCCAGTAATGAAACTTGTAGAAGTTATCAGAGGACTTCACACAAGCGACGAAACAAACAAAAAAGTATTTGAACTTGCTGAAGAATTTGGAAAACAACCAATAGAAGTAAAAGAAGGTCCAGGATTTGTTGTAAACAGACTTTTAATTCCAATGATTAACGAAGGAATCGGAGTTTTATATGATGGACTTGCAAGTGTTGAAGATATTGATAAGGGAATGCAACTTGGAGCAAACCATCCAATGGGACCTCTAGCATTAGCTGACCTTATAGGACTTGATACATGTCTTGCAATTATGGAAGTATTATTCAATGAATTTGGTGATAGCAAATATCGTCCAAATCCATTATTAAGACAAATGGTAAGAGCAGGAGATCTTGGTAGAAAAACTGGTAAAGGATTCTACGATTATTCTAAATAAATTTAAATTTACAAATAGACTTTGCGAAAGCAAGGTCTATTTTTTGATTAAAATTTTTTATTTTTAAATTTTATTTTCAACAAATTCCTTATGGTATAATTGTAGTGAGGTAATTATGGAAAGAAAATGCTATGGAAAAATTAATCTTAGTTTAGATTCTTTGTATAAAAGAGATGACGGTTATCATGAAATTGATACTATTATGACTAGGATTTCTTTGTTTGATAAATTAAAAATTGAAAAAAATAATACTAATGAAATTAAAATTAAAACAAATAGCCAAATTTTATCAAAGGAAAATATTGAAAATAATTTGATTTACAAGGCTTGGGCTATATTAAAAGATAGAGTTAAATCATGTGGAGTAGATGTGTTTTTGGAAAAAAATATTCCCATAGCTGCAGGGCTTGCTGGTGGTTCTACAAATTGTGCTGAAATGATTTTGGCTTTAAATGAGCTTTGGAATTTAAATTTGGGTGATGATGAGATTTTTAAAATTGGGAAAAGTTTAGGAGCTGATATTCCGTTTTTTTTCTTGAAAAAATCTGCGAGGGCTCAAGGTATTGGAGAAATTTTATCGCCTTTTGATATAAATTTAGATATGAAAATTCTTTTGGTAAATGATGGGACAAGTATTTCTTCAAATTTTGTATATAAAAGATTAAAGGATTATGGAAATATTGAAACTGAAAAAATAATTGAGGGATTAAAATCTTCTGATAAAAATATTGTAAAATATTTTTCTAATGTTATGGAAGATGTGGTATATGAAAATTTTCCTCATCTTTATAAAATAAAAAATAGACTTGAAAATCTAGGGGCAGCCAAAGCACTTCTTAGTGGTAGCGGTGCAAGTATTTTTGCTGTATTTTTTGATGAAGAAAAAATCAATTATGCATTAAATGAAATAAAAAATGATTATAAATTTGTTGAAAGGGTGAATTTAATAGATGACTAATATTGGTGTATTTGATTCAGGACTTGGAGGACTTACTGTTCTTAAAGAATTGTCTAAAAAACACAAGGCAAATTATTTTTACCTTGGAGATAATAAAAATGTTCCTTATGGAGATAAGTCAAATGAAGAAATAATTGAGCTTTCAAAAAAAATAGTAAAATTTTTATTAAAGAAAGATATTGACTTTTTTGTGATAGCTTGTAATACAATTTCTACTGTTGCAATAGAATATCTTAGAAAAGAATTTGATAAAAAATTTATTTCAATTACAGACCAAGCAATAAAAAAATCCTTAGAATGTGAAGGGGATATTTTTGTTATGGCTACAAAGGCAACGTGCTTACAACATACTTATAAAATTAAAATTGAAAAAATTTCTAATAAAAAAGTTTTTGAAAAAGCTTGTCCATTACTTGTTTCCCTTATAGAAAAAGGAATAGTAAGTGGAGATGAGGTGGATAAGGCTTTAAAAGATTATTTAGAACTTGCAAATGAGAAAAAAATTGAAAATATAGTTTTAGGTTGTACCCACTATCCTATAGTAGAAGATGAAATTTTTAAAAATTTAAACTACAAAGCAAATATTATTGACCCTGCTAAGGTTTTGGCAAAAAATATAAAATTTGATGAGACCGAAAAAAAATATATAGAAATATATATGACAGATGTAAATGAAATTTCTCAAAAAATGACAAATAAAATAATGGGAGAAAAAATTAAAATCCAAAAAGCTAGTTTATAGTTAATTAATTAGCTTAAAAAATTTATTATAAAAACTTATAAGGTTTTAAAAAAGAGTAAAAAATTTTATAAAAATGTATTAAAAAAATCGCTAAAATTAAAAAAAATTAATTTTTAGCGATTTTTTTCTAATATTTTACAAAAAAAATCATTTATACTATACATATTTTTTTATACTTGTGTTATAATGGAGTTAAGAAAATATTAAAAAGTTTTGTAAAGTCTTTTATTATAGATTGAAATACATTTATATGATTTTACAAACTATCCCACAGACGTAAATTTAGTTATATTGAAATAGATTTAAGGAAGAAAACTAAAAATGGCAAACAAAAGTATTAGAGATTTAAGACGTAAAAAGGTAAAAGAAAGAAAAATAAAAAGAAGAAATAATTTAATAAAAGTTGGAATTTGTGCTCTTTTGATAACAGGAGCTTTGAATATAGATTTTAAAAAAAGTAGTGATGATTTTCAAATTAGAAAACCAATAGAAAACAGATATGCCCAAGCTAATAAAAAACAAGAAAATGAAGTGCTTAAAGAAGAACTAAAAAATGCAAAAACTCAAGTAGCAACTCCTATTGGTTTTGAAAATGTAGTAATTAGTGATGGGGAAAAAATTGATGATGATGGATATAGTGATACTATGAAATCCTATGTCAAATCTCTTAAAAGTCAATATTGCTACCAAGAACCAAGCGATTTTACAAAAACTGATGTAAGCATTAATAATAACCAATACATAGAATATTTTGGTACAGAAAATTCTTTTTCAAAAATTAAAATTAATGATGAATTTTATTATGTAAATAAATATGGTCTTGGAAAGCTTAAAGATAGCGAAAATATTAGTGTAGTGAAGGGAGTTGTTTTTGTAAATGAATCAAATCCTTTGCCTAAAGATTTTAATCCTGGCGTTGATTCTACAAGCAAAAAAGCTTTTGATACTATGCTTATTGATATGCAAAGAGAAGGCTTGGATATAAAAATTGCATCTGATTTTAGGATGGGACAAAGTGAAGAAAAATTGGTAGATCAAAATAATCCTGATGCTGATTTGCCTTATACAAGTGACCACCAAACAGGAACAAGTTTTGATTTTTATACTGACCAAACAAAATATTCAGATAAATTTAAAGATACAAATGAATATAAGTGGCTAAAGGAAAATTCTTATAAATATGGATTTATTCAAAGATACACCAAAGAAAAAGAAGAAATTACTGGCAAAAAAGAAAGGTGCTGGGAATTTAGATATGTTGGTGTAGAAAATGCAAAATCTATGTATGAGAACGATCTTTCTTTGGAAGAATACTTGAAAATAAAATAATAAATTATAGCACAAGTGATAGCTTTATTTCTTGTGCTTATTTTTATTTTTAATTTTTTTAAACAATAAATAAGATTAAAGAAAAATAAAGAGTTTATAAAATTATCGTAAAATTTTCTAAGATAATAGACTTATTTATGGATAAATTTATCCATTGAAAGAAGATTTTTTACAGATATAATAAAATTTATAAATTAAAAAAGAGAGGTAATTATGGGACAAACTGCTTTTATGTTAATGCTTGTAACAATTCTTTCTAAAGTTTTTGGATTTTTGAGAGAATCTGTTATGGCTTATTTTTATGGAGCGGGGGATATAGTTGCAATTTATGCTGTTGCTAATACTCTTCCTGTAGTAATAGCAAATTTTGTTGCGTCGGGTATCATTTATGGTTTTATTCCAATTTATACCAAGGCAAAAAATGAAGAAGGCGAAGAGGTTGCTGAAGAATTCACATCAAATATTTTTAATATCTTGATGGTATTTGGTCTTTTAGCAGTTATTTTTGGTTTTATTTTTGCTGGAGCATTTTGTAAATTATTTTCACCAGATTTAAAAGGCGAACTTTTACATACTGCCATAGTTTTTACAAGAATTATAATGTTTGCAATATTTGCATATTTATATTCAGCTGTTTTTAGGGGATATTTAAATTTAAAAGGCAATTTTTTTATTCCAGCTGTAACTGGCTTGATTATGAATATAATTATAATTACATTTACAATTATAAGTGGACTTGCCAAAAATCCTTACCTACTTGCTATAGGTTGTTTGTTGGGAAATGTTTTGCAATATATAATGTTTCCTAAGGCAAATAGGGAGCATGGATATAAATACAAGAAAAAAATAGATATTCACAATAAATATATTAAATCTTTAATTATGATTGCAATTCCTGTTATAGTTTCATCAGCTGCAGGAGAGATAGCTCTTACAGTAGATAATTCTATGGCATCATACTTTTTTGGAAATGCATCAATATCATTTTTGAGATATTCAAAAACACTTTTGGCACTGATTACAGGAGTAATAACAGTTTCAGTTACAACTTCAATATTTCCTACCATTTCACATTTGGGACAAAAAGGCGATATAGAAAATATGAAAATTCAAATAAATTCAGCTATAGTTTTGACTATGCTTTTGGTAATACCAGCAACAATTGGAATGATGTCTTTGGCAGAGCCAATAATAAAATTGGTTTATCAAAGGGGAGCTTTTGATAATAAATCTGTAGTAGTTACAGCATCCATGCTAATTGCCTATGCGCCATTTGTTATTTTTCAATCATTTTCTGATGTAATCGACAAGGGATTTTATGCAGTTGGAGATTCAAAATCGCCAGTAATAATTGTAGTTATCCAACAAATAATAAATGTAATATTGAATTTTATATTGATACAATTTTTTGACATTCAAGGTCTTGCCCTAGCAACTGCAATTTCTGCTGCGGCTGGTGCAATTATGATGTTAATAAAATTTAGGAAAAATTTTGGAAGAATTAATTTTAAAAGTTCTTTAAAATCTTTGATAAAAATTACAGTTTTATCAATTTTAATGGGACTAATTGCAAGTGCAATTTATGGAAATTTGAGTGGGAAATTGTCATATCTTCTGGCTATGTTTATTGCAATAATAATAGCAGCAATATTTTATGCGCTTACAATTTTATTTGCAAGAATTCCTGAAGTTATGAAAATGGTAAATCGTCTTTACCATAAATTTTCTAAGAAAAAATAAAAAATAATTTAAAAGGCTGGTAAAAATTATAAATTATTATAGTTTATAATTTTTTGCCAGCCAATTTTAATTTGCTATTAAATTTTTCATATAAATTGAAACAATTTTGGAGAAATTGTCTAAATTTTTTATCCTACAAAAATCTGCTCCATAGATTAATTTTGCATTTTCTATATCTTCATCTTCTCCAGTAAAAACTCCCAAAACTTGGATTCCATCGCTTTTTAATGCTCTTATTTCTTTTGCAGTATCATCAACCGCCTTTTTGTCTATATATTGATCTTTGATTTTTGCGTTTACTGTATTTATATTGTGTTTTTCATCGTTTGGGCGACCGTCTGATAAAATTATTAAAATTTTTCTTACGCTTTCATTTTTATCTTCATTGATTAATTTGTGGATTGTTTTAAAGGCAAGTCCATCTCTGTTTGCACCGGAAGCGAAAAAATTATAAATACTTTCATTATTGCCCTTGTCTTTAAAATCTCTGTACATATTAAAAACTGTATAATCTCTCAAAGTAGAAAATGAAGAAACTCTTATTGGAATATTTACCTTATCCATGGCATTTGCAATTATAAAAGCCTGGTTTGCTACGAGATTTTGCCTTTGAATTTGGCTTGCTGATCCATCAATTAGTAAATCCATTTGAAATTTTGGTTTTGGGTCTTTGTTATTTGAAAAAAACACTTTGGATTCATTTAATACAGGAGCTCTCCAAACATTAACAGAATCTAAAAGTCCATAATTTTTTCTGTAAAGTTCATCTTCTTCGTGATTTGCCAAAGAATTTTCTATAGTTCTTGTAAGCTCATTTACAGCTCTGTTGTTTATTGAAAGATTATTTTCAATATATTCTTTTGTTTTTTCCTTTTGTTTTTTTCTGACTTTCTGATTGAATTTTGCATTTGGAGAATCGGTGTATTCTCCCTTGGTAAAATATAATTTTTTTGACTTATGGATACCCTTGGCAAGTTCTTTTTCCAAAAGTTCTTGTCTTTTTTTGCTTATAGAAAGTTTTCCATAAAAATCCTCTATAAAGGAATCTTCTCTTTTTTCTTTTTCCTTATCGGATTTTTCAAAGATAAATATATCCTTGTTCATATCTTCTTTTTTTTCTTCGAAATAAATATAACCATTAAATTCTGCAGATTGGATTTGAAATTGGTCTTCAATATTTTTTTCAATATCAGCATCTTCCAAATCATCATGGTCAAAATTTTTAGGTTTTTCTTCCTTTACCATTTGATCAAAAAGTTCGTTGTATTGGTCAAATCTTTCAAAAAGAAAATATTTTTTAAAAAGTTCATTAAGTTTGTCAATTATTTCACTTGATTTATAGGTATCAATAGAAAAAAGTTCAGCATAAAAATCTCTTACAAGTTTAGCTTCTGTTATGGGTTTATTAAAAATTTTCCCATAGTAGGCCTTTTCAATTTGTTCGGAAACATTGTCGGTTTCTTTTTTGTATTGGTATTTGTCGAGAATTTTTTTGGCGTAAGATTTTCTTAAATCTTTTATTACAAGATTAGTTTTTTCTAATTTTCTGTAGGCTAAATCTTCCAACAAAAGAAGGGTGATTGCCTTAAATTCTTCAAAAAAAGGGTTGTCTTTTTTTAAATAAGAAAAAAATGAAGAAAATAAATCAAGCCTAAAATTTTTAAACTTGTATCCTTCAATTATATTTTTGTAATTTTTATCCATGGGATAGTAGGATTTTGGAAAAATTTTATAATCATCAGCAAAATCCCAAATCACATTCATAGCCCTTAACTTTTCAAAAGTATCAGTCATCAAATACACTCTCTTTGATTTCTTTTGGAAGTTTTGAGTCAACGCTATCTCTTACAAGCTCTCTTTCAAATTCATCAAAAGATTTATTGATAAGTCCCATTTCAATTGCATCATATGGATTAAGTCCAATTTCCATAGTTTCAATTGCAGAAATTAGTCCCCTAAGGTCGACTGATTTTGTAGAAATTTCTGAATTTTCACTTTTTTCTTGGAGAGATTCAAAAATGTCTATAAAAGTATTCATATATTTTTCCTTTAATTTTGGAAATTTATCCTTTAGTAAATGTTTTAAATTTTCTCTCGTAATATTTGGCATATTTATAACCATAAATCTTGATGCAAGTGCCTCATTTACTTCTCTTGTTCCAACATAACCATAATTCATTGTTGCAATAAATCTTGTCTTATCGTCAAGTTTTATTTTGTCATAGCCTGGGATATCAATAACACGTCTGTGGTCTAAGCTTGCATGAAGGACAGAAATCGCTTCATTTTTTGCCATATTTATTTCATCTAAAACTCCAAATCCACCTTTTTTTGCACATTCATAAACAGGACCCTTTCTAAAAACAACTTTTCCGTCTTTAAAAGTGTCGGCTCCAACCAAGGAATTGTAATCAGTATTTACATGAAAAGAAATATCCCATGATGGACGATTAAAAATATAAGAAAGATTTTGAGCAAGAACATTTTTTCCTGTAGCTTTTGGGCCAGAAAGTAAAATATTTTTTCCAGAAAGAATAGCAGTGATTGCTTTTTTCAAAACATCTTCTCCATAATATTTAAATTCTGGTTTAACAATCCTATCCTTGTCTTCTTCATCTATATTTGCTTTTCTAAATTCTATTATTTTATCTATTAAATTTTGATCTAAATTTATTTCTTTTAAATAATCTATCATAATTCACCTCATTTGCTATTATACGACAAAAATATTCTTAGGCTATTGATAAAGTCCATTTTAAATTTGTAAATTATTTCAAATAATTTTTTTATTAAAAAAGTATAGAGATTTTAAAATGAAAATTTTCAAAAAAATAAAAGCGAAGAAAGTCATCTAAGACTTCTACGCTTTTAGATCTACATTATTTAATTGTTACTTAGCAAAAGAATTTATTATTTCTCTTTCAATTAGATTTCTATAAGCTTTTGCACCTTCAACTTCTGGATGAACCATATCTTTTGCAAATAAATTTGCTTTTTCCTTTGCAAATTTATACCAATCAACCATGTAGGCATTTTGGTTTTCATCGCAGAATTTTTTGATTTTAGAATTAATAGTCATCTCCCAAGATTGACTATTTACAGTATTTACAAAATAAACTTTTCTTCCTTCAGAAATATTTAAAATATCTACCATGTTTTGCTCGCTTAAAGTTCCGTTAGAACCAAGGCTTACAAGAACAATATTGCCAAGGCCGTTTTTATTTTTTATATCCTGCAATACTTTTGGACCATCGGTCATTTGTCTGCCAACTTCTCCATCAAGGTAAAGATTTGGATTAAATTCTCTCTAAAAAGGATCAATATTAATCAAAACAGAATCGCCAACAGCAGTAATAGAAGTATTTTTTAAAAATTCTTTTTCCTTATCGGTAAAGTTGAAATCATCATAAGCTTTCTTTTCAAAAGCAGGCTCTTTATTTTCTTCTTTATTTTTATTTTCATCTTCTTTGTTACTTTCATTTTGCTTTGGCTCTGTTTCTTTATTTTCGTTTGAAAGCTGATTTTTAGATTTTTCTAAATTTTCTTTATTCTCTTTTTTCTTTTGTTCTTTTACATATTTCTCATTGTTTTTCTTTATATTATCTTGATTTTCACTAATTCTTTTTTCAAGCTCTTTCATATCTTTTTCCTTAGGATTTGGAATAAAAAATGCCAAAGCATTTAATCCTAAAATAAGAGCAGATGTGATAATAAAATATTTTTTAAAATCAAATTTTCTATTTAAAATAACGTAAGTTAGCTCTGATAAAATCAAAACAATAATTATTTCCAAAATATAAGCTATAATCCTACTTTTGCTTGTGTGGGCAAAAGCATAAGAAAGAAAAGTGCTTATTATATATTGCCACAAATAAATGTAATAAGATCTAAGACCTATATAATAAAGGAAAGTTTTGAAAATTCCCATTTCTTTTTTATTTATTACAAATTTATTTTCCTTTTCATAAGAGTATAACACGCCAATTAACAATGCTTGAATAAGAGTGTAGATTGGGATTATTATTCTGTAAGTATATAAGTTTTCACCCCTTACAAAAAAGTAAGCAAGCAAAGTTAAAAACAAAAGAGCATACAAAATATATTTTTCAGAAAAATTTTTCTCCTTAGCAAATTCAAAAATTTTTGAAAAATAATCTATCAAAAGATAAGCAAGTGCTCCAATAAAAATAGCATTTATTCTAGCGTCAGGTCCATAATAAATTCTTGAAATATTATTTTTATCAAAAGAAAAAATAATCATCAACAAAATACTTATTGCAGAAATAAGAGCAAAAACATAAATTTTTACATTTTTACTTTCAAATTTTTCCTTATATTTATTGAGCAAATAATTTACCAAGTAGAAAATAAGGATAAATTGAACTTGCATGGATATATACCAAAAATGTGTAAACATATCAAAATATCCATTTTTTGTAAAATATGAACCACCCTTAAAAATTTGGTATAAATTTTGAATAGAAAGGGCTGTAGGTAAAGATGATTTTATAGAATCATGAAATATTATTCTTGAAAAAATCAAAGCAAAAACCAAAGATAGGCTTATAACAAAATATAAACTTGGCAATAGCTTTTTGAATCTTTTTTTAATAATTGATTTAAATTCATTAAAATCATAATCATCTATAGTATTTAATTTTTTCATCATTAAAAATCCACTCATTACAAAAAAGCCAATTACTGCCATAAAACCACCAGGAAGAAATTGTACTGATGAATGAAATATGGAAATAGCAATAATAAAAATAGCTCTTAAAAAAGTAAATGAATCAATTTGTTTTTGTTTTCTCATGTGTCCCCCAATGAATTTTATTATAGGCGAAAAAATAAAAAATATCAAGAAAAGTGCGAAATTGTAACCTTTGTAAACTATCGTAAAATAAATATTTTAAAATAAAATCACATAAATAAACCATAAAGCATTATTTAACATTAAATAAATAATAAATATACCTTTGCATAAAATTATAAATAAATATTCATTTTAAAAATCAAAAAATAATAACAAGATAAGCGTTGAAAAAAAGACAATAAAATAATCAAGCAAAAAACATTTGACAAGATGAAAATCCTGTGCCATAATTATTATTATAAATTTTAATCTTTATTTATACTTAATTATTAAAAAAATATGTGGAGGAAAAAATGAAAAAAACAAAAAAATTAATGACCTTAGCTTTTGCATCAATATTTGCATTTGCAGGATGTCAAGCAAAAAATGGAGAAAATAAAAAATCTGAGAATTCTGACACAATTAAAATTGGAGCAATAATACCACAAACTGGTCCAGTTTCAAATTATGGAAATTCATCAGAAAAAGGAGCTTTGTTAGCTGTTGATGAGATAAATAAAAATGGTGGAATTAATGGCAAAAAAATTGAATGGATTTCTTATGATGATAAGGGAGAAATAACAGATTCAACAACTGCATACAATAAATTAAAAGGAGAAAAAGTAACAGCAATTGTAGGGCCTATTACATCAAAACCTGCTCTAGCAGTTTCTGAAATTGCAAAAAAAGATGGAATTGCTATGATAACACCAACAGGAACTCAAGGAAATATTACAGAAGGAAAGGATAATGTATTTAGAACTTGCTTTACTGATCCTTATCAAGGAAAATTATTGGCAAAATTTGCAGCAGAAAATCAAAAAGCAAAAAAAGTAGCTATCCTTAGAAATACTTCTTCAGATTATTCAAATGGAATTGCTAATGAATTTAAAAAAGAAGTAGACAAATTAAAACTTGATTTAGTTGCTGATGAATCTTATGGAGATAATGACAATGATTTTAAGGCACAACTTACAAAAATTGCAAAAGCAAAACCAGATGTATTATTAGTTCCGGATTATTACGAAAAAGTTGCTCTTATAGCTCCACAAGCAAGAGATGCTGGAATTGATGCAAAATTTATTGGTTCTGATGGTTGGGATGGAGTTGTAAATGTAATGGATAAATCTCAATTAGGATTGGTAGAAGGCTCATGTTTTTCAAATCACTTTGCTTTAGATAGTGATGACCAAAGAGTAAAAGATTTTGTAAAAAAATATAAAGAAGAAAATAAAGAAGATCCTTCAGCTTTTTCTGCTTTGTCATACGATACAATTTATTTATTAAAACAAGCTATTGAACAAGCGAAAAGCGAAGAAAGTGATAAGATTATAGAAAAAATTAAAGCTATAGAATTTGATGGAATAACCGGCAAATTTAAATTTAATGAAAATCATAATCCAATCAAATCAGCATCAATGATGGAAATAAAAGATGGAACATATAAATTTAATTCAACAGTAACAGCTGATGAAAATTAATAAAAAAGGGGGATTGCGAATTAGCAAAACCCCTTAAATTTTAAGGAGATTTTATGGATTTTTTAATTCAACTTTTTAATGGTCTACAATTAGGATCAATATACGCTTTAATAGCCTTGGGTTATACAATGGTTTATGGCGTAGCAAAATTAATAAATTTTGCCCATGGAGATATTATAATGGTAGGCGCTTATACAATATTTTTTGTTGTTCAAACAAGTCTTTTCAGAAGTGGTTTACCATTATATTTAGCGATAATACCAGCGATTATTGCTTGTACACTTTTGGGAGTTGTAATAGAAAGAATTGCTTACAAACCTTTGAGGAATTCTTCATCAATTTCAATTTTAATTACTGCTATAGGAGTATCTTTATTTTTGGAAAATTTATTTGTAAAAGTTTTTACTGCTAACGCAAGACCTGTTCCAAGTTTATTTAATCAAGCTAGCTTAAATATTTTTGGAATAAGATTATCTTTTCAAACAATTTTTACAATAGTTTTAACTATTATTCTTACAATAATTTTGCAAATTTTTATTTCTAAAACAAAATATGGCAAGATGATGCTTGCGGTTAGCGAAGATTATAAGGCGTCAAGTCTTGTTGGAATAAATGTAGATAATATTATGACTATGACTTTCGCAATTGGCTCTGCACTTGCTGGAGTTGCATCTTTATTGTATGTTTCATCATATCCTCAAATAACTCCTTTTATAGGTTCTATGCTAGGAATAAAAGCTTTTACAGCAGCAGTTGTTGGAGGAATAGGTTCAATACCAGGAGCTGTAATTGGTGGATTTATTTTGGGAATGATAGAAGTTATGACTAGAGCATATCTTTCAAGCTCATACGCAGATGCAATAGTATTTTTGGTATTAATTTTAGTTTTAATAGTAAAACCAACAGGAATTTTAGGAAATATGGAAAAGGAGAAAGTATAAAATGGATAAAAATAAAAAAACATCATATCTAGTTAGCTTTGTCCTTGTATTAGTTTCATTTGCAATTATTCAAATATTAATTTTAAGTGGAATAATCGATTCTTATTGGCAATCAATTTTATTTTTGCTATGCATTAATATAATTCTTTCAATTTCACTAAATATAACCGTAGGAAATTTGGGACAAATAACCTTGGGACATGCGGGTTTTATGTCAATAGGTGCATATAGTGCAGGAATTTTTTTGAAAACTGGAATAATAGAAGGAATACCAGGATTTTTTATAGCCTTATTAATTGGAGGGCTGTTTGCATTTTTATTTTCTCTTGCAATAGGAATACCAGTATTGAGGTTAAATGGAGATTATCTTGCTATAGTAACCTTGGCTTTTGGAGAAATAATTAGGGTTGTTGTAGAAAATTTATCTATTACTGGTGGAGCTCAAGGAATGGCAGGAATACCTACAGTTGATTCTTTTGCTTTAGTATTTTTTGTTACAGTTTTGTGCGTTGTATTTATGTATTCAATTATGACATCAAGATTTGGTAGATCAGTTTTGGCAATAAAAGATAATGAGCTTGCCGCTGAAAGCTGTGGAATAAATACAACAAAATCTAAAATATTTGCCTTTACTTTATCAGCGCTTTTTGCTGGAGTTGCAGGAGCAATATACGCTCAAACAACTGGAGTAATAGCAGCCGATGTATTTAATTATAATAAAAGTTTTGATATTTTAGTAATGGTTGTTTTAGGAGGAATGGGTTCATTTACAGGTTCAGTCATTTCAACTATAACATTAACCATAGTTCCAGAAATATTAAGAGCATTCGCAGAATATAGGATGATAATTTATTCTGTAATCTTAGTAATTGTTATGATATTTAGACCGCAAGGCTTAATGGGAAGAGAAGAATTTTCTATTTCAAGACAAATTGCAAAATTTAAAAGAAAAATCAACAAAGAAGGAGTAAAAAATGGATAAAAGAAGATCTGTATTAAAATGTGATAATATTTCCATCTCCTTTGGAGGATTGAAGGCAGTAAATGGATTTAATCTTGATGTAAAAGAAAAAGATTTAATTGGTTTAATTGGGCCAAATGGAGCAGGAAAAACTACAGTTTTTAATATGCTAAGTGGAGTTTATGAGCCAACAGAAGGAGCGATTTATTTAGATGGAGAAAATATAACAGGCTTACCTGTTCACAAACTAAGTCAAAAAGGTATAGCAAGAACTTTTCAAAATATAAGATTATTTGATTACTTATCAGTTGTAGATAATGTAAAAGTATCTATGAACAGAGATATGAGGTATAAAATTGTTGACGGAATGCTTAGGCTTAAAAATTATTGGAAAGAAGAAAGAGAAGCAACAAAAAAAGCCTTGGATATTTTAAAAATTTTGGGACTTGCAGCTTATGCAAATGATAGCGCAGGAAATTTATCCTATGGAGCCCAAAGAAAATTAGAAATAGCAAGAGCTCTTGCGACAAATCCAAAATTATTATTATTAGACGAGCCAGCTGCAGGTATGAATGCAATTGAAACAGAGTCATTGATGGATACAATTAGAATGATAAGAGATAATTTTAATTTATCAATTGTTTTGATAGAACATGACATGAAATTGGTCTTGGGAATTTGCGAAAAACTTTACGTATTAAATCACGGAATAGTAATAGCAAAAGGAAAACCAGAAGAAGTTGTTAAAAAAGATGACGTAGTAAGCGCCTATTTGGGAAGTGGATATGGAGAATAAAATGCTTAATGTAGAAAATTTAAATGTATATTATGGAAATATCCACGCTATAAAGGATGTTTCCTTAAAAGTAAATAAAAAAGAAGTAGTTTCATTAATTGGAGCAAATGGAGCAGGAAAAACTACAACCCTTCAAGCAATATCTTCTTTGCTTGAAAAAAGAAGCGGAAAAATCACTTTTGAAAATGAAGATATAACAAATAAAAAAGCATACAAAATAACAAGGCTTGGAATTGCACAAGTTCCAGAAGGAAGGAGAGTTTTTTCAAATCTTTCAGTCGTAGATAATATAAATTTAGGTTCAGTTGCAACAAATTTAAAAGACAAAGAAAGAGAAGAAAAAATTGAGAGAATATATGAGCTTTTTCCAGTTTTAAAAGATAGGAGAAATCAAAAAGCAGGAACTTTGTCAGGAGGAGAACAACAAATGCTTGCTATGGCAAGAGCTATAATGACAAATCCAAAATTGCTTTTATTAGACGAACCATCAATGGGACTTTCGCCTCTTTATGTAGAAAAAATATTCGAAACGATAAAAGTTTTAAAAGAAGAAGGCTCAACGATTTTGCTTGTAGAACAAAATGCTAATCTTGCCCTAGATATATCAGATAGGGCTTATGTAATAGAAACAGGAAAAATTGTAAAAGAAGATAAGGCAGAAAACCTTAAAAATGATCCTGCCGTAAGAAGTGCATATTTAGGAATTTAAAAAACTAGGAATTAGTTTTAAGCTAATTCCTAGTTTTTTTAAAAAAATTTTTATAAGCTAAATTTATAATTTTTGCAAGTTTTTTTGGATTATCAATTTCCATTATTTAATTTTCTTTTTTGATTTTTTAAAAATTTAATTGTAGCAATTGTAGCTTTCCAAAATAAAATTCCAATTATAAAAAATATCAAGGCTAAAATAAGACCTGCAATTAAAGCGAAAATCCCTTTTAATTCAAAGCCAAAAAAGATAAATTTTAATTCATCGATTGGTTTAATGTGAATTATTCCTTTAAAAAGTCCCATTACACCTGCAAATATGCTAATTCCACTAGAAAAGAAAAAAGATATGGAAAGTATTGCAAGAGTTGGTATAAGACAAATCCACGCTAATGAAGCGTAAGAATAAAATCCTATAGCCATAATTAAATTTTTAAAGGAAAAATCTTTACTTTTTACAATACTATCGCTCATATAAGAAAATGCTAAGTCTTTTGGACTTTCCATTTGAGAGATTATGTACTCAGAACTTTGCCCATCATTAAGCCTTTCATAAAATGAATTTTTAAGTTCACTTAAAATATCAGTTTTTTCAGAAATAGACATATATTTTAAATTGCTGTCTACTTTTGATAAATATTTTTCTAAATTGTTATCAATTTTACTATTTTTCATTTTTCTTCCTCACTAAGATCTGAAATATTTTTTACAAGAATCATCCAATCTCTTTTCAAAGCATTTAAATAAAAATTTCCAAGCTCTGTAATTTTATAATATTTTCTTGGAGGAGTGCCTTCTTCTATATTTTTCCAATAAGCTTCTAAATAATTATTTTTTAGAAGTCTTCGAAGTAGTGGGTAAACAGTGCTCTCCTTTGTTTGTAACATTGGATATTTTTCAAGAGTTTGAATTAAATCATAGCCATATCTATCCTTTTTTTTAATTAAAATTAAGATAGCATATTCTAAAGTTCCACGTTTAATTTGAGAAATCCAATCTTCATTCATAACAATCCTTTCCAATAATAATTTAATCCATCTTATTGATATATACATTGTACAGCATAGTATATTAATGTCAATAGGTATATTGGATTTTAAAATTTTAAATTTTATTTTCCTTGTTTTTATAACAAATATTTTGTAAACTAATACTTAATAGAAAGGATGAGAAATGAGATTAAGATTTAAAGAAAATGCAATTCCAGAAATGAAAGAAAATCCTTTGATTTATTTTGATGGAAAAGAAAACAAGGGGAAATGGAAAGAAATTTTTGGAAATGATAATGAAATATATTTGGAAATTGGATCTGGCAGGGGAGATTTTTTAATTGAAATTGCTAAGGATAATCCTGCTATAAATTTTATAGGACTTGAAGTAAATACAAATGCCTTTGTTGTTGCAAGCAGAAAAATAAAAGAAAATGAACTTACAAATGTTAGAGGGCTTATAGCAGATGCGGAAAATTTGGAAGAAATTTTTGAAAATGAAGAAATTTCAAGAATATATTTGAATTTTTCAACTCCTTGGCCAAAAAGACGTCACCACAAAAGAAGGCTTAGCCACGAGAGATTTTTGAATAGGTACAAAAATATTATAAAAGATAAGGCGATTTTGGAATTAAAGACAGATAATAAAGAATTATATGAGGCTTCAGTTAAATATTTTGAAGAATTTTCTATGGATATAATTGAAAAAGATGAAAATATTTCAGAAGAAAAAAGCAAATATATAAGCGAATATGAAAGAAAATTTAGAAATAAAAATATGCCGATTTATTATATAAAAGCGAGATTTAATAAATGAATATTTCAATAGTAAGTGTGGGAAAAATTAAAGAAAAATATTTTAAAGATGCAATAAGCGAGTACGAAAAACGATTAAAACCATACGTAAAATTAAAAATCATTGAAGTAAATGACGAAAAAGCCCCTGAAAATTTATCAGAAAAAGAATTGGAAATTGTAAAAGATAGGGAAGCTGATAGGATTTTGAAAAAGATTAAAGAAAATTCCTATATTATAAGCCTAGAAATTGAAGGCAAAAGCCTATCATCAGAAAGTTTTTCAAAATTAATTAAAGAGCAAATGACTTATGGAATGGGATGCGATTTAGTTTTTTTAATTGGTGGGTCAAATGGTCTTTCAAAAAAAATAAGCCAAAAGGCTGATTACAAATTATCATTTTCAAAAATGACTTTTCCCCATAAATTAATGAGATTAATTTTAATTGAACAAATTTATAGGGCTTACAAAATTATAAATAATGAACCTTATCACAAATAAAATGGACCCAAAAAGGTCCATTTTTTAAAAAATATAAATTATCAATCAATTATTATTTTTCTTCAATTATTTCTATAGAAAAGCCTTGAGGGTCTTTTATAAAATAAAATTTGTCAGAACCGTCAGAAAGTCCGCCGATTTCTTGACTTACTACTCCCATTTTTTTGTGAAGGTCATAGGATTTTTCAAATTCTTTTGTTTTAAATGCCATGTGACCGTAATATGAGCCGTGCTCATATTTTCTTCCGTCGTGATTAAATGTTAATTCAAGTTCGTAAGCTCCATCTTCTGTTGCCATATAAATTAAAGAAAATTCATCTTCATCGTAATCTTTTCTTCTAGTAATGTGCATATTTAATGCATCTTCATAAAATTTTATACTTTCCTTATCGTTATCTGTGTATATACATGTGTGAATTGATTTAAATTTCATAAAACCTCCTAATTTCTTATATTATATTTTTACCCAAAAAATTTAAAATGAATTTTACTAATATTTTACAAGATAAATTTTTTCTAGGGTATATAAATAAGGGATAAGAAATTTCGCAACCTTATGACCAGAGCTTATGCAATTTATGAAAAATAATTTGTTTTGCAAGGCTCTTTTTTTGAAAAATTTTATTTACAAATAAAATTGATTTTGTAAATTTAAAAATAAAAAATTGGATTATTTCTTTGTAAAATTTTAAAAAAATTTGACAAGAATTTTAATTTAGCATATACTATAAAAGTAATGTTTAGCCCAGATAGCTCAGTCGGTAGAGCAGGGGACTGAAAATCCCCGTGTCGGTGGTTCGATTCCGCCTCTGGGCACCAGAAAAAATGCGGAAGTGGCTCAGTGGTAGAGTATCGCCTTGCCAAGGCGAGGGTCGCGGGTTCGAATCCCGTCTTCCGCTCCAATATGGCGCCATAGCCAAGTGGTAAGGCAGAGGTCTGCAACACCTTTATCCCCAGTTCAAATCTGGGTGGCGCCTCCAAATTTGTCCTCGTTGAGGACTTTTTTTGTACCTAAATTTAAGGAGAATTATGTTAATTATTAGTCACAAATCAAAAAAAGAATTTACAGATTTTTTGGATTTTAAAAATATAAAATATTTAAAAACAATTGATAATCCAAATCTTGACAAAAGAATTTCAGATCATCCTGATCTTTCTTTATTTAAATTGGATGATAAAAATTTAATAGTTGATAAAAATGTCTATGAGTATTACAAAAAAAATATAAAAAATATTAATATTATTAAAGGAGAAGAAGTTTCAAAAAATTATCCTTATGATGCTCTTTATAATATTGTAAAATTTAAAAATTTTTATATCCACAATGATTTTACTGAAAAAAATATAAAATTATTTTTTGAAGAAAAAAATATCAAGCACTTATTTATCAAGCAAGGCTACTCAAGGTGTTCTATGCTTGTTTTTAATGAAAATCTAATGACTTCTGATATGGGAATTTTTAAAAAATTAAAAAATATTTTGCCACTTACTTTATTAAAAGAAGAAAAAATTTCTCTTGACGGATTTGATCAAGGATTTTTGGGTGGATGTTTTGGAAAAATTGATGAAAATACTATATTATTTAATGGAAATATAGAAAGATTAAATTCGTATGATATAATTAAAAATATAGTATATAAGGAAAAATTAAATTTATTATATCCAGACACTAATTTAGTAGATACTGGATCTTTAATATGGATATGATTAGGAGATTAAAATGAATATAGTAAAACCACAAACTATTGCAGGTGTTATGGAATTATTACCAGAAGATCAATTAGCATTTGATTATATAAAAAATATCATTGAAGAAACTTTTTTGTCTTATCAATTTTTACCAATTGATACGCCAGCAATTGAAAAAAATGATATTTTATTTGCAAAAGGCGGCGGAGAAACTGAAAAGCAAATTTTTGGAATTGATTCATCAAAAAAAGATATGTCTTTGAGATTTGATTTAACTGTTCCTCTTGCAAGATATGTTTCTGAACATTTTTCTGATTTGAATTTCCCTTTCAAAAGGTATCAAATTGCAAAAGTTTATAGGGGAGAAAGAAATCAAAAAGGAAGATACAAGGAATTTTACCAATGCGATATTGATATTATTGGAAACAATTCTTTGTCAATACACAATGATGCACTTTTGCCTAAGGTTATTTATGAAATTTTCCAAAAACTTGACTTTAACGGAATAAAGTTCCATATTAATAATAGAAAGCTATTGAATGGATTTTTTGAATCACTTGAAATTTCTGATAAGGAAGAAGTTTTAAGAACAATCGATAAAAAAGCAAAAATCGGTGAAGAAAATACAAGAGAGCTTTTGGTAGAAATTTGTGGGGAAGAAAAAGCAGATAAATTGATGGAGCTTATAAATAATAAAAGAGAAAACAAAGAGCTTTTGACTTATCTTGAATCACTAAATTTAAATGATAATTATAAAATTGGATTAGATGAATTAAAAGAAGTTTATGATTATATGATTAAATTTGGAATTGATGATGATTCAATTATTATTGATTTGTCAATTACTCGTGGTCTTGATTATTATACATCTACAGTTTATGAAACTTTTTTGGATGGTTATGAGTCAATTGGAAGTGTATGCTCTGGTGGAAGATATGAAAATCTTGCAGGAAATTTCTCAAAACAAAATTTACCAGGAGTTGGACTTTCTATTGGTCTTACAAGATTATTTTATCAATTTCAACAGCTTGGTCTTGTAGAAAAATATAAAGCTAAATTTACAGATTGTCTTGTAATTCCTATGGATGAGAAATTAAATTTTTATGCCATAGACATAGCAAATAAATTAAAAGAGCAAGGTCTAAAGGTTGATATATATCTTGAAGACGGAAAATTTAAGAAAAAAATTAATTATGCAGACAAAATTGGCGTAAAAAAAGTCTTAATAATCGGACAAGAAGAATATGAAAACAAAATGGTTTCTGTAAAAAATATGGAAGATGGAAAGCAAGTTAGTGTGAAAATTGAAGAGATTAGAGAATATCTATAAGGAGAATTATGAATTTTAGAATAATAACAGACGGTTCTAGCGATATGAACGTTGATTTTATAAAATCATCGAATATTACCATAGTGCCTATGCAATCAAATATGGAAGATGAAATTTATGAAATTATAGGTACAGATATTGAAAAACTAAATGAATATTATGAATTTATGTTAGAAGATAAAAATGTTTTTACAAGCCAAGTAAACTTAGCTGCTTTTGAAAAATATTTTGAAGAAGTTTTAAAAAATGGAGAAGACGTATTTTATATAGGTATTACTGATGTTCTATCTGGAACTTATAAAAATGCTATGAAAGCAAAGGAAATTTTAGAAAAAAAATATCCAGATAGAAAAATTTATGTTTATGATACAAATCAAGCGTCAACAGGTACTGGTCTTTTGTGCCAAATTATTTGTAAAATGCAAGAAGATGGAAAAAGTATAGATGAAATTGATTCTTTTATAAAAGATAATTCAAAATATATGGTAGCCCAATTTGGAGTAGACAATCTTAAATATTTATATAAAGGTGGAAGGATTTCAAAAACTAGCGCAGGAATAGGAAGTTTTTTGAAAGTGAAGCCAGTTTTACATGTATCTGATGATGGTTCTTTGCAAGTTTTGAAAATTGAAAGAGGAAATAAAAGAGCTATAAAAGTTTTGTTCAATAATTTCAAAAAAAATTGGAAACCAGAAATATCAAAAGAAGTTTTGATAGGATATGCTTACTTTGATGAAAATGCTAAAATATTAAAAGAATTAATAGAAGAAAATTTTAAAGATGCAAAAGTAAGTCTTGCTCCAATTGGATCTTTGATTGGATCTCACGTTGGACCAGGAATGTATTCCTTGTCATATTTTGGAGAAAAAAGATAGGAGAAATATGCTCAAAAATAAAAAAAATGCAGTAATTTTTTCTTTAATAGCAATGTTTTTATGGGGGAGTGCAATCCCCCTTATTAAATCCACTTATGAAGTTTTGCAGATAGAATCATACGACACCTTTGCAAAAGTTTATATAGCTGGAATTAGATTTTTTATGGCAGGGATTTTGGCATTTTTTTATGCCAAAATTTTTGGAAAAAACAAAATTTCATTTTCTAAAGTAAATATAAAATTAGTTATAATTCTTGCAATACTACAAACTTTTTTGCAATATTTTTTCTATTATATAGGACTTTCAAATACAAGCGGAGTAAAATCATCAATCATACAAGCATCAAATTCATTTATGATTGTAATAATTTCACTTTTTCTACTTCCAGAAGATAAAATTTCGATAAATACAATTATAGCCTTAATAATTGGAACAGCAGGAATTATTTTGGTAAATTCAAATCAAAAAATGGGAAGTGGATTTAAACTAACAGGAGAAGGATTCATTTTTACATCAACATTTATTAATGCTTTAGCATCAGTTTTATTAAGAAAATATTCAAAAAATTCAGATCCATATATTTTAAATGGCATGGTGCTTTTATTCGGTTCCTTGCCTTTAATAATACTTGGCAGATTTTTATATATAAATCCAGTTGTTATAAACTTGAAAGCTTTTTTAATGCTTTTTTATGGAGCATTTATTACAGCAACATCATTTACAATTTGGACAATAGTTTTGCAAAATCATAGCGCAAACCAATTTGGAGTATTCAAATTATTTATCCCAATATTCGGCTCGATTTTATCAGTAATAATTTTGGGAGAAAATTTTACAATAAGATTATTTATAGGACTTATTTTAGTTCTAACAGGCTCTTTGGTTTTGATGAAGGGTAAAAATAAAAAAAGTGGTGTTACAGAATAATTAAATTTTTCTGTAACACCACTTTTTTGTGTTAAATAATACATTCTAATACAATTAAAAATAAGCGTGGATTTTATTTCCACGTCTTTTTTGAGCTTTTCTTTTAAATAGTAATAATTTTAGAATTTCGTTGTAACGAAAAAAAGCAACTTAATGAATTTTTAAGAATAACTTATAATTAAATTAATCAAAATTACTTGTTAGATAAAAATAAAAAATGTGATGGAGGACTTATGAAAAATTTAATAATTTTAGCGGGATATCCAGCCACAGGGAAAACGTGTATCATAAATGGTTTGATGGAACATAATAAGAAATTAGAATATATTTCGATAGATGAGATAGAAGAGTTTTTCTATGATAATTTAGGTTTTAAAAATAAAAAGAAAAGAATAAAATTTATAATTTGAGCTTTGAATTTTTTATATGAAACTAAAGTCTATGATGAATAAAAATTATGATATCGTAATAGATTATCCTTTTAGTTATTTACAATATCCAATTCTTAAAGAATTATCTTTTAAATACGATTATAAGTGTATCACAATTAGATTAAGTGGAGATATAAAAGAAATCTACAAAAGAAGAGTTAAAAGAGATTTAGATGAAAGTAGAAATCCTGCACACCTAGTAAATAGTTATGACAAAAATATAAAAATGAGTTTAGAAGAAAGAAAAGATAATCTAATAAGTTTTGAAGAATTTATAAAACATTGCAAATTAAGAGAATACGATAAATTTAAATTAGGCAAGCTTTTAGAAATAGACGTTACAAAAAAATATGCAGATGTAGACTCTATTAATGAATTCCTTGATTTAGAAATGAGAACTTAAATGGAAATTACAAATAGGCAAAAGAAAATTATAGGAATTTTATTAGAGTCTAAGGATACAATAACTTGTCAAGAAATAGCAGAGATAATAAATGTATCTGACAGGACTGTTTTAAACGAAGTTAATAGTATAAATAAAAACTTAGTGACGGGAATAGGTTAACTGTTGCTAAGGGAAAAGGGATAAAACTTAATAGAAATACAACAATTTATGAGTTGCATAAATTGTATAACTCAGAAGATGAAAATGAAATTTTGATAAAAAGATTTATCAACACACTCTTAATTAATAATTATTTTAAGCAAAAAAAATATAGCATAGATTTTATAGAAGAGCTTTATATTTCCCAAAATACTCTTAAAAAACTAATAAGGGATACTAGAGAAGTATTGAAAAGATATCAGATAGATTTAATAGTGAACAATAAAGAAGGAATATTTATAAAAGGTAGAGAAAATAATATAAGGCTGTGTATGTCCAATATATTATTTTCTTCATCTAGTGATTATGAATATTTTTTAGATTCTATTAATCTTTTTAATATTAAAGAAATTGATGAAATAAAAAGACTAACATTAAAAATATTAAATAAATATGACCTATCCTTAACAGGAGTTGCTTTTAACAGCTTTGTAATTCATATCTTAATTTCCATAATTAGAAATCAAAACGAAATTAACTATGATAAGGATTTATTAAAAACTATGGATAAATCAGTTGAAAAAGATATTGTTAGAGAACTAATGAAAACCATAAAAGAAAAGCTAAATTACGATTTATCTAGTGATTATTATTATTTAACAAAACATTTAATAACAAGTCAAAAATTTTCAAAAGATGATGATAAATTAGAAGCAGATGAATTTGTAAATATTATATACAACAACATAATTAATAGAATCAAAAGAGATTTTTCAATAGACTTTTCAAATGACGAGATACTTACAGGAAGTTTGAAAATTCATCTTACAACTTCAATAAATAGATATATGTTAAATAGTTCTATTAACCATATTGATTTATCTGAAATAAAAAGTCAGTATCCTATTGCTTACGATATGGGAATAGTTGCAGCTGAAGAAATACATTCTGTAATAAAAAGAGATATTGATGATACAGAAATATTATTTTTAGCCTTACATCTAGGAACTGCTTTTAATAGAGTGAATAATGATGGAAAAGAATCTGGAAGTAATATTTTGATAGTTTGTGGAGCAGGTCTATCAACAGCTAGATTTTTAAAATATTCTCTCTTAGAAAAATTTGATAAGGAAATTAAGAACATAGACATAATATCTTCTAGTCAATATAAAGACGATATGTTTGATAATTATGATTTGGTATTAAGTAGCATAAATAACTTGATTAATATTGAAGGCTCAATAAAGGTTAACTATATCTTAAATAATATAGAAGTAAATATTGTAAAAAATAAATTAAGATACGCAAAAAATTTAGAACATCTTAAAGTATTTAATAATGAATTATTTTATAAAAAATCATTTGAGAGTAAGAAAGAAGTGTTAGACTATTTAACCACAGATTTGTCAAATAAAAATATACTTAATAAAAACAAATTGAGTCTATATATGATAGAGAAAAAATGGGAAATACTTGTTTAGGAAATAGAATTGCTATACCTCACCCATTATCATATACAGCAAAAGAAATGAAAATTTCTGTATTGATAAATGATAAAGCAATAGATTGGGATAATGAAGAAGTTTTTGTGGTTATGCTGTTACTAATACCCAAAGATAAAATAAAGGACTGGGATGTTCTTTTCAAGAAGATGTTTAAAGTATTTAGTTCTAGAAAAAATGTAGATAAATTAATAAATAGCAATACATTAAATGAATTTAAAGAAGTATTTATGGTAGAAATGGAGTGATTATTTGGAATTTACAGATAAAAATACAGAATTTGACATTGTAGTTAAAGACTGGGAACAAGCAATTCTTGAAACTGGAAAATTATTAGAAGAATCCGGTTATGCCAATGAGAATTATAAATATAACATAATTAATGATGTTAAAAATTATGGTTCATATATTATGATTAGTCCAAATGTTGTAATCCCACATACAAGACCAGAAAATGGAGCTTTAAAAATTGGCTGTACGATTATAACAATAAAAAATGATATATATTTTGATGATAATAACAAAGATGCAATTAAAGTTTTAATTGGTTTTACAGCAATAGATAATAAAATCATTTAGAGATGCTAAAAATATCATTAATATAATTGAAAAAGGATTAGTGGATAAATTAAATTATTTTTTAAACTTATCAAAAAAGATAAGCTTATATATTTAAATTCATTAGTAAAGGGGGGAAAATAATGAATATTTTAGTTGTGTGTGGCGCGGGATTAGGCAGTAGCTTTGCCTGCCAAATGTCGGTAGAGAGTGTTTTGGAGGAATTAGGAGTTGATGCAAAAGTCGATCACAGTGATATTTCTTCAGCAGCAGGAACTAGAGCAGATATATTAATTCTCGCTTCTAACTTTAAAAATCAAATAGACAAATATAATTTAGACACAAGAGTAATATATTTGGATAAATTGATTGATAAAAAAGAAATTAAAGAAAAATTAGAGCCAGTTTTAATTGAAATGGGAAAATTATAGGAGGAATTTATGGCAGTATTAAATTTATTATTAATAATATTTTAACCCAAGCTTTTATAACAATAGGTTTAATAGCTTTTATAGGATTATTAGCGCAAAAGAAAAGTTTTGGCGACATAGTATCAGGTACTTTTAAAACTATGTTAGGTTATTTAGTTTTATCAGCAGGTTCATCAATAATAGTTCAAGTATTAATATATTTTGGAGAAATTTTACAGCAGGCTTTGGAATGCAAGGAATAGTTCCATCTATTGAGGCAGTTAATGGTCAAGCAATGAATGAGCTTGGTCTTGGAAATCAAATAGCTTTAGCATTTTTGGGAATATTTTAGTAAATATTATAATAGCAAGACTTACTAAATGGAAATATATATTTTGACAGGACAAGCTATTTTGTGGATGGCTACAATGGTAATAGTTTTTGGTTCAGATGCAGGATTAGGAGTTGTACCTAATATAATAATTGGTTCAATTATTGGTGGTATTTTTGCAGTAGCAATGCCAGCAATTGCACAACCAATAGTAAGAAAATAACTGGAAGCGATGATATTGCATTAGGACATTTTTGTACAATAGGATATTTATTTGCAGCCTTAGTTTCAAAAACTTCAGGAAATAAAGAAAATTCTACTGAAGATATTGAATTACCATCATCATTGTCATTTTTAAATGACACTTATCTTTCTGTAGGATTTGTTATGATTTTGTTATTTATAATAACAGCAATATTTGCAGGACCAGAAGTAGTAGCAGAAAGAACAGGTAACTTAAATTATATCGTTTATGCATTTACACAAGGAATGCAATTTGTTGTTGGTGTTTATGTATTGCTAGCTGGAGTTAGATTATTGCTTGGAGAAATAGTTCCAGCATTTAGAGGAATTGCTCTAAAAATAGTCCCAGATGCAAAACCTGCTTTAGATTGTCCAGTACTATTTCCTTATGCACCTAATGCTGTTACATTAGGATTTGTTTCAACAACAATAGGAACAGTTATAGGAATGTTATTCTTCCCTAAAATTGGATTAGCAATGCTTTTACCAGGTATGTTATCAAATTTCTTTGCTGGTGGTACAGCTGGAATTTTCTGTAACGAAGTGGGTGGAACAAGAGGAACGATTATTGGTGGTATAGCTCATGGATTATTTATCACTTTATTACCAGCTTTATTAGTTATGATATTTAATTCTATGGGATTTATAAACGCAACAGCTACAGACGTAGATACAGTTGCAGCAGCCTTATTGTATGCTTGGATAATTAAACCAATTATTGGATTTGTAGGAATTTAAAATGTTTTTTAAAATAAATAAAGATAAAAAAATGAAGAAAAATATTGCTTGATGAATGCAAAAATTTAGTTGAAAAAAATGATATAGATTCAGCGATTAATAAATTAGAAAAATATATAGAAGAAAATAAAAGTTAGGTAAAGTTTTTACTTATCTAATGGAATTATATAACAAACAATTAAGTGAAGCTAGGTTGAATGGAGAAGATGAAAAAATAAAATTTAATTTAGACAGAATTGATAAACTTATGCAAAAATCAAAAGATATAGTTAGGGGAAGATAATGTATTTAAATTTGAATGAACTATTTAAAAAATATAGGGGAAAGACAGGAATTGGTGCTTTTAATCTACATTGTATGGAGATGTTTCCATATATTGTAGAAGGAGCTAAGAAATCTAACAGTCCATTGATAATTCAAACTTCAAAAGGAACTGCTGAATATTTAGGATTTGATTGGATAGTAACAACAGCAAAATTATTTGCTAAAGATATAGACCTATGTGTTCACTTAGACCATTGTAAGGATATTGATTTTATAATAAAAGCAATTGATTCAGGTTATAACAGTGTAATGTATGATGGTTCATCTCTAGATTTTGAAGAAAATATAAAAAATACAAAAGAAGTTGTAGAGTATGCGCACAAAAGAAATGTAAGCGTTGAAGGTGAAATTGGGAGCATAGGTGGTTCAGAAGATGGAATTGAAGAAAAAATAAACTCAATTATTTACACAAAAGCAGAAGATGCAGTAAAATTTGTTGAAGAAACAGAAATAGATGCCCTAGCGGTAGCTATTGGTACAGTTCATGGTTTATATAATGGAAAAGCTAAAATAAATTTTGAATTACTTGATACTTTGACAAAAAAATTAATAGATGTTGGAATGGTTTTACATGGTGGAACAGGTGTTTCAGATGAAGATTTTCATAAGTGTGCAGAAAAAGGAATGATGAAATTTAACGTTGGAACTGAGCTAAATAAAAATTATATTGAAAATATACTTAAAGATTTTCCTTCAGCTAAGCCAACTACATCTTTAAGAGGCCTGTTAAAAAATGCTAATGAATCAATAGTTAAGATAGTTGAGCATAGGTCAAATGTAATAAAATTAGCTTAATATTATACCAAATTTCTAAAATTTAAAAATGTATGAGTATTATCTTTAGTTAGAATTTATATTGATAAAGAATTTTTGCCTACTTAAAGATTAAAAAGTGGTGTTAGAGAAAAAACTAATTTTCTGAAACATCACTTTTTTTTATTGGTCTTTTTAAATTGTTTGTTAATTTATAAATTTCATCTATATATAAATACCTATTTTTATCTTTGTACTTTGCAATTCTCATCAAATCTAGTGCCCAATTTACTAAATATTTTGATAAGTAAAAAGCGTAAATGTCGTTTGCAAGTATTGATCTTCTTCCATTTATTACTATGTCATTTCGAATTTCTTTAAAATATCTTATCAAATTTTTTCTATTGTATTTTGAAAAAATTACTTCTATCATTGCTACTAAAGCCAAAAGATATTTATTTTCTAGATAATTAATTTTGAAATCTATGCTCTCATCTTCTTTTAAAATAATATCTTCGATTTTGTCGTGGCTTTTATAAAATTTAAAATATTTTTCTTTAGAAAAATTTTCAAAAAAATTAGGATAGAGTCCATATTCAAAATTTGATTTTTCTAAATTTTTCTTAAAAAATTCTAGGGAAGTGGAATTGTCAAAAATTGTTATAAAAATTGGAGATAAAATCACCAAAAGTCTTAAAATTTCGTTTTCTTTGTCATTTTTAAAATTTATAATTATTTTTTCTTCTTCACTTGTTTTTTCTAATTTAGAAAAGTCTTTATTTTTTAATTTATTATCAAGTTCGAATACGTCTTTTGCATTATATTGATATATTTTTTTATTTTTAAATATTTTAATTATCATTGTCTTATATTTTCAAATTTTCCATTTACTGCTTTTGCCAAATCAAATGGATTTAGTTTTAAACTTACTCCACATTTTCCACCTGATACAATCATTTTATCCAAATCTTTTGCGCTATCATCTATAAAAACTGGATAATCTTTTTTCATTGCAAGGGGAGTGGTTTCGCCTCTTTGATAGCCAACTTTTGCTTTTAAATTTTTGGTTGGAAGGATTGAAATACTTTTAACTCCTGCAACTTTTGCAGCTTTTTTCATATCAATTGAATCATAGCTTCTTAGTAAATAGATTATTATTTCATTTTCTTTTGAAATTGTCGCTATGGTTTTATACATTATATTTAAATCTACGTGGGATTTTTTGCCAGCATCTACGGCTGATTTAAATTCTCCGCCCAAATCGTATTCTATTTCTTCGTATTCTATCTTATTATTTTCCAAAATTCTCATTGCGTTTGTTTTAACTTTTCCCATACTTGCTCCTTTCTTTTTTTATATTACCAGAAAAATATAAAAATTCATTAATTCAAGGCGATTTTGGGTATATTTATTTTATAAGAAATTAGGAGAATTTTGATGATTGAAAAAATTATAATAACTTATATTTATCATTCCTGTTATACTGTAGAAATAGGGGATTATTTTATTATATTTGATTATTATAAAGGAGTTTTAAATATTCCTGAAGATAAAATTGTTATTTTTGTTGCAAGTCATGGACATTCTGACCATTACACTTCAGAAATTTTAAAAATTCCTAATATGAAAAATTATACTTATATTTTATCAAGTGATATTGGACATTTAGAAAGCGATGATAATATTATTTATATAAAGGATAATAAACTTGGCATGGACCAATTGAAATCTTTGTATAATTCTAAAAATGTTTATCTTGTTGATCCTTATCAATTTAAAGAAATTAATATTAATGGAAGAAAAATTTCTATAAAAACTTTCGGCTCAACTGATGAAGGGATTTCTTTAATTTTATATATTGAATCCTTATCAATATTTCATGCGGGCGATTTAAATTATTGGGCTTGGGAAGATTATGATGACAAAAGACTAGAAAAAGAGTATTATGCTTTTATCGACCAAGTAGAAAAAATTAAAAAAGATTCGATAGATATAGCTTTCTTCCCAGTTGATTATAGGCTTGGAGAAAATTATTATAAGGGTGCAAAAATATTTGCAGATACTGTAAAGCCCCAATTGATGTTTCCAATTCATAGTGGAGATCATGAAAGCATAAGCCAAAGATTTGCTAGAGAAATCAAATTAGAAGAAACTGTATTTAGAGCAATTATTGACAAAGGTCAAAAAATTATTGTAGATATAAAGGATTAGAAAAATGGAAAAAATAGCAGTATTAGTAGATTCTGGATCAGATTTAGATTTAGAAAAAGCTAAGGAATTTGGCATTTATATGATGCCATTTTATGTAAATTTAGATGGAAAATTTTATAGAGAGCAAGTAGACTTAAAAGCAGACGAATTTTATAATTGGATTAAAAAGCACGAAAAATTACCAAAAACATCAATTCCATCTCCTGGAGAATTGATAGAAAAACTTGATGAAATAAAAAATGATGGTTTTGAAAAATTAATAATAATAACTATATCAAAAAATTTCACAGGTTTTTATAATTTGTGCTCACAAATAGAATACGACAATTTAGAAATTGAAGTAATAGATTCAAAATCAGTTGCCCTAACCACAGGCTTACTTGCAATTTATGCAAAAGATTTAATCAAAAAAGGCTATGAATTTAAAGAAATTGTAGATAGGTTGGAGGATAAGAAAAAAGAATCAAAAATATTTTTTACAATCGATAGCTTTAAATATCTAGTGGCAGGGGGAAGAGTGCCAAAAGCTTTTGGAAAAGTGGGAGAGCTTTTAAATATCAAACCAATAATTGTTTGTAGTCCAGAAGATGGAAAATATCATATAGAAAAAACTTGCAGAGGAGAGAAAAAAGTTCTTAAAGAAATGGAAAAGATTGCAAGCGAATATTTGGGAAAATTTGACAAATATTATATGATAATTTCAAATGGTGGCTACAAGAAAGGCTCAGAAATTTTAGAAGAAAAATTAAAAGTATTTAAAGAAAAATCCACTTTATTTTTAACTTCACAAATAGCTCCAAGCCTTGGAGCAAATACAGGTCCAGGCTTATTTGGTTTTGGATTTTTGCCACTTGATTAAAAATTTATAAATTAAAAAGGACTGTTGCAAAATGATTTATTCATTAGCAACAGTCCTTTTTTAATAAAATATTATTTAATTTCTAAAGAACTTTCCCAAAGTCCGTGAATATTACAATAAGATAAGGCAAATAAAGTACCTTTTTTATCTGACTTAAATTCTCCAATAGCTTTTGGAGTTGTAAAAATTTCTCCTTCGCCGTGAGCAGAAAAATTATAATTTGCAACTTCTACTGGCAATTTGCCACCTTCAGGAACAAAGAAAACTTTAATCCAAACAATATGATGTTCTAAAGTATTTGGGTGTGCAATTTCTTTTCCAACAAAAGCAGAAACTTCATATTTTCCTTCGCCAAGTTCTTTATATTCTAATTCTGGTACGTGTTTTTCATTTTTCCAATCGCCTGATTGAACTGTTTGTGTTAATAACATAAAATCCTCCTAAATTTTTATCTACATTTATTTAATACCCTTCCATGATAAAAAATAACAAAATTATAAAAGTTTTTAAAATCCCTTGAATTTGATATAATAAATATATTATGGAAAAAATAATAATAACAACAAGCTTTGGTATGGAAAGCTTAATAAAAAGACAATTAGAAGAAGAAAATTACAAAAAATTTGAAGTTTTAAATGGAAAAATTATTTTAAATGGAAATTTGGATGATATAGGCTATTTAAATTTAAATTTAAGAGAAGCTGATAGGATATTTTTAGAAATTGAATCTTTTACTGCAAAAACTTTTGAAGAATTATTTGAAAATATAAAAAAAATAGACTGGTTTGATTATTTAAAAATCGATGATAATTTTATTGTAAATGCAAGAACTTACAAATCAAAATTGTTTTCTATTCCGTCAATCCAATCAATAAGTGAAAAAGCTATAATTGATTCATTAAAAAGAAAATATAAAATTTTAACTTTTAAAAAATCATCATCTCGTGTTCAAATTGAAATTATGATTGAAAAGGATGTGGTTTCAGTTTGCCTTGATACATCAGGAGATGGTCTTCATAAAAGAGGTTATAGACAAGGAAGTGTAAAAGCCCCTATAAGAGAAAATTTGGCAGCAGGGCTTGTTGATTTATCTTTTTATAAAGATGATAGGTTTTTGTTTGATGGATTTTGTGGTTCAGGTACTATTTTAATTGAGGCTGCAAGAAAAGAAAGAAATATAGCACCAGGACTTGATAGAGATTTTGATTTTACATCTTTTAAATTTTATGACAAAAAAAGATTTGAAAAAATAAAAAAAGAAGCTTATGAAAAAATTGATTATAGGAAAAAAATAAATATTCTAGGTTCTGATATATCCAAAAAAGCAATTGAGCTTGCAAAAAATAATGCTTTGAATGCAGGAGTTTATGAAGATATTACTTTTTTAAATAAGGATTTTAAAGAAATAAATTTAAAAGATAATTTTGGAATTTTCATTTCAAATCCACCATACGGAGAAAGATTATCAAGATTCGATAAGGCAAAAATTTCAAAAATGATAAATGAAAAATTTAAAAATTTAAATACTTGGTCAATGTTTATAATATCTTCAGATGAAAATATTGATAAAAATATAAAAAGAAAATTATCCAAAAAAAGAAAATTATATAATGGAGGACAAAAAGTAGATTTATATCAATTTTTCGGCAAAAAACCAAAAAAAGATAGATAAAATTACTTTTAAGTGGTACTATAATTACAGTTATTTAGGAGGTGTTTATTATCGATAATCAACAAACAAGTAACAATACAAAAAAAGTTATTTTAACAATAGGCGGTATTGTTGTAGGAATATATATAATTGGTACTATTTTATTTACATTTGTAAGCTTACCAAATACACACGTAAATGGCAGAGATGTTTCATTTGCTCCAAAAGAATCAGTTATTGGAGATAGCGTTGGAGATTTTGATATAAAAATCAAAGGAATTGATGATAAAGAGCTAGTTTTTAATTCAAAAGATATTGACTACAAGGCAAATATCCCAAAAGGAGCAAGCCTTGACCAAAATCCATTAAAATGGCCTATAAGTTTTTTCTCAAAAGAAAGTTTTGAATTTGATTATAAAGTAAACTATGATGAAAATAAACTTGAAGATATTTTAAAAAATTCTCAGTTTATGAATAAAATAGTAGAACCAGAAGATGCAAAATTAGAATTTGATGGAAAAGAATTTAAAATAAAAGAAGAAATAAAGGGAAATAAAGTAAAATACAATAAATTAAAGGAAGCCCTTGTATCAGCAATAAAAACAAGAAATGCTGATATAGAACTTGATGAATCTTTTTATGAACAACCAAAAGTTTATGCAAAAGATGAAAATTTACAAAAAGCATTAAACCAAGCAAACGAAGCATTAAAATTGAGCTTTAAATTTAATATTAATGGATTTGATTATAAAATTGAAGGCGAAAAATTAGCTGAAATGGTTGATTTTAAAGATGGAAAATTAACTTTAAATCACGAAAAAGTTACAGAATATGTAAGTAAAATGGCAGAAGAAACAAATACTTACGGCAAAAATAGAAAGTTTAAAGCTACTGATCTTGGAGAAATAACTGTAAATCCTGGAGTTTATGGTTATAAACTAAATGAAGAAGAAACAATTAAATCATTTTTAGATGCTTTCGAAAAAGGTAAATCAGCAGAAATCGAGCCTGTTTATTTAAAAGCAGGTCTTAACAGATATGAAGATGGGTCTGATATTAAAGACACATATATAGAAGTAGATTTATCTAGACAACATGTTTGGTATTATAAAAATGGAGAAGTATTATTGTCAACTGACATAGTTACAGGAAGATTATCTGAGGGAGCTTTAACTAATAAAGGTGTAGGGGCTATACTTTCTAAAGAAAAAAATTCTACATTAAAGGGAAAAAATTTTGATGGAAGTGATTACAAAACTCCAGTAAAATATTGGATGCCAATAGGCTGGGATGGCGAAGGATTCCATGATGCTAATTGGAGATATGCTTTTGGTGGAAATATCTATTTATATAATGGATCTCATGGTTGTCTAAATATGCCACCAAGTCAAGCTGAAAAATTATTTAATTTAGTTGAGCATAATACTCCTGTAGTTATATATGAATCATCAACAGATTATTCACCACCAATGTCATATTAATTTTTAAAAAGTGCTATCTATTTTTAGATAGTCGCTTTTTATGTTTAAAAAAGTATTGAAAGGAAGAAAAATTGATTAAAATTGAAAATTTAAATTTTTCTTATAAAAATAATTCAGACGAAAATGAAAATGTAGAATACACAGCAGCTTTAAATGATTTAGATTTGTCAATTAATAAGGGAGAATTTGTAGCTATTTTAGGTCATAATGGATCAGGAAAATCAACTTTGGCAAAGCTTTTGAATGGACAAATATTTCCTACAAGTGGAGATATTTTAATTTGCGGAATGAACACAAAGGATGATAAAAAAATTTGGGAAATTAGGGAAAAATGTTCTATGGTTTTTCAAAATCCTGATAATCAAATGGTGGCAACTACTGTAGAAAATGAAGTTGCATTTGGTCCTGAAAATTTGCAAATTAAAAATCCCGAATTAAGACAAAGAGTAGATGAGGCAATAAAACTTGTAGGTATGCAAGATTATATAAAAAAATCACCTTCAGAGCTTTCAGGCGGTCAAAAACAAAGAGTTTCTATAGCTGGAGTTATAGCTATGTTATCAGACTGTATTATATTTGATGAACCAACAGCTATGCTTGATCCAAAAGGTAGAGCCGATGTTATGAATATAATACACGATTTAAATAAAAAATATAAAAAAACAGTTGTCCATATTACTCATTATATGGAAGAGGCAGCTCTTGCTGATAGGATTATTGTTTTAAACAAAGGGAGAAAAGAGCTTGAAGGAAGTGCTAGGGAAGTTTTTTCAAATGTTAAAGAAATGAAAGAATTAGGACTTACAGTTCCACAAGTGACAGAAATTGCCTATGAGCTTGAAAAAGAAGGCTATAATTTTGATAAGTTGCCCTTAAATATAGAAGAATTTTTGGAGCTAGTATGAAAATTGAATTAAAAAATGTCGATTATATTTATAATGAAGATAGAGAAGAAAAAAGCTACGCTCTAAAAAATATAAATTTAGAGATTGATAAACATGAAATAATTGGTTTAATTGGACAAACTGGTTCTGGGAAATCCACTCTAGTACAACTTTTAAATGGACTTTTGATTCCTACAAATGGAGATGTTTTTGTAGATGGAGTTAATACAAAAGAAAAAAAGACAAGAAGAGATATAAGATTTAAGGTTGGTCTTGTTTTTCAATATCCAGAAAATCAGTTGTTTGAAGAAACTGTTGCAAAGGATATTGCCTTTGGTCCAAAAAATATGGGGCTTTCTGATGAAGAAATTCAAAAAAGAGTAAAAAATTCTATGGAAGCAGTAGGTCTTGATTATGAAACTATAGCAGAAAAATCTCCCTTTGAATTATCTGGAGGTCAACAAAGAAGAGTTGCTCTTTGCGGAATTATTTCTATGAATCCGAAAGTTTTAGTTTTAGATGAGCTTACAGCAGGACTTGATCCAAGGGGACGAGATAATATTTTTGGAGAAATTTTAAAATTATATAACAATGACCCAGAACTTACAATTGTTTTGGTTTCGCATTCAATGGAAGATGTGGCAAAATATGTTGATAGAGTTATTGTTATGAACAAGGGAGAAATATTTTCTGATAAATCAACTTATGACACCTTTACAAAAACAGATTTATTGTCGATAGGATTGGATATTCCTCAAGTTACAAAATTTATGAAAGCCTTAAAAGAAAGAGGCGAAAATGTAAGAGATGATATTTATACTGTTGAAGATGCAGTAATTGAATTAAAAAAGTATTTGGAGGCTAAAAATGAGTAACATAGCTATAGGTCAATATTTGCCATACGATACATTTATTCATAGACTTGATCCAAGAGTAAAATTAATTGCATCTTTGCTTTTTATAATTACAATATTTTTTGTAGAAAGTTTTGTAGGGTATATTCCTTTTGTGATTTTATTAATTGCCATGGTAAGTATTGGGAAAATCCCCGTAAAATCTCTTATAAAAAGTATTAAGCCCTTGATATGGATTTTATTAATAACTGGACTTATAAATTTATTTACAACAAGTGGAAGGACACTTTTTACAATTTTTTCCTTAACGGCAACTTATGAGGGATTGTATAAAACTATTTTTATGTTTGTAAGAATTATAATGATAGTTGTATCAACTTCAGTTTTAACTTTTACAACTTCTCCAATGGAATTAACAGATGGTTTGGAAAAATTATTAGGGCCTTTAAAAAAATTTGGTTTTCCGGCAGGAGAGCTTGCTATGATGGTTTCAATTTCGCTAAGATTTATTCCGACTTTATTTGAAGAAGCTCAAAGAATAAAAATGGCACAAATGGCAAGAGGAGCAGATTTTGAATCTGGAAATATTATTAACAGGGCAAAAAATATGATTCCCTTATTAGTTCCTCTTTTTATAAATTCATTTAAAAGAAGTGATGATCTTGCAACAGCAATGGAGGCAAGGCTTTATAGAATTGGTAGAGAAAGAACAAGGCTAAATGAAATAAAAATGACAAAAACTGATAGTTTAGTTTTGATTTTATTTATTTTATTTTGTAGCATAGTTATTATTAAATTTTTTATATGACAATTCAAAATATTTTATTAAAGATCCAGTATGATGGGTCTTTATTTGAAGGATTTCAAATTCAAAAAAACAAAAGAACAGTACAAAAAGAGTTGGAAGATGCTATTAGGAAAGTTACTGGAGAAGAAAATAGAATTATTGCTAGTGGAAGAACAGATAGTGGTGTTCACGCAAACGAAATGTATATAAATTTTTTGACTGCCAAAAATATTAGGGCGGATAAATTTCATTTTCATCTTAAAAAATATTTACCTGATGATATTTTAGCTCTTGAATCAAAAAAAGTAGACAAAAATTTTCATGCAAGATTTTCAGTAAAAACAAAAACCTATAAGTATGTTATTTCACTTGATAAAATTCTCCATCCAATTTATAGAAATTATATGGAGCAGGTAACTTACAAACTTGATTTTGATAAACTTAGACAAGGAATGGAAATTTTAAAGGGCGAACATGATTTTAAAGCCTTTATGCTTAGTGAAAAAAATGATATAATTAATACAATAAGAAAAATTGATGATTGCTACTTTGTTTTGAATGAAAATAGATTATATTTATATTTTAAGGCTGAAAGTTTTCTTCACAATCAAGTTAGAATTATGGCTGGCTCTTTGATTGAATTAAGTCGTGGGAAAATTAGCCTTGATGATTTTAAATATTACTTTAATGAAAATAATACAAGAAGAGCAAATCCAACTTTAAAAGCTGGAGGGCTTTATCTTGATAGCATAGACTATAGCAATTTAAAAAGTTAGTTATTATTATGGGAGAGTTAAATGAGTAAAAATAAAAAAAATAATAGCTTTAAACTTGATAAAAAGCAAATGGCTATAGGCTTTTTTGCCCTTATTGTTTTGGCTTTAATTTTCTTTTTGTCAAGAAATATAGATTTTGCTAGTAAAGAAGGCAAGTCTTCAAAAGAAATTAATGAAAATTCTTATAATTCATCAAAGATTATGAGAGTTGACCTTGATGATCTAAAATCAATTGATTTTGATTTGAATACTTGTGATGTAAGAATTCAAGAGTCTTCTACAAACCCTTACGTAGAATATACAAATCTTTATAAAGATGATTATTCCTATGAAGTAAAAACTAAGTATAAAGATGGTAATTTAAAATTATCTTCTGATATAAAAGGAAGAGAACTTTATATGAAAAATAAAATTCAAATTGTTAGAATTTTTTTGCCAAAAAATAAATATCTAGAAAGTATCAAGGGTAGAGTTGGTGCTGGAGATATAAAAATAAGTGGGCTTTCATGTAAAGATATGGATCTTGATTTAAAAAGCGGAAATATTTCTTTTGAAAATTCAAAAATTTCTGGTGCAGTTAAAAATAAAACTGGCTCTATTATGCTAAAAAAATCTGAAATCAAAAATACTAATTTGACAACAACAAGTGGAAATATTTTGATTTCTGATTGCAAGCTTATGGCAAATGAATCAATGGAAACAGAAAATGGAGATATAAAAATAAAAATTAAAGATCCGATAAATTCTTTTAATATTAATGCAAAATTAAATGTAGGAAATTTTGTTTTGGGAGATGTTTCTTATAGAAATATTTTGGATGGATACCAAACCGGAAAAAATAAAAAGAAAATCCTAAATCTTAAAACAAACATAGGAGATATTTTGTTTAATCAAAATGAAAAAGAACAAATAAATGAAGAAGATTTTATAGATGGGCCAGATGAGCAATCTTCAAATGAATCTTCAAATGAATCTTCAAATTCAAATGACGACAATATAAATAATAAAGATGAAAATAATTAAGTGTTAGGCTTAATTATTTTTTTTAGGTAAAAGGTAGGATATGGATATTTTAAAAAGTTTAAAAAAATATTTTGGTTTTGATTCTTTTAGAAAAGGGCAAGATGAATTAGTTGAAAATATATTAAAAGGAAATGACGTTTTGGGAGTTTTGCCGACAGGTGGGGGCAAATCAATTTGCTATCAACTTCCGGCATTAATGCTTGATGGAATTTGCCTTGTGATTTCTCCTTTAATTTCTTTAATGAAAGATCAAGTAGATTCTTTAAAAGAAAATGGAATTAAGGCAGAATTTATAAATTCAAGCCAAGATATTAAAACTTATACACAAACATTAAGAAAAATAAAAAGAAATGAAATAAAAATTTTATATATTTCCCCAGAAAGATTAGAAAATGAATTTTTCATCGATTTTATTGAAGATTTAAATATTTCTTTTATAGCAGTTGATGAGGCACATTGTATTTCTCAGTGGGGACATGATTTTAGACCATCATATAAATTAATTCCCCAAATTTATGATTTGTTTGATAAAAAAATACAAATAGCAGCCTTCACTGCAACAGCTACAAAATCAGTTAGAGAAGATATAATAAATAATTTAAAATTATCTAATCCTTTTGTAAAAGTCACAGGATTTGATAGGGAAAATCTTTTGTTTGAAGTAAGAAAGCCAAAAGATAAATTGGCATTTCTTTCGAATTATTTATCAGATAAAAAAGATTTATCGGGAATAATTTATGCCTCAACTAGAAAAAGGGTTGAAACTTCTTATAAATATTTGAAAAAATTATCTTATAATGTAACTTTGTACCATGCAGGACTAAGCGATAAGGAAAAAAAGAAAAATCAAGAAGATTTTATTTATGACAGAAAAAATATAATTGTTGCAACAAATGCTTTTGGAATGGGAATTGATAAATCTGATGTAAGATATGTAATTCACATGAATATGCCAAAGGATATGGAATCTTATTACCAAGAAGCGGGCAGAGCTGGAAGAGATGGCGAAAAATCTGATGCAATTTTACTTTATTCAACCCAAGATATAGTTATAAATAAATATTTAATTTCTCAATCTTCTAACAGAGCTTATCAATTGGTAAAATTAGAAAAACTTCAAACAATAATAAATTATGTAAATACAAATAAGTGTTTGAGAGCATTTATTTTGGAATATTTTGGTCAAGATGCAAAAGAAAAATGTAATAATTGTTCGAATTGCCTAGATGATTATGAAAAAATTGACGTAAGCCTTGATAGTCAAAAAATTTTATCTTGTATTTATAGGTTAGGACAAAGATATGGGATTTCTACAATTGTCGATTGTTTGAAAGGGTCAAATAACAAAAATTCCAAAGAAAAAAATTTAAAAAATATATCAACTTTTGCTTTGATGAAAGAAAATAATACAAAATATATAAAGGATTTGATAGGAGTTTTGATTGCAGATGGTTATATAAAAGTTTCTGGTTTTAAATATCCAATTTTAAAATTAAATGAAAAATCAAAAGAAGTTTTATTTTCTAAAAAGAAAGTTTATATTAGGGATTTGAAAGAAGAAAATAAAAAAGGAAAAATTGATAAATTTAATGGAAATTTTGATTATGACATAGATTTATTTAATAATTTGAAAAAATTAAGGCTAGAAATTTCTAAAAAAAGAAATATTCCGCCTTTTATAGTTTTCTCTGACGCATCTTTAATAGATATGGCAAGATTAAAACCAAAAAATGAAAGAGATTTTTTGAAAATAAAAGGAGTAGGCGAAAAAAAATTAAGCCAATATGGGGACTTGTTTATTGGCAAAATTATAGAATTTGATAATTAAAAAATAAAAAAGGATTAGAATACCTATTCAAAAACTCTTAGGTATAAAAATCCTTTTTTTAATTTATAATAATATAACTGAATTTTTCTTTAATTCTTCTCTCATTTCATCTGGCCAATAGGATACTTGAACTTCTCCAATGTGGGCTTTTTGTAAAAAGAACATACAAAGTCTTGATTGACCGATTCCACCTCCTATTGTTTGTGGAAGTTCATTATTTACAAGTAATTTGTGATACTTATAATTTAATCTTTCTTCGCAATCAGAAATTTTTAATTGTTCTTTTAGTGTTTTTGCATCAACTCTTATTCCCATTGATGATAGTTCTAATTGGTCATCTAAAACTGGATTGTAAACTAAAATATCTCCATTTAAATTCCAATCGTCATAATCTGGAGATCTTAAATCGTGAACTTCTCCATTTGATAAAACTTTTCCAATTTGCATTAAAAATATTGCCTTATATTTTTTGCAAGCAGCTTTTTCTCTTTCCTTACTGTCTTTACATTCTGGAAATTCATCTATTAATTCTTGGCTTGTCATAAATTTTATATTATTTGGCAACAATTTAACTCTTTTTGGAATTAGATGACAAAGATATTCGTCTAGGGCTCTTAGGGTATTAAAAATTGTAATAACTGTTGCTTTTAAATAATCTACATTTCTATCGCTAGGCTCAATTACTTTTTCCCAATCCCATTGGTCAACATAAAATGAGTGAGTATTATCTGGCACTTCACATCTTCTAATTGCGTTCATGTCAGTGTAAAGTCCTTCATACATTGCAAAATTATATTCTTTTAGAGCATATCTTTTCCATTTTGCAAGTGAGTGAACAATTTCCATTTTTTCATTATTTGCTTCAGGAAGTGTGAATTTAACAGGTTCCTCAACACCAGATAGGTTATCATTTAAACCAGTAGAATTTTCTACAAATAAAGGTGCTGAAACTCTTTTTAAATTCAAATTATTTGATAAATTTATTTGGAAAAAATCTTTTATTTCTTTTATTAACATTTGTGTCTTATATAAATTTTTATCGCTTTGATAATTTTCTGGTATTTTTATTTCTTGCATATTCTCTCCTAATTCTTTTTCTATTTTTACTATTAGATTATATAGTTTTTTATATTAATTACAAGATTTTAAAATAATTAACATAAATTTTACATTTGCCTAATCATTTCAAAACAAAAAGGATTTATTATTCATAATGAAGTTACAAATATTAAAGGAGAAAATAATGAAAATTAAAAATTCAAAAATTATAGTTGCGGCACTTTCCTTATCAATGATTTTATCAGCTTGTGGAAATAAGGATAATTCTAATGATGGATCAAACGGATCAAATCCAACTGAAAATGCAAGTACTGCAAGTGAGAAAAAAGAAGGCGAAAATACTAAAGCTAATGAAGAAGATTTTGATATAAGTGTTGTATCAAGAGAAGATGGTTCAGGAACAAGGGGAGCTTTTATTGAACTTGTTGGTCTTGAAGAAGAAAAAGATGGAGAGAAAAAAGATTTAACAACTGATGAGGCTGTAGTTCAAAATTCTACAAATGGAGTTATGCAAACTGTATCTCAAGATCCATCTGCAATTGGTTATGTTTCTTTGGGAAGTGTAAATGATAATGTAAAAAAAGTAAAAGTTGATGGAGCAGAAGCAACAGAAGAAAATATTGAATCTGGAGCTTATACTTTACAAAGACCATTTAATCTTGCTTTCAAAGAAGATAAACTTGACGATTTGGCAAAAGACTTCTTGGCATTTGTTTTGAGCAAAGACGCTCAAGATATTGTTGAAAAAGAAGGATATATAAAAGTTGAAGCAAAAGATTACAAGGGCAAAAAAATCAAAGGAGATTTAACAATTGCAGGTTCTACATCTGTTACTCCTCTTATGGAAAAACTTGTAGAAAAATATAAAGATGTAAATCCAGATGCAAATATAGAAATTCAATCAACAGGATCATCTTCAGGAATTGAATCAACAATTTCTGATGTAAGTCAAATTGCTATGGCATCAAGAGAATTAAAAGATGATGAAAAAGATAAACTTCAAGTAGAAGTTTTGGCAAAAGATGGAATTGCAGTAATTGTTAACAAAGAAGATTCTAAAATAAATGATTTAACAAAAGATGAGTTAAAAGAAATTTTTTCTGGCAAACTTAAAAATACCTCTAATATAAATAAATAAAAATTTCAAATAGGCTCTTAGGTAAAATTCCTATGAGCTTATTTTTTTGAATTTTTTTATAAACTTTACATAGATTTTACATAAGATTTATCAAATCAATACAAGGATTTAATATTATTATGTAAAGAAAATGAGAAGGAGTTTTTATGGCAAAAAAAATATTGTTGCTTATTTCTACTTTGCTTTTACTTACATCATGCACTGGTAAAAAAACAAATGTAAATAAGAGCAAAAATTTCGACCTTACTGTTACAAGTAGGGAAGATGGTTCAGGAACGAGAAAAAGTTTTATCGAACAAGTTGGTTTGATAAAAGAAGATAAAAATGGAAATTATAAAGATTTGACAACAGATAATTCTATGGTTATAAATTCGACAAGCGGAGTTTTGAAAGCCGTTGGAGTTGATAAAACTGCAATAGCTTATGTATCTTTAACTGCTTTGGATGATTCAGTTAAAGCTATTAAAATTGATGGAGTAAGTCCAAATAAAAATACAATTGAAAGTGGCGAATATAAGTTGCAAAGACCATTTGGACTTGCCTACAAAAAAGATTCAGCCAAAGACTTATCCAAAGATTTTTTGGAATATGTTAAAAGCAAAAGTGCAAAAAAATTAATTGAAGATGAAGGACTTCTTGCTATTACAAATGAAAAAGAATATAAATCAAAAAATCTCAAAGGCAAATTAACAATTACAGGTTCATCATCACTAAGTTCAATTGTAGAAAAACTTGCTGAAAATTATGAAAAATTAAATAAAAATGTTGAAGTAGAAGTCTTATCCAACGAATCTTTGACAGGTTTAAAAAATGTAAAAGATAATGTTGTAGATATTGCTATGGTTTCAAATAAATTACAAGATGAAAATCTTTTTTCAGAAATTTTTGCCATTGATGGCATAGCAATAATTGTAAATAAAGATAACACTCAAATTAATGATTTGACAATGGAACAATTGAGAGATATTTATAGGGGAGAGATAAAAAATACAGGAGAGTTAAAATAAATGAAATCATTTAAGGAAAAATTTGGAGAAATTGTATTTTTAATTTCTGCTATTATGTCTATTTTATTAATAATTCTTATTACTTTTTTTATTTTTAGGTCAGGGATAGATTTTGTTAATAAATATGGACTTATAAAATTTATTACAGGAAATAAATGGGCGCCAACCGCAAAACCAGCATTTTTTGGAATAGGGCCAATGATTGTCGGCTCAATTATTGTAACAGTTTTATCAGCAATAATTGCAATTCCATTTGGACTTGCTGTATCAATTTTTATGGCTTATTATTCAAAAAAATCTTACAATTTTTTGAACGGACTTATTAATTTGATGGCAGCAATTCCTTCAATTATTTATGGATTTTTTGCTATGATGGTTTTGGTTCCATTTATTTCAAAAACTTTTAAAACTGGTGGAATGAATATGCTAACCGCATCAATTTTATTAGCAATTATGATCCTTCCAACCATGGTAAATATTTCAAAAAATTCCTTAGAGCAAGTTCCAGAAGTTTTTTATACAGGCTCTCTTGCTCTCGGTGCTACAAAAGAAGAAACAATTAGAAAAGTCATGGTGCCTTATGCAAAAAGCGGAATTTATTCTTCAATAATTCTTGCTATTGGAAGATCAATCGGAGAAACTATGGCAGTGTATTTGGTAATTGGGAATCAACCAAGAATGCCTGATAGTCTTTTTGATGGAGTAAGAACTCTTACAACAAATATAGTTTTGGAAATGGGCTATGCATCTGGTCTTCACAGAGAGTCCCTCATTGCCACAGGCATGGTTTTATTTGTATTTATTCTTTTGATAAATATAATATTTAATTTTATAAGAAATAAAGATCAATCAAGAATGTAGAGGTAGAAGATGAAAAAATCTTTTAAAATAATAATTTATATCTTATCACTTTTGGGATTTGCTGCAGGTGGAATTGTTATTGCATATATTTTATTAAATGGAATTCCAAATATTTCGCCGTCACTTTTTGAATTTAAATATTCATCCCAAAATGTTTCAATAATTCCAGCTCTTGTTACAACATTTTTATCAATTTTGATAAGTCTACTTGTAACTTTGCCAATAGGAATTTTTACTGCAATTTATTTGTCCCAATATGCAAAAAATAAATTTATAATTAAATCTGTAAGATTTGCTACAGAAATTTTATCATCAATCCCATCAATCGTTTATGGTTTGTTTGGATATTTATTTTTTGTTGATGCCCTTCATTTGGGATATTCCTTAATCGCTGGTTGCTTGACAGTTTCAATTATGATTCTTCCAACTATAATTAGAACAACAGAAGAGGCGATTTTAAATGTAAATCCTCTCCAAGCTCACGCATCACTTGCTCTCGGAGCTACAAAAATTCAAACAATTTTTAAAATAGTAATACCAGAAGCAATTAATGGAATTTTGGGAGGAATATTTTTATCAACAGGAAGAATAGTTGGTGAATCTGCTGCATTGATTTACACAATGGGAACAGTAGCAAAGACACCTACATCAATATTAGATTCTGCAAGAACAATGGCAGTTCATATGTATGTCCTATCGACAGAAGGTTTCCACGTAAAAGAAGCCTATGCAACGGCAGTATTACTTTTAGTTTTTGTAATACTATTAAATTTTGTATCAGCAAAAATTTCTAAGGCTATAGTAAAATAAGGAGAGAATAATGGAAAAAACAAAAGATAAAAATAAACATTTATCTAATGATAAAAGAAGGATAGAAACATTTTTTGGAAATAAAGAATCAGAAAATTCAGCTAATAATAAAACCATAATAAATGTAAAAGATTTAGATTTATATTATGGAGATTTTCAAGCTCTAAAAAAAATAAATATGGAAATAAAAGAAAATGAAATTACAGCTTTTATTGGACCAAGTGGTTGTGGAAAATCTACAACTTTAAAATGTTTTAATAGGATGAATGATTTAATTGATGATTGCAAAATCGAAGGTTTAATTGAAATTGATGGAAAAGATATAAATAAAAAAGATGTTGATGTAGTTAGTCTTAGAAGAAATGTAGGAATGGTTTTTCAAACACCAAATCCTTTTTCAAAATCAGTTTATGACAATATAACCTACGGGCCAAGAATTGATGGAATAAAAGATAAGGATGAGCTTGATGCAATTGTAGAAAAATCTTTGAAAGCTGCAAGTGTTTGGGATGAAGTAAAAGATAAATTAGACAGAAATGCTCTATCATTTTCTGGTGGACAACAACAAAGAATTTGTATAGCAAGAACTCTTTCTGTAAATCCAGAAATAATTTTGATGGACGAGCCAACAAGTGCCCTTGATCCAATTTCTACTGCATCAATTGAAGAATTATTAGAAGATTTAAGGGGTAAATATACTATAGTAATAGTTACTCATAATATGCAACAAGCAGCAAGAATTTCTGATAAAACGGCATTTTTCTTGACTGGAGAAGTTATTGAAATGGATCAAACAAAAAAAATATTTAATGATCCAAAAGATAAAAGAACTGAAGATTATATAACAGGAAGGTTCGGTTGATATGAGAACAAGATATATTGAAGATTTAAATAATATTAGGGAAATGGAAAAAAATATTTCGGAGCTAATCGAGGTGTCATACGATAGATTTATTTTATATGTTGAAAATAATCAAAAAAATAATCTCGAAGAAATAATTGACCTTGATCATGATATTAGACAATATGGCGCAGATATAGAAAGATTTTGCTATGATCTTTTGGCTTTGCAACAACCAGTTGCAAGAGATTTGAGATTTTTACAAATGTCTATTAAACTTGCATCAACCTACAAAAGAATTTCAAATCATTTGGCACAAGCTGCTGCAATTATTTTAGAATTTCCATTAAGAGATGAAGAAAGAGAATTTGTAAAAGAATTTATAAAAAATCAAAAAGATATGAATATTAATAGCATTCAAAGTTTCGAAGACAATGATAATGAGCTTGCCCTAAGAACAATAGAAGATGACCAAATTAATAATAAATTATTTGAAAATTGCCTTCATTATCTAGTAAAACTTACAAAAACAGACCAAATAACACCTATGGAATTGTCTGAAAAAGTACTTTTCTATAAATATTTTGAAAGAGTAGGAGATAGGCTAGCAAAAATAGCTGATTATTCAACAAGATTATGATTTATGTTGTAGAAGATGACAAGGCAATAAGAAATTTAGTTTTATATGCTTTAAAAGAAAAAAATTATCAAGTTAGAGGCTTTGAAGATGGTCTGAATGTTGTAGAATCTTTGAAAAATGAAAATGTAGATTTGTTAATTTTGGATATAATGTTGCCAGAAAAAGACGGAATAGAAATTTTGAAAGAAGTTAGAGAATTTTCAGATATTCCTATAATAATGCTTACAGCAAAAAATGATGAATATGATAAAGTTTTGGGACTTGAAAGCGGAGCGGATGATTATATTACCAAACCATTTTCTATTTTAGAATTAATTTCAAGAATTAAGGCTGTTTTAAGAAGAAGCGAAAAGAAAGATAGCGAGCATTTATCTTATAAAAACATAAGAGTAAATATCAAAAAAAGAACAGCAAAAATTGATGGAGAAAAAATCGACTTAACCTATAAGGAATTTGAAATGCTCTTGTTATTTTTATCAAATATTGGTAATGTTATAACAAGAGAAGATTTTCTACTAAAAATTTGGGGCTATGATTATGAGGGCGAAACAAGAACAGTTGACGTTCACATAGCAAGTCTTAGAAATAAATTAAAATCTGCAGGTCTTCACATAAAAACTGTAAGAAATTTAGGATATAAACTTGGAGAAATATGAAAAAAATAATTGAGAAAAATATTAATATTATAACAAGTTCATTAATTATTGTTATTTTTATAATTTTCTCTTTATTTTCATACCAAAGACAAACAAAAGCTCAAGATGAATTTGTAGAAAATTCCTTGAGCTTTTTTGCTTTTGGAGAAATTGATGAAAATAAAGTTGAAAATTTTAAAAAATCCTACAAATATGATTTGCTAATAAAAGATGAAAAAGAAAAAGTCATCTATAATACTGGGATAGATAAAAATATAATAAAAAATTATGAGTTTGAAGATATTGATATAGTAAAAAAATCCAAAAAAAATTACCTAGGCTATGAAAGAAAAATTTTTGCGAAAAAATCTCATGACAAAATATTTGCCATAGAATTTTATAATACTTCTTTTCTTTTTTATCTTTTTAAAAGAATTTATATGTTAATATTTGCAATAATTATTGCTTTAATAATAAATAAATTTTTCACAAATTCCCTATACGAAAAACTTATAAATCAATTCAAAGAAAAAATAAATGATAAAAAAGATTTTGAAGATTTAAAAGACAATCCCAAAAAATATTTGGACAAATTAATAAATGAAAAAAGAAAAATTGAAGATGAAAATTTAAAATTAAAAACAAGAATAGCCAATATTGAAAAAATAACATCAAATATGGAAGAAGGCTTTATATATTTCGACAAAGATGGAAATATTGTAATAATTAACGATGCTGCAAAAAATTTATTAAATATCAACAGAGAAAATATACTAGATAATTTAATTGACAATGAAGACTTTAAACTTGCCCTAAGACAAACAAGACTTCTAAAAAAAGGAAAAAATTTAGACTTGGATCTTGATGAAATTTCAGTAAAAATATTTTTGGATCCTGTAATAGATGAATATATTGTTTCTTATATTGTAATTGTAATTGACAATTCAAAAAACAAAAAAGCAGAAGCAATGCGAAGAGAATTTAGCTCAAATGTAAGCCATGAATTAAAATCTCCTCTTACAAGTATAAATGGTTATGCAGAGCTAATAGCCACAGGTCTTGCAAAAGATGATGATATAAAAAAATTTGGACAAATTATAAATGAAGAAGGAAAAAGACTTTTAAATATTATTGACGATATATTAAAACTTTCAAAACTTGATGAAGAAAATTTACAAGAAGGAAAAACCATAGTAAATATAAAAAATGTCGTCGATCAAAGTATAAATAGATTTAAAAGGATTTCTGAAATGAAAAATATAAAAGTCGAAAACAAAGTTTGTGATATAAATATAAAAACTCACGAATCACTTTTTACAGACTTAGTTACAAATATTTATGAAAATGCAATAAAGTACAACAAAACAAACGGACAAATTACAATAAAATGTGAAAAAAATAAAAAAAATATAAAATTAATAATTGAAGATAGGGGAATTGGCATAAAAAAAGAAGATTTGCCAAGAATTTTTGAAAGATTTTATGTAGCTGACAAACAAAGAACGAGAACATTAAAATCAACAGGACTTGGCTTATCAATCGTAAAACATATTTGTGATTATTTAAATTACGATATAAAAGTAGAAAGCAAATATGGATATGGTAGTAAATTTATAATTTCAATTCCAGCTTTGTAATTTTATTTTTTAATTTTATTTGATATAATTATTATGAGTAATTATTAAAATTTTAAGGAGTAGATATGAAAATACAAGTTTGTGCAGGCGCAAGATGTACTATGCTAGGATCTGACATAATTTATAATAGGTTATCAGATTTTGTAGAAGAATTTAACGACAGAATATATAAGGGCGATTTAGATGTACAAGAAATTGAACTTGAAATAGAAATGGTAACTTGCAATGATGTTTGCAAAAAAAATAAAAAAAATTCCCCAGTGGTAATTGTTGATGGAAAAATTTTTACAAATGCAAAAACACAAGTTATCATGGAGTACATATTAGATAAGGCTTTTGAAGAAAATTTTAAATAAAATATTTAAGGAAAGAATAAATAATGAAAGAAACATACATAAACATATTAAATATTAGAAGAATGGCCTTTGAACATATAGCAAAAATTGCTTTTGAAAATAGGCCAATATATGACATAGCTACAGAAGTATTTGATATACTTCCAGGAGAAGAAGCATCTTATAGGGAAAATATTTTTAGAGAAAGAGCAGTAATGGGCGAAAGACTAAGAATGGGAGTTGGTCTTCACGCAAGAACAGCCGATAATACTGGGGCTATTACTGATGGTTTGGATGACGAAGATTTTGATATAAAAAAATATGAACCACCACTCGTCTCAGTAATAAAAATAGCTTGCGAAGCATGTCCTGAAAATAGGGTTGAAGTTACAAATACTTGTAGAGCATGTATTGCCCATCCATGCGTAAATGTTTGTCCCAAAAATGCTATCACCTACACATCAAAAGGTTCAATAATCGACCAAGATAAATGTATAAAATGTGGAAAATGCGTAGAAGCTTGTCCATACAATGCCATTGCTCATACAAAAAGACCATGCGCAGAATCTTGTGGAGTTAAGGCGATAAAAAGTGATAAATTAGGAAGGGCAGAAATTGACGATGACAAATGTGTAGCTTGTGGAAGATGTATAACATCTTGTCCATTTGGAGCAATTTCAGATAAAACAGAAATTTACCAATTGGCAAAAGCATTAAATACAGATAAACACGTTTACGCAATTGTTGCACCATCATTTGTAAGACAATTTGGTCAAATGGCATCTCCTGTTCAAATAAAAGAAGCAATTAGAAAATTAGGTTTTAGAGATGTAATAGAAGTAGGACTTGGAGCAGACCTTACAACATTAAATGAAGCCCACGAATACGTAGAAAGCGTGCCAGAAAAAATTCCATTTATGGGAACATCATGCTGTTATTCTTGGAAATTGATGGTAAAGAAAAAATTCCCAGAAATAAATGACAAAATTTCAGAATCATCAACACCAATGATTTATTCAGGAAAACACATCAAAAAAATGGATGAAAAAGCACAAGTGGCATTTATTGGGCCATGCATTTCAAAAAAACTTGAAGCAAGAAGACCAGAAGTTGCAGAAACAATTGATTATGTAATAACTTATGAAGAATTAATGGGAATGTTCTTGGCAAAAGATATAGACCCAGCAGAAATAAAAATTGAAGAAGATTGGCAAGATGCATCAGAAACAGGAAGAAATTATGCAGTAAGCGGAGGAGTAGCAGAAGCTGTAAAAAGAAGAATTGCAGAAATAAATCCTGATTTAGAAGTAAACGTAGAAAAGGCAGAAGGACTTGCCGACTGCGTAAAACTTGCCCAAATGGCAAAACTAGGAAGAAAAGACGGACTATTATTAGAAGGAATGGCATGCGTTGGAGGATGCGTAGGAGGACCTGGAACCTTAATTTCAGAATTAAAAACAGGCAAAGCAGTAAAACAATTTGCCAAAGAATCAATCTACAAATCTCCATACGACAACTAAAACATCCCAGAAGAAGATAAACCAAAAGACTGAAAAATTAGAGCACAGGAATGTGCTCTTTTTGAGTACAAAAAAGATGAGAATTTTCGCATCTTTTTAATATTTTTTACTTATCTAAATCTTCTTTAATAGCCTTAGCTAAATTTTCAAGAGTTTTTTCTTGGTCATCTTTCATTGAAGAATTTATTATGAAATCTTCTCCAACGTATTCGTGTTTTCCTTTTTCAAGAATTTCTTTTGCTTGTTCAAGAGATTTTCCGCCCCATGAATAATTGTGAATGAATGAGATGTGTCTGTTTTGGTAGCCTGTTCCAACTAATTCTCTAAGTAAAGCATCCATCTTATGGTATAAACCTGCATTATAATTCATTGCTACAAAAACTTGGTTTGAATATTTGTGGCTATCAGCAATTATATATGAAAAATCATTGTCAGAAACATCATATAATTTTATATTTTCAACTCCAAGTTCATCAAGTTTTGAAGCTAAAATATCAGCTGCTAATTCTGTGTTTCCATACATTGAAGAAAATACTATATTTACACCCTTAACTTCTGGTTTAAAATTTGCCCACTTATCATATTTATCTAAAATAAATTCTATTGATTCTTTGTCATCATAAATAGGTCCATGAAGAGGCAAGATTGCATTGATTTCAAAATCTGAAACTTTTTTAAGAAGATTTGTAACCATTTTTCCTTGTTTTCCAACTATATTTATATAATATCTTCTATTTTCATCTACCCAAGCTTGCTTTTTGATATAGTGTTTTGCAGAAATATGTCCTTCAATAACGTCAAATGAACCAAAAGCATCAGCTGAGAAGAATAAACCTTCTGTTGTTTCGTAAGTCATAAAAACTTCTGGCCAGTGAACCATTGGAGCAAAAACAAATTTTAAATTTCTTTTACCAATATTTAATTCATCGCCATCTTTAATTTCTAAAAATCTATCTTCATTGTATTTGTCATTTGGATAAAATTGATGGAAAAATTTTATGGTTTTTTGATTTCCTACAAATTTACAATTTGGATATTTGTCCAAAATAAAATCAATTGATCCACAATGGTCAGGTTCCATGTGTTGAACGATAATATAATCTAAATCTTCTCCGTCAAGAGCTTTTTCAACATTATCAAGATAAGTTCTTATTACAGAAGAATCAGAGCCGTCCATCAAAACATTTTTTTCATCTTTTATAATATATGAATTGTAAGTTACGCCATTTGGAAGGGTAAACATATTTTCAAATCTTTTTAAGTCCCTATCATTGGCACCCACCCAATATATATTGTCATAAACTTTTTTTATAAATTGCATATAACCTCCAAAGTTTTATTTTTCTTAAAACCTATTATACCTTAATAAGTATAAAATTAAATAAAAAATAAAGCTATCATTATTTAAATTTTAATATTTTCACTAGAAAACTTTTTCATAAGCAAAGTTTTTAAATATATATTTTTATTACAAAAAAATATTTGGAAAAATTCTAAAAAATTTGATTAAATAAAGAATTTTAGGATATATAATAAGTGTAGATGTTTTACATATTCATATATTGCAATTTAATTTTATCATTATTTTTAATCTTTATAAAAATAAATTGTGTTGACAAAAAAACATTTTCAGTATAGAATTATATTGTAAAACAAAAATGGATATTATATTTTTTAGGAGGAATATATGCTTTTTAAAACAACAGATGAGCATGAAGCTTTACGTAAAAAAGTCAGAGAATTTGCTGAAGAAAAAGTAAAACCAATTGCTTTTGAGCTTGATCAAAACAACGAATTTCCTGACGAAATTGTAAAGGAAATGGGAGAATTAGGATTTTTAGGAATTCCTTATCCTAAGAAATACGGTGGTCAAGGTTTAGACGTAATGAGCTATGCGATCACAGTTGAAGAATTATCAAGAGTTGATGGTGGTGTTGGAGTTATTTGTTCTGCACATACATCTTTGGGTTCATGGCCTATTTATGCTTTTGGTACAGAAGAACAAAAGAAAAAATATTTAACACCATTAGCTAAAGGTGAAAAAATTGGTGCATTTGGTCTTACAGAAGAAAATGCTGGATCTGATGCAGGTGGAACAGAAACAACAGCTGAATTAGATTTGGATGGAAAAAGATATATTTTAAATGGTAAAAAAATCTTTATTACTAACGCACCAAAAGCAGATACATACGTAGTATTTGCGGTAACAACTCCAGGAATTGGAACTCATGGTATTTCAGCATTCATAGTTGAAAAAGGAATGGAAGGATTCACATGTTCTGATCACTATGACAAATTAGGTATTAGATCTTCATGTACTGCTGAATTACATTTTGATAATGTAAAAGTTCCTAAAGAAAATCTTTTGGGAAAAGAAGGTCAAGGATTTAAGATTGCTATGGCAACTCTTGACGGTGGTAGAATTGGTATTGCATCTCAAGCTTTAGGTATTGGACAAGGTGCTTATGAATCAGCTCTTGCTTATGCTAAAGAAAGAGAACAATTTGGTATGCCAATTGCTCATCTTCAAGCAAATACATTTAAACTTGCTGACATGGCAACAAATTTAAAAGCTGCAAGACTTATGATTTATTCTGCAGCAGAATTAAAAGAAAATCACGAAAGATATTCAGCAGATGCAGCTATGGCAAAACAATTTGCATCTGATCTTGCATCAAAGATAACTAATGAAGCTTTACAATTGTACGGTGGATCTGGATTTATTAAAGGTATCGATGTTGAAAGATTCTATAGAGATTCTAAGATTACACAAATCTATGAAGGTACAAATGAAATTATGAGAGTTGTTGTTGGAGCTAATACAGTAGGTAGAGCTCCAAAGGTTAAAGCTGTTGGATCAAATAAAAAATCTGGCCCTATTGCAGGAGTTAGAAAAGGCGAAATCTATGAAGGAGATCCAAAAGAAGCAGTTAAAAATCTTGTAGCAGCACTTAAAAAAGACGGATATGACTTTACTGTAGGAATTGATCCTTACACACCAATTGCAGATTCTCAAAGAATTGTTGTAGCAGGCCGTGGTATAGGCGAAAAGAAAAATATGAAATTGATTGAAGATTTAGCTTATCAAGCTGGAGCATCTATTTCATCATCAAGACCAGTTGCAGAAACACTTAAATATGTAGACATCAATAGATACGTTGGTATGAGTGGTCAAACATTCAAAGGAAATCTTTATATAGGTGTAGGTGTATCTGGAGCAGGACAACACTTAAAGGGAATCAAAAACGCATCAACAATAGTTGCAATTAACAATTCTAAAAATGCACCAATTTTCAACAACTGTGATTATGGTATAGTTGGAGATGCTATGGTAATTCTTCCACTTCTAATCAAAGAATTAGACAATGGAGAAGCTAAGAAACCAGCACCACCAATGAAGAAAATAAAAAGATCTAAACCAAGAAAAATGGCTCCTACAAATCCAATTTATGTAGATTTAGGTTCTGGATATGAATACAATCCTGAACTTGGAGATCCAGAAAATGGAATTGAACCAGGAACACCATTCGATAAATTACCAGATTCTTGGGTATCACCAGTATCAGGCGAAGCAAAAGATCAATTCATTAAAATGGATGTACCAGAAGACAGAAAGTAGTAGGAGGAATATATGTATACAGTTAGAAAAGTTACAGACGACTTATTTTATGTAGGTGGAGATGACAGAAGACTTGCTCTATTTGAAAATATTTTTCCTATAGACGGAGTTTCATACAACTCATACCTTTTAATGGATGAAAAAACAGTTTTAATAGATTCAGTTGACTGGTCTATTACTAGAGAATATATATTAAACGTATCTAGAGTTCTTGGAGATCGTGATCTTGATTATATGTTAATTCAACACATGGAACCAGACCACTGTTCTGCAATCGAATTAATGTTACATTACTATCCAAACGTAAAAATTATAGCAAGTGAAAAAGCTATATTATTTATGAGACAATTCGGTTATCACGTAGATGATAGATACATTGAAGTAAAAGAAGGAGATTCAATCTCATTTGGTAAACACGAATTTACATTCGTAGAAGCTCCAATGGTTCACTGGCCAGAAGTTTTAATGACCTATGATTTAACAGATAAAGTTTTATTCTCAGCAGATGCTTTTGGTTCATTTAAATCTAATGACGGAAGACTTTTTGCCGATGAAGTAAATTGGGATAGAGATTGGCTAGATGAAGGAAGAAGATATTTCACAAATATAGTTGGTAAATATGGTACATTTGTACAAGCAGTTCTTAAAAAAGCAGCAGGACTTGATATTAAATATATCTGCCCACTTCACGGACTTGTTTGGAGAAAAGACTTCGGTTATATCTTAGATAAATATAACAAATGGTCAAGCTATGAACCAGAAGAAGAAGGTGTATTGATAGCTTATGCATCAATGTATGGAAATACAGAATATGCAGCTCAAGCTCTAGCATCAAAACTTGCTGAAAGAGGAATGACAAATATTTCTCTAAGAGATGTCTCAAGCACAGATGTATCTTACCTAATTGCAGATGCATTTAAATATTCAAATATCGTTCTTGCATCAGTAACATACAACCTTGGAATATATCCAAAAATGAAAGACTTCATCCATGATATGGCAGCACTTAACGTACAAAATAGAGCAGTATCATTAATGGATAATGGTACTTGGGCTCCAACAGCTGCAGATAAAATGGAAGAATTCTTAGATAATGAAATGAAATTAATAGACGTTCTACCAGAACAAGTAAATATAGTTTCATCATTAAAATCTGCAAAAGAACCAGATATGGATGCTTTAGTTGACGGAATTTTTGAATCAATGAAGAAAAGAAGAGAAGAAGTTCAAAAAGCTAAAGATCAAAAATAAAAAAATAAATTCAAAACTGTCACAGGAAACTGTGGCAGTTTTTTTGTAAATCTTATATAATAATTTTATAGTTTAAAAAGATTTGAGGTTTATATGAAAAAAAATTTAAAATTAAGAGCAGAAAATTTTAAAATTAAAATTGGAAATATATCTTACAACAAGAAAAAAATAAAAGAAACGATAAAAAAAGCAAATGATGATTTAGTAAATATTTTGCTTTTGCCAGAACTTTGTATTACTGGAGCAAGTTTGTATGATGGATTTGCGAATGATGATATTTTAGAAGAATGCCTTGATGCTTTATTTGATTTGAAAAAATTTTCAAAAAATATTGATACTTTGTTTTCTGTTGGACTTCCTGTAAAAGAGGGAAGAAAAATAATTGATATGGTATTTTTATTAAAAGAAGGCGATATTATTGGAGGATTTTTTAAAGATAATTTTAAAGACCACGAAAAATATGTTTTTGACACTCCAGAAGAAGATGAATTTATTAAGATAAAAGATGAATATGTTCATCTCTATAATAAATCATATATAGAAATTAACGATATAAAAATAACTGTAAGCATAGGAGAAAATGAGGAGAAAAATATTCCCGATTCATTAATTTCTAAGTCGAAAAATAACATAGATATAATTTTAAATCCGTCAGCAAAAACTAGATATATAGGATCAAAAAAAGATATAGAAGATAAAATTAAATTTTTATCAAAAGATACAATTTATCTCTATTCAAGTACAGGACTTGGAGAAAGTTCAACCGATTTTGTATATGAAGGCTTAAATATTATTGGAGAAAATGGAAAAATTAAAGAAAGTAAGAGAGATGAATTTGCTGATTTGTGTTCATATTTTGATATAAGTCAAAATACTATAGAAGAATTTTTTGATTTTAAAAATAAGCCAAGTCTTTCATATTGGGATAAATTTCCTTATTTGCTTGATGATAAAAAAATCTATGTAGAAGATGCTTTTGATATAGTAACAAGAGCTTTAATTCAAAGAATAGAGGCGATTTCTTGTAAAAAAGTAGTCTTGGGACTAAGTGGCGGACTTGATTCAACCATGGCACTTTTATTTATAGTAAAAGCATTCGAAAAAATGAGTCTTCCAAAAGAAAATATTCTTTTATACACAATGCCAGCATTTGGCACAAGCAAGAGAACAAAATCAAATGCCTTTAAGCTTGCAGAAGCTTTTGAAATAAAATTAAATGAAATTGTAATAAAAGATGCAGTAAATATTCATCTAAAGGATATTGGCCATGATGGAAAAACTCAAGATATAGCCTACGAAAATGCTCAAGCAAGGGAAAGAACTCAAATTTTATTTGATATAGGAAATATGGAAAATGCTCTAGTAATAGGAACTGGAGATAAGTCAGAAATTTCCCAAGGCTTTGCAACCTACAACGGTGATCACATGTCATCCTATGCAGTTAATGCCTCTTTGACAAAGACCGAATTAAGATATATTGTTTCCTATCTTGTAGAAAATACAAAAAATCAAAAATTAAAAGAAGTTTTGGACGATATATTAAAAACTCCAATTTCTCCAGAGCTAAAAAATGAAAATGAAGAAAAAATCAGCCAAAAAACTGAAGATATAATAGGCCCTTATGAATTAATAGACTTTTTCACATTTGAATTTTTGGAAAATTCATCAGTAGAAGAAATATATGAAAAAGCAAAAGTTGCCTTCAAAGACGACTATGACAAAAAAACCATAAAAAAATGGCTCAAATCATTTTATAAAAGACTAATTACAAGTCAATTTAAAAGATCAGTTTCAGTAGACGGCCCAGCCTTATCACAAAAATCATTCTCCCCAAGAAGAGGATACTTGTTAGCCTCAGACATGTCTGCAGAAGTTTTTCTAGAAAGAATAGAAAATTTAGATGAATAAAATAATAATTTTTATAATATTTTGCCTAATTTTACTTCTTTTCTCATACATTTACTATCAATGCAAGTGGGCAAAAGAAGTAAAGCAAGATATATACAGCAAAAAAATAAAAAATAAAATAAAAATAACACAAATTAGTGATTTTCATTCGAATAAATTAAAAAATATGGAATATTTTAAGGGAAAAATCCTAGAATTTAATCCAGATTTTATAATTTTGACAGGAGATATAAATGATTATGGAGAAGAAAAGAAATTTAATAGGGCAATAGACTTTCTAGAAAAGCTTTCAAAATTAGAAATAAAAACCTATTATATAACAGGAAATCACGAAGAAGCAGGTCCTATGCTTGATGAATTTATAGAAAAAATCAAAAGGCTTGGTATAAAATATTTAAAAAATGAGGGAGAATATTTAAAAATTAGGGAAGAAAATATTTATATTTATGGAGTAAGCTATAATAATTTTTCATTAAAAAATTACAAAACAAAAGATGAAAATTTAAATATAATATTAAGTCATTTTTCTAAAAACATAAGAGATAATTTAGACGATACAATGGATATGATTTTTTCAGGTCATACCCACGGAGGACAAGTTAGATTTCCATTTTTGGGAGCTTTGCTAGCACCTGGAGAAGGATATTTTCCAAAATTTGATAAAGGATTATTTAAATATAAAAATTCACAAATTTATATAGATTCAGGACTAGGAAATACCTTTATGGATTTGAGATTTTTAAATAGGATACAGTTTTCCAATATCACTATCATGCGCCAATAGTTTAATGGTAAAACAAAAGTGTCCGAAGCTTAAGATAGGGGTTCAATTCCTCTTTGGCGTGCCAAAAAATAGACTGAAGTAAATTTACTTCAGCCTATTTTTTATTAAAAATTATTTGAAAATTTTCAAATTTTATTTTATGGATAAATATTTAAAATATTTGACAATATATATATATATATATAATGTTTAGTGAAAGAATATTTAAAAAAATAAATAAAAGGAGAAAATTTATGAACAAAAATAAGAAAATTATAAGCGCAAGCCTAGCCTTGGCACTAGGAGTAAGCTTATTAATTCCTAATGCAAAAGCAAATGAAGAAAAATCAGTAGAAAATGCCTTAAAAGAGCCAGTAAAAACAAGTGAAAATGTAAAAGCAGAAGAAAAATCAGCTGTAGTAAATGAAAAAATCACTATAAAGAAAGCTCCAGTAAATGAAAACGGAGAAGAAAAGCCAGATGACGAAACAGAAAAACCAGATGGCGAAACAGAAAAACCAGACGGCGAAACAGAAAAACCAGACGGCGAAACAGAAAAACCAGACGGCGAAACAGAAAAACCAGATGGCGAAACAGAAAAACCAGATGGCGAAACAGAAAAACCAGATGGCGAAACAGAAAACAAGAAGGCGACAAAGAAGAACCAAAAGACGAAACAGAAAAACCAGATGACAAAAAAGAAAATCCAGAAACTGATGAAGAAAAACCAAAAGACGAAAAGAAAGTAAAACCTAAAGAATTCAAAATGAGTGAAGTTTATAAAAATAAAGACTCTTTTGAAGTAATAAAAACTTGGATTATGTACTCTATTAGAGAGACACTTGGATTTGAACTAACACCCGAAAATGAAAAAAATTTAAAAGCAGAATTGGATAGAGTTGGAAAAGCAAAAAATTTAGAAGAGCTTATGGAAGCAACTAAACGAGATAAGGCATTTTTAGCAAAAGTATACTTATTTGCAAAAGATAAAATAACTTTTGATGAACTTTATAGTGATTTAGTAAAAATCATAGACGATATGGCAAATCAAAAACCACAAAATCCAAGCCAAAAAAATCCTAACAGAAAAAATAAAAAACAGGCACAACAAATACAGGCAATAAAGTAAATAATGCTGGAGAAAATGTACAAACAGGAGTTGGTAGCCTTTCAGCAATTTTGGGCTTATTAGGAGCATCAAGCCTAGGCTTATTTAAAAGCAAAAGAAAATAATAAAATTTAATATTTTAAAAAATTAAAAATTCAAAAATGAGTATCAAACTTGTCTTTGTGACTTGGTTTGATACTCATTTTTTTATCGAAATTATTGAATTTTAAATAAGAGCCTACTTTAAAGGAAAAATTAATTGATAATTTTTTTAGATCCTCAAATTTAAAGTATAAACTTTTAGCTCAAAAGTTTTGTGAAAATTAATAGTCAATTTGTAGTCTTATTTATTTTCTTTTATATACAAAATTAAATCTTCAATCAATTCTTCTTTTTTCTTATAAATTCTTGGTTTTTTGAATTTATTTCCATTTTTATCTACGTAAGAAAGTCCTGTTATGAGTTTGTTTATATATAAAAAATCATTTTGAAATATGTCTTTTTTCATTGGTGGAAATTTATCTTCTTTGTCATTTCCTCCAAGTCTTATATCTGTGTAGAGTTGAAAAATTTGAAGACCTTTTTCAAATGCAATTCCCATCTCTGCTGCAAGGCCTAAATCTTGTGTGTCCATCAATCCTACTAATATATCTGCATTTTTAAGTCTTTCGTAGTCTGCTAATAGTATATCGTAATTTGATGTAAAGCCTGCATCTTTATCATTTATTTCTAAATTTTGAGCGGGATTATAAATTTCTATATCTGAAAATTCATTTTGAAGTGCCTTTTGAATTTCTAGTGCTTGCCATCTTTGTCCTTCTGTAAATAAATCACAACCTAAATATATTTTCATATTACCACCTTTCATAAGTATATTATAGCACTAAAAAATAAGGGCGAACCCTTATTTAAATTGTATATTTATTGTATAATCTTCAAGACTATTGTCTATGTTGATTATATCTTTTATTGCTTTTTCACATTTTTTGTTGGCTTCTATCAAGATTCCTTTGTCTATTGCTCTTTTTTCTACTGATTTTTTTTGATTTTTGGCAAAGTCATTGTAGTCTTCAACTTTAATTGGATTAAAAATTGATGTTTTTTGGTCGAAAATTTTTAGGGAATCTTCGTAAATTTCGTGGGATAAAATTTTTGATTTTGGTAATTTTATATTTATTGTTTTTCCTGAAACCTTTACGTCCATTTTTTCAAGGTCTACTCCACAAGAAATCATTCCATCATAAGAAACTATAAATTTCTTTTGGGTAAATGGTATATCGTAGCCATAAAATTTATTTGAATTTTCAAATTGTCCCATATTTGTGTAGGAATATTTTAAACTTGTTAGCTCTTTTGCATTTTCTATTCTATTTTCTATTAATTTGTTGTCTATTTTATTTTCATTTTTTGAAGAAAAATAATTGAATGAAAACAATAAACAAACGGCTAAAAGAATTGCTATAATAATATTTTTTATTTTTGACATTTTTGCTCCTTTATTCATAATTAATATTATCTTATTATAAATATAATGAATTACAAGTCGTAAATGAAAAATATTAAAATTTATCAAAAAACTTTCTTGACAATTAAAATTTACCTTGGTATTATGAATTTGAACGAAGAATAGGCTCATTGAAATGGGCGAAAGTGTACCTAGGGATCTGTTTTTTTCAAGACCGAGCGGTACGGATATTTTTTAGTATTACACCAGAGGGACAAAAGCCCAGGAGGATAGGTTTCGTAGCCTGTCCTTCTGGGCTTATTTTTTGTAAAAATTTTTAAGGAGAAAAAAATGCATACAATCTACGAAGGTAAGACAAAAAATTTGGTTGAAAATGATGGAAAATATTTTTGTTTATTTAAGGATACTATGACTGGTACTGATGGAGTATTTGATACTGGTGGAAATCAAGTTGCTGGAGAAAAAGAAGGCGCTGGTCAAGAGTGTCTAAAAGTTTCTAAATTTTTCTTTGAAAAAATAAATGAGGCTGGTGTAAAAACTCATTATCTTGGAGCGGACCTTGATAAAAATCTTATGGAAATTGAAAAATGTACAGTTTTTGGAAAAGGTTTAGAAGTTATTACAAGATTTAAAGCAGTTGGATCTTTTATGAGAAGATATGGTCTTTATGCAAGTGAAGGACAAGATCTTGATGCTTATTCTGAAATTACTTTAAAAGATGATGACCGTGAAGATCCACTTATTACAGAAGACGCTTTAGTTGAATTAAATATTTTATCTCATGATGAATATAAAGAAATTATTAAAGAAAATAAAAAAGTTGCAAAACTTGTAAAGGATATCTTAGCAGAATATGGTCTTGATTTATACGATATAAAATTTGAATGGGGAAGACTTGCTTCAACTGGAGAAGTTGTTTTGATTGATGAAGTTTCTGGTGGAAATATGAGAGTTTATAAAGATGGAACTTATATTGAACCAATGGAATTGTCAAAATATTTAGGACTTTAATAAGGAGTTTATATGAAAGTATCTATAATCATGGGTTCTTTATCTGATAGCCCGATAGCTGATAAGGTTGTTTCAAAATTAAATGAATTTGGAATTGATTATGAAGTTAAGGTTATTTCTGCTCATAGAGCTTTAAAAAGTTTAGAAGAATATGTAGAAAAAAGCGAAAATGAAAGCGAAGTTTATATTGGAATTGCAGGAAAAGCTGCTCACTTATCTGGAGTTATTGCAGCGTTAACAACAAGACCTGTAATTGGAATTCCTGCAAAATCATCTCATCTTGGTGGACTTGAAGCTTTACTTTCTACAGTTGAAATGCCAAGTGGAGTTCCTGTTGCAACTGTTGCAATCGGAGGAGGAGAAAATGCTGCAATTTTGGCTACAGAAATTCTTGCAATAAAATATGATTCTTTAAGAGAAAAATTAAAGGATATGAGAATAAAAATGAAAGAAACTATAGATAATTCTGAATATGAATATAAGGCAAATAAATGAGTGGAATTGTAGGAATATTTTCAAAAAAGAAATATAAAAATGTTTTTCCCGAATTATACTCTGGCCTCTATGCAATCCAACATAGAGGTCAAGAGTCAATGGGAATATCACTTCTTGCTCATGAAAAATTATCAGAAATTAGAGGTAAGGGAGAAATTGCCAATAATATTAGCCTAGATAATATTTCAACTCTTGCAGGAAATGTTGGTCTTGGTTATGTAAAATATAGATTTGCTGAAGATGATAAATCTCTTATGCCTATGCCATGGTTATTTTATCCTGAAAATTCAAATTTTAAAAATTTGATTGCAATTGATGGAAAATTTCTTGATGAAACAAGTCCTGAAGATGTTGTAAATAAATTAAATTCAAATAATATAGATGAAATTATACAATTTATAAATAATTTAAAGGGAGCATATTCTATTATTCTCGTAAATGGAAATAGGATGATTGCGATTAGAGATCCTTATGGAATTAAAAATCTTTGCGTTGGTAAAAAAGAAGATTCTTATATAGTTGCAAGCGAATCTTGTGTGATTGAATCAATTGATGGGCAACTTTGTCACGAATTAAAACCAGGAGAAATTTATATAGTTGACGATAATGGAGAAGAATCCTATTTTGCAAAAGAGCTTTCTAATTCTCCTTGCATTTTTGATTTTGTTTATACTGCAAGACCTGACTCTTCAATAAATGGGGTTAGCGTCTATGATGCAAGAATTAAAATGGGAGAAATTCTTTACAAAGAACATCCTGTAGATGCAGATATAGTTGTTGGAAGTCCTGATAGTGGATTAATTTCAGCTGTTGGATTTTCGCGTGCATCAAATATAAAATACGAAAGAGCAATAGTAAGAAATAGATATATAAATAGAACATTTATTCTTCCAACAAATTCAATGAGAAAAAAAGGAATAAGAATAAAATTAAATCCAATAAAACATCTTATTGAAGGAAAAAGAGTTGTTCTTGTGGATGATTCTATTGTAAGAGGCAATACTATAAAAAGAGTAATAGAAATTTTGAGAGAATCAGGAGCAAAGGAAGTCCACATTAGGATTGCATCTCCTCAAGTGATAAAAGAAGAAACTTTTACTTTTGATGTGCCAGACAAAGATCATTTAATTAGCAACAACAGAAGTGTAGAAGAAGTTAGAAAAATTATAGGAGCAGATTCTTTGGGATTTATTTCCCTAGAAGGATTAAGACAAGCTTGTGGAAATAAAACATATTACGAAAATTGTTTTAATGGATATAACCCTTTAGAAAGGATATAAAATGCCAATAAATTATAAAGACGCTGGAGTTGATGTAGCTAACGGTCAAAAAGAAGTCGAACTTATAAAAAAATTAGTAGAAAAAACTCAATCAGAAAATGTTTTGAGCAAACTTGGAGGATTTTCTGGTCTATTTAGTTTGGAAAATTTAAATATAAAAAATCCAGTTTTGGTTTCAGGGACAGATGGAGTTGGAACTAAAGTTATGCTTGCTCAGATGATGGACAAGCACGATACAATTGGAATTGATTGCGTGGCAATGTGCATAAATGATATTCTTTGCCAAGGAGCAAAGCCCTTATTTTTTCTAGATTATATAGCATGTGGCAAACTTGTTCCAGAAAAAATGGAAAAAATTGTAAAAGGAGTAGCTGATGGCTGTCTTCAAGCTAATTCTTCTTTGATTGGCGGAGAAACTGCAGAAATGCCAGGTCTTTATAAGGAAAATGACTATGACCTTGCAGGATTTTGTGTGGGAATAGTTGATAAAGAAAAAATAATTACTGGACAAAAAATTAAAAAAGGCGATCATATTTTTGGTTTAAAATCTTCAGGAATTCATTCAAATGGATATTCTCTTGTAAGAAAAATTGTTTTAGAAAAAGAAAAATTATCTTTAGATGAAAAAATTGAAGGACTTGATACAAGTCTTGGAGAAGAATTATTAAAACCAACCAAAATTTATGTGAAAGAAATTTTAGATCTTCTTGAAAAAATTGAAATAAATGGCCTAAGCCATATTACTGGTGGTGGATTTTATGAAAATATTCCAAGAATGATTCCAGATGGACTTTGTGCAAAAATTGATGTGAGAAATATTCCTCTTCCAAAAATATTTTCACTATTAGAAAAATGGGGAGAGCTTGACAAAAAAGATATGTACGAAACCTTCAACATGGGCGTTGGACTTGTTTTTGCAGTCGATAAAAATGATATTGAAAAAGTTAAAGAAATAATTGATGAAGATGAGCTTTTAGATCTTGGAGAGGTTATAGAAAATGATGAAAAAATCGACCTCAAATTCTAAAAAAATTGCAGTTTTGATCTCAGGCTCAGGAACAAATCTTCAAGCTATAATTGATTCGTGCCAAAATAAAATTATTAATGGGAAAATATCTATAGTAATTTCAAATAAAGAAAATGCTTACGGGCTTACAAGAGCAAAAAATGCTTCAATTAAAACATTGGTTTGCAAAGATAATGATATTTTGCTCGATACTTTAATAAAAGAAAAAATCGATCTTGTTGTTCTTGCAGGCTACCTTAAAATTTTACCTCAAAAAATAATTGACAAGTTTGAGTCAAGAATTATTAATATCCACCCATCCCTTATACCATCATTTTGTGGGATGGGATTTTATGGAAGAAAGGTTCATGAAAAAGTCTATGAAAAAGGAGTGAAATTTACTGGAGCAAGTACTCATTTTGTTACAAAAGATGCAGATGATGGCCCAATAATTTATCAAGAAATTGTAAAAATTAATCAAGAAGATACAATCGATGATATAGCAAAAAATGTTTTGGAAAAAGAACACGAAATTTTGATAAAATCAGTAAAAGATTTTTGTGATGATTTATTTTACATAAAAAATAATAAGGTTTTCGTAAAAAAATAGGAGTTTTTGATGAAAGTTTTAATAATTGGAAATGGTGGAAGAGAACATGCACTTGCTTGGAAAATTTCACAATCAAAAAAAGTAGACCAAATATTTATGGCAAAAGGAAATGCTGGCACTAATTCTTTTTGCAAAAATATAAATATCGAACCAACAGATATAAAATCCTTGGTTGATTTTTCTAAAAAAGAAAAAATTGACCTTACAATTGTAGGACCAGAAGATCCTTTATGTATGGGAATTGTAGATGAATTTGAAAAAAATAATCTTAAAATATTTGGACCAAACAAAGAATGTGCAAAATTTGAAAAATCAAAAAAATTTACCAAAAATTTCCTAGAAAAATATAAGATACCAACAGCACAATATAAATCTTTTGAAAATTTTGACAATGCCTTAAATTCCCTAAAAGATTTTTCCTATCCTTTAGTTATAAAAGCTGATGGGCTTTGTCTTGGAAAAGGTGTTATAATTTGCGAAGATGAAAAAAAAGCTATAGAAAGTCTTGATGATATTTTTAATAAAAAAATATTTGGAGATGAGGGAAAAACTGTTGTAATCGAAGAATTTTTGAAAGGCGAAGAAGCTTCACTTTTGTGTTTGGTCTCAAACAATAAATTATTTCCGTTAGAAACTTGCAAAGACCACAAGCAAATTTATGATGGAAACAAGGGTCCAAATACTGGAGGAGTTGGAACATATTCTCCAAGTAAATTTTCACAAAAAACAGGGGAAAATATAGAAATAATTTTAAGGCAAATTGAAAAAGGACTTGATGATTCAAAACTTTCTTATAATGGAATTTTGTTTATTGGATTTATGATCGATGAAGATAAACCAAAAATATTAGAATTTAACGTAAGATTTGGAGATCCAGAAACAGAAACCCTAATGCCAAGACTTGAATCAGACCTTGTAGAAATTATAGAAAAAACTCTTGATAATAGTTTAAAGAAAGACGATATAAAATGGTCTAGTGATTATTCTCTATCATTAATTCTTGTTTCAGATGGTTATCCATTAAAATATGAAAAAAATAAAGAAATAAGTGGACTTGAAGATGTAAAAAATTCAATTATTTTTCATAATGGAACAAAATTAGAAGATGGAAAAATTTTAACAAATGGCGGACGAGTTCTTACAATAAACGCAAAAGCAAAAACTTTAGAACTTGCAAGAAAAATCGCCTATAATGATTGCGAAAAAATAAAATACGAAAATAAATATTATAGAAAAGATATTGGATTAAATTAGCTAGTTTAACTAGCTTTTTTTATTTGCTTAATTTATTTATTAATTTTTATGTAAGATAAAGAACAAACAAAAATGAAAAATAATTTGCAATATGTTATAATAAAACATATAATTGTTTTTTTAAAAAAAATATAGAAAGGAAAATTTATGAGAATTAATACAATTTGGATTACAGGAGCTCATGGAAGACTTGGATCGACTCTTGTAAGATATTTAGATCCTTTGGAAGCTGAAATAATTGCAACTGACAAAGATGAAGTTGATATTACAAAACAAGAAGAAGTAAATTTGTTTGTAGATAGAAATAGACCAAAAATAATTATCAATTGTTCGGGCATTACCAATAGATTAAAATGCGAAAATGATCCTGATAAAGCATATTTGTTAAATGCTTTGGGAGCAAAAAATATTGCCATTGCGTCAAATAGGGTTAGAGCAAAACTTGTTCAGTTATCTACAGCAGATGTTTTTGATGGACAAACAATTCATCCATACAAAGAAATTGATAAGGCAAATCCAAATACAGTTTATGGAAAAAGTAAATTTTTGGGGGAAGAATTTGTAAAAAATTTTGCTGATAGATATTTTATAGTTAGGGTTTCAAGACTTTATTCAAAAGAAAATAATTTGGTTGAATCAATTATTGAACAAGCAAAAAATGGTATTGTTAAAGTGCCAAAATCAAGATATGGTTCTCCAACATCAGCCTATGAGCTTTCAAAATTTTTGATTTCAATAATGGGAACTAATGCTTATGGAATTTATCATGCTTCATGTGAGGGGACTTGTTCCTTTAGAGCTTTTGCTCAAAAAATTATTGATATTACAAAAATTGATGCAAAGGTAGAAGAAGTTAGAGATTCTGATAGAATTGATTTTGAACCAGCCTTTAGGGGAATAGATAATTATTTTTTAAATCTTTTGGACAAAAATACTTTTTCAACTTGGGAAGATGCCTTAAAAGATTACCTGAGAAGGGAGTATGGTTATGAAAGCTAAATCTAATAAAAAATTAGGCTTAACTTCTAAAATTTTTATTGCCCTAATTTGTGGAATGATTCTTGGAATTGTAATGCATTATTTTGTTCCAAAAGGTCATATTAAAGATGACATTATAATTGATGGAATTTTTTATTTATTAGGTCAAATGTTTATAAGAGCTATGCAAATGCTAGTTGTTCCATTGGTATTTTTTTCAATAGCTGATGGCTGCAGAAATATGGGAGATACAAAAACTCTTGGAAAAGTTGGAATAAGAATTGTATTATTTTATCTTTTGACAACAGCCCTTGCAATAATTATTGCTCTTTCTTTGGCGTCAATTATAAATCCTGGAAAAGGAATGAATATGAAGTTGGGTTCAAATGAATTTAATATGGATGCTGGAGAAAAAACTTCAATGAAAGATACGCTTTTAAATATGATTCCAACAAATCCTATTGAAGCTTTGGCAAAAGGCGATATGCTACAAATAATTATTTTTGCAGTTATAGTTGGACTTTTGATTGCAGGAATGGAAGATAGGATGGAAACTTTGGGAAATATAATTACAGAAATGAATGATTTGATGATGAGTATGACAATGGCTGTAATGAAACTTGCACCAATTGGAGTATTTTTCTTAATAGCAAGAACATTTTCAAATCTTGGTTACGATGTAATTTTGTCTATGCTTTCATATATGATTTCTGTAATTTTGGGACTTGCTTTCCAACTTCTGATAGTTTATATGCTGCTTTTGACGATATTTGTAAGAGTAAATCCATTTGCTTTTCTAAAAAAATATTTTCCAGTTATGACTTTTGCATTTTCAACCGCATCATCAAATGCGACAGTTCCATTAAATATTCAAACTCTAGAAGATATTGGAGTTGATAAAAAAATTTCTTCATTTACAATTCCTTTGGGAGCGACAATAAATATGGATGGAACTGCAATAATGCAAGGAGTAGCTGTAGTATTTATTGCTAATGCTTATGGAATTGATTTAACGTTGAATGATTATTTAACTGTAATATTAACAGCAACAATTGCCTCCGTTGGTACAGCAGGAATTCCATCAGTAGGACTTGTTACTTTGTCAATGGTCTTGTCATCAGTTGGACTTCCAGTAGAAGGAATTGCTATGATAATGGGAATAGATAGAATTTTGGATATGGCAAGAACAGCAATAAACACAACAGGAGATGCATCTGGAACAATTATAGTTGCAAATTCTGTAAATGCATTTAATAAAGAAAAATTTAATAAAAGAGTTTAAAATAAAAAAAGTTGGTAAAGAATTTTCTTTATCAACTTTTTTGTTTATTTAATTTTTTTTGACACTGTGGGCAAATTCCTGTAAATTCAAAACTGTGTCCTTTAATTACAAAGCCAGTATCTTTTTCTATCTCTTCTTCAATTTCATGGATTGGGCAATTTTCTATTATAAATTTTTTATTACAAGAAATACACCTTATAAAATGTTTGTGATTGTTAGAATTTAATTGAAAATAAGAAATGCCATCTGTATTTGTATTTTTTAAAAGGAGATTTATCTCTTCCAAGGTATTTAAATTTCTATAAATTGTTGAAAGATCCATATTGATATTCTCTTCTTTTAAATTTTCTAAAATTTCTTCTGCAGAAATTGGATCATCATTTTCAATTATCTTTTCTAAAATTATTTTTCTTTTTTCAGTAACACGAATCTTATTTTGCTTTAGTAAATCTTCTGCTTTCACAATCTCACCTCTATAAATATATTACCATATTGACAAAAAATGAAACAGCTATATAATATTCTTTGCAAATGATTTGCAATAAAAGGGGGAAAAATGAAAAAGAAAATATTAGCAATGATTTTGGTTTTCGGAATTTTTGTTACAGGATGTGCAAAAAATAATGAAAAATCAAATATAAATTCAAATAATTCAAATCAAACAAGTCAAAGTGAAAATAAAGATAAAGAAACAATTTATGCTTCTTTTTATCCAATTTATAATTTAACAAAACAAATTGCAGGAGATAAATTTAATGTAAAATCTTTTACAAATTTAAATACAGAAGTTCATGATTTTGAACCATCTGCAAAAGATATGGCAGATTTGTCAAAGGCAAAAGTATTATTTTTAAATGGAGCAGGGCTTGAATCTTGGCAAGAAAAAATATCAGAATCTTCAAAAGTTGAAATTGTGGATACTTCTAAAGGAATTAATTTAATAGAAAATACGCATGAAGATGAAAAAGAACATGATAAAAAACGTGAAGATAGACCTAAATCTTGTTGTGATGCTCCTCATTATCACGAATCTTTAGATGAAGATGAAAAAGAGGACAAAGATAATCATGAAGATAATGAAAAACATGAAGATAGCGAAAAAGAAGAACACGAACATGAAGATGGAGAAGAACACCACCATCATGGAGCATATGATCCTCACGTTTGGTTATCTCCAAAAAATGGAATAATTCAAGCAAAAAATATAGCAGAAAAACTTTCAGAAATTGATCCGGAAAATAAAGATTATTATGAGAAAAATTTTGAAAAAATAAAAAAAGAGCTTGAAGAAATTGATAAAGAATATGAAAAAAAATTAGAAAATAAAGAAAATAAAAAATTCTTAGTAGACCACGAGGCATTTTCTTATCTTGCTCGTGATTATGGTTTAATTCAAGTTCCGCTTACATCAATAACTTCAACAAGTGAAACTGATGCAAAAACTATGAAAAATGCAATTGATTATGTAAAAAAAGAAAAAATTACTGCAATTTTTTATGAAAAAGGCGAGTCTGATAAAAATGTAAAGACTTTGGCAGATGAATTATCTCTTGACGCAAAAGCTATAAATACTATAGAATATGCAAGTGATGATGATTTAAAAAATGAAAAAACTTATCAAGAATTGATAAGAGAAAATTTTGAAATAATGGAAAGTAGTTTAAAATAAATTAAAGATATAGAAGTTAAAGATGTAGTCTTTTCTTATGGCAAGGATGAAGTATTAAACAAAGTTAGTTTTGATTTGAATAAGGGCGATTTTTTGACTATTCAAGGAGAAAATGGCTCTGGCAAATCAACTCTAATAAAATTAATTTTAAAGGATTTGAAAAAAGATTCGGGAGAGATTAAATTATTTGGGATAAATATAGAAGATTTTAATGCTTATTCAAAAATTGGCTATGTACCACAAGTAAATGATTTAAACAAACTTGCCTTTCCAGTAACGGGAGAAGAATTTGTAATTTTAAATTTGTATAAGAAATTTAATATTTTTAACAGACCAAGCAAAAAATGTTATCAAAAGGTTCGTGATATTTTTGAAATTTTAAATATAAAAAATCTTTTGCATATTCCTTTCAATCAACTTTCAGGAGGGCAGGCTCAAAAAGTTATGATAGCAAGGGCAATGGTAAATAATCCAGAGGTTTTGCTTTTGGATGAGCCAACAGTTGGCGTTGATGAAAAATCAAAAAGAGACTTTCTTAAACTTCTAGCTCACTTAAATGATAAACACAAAATTTCAATTTTGATGATAAGTCATGAAATGGATGTTGTTAGAGAATTTTCTAAAAGAGAAATAAGGATAAAAAATGGAAGGATAGTTGATGCTTAGTTATGAATTTATGCAAAGGGCAATTTTAGTTGGGCTTATGCTTGCAATAATAATTCCTATGATTGGAATTGTTATGGTAAACAGGAGAACTTCTATGATTGGAGATGCCTTATCTCACACAGCTCTTTCTGGAGTTGCTCTAGGTTTAATTATTGGAATAAATCCTGTTTTTACTTCAATAATAATTTGTATTGTTGCAAGTTTTGCAATTGAAATAATTAGGAAAAAATTTAAAAGTTTTGGCGATATGGCAACGGCTATCATTATGAGTCTTGGAATTGGACTTGCAGGAATTTTGTCAGATTTCACACCGGGTGGCACAAGTTTTGAATCATTTTTATTTGGTTCAATAACAAGTGTTACGAGTGATGATGTAATTATTGTAAGTGTAATTTTCATTCTTGTTCTATTTTTTAGCCTTTATTTATATTATCCGCTTTTGTATAATTCAATTAGCCCTTTGATGGCAAATCTTGCTGGAATTAATTCAAAATTAATTTCTAGCATTTTTACATTTTTGACAGCTATTACCGTGGCAATTTCTACAAAAACTGTGGGAGCTTTGATGATTTCGTCATTAATGGTTTTGCCAGTTGCAAGTGGGCTTTTGATTTCAAAATCTTATAAAGAAACTTTTATAAAATCAATTATAATCGCAATAATTTATATGATGGCAGGAATTAGTGCAAGTTTTTATCTTGGAATAAAACCAGGTGGTGCCATAGTGGTTATTGCAGTTTTTGGAATGATAATTTCTCTAATAATTCAAAAAATTTTAAAAAGATAGGTTCGCCTGTCTTTTTTTTGTGGAAATTTTCTATGATATAATTAATTTAGAATGAAAAATAGAAAGGTTTGATATGAAAATTATAATTTCGCCTGCAAAAAGGTTTAAACATTTTGAAAATGAAAAAACAGAGGGGCTTTTGTTTGAAGACGAAACAAAACAATTAGTTGAAAATTTAAAAAAATATTCAATAAATGATTTAGCAAATATGTTTTTTTGCAATGATGATCTTGCTATAAAAGCTTATTATGATTACAAGGATTTCGATTTTAAAAATTTAAAAAATCCAGCGATTTTTTCTTATGATGGACTCGTTTTTAAGCAATTTAAAAAAGAAGATTTTAATGACTTAGCTTATTTGAATGATCATGTTTATATTATTTCTGCCTTATATGGTTTGTGCAAGCCTTTTACAGGAATTTCTGATTATAGACTTTATATGGATTCAAAAGGAATCAATATGCACGAATTTTGGGCTGACAAAATTTACAAAAAAGCCTTTGAGGATGAAAATTTTATTATAAATTTAGCAAGTGCTGAATACGCTAAGCTCATAAAAAAATATTTGAAAAAAAATCAAAAATTTCTGACCTTGACTTTCAAAGAAGATAGAAATGGAAAAATCCGTTCAATTGTTTCATATACAAAACAAATGCGTGGGAGAATGTTAAAATATTTAATTAATAATAAAATTTCAGATATTGAAGAAATTAAAAAAATAAATCTTTGTGATTATATTTATGATCCAATTAATTCAACAAAAGATGAGTATATTTTTGTGAGGGAAAATAAATGAAATTATTACATTTATCAGATCTTCATATAGGAAAATCAATTGGCTCATATTCTTTGCTAAAAGATCAAAAATTTTGTCTTGAACAAATTTTAAAAATTATTGAAGATGAAAAAGTAGATATTGTTTTGATTGCAGGAGATATTTTTGATACATCTATTCCAAATAATGAAGCCATGAAGGTCTATTCTGATTTTGTGGATGAAATTATTTTTAATTTGAAGAAAAAAATTATAGCAATTTCTGGAAATCACGATTCTGGAAAAAGGCTTGAAATTTCTAAAAGTTTTTTTGAAAAAAATTCTTATTATATTTATGGAAATTCTTCTGATGAAAAAATTTCTTTTGATGATGAGTACGGAAAGGTTAATTTTTATCCGATTCCTTATATTTCCCTTGCAAGGGCAAAAAATGAAATCGATTCAAATATAGAAAATTTTACTGACCTTTATAAAGTTTTATTAAAAAATATAGATTATAAGGATAGAAATGTTTTGATAAGTCATTGTTATGCAAATGAAAAGCCGTTTGAAGATGAAAAAATAGAAGGGGAAAAACCTCTTACAATTGGTGGAAATGATGCTATGGATGCCCATTTATTTAAAAATTTTGATTATGTAGCTTTAGGTCATCTTCACAGAAAACACTTTGTCCTTGATGAAAAAATTAGGTATTGTGGGACTTTTATGAAATATTCATTTTCTGAAATAAATCAAAAAAATCAGTAACTGTTATTGATTTAAAAGAGGATTTAAAAATAAAAGAAATTGAAATTAAACCTTTAAATGATTTTGAAAAAATTTGTGATTATTTTGAAAATATTTTAAAAATGAAAAATTCAAATGCTTATATAGAATTTACTTTAAAAGATGATAAGCCAATAGATTCTCCGATGGCAAAATTAAAAATGAAATTTCCTCATGCAGTTTCAATAAAGTACGAAAAATCAATAAATATTGAAAAGGATGAGGATATTGATATTGATTTTGAAAAATTATCAAGCATGGAAATATTTGAAGAATTTTATAAGTTTAAAATGAATGAAAAAATGACAGATTTAGAAAAAGAAATACTTAAAAAGGTGATACAATGAAGCCTGTAAAACTTGAAATGTATGGATTTATGACCTACAAAAATAAAACTTTTATAGATTTTACAAAAATATATGATTCTAAAATATTTATAATTTCAGGAGATACTGGAAGTGGAAAAACTACAATTTTTGATGCTATAAGCTTTGCACTTTTTGGAGAAATTCAAAGAGAAGGATTTAATTCAAACGATATTAGAAGTGATTTTCTAGGTGGAGATGATCCTATAACTTATGTAGATTTTTATTTTGAAATTGATGGAAAAAATTATAGGATAAAAAGAATTCCAAATCAAAAAGCAAAAAAAACAAGAGCAAATGTCAATGTTTCTCACAGCGTAGAATTTTATAAAATCGAAAATGAAAAGGAAATTCTAATATCTGATGGACCACAAAAAACAGATAAAAAAATAATTGAAGTAATTGGACTTGATTATAATCAATTAAATAGGGTTATGATTCTTGCACAAGGAGAATTTTCAAAATTTTTAAAATCAAATTCAGATGAAAAAGCTGAGCTTTTGTCAAAAATTTTTTCGTCTTATCTTTACAAGGAAATAGAAGAAAAATTGAAAGAAGCAAGCAAAAATTCAAAGAGAAATTTGGATATTATTTCTAATAGCTTGGAAAATGAAATTGTAAAAAATGAACTCTTAGAAGATAAAGTTGATGATGAGTTAATAAAGCTTAAAGATTTTCAAAAAATTATAGATATTATAGAAGATTTGCTTGTAGAAAGTGAAAAAAATCTTCAAATAAAAAATGAGGAGAAATTATCTTTAAATAAAAATCTAGAAAGTGAAAATTCCAAGCTAAATTTCTATGAAAAAGAAAATGAACAAATAGAAAATTACAAAGATTTACTTAAAGAAAAAGAAAAGCTTTTAGAAGATGAATCTTTTTATAAAAATTTAAAGAAAGATTTGGCTTACGCAGAAAAATCTATAGCAATAAAACCATATTACGAATCTTTTCTTGACTTAAATAAAAGCCAAAAGGATTTGAAAATAAAATTAGATTTTGAAAATAAAAATTTAAAGACCATTGAAGAAGAATTGAAAGAAAATAAAACTTATCTTGGAAATAAGGATGAGCTTTTAAAAATTATCGATCAAAAGAAAGAAAATATAGTAAAAAATCTTGAAATATTAAATAAATTTGAAAACTTACAAAAAATTAAAGATGAATTAGATAAAAATTAAAAAGCATTTGAAGATGGAAAAAATTATAAAAAATCCATAGAAAATAATTTAAAAGAAAAAGAAAAAATAAATGAAAAAATAAGAAAAAAATCAGATGAATTGCTAGATTTTTCTAGAAATCTTGAAAAAATTACAAAGAAAAGCCACAATGCCTACCAAAAAGTTTTTGAATGTCAAAATTTTTATGAAAAAGCGCTAATTAATGATGAAAAAATTAAAAATTTAAATGATGAAAAAATTCAATTTGATAAGGCAAATAAAGCTTATGAAAAGGCAAAAATCTTATTAGATAGGGCAAAAGAGAACAAAAAATCTATACAAATAAATGAATTTAGGAAAGATTTAAAAGAAAAAGGAATTTGTCCGATTTGCGGAAGGATTTATAAGGGAGAAATTGAGTTTTTAGAATCTTTTGAACTTGATATAGAAAAAATTGAGAAAGATTATTTTGATTTGGAATTAAAAATAAATCGTTCGAAAGATAAAATTTCAGATTTGGAAAAATCAATAGATTTTAATATGGAAAAGGCGGAAGATATTGAAAAAAATCTTCAAATTTATAAAAATGAACATAAAAAATTGAAAAAATCTTATGAAAAAGTTAGGGAAGAATACGAAGAAGAAATAAAAAACAAAAAGATTTAGAAAATGAAGTTTTTGAGATTGAAAAAATAATTGGAGATTTAGAGAATAAGTTAGAAAATTTAGGTAATTTGAATAATATAGAAGAGCTTGAAAATAAATTTAAAATAAAAAAAGAAGAGCTTGATGATTTTGATGAAAAAAAAGTTATTGAAAATGTAAATTTTGACAAAAAATTTGTCGAAAATGAAGAAGAAAGAATTAAAAAGATTGATGAGAAAATAAAAAACTTAGAAAAAGAAAAATCTTCATCAAATTCAAAGGTGGAATCACTTAGCTCTTATATAAAAATAAATCAAGAAAAAATTTTAAAGGCTGAAAATATTTTTAAAAATAAGATTAGGGAAAATTTTAAGTGTATAGATGAATTTTTGAAATACTTAGAAAAATCCAAGGACTTAATTGATAGAAAAGAAGAAATTCAAAAATATTTTGAAAACTTAAACAATATTTCTATAAGGCTAACAAGTCTTAAAGATTACGCAAACAAAGAAAAATTTGAAACGGAAAAAATAAAAGAAAAAATTGAAAATTTAAAAAATATTTTGGAAGAAACAAATGATTCCATTTTTTCTCTAAAATTAGACGAAACAAGATTAAATGATAGCAAAAATGAAATATATTCGATAGAAAAAAACTTCAATAAATTAAAAAATGAGGATGGAATTTTATATAAACTTTCAAGAATAGCTGATGGTTCTTTGTCAAATGTTTCTGGAAGGGAAAAATTAAATTTTGAAACTTTTGTTCTTTCTTATTATTTTAGAAAAATATTAGCTCTTGCAAATATAAGGCTTAAAGAAATGACCGATGGTCAATTTACAATGATTAGAAAAAAACAAACTAGCGATAAGAGAAAAAATTATGGTCTTGATATAGAGATTTTGGATGCGAATACGGGAAAGATAAGGAGCGAGGCTTCTCTTTCTGGTGGAGAAAGTTTTATTGCATCACTTGCTTTGGCTCTTGGACTTTCTGATGAAATAAGTATGGAAAATGGTGGAATAAAAATCGACACGCTTTTTATTGATGAAGGTTTTGGAACTCTATCAGATGATTATTTGGAAAAAGCAATAAGAACAATTGAAAAATTATCCTATGATAATAAATTTATTGGTTTAATTTCTCATGTAAAGGAATTAAAAGATGCTATTGATGCAAAAATTGAAGTTTCATATTCAAAAACAGAAGGGTCAAGTTTGAAGGTGGTTGTATGATAAAAATTATAATGAGCAAATTTCCTAAAGAAAATTCATTTTATATTTACAAAGACATTGAAAAAAATTTGGATAAAAAAGAAAAAGCATTTCTTATAGTTCCAGAACAATATACACTTGAAAGTGATATGGATTTTATTGATTCAATAAAATATAAGTCGGTTATGGATGCAAAAGTTTTATCATTTTCATCTTTAATTTCATATATTTCTCAAAGGCTAAGTCTTAAAAAAAATGAAAATTTAAATCAAGTTTCTAAGGCAATTTTACTTACAAGCGTACTTGATGAAATAGATGATAAATTAAAACTTTTTTCAAATAAATCATTTGATATAGATTTTGTAAATAATCTTTCTGATTTTTTCTCAAATATTAAGGAATATTACTTTGATGATGAATTTTTTGGAAAAATTAATAAAAATGAAAATTTAGATCCAATGACAAAATTAAAATTTGAAGAAATCAAATTGATTTATGATTCTTATATAAAAAAGCTTGAAAATTCTTATATTGACAAAGAAGATGAGCTTGAAATTATAAAAGATAATATTAAATATTGCGATTTTTTTAAAAATGTTAATTTTTATTTCGATAAATTTGATTTTTTGTCTGACCTTAAAATAGATTTTATAAAAGAGTTAATAAAAATCGGAGCAAAAGTTACGATTTCAATTTGCCTTGATTGGAAATATTATGAAAATAATATGGCAGGCGATATGGATATATTTGATCAAGCAATTCGCTTTGTCGAAAGTTTAAAAAATATAGACAAAATAAAAATTATAAATTTAGAAAAAGAAAATGATCTTTTAGATATTAAGCACCTCTATGAAAATTTTGAAAAATATAATCCCCAAATTTATCAAGAAAAAACTAAAAATATAAATATTGTTGAATCAATTTCATCAACAAATGAAATTGAAAATATAAGCTTGATTATAGAAAAATTGATTAGAGAAGGTCATAGATATTCAGAAATTTCTTTGGTTTTGGCAAATAGTGATGAGTACGAAAATCTTGTAAAAAGAATTTTTGCAAGGAGCGAGATTCCTATTTTTGTTGATAAAACAAAAAAATTATCCGACAATCATATTTTAAAAACATGGCTTTCTATGATTAGACTTGTCGTTTTTGATTTTAGAAAAACAGACCTTGAGGCTTTTATAAGATCAAATATAATTGATTTTGGAGAAAATGCCTACGAAAGGATTTTAGATTTTCAAAATTATATTGAAAATAGAAAAATCAAAGGGGCTATGATTTTTGAGGATAAGTATTTTGTTTTAGATGAAAAATTTTATGAAAATGATGAGAAATTAAAAAAAGAAAAAGAAGCTGAGCTTAAAAATGTAAATTCAATAAGAAAAATTTTAATCGACTTATTGTATGACCTATATAAAATTAGAAATGAAAAGATTAAGGCAAATGATCTTGTAAAAGAAATTTATAAGAGTTTTGATAAAAAAATAATAAAATCAGGTTTTAATCATTATCAAGAAAATATAAGGGAAAATAGGCTTGAAATTTTTGAAGAAAACAAACAAGTTTGGGATAAATTTTTGACGAATTTAGAACAAATAGCAACAATTTTGAATGATAGTCCTACAAAGCTTAAAAAAATTTACAAATTAATAGAAAATTCTTGTAAGGCAACATCAATTGGCATAATTCCTCCTGCAATCGATCAAGTTTTAATTGGAGATTTTTCTAGAGATAGGATAAATGATAGAAAAATTAAAATTTTTGTTGGAATGACAGATATTTATTTTCCAGGAAATAACAATAGTGAGATGTTAATATCAGAAAATGAAAAAACTGCTTTGGAAAATGAAGGCATTGACCTTAAAATTTACAAAGAAAAAAAGGATGATAAAATTCTTTTAAATTTACTTAGGATGTTTACATCATCGCAAAAAATTATTTTTTCATATTCTTTAATAAATAAAGAAAACGACCCAATGAATAGGGCAACAAGTATTTCTGATATTATAAATATTTTTCCAAATATTTCTTACAAAAAAATTGCCCAAAGTAAATTTGATTTTATAAAATATTCCACAGATCTTTTGGACTTAAAGGCATATCAAATTTTATGGAATATAAAAAACAAAGAAGATACAAAAAAATCAGAAAAGGAATTTGTAAAATCATATATTAAATTTAAAAAAGATAAGGTAGAAAATTACAATTATTCAAAAAATTCTTCTTATGACTTATTTATAAAAGGATTTACTTATTCTAATGATAAAAATTTATTAAGTTCTGAAATTTCAAAAAAACTCTATGATAAAAATAAATTTTCAGTTTCAGAAATTGAAACTTATGCAAAATGTCCTTACAAACATTTCATAAATTATGGGCTTAGGGCAAAAGAAAATAAAAAGTTGGATGTTGATAATTTAGAAATTGGAAATATTGTTCACTATAATATGGAAAATATTTCAAAGAAATTGATTGATATGGATCTTAAAGAATTTGATGATGAAAAAATAGAAAATCTAGTAAAAGAAAGTTTCAAAAAAGCAATCGAAAACTCTCTTGATTTGGGAAGGGCAAATGATAATAAAAATAAATTTATTTTATCAAATATTTATGAGTCAACTCAAAAATCATCTAAAAAAATAATCAACCAAATCAAAGAAGGAAATTTTAAAATTGATAGTGTAGAAGAAAAATATGGAAAGGGACAAAAATATCCAGAAGTTTATGTGGATGATAAAAACTATCTTGAAGGACGAATTGACAGGATTGATAAGTGCGATAATTTACTAAGAATTATTGATTACAAAACTGGCTCAAAAGAAATCAAAATTTATAATCTATTAAATGGCTTAGACCTTCAATTATTTGTATATATGTTGGCTGCAAAAGAAAAAAAATCCGAAAATTTATTTCCTGTTGCTAGTTTTTATTTTCCTTTAAAAGACGAGGTTAAAAAACTTGAAAAAAATTATGATAAGGATGAGATTAAAAAAATTTATGATGACAAAACAAAAATGAATGGACTTATTATAAAAATTGATGAGGAAATTTTAAATCTTTTGGATAAGAATTTTGACGGCAAAAAATCTGATATTTTTAAAATCACAAGAAGTAAAGATAATATTTTTTCTCTTGAAGAAGAAAAAATAGTTGAAAAATTTATTAAAAAATTAATTTCTTCTTATATAAGTGAAATTAAAAATGGAAATATTAAATTAAATCCACTTAGAATAAATCAAAATTCTTATGAATGCATAAATTGCCCTTATAAATCAATTTGCAAATTTGATTACACAAGAGATCAAGACAAATTTCATGATATAAATAAAAATATTTCCATAAATGATATTAAAAAGGAGCAATCAGATGAGTAAATTTAAGCCAACTGATGATCAAAAAAAAGCAATAGAATCAAGAGGAAAAAATATTATTGTTTCTGCTGCGGCAGGAAGTGGAAAAACTAGAGTTTTGGTTGATAGGCTTGTTTCAATTATGCTTGAAGAAAAAATTCCCATAAAAAATATGATTATCGTAACTTTCACAAACAAGGCATCTGCTGAAATGAAAGATAGAATAAGACAAAAATTAAATGAGCTTATGAAAGAGGGAAACTCTGACAAAATTTTCATAAAAAATCAAATAAAATCTATAAATGATGCTTTTATAAAAACCCTCCATTCATTTTGTGCAGATATGCTAAGGGAAAATTTTTATTTGTCTGATAATCTTTCTCCTTCTTTTAAAATTGCTGCTGATTCTAAACAAGCACTTTTGAGAAAAGATGCTATTGATGAGCTTTTTGAAGATGAATACGAAAAAAATGATTCAAATTTTATAAATTTTTTGCATAATTTTGCTTCATCAAAAGATGATAAGGATGCAAAAAATATAATTTTGGACTTATATGATTTTTCAAAAAGTCAAATAAATCCACATCAATGGCTTTGTGATAATACAAATAATAATTTTGATTTTGAAAAATTTAAATTTTATATAAAAGAAAGAATCGAAACAATTATTTTAAATGCAAGAGATTTGGAAAATTATATAAAAGAAAAATCAATGAGGGATAAGTATTTTATAATGATTGAAAAAGATTTATCCTATTTAGAAAAAATAAAAAATGCCATAGAAGAAAAATCTTGGGATGAGGTCATAGAAATTTTTGAAAATGGATTAGCTAATATGGTTACAATTTCAAAAAAATTAGATGATCCAAATGAAAATGCCTATGTAAAAGCAAAAAAAAATGCCTACAAAGAAGAATTTAATATTGTAAAAGATTTTGTAAAAAATACAGATTCTATTACTAGGGGATTTTTTAATCCTTTGGAAGAAAAAATTTTAAATGAATTAAAAAATCTTGTGTTTTCTTTTGAAAAAATTTATACAAATAAAAAAAGAGAAGAAAATTATTTGGATTTTTCTGATATGGAACATGAATTTATTAAATTATTGGACAATGAGAAATTACAAAGCAAATTAAAAAAGCAATTTAAATATATTTTCTTTGATGAATATCAAGACTCAAACGACATTCAAAATTATATAGTAGAAAAATTAAAAAATGAAAATAATTTATTTTTTGTAGGAGATGTTAAACAATCAATTTATGGTTTTAGAAATGCAAGGCCAGAATTATTTTTAAAAAAGCTTGAAGATTATGACACAGATTCAAATTGCCTAAGAATTAATTTGTCCAAAAATTTTAGGACTGATAAGGACTTGATTGATTTTAATAATTATATATTTGATAGGCTTATGACAAGAAAAAATTCTGATATAGCTTACAAAGACGACAACCACAGATTAAATTATCATTTTGAATTTGACGAAAAATATCCAAAAGTTTCAATCAAGGCTCTTGCAAAAAATGTAAGCGAAGAGGCTTATTTGACAAAAGAAATAAATAATTTAATAAATTCGGGTTTGGAATATAAGGATATTGCAATTTTACTTAGAGCATCATCAAAAGCATATTTATTTGAAAATGAATTAAAAAAAGCAGGAATTCCATTTTCATCTGATATTTCAAAAATTTCATTTGAAACAGTTGAAGTAGAATTTTTCATAAATATTTTAAAATATATAGCCAATCCAAACGATGACATTAGCCTTCTTTCAGTTCTTAGGAGTGAAATATTTAATTTTTCTGAAGATGATTTGGCAGAAATTAGTTTATCATCCGAAAAATCTCATTTTTACAAAAAATTTAAGGAGTATGAGAAAGAAAATGAAAATAATCTTTCTCAAAAAATTTCTGATTTTAATACGATTTTTACAGATTTTTCTTATATTTTAAATTTTTCAACCATGTATGACTTTGCAAATATTATTTTTGAAAAATCTGGTCTTTATGATTTTTTGAAAGCAAGGGACAGGGGAGAAGAAAGAGTAAAAAACATTGAGGCTTTTATTGAATTGATGGATGATTATGATAAAAATAATGAAAATTCTTTATTTGGATTTTTAGCTTACATTGATAATTTGAAAAATCAAAAAAAAGATAATTTAAAAGCTTCAAGAAATTTATCCGACGATGAAAATTTAGTGAGAATTATGACAATTCACAAGTCAAAAGGTCTTGAATTTAAGACTGTAATTTTACCAGATTTTTCTAAAAGGTTTAATACTCGCGACAATTCAAAAGATATGGTTTTGGATAAGGATTTGGGAATTGGAATTAATATTGCCGATTGGGAAAATAAAATAAAAATTTCGTCTATAAAAAGAGATTTGATTTTAGAAAAATCTAATCTTAATGATAAAAAAGAAGAAATGAGAGTTTTATATGTTGCGCTAACTCGTGCTGAAAGAAAAATTTCTATAATTGGAAAAAAAGATTTAAATGAAAAAGGGCTTGAAAAAATTTTAAATGCAAACTCAGTTTTGGATTTATCATCTTATATGGATTGGATTTTAAAAATTTTGTGCGATGATAAAATAATGAGTGATTTTGTAGATATAGATTATAGGACAGATGCTTTTAATAAGGGATTTTTGGAAATAAAATATATTGAAGAATTCAAAGAAGATTATAAAAAAGATTATACAGATGTTGAAAAACTTATTGGGACAGCTGATTATAATCAAAAAATTTATAATGATATAGAGGAAATTTATAATTTTTCTTACAAAAATAAGCAAAATATAAATAAATCTTTGAAAAAATCTGTAACAGAGATTGCAAAAAATTATGATTTATCAAAAGATGGCTACGAAAAATCTTCTTTTGAAGGAAATGAAGATTTTTATGAATTTAGAAAGCCAAATTTTGAAGAAATAAAATTATCAGCAACTGATAAGGGAACTTTAATCCACAAAATTTTCCAAGAATTAGAATTTAAATCTTACGATTTAAATTTATTAGAAAAAGAAATAAATAAATTAGTCGATTTAGGAAAAATAAAAAAAGAATATCTCCCATATATAAATTTTGAAAATATTTTAGGATTTTTTAATTCTAAAATCATTCAAGATTTAATGAAAAAATCACCAAAAATTCGAAAGGAAGAATCATTCCTTAGAAAAATTGATGATTTTTATGTAAATGGTCAGATTGATATAATGTTTGAATCCCAAAATGAAGTTGTACTTATGGATTTTAAAACAGATTCTTTAAAAAGAGAAGGATTTTATGATAAGCAACTTGAAATTTACAAGGACTCCATAGAAGAAGCTCTTGGAAAAAAAGTTATATCATCTTATATTTATTGGTACAATTTTAAAGAATTTGAACAAGTTAATAAAAACCACCGTTAATATCAAAAATAGAACCTGTAATATAAGAGCCTTTTTCAGATATTAAAAATTCAACGAGATTTGCAATTTCTTCGGATTTTGCAAATCTTTTTTCTATTAAATCTTCTTTCAAAGATTTTTTATCATCTTCAGACAAATCAAATTTAGTCATATCAGTATCAACAATTCCTGGAGAAATTGCATTTACCCTAATATTTGATGGCAAAAGTTCTTTTGAAAGAGCCTTTGTAAAAGAATTTACTCCGCCCTTACTTGCAGAATAAGCAACTTCAAAACTTGCTCCCAAACTTCCCCAAATTGATGAAATATTTATAATAACTCCAGATTTTTGACCAACCATATTTGGAATTGCTCTTTTTGAAGTTAAAAAAATTGAGGATAAATTTGTCCTTAAAATTTCATTCCAATCGGACAAAGTCATATCTTGAATTAAACCAAAATAAGAAATGCCTGCATTATTTATTAAAATATCAACATGAGAAAAATTTTTCTCAGCAAGATCAAATAAACTATTTATTTCATCTTCATTTTTAACATCACATTTTACAGCAATTACATTTGGATTTTCTTTTCTCAAATCTTCTAATAAATTTAAAGCTTTATCCTTATTTTCCTTATAAGTTAAGATTAAATTGTAGGATTTATTTAATTTTTTTGCAATGGCAGCACCAATTCCTCTTGATGCGCCCGTTATTAATACAGTTTTCATAAAATGATTATATCATATATTTAAGGGTAAAACTTAAAACAGGAGGATGATATGAAATATTACAAACTAAATGACGGAAATAAAATACCAGCTTTGGGTTTTGGTACTTATAAAATTACTGACAGAAATGACATGGCAAATGCAATTGAGGCATTTTTTGAAAATTCTTATGAATATTTAGATACAGCAAAAATTTATAATAACGAAAAAATGGTAGGAGAAGAACTTAAAAATTCTGGCAAAAAAAGAAATGAATACAAAATAGCAACCAAAGTTTGGCCAAGTGATTTTGGCTATGACAAAACTCAAAAATCTCTTGACGAATCTTTGGAAAAATTGCAAACAGATTATTTGGACGTGGTTTTACTCCATTGGTTTGGAAAAGATTTTGAAAAATCATGGAAAGTTTTTGAAGATTATAAAAGACAAGGGATTGTAAAAACAATAGGAGTTTCAAATTTTGAAATTTCTCAATTAAAAAAACTTTTAGAAATTGGAGAAAAACCAGCAATCGACCAATTAGAATCTAGTCCACATTTTCAAAATGACGAAACAGTAAGATTTTTAAAAGAAAATAATATTATTCATCAATCTTGGTCGCCAATTGCTAGGGGAAGAAGTGAATTATTAGAAGAATTTGTAATAAAAAAACTTGCAAATAAATACAATAAAACTCCAGCTCAAATAGTTTTGCGTTGGCACATTGAAAGAGGCTCAATGCCAATTCCAAAATCAACAAATCCAAAAAGAATAAAAGAAAATATAGAAATATTTGATTTTTCACTTGACGAAAAAGATTTGAAAGCAATAAAATCAATTGACCTTAAAAAAAGATATTCATCAGATCCTGAAGATGAAAATTGGTTAAAAGATTTATTAAAAAGAATATAAAGAAAAAATAAAAATTCTGCAGTTTAATGCAGAATTTTTTTATGGGGCATATTGTCTGATTTTTATTTTATCTATTTTCAAAAATTTCTTTTATTTCGTCTTCATTTATTCCAACCATAGCTTCGCCTAAATCTTTTGAAACTTCTAAAAAAATTTCTGGTTTATCAAAATTTTCTACGGCTTTTACAATTGCATTTGCTCTTTTTTCTGGATTTCCAGATTTAAAAATTCCACTTCCCACAAACACACCGTAAGCTCCAAGTTGCATCATCAAAGCAGCATCGGCAGGAGTTGCAACTCCACCAGCAGAAAGATTTGCTACAGGAAGTTTTTTATTATCTCTTACATATTTTAAAAGATTTACATCAACAGCTAATTCTTTTGCGTATGAAAAAATTTCATCATCAGTTAAAACAGAAATTCTTTGGATTTCCCTGTTAATTTCTCTCATGTGTCTTACAGCTTGGACAATATTTCCTGTTCCAGCTTCTCCTTTTGTTCTAATCATTGAAGCTCCTTCAGAAATTCTTCTCAAAGCTTCAGAAATATTTCTTGCTCCACATACAAAAGGTGTTTTAAATTTCTTTTTGTCGATGTGATTGTAATCGTCAGCCACAGTCAAAACTTCAGACTCATCTATGTAATCAACTCCCAAGGCTTCAAGAATTTGTGCCTCAACAAAATGTCCAATCCTTACCTTTGCCATTACAGGAATTTTTACAGCATTCATTATCTCTTCAATCATTTTTGGATCGCTCATTCTTGAAACGCCACCAGCAGCTCTTATATCTGCAGGAACTCTTTCAAGAGCCATAACAGCACTTGCACCAGCTGCCTCTGCGATTTTTGCTTGTTCAACGTTCATTACATCCATAATAACTTTTTTTTCAAATTTAGCATTTATATTTTTTTCAATCATTTTTTTCTCCTTAATATTTATCTTGATTCTATTATATGATAAACTGTAACTAATAAAAGTAACAAAAAATAAAAAAATGAGGGTTACAGATGTATTTAAATTTACCAAATGACAAAAAATATTTATATGAACAAATATATGAAATTATAAAAAATAAAATAATTAATGGAGAAATAAAAGAAGACGAAAAGCTCCCATCAATTAGAAATTTATCAAAAGATATTAATGTTTCAAAAAATACAATAAAAAAAGTTTACTATAAACTTGAAGAAGAAGGCTACATTTATGCAAAAGATAAAAGTGGATTTTATTGTCGAAAAATTGATGATTTAATTATTTTGAACAAGAAGGAATTGAAAAATAATAAAATAGATGATGAAAAAATAAAATATGATTTTTCAATTAGCGGTGTAGATTATGATAATTTTCCCTATAAAGTTATGCAAAAATATATGAAAGAGGCAATAGATAAGGATGATATAAAAATTTTGGACAAAGGCTATTATAAAGGATACGAGCCTTTGAGAAAGGCTATAAAGACTTATTTAAAAAATTCTAGAAATATAAATACAAATTCTAGAAATATAATTATTTCATCATCAACTGAACATTTATTTTCTATGATAAAAAAACTTCTCACAGACCAGACTCTTTTTGCCTTTGAAAATCCTGGTTATGCTTTTGGAAATAAATTTTATACTTATGATTTAAAAAATCCAATTCCTTTGGATTTGGATGATGAGGGGGTAAAAATTGATAAGCTAACAGACCTAAATGCTTTGTGTTTATTTGTAACCCCTTTTCATCAATTTCCGATGGGTACAGTTATGTCGATACAAAGAAGAATTGAATTATTAAATTGGGCTTCGCTGTCAAAAGATAGGTATATAATTGAAGACGATTATGATAGCGAATTTAAATTTAAGGGTTATCCAATAGAAAGTTTAAAAGCAATGGATAAAAATTCTGATGTAATTTATTTCGGTTCTTTTTCAAAATTGATTGCTCCATCAATGAAAATTTCTTACATGGTTTTACCTGATGATCTATTAAAAAAATATGAAAATAATTTTAAGGATTTATCAAATACAGTTTCAAATTTTTTGCAAAAAGCATTGGCAGCTTTTATAGAAAGCGGGGAATTTGAAAAGCACATAAACAGAATGAAAAATATTTATTATAAGAAATTTAATTTTATAGTAAAAAAATTAGAAGAAATTGAAGAAATTTCTTTTCCAACAAAGGCAGATTCTTTAAATTTGCTTATAAAAATTGATGAGTCTGTAGATATAAGAAAATTTAATGAAGTTTTAAATGAGAAATCTTTAAGACTAATTAATTTGAATAGATTTTCTTTTAGAAAGGCTGGAAAAGAGAATTATTTTATTTTAGGGTTTGCGAATTTAAATAAAAAAGAAATTGATGAAGGAATAGAAATTATTAAATTTGCCATAAAAAAATCAAAAATGTATTAAACAAAAGCTTGATTTCATAATGTTTTATGTAATAATAAAAAAATTTTAAAATTTTTTACAAAAAAAGTTGAACATTGTTCAGAAAGTTGTATCATATAAATGTAGCAACGAATGAACGGTGTTCATTTTATATTATTATATAGGAGTAGATTAATTTATGAGTGATGTAGAAAATAAAAAAGAAAAAATTATGGATGCAGCCCTGAAAATTTTTCAAGAAAAAGGTGCTGAAAAAACTTCTGTTAGAGATATTATGACAGAAGCTGGATATGGTTTAGGTACTTTTTATTTGTATTACACAGATAAAAATGATTTGGAAGAAAAAATGGTTTTAAATATTGGGACAGAAATTATTTTAAATGCTGAAAAAATGTGCAAGGAAACTGATCCAATTGAAAGATATATTTCTTTTGTAAACTATATAATTGATTATTTAATTTCTCATCCTTTTGAGCTAGATCTTTTGAGCAAAAATATTACTTGGACTCTTTATACAAAAATTGAAAATGATTATGGTCTTAGCGAAGCGGATTCGACTTTAAAATATATTTTAAATAAATATGATAATCTATTTTTAACAAATCATACGGAGTCGCAAAAACTTTATATACTTTCTCTAACTCTTGAAATTATGATGTCTACTTGTAAAAGTGCTGTATTGGAAGAGTCGATTTTATCAATTGATGAAATGAAACCAGTTTTATTTGCTATTATTAGAAAAATTTTCGATAGAATAGGAGAGAATAAATGAAAAAAATAACGAAATTTATTTCGCATCATCCTAGACTTGTTTTATTAATAATGACTTTATTATTAATACCTTCTTGGTTTGGATACAAGAATACTGGCGTAAATTATGATATTTTGTCATATTTGCCAGCTGACTTAGAATCAACTCAAGGGCAAGAAATTCTTGATAAAGATTTTAAAAATGCTGCCACGGGCATGCTTCTTTTGAAAGGCGATGATTATGATGCTGATAAACTTAAAAATGAAATTTTAAAGGTTGATGGTGTTGAAGATGTAATTTCAAAATCATCAATTGTTGGAGATAGCATTCCAAATGAGTTTTTACCTGATGAGATAAAAGATATTTTTTATTCTGAGGATTGTACTTTGCTCATGGTTAAATTTAAAGAAAGCTCATCATCTTTTAGGACTATGAAAGCTATTGAAAATATTAAAAAAATAGAATCCAAGGAAAAATTTTTAAGTGGTATGAGTTCACTTGTAAAAGATACAAAAGATTTAATAGATCACGAAACGCCAATTTATGTTGCCTTGGCAGTAGCTTTGGCTTTGATTATTTTATCTCTTACAAATGAATCTACTATCATACCATTTTTATTTATTTTGAATATTGGATATGCAATTTTATATAACTTTGGTACAAATTTATTTTTGGGAGAAATTTCTTATATAACAAAAGCTATTGCGGCTGTTTTGCAACTGGCTGTAACTACAGATTATTCTATATTTTTATATCATAGATATGTTGAAGAAAAGAAAACTAATGATGATAAAAATGATGCTATGGATATAGCTATTCAAAAAACTATATCATCAATTTTTGCATCATCACTTACAACTTTTGCAGGATTTATTGTATTAATTTTAATGCGTTTAGGACTTGGAAAAGATATAGGCCTTGTTATGAGTAAGGGTGTTTTATTGGGACTAATTTCAACTGTTGTAGTTCTACCACCAATGATTTTGATTGTAGAAAAAATAGTTGCAAGATTTAATCATAGAATATTTTTGCCATCATTCGACAAGACATCAAATTTTGTACTAGGTCATAAAAATGGATTATTTATTGCATTTTTGATTTTGTTTATTCCTGCTATATATGGAGCAAGAAACGCAGATCTTTATTACAATCTTGATAGGTCTTTGCCACAAGATTTGGATTCAATTGTTGCTTTAAATAAAATGAAAAAAGATTTTAATATGGCTTCTACACATTTCGTAGTTGTTGATGATAAATTAAGCAAAAAAAATGTAAATGGACTTGTAGATGAATTAAAAGATGTTGATGGAGTAAATAGTGTTTTAAGTTTAAATTCATTTACAGGACTTATTTTACCAGATAGCGTATTGCCAGATAAAATAAAAGATAATTTCAATAAAAATGGCTACCAAATGATTATGATAAATTCAAAATATCAAACAGCATCTGACAAGGTAAATAATCAAGTAGATAAAATAAATAAAATTGTAAAAGAACATGATAAAAATGGATATTTAACGGGAGAAGCTGTTTTAACAAAAGACCTTACGATTTTATCAGATAGGGATTTTAAAATGGTAAACATTGCATCAATTATTATAGTTTTTCTAATAATTGCAATAGTGTTTAAATCATTTGCTATTCCTGTGGTTTTAATTGCAGTAATTGAGCTTGCTATTCAAATAAATATGGGAATTCCATTTTATTTATGTCAAACTATTCCTTTCGTAACATCAATCATTATTGGAGTAGTTCAATTAGGTTCAACTATAGATTATTCAATTCTTATGATGGATAGGTTTATTGCAGAATATAAAGAAACTAAAGATGTGGATATGTCTTTAAAATTGACAGTAAAAGAAACATCAAAATCAATTGTAACATCTGCTTTGTCATTTATGGCAGCAACTGTTGGAGTTGGTTTATATTCAAAAATGGAAATTGTTTCAACTATTTGTATGTTCTTGGCAAGAGGAGCAATAATAAGTATGCTTGCAATAATATTGTTCCTTCCAGCCATAATAAAAATAGCATTTCCATTTATTAAAAAGACAACAAAAGGATTAAATTAGGAGGAAAATATGAAAAATAAATTAATGAAAGGATTCTCATTAGTTCTTGCAAGTTCATTATTGATGACAAATGTGGCTTATGCCAAAGATTTAAATGTTAAAAAAAATGAGACAATATATGTTACAAAAGAAGCTGATAAAATAAAAGATAAAACTGGTTCAATTTGGATAAATTCCGATAATAATATCAAAGTAAAAGATAAAACCAATTTAAAAGAAATCAAAAATTTAAAAACAGACAAAAAAGTAAATTTAGAGAATGGATATATTAATTGGAATGAAGACAGCAAAGATATTTACTATCAAGGAAAAACAAATGAAGATTTGCCAGTTGATATAAATGTAAAATATTTTTTAGATGGAAAGGAAATGACCTTTGATAAATTAAAAGGAAAATCTGGACATTTAAAAATACAAATTGAAGCTGTAAATAAGAAAAAAACAAAGGTAAAAATTGATGGCAAAAATAAAGAGATATATTCTCCATATCTTGCCCTTGCAGAAATGAATTTCAATTCAGATAAGGTAAAAAATCTTACAACAAAAGATGGAAAACTTGTAAAAGATGGTAAAAATGAAATAGTTGCAGCGATTTTAACACCAGGGCTTAAAGAAAATTTCCAAGGAATTATTGAGGCAGATAAACTTGATAATTTTAAAGACAAAGTAGAAATGGAAATGGATGTTAAAGATTATGAACCAACAGAAGTATACGCTCTTATAACTAACGAATTTTTCCAAGAAGATGCAAAACTTGATTCCTTAGATGAATTAAAAAATGGAATAAACGAATTAGAAGAAAATGCAGCAAAACTTGTTGATGGTTCAAACAAATTGGATGAAGGAAGTAAAAAATTAAATGATGGAATTGGAAAATTAAATGACGGAGCAGAAAAGTTATCCCAAGGCTCAAACAAAATAGTAAGCTCATTTGACCAATTATCAAGTGATTTTTCAAGTTTGCCAGGAAAAATTCAAATAGTAAATTCAGCAGTAAACCAACTAAATAACGGAAGCTCAAAACTTTATACAGGAGTAAACCAATACACAATGGCTGTTGGACAAATAAATAATAATATGGCAAAATTACAAGATGGATCAGTAAGTTTAAATAATGGAGCAAACGAATTAGATTCGTCACTTTTGAAATTAAATAAAGGAACAACAAGCCTAAGAAATACTTTGTTACAAGCAACAAATGGAGAAGATATAGGAAAATTAACAGCTTCAATGAATCAATTATCAAATGGACTTGAAGAATTGTCAAAAGGAATTAGTCCACTTGCAGATAGCGTTAATCAATTAAGTGGGGGACTTTCAAAAATTGAAGAATCTTCAAAAACATTAAATCAAGGAATAAATAATCTAAACCAAAGTGCTCAAAATGTGCCAAGCATTGATTCATCTATTCAAAATATAAATGCTCAAGCAAGCTCAATTGACCAAGTTATAGCAAATTTACAAGCAAAAAATGAAGATGGCTCACTTTCAGCAGAGATTGAAAATTTAAAAGCAGTAAAACAAGGATTAAATAATGATGTAGCTTCATTAAGTGCAAATAATCAAGCAAATACTGCTATAAAAGCTGGACTTGGACAAGTAGCAAAAGGCTCATCAGATCTTACAACATCAATTGGACAAGTAAATGATGGATTATCCCAAGTAAACACTAAATTAAATGATTCAAAAACAAAAATACAAACATCATCAGAAAAACTTGCACAAGGAAGTAAAAAAATAGGCGAAGCTTTGTCAAAAAGCAATATTAAAAAATTACAAGATTCAGTAGTAATGCTTGATGAGTCAACAAAACAAATTAAAGCTGGATCAGAAAAATTAAAAAATGGAACACAACAAAATCAAGATGGAGTTAATAAACTTTCTAATGCAATTAGCCAATTAGACTCAAATTCAGAAGAATTAAGAAATGGATCAGCATCTCTTTCTAGTGGCTTAAAACAATTCCAAGAAAGATCAAAATCTCTTTCTCAACTTGCAAATATAAATGAAACAGCAATAAATCCAATGGCAAATGGAATCAAACAATTAGATAATGGAATTAATAAATTGAGCAATTCCACAGGTCAACTTAAAAATGGAAGTGATGAATATGTTTCATCATTTGGAAAGTTCAAAGAAGGACTTAGCGATTACAAGACAAAAGGAATAGATAAATTAGCTGATAAATCAGAAGATGTAACAGAAATTAGCGAAATTCTAGACCAAATGTCAAAAATAGCAAAAGAAAATAAATCAATAACAGGAACAAGTGATAATTTCGAAACAAAATCAAGAATAATCGAAAAAATCAAATAAAATATAAAAGAAAATCCGATTACACGATAAATAATCTGTGAATCGGATTTTTATTTTTTCTAAAATATCATTAAAAAATTTTAAAATTAAAATATCTAGAGATGATATAAAATTAAAAATTTAATTTGGATTTTAAGATTTCATCATAAGCTAGGTTTAAATTTATTTTGCTTTATTTTTTATATATTTATCAATATTTTCAGCAGCTTTTTTACCAGCTCCCATTGCAAGAATTACAGTTGCAGCACCACTTACGGCATCTCCTCCTGCAAAAACTCCATCCTTACTTGTCATTGTAGAATCATCAATTATAATTCCACCCCAAGATTCAGTATTTATATCATCATTTGTTTGTTTAATAAGTGGATTTGGAGATTGTCCTATTGAAACAATTACAGAATCAAAATCAACTTCTTCATATTTTCCAGTTGGAACAGGACGTCTTCTTCCAGATTTATCTTCTTCGCCTAATTCCATTACTTCTAATTTAACTTTTTTAACCCAACCATTTTCTCCTTCAATTTCTACAGGATTATGGAGGTTCATAAAGTTAATTCCTTCTTCTTTTGCGTGGTGACTTTCTTCAGCTCTTGCTGGCATTTCTTCAAAACTTCTTCTATAAACAACAGTTACGTCAGCGCCCATTCTTTTTGCACTTCTTGCCGCATCCATTGCTACGTTTCCACCACCAACTACACAAACTTTTTTTCCTATATGAACTGGTGTGTCATATTCTGGGAATTTATATGCTTTCATCAAATTCATTCTTGTTAAAAATTCATTTGCTGAATAAACTCCGTTTAAATTTTCTCCTTCAATTCCCAAGAATTTTGGAAGACCCGCTCCAGTTGAAACATAAACTGCTTCAAAGCCTTCTTCAAATAATTCATTAATTGTTTTTGTTCTTCCGATAATTGTATTTCTTTGAAGTTTAACTCCAAGACCAATTACATTTTTTAATTCTTTTTGAACTAATGTTTTTGGAAGTCTAAATTCTGGAATTCCATACATCAAAACTCCGCCTGCTGTGTGGAAAGCTTCAAACATTACAACTTTATAACCTAATTTTGCAAGATCAGCTGCACAAGAAAGTCCTGAAGGACCAGATCCAACAATGGCAACTTTTTTATTTTGTCCTGTAACTTCTGTTGGTTTATTATATTCTTTATTCATGTGATAGTCTGCTACAAATCTTTCAAGACGACCAATTCCAACTGGCTCGCCATTTCTTCCTCTTGTACAAACTCCTTCACATTGATTTTCTTGTGGACAAACTCTACCACAAATTGCTGGAAGGTTATTTGTTGATGAAATAATTTCGTAAGCTTTATCCAAATCTCCTTCAACTACTTGATGAATAAATTCTGGAATTCTCACAGAAACAGGACAGCCTCCCATACAAGGTTTATTTTTACATTGAACACATCTAAGTGCTTCTTCTTGAGCCATTTCTAAATCATAACCAAGAGCAACTTCCTCAAAATTTTTATTTCTAACATTTGGATCTTGTTCAGGCATAGAAACCTTTTGTTTATTCATATTAAATTTTGCCATTTCTCATATCTCCTGTTAGTCTACAAATGTGTTCTCTTTCTTCTTGTTGGTAATTTCTTCCTCTGTTCATGGCTTCATCAAAATCAACTTCAAAAGCATCAAAATCTGGTCCATCAACACAAGCAAATTTCATTTCGCCACCAACTGTAATTCTACAACATCCGCACATGCCAGTTCCATCAACCATAATTGAGTTTAATGAAACAATAGTTGGTATGTCATATTTTTTTGTTACAAGGGCAGTATTTTTCATCATAATCATTGGGCCAATTGCCAAAACAAGATCATATTTTTTTCCATTTTCAATATTTTCTTTTAAAACTTCAGTAACAAATCCTTGTTTGCCATAAGAACCATCGTCAGTTGTGATGTATAAATTGTCAGAAGCTTCTTTTAATTCATCTTCAAGAATTACTATGTCTTTATTTTTAAAGCCCATTATTACATCTGTGTGGGCTCCAATTTTATGTAAATATTTTGCTTGAGGATAGGCAATAGCTGTTCCCAAACCTCCACCAATTACACAAACATTTTTTCCTTTATATTGGTCAAGTTCAGTTGGTTTTCCTAAAGGACCAACAAAATCTAAAAATCCATCGCCTGCTTTTAATTCATTCATTCTAATTGTTGTTCCACCAACAATTTGAACAATTATTGTTACATTTTCATCATCAGTTTCTGAAATTGTAAAAGGAACTCTTTCGCCTTTTTCATCTATCCTTAAAATTATAAATTGACCAGGTTTTGCTCTTTTTGCAATATCTGGAGAATTTACAACAAATTTAATGGTTGAGTCATTAAGATTTGTTTTTTCAATTATTCTTGCCATTATTCCTCCTTATGTGTCTTTATTAATATTTTAACAATTAATCTAAAAAAATCAAGTGAATAAGTTTAAATTAATAGTAAAATACTATAGTATAAAAATTTTAATAAGGAGGAGAAATGGAAAAAAGAACTTATTCTGATAAAGAATTAATTAAAAAATTTATTCCTTATTACAAGGATTACAAAAATATTTTGGCTATTGATTTATTTTCTGCATTTTTAACAACTGTTTGTGAATTGATTTTACCAATTATTTTATCATCACTTACAGATCACGCATCAAATTCTAGCCTAACATATTCAATTATTTTAAAATTAACTTTAATATATACTCTTACAAAACTTGTAGAAGTTTGTGGAAGATATTTTATGCAATCTTACGGCCACATAATGGGAGCTCACATTGAAAAAGATATGCGACGTGATATTTTCAAACATTTTTTGACAATGTCTACAGCTTTTTTCAATGAAACAAAAATTGGGCAACTTATGAGTAGGATGACGACAGATTTATTTGATATTACAGAATTTTCTCATCATTGCCCTGAAGAATTTTTTATCGGTTTTATAAAACTTACGATTTCTTTTGTAGTTTTGATGACTATAAATATTCCTTTGACTTTAGTTTTGTATATAATAATTCCACTTATGGTTTATGCTGCAAGAATTAAAAGAAGAGCTTTTTCAAAATCTGTTAAAAGTGAGAAAAAACAAATTGGAGAAATTAATGCAAGCATTGAGGATTCTCTTTTGGGAATAGACGTTGTAAAATCTTTTGCAAATGAAAATTTAGAAAAAGAAAAATTTAAAAAGGGAAACGACAAGTTTGTAGATATTAAAAAAGTAAAATATTACAATATGGCATCTTATAATATGATTAACCAATTATTTGCGGGAAGTATGTATGCGGTTTTAATTATTATTGGAGGAAATTTTGTAATAAAAAATTTAATGAGTCCAGGAGATCTTGTTGCTTTCGTTTTATATTTAAATACAATAATTGCAACTGTAAACAGGCTTGTAGAATTTACAGACCAATATCAAAAAGGAATTACAGGAATTGAAAGATTTTATGAAGTGATTAATTTGAAATCTGATATTTTTGATAAAGAAAATGCGAAAGAACTTACAGATGTTAAGGGAGAAATTTCCTTTGACCACGCTTATTTTAAATATCCAGACCAAGATGAAAAAGATTCTTGGATTTTGGAAGATATTAATTTTAACATAAATGTTGGAGAAAATGTAGCTCTTGTTGGCCCATCTGGAGCAGGCAAGACTACTGTTACAAAACTTATTCCAAGGTTTTATGAAATTAATAAGGGAAAAATATTAATCGATGGCAAAAATATAAATGATTTAACTCTAGATTCTTTGAGAGATAATATTGGAATTGTTCAACAAGATGTGTATTTGTTTGGAGCTACAATCAAAGAAAATATTTCTTATGGTAAAAAAGATGCCAGTGATGAAGAAATAATAAGAGCAAGTAAGCTTGCAGGAGCTTATGATTTTATTATGGAACTTTCAGATGGCTTTGACACTTATGTTGGAGAAAGAGGAGTAAAACTTTCTGGAGGTCAAAAACAAAGAATTTCTATTGCAAGAGTATTTTTGAAAAATCCTCCAATTTTAATTTTGGATGAGGCGACTTCATCTTTGGATAATACAAGTGAGGCTATAGTTCAAGATTCTTTGGAAAAATTATCAAAGGGAAGAACAACTTTAACAATTGCCCACAGGCTTTCTACAATTATTAATGCAGATTCAATTTTAGTTTTAACAGAAGATGGGATTGTTGAAAGAGGAAATCACAAAGACTTACTTGATAAAAAAGGAATTTATTATAAGCTTTACAATTCTAATAATGAGGAGCTTTTTGGCTAGTAGACAGATAAAAATAACTTGGGTATAATCAAAATAGATTGGAGAAAAAACGTGAAAAAAATATTTGGAAAATTTATCCATGGACTAGCAAGCGTATTAAATTCAATATTTAATTTTTTAATAAATATTTTAAATGCAATAGTTACAGTCTTTGAAGGTTTAAGCCAAGTTATAATGTTGATTGGATGTTCAGTAATATTTGTACTTCCTTTGATTTTTATAGCTATACCGCCTGAACTTTTTACTATTTTTTTGATAATAGCAGTAGTTCCATTTCTAGGAAAATCTTTCATTTCTCTTTTGAGATATGGAAATTATACTTTGATAGAATGGATGTACGATAAAGCTGATACTTTAATTTCTGGAGAGAAAAAAGGCTTTGATAATTTATCAGATTATGCAAAAAAATATAAGCTAGACCAAGAAAGAGAAAGAAGAAGACAAGCTGAAGAAGAAAGACAAAGAAGACAAGAAGAAATGAATCAAAGATTTGAGGAATTTTTTCAAGGCTTTAATTTTTCGGGATTTGATTTTGACGAAAGAAATTATAATGGAGGATACAATACAGGTTCTTATCAAAATGGCGGTTTTGTAAATGACCTTGGTTTTAAAGAAAAATATCAAAAAGCTTGTGATACTTTGGGAGTATCATATACAAGCGATCAATATGAAATAAAACTTGCCTACAGGAAACTTGCAAAAAAATATCATCCAGACATAAGTCAAGATCCAAATGCAACTGAAAAATTTCAAAAAATAAATGATGCTTACGATTTTCTTTCATCAGATAATATAAATAAATACAAAAATATGTAAATTTTTTCAAGTAACTTTCCTTCAATTTTGGAAAGTTACTTTTGTATTAAAAAGGATAATAAAATGTATAAAGAAGATGATATAAATAAATTACTTGAAATAACATCAAGGGCGGGAGCTATGATGTTAAAAAATGGAGCAGAAATTTATAGGGTTGAAGATACAGTCGAAAGAATAATAAGATCGATTTATGATGCAAGCGACATAGATGTTTTTGCGACCTTTAATGCTTTAATGTATTCCTTTAATGTTGATGGTAAAACTTATGCAAATGTTAAAAGAGTAAAAAATAGGGGAAATAATTTAATAGTTGTAGATAGGGTTAATTCATTTTCTAGAAAATTTTGTAATCACGAATTAACATTGGATGAAGCTTTAATTGAACTTGACAATATTAGAAATACTACAATTATTGATCCGAAAATTGCAATTATCGGTGCAGTTCTTGCATCTACTGCTTTTCCAATTTTGGTAAATCCAAAAGATCCAATTTTTTTAGATCTTCCAGTTACATTTCTTGTATCATTGTTAACTTTTCTTGTATATAGAAATATTGAAAAGAAAATGTACGGATATTTTATTGATAATTTTGTCGCTGGAATAATGGTATCATTTTTAACCTTGATGATTGGAAAATTTTTTGGTGGATTTAATATGGCAAATGTAATTGTTTCATCAATGATGCCCTATGTTCCAGGATTCATGCTAACAAATTCTATAAGAGATCTTATGAGTGGCGATGCAACAAGTGGTCTTGTAGGACTTACAATGTCTTTATTTATTTCATTAGCTCTTGCAATTGGCGTTGCAGTACCCATAACTATTTTATAAGGAGGAAGTATGCACTTAATAATAGGTTTTATATCTTCATATTTATCAGCCGTAGGCTTTGCTATGTTTTTTTCTTGCCCAAAAAGATCAATAAAATTATCATCACTTGCTGGTGCAATAGGATTTGTAATCTATCAAGTAGTTGGAGATCTAATTGGAGATGGAGTTTTTTTAAAAGCCTTAGCAGGTGCGTATTTTACAGGTATAATGGGAGAAGTTTTTGCAAGAAAATGTCACATGCCGGCGATTTTATTTATAGTACCAGGAATTATAAATTTAGTACCAGGAAAAGGAATATATAACACCTTATACTATTTTGTTGACGGAGAAAAATCTTTGGCTTTAATAAATTTATTTGATACCCTTGCAGTTGCATCAGCAATTTCATTTGGAATTTTGTTGGCATCAGTTTTATCAAAATCACTTAGAGGATTTAAATTTAGAAAACCAAGTAGAAGATATGATTGGAGAAAGAAAAAATGAAAAAAATATATTTAGCAGGCGGATGTTTTTGGGGAGTTGAGGCATATTTTAAAGACATAAAAGGAGTAGAAAAAACTCTTGTAGGATATGCAAACGGAAATAGTGAAAAAACAACTTACGAAAATTTATACCTAACAGACCACGCTGAAACTGTAGAAATAAGCTACGATGGGAAAGAAGAATCATTAGAAAGAATTTTGGAATATTTTTATTATATAATCGACCCATTTTCAATAAATAAGCAAGGAAATGATGTAGGTCGTCAATACAGAAGTGGAATCTTTTCAAAAGATGAAAAAGATTTAGAATTTTCAAAAAAATTTTTGGAAGAAAAACAAAAAAACGAAGAAAGAAAAATCCAAATACAAGTCGAAAAATTAGAAAATTTTGTAAAAGCAGAAGATTACCATCAAGATTATTTAGAAAAAAATCCAAACGGTTATTGCCACATTGATTTATTAGATAAACCAAACCTAGATTAAACTAGGTTTTTTCTTTTGGAAAAATTTATAAAAATATAATATGAAAATTATAAATTGATTTTTAAAAACTTTATAATACAATCCTTGTAGAAGAAAATATTCTATGATATTATACTCAAAGGAGAGGATAATATGGATCTTATTGATGAAAATAATTTAACTAAAAATCAAAAAAATTTGTTGGATTTAAAAATTCGTCTTATCAAGGCTGAGTATGAATTAAATTTTTATTTGACTGGATATGAAAATCTTAGTCAATTTTATGATGACAAGGAAAAACTTGATAGGATTTTTGTTGATTCTTATGTTTCATTGAGAGACCATAATCTCTATGATTTTGTTGAAAAAATCGATAGAATTAAAGAAAGTGATTTTTCCTATAAAACTGACGATAGGAAAATTCAAAATTTTCTTAAAAGTTTAGAAGATATTAAAAATTTAGATGATGATGAGATTATAAAACAAAAGGGTAGAATAAAAAACAGAATTCGTAAAATGGAAATGGCGACAAGTGAGATTGAATATGTTTTGCTTGGGTCTTTGCCAAGAAATTATTATAGTTAGGAGTTTATATGGCAATAAAATATGATATAGTAGAAAATTTGGGAGTTCTTTCAACAAATGCAAAAGGATGGACAAAGGAATTAAATCTTGTTTCTTGGAATGATAGGGATCCTAAATATGATTTGAGAGATTGGAATGAAGATCATACAAGAATGAGTAAGGGAATTACTTTTACAAAGGAAGAAGCTGAAGTTTTAAAAGAAATTTTAAAAGAAGAATTTGACGACTAAGACCTAAATTTTTAGGTCTTTTATAAATTAAAAGGAAATTTTAATGATATATTTTGATTATGCAGCTACATCAATAAAAAGAAAAGAAATCTTGAAAGATATTTTTGAAAATATGGATGATTTTGATGGAAATCCTGATTCTTTGCACGCTTTGGGAAGGGCTGGACAAAAAGTTTTGGAAGAATCAAGACAAGAAATTGCAAAATCTATTAATGCAAATCCAAACCATATAATTTTTACTGCATCTGCAAGTGAGGCTAATAATACAATTTTGTCAAATTTTAAGGATGATTTTGTTATTACTTCAAAAATTGAACATGATTCTATTTTAAATACTGTAAATAAAGAAAAAACAATTTTTCTTGATGTTGATGAGGATGGATATTTTTCCCTTGATGAATTGAAAGAAAAACTTACAGATGATGTAAAATTGGTTTCTTTGATGTTTGTAAATAATGAAATAGGGGCAATTGAGCCAGTTTATGAAATTGGAGAATTTTTAAAAGACAAAAATGTATTTTTTCACGTAGATTGTGTTCAAGCTTATTCTCATGTTGATATTGATGTAGAAAAACTTCATTGCAATTCTCTTTCTCTTTCAGGGCACAAAATTGGTGGGATTAATTCTTTTGGTGTTCTTTATTGCAATAAAAAAATCAAGCCTTTTATTAAAGGCGGTGAGCAAGAAAAAGATAGGCGCGCAGGAACTTCTTTTACAATGGGAGCTTATTCTATGGCAAAATCTTTTCCAAAAGCTTGTAGCGAAAGAGAAAAAATCAAAGAATTAAAATCTTATTTTGTAAAAAAATTAGAAGAATCAAATTTCTTATATGAAATAAATGGAAGTTTGGAAAATTCAACTGACCATATATTAAATTTATATTTTCCAAATGTTAAAAATGAACTTCTTCTTACATATTTGGACATGAATGGAATTTGCATTTCCGTTGGTTCTGCTTGTAGGGCTGGAAGTGTTGAAGCAAGTAATGTTATAAAAAATATGTACGATGAGAATAGAGCAAGACATTCCGTAAGATTTTCTTTTGGTTTTACAAATACAAAAGAAGAAATTGACTATACATTTGAAGTTTTGAAAAAATTAAGGGGGATAGATGGAAAAGAAAGATAAAAAAGATATAAAAGTTATCGTTGGTGTAAGTGGTGGAGTTGACTCATCTGTTGCTGCCCTCTTATTAAAAAAAGAAGGCTATGATGTAAGCGGAATTTTTATGAAAAATTGGGACGAGGAAGATGAGAATGGAGTTTGTACTGCAGAAGTTGATTACGAAGATGCAGTTAAAGTTTGCAATCAAATAGGAATTCCATATTATTCAATAAATTTTGAAAAAGAATATTATGACAGGGTATTTTCATATTTTCTTGATGAATATAAAAAAGGAAGAACTCCAAATCCTGATATAATGTGTAATAAGGAAATAAAATTTAAGGCCTTTTTGGATTATGCAAAAGATTTGGGAGCAGATTATCTTGCAACAGGTCATTATGCAAGAGTTGATAGGTCATCTGATGAAACAAAAATGCTAAGAGGAGTCGATTCAAACAAGGATCAAACATATTTTCTGTCCCAACTATCCCAAGATCAAATAAAGGATGTTTTATTTCCAGTAGGAGATTTGGATAAAAAAGAAGTTAGAAAAATTGCTAAAGAAAATAATTTGGTAACAGCCGATAAAAAAGACTCAACAGGAATTTGTTTTATAGGAGAAAGAAATTTCAACGAATTTTTATCTCACTATCTTCCAGCAAAAGAAGGAAATATTGTTGATACTGATGGAAATATTATGGGAAAACACTATGGACTTATGTATCATACAATTGGACAAAGAAGAGGACTTGGAATTGGTGGAGAAGGTGAAGCTTGGTTTGTTTGTGGAAAAGATTTAGAAAAAAACGAACTAATAGTTTGCCAAGGAAAAAATAACGAAAAATTATTTTCAAATAGATTAATAGGATCAAATTTATCATCAATTTCAGCTAAGGGACTAAAAAAAGAATTTGATTGCACATGTAAATTCAGATACAGGCAAAAAGATATAAATTCTCATGTAAAAATTTTAGATGATGGAAGAGTGGAAATAACCTACGATAAAACAAAAGCTGTAACCCCAGGTCAAGCTGCAGTTTTTTATGATGGAGAAGTTTGCTTGGGATCTTGCATTATAGATGAAGTTTATAATGGAGAAAAAAGATTAAAAGTTTAAAAAAATCGGAGTAAAAAATCTCCGATTTTTTAGTTTGTATTTAAAAATATTTTTAAAAATTTTAATTAAAATAATAAATTGAATCTAAAATTTCTTCAAAGCTTGTGACTCCTTCTAGAACTTTTTTTATTCCATTGTAGGTCATGGACTTGAAATTTTTTTCTTTATTTAAAATATCCAAATCATTTTTGCTGAAATTTTTATTTTCAAAGAAAAGATTTTTGTAGTCATCATCAAATCTACAATTTCTTCAACGGCTTCTCTTCCTAGGTAGCCATCGTGACATTTATCACAAGATGACGCTTCATAAATATAAGTGTTTTCATCTATATCAAAATAATTTTTTACAAAATTATATTCTTTTTTGGAAATTTTTCTTTTTTTCTTGCATGAACAAAGTTTTCTAACAAGCCTTTGGCTTGCTAGGGTATTTACAGATTGTTTTATTAGATAATCTTCAACTCCCAAATCACGAAGTCTATTTATTGATGCAAAACTATTGTTTGTGTGAAGAGTTGTTAAAACTAAATGACCGGTTATGGCAGCCCTTACTGCCATTTTTGCAGTTTCTTTATCCCTAATTTCTCCAAGCATAATAATATCTGGATCTTGCCTTAAAATTGACCTGAGAGCATTTTGAAAAGTTAGACCGATTTTTTCATTAATTGAAATTTGATTAATTCCCAAAATATTTATTTCAACTGGATTTTCAATGCTAATAATATTTCTTTTTTCATCATTTAATTTATTTAATAAAGAATAAAGGGAAGTAGATTTTCCAGAACCAGTTGGACCAGAAAAAATTATCATTCCTGATTTATTTTTGATTGAATTTTCCAAAATTTTTTTTGAATCATCAGAAAATCCCAATAAATTTTGAGATTTTTTAAAATTTTCAATCGATAAAATTCTTAGAACCAATTTTTCTCCGACTATAGTATTTAAAGTGGAGATTCTAAAATCAATTTCTGGAAATTTTTCTAATTTTAAATAACCGTCTTGAGGTCTTCTTTTTTCTGAAATATCTAATTTGGAAGATAATTTAATTCTAGTTAAAAGTTTAATATAAGAAGGATAGTCCATCTCACTTATTATCCTAAGTTTTCCATCTATTCTAAATCTTATTCTTGAAAATTTTTCATCCATTGGCTCAATGTGTATATCACTTGCATTTAATTTTAAAGCTTTTTCTACAAGCTCATTTATATACAAATCTATATTTGAATTTATCAAATTATTATCCATCACACACTCCAATATTTATCATCCAAAGACCTATATCTTACAGCTTCAAGGAGATGTCTTGCCTCGATTTTTTCGCTACCATCAAGATCTGCTATTGTCCTACTCATTTTAATAATTTTATTGTAAGATCTTACAGAAAAATTATATTTTTCAAAGGCTTTTTGTCCGATTTCCTTTACATTTTTATCAAGTTTTATATATTTTTTCATAAGTCTTGTAGACAAAGAGCCGTTTGTTGAAATTTTTTCATTTTCATATCTTTTTATTTGAATCTCTCTTGCTCTTTGTACTTCTTCTCTCATTTCTTTTGAAGATTTTGTTTTTATATTATCGTCCAAATCTTTGTATTTTACAGGTTTTATTTCTATATGAATATCAATCCTATCAAGAATTGGGGAAGATAATTTTGATAAATATCTTCTTATTTCATTTTGAGTGCAAGTGCATTCTTTTAAAGGGTTTCCAAAATTGCCGCAAGGGCAAGGGTTCATGGCAGCAATTAAAATAAAATCAGACGGATATTTTATACTTGCCATTGACCTTGAAATATTTATTTCCTTATTTTCCAAAGGCTCTCTCAAAGCTTCTATGGTTTTTTTGGAAAATTCTGGAAATTCATCTAAAAATAAAACTCCCTTGTGGGCGAGAGTTATTTCTCCTGCTTTTGGAATATTTGCTCCTCCTCCAATCAAAGAAACTTCACTTGCTGAATGGTGGGGAGATCTAAATGGTCTATTATTTATCAATTTTCCGCTTTCAAGAAGTCCCATCACTGAATAAATTTTTGTAACTTCAATTTTTTCTTCAAAATCCATATCTGGTAAAATTGATGGTAAATGTTTGGCAGAAAAAGTTTTTCCACTTCCAGGTGGTCCAATCATCAATAAATTATGGCCGCCAGCTGCTGCAATTTGTAGGGCCCTTTTTAATGAATCTTGTCCCTTTATATCAGAAAAATCAAAAGGATATGTAATTTTTTCATTTGTATTTGATAATTTTATTTTATAGGGAGATTTTTTTGTATTTTCGTTAAGGTATGAAACTAATTCTTCTAAATTTAAAAATGGAAAAATATTGCAATCTTTTATTATTGCACATTCGTCCTTATTTTCATTTGAAATTATAAAATTTTTAAAGCCTTTTTCTCTCATAGAAATTACCATGGCAAGAGCGCCTTTTATAGGAACAATTCTCCCATCAAGAGAAAGCTCTCCTATAAAAATAAAATCATCTTTTGAATTTTCGATCACTCCCATACTTTTTAAAAGAGAAATTGCAATTGGCAAATCTAGTTGAGTTCCTTCTTTTTTTATATCTGCTGGAGATAAATTTATGGTAATTCTTCCTTGGGGAAATTTAAAACCAGAATTTATAAGAGCGACCCTAATTCTATCTTTGGATTCTTTTATAGATGAATCGGGAAGACCGACAATATTAAAAGCTGGCATGCCAGAAGTTATATCAGATTCAACTTCAATTGCCTTTCCATCAAGTCCCAATAGACTTACTGTATTTGTTTTTGAATACATTTTATTCTCCTAAACCCAAAATTTTTTGATATTTTTTAAAATCTTCGTGACAATCTGCACAAAATTCTCTATAAATTCCATTTTTATCAGTAAATCCTAATTTGTGACAATGAAGTAGTTGATGGTCTAAATTAAATTTGTGTTTTACATTTCCATAAACAGGATCTCCCAAAAGTGGATGATTAATGTGGGTCATGTGAACCCTAATTTGGTGAGTTCTTCCAGTTAAAATTTTTATTTTCACCAAGGAATATCCATTATTTTCTGAAATAACCTCATATTTACTAATAGCATCACGACCAGAATTTCTTACTGCCATTTTTCTGCGATTATTTGGATCACGATCCATAAAAGTTTGAATTGTTCCAGATTTTTTTTGAAAAATTCCATTGCAAATTGCCAAATATTCCTTGTCAATTTTTCTTGTTTCAAAAAGATTTTTCAAATATTTGTAAGATGAATTATTTTTTGCAATTACCATAAGACCCGTTGTATCCTTATCAAGTCTGTGAACAATTCCTGGTCTGTCATCGCCTCCGATATGTGATAAATTATCGTAGCCAAAATAATCCAAAAGCCCATTTACCAAAGTTCCACTTACAATTGAACCTGCTGGATGAACAATTACATTTTCATCCTTATCAATAATTGCATAGTCTTCATTTTCATAAATGATTTTTAAATTCATTTTTTCAGCTTCGATTTTTTCTTTTTCAAATAATTTGTCAGAAATTTCTATTTCATCTTCTAAAATTAATTTGTAGGAAGGTTTTATTTTTTTATTATTTACTTTTATTTTTTCATCCTTGATAAAATCTTTTACCTTTTCTCTTGGAATTTCTTCAAAAATATCTGAAAGATATTTATCAATTCTAATTTCTTTATTTGCTTTAATTTTCATAATTAAATTATAGCATTATGAAAAAATATATACAAAATCCTAATTTATTTACAAAGAAAAAATCATTTTAGCTTTTTATATTTAAGAATAATTCTTATGGTATAATCATATAGAGATAAAATTAGAAAGAAGGGTGTATGAAAGAGAAAGAACTTAATCATCTTGCCATTATTCTTGATGGAAATGGTAGGTGGGCTAAAAAAAGAAATTTGCCAAGATCTATGGGCCACAAGGAAGGTTCTGAAAATGTTGTGGATATTGCGCTATATGCTAAAGAAAAAGGCATAAAATATCTAACTCTTTATGCTTTTTCTACAGAAAATTGGAAAAGACCACAAGTAGAAGTCAATTATTTAATGAAATTATTGGCAAAATTTATAAAAGATAAGACAAAATTACTCATGGAAAATGAAGTAAAATTAAATATTATTGGAGATATATCAAAACTTCCAGAAAAAACTATAAAAGCTTGCCTTGATGTTTGTGAGCTTACAAAAAATAATGACAAGCTCGTTTTAAATATGGCTATAAATTATGGGGGCAGAATGGAAATTGTAAAAGCCTTCAAAGATATGGCAAAAGATGGAATAGATTTTGAAAATATAAATGAGGATGATATTTCAAATTATTTGTATACGGCAAATATGCCAGATCCTGATCTTTTGATTAGGACAGGAGGAGATCTTAGGATTTCAAATTTTTTAATTTATCAAATGGCCTACACAGAATATTATTTTACAGATATTTTGTGGCCAGATTTTTCAAAAAAAGATTTGGATGTGGCAGTTGATTCATATTTTGGACGAGATAGAAGGTACGGTGGATTAAATGAACTTAGCTAAAAGATTATTTGGTGGAGGAATAATTCTTTTTATATTAATTGCAATTACTTATCTTGGTGGAATTTATTTTGCAATTGGTTTTGGGATTTTTTCGTGTATTGCTGTAAAAGAATTGGTAAATGCATTAAAAAATTTGTCATACAATGTTCCTTTAAAATTTGCTATGGTAATAAATTTATTTTTTGTTATAAATGCCTTTAGCAATCATCAAAATTTATTTATGTTTGGTTTTACATCTATACTCATAGCAATTTTTGTATATATGATTTTTAATAAAAAATATAGGATGGAAGACTTTTTTGCACTTTTATTTGTAGTAACCTATGTTTCTATTTTTATGTCAAGTGCGATAAGAATTAATAATAAAATATATCTTTATATGCTTTATATAATTGCTTGGGGCTCAGATACTTTTGCTTATCTTACAGGCTCAACTATTGGCAAACACAAAATCAAATCATTAGAATCTATTTCTCCTCACAAAACCATAGAGGGATTTATTGGTGGAGTTTGTGGAGCTGTGATTTTAAATTTGATTTATGTAAATTATGTAAAGCTTGACAAAAATATATTATTAGTAATTATTTTTACAATAATTGCTGCATTTTTGTCAGAAACTGGAGATTTGGTAGCATCATTTATAAAAAGAAAATGTAATATAAAAGATTATGGAAATTTAATTCCAGGTCATGGAGGGATTTTGGATAGATTTGATTCAATCTTATTTATCAGCCCTTGCCTTTATTTATTTACATTAATATAAGTTAGGAGAAAAATGAAATCAGTTATTATATCGATTATAATGTTCTTATTTTTGATTTTAATTCATGAATTTGGACATTTTATTATAGCAAAAAAAAGTGGAATTAGGGTTAATGAATTTGCCATTGGCATGGGCCCTAAAATTTTTTCAAAACAAAAAGGAGAAACTCTTTATTCTGTAAATCTTTTTCCAATTGGTGGATATTGTGCTATGGAAGGAGAAGATAGCGAAAGTGATGACGAAAGATCATTTGACAAGGCACCAGCCTACAAAAGATTTTTTACAATTCTTGCAGGACCATTGACAAATTTGATTTTTGCAGGATTAATATTTGCTTTTGTATCTTTTAATACAGGAACTGCATCAACAAGTATTGGAAATTTTACAAAAAATTCGCCAATAAAAGCTCAAGGCTTTAAAGTCAATGACGAAATTGTAGAAATTGACGGAAATAAAATAAATAATTTTAATGATATTTCAAAAAATTTAGAAAATTATTATCAAAAACATGGGAAAAATGACAAAATATCATTAAAAGTAAAAAGAGATAATAAATATATAGAAAAAAATGTCAAAGTAAAATTTGAAAACAAAAGACCTCTTCTTGGTTTTATTCCAAAAAATAAAGACGTAGGATTTTTTGAATCAATTAAAATTGGTTTTAAAGAAGTTGGCTCAATGATTGTTTTGATGATAAATGTTCTTAAAAGTTTATTTACAGGAAAATTAGGATTTTCTGCTTTGTCAGGGCCTGTTGGTGTTGTAAAAGAAATGGGAAGACAAGCAAATCTTGGAATTATGAATTTATTATTCTTTTTGGGATATATAAGTGTAAATTTGGGATTTTTTAATTTGCTTCCAATACCAGCTCTTGATGGGTCAAAAATATTTACTTCCTTATTCGAAATGATTACAAAAAAGACAGTAAATAAAAAAATTGAAGAAAAATTTACAATTGGAGGATTTGTTCTCTTGTTAGGACTAATTCTTTTGGTTACGATTAAGGATTTAATTAGCTTATTTTAAAGGAGTAAAAATTGAAAAAAACTAGAAAAGTTTATGTAGGAGATGTTGCCATAGGAGGAGGATCTCCTATTTCTATCCAATCAATGACAACAAAAGAAACGAAAAATATTAAAGAAGTCGTAAAACAAATTAATGATTTTGAAAAGGCAGGTTGTGATATTTCAAGATCTGCTATAAATTCTCTTGAAGATGCAAGGGCAATTTCTGAAATTAAAAAGAAAACCAATCTTCCTTTTGTCGCAGATATACAATTTGATTATAAACTTGCTCTTGCGGCTGTAGAAAATGGCTGTGATTGTTTAAGAATAAATCCAGGAAATATTGGAGGAAGTGACAAGGTAAAAATTTTGGTTGAAAAATGTAAGGAAAAAAATATTCCAATAAGAATTGGTGTAAATTCTGGTTCTGTGCATAAGGATATGATTGAAAAATATAAGGGAGTAAATGTTGATAGCCTTGTTTATTCTGCCCTTGATGAAGTAAAAGTGTTAGAAGATTTAGACTTTCACGACATAGTTATTTCTATAAAATCATCAGATGTAAATACAATGATTGATGTAAATAGAAAAATTTCTTACCTTTGCGATTATCCACTTCATTTGGGAGTTACAGAAGCAGGTCCTCTTTATCAAGCTTTGGTTAAATCATCAATTGGCATGGGATCACTTTTAAAAGATGGAATTGGAGATACAATTAGGGTTTCAATAACTGGAGATCCACTCCAAGAAGTAAAGGCTGGAAAAACAATTTTAAAATCTCTAGGACTTAGACGAGATGGAGTAGATTTGGTTTCTTGCCCAACTTGTTCAAGAACAAGTGTAAATTTAGATGAAATTGTAAACGAGGCAAGCGAAAGACTTGATAAATTGAATTTAAATTTAAAAGTTGCCATAATGGGTTGTCCTGTTAATGGACCAGGAGAGGCAAAAGAAGCAGATTATGGAATAGCTTGTGCAAAAGGCTATGGATTTTTATTTAAAAAAGGAATTACAATAAAAAAAGTAAAACAAGAAGAAATAGTTGACAGTTTGATTGAAGAAATTTTGAAAGATGAAAAAAATGAAAATTAATCTAAAATCTATTATTGAAATTGACAAAGATTATTATATAAACAAGGCGATTTATTCAAAAAAATTAAATAAATTGAAATTAAATATTCTAGGAGAATATGATGAAAATATTGAAAAAAAACTTGAATCATATTTTTCTTATGTTAATTTGTCATTGCAATTTGAAAAGGAAAATAAAAAAGAAACAAATTCCATAGATGATTTTTATGAAAGCCAACCTCTTCCAGATTATTATGAAACAGGTTATGAAAATCCAGAAAATTTGGGCGAAAATAATGAAGAAAAAAATCAAGAAAGTAAAGAGTCTTCATTAAACAATCAAGATATATTTGATTTGCCAAAAATTAAAGAAGAAAAGAAAGAACCTTCAAAAAATCAAGAAGAAGAAAAAGCATCAAGCCTTAGAGATTTAGAAAAAATCGAGCTTGAAAATATGATTGAAAATGCTAGAAATAATAAGAAAAATTCTGAAAAAAAAGAAATAAATCAAGCAGAAATTTTAAAATATGGCAGAAATATAAATGGAGATTTATTTAAAATTGAAGAAATTTATGACAAAAAAGGCATGAATCTTTCTATAAAGGGAGAAATATTTGGCATTGATGTTTTTGAATCAAAAAGAGGAAACTTTATTTATTCTTTTGACCTTGAAGATGAATCTGATGCCATAGCTTGCAAGATGTTTGTTCAACCAAGAAATAAATCAAAACTTGAAAATTTTAAAGAAAATATGATAGTTCAAGTTCAAGGTGTTCTAAACTATGATAGCTTTTCACATGAAGATGTTTTTACTGTAAACTCTATGGTGGAATGTGAAAAAAAAGAAAGACTTGACACTTATCCTAAAAAAAGAGTTGAGCTTGAAATTCATACGAAAATGACAAACCTTGATGGATTTGTTGATATGGATGAGCTAGCAAAAAAATTAAAAGCTTGGGGCCATAGTGCTTGTGGAATTACAGATACAGAAACCCTACAAGCTCTTCCAGATATGTATGATAAGCTTGGAAAAAATGATATAAAAATGCTAGCAGGTGCAGAGCTTTTGTTGGTTGATAAAAATTTAAGAATTTTAACTAACAACTACAATAAAAAAATAAATGATATAAGCGATTTAAAAAATCAAAGATTTATTGTATTTGACTTGGAGACGACTGGACTTTCAAAATATATAGATAAAATCACAGAAATTGGTGCGGTAAAAATTGAAAATGGAGAAATTGTTGAAGTTTTTAATGAGCTTGTAAATCCAGAAAAAATGATTCCTCAAAAGGTTGTAGAGCTTACAGGAATTACAAACGAAATGGTAATGGATAAGCCAAAAATTGATAAAGTTTTGCCAAGATTTTTAGAATTTTCAAAAGATTCATATTTTGTAGGACAAAATACAGATTTTGATATTGGTTTTATAACAGAAGCTTGTCAAAAATTATCTTATAAATTTGAGCCAGTTTATTTGGATACTTTGCCAATGGCAAGAGCAGTTTTTCCATATATGGGAAGATTTTCTCTTGATAAACTTGCAAAAAAATTAGGAGTTGGACCTTTTAACCATCACAGAGCAAGCGATGATGCAATGACAACTGCCAAAATTTTTATTAAATTATTTGAAAAAATTAAGGACAAAAATAAAGACCTTAGCCTTGAAAAAATTAATTCAATAAAAACAAAATGGCCTATAGCTCGTCACGAAAATTTCTCATCAATTATTTTTGCCAAAAATTATCATGGACTTAAAAATCTTTATAAAATAATTTCAGAATCTAGGATGAAATATTTTAATTTGGAAGCAAAAACGCCTTTTGATTTGGTAAAAGAAAACAAAGAAGGTTTGATAATAGGATCTGGTGGAAAAGATGGTCTTTTGTTTAAGGCTATAAGAGATGATTTTTCTGAAGAAAAAATAGAAAAAATTTGCGAATTTTTTGATTTTTTCCAAATAGAGGCGATAGGAGTTTTTGCTGATGATTTGGAAAATGGATCTATAAGAGATAAAAATCAAATTATAGAAATAAATAAAAAAATAATTGAGCTTGGAAAAAAATATAATAAATTGGTTGTAGCAACTGGCTCTGTAAGATATATGGAAAAGAAAGATTATATTCTTAGAAATATTCTTCACAAGGGACAATTTTTCCATTACAAGGAAAATAATCCTCTTTATTATTTAAAAACAACCAATGAAATGCTTGATGAATTTTATTATTTAGATGATCAAACGAAAATTGAAGTAGTAATTGATAATACAATTAAAATTGCTGATAGTTTGGAAAGTATTATGCCAATTCCTCACGAAACTTTTCCACCAAAAATTGAAGGCTCTGATAAAAAATTAAAAGATACAACTTATGAAAAAGCAATCTCAATTTATGGAGATCCTCTTCCTGATCTTGTAAAAACAAGACTAGATAAGGAGCTTGATTCTATAATTTCAAACGGTTATGCAGTTTTATATATAATTGCAAAAGAGCTCGTGGAAAAATCAAATGAGGATGGATATTTGGTTGGATCAAGAGGTTCTGTTGGTTCATCTTTTGCAGCAACCATGGCAAATATTACAGAAGTAAATCCGCTTGCTCCTCATTATGTTTGTCCATCATGCAAGCATTCAGAATTTATAACAGATGGTAGCGTTGGAGCTGGAATAGATTTGCCAGATAAAACTTGTCCAAAATGTGGGGCAGAGATGAACAAAGACGGCCACGATATTCCTTTTGAAGTTTTCTTGGGCTTTGAAGGAGATAAGGAACCAGATATTGATTTGAATTTTGCTGGAGAATATCAACCAACTATTCACAAATATACTGAAGAATTATTTGGAGAAGGAAAAGTTTTTAGGGCAGGAACAATTGGAACTATAAAAGATAATACTGCTTTTGGTTATATCAAAAAATATATGGAAGATAATGACCTAAATCTTTCTAATGCACAAATTAGAAAATATCAAAGAGGACTTTACGATGTAAAAAGAACAACAGGTCAACACCCAGGTGGTCTTATGATTGTGCCAAATGATAAAAATATTTACGATTTTTCTCCAGTCCAATATCCGGCAGACGATGGAAAAGACGATATTAAAACAACGCACTTTACTTACAATATGATGCATGGAGTAATTTTAAAACTCGATTTATTGGGCCACGATGTTCCTACAATTATTAGAAGTCTTCAAGATTTAACAAATACAGATCCTTTGAAGCTTCAAATGGATGATGAAAATGTAATGAATATTTTCTCTTCAACAAAACCATTAAATATAAAATATGATTTTTCAAATAACGAAATTGGGACTTTAGGAATTCCTGAATTCGGAACTTCTTTTGTAAGGGGAATGTTAAAAGATACTTTCCCAACCAAATTTTCTGAAATGACAAGAATTTCTGGACTTTCTCATGGAACTGATGTGTGGCTAAATAATGCCCAAGATTTAGTTAAATCAAAAACAGCAGGTTTTGATCAAATAATTTCAACTCGTGATGACATAATGAATTCTTTGATTAATCTTGGACTTGATAAGAAAAAATCTTTCCAAATAATGGAAAAAGTAAGAAAGGGAAAAACTTTATCAGAAGAAACTTTGGCTTATATGAAAGAAAATAAGGTTCCTGATTGGTACATTGATTCTTGTTTGAAAATAAAATATCTTTTCCCAAAAGCTCACGCAGTTGCTTATTGTTTGATGAGTTATAGGATTGCTTATTACAAAGTTTATTATCCAAAAGCTTTTTATGCAACATATTTTTCTACAAAATTAAATGATTTTCAATATTCAGTAATTGTAAAAGGATTAAAATCAATCCAATATGCTTTAAATGAAATTAATCAATTAGAAAAACCAACGCAAAGAGAAAAAAATCTAAGATCTTTGTTGGAAGTTGCTGAGGAGATGGCTGCAAGAGATATAAAAATTAAAAAAGCAGACTTATATAAGTCAGAAGCTGTTAAATTTATTTTGGATGAAGACGGAGAAATTTTGCCTCCGCTTTCAGCAGTTGATGATGTTTCAGAAGCTATGGCAAAAGATATAGTTATTGAAAGAGAAAAAGCGAAATTTATTTCGGTTGAAGATTTGAAAAAAAGAACTTCACTAAACAAAAATGCTTTGAATTCTTTAAAAAATTTGGACATAATTGATGGATTGCAAGAAGAAAATCAAATGTCTTTATTTGATTTATAAATTAAAACTCTAATAGAGATTAAATCTTTATTAGAGTTTTTTTATTATATTTTTTTAAATAACAATTTATGCATATATATAACAATGAAAATTAACTAATTATCAAAGTTAAGCGACTTGTGTAGGATTTTTATTATTTTTATTAAAAAATCTTACAAAATTTAAAATTTTTGATATAATACAAGCAAGCGGAAAAAAATCTATTAGGAGTAAGTATGAAAAATAAACATAGGGGAGAATTACTTTTACTATTGACTTCCTTTATTTGGGGATTTGCTTTTATTGCCCAAAAATTAGGAAGTGATTACATAGAACCATTTACCTTTAATTTTTTTAGAAATTTGACAGCTGGAATTTTTTTATTGGCTTATTCATTTTTTAGAAAAAATAAATCGAGAAAAAAAGTAGATAGTATTACAAAAACTGCAACAATCAGAGGTGGAATTGCCACAGGTCTTGTTATGGCAGTTGCAGTTAGCTTTCAACAAACTGGAGTTTATTTTACAACAAGCGGTAAGGCAGGTTTTATTACATCACTTTACGTTGTCATAGTTCCGATTTTTGCAATTTTTATGGGAAAAAAAGTTTCCAAAAAAACTGCAATTTCTATAATACTTGCTCTAGTTGGTTTATACTTATTAACTGTAAGAGTTGATGATGGATTTTCTATAAATAAGGGAGATATTTTAATTTTTGTTGGATCCTTATTTTTTGCTTTTCATATTTTATTTATTGATAAATTTTCTATAAGAGCTGATAGTGTAAAAATGTCTATGATTCAATTTTTTGTAGCAAGTTTAGTATCTTTGCTTCTTATGATTTTATTTGAAAAACCAAATTTTGATTTATTAATGAAAGGCATGCTTGCTATTTTGTATCTGGGTATATTTTCATCAGGTTTGGGTTATACTCTCCAAATTGTCGCCCAAAAAGATACTGATCCTACGATTGCTAGTTTGATTTTATCTTTGGAATCAGTTTTTGCTGCATTTTTTGGATTTTTATTTTTGAAAGAAAGACCAGTAGATAGGGAAATTTTTGGTGGAATAATTATGTTTATTGCAATAATTTTATCTCAAATTCCTGAACAAAAAATAAAAAAATTTTTTAAAAAGTAATGCAAAAATCTCTAGTTATTTAAAATAAAATGCTAGAGATTTTAATTTTGTATTTTTATTAAATTTTATTTTGTAAATTTATTTTAAAATTGAAAGTTAAGTCTTTTATAGTATAATAATTTTAAGCGAAGAGTGGACAAATCCACTCTTTTAATATGTAAAGGGGAAGTTATGGATATAATACGCAAATTAAAAGAAAATTTGGAAAGTGATATTAATGGGCTTGGTTATGAGCTTGTTGATATTGAATTTGTTAATGAGGGTAAAAATAAAATATTAAGGTTTTTTATTTACAAAGATGGAGGAATCACAATTGATGATTGTGAAAAGACTTCTAATTTTTTAAGCGAAAGATTAGATGAAATTGATCTTATAAAATCTTTTTATTATTTGGAAGTATCTTCTCCTGATCTTTCAAGACCATTAAAGACTGATAGAGATCTTGAAAGAAACAAAGATGAGCTTTTAGAAATAAAGCTTAAAAATGGCGAGAAGTTTATAGGAAAAATTAAAGAAATAAAAGAAAATTCCTTAATTTTTACACTTGAAAATGAAGAAAAAGAAATTGAAAAGAGTGAAATTAAGACTATTAAAATTGAGATAGTCTTCTAGGGGGACAAATGAATAAAGAATTTATAATTGCCTTAGAGGAGCTTGAAAAAACTAAAAATGTTGACAAGAGAATAATCCTTGAAGCATTGGAAAAAGCTTTGGTGAAATCTTACCAAAAAAACTACGATAATAATGAAAATGTTGATGTAAGCATTGACGATGAAACTGGAGAAATCGAAGTATATTCTCTAAAAAATGTAGTTGATGAAGTAAATGAACCGATAGCTGAAATTTCTAAGACAAAAGCAAAAGAAATTGACCCTAAACTTGATTTTGGAGATATTTGTAGGGTCAAGATTGCACCGAAAAATTTTGGAAGAGTTGCAGCTCAAACTGCAAGGAATATTGTAATCCAAAAAATTAGAGATGCCCAAAGAGATTCAGTTTATTCTGAATATTTGGATAGGGCAAATGAAATTATAACAGGCGTTGTACAAAGAGAAGATAAGTTTAATGTCTATATAAATCTTGATAAAATTGAAGGAATTATTCCATTAAAAGAGCAAGTAGAAAATGAAACTTATACTCCAAACCAAAGAATAAAAGTTTTAATTAAAGAAGTAAAAAATACAACAAAAGAGCCACAAATTATTTTATCAAGAAAAGATAAGGCCTTGGTTGTAAGATTATTTGAGCTAGAAGTTCCAGAAATTACAAATGGAATAATTGAAATTTATGGAATAGATAGAGAAGCAGGTTCAAGAACAAAAATTGCAGTGTTCTCAAATGATCCAGAAATTGATTCAATTGGAGCTTGTATTGGCTTTAAAGGAAGTCGTGTAAATTCAATAGTAGAAGAATTGCAAGGAGAAAAAATTGATATTATAAATTACGATAAAGATATAAAAGTATTTATAAAAAATTCCTTATCTCCTGCAGAAATTAATGAAGTTTATATAAATGATAAGAAAAAACAATCCTTGGTTGTTGTAAGAGAAGATCAATTATCTCTTGCCATTGGAAAAGAAGGACAAAACGCAAGACTTGCAGCAAGACTTACAGGCTGGAAAATTGATATAAAAAGTCAAGAAGAATTCGACCAATTAAGCCAAGAAGAAATTGATGAAATACTTGGGCTTAACGAACAAACAGACAAAGATTTAGAAAATATTGAAGAAAATTCAAAAGAAGATATTTTAGAAGATGAAAATGCACAACAAGGCGAAAATTTAGATATAGATAAAGAAAATATAGAAGATTTATCAAACGACCTTGACCAAATTATTAAAGAAGATATTGAAGAAAGTGATGAATAATAACTTATTAATAATGGTGAAAAGATGAAACAAAGAAAAATACCACAAAGAAAATGTATAGTTTGTGGAGAAAACAAAGACAAACACGAATTGATTAGGATAGTAAAAAACAAAGAAGAAGGAATTATCCTAGATCCTACCGGCAAAAAAAATGGTAGGGGAGCTTATATTTGTAAAAATGAAATTTGCATAAACGAAGCCAAGAAGAAAAGAAAATTAGAAAAAGTTTTTAAAACTGAAATTAGTGATGATCTTTATGAGGAGATAATTGCTATGAAATAAAAGAGGTGATTAGATGGCTAAAAAATTAAGAATTTATGAATTAGCAAAAGAACACAAAAAAAGTACGAAAGAAATGCTCAGTCTACTAAAAGACGAATTTGGACTAAAAATAAAATCCCACATGTCAGTTTTAAGTGGAGATGAACTTGCAATAGTTGAAGAATATTTTGGGGAAGATAAAAAAATAAAAGAAGAGAAAAAAGAAATAAAAGCAGAAAAAAAATCAGAAGAAAAATCTTTGGAAGATAAAAATTCAAAAAATTAAAAAGACAAAAAGTCATCAAAGAAAAAAGGAAAAAAGAAAAACAAAAATAAAAAGCAAAATAAAAGATCAAAAAAATCAACCAAAAGAGAAGTAAAAGCAGAAAATAATGATGATGGAAATATTTATATTCCAGAATCAATTTCAGTAAAATCTTTTGCGGAAAAAATCGATGAAAATGCCAACCAAGTTATTATGAAACTTATGGGACTTGGAGTAATGGCTGGTTTAAATGATCAAATAGAATTTGAACAAGCAGAGCTTGTTGCTCTTGAATTTAATAAGGAAATTGCAAAAGAAGTTAAGCTTGATGAAATTGAAATTCAAGAAAAAGATTTAGATTTCGAAGATGACGAAAAAGATTTACAAACTCGTCCACCAGTAGTTTCAGTAATGGGACACGTTGACCACGGAAAAACTTCAATTCTAGATGCAATTAGAGATACACAATTTGCATCTGGAGAAGCTGGAGGAATTACTCAACACATTGGTGCTTCAACTGTAAAAATAAATGATAAAGAAATTGTATTTTTGGATACACCAGGCCACGAAGCTTTCACTCAAATGAGAATGAGAGGAGCTCAATCAACTGATATAGCAATTTTGGTTGTAGCTGGAGATGATGGAGTAATGCCACAAACAATTGAGGCGATTAATCACGCAAAAGCTGCAGAAATTCCAATAATTGTTGCGATAAATAAAATGGACAAAGAAGAAAGTGATCCAAATAGAGTAAAACAAGAACTTACAGAATATGGTTTAGTTTCAGAAGACTGGGGCGGAGATACAATCATGGTAGAAGTATCTGCAAGAACTGGCAATGGAATTAAAGATTTGTTGGAGATGGTTTTACTTGTTGCAGAAATGAGAGAATTAAAAGCAAATCCAGACAGAGCTGCGGTTGGAATTATAATTGAAGCTCAACTTGATAAGGCAAGAGGTTCTGTTGCAACTGTTCTTGTTCAAAAAGGAACTCTTCACGATAAAGATTATGTAGTTACTGGTTCGTCATCAGGAAGAATTAGAGCTATGTTTAATTCAAAAGGAGAGCCAATCTCAAAAGCAGGTCCATCAATGCCAGCCCAAATTTTAGGACTAAGCGATGTGGCAGAAGCAGGAGATAAAATTTTTGCTGTAGAAGATGAAAAAACTGCAAGAGCTTATGCAGATCGAGCTAAAGAGCAAAAAAGAGAAGAAAGACTAATTCAAAAATCTAATACTAACCTTGAAGATATGTATGAAGGCATCGAAGATGGAGAATTAAAAGAATTAAATATTATAGTAAAAACTGATGTAAAAGGAACAGTAGATGCAGTTTCAAGTTCATTCTCAAAACTTTCAAACGAAGAAGTTTTTGTAAATGTAATTGCAGGAGCTGTTGGAGGAATTTCAGAATCAGATGTTCTTCTTGCTCAAGCATCAAATGCTATAATAATTGGATTTAATGTTCGTCCAACTCAAGGTGCTCTTCAAATGGCAGAAGAAAATAATATAGAAATAAGAACTTATTCTGTAATTTATGAAGCGATAGAAGATGTAGAAAAAGCTCTCAAAGGAATGCTTGATCCAGAATTTGAAGAAAAAGTTTTAGGTCGTGCAAAAGTTCAAGAAACTTTCAAAATTCCAAATGCAGGAATGGTTGCAGGTGTTCTTGTAACAAGTGGTTCAATTCCAAGAAGAGCAAAAATAAGATTATTAAGGGACAATGTTGTTATCTTTGATGGAGAAATTGAATCTATGAAAAGATTTAAAGATGATGCCAAAGAATTAAACAATGGCTACGAAGGTGGAATTGGCCTTGAAAAATTCAACGACATCAAAGAAGGCGACGAGCTTGAAGCCTACGAAATGATAGAAAAAGAAAGAGAATAGAATGGACAAAAGAAGAACCTTAAAAATATCTTCACAAATGCAAAAAGAATTATCAAAAATTTTGGCAGAAGATATTAATGATCCAAGATTATCAGATAATGTAATAGTTTCTATAACTGAAGTAGAAGTTACAAATGACTTATCCTATGCTGATATTTTTGTTTCAGTTTTGGGAGATGAAAACAAAAAAGAATCTGTAATAGAAGCTCTCGATCAAGCAAAAGGATATATGAAAAAATTAATTGGCGAGAGAATGAGATTAAGATCTATGCCAGAATTTAGGTTTAAATATGACAATTCTATCGAACATGGCGTGTATATGGATAAGCTAATTGCTGAAACCATAAAAAGGGATGAAAAAAATGCCAAAAATCGAGAAGATTAGCCAAAAAGAATTAGAAAATTTTAAAAAATTTATTGATGAGGCTGATACAATTGCAATTTCAGCCCATATAAATCCTGATGGAGATGCCCTAGGATCAGCTCTTGGTCTTAGGAAATCTCTTGAGCTTTATGGAAAAAAATCTGATGTAATAAAAATAAGTGAAGTGGATGATTATTTAAATTTTTTACCACAAATTGATTTTTATAAAAATCCTAGCAAAAAAGAATATGATTTGTTTATTATTGTTGATTGTTCAGAATTTGATAGGATTGATAAGGCAATAGAAATTTGTAAAAAATCTAAAAAAGTTCTTGTAATTGACCATCATGAAGGTGGCTCAATCAAAACGGATTTAAATATAATTCATTCAGATTCTCCTGCAAGCTGTGAGCTTGTTTATGAAATTATAAAAAGATTGAAGCTTCCGATTGATAAAGAAATAGCTACACTTTTGTATGCTGGCTTGGTTACGGATACTGGTAGATTTTTATATTCAAATATAAGTGAATTAACTTTTTATACTGCAGCAGATTTGTATAAAATCGGAGCAGATTTTGAAATGATTTATAAAAATCTTTACCAAAATAAAGAAATTTCAAAATTACAATTTGAAAATCATCTTTTAAACAAGGTAGAATTTAAAAAGCCTTATGCCCTTGTTGGAGTAAGCCAAAAAATATGTAAGGATTTTGGTGTACAAATGGGTGATAGTGAATCGGTTGTAAATATGCTTAGAGATTTAAAAGGAATTGAAGTAGCTTGTCTTGTAAAAGAATATGGAGAAAATGAATTTAAAATTTCTTTAAGGAGCAAAGATTATCTTGATGTTTCTAAAATTGCAAGAGATAATGGTGGCGGTGGTCACATTAGAGCTTCTGGATTTACAATAAATACAGATTCAATGGATAAGGCTATAAATATAATGAGAAAAATTTTAGAAGAGGCAATAAATGACTAGCGGAATTTTGTTAATTGATAAAAGTACAGGAATGTCATCAGGAAAATGTGTATATCAAGCAAGAAAAAAACTAGGCATAAAAAAAATAGGCCATGCAGGAACTCTTGATCCTATTGCAACTGGTCTTTTGCCACTTTTAATTAACAAAGCAACAAGAGTTTCAGATTTTTTAATGGATGAGGTTAAAATCTATGAGACTCTTGCATTTTTTGGGCAAAAAACAGATACACAAGATATTACAGGGGAAATTTTAGAAAAATCTTCAAAAACTTTTGAAAAAAAAGATTTGGAAAAGGCAATAAAAGAAAATTTTTTAGGAGAAATTTTACAAACTCCTCCCATGTATTCAGCTTTAAAACAAAATGGCAAAAAATTATATGAGCTTGCAAGAGAAGGAAAAATTGTAGAAAGAAAACAAAGAAGAATTAAAGTTTATGATTTTGAAATCCTAGATTTTGATTTTCCTTATGCAAGATTTAAAATAACTTGTTCAAAAGGAACTTATATAAGAAGTCTTGTAAATGATTTGGGAGAAGTTTTAAAAACATTTGCTACGGTAAAAGAACTTAGAAGGCTTAAAGTTGGAAATTTTGATGTAAAAGATGCTATAAAAATTGAAGATTTTGAAAATAAAGATGTTGATGAGCTTATAAAAAAGCTTATTCCAATTGATGATGCCCTAAATCAATATGAAAAAATAATTTTGGATAAGTCTTATTACAAACAAGCTACAAATGGGATGACTATGAAAATTGATCTTGGAAAAAATTTTGATGGACTTATTAGAGTTTATGTAGAAGATTTATTCATTGGTCTTGGAGAATATAAAAATAAAAACAAGACTTTGAAGTTAAAGAAGGTGTTTTATGAAGGATAATATAAAAATATTCGACTTGGATTTTAATGAATTTGACTTATCGCCAAAAGCAGTAAGCCTTGGAAATTTTGATGGAGTCCACAAGGGTCATCAAAAACTTATGAAAGAAAATATAAAAATTTCAAAAGCAAAAAATCTAATGCCATCTGTATTATTATTTAAAGAAAACACCAAAAATATCCTAAATGGAGAAAGAGAATATCTTACAAGTCTTGAAGATAAAATAGAAATTTTGAAAAATTTGGGCATAGAATGTTTTTGTCTTTTGGAATTTTCAGATAAATTTAAAGATCTATCTCCTTACGAATTTATTGAAAAAATTTTATATAAAAAATTAAATACCAAATATGTAATAGTTGGAGATAATTATAGGTTTGGGAAAATGGCAAAAGGAGATATAAAAACTTTAAAAAAATGCGAGGAAGATTTTGCCTACAAAACAAAAGTAGTAGATTTTGAGCTTGATGATGGAAAAATTATAAATTCCACAGACATAAGACAAATGGTAAGAGAAGGAAAAATTGAAAAAGCCAACAAAGACTTGGGACATCCTTTTAAAATGCAAGGAAAAGTTATAAAAGGCGCCCAAAGAGGAAGACTTTTAAATTTCCCAACAGCAAATCTAAAGCCCTCATTTAAATATGTTACAGCAAAATCTGGAGTTTATTTTACCAGAGTAAATATAGACAGGGATTTTTATTATGCCCTAACAGATATAGGAACAAATCCAACATTTGAAAATAAAAAAATGAAAATCGAAACCTATATAATGGATTTTTCAAAAGATATATATGGGAAAAATATAAGCATAGAATTTTTAGAATTTCTAAGACCTGATTATAAATTTAATTCTCCTGAAGAATTAATCGCACAAATGGAAAAAGATAAAAAAACAGGAAGAAAATTAATAGAAAAATATAGAAAAGAGTAGGAAACTGCTCTTTTTTTGTGCTCAAATTTATTTTTAATCCTATTGGGTATTTATAATATAGAATTTAAAATTGTAATTTGAAAATTTTAAAAAGGAGATTATTATGAGTAGTTCCAAAAAAGTATTTGATAGACTTAATAAATTAAATATAAAATATGATATGGTAGAACATCCTCCAGCTGAAACTACAGAAGAAGCTGATAAATATATTGAAGGAAAAGAAGGGGCAAGGACAAAAAATCTTTTTTTGGCTAATAGAAAAAATAGACAATATTATTTGATAGTTATGGATGATAAAAAAATGATTAGCTTAAAAGATTATAATAAATTATTAAATGAAAAAGGAATGCACTTTCTTGATCCGAAAAAAGTTTATGAAATAATGGAGCAAGAAGTAGGAATTATATCAGTTTTTGGTTTGATGAATACAAATGAAAATATAAAAGTGTTCTTTGATAAAGATATGATAGAAGAAAATGATCTTATGACCTTTCATCCAGACGACAACACCAAAACTCTTTTTATAAAAAATGAAGATATTTTCAAATTAGTAAAAGATTCTGGATATGATTATGAAATTTTTGATTTTAAAGCAGGAATTAATGAATTAGATTTTTAAAAAATTGGGATTAATTTTATTTTTAAATAAGAAAAATTAATATGTAATTTTTTCTTTGCAAAAATAAAGATATTTGGTATAATATCAAAGATACCTTAACTATGGACTAAGTTTCCTCGGACTATTTCATGGTTATGGCGAATAAATTTTAGGAGGATTTTATGTTAAATAAAGATCAAAAAACAGAAATTATTAAACAATTTCAAAAAGACGAAAAAGATACTGGTTCACCAGAAGTTCAAATTGCTATTCTTACTCAAAGAATCAAAGAACTTACTGAACATTTAAAAGCAAACAAAAAAGACCACTCATCAAGAAGAGGACTTTTCAAAATGATTAGACGTAGAAAAGGACTTTTAAATTACTTAATGGAAAATGATATTGAAAGATATCGTGAAGTTATTGAAAAACTTGGTTTAAGAAAATAGTTAAATATGACGGGACTTATCCCGTCTTTTTTGTAGTTAGGAGAAAAAATGGAAAAAACTTATGAATATAAGTCACAAAATGGTTCCGATCTTTCTATAACAATCGGAAAAGTTGCTGAGCAAACTAATGGAGAATGTTTAATTAGAACAGGCGATACAATTTTATTAGTTACTGCTGTTGCAAGTGACAAGCCAAGAGAGGGAATTGATTTTTTCCCACTTATTTGTGATTATCAAGAAAAACTTTATGCAGTTGGAAAAATTCCTGGCGGATTTATAAAAAGAGAAGGTAAGGCATCAGACAAGGCTATTTTGATTTCTCGTCAAATGGATAGACCTTTAAGACCTTTGTTTCCAGAAAATTTTTACAATGATGTTCAAGTAATTGCTACACCATTTTCTGTAGATGAAGATAATGAACCTGATTGTATGACAACAATTGGTGCATCTATTGCTCTTGGAATTTCTGATATTCCTTTTTATGGACCAGTTGCTGCTGTTTCTGTTGGATATGTTGATGGAAAATTTATTGTAAATCCAAATAAAGACCAAAGAGAAAAGACTTCTTTGAATTTAACAGTAGCAGGTACTGCTGATGCTATTAATATGGTTGAAGCTGGTGCAAATGAATTATCAGAAGATGAAATGCTTGAAGCTATGATGGTAGCTCATGCAGAAATTAAAGAAATTTGCGCTTTTATCCAAACAATTATTGATGATATTGGCAAGGAAAAAATGGAAGTTTGTGAAGAAGTTGAAACTGAAATTCAAAGAAAAATTAAAGATAAATACACACAAGATATTAAAAATTCTATAAGAACAACTGATAAGGTTCAAAGAGAAGATGATATTAACGAAATAGAAGAAAAATGTAGGGAAGATTTCTTAGAGGAATTTCCAGAAAGTGAAGATGAAATTCACAAAACTGTAGATTCTATTATGAAAAAAGAAGTTAGAAGAATGATTTCAATTGATAAAATTAGACCTGATGGACGTAAGATGGATGAAATTCGTCCTTTATCTGCAGAAGCTGGACTTTTGCCAAGAGCTCACGGTTCTGGATTATTCCAAAGAGGTCAAACTCAAGTTTTATCAGTTCTAACATTAGGATCTCCTGGGGAAGAACAAGTAATTGATTCAATGAACAGAGAAGAAATTACAAAAAGATATATTCATCAATATAATTTCCCACCATTTTGCGTTGGAGATATTAGACCACTAAGAGGACCTGGAAGACGTGAAGTTGGACATGGACATTTGGCTGAGAGAGCTTTAATTCCAGTTTTGCCTGATACAAATGATTTTCCTTACACAATAAGAGTAGTAAGTGAAGTTTTATCATCAAACGGTTCATCATCACAAGCATCAATTTGCGGTTCGACTTTATCACTAATGGATGCAGGAGTTCCAATTAAAAAACCTGTTGCAGGAATTGCTATGGGCTTAATCAAAGAAGAAAATTCAATTTCAATTCTTACAGACATTCAAGGACTTGAAGATCATCTTGGAGATATGGACTTTAAAGTTGCTGGAACAAAAGATGGAATTACTGCTCTTCAAATGGATATGAAAATTTCTGGAATAAATAAAGAAGTTTTACAAGAAGCCTTGGCTGATGCTCATAAGGCAAGACTTAAAATTCTTGATGTAATAACATCAGCAATCGACAAGCCAAGAGAAGACTTATCAAAATATGCTCCAAGAATTTTTTCAATAGATATTGATCCAGAAAAAGTTAGGGATGTAATTGGTGCCGGCGGAAAAACAATCAACAAAATAATTGATGCAACTGGTGTAAAAATTGAAACTGAAGACGATGGACACATAACAGTTGCAAGCAATGATGGAGAAAGCGGAAAAAAAGCTATCCAAATGATTAAATCAATTGTAACTGATCCAAAAGCTGGCGATATTTATGAGGGCGAAGTAAAAAGAATAATGAACTTTGGTGCCTTTGTAGAAATTGCAATTGGCAAAGAAGGACTCTTACACATATCTCAAATTGATACAAAAAGAACTGAAAAAGTTGAAGATGTTTTAAAAATTGGAGATAAGGTAAGGGTAAAAGTTACAGAAATTGATAGGCAAGGAAGAATCAATCTTTCAAGAAAAGCCCTATTAATTGAAGAAGAAAAAAAACAATCTAAAGAAGACTAAGTCTTAAAAGATTTTATAAACTAACTACAAAAAATTATGGTTAAAATGAATTAATTATTTTTCTTGTGCGAAAATTTTTAATTCATTTTGTACCATAAATAAAATTTTGTAGAAGTTAAAAGAAGGCTGCCATTTATTAGGCAGTTTATTTATTTTCTCCTTTGTTATATAATCTATGTGAGGTGAATATGGCAAATACAAATTCAAATAGAAAAAGAAAAAAATCTAAATATTCAAAAAAATCTGCAAATAGAAAATTTAATAAGAAATCATTTTCTATATTTTTTATGTTTATCTCTCTAATAGGATTTATATTTTTAATTCTTCCAAATACCGGAAGATTGGGAGATTTTATTACATATACAAATTTTAGAATTTTTGGATTTATGTCTTACTTTGTTTTTATTTTTAGTTTTATAAGTTTTTTATTTGTATTTATGGATAAATTCAAAAAAAATCTTAGGATATTTAATATTTTATTTATCCTGATTTTATTAACCATGGCAATTTTATCTATGAAATTTTTGGATAAAACTTTGTCCCTATCAATTAAAAATGCTGAAAAAATGATAAGAGAATCTGGTGGTATTTTGGGAGTAAATATTAGTTTTTATCTAGAAAGGCTTATAGGTAGTGCAGGAATAATAATTTTATATATTATTTTTTGGATTTCTTTAATTAAAAATTTATTAGGCATATCTTATAAGGACTTAATTACGAAGACCAAAGAAAAAACTGTAATTTTTGGAAATTTTATGGGAAAAAACTATATGAAAATTTCCAACAAAATAAAAACTTATTTTAGAGAAAAAAAGCTTAAAAAAATTAGAAATAATAGAGAAAACAAAAAAAGAGAAGAAATAGACAAAGAAGAAGATTTAAGCAAAAATAAAATTATAAAGATTGAAGAAGAAGTAGAAAAAGAAAATAAGGATGATTTTGACCAAAGGTTTGAAAAGGCAAAAATAAATTCCTACAAATCAAAACAAGTCGATTTATCAGATTTTGACCAAACTTTTAAGGAAGAATATACTTTAAATTATAAATTCCCAAAACTAGATCTTCTTGATGACAGGGATGATGATAGCGAGCTTGACCAAAATGATATAAAAGATAAAGCAAGAAGAATTGAGGAGTGCTTGGATTCTTTTGGTATAAAATCAAAAGTTGTTCAAATTAATATTGGACCAAGCGTAACTTGTTTTGAATTAAAACCTCAAAGAGGTGTAAAAGTTTCAAAAATTTTAAATTTATCTGATGATTTATCCCTTGCACTTGCAACAAGCGATATAAGAATTGAAGCGCCAATTCCTGGCAAAAGCCACGTTGGAATAGAAGTTCCAAATTCACAAAAAGAAGTTGTTGGCTTAAAAGAAATGATTGCAAGCGAAGAGTTTATGAAAAGCTCTAAAGAACTTCCTTTTGTTTTGGGAAAATCTATATCAGGCTTGCCAAAAGTTTCTGCAATAGAAAAAATGCCCCATCTTCTTGTGTCGGGTGCGACAGGATCTGGAAAAAGTGTTTGTATAAATACGATTATAATGTCAATTTTATATAAGCATTCGCCAGATGAAGTTAAATTGCTTTTGATAGATCCAAAAATCGTAGAGCTTTCAATTTATAATGGAATTCCTCATTTAATTATGCCAGTTATAACTGATCCAAAAAAAGCATCGTCTTCATTATTTTGGGCAATTAGGGAAATGGAAAGACGTTATAAATTATTTGAAGAAAATCATGTAAGAGATATTTCATCATACAGAGATTTATCAGAAATTGATGAAAATATAGAAAAACTTCCTTATGTTGTTATAATAATAGATGAGTTATCAGATTTAATGATGACAGCTGCAAGTGAAGTTGAAGATTATATTACAAGACTTGCTCAAAAATCTAGAGCTTGTGGAATCCATTTGATAATTGCAACTCAAAGGCCAACAGTTGATGTAATAACTGGAACAATCAAGGCAAATATTCCATCAAGAATTGCTTTTGCAGTTACAAGTCAAATTGATTCAAGAACAATTCTTGATATGAGCGGAGCAGAAACTTTGCTTGGAAAAGGAGATATGTTATTTTCTCCATCAGATGCAATGAAGCCTATGAGAATTCAGGGAGCTTTTGTATCGGATTCTGAAGTTTTGAGAGTTGTAAATTATATAAAACAAACTCGCGAAGAAGAATACGATAAAAAAGCTATGGAAACTGTTGAGGAAAAAACAAAAATTGTTGAAAATGATGATGAAGATGAATTGATTGATGAGGCAATAGAAATTATTATAAATGAAAACACTGCTTCAGTTTCTCTTTTGCAAAGAAAATTAAAAGTAGGATATGCTAGAGCTGGGAGAATAATTGACCAATTGGAAGCTCGTGGCGTAATCGGTGGTTACGAGGGCAGTAAGCCTAGAAAAGTTTTGGTAGATCATAGCTATTTAGAAGGAGAGTAATATGAATATAGCAAATAAAGTTACAACCGTAAGAATGATTTTGGTGCCAGTATTTGTGGTATTATATTTAATTTTTGGTAGAATGTATAATGTTGCTGCAATTTTATATGCAGTTGCATCATTGACAGATGCTCTTGATGGACATCTTGCAAGAAGTAGAAATTTGGTTACAACTTTTGGGAAATTTATGGATCCATTAGTAGATAAAATTTTGACTATGGCAGGATTTGTTTTATTGACAGCAACAAATATAATCCCAAGCTGGGCAGTTATTTTAATAATTTCAAGAGAGCTAATTATTACAGGACTTAGAACTCTTGCAGCAAGTAACAATATAACAATTGCAGCAAGCAAGGGCGGAAAAGCAAAAACAATGAGCCAATGCGTATCTACTGTAATGCTATTATTAAATAATCCTACATTAAATTCAATAGGTCTTGTTTTATTTTATGTAGCAGTTGTATTGACAGTGCTTTCAGGAATTGATTATTTAGTTAAAAATAAAAAAGTTTTAAATTTAGACGATATATAAATTTTAAAGAAAATTTTTTAGATTTTTGAAGACAAGTTTTATTTTTTAATTTATAAAATAGGAAGGAAAATATATGGCTAAAGAAAAAGAAAAAAACACAGATAATGATAAAGAAAAAGCCCTAAGCCAAGCTTTTAAAAATATTGAAAAAAAATATGGTAAGGGTGCTATTATGAAAATGGGCGAAGCTCCAAAGGTTGATGTAACTGTAATTCCAACTGGCGCAATAAATCTTGATATTGCTCTTGGAGTTGGTGGACTTCCTAGAGGAAGAGTTATAGAAATTTTTGGACCAGAATCTTCTGGTAAAACAACTCTTACTCTTCACTGTATTGCTGAAGATCAAAAATTGGGAAATACTTGTGCCTTTATTGATGCTGAGCATGCTATGGATGCAGAATATGCAAAAAAATTGGGAGTAAATATTGACGAATTAATTTTATCTCAACCAGATACAGGAGAACAAGCGCTAGACATTGCAGAATCTTTGGTAAGATCTGGTGCGGTTGATTTGATTGTTGTCGATTCAGTTGCAGCTCTTGTTCCAAAAGCAGAAATTGAAGGACAAATGGGAGATAGCCACATGGGTCTTCAAGCAAGACTTATGAGCCAAGCTTTGAGAAGATTGACTGGAATTATTTCAAAAACAAATACCACAGTTATTTTTATAAATCAATTGAGAGAAAAAATTGGAGTTATGTTTGGTAATCCTGAAACAACAACTGGAGGTAAGGCTCTTAAATTTTATTCATCAGTAAGACTTGATATTAGAAGAATAAAAGGAATCCAACAAGGCGATGATTATATAGGAAATAGAACTAGGGTAAAAGTTGTAAAAAATAAGGTGGCTCCTCCTTTTAAAGTTGTAGAATTTGATATTATGTATGGACAAGGAATTTCAAAATCTGGAGTAATTTTGGATTCTGCAGTTGATGAAGACATAGTAGAAAAAGCAGGAAGCTGGTATTCTTATAATGGAGAAAAACTTGGTCAAGGTAGGGAAAATGTAAAAACATATCTTGAAGAAAACGAAGACATTCTCCACGAAATTGAAGAAAAATTAAGAGAAAATATAAATTCTGACAAAAAAGATTCAAAAGAATCTGAAAATGTTGAAGAAAATTTTGAAAACGAAGAAGAATAAAAAAAATCGCAAGCTAGTAGAAAATTCTATTATCTTGCGATTTTTTATTTATAAATTCTTAAAAAATTATTTATCGAATAAGCTTAATTGAGTATGATTCTTTTTTGATAAATTTGATAGGGAAATTCCTATAAGCCTTAAATTTTCGTTTGAAATAATTTGATCTAACAAGTCCTTGGCAATTTCTGCAATATCTTCTTTTTTTGATATTGGAGAAAGTAGGGTGTAGGATTTTGTATGAGTTTTAAAATATTCTGTTTTTATTTTTAAATTTACAGTGTAGGCTTTTATATCTTTTGCTTTCAAATCTTCTTCGATTTTTTGGGAAATTTCGTCTATATAAGCGTATAAAATTTTTAAATCTTTGGTATTTTTTCTAAAGGTAAATTCTCTGCCTATTGATTTTCTTTTTGTATTTGTTTGAACTTTTCTATTATCTTCGCCTCTTATAACCTTATAAACATATCTTCCTTGCTTGCCAAAAAGTGATTGTAGAAATTCTTGGTCAAGTTTTAATAAATCTTTGATTTTATAAACTCCAATATCTTTTAATTTTTGAACAGACTTATTTCCAAGTCCGTGAACTTTTTTAATATCTAAATTTTTTAAAATTTCAGGCACTTCTTCTTTGCTTATTTCTTTTATGCCCATCGGTTTATTCCAGTCGCTTGCAAGTTTTGCCAAAAATTTATTGTAAGAAATTCCAATTGATACTCCAATTCCCGTTTCTTTTAAAACTTGATTTTGAATTTTTTGTGCTAAAATTTTTTTATCTTCATTATTGTCTATAAAAATATATGCCTCATCAATTGAAACCTGTTCTATTGTATGTGAATAAGATTCTATAATATCAAAAACTTCTTTTGATTTTTTCTTGTAATATTTTCTGTCAACTTTTACCATAATTAAATCTGGACAAAGTTGTTTGGCAATAAAAACTGGCATGGCAGAATGGATTCCATACTCTCTTGCCTTATAATTTGCTGTTGTAATTATTGATTTATTTGAAAGACCGCCGACAGCCATTGGGAAATTTTTTAAATTTGGATTTCTAAGCTCTTCGCATGATGCGTAAAAGGCGTCGCAGTCTATATGAAAAATTTTATTCATAATATCACCATTACAATTATACTCATAATAAAAAATAAATGAAATTGTTTTATTATGGACTAAATGGGTCTTTATTTGTTATAATTAATTAAGGTGATTTAATGAGAATAGATAAATTTTTAAAAAATTCAAGAATAATTAAAAGAAGGCAGGTTGCAAAAGACGCTTGCCTAAATGAAAGAGTAAAAATAAATGGGAATATTGCCAAGGCAGGAAGTGATGTAGAATGTGGAGATATAGTTGAAATTTGCTTTGGAAAAAGTAATTTAAAAGTAAAAGTTCTTGACTTGATTGATGGTGCTAAAAAAAATGACGCAAGTGAAATGTATGAGGTTATAGATGAATAAATGTGAAAAATACCTTAAAAATAGGTCAAAAAAGAATAAAAGATTTTTGATGGGAAGTATCCTTGTTTTTGTATTGGTATTTATTTTGTCAAAATCATTTAATAGCAAAGTAAATGCACAAATTGTGGATTTAAATGCTAATATTAAAACAACAAACAGCAAAATTTCTAGCATAAGAGGAGAAATTGACTCTATAAAAGAAGACTATGAAAATAGAAATACAGATGAGTACAAGGAAAAAATAGCTAGAGAAAAATTAGGTATGATTAAGAAAGACGAATATGTGTACAAAGACGAAAATAATAAATAAGTTTAAGTCCACAATAGAAAAAAATAATCTAATAGAAAAAAATGATACCATAATTGTTGGAGCAAGCGGTGGTCCTGATAGCCAATTTTTAATTTATTTGTTAAATGAAGTAAAAGATTGCTACAAAATAAATATAGTTCTTGCCCACCTAAATCATCTGCATAGGCTTGATGCAAATGAAGATGAAAAATTAGTTATAAAAACTGGAGAGAAATTGGGATTTAAAACATTTATAGACCATAAGTCTATGGATGATTACGCAAAAAAAGAAAAAATTTCAGCGGAAAATGCTGGAAGAATCTTAAGGTATAATTTTTTTAGGTCAATAAAAAATAAATACGAAAATGCAAAAATAGCAGTTGCCCACAACAAAGACGATCAGGCAGAAACGGTTCTTATGAGAATAATAAGAGGATCAGGTCTTGATGGACTTAGGGCAATGGATTATAAGAACAAAGATATAATTAGACCAATGATGGACTTTACTAAAAGTGAAATTCTGGAATTTTTAGATGAAAATAAAATTTCCTATCACATAGACTATACAAATTTGGAAACTGATTATACCAGAAATAAAATTAGACTTGAAATAATACCAGAAATCGAAAAAATAAATCCGAATTTCAAAAACTCTTTAGTTTCCTTATCAGAAATTGCAAAAAGTGATTATAAAATTTTAAGAAAAGTTGAAGACAAAAATCTAGAAAAAATTCTTATAAAAAAAGATACAAACCATATTTCTTTTGATAAAAATGAATTTGAAGATATTTCAGATGCGTTGAAGGCAAGGCTTATAAGAAGGACTATAGAATTTTTATATGGAAATATCAATGATTTTTCTAAAACAAATATAGACGATTTTATAAAAATAAGGTCATTAGAAAATGGGAAAAAAATTATTAAAGATGATTTAATCTTTGAAAAAAATTATAGGTCTTATGATTTTTACATAAAAAGAAAAACTATTGAAAAAAATTTAAAAGAAATCTATATGAATTCAAATGATAAGAAAATTTTTGGAAATTATAAATTTAAAACAGCTCTTGTTTCTTATGATTTTTATAAAAATTCTAGCAAAAAAAATAGAGTTTTTTATAGTTTGGAAAATTTAGATGATATTTCAATAAAAATCAGGTATAGAGTAAATGGCGATTATTTTACCGCCATGAAAAATGGAAAAAGAAAAAAACTCAAAGATTTCTTTATTGATGAAAAAATTGATAGAAAAGATAGGGACAAAATTCCACTTTTATTTATAAACAACAAGCTAGCATGGATTGTTGGGAAAAGAAGAAGTGAGGATTTTAAAGTAAAATATGACGATACGAATATTTTAATGGTAAGTGTGGAGGAGTTATGAAAATTGATTTAGAAGATGTAATAGACCAAGTACTAATTGATGAAGAAAGTTTAAATAAAAGAATAAAACAGCTTGCAGGTCAAATAAACGAATATTATTTAGACAAAAACGAGCTTGTACTTGTGGGAATTCTAAAAGGTTCAATTATGTTTATGGCTGAACTTGCCAAAAATATTAAATTAGATTGTACTTTAGAATTTATGGATGTTTCATCTTACGAAAATGGCACACAATCTTCAGGAAATGTAAAAATAATAAAAGATTTGGATACAGATATTACTGGAAAAGAAGTTTTATTAGTTGAAGATATAATTGATACAGGAAGAACATTAGATGCCTTGAAAGAGTCTTTAATAAAAAGAGGAGCAAATTCTGTAAAAATTATAACCTTACTTGATAAACCAGAAAGAAGAGAAATAGAAATAAAACCAGATTGGTCTGGCTTTAAAATTCCAAATGAGTTTGTAGTTGGCTACGGACTTGATTATATGCAAATGTATAGAAACCTACCCTTTATTGGGGTTTTAAAAAGAGAAGTTTATGAGTAAAATAAAGATAGAAAAATGTTAAAATCTTATTAAATTTGGCTTTATTTCATTTTTTGAAAAAAGCCTTATTTTTTGAGTTTAAATAAAAATAGGAGGTAATATGAAACAATTTGACAAATTTATTATATTAATTTATGTAGGACTTATAGCATGGCTTGGATTTAAATTATTTAAAAGCAAAAAATCAGTTAAAAATTTACAAGGCGATGTAAAAAGTTTTGGAAAAAGATCATCAACTATGGAATATATTTTGTTTGGGCTTTTAATTGTAACAGGAGCTATAAATTTATTTCAAGGAATCAGAATGAAAAATCAAACAGGTCTTATGACAGCATCTGTAATGATAGTTATGGGATTAGTATTTTTCCTAAATACAAAAACAAAAATTTATATTGGAGAAAATGGAATCTTATTAAACGATTCATTTTATACTTACAAAGAATTAAAAAAATGGGGATTTGATAAAGAACGTGGAAATTTGGTAGTAATTACTAGAAAAGACCATCAAGATAATCAAGAATCAGTTCAAGTAAAATTTGAAGATATTGAACAAATAAATACCCTAATAAGAAAATATAAATTAGGTAAATAATCTTGAAAAATCAAACAAGATGATGTATCATATTAGAGTTAATGTTGAGATTATAAAAATTTAGGAGAATATATGCTACTTGTAGTAGATGTCGGCAATACAAACACTGTGATTGGCGTTTACAATAAAAAGAAATTAAAAACAAAATTTAGAATTACAACAAATCAAATTGTAACAAGCGATGAAATAGTTCAAATTCTATATAATTTTTTGGCAATTCATAAAATTGATAAAGATAATATAGAAGATACAATAATATCATCAGTAGCACCCGATGTTTTATATTCATGGCAATCTGCAAATAGAAAATTTTTTGGAAGAGAAGCTATGATTGTAGGAATAGGCACAAAAACTGGAATTGATATAAAATATGATAATCCAAGAGAAGTTGGTGCTGACAGGGTAGTAGATGCTGTAGCAGCTTACGAAATGTATGGAGGACCTACTATAGTAGTTGATCTTGGAACTGCATCAACCTTCGATGTTGTAAATAAACATGGACAATATTTGGGAGGATCTATTGCACCAGGACTCAAAACAAGTCTTGATGCATTAATAGATAGAACAGCTCAACTTCCAAGAATTGAATTGCATGATCCATCATCAGCCATTGCAAAAAATACATCAGAATCAATAAATGCTGGAATGGTTTTTGGATATATTGGTTTGATTGATGGAATAATTGAACAGTTGATAAAAGAAATTATTAAAAAAGAAAATATCACAAAAGAAGAAATAAATATAGTTTCAACTGGAGGATATTCTGAATTATTGGCATCAGAGTCCAGATACATCGAAATCGTAGAAAATGACCTAACCTTAGAAGGTTTAAGATTGATTTATGAGAGAACAATTAAAAAATAAACAAATAATGTTGGCACCCTTGGCTGGAGTGAGTGATGTTGGTTTTAGGTTGATTGCAGAAAAATACGGAGCAGACAAAACCTTTACAGAAATGGTTTCAGTAAATGCTCTTTATTATGACAATCAAAAAACTGACGATTTGTTATTTATTTCAGAAAACGAAAAAAATTGTAACATACAAATTTTTGGTTCAAAACCTGACATAATTGAAAAAGTAGTAAAAGATAAAATAAATCCAATTGAAAAGTCAAAAGAAATTTCTTTTAATATGGGCTGTCCTGTAGCAAAAATCACAAAAAACGGCGAAGGAAGCGCCCTTATGGCAAAGCCAAAATTAGTTGAAGATATTTGTAAGACTTTGAGAAAATCTACTGACAAAAAAATAAATATCAAATTTAGATTAGGAATTGATGGCAAAAATTTAAATTATTTAGAAATAGGAAAAATTGCCCAAGATGCTGGAATAGATTATGTGATTTTGCACGCAAGAACAAAAGAACAGATGTATTCAGGAAAGGCTGATTGGAATCATATAAAAATATTAAAAGAAAATCTCTCAATTCCAGTTATAGCAAATGGAGATATATTTTGTGTAGAAGATTTTGTAAAAGTAATTGATAAAACAAAAGCTGATGGGGTAATGCTTGCAAGGGGAGCAATGGGCAATCCTTTTTTATTTAAAGAAATAAAAGATTATATAAATAAGGGATTTTATGAAAAGCCATCTTCCAAACAAATAATTGACCAACTTATAGAACAATACAAATTAGAATTAAAATATAAAAAAGGAAAATTAGTAGTAACGCAAATGAGAAAACACCTATCATGGTATATAAAAGGACTTAAAAACTCAAGCAAAATCCGTGATTTGGTTAATAAATTAAATACAATTGAAGAAGTGATGGATGCCTTAGAAAAATATAAATCCACACTGAAAGGATGATAAAATGACAGAACAAAAAGAAGTAATTCTATCAAAAGAATACCTACAAAAATTACAAGACGAACTAGAATATTTAAAAACAAAAAGAAGACCAGAAATAGCAGAAAAAATTAAAGAAGCAAGATCTTTTGGAGATCTTTCAGAAAATGCTGATTACGATGAAGCTAAAAACGAACAAGGCGAAGTCGAATCAAGAATTGCAAAAGTTGAAGATATGATTAGACATGCCAAAACTTTTGAAGATTCTACAAATAAAGATGAAGTTAGCGTAGGAAGTAAAGTTTTAATTCACGATGAAGAATTTGATGAAGATTTGGAATATAAAATAGTAGGAACAGCTGAATCAAATCCACTTGAAGGATTTATTTCAAATGAATCTCCTGTCGGAGAAGCTTTACTTGGAAAGAAAAAAGGCGATAAAGTAGAAGTTGTTACACCAAATGGAAAATGCTACTATACTATTAAAGAAATAAAATAGGAGTAAATATGGCTAATAAAAATCAAGATCTTAATGAAATGCTTCAAATTAGGAGGGAAAAGCTTGAAAAATTAAAAGCTGAAGGAAAAAACCCTCACGCTATTGTAAATTTTAGAAATAGAAGCTTATCCGAAGATATAAAAGATAATTTTGAAGAATTTGAAGGAAAAATCGTAAGAGTTGCTGGAAGAATTATGGCAAGACGTGGCCATGGAAATATGAGCTTTATGGATGTTCAAGATTCTCTTGGACAAATTCAAGTTGTAAACCGTAAAAATATCATGGGAGATAATTTCAAAGAAACAAAAGGATATGATATTGGAGATATAATAGGAATAGAAGGAAAAGTTTTCAAAACAAATCAAGGCGAAATTTCTATAGAAACAGAACACGCAGATCTTTTGACAAAATCTTTGCAAATTTTACCAGAAAAATGGCATGGACTAAAAGATCCTGATATAAGATACAGGCAAAGATATGTAGATTTAATTGTAAATCCAGAAGTAAAAGATGTTTTTGTACTTAGAAGTAAAATAATATCTGAAATTAGAAAATTTTTAGAGAATAGAGGATTTTTGGAAGTTGAAACACCAATATTAAATACAATTGCAGGTGGAGCAAGTGCAAGACCATTTATAACCCACCACAATAGTTTGGATATTGGAATGTATTTAAGAATTGCATCAGAGCTTTATTTAAAAAGATTAATTGTTGGTGGATTCGATAAGGTTTATGAAATAGGTAGAATGTTTAGAAACGAAGGCATGGATGCAACTCATAATCCAGAATTTACAACAATGGAATTATATCAAGCCTATGGCGATTTTGAAGACATGATGGAAATTACAGAAACAATGGTAGAAGAAGTAGCAAACAAAGTAAAAGGAACTACCCTTGTAGAATTTGATGGCAAAGAAATTGAATTAAAAACTCCTTGGAGAAGAATTTCTATGATTGATGCTGTAAAAGAATATTCTGGAGTAGATTTTAATGAAATTACAGAATACGAAGATGCAGTAAAAATTGCTAAAGAAAAAAATGTAGAAGTAAAATCAACAAGAGGCGAAATAATTGCAGAATTTTTCGATGAATTCGTTGAAGATAAATTAATTCAACCTACATTTGTAATTGATTATCCAGTAGAAATATCTCCACTTGCAAAAAGAAAAAATGATGACGAAAGCTTAACTTATAGGTTTGAAGCTTTTGTAAACGGAGCAGAAATTGCAAATGCCTTCTCAGAATTAAACGATGCAGTTGATCAAAAACAAAGATTTTTAGATCAAGTTGCAAAAAGAGAATCAGGCGATGATGAAGCACACATGATGGATTACGATTTTGTAAATGCTCTTGAAGTAGGAATGCCTCCAACAGGTGGACTTGGAATTGGAATTGACAGATTAATAATGATATTAACAGGTCAACGTTCAATAAGAGACGTATTACTTTTCCCAACAATGAAGCCAATAGGCTTAGAAAAGGCAGAAAATAGGGGTTTGTCAAAAGAAACTTACGAAACTTACGACAAACTTACGACAGAAGAAATTGACCTTTCAAAAGTGAAAGTTGAACCATTATTTGAAGATATGGTAGACTTTGAAACTTTCTCAAAATCTGATTTTAGAGTTGTAAAGGTTAAGAACTGCGAAGAAGTTCCTAAGTCAAAAAAACTTTTGAAATTTACATTAGATGATGGTTCTGAAAAAGAAAGAGTTATTTTATCTGGTATTAAGGAATATTACAGCGCAGAGAGCTTAATTGGAAAGACACTACTTGCAATTTGTAATCTTCCTCCTCGTAAGATGATGGGAATCGACTCAGAAGGTATGATTATATCTGCAATTTGTGAGTATGACGGTGAAGAAAAACTTAACTTAATAATGCTGGATGATAATATTCCAGCAGGATCAAAATTATATTAAAGGACACGCTAATTATGAAACTGGGGTTTGTTATGAATCCCAGTTTAATTTTTAGGAGTATGTATGAGATGGATAATTAGAATAATTTTATTACCGATAAGATTAGTGTTGAGTTTGCTCATAGCTTTTTTAACCTTCATATTAAGTTTGAGTACTGCGTTGTTAAGCGTAGTTTCTACTTTGATTTTTATAATTGGAATAGCTAGCATTTTTCAAGGAGACAAGCAAATTGTAATTGAAGCACTAATATTAGCATTTTTATTTAGTCCATTTGGATTACCTAAATTAGGTATATATGTTATTGGATTATTAGAATTATTAAACTATACAATAAAATCAATTTGAAGAAAAATAAATATAAGACAACCGTAGACGATAGAAAGCAATAATTCTGTCGTCTTTTTGTTATTTCAAAGAAAGGAGGTAAGAATGAATTTTGATTATTTTTATAATAGGCAATCTGAGATGTATAACTTCATTAGGTTACCTATGGTATTAATGGAAGATGAGATTTTTGAGAGCATTTCTATTGAAGCTAAAGTTTTGTATTCATATATGCTTAATCGAATGGGGCTTTCATATAAAAATGGCTGGATAGATGAAGATGGAAAAGTCTTTATTTACTACACAATGGATGCTATTAAAGAGCAATTTAACTGTGCTAATGATAAAGCCTTAAAGATTATAAATGAGCTTGATACAAAATCAGGAATAGGACTGATTGAAAAGAAAAGACAAGGACTTGGAAAGCCTAACAGAATTTATGTTAAAGACTTTATGAGTGTTTTCTATGATTCAAATAATAGAAATCCAGATTTCCGAAAAGCAGAAGTCCAGAATTCCGATAATCGGAATTCAAGAACTCCGAATAACAGACTTCAAGATTTTCGAAAATCGGAAGGTAACTATAACAATATTAATAATAATGAGTTAAGAAAGAATGATTTTAGCAAAGGGCAAAAACCTTATGGAATATATAAAAACATATTTTTGACTGATGAAGAATATAAGGACTTAACAAATGAGTTAGGAAGCAGGATTAGTGAGTATATTGATAGGTTGTCGTCATATATGAAAGCAAATAACAGAGTGTATCAAGATCACAAGGCAACGATAATTAATTGGTATCTTAATGATCAGGCAAAAAACATTAATGATAATACAACAAGGAAAATGAATTACGATATAGGAGAGAGTTTATGAAGAACTTAAAAGATTTTGTATTAAGAGAAAATGATATTGAAAGAAATGGACATATCTATTGCAAGGTATGTGGTAAAAGAGTCGATGGAGAATTACTTGACTTTGGCTTTACAAAGTTTATTCCCAGAATTAAATGTGAATGTGAAATAAAGAGAGATAAGGAAAATGAAGAAAGAGAAAGACTGATGAAAATATCGTCATTGAAAAGAGATTGCTTCTCATCGCCGCTCCAACACCAATATACTTTTGAGAAATTCCTAAATGAAAAGGGACAAGATTACAAGGTTGCTTACAATTATGCCAAAAGTTTTGAGCAAATGAAGAAGGACAATGTTGGACTTTTATTTTATGGAGATGTTGGCAGTGGAAAGACTTATCTTGCTTGTTCTATTGCAAATGAATTAATTGAAAGAGAACAAGTTAAAGTTAAGATTATGAATTTATCTCAGGTTATAAACCAAATACAAAAATCAGCATTTAAGCTAGATTCAAATGAAATTATAGATAACCTATCAAACATTCCGTTGTTAATTTTAGATGATCTTGGAATTGAAAGGGATACATCTTATGCAAGAGAACAGGTATATAACATTATAAACTCAAGATACTTAAAAGGCAGGCCGACAATTTTTACTACAAACTTATCATTGGAAATTATTCAAAATCCTAATATAGACCTTGAGTATCAGAGGATATATTCAAGAATACTTGAAATGACAATACCAGTTAAAGTTACGGGAGAAGATTTTAGAAGAAAAATCCATCAAGAGAAGTTAAGAAAATACAAAGAGTTACTTTTATATGGAGGTGGAATAGATGATTAATGAAGAAGTATCTAGGTCAAGTCTTAATCTTGAAGTAAGACTTGCAAAAGCAACAAGTAAAGCAATTCTTGATGCCTTAAAGAAAGTTCACAAGCAAATAGAGGAACAAGGAGGCTTGAAAAATGTAATAAAAAATAACGGAGAAGAAGTAAAGCTAAAAGATATGGTTAAAAAAGGACAGTTAGAAGAAATCAACCTAAAAGATCCTGAGTTAAAAGAATTAAAGAAAATTTTAAATAAACACGGAGTGAAGTTTTCTGTTATGAAAGATAAGGAAACTGGTAACCACTCTGTGTTTTTTCAATCTAAGGATATAAAGGTAATGGAACATGCCTTTAAAAAAGCGGTTAAGGCTTCTGAAAGAAAAGCCGATAGGAAAGATTCAATAACGAAGACAATAAATAAGTTTAAAGATATGGCTAAGGACACAATTAGTAAAGATAAAGTTAAAAATAAACATAAGGAGCAAAGCTTATGATAAGTAATTTAGAAACATTTGAAAATAAGAATTTTGGGAAACTCACTGTTATAGAAAAAGACGGTGAGTTTTTCTTTATAGCTAAAGAAGTAGCAGCTATGTTAGGATATGTCAATCCAAGAAAAGCTGTTTATGATCATGTAGATGAAGAAGATAAGGGTGTAACGAAATGGAACACCCCTGGAGGAATACAGAATATTTCAATAATTAATGAGTCAGGATTGTATTCACTTATCCTCTCATCAAAACTACCACAAGCAAAAATATTCAAAGCTTGGGTAACTAGAGAAGTCTTACCAAGTATTAGAAAAAATGGAGGATATATAGCTGGTCAAGAAAAGAAAACTAACGAAGAGCTACTAGCAAATGCAATTCTGGTAGCCAATAGAATTATTTCCGAAAGAGAAGAAGAAATTGAAGAATTAAGACCAAAGGCAGATTATTATGACAAATTAGTAGATTATAATCTACTTACAAACTTTAGAAATACTGCCAAAGAGTTAGGAATACCACAAAATCAATTTATAAGTTTTCTAATGGATAAGGGATTAATTTATAGAGATAAGAAAAAGAAACTCTTACCTTATGCAGATAAGAACAAGGGATATTTTGAAGTAAAAGAATGGGTTGATCCACTTGGTACACTTGTAGGCATACAAACATTTATAACACCAAAGGGAAGACACTACCTACTAATTTTATTAGATAGCGAAGGTTTCTACGATGAATAAGGTATTAGAAGCCATTCTTTCTGATATTAAAAACTTAATTAAAATAGACAACCCAAAGAAATTTATATTATCAAACATTCCTTATCTATCCTTTTTCTACATTGGAAATATCTTTTCTAATCACATCAATTCTTATGTTGGAGGAGATATTATTGATAGAATAATGGTGGGAATTTCTGATATAGGAACTTTATCTTATATACCAAGTATTAATCCAAGGGACTTGTTAATAGGTATTTCAGTTGCTGGTCTTGTTAAGCTAATTGTTTATAGTAAAGGTAAAAATAAAAAGAAATATAGGCAAGGTAAAGAATATGGATCTGCAAGATGGGGAGAAAGCAAGGATATTGCTCCATACATTGATCCGAAGTTTGAAAACAATGTTCTTATAACTAATACCGAAAGACTAACAATGAATTCAAGACCTAAAAATCCTAAGTACGCTAGAAATAAAAATGTACTAGTAATAGGTGGTTCTGGATCAGGTAAAACAAGATTTTATGTAAAGCCAAACCTAATGCAAATGCACTCTTCCTATGTAGTAACAGACCCTAAGGGGACACTTGTGTTAGAGTGTGGAAAAATGCTTTATGAAAATGGGTATGACATAAAGATTTTAAACACAATAAACTTCAAAAAGTCTATGAAATACAATCCCTTTGCATATTTGAGAAGTGAAAAAGATATTTTAAAGCTTGTTCAAACTATAATTGCAAATACTAAGGGAGATGGAGAAAAGGCAGGAGAAGATTTCTGGGTAAAAGCTGAAAAGCTATATTACACTGCCCTTATCGGTTATATATATTATGAAGCACCAGAAGAAGAAAAGAACTTTAAGACACTTTTGGATATGATTGACGCTAGTGAAGTAAGAGAAGATGACGAAACCTATATGAACCCAATTGATAGGCTCTTTGAAGCTCTTGAAAAGAAAGATCCTACTCATTTTGCAGTTAAGCAATATAAGAAATATAAGCTGGCAGCAGGAGTAATAGAATTAAGGAGAACACTTAATCACTATTTTAGTGAAATATGTACTTCTTAATTCTTTTTTTATTGAAAAATTAAGAGAAAGGGGGTAAAAATGAGGAATTTTGAAAAGATAACAGCACTCTATGAGAGATTAAGTCGTGATGATGAACTGCAAGGAGAGAGTAACTCTATCATCAATCAGAAAAAAATATTGGAAGAATACGCAAGCAAAAATAATTTGTCAAACATCATTCACTTTACAGATGATGGAATCAGTGGAACGCAGTTTGACAGACCGGGATTTATGGCAATGATGAACGGAGTCAATCAAGGAAATATTGGTTGTATCATTGTAAAAGATATGAGCAGACTTGGCAGAGATTATCTCAAAGTCGGTCAATGTATGGAGATACTAAGACAAAAGGGCGTAAGACTAATCGCTATCAATGACAATGTAGATAGTTTTTACAGAGAAGATGATTTTACCCCTTTTAGAAATATCATGAACGAATGGTATGCAAGAGATACATCAAGAAAAATCCAATCGACTTTCAGGTCAAAAGGCGAAAGTGGGAAACATACTGCAAGTACACCGCCTTATGGCTATATCAAAGATGAAAAAGATAAAAACAAGTGGATAGTAGATGAAAAAGCAGCAGAGATAGTAAGGCGAATATTTAACCTGACCATGCAAGGAAATGGTCCGTATCGAATAGCAAAGATATTGGAGAGTGAAAAAGTAGATATACCAGCCTATCATCAACAGAAATTAGGCTATGGACTATATCAAAGCAAAAACTTTGAACATCCCTATCGTTGGTGCAGCTCAACCATAGCAAGCATTTTAAAGAAACAGGAATACTTGGGACATACAGTCAATTTCAAAACAAGAAAACACTTCAAGGACAAGAAAAGCAAATATGTATCCGAGGATAACTGGCTTATTTTTGAAAATACACACGAGCCAATTATAGATCAAGAAACCTTTGACAATGTGCAAAGGATAAGAGGAAATGTAAAAAGGTATCCTGACGGTTGGGGAGAATATCACCCACTCACAGGACTGATGTATTGTGCAGATTGTGGAAGTAAAATGTATGTTCATAGAACAAGCAATTACAAAAATATACCCTATTACACTTGCAGTGCCTATACTAAAACACCTTGTGGCATGCTTTGTCCATCAGCACACAGAATAAAAGCGGAAGTAGTCTTAAATTTAATACAAGACACACTAAAAGATATTAAAAAATACCTTGATGAAGATAATGAAGCCTTTATCTGTTCCATTCAAAATGAAATGGAAGAAAAAGAAAAAATAGAGATAGAAAAGAAAAAGGTAAGATTAACGGAAAGCCAAAACAGACTTAGGGAACTCGAACGACTTATGTGCAGAATTTACGAAGATATGATCCTTAACAAAATACCAAATAGCAGATATGAGATACTAAACAATCAATATGAAACAGAGCAGATAACTTTAAGCAAAGAGATCAAAGATTTAGAGCAGCAGGTATCAAGATATGAAAAAGAAACAGACAGAGCAAGAAAATTTATATCTCTTATCAGTCGTTATGAAAACTTTGATGAACTTACAACTACAATGATAAATGAGTTTGTAGAAAAGATTATCGTACATGAAAGAGATAGAAAAGGAAGTCAGACATCAAAGCAAAAGATAGAAATTTACTTTAATTTCATAGGTAATTACGAACTACCACAGGCGGAGTTAAGCGAAGAAAAAAAACAAAAACTTGAGGAAGAAGAAAGAAAAATCGAAGAAAGAAAAGACAAGCTACATCAAAATTACCTAAAGCGTAAAGCGAGTGGAAAACAGAAAGAGTATGAAGATAAATATAAGGCAAGAAGAGAACAGAAGAAACAGGAGAAAATAAAGGTTTTGAAAAGAGTGGGGATACCGGTGAGTGAGTATATAAAAACAAATATTTAAATCTATCTTGACAAATATTGAATTTTAATTTATTATTAAATGTAGATTCAGTATTGGAATAGAAAGAGGTGTGCTATGGCACAAGTATTAAAAGAAGAAGTTAGAAATAGAATACTCGAAGCAGCAGAAAAAGTATTTTATAAAAAGGATTATAGAGGTGCCAAATTAACAGAAATTGCAAAAGAAGCAGATATTCCTGTGGCACTAATTTATACCTATTTCAAAAATAAGGCAGTTTTGTTTGATGCAGTAGTAAGTTCTGTTTATATAAACTTCGAGTCAGCTTTTAATGAGGAAGAATCTTTGGAAAAAGGTTCTGCTTCTGAAAGGTTTGATGAAGTTGGAGAAAATTATATTCATGAACTTTTAAAAGATCGTAAGAAGTTAATTATTTTAATGGATAAAAGCTCAGGTACAAAGCATACAGAAGCAAAACAAAAACTCATATCGCAAATGCAGGTTCATATTGAAGTAAGTTTAAAAAGACAATCGAAACAGGAATATGATCCAATGCTTGCCCATATTTTAGCCAGTAACTTTACAGAGGGACTTCTTGAAATAGCAAGGCATTATCAAAGTGAAAAGTGGGCAAAAGATATGCTAAAACTTATTGCAAAGTGTTATTACAAGGGAGTGGAATCATTGTAAGTTGATTTGATATTTAAATGCGATAAATTTAAATTTTTGGAGGAGATATTTTGAAGATATATAAAGATAAAGAAGAACTGAAATCTGAGATAAATAAAAGTTTTGAAAAGTATATTTCTGAATTTGATATTATTCCTGAATCTCTCAAAGATAAGAGAGTCCCTGAAGTTGACAGAACACCAGCAGAAAATCTTGCTTATCAACTCGGATGGACAACATTAGTTTTGAAATGGGAAAAAGATGAGAAAAACGGTTTTGAAGTAAAGACACCGTCGGATATGTTTAAATGGAATCAACTTGGAGAATTATATCAGTGGTTTACCGATACTTATGCTCATTTATCGATAGAAGAATTAAAGAAACGATTGAAAGAAAATATTATATCTATCTATACAATGATTGATACACTAAGTGAAGAAGAATTATTTCAACCGCATATGAGAAAATGGGCTGATGAAGCTACTAAAACAGCGACATGGGAAGTTTATAAGTTTATTCATGTTAATACGGTTGCCCCTTTTGGAACGTTTAGAACTAAGATTAGAAAATGGAAAAAGATTGTGCTATAATTTTTGATTTGCTGATACAGTAATTTAAAAAAATATAGTGATCGGATAAAATAGACTTTGCGTAATCAGCAAAGTCTTACTTTAAACCTTAATACTGAATTAAAATTCAATATTATTCAATTTTGAAAGGAGAGTTGTTCATGCCGGAAAAAGAATTAAGGAAAAAAGTGATTGGGAAAAATAGTTTATCCAATTCACTTCTTGCTTTAAAAATAGTATTTGATTTGATACCACAAATCTTACTTGTATATTTGATTAGTTCTTTAATCACAAACAATATTAACGAAGGTAATTTAAAGTATATATTCTTGGGAATCTTTATATCGTTTGTATTAAAAGGAGTGTTTTATTATTTTGCAACAAAGGTTGCCCATGAGAAAGCATACGAAAAATTAACAGAACTTAGGTTAGATATTATCGGTCATCTGAAAAAACTAAGTTTGGGATTCTTTAAAGAACATAATACAGGAGAGCTTACCAACATTGTTCAACATGATGTAGAGCAAGTGGAAGTATACCTTGCCCATGGTCTTCCTGAAATAATGGCAGTTACACTTCTGCCTACCATTATTTTTGTAGCTATGATTTTTGTGGATTGGCGTCTTGCTCTTGGGATGATTGCCGGAGTTCCACTCATGTATTTGGTAAAAGTTCTTTCACAGAAAACAATGGATAAAAACTTTGCGATTTACTTCAATCATGAAAACAGAATGAGAGAAGAGCTAATGGAATATGTAAAAAATATTTCTGTGATTAAGGCTTTTGCTAAAGAAGAGGAAATTAGTGAAAGAACATTAAAAACGGCAAGAGAATATATTTACTGGGTTAAAAAGAGCATGGGGATGGTTACAATTCCAATGGGACTCATTGACATATTTATGGAAATTGGAGTGGTTATTGTCATGATTTTGGGAAGCATATTTCTTTATCATGGAAATATTACAACGCCTAATTTTATCCTTGCCATTATTTTATCGTCTGCTTTTACTGCTTCTATAAGTAAGACAGCTACATTGCAACATTTTTCTATTGTGTTTAAGGAAGCGTTAAAGGCGATAGGGAAAGTATTAACAGTTCCACTTCCAAACAAAAAGACAGAACAAGGTTTAGAATTTGGAAACATAGAATTTAAAGATGTGAATTTTGCATACGGAAAAGATAGCTTTGAGCTTAAAAATATCAATTTGAATTTTAAGAAAAATAGTTTGAACGCCTTTGTAGGAGCAAGCGGTTGTGGAAAGAGTACGGTATCTAATTTGCTTATGGGATTTTGGGATGCAGATGAAGGACAAATACTGATAAATGGAAAAGATATAAAAGAATATAGTCAAGAAAATATCTCAATGCTGATTGGTAGTGTGCAACAAGAAGTTATCCTTTTTGACTTAAGTATTTTTGAAAATATAGCAATTGGAAAACTAAATGCAACAAAAGAAGAAGTCATAGAAGCTGCTAAAAAAGCAAGATGCCATGATTTTATTTCAGCATTGCCAAATGGATATGAAACACGAGTAGGTGAAATGGGAGTTAAGTTATCCGGTGGAGAAAAACAAAGAATCTCTATAGCAAGAATGATACTGAAAAATGCACCGATTTTAATATTAGATGAAGCAATGGCGGCTGTTGATAGTGAAAATGAAAGACTTATCGGCGAAGCAATTGACGATTTAAGCAAGGATAAAACCATCATTACAATTGCTCATCATCTAAATACGATTAGAGATTCAGACCAAATTATTGTTATGGATAAGGGTGTTGTTCTTGATGCAGGAAGCCATGAAGAGCTGATGAAAAGATGTGATTTTTATAAGGATATGGTTGAAGCACAGAACAAGGTAGATAGATGGAATTTGAAAGAGGTGGTAACAGAAAATGTTTAGAGAAATGTTAAAACTACTTACAAAAACTGGCAAGAGAGATTTGATTATATCGAGTGTATTCTTTGCCCTTTATGGACTAAGCTCCATAGCTATGATTGTGATCGTATTTTCTATACTGTTCCAAATATTCGATGGAACGAGCTTAGCAAGTCTATATAAATATTTTATTGCGATTGGATTACTTGTAGTGTTCAAAGGTATTTGTAATATGGTTGCAGATATGAAAAAGCATAGTGCAGGTTTTGATATTGTTCAGCAAATCAGAGAACGCATGATTATCAAATTAAAAAAATTCAGCTTAGGATTTTATACCAACGAAAGACTGGGCGAGATCAATACAATTTTACACAAAGATGTTGATAATATGTCCCTTGTTGTAGGACACATGTGGTCAAGAATGTTTGGTGATTTTTTGATAGGTGCAGTCGTATTTGTTGGTCTTGCAAGTATTGATTTCAAACTTGCTATTATTATGGCTGTATCTGTTCCGATTGCACTTATCTTTCTATATCTGACAATTAAGCAATCTGAAAAAATAGAAAATCAGAACAACTCAGCACTTCTTGATATGGTTAGCTTATTTGTTGAATATGTTAGAGGAATACCTGTACTAAAGAGTTTTTCAAACAATAAGAGCTTAGATAATGAGCTTATGAACAAAACGAAAAAGTTCGGAGAAACAAGTAAAGCAGCTTCAAGATTCAAGGCAAAACAGTTATCTATATTTGGTTTTTTACTGGATATTGGATATTTAGTTCTTTTAATTGCAGGAGCAATACTTGTTATAAAGGGAAATCTCGATGTGCTTAATTTTATTATCTTTGCGGTAATTTCAAAAGAGTTTTATAAGCCGTTCGCTTCTATGGAACAACACTATATGAACTATGTTTCGGCGGTAGATAGTTACGAAAGACTTTCAAGAATTTTATATGCAGATGTAATCCCGGATAAAGTGAATGGAATTGTTCCGAAAGATAATGATATAGCTTTTGATAACATTGGATTTTCCTATGAAAAAGATGAATTTAAAATGGAAAAATTGAGCTTTTCTATTGCTGAAAAAACAATGACAGCCTTAGTTGGAGAATCAGGTAGTGGAAAGACCACTATAACCAACTTACTTCTAAGATTTTATGATGTGCATAAAGGAAAAATTACACTCGGAGGAATTGATATAAGGGATATTCCTTATGATGAGCTTTTAGACCGTATTAGCATTGTCATGCAGAATGTTCAATTGTTTGATAACACGATTGAAGAAAATATCAGAGTAGGTAAAAAAGGAGCTACAAAAGAGGAAATCATTGAAGCTGCAAAGAAAGCAAGAATACATGATTTCATTATGAGTTTACCAAAAGGTTATGAAACTGATATTGGCGAAAATGGAGGAATTTTATCAGGTGGACAAAGACAAAGAATATCTATTGCAAGAGCTTTTCTAAAAGATGCACCGATTTTAATTCTTGATGAAATGACAAGTAATGTTGATCCTGTAAATGAATCTTTGATACAGGATGCTATTACAGAACTTGCAAAGAATAGAACTGTACTTGTAGTGGCTCATCATTTAAAAACAATTCAAAAAGCTGACCAAATTCTCGTATTTCAAAAAGGAAATTTACTTGAAAAAGGAAAGCATGGTGAACTTCTTGCAAAAAATGGTTACTACACAAAATTATGGAAAGCTCAGTATGAGGTATAACCATGATTTTGCTAAAAAATGTTTATTATGAATGGGAAGATGGACGAACTGCTTTAAAAAATGTCAATCTTGAAATTAGAAAAGGTGAATTTGTTTTAATTTCAGGGAAAAGTGGAAGTGGTAAAAGTACTCTTGGAAGTGTGATGAATGGTCTTATTCCACATTATTACAAAGGCAAAATGAAAGGGGAAGCCTTTGCGTCCGGAAAAGATATAAGCAAATTATCGCTTCATGAAATAGGGCGTATTGTAGGTACTGTATTTCAAGATCCAAGAAGTCAATTTTTCACGACAACGACAGATGAAGAAATAGCTTTTGGGCTTCAAACTATCTGCAAATCAAGATATGAAATCAAACAGAGAGTAGAAGAAGTATATGCAGAGCTGGATATTGAGGAACTGAAAGGAAAATCTGTTTTTGAATTATCAAGCGGGCAGAAACAAAAGATAGCTATTGCAAGCATCTATGCAATGAATCCGAAAGTTTTAATTTTAGATGAGCCTTCAGCAAATTTGGATATGAAAGCAACATTTGACCTATTTTTAATTTTGGAAAAATTAAAGAAAAAGGGAACAACTGTTGTTCTAATTGAACATCGTTTGTACTATGTAAAATCTTTATTTGACCGTTTTCTTTTGGTTAAAGATGGAGAGATTGCACAGGACTTGAGTCGGGAAGAAGTTATCCATCTTGAAGGGAAGTTTTGGGATGATAATGGACTAAGAACTCTTGAATTAAAAGAATACAGGATAAGTGAGAAGAAAGATTTATATCAATTAAATGATGAAAGTATCAGTGGGAAAGGCTTGAAATTTTGTTACCCAAGTGCAACTAAGGTTGGAAATAAGCAAAATCAATACATCTTAAATCATCTTGATTTCAATATGGAGTGCGGAATAGCCATTGGTCTTATCGGCTTAAATGGTACCGGAAAAACTACCTTTGCAAGAGTGATTTCAGGACTTGAGAAGATAAAAGAGGGGAAGATATGGACGGGGAAAGATAATTCGCTTAATCATAAAGATTTAATGGATATGTCATATTTTGTCTTTCAAGATTCAGACTATCAGTTGTTTTCGGAAAGTGTACTTGATGAAATGCTGCTTGGTATTTCAAGTAAAGATAAAAAAGAAAATACTCAAAAGGCAAAGTCTATTTTGAATGTACTTGGCTTAGATAAATACATTGATAAGCATCCGTTTGCTTTATCAAGAGGAGAAAAACAAAGACTCACAATAGCTTGTGGAATGATGAAACAGGCAAAAGTTTTTATCTATGATGAACCAACATCAGGTTGTGATAAAGACTCAATGCTTTCAGTGGCAAAATTAATTGAAGAACAATTAAAAAATGGAACAACAGTTTTGGTGATAAGTCATGATTTTGAGTTTTTAGCGAACACAGTGAGTAAGCTCTGGGTAATGGGAGATGGAAAAATAGAAAGTGTTTTGAATATGAGTGAAAGTAATAAAATTCTCATATTGGACAAGATGAGAGGAGGTAGATAACTTGATGGATAGAAAAACAGTCGATCCGAGAATAAAACTTACTCTACTTCCAATTGTTGGATTTACGAGCTTTTTTATAAGCGATACAATTCTACTTTTCGGACTGATTCTCTTTGCCTTTTTTCTGTATGTATACAGCAGTATGTGGAAAAGAGCATTACGCTTTATTTTGTTTTTTGTGATTTTATACTGCATAGAGTTATGGCTTGGAAAGTTTTGTGAAGCAAGTATCGTATTTGCAATATATATGTTTATTTACTTTGCATCAAGGATGACCTTAATTGCTATGTTTGGTGGATATATAACAAAGACTACAAGTGTAAGTGAAATGCTTGAAGCATTAAATAGAATGAAAGTACCAAGAAGCATTGGTATACCTTTTAGTGTTTTGCTTAGGTTTGTACCAACTATAAAAATAGAACTCAAGGCATTAAAAGAGAATATGAAGATTCGAGGAATCGTAACAAGTAGATTTTTTCCCTTGCTACATCCAATTAAATATATTGAATATACGCTTGTTCCGCTTTTAATGAGAATGATTAAGATTTCAGATGAACTGTCAGCTTCAGCACTCATTAGAGGACTTGATAGTGATGAGAACAGGGTTACATTAACAAAATTGAGGTTTAGAACAACGGATTTGTTGATTGGACTATTAGGAGCTTTGATGATTGCTCTTGTGATAGTAATACAGAAAATTTATTAGGAGGACTTTTATGAAAAACAAATTAAATGGTCGTGATTTTATTACAATCGGAATCTTTAATGCAATTGGAATTGTCATATACATGGCGGTTGCATTTGCTATGGCAACAACAGTGATTGGAGGATTTATTGCTTCAGGAGTTAGCTTTATGGTAGCTGCTACCGTTTATATCCTTATGGCTTTGAAAGTTAAAAAGAAGGGCGTATTTACAATATCAGGAACGCTTCTTGGTTTAATTGCATTGTCAGGAGGACATTTGCCTCATGCAGTCTTTGCTGTAATCGGTGGAATTATATGTGATTTGATTATAGGAAATTATGAGAGCAAGGGACGAATGATTATTGGATAGGGGATATTTGCATTAGCGGATTTTTTAGGGACAGTAATTCCTGTGATTTTATTCGGAACAGCTTCTTTTGTGGAAAGAGCATCAAAATGGAAAATGAGTGAAGCACAAATAAATGAAGCATTATCTTATTTCAAAGTTTCATGGGCAGTAGGCTTTGCCTTGATAACATTTGTTCTTGCTTGCATAGGAGCATTCGTTGCAACAAAGATACTCAAAAAGCATTTTGAAAAAGCAGGAGTGATTTAATAATAAATTTACTTAGGAGGGAAAATAATGGAGGGATAATTATGTCAAAACTTATAGTTTCGGTTTTCACAGAACGATATAATTATCCTTTTTTATTCTTGGAATTGCTTACACATAGCAATAATACTTTACCAGAAACGACCAAATAGAAAATTATATAAAACATTAGTTTTTAAGCCGAGAGGACTTTTTACGCCAAAGTGTAGAAGTCCTCCTTTTTTATTCTCAAAACCAAAACAGAGAACTTAAAAAGGAGGATGACTAAGTGGCAAAGAAAGAATATTACCTTTATGTAAAAGGCAAAGCCGTACCTGTAAGTGAAGAAGTCTACAAAGCCTATTGGAAGATAACAGAGCATGAAAAGTATCTCCAAAGAAAAGATTGGAAGCATAATGTAATACCATTTTCGGCACTGGATCATGATGGACACTTTGTAGATAACATCATAGATGAAAAGATAGACTTAGAAAAAATTGTAGAAGTAAAAATGCGAATTGAAGAACTTCATAAAGCATTAAATACTCTTACAAAAGAAGAACGAGAACTAATGGAAGCCATCTTCTACAAAGAAGAAAGTCTAAGGTCAATCAGCAGAAGAGAGAAAGTTACACATCAAGCAATCAGTGGGAGGAGGGATAGGATTTTAGAAAAACTGAGAAAGATTTTAGAAGATAAAATCTAAAAACTTGGAAAGGTTAAGTGTCAAAAAAGGTGCTTAACCTTTCTTTATGGAAACAAGCAGATACCAAAACGGAGGAATTAAAAATGAAGAAAGAAAAAACATTACAGGAAGTACAGGAACAAATTTCTGAACTTCAGGAAGAAAGAGAAAAGTGCGATGTAAAGCTGAAACAATTACAAAATCAAGGCAAAAAATTAGAAAAACTGGCAAATGAAAAGGAACGAAAAAGAAGAAATCACAGGCTCATACAAAGGGGATTGATAGTAGAAAGGGTCATTAAAAATCCTCTAATATTTACCAATGAGGAGATAGAAAAACTGTTAAATATCTCTACTCACACAGAAGAATACAGACAAGCCTATGAAGAAATGATAAATGGGAAAGATATGGAAGATGAAACAGACATAGAGTAGATAAAATAAAAGACCTTAGTTTTTTCAGAAGCTCCCTGCAAGGGCAAAAAGCTTCGCAGAACGCAAAGCACCCTTTAGGGTGTATAATTGCGCCCTTTGAAAAACTAAGGGATTTTAGCAAGTCTTTAAAATCCAAAACTTAATAAAAACATACGGATAAAGTAGATAGGAAAAGATACAAAAAATAACCTGTCTGCTTTTTCCTTTACCTGAAAACAAACAAAAATGAAAGGAGCTTAAAAGTGGCAGAAACATTTCACTTTAATATTTCTATGATAAGCAGAGGAAAAAGTAAATCGGCAGTTGCAAGTGCAGCATATATCTCTTGTGAGAAAATCAAAAATGAATGGGACGGAGAAGTTCACGATTACCATAATAAAAAGGGACTTTTACATTCAGAAATCTTCTTGCCGGAGAATGTTCCCATAGCATTAAAAGATAGAACTACATTATGGAACAGCGTTGAACTAAATGAGAAAGCAAGCAATGCACAGCTTGCAAGAAATTTTATCATTGCTCTACCAAAAGAATTATCCTTTGAAGAAACAAGAAACTCATTACCGACTTCATACAAGAACATTTTGTATCAAAAGGAATGATAGCAGACCTTGCAATCCATGATGAAAGTGATGAAGAAAATAATAATATCCATGCCCATATTATGACTACTCTTAGACCAATCAATGAAAAGGAGAGTGGCAGGCAAAAAGCAAAAAAGAATATATCCTTGATGAAAACGGAGAAAAGATAAAACTGAAAAGCGGAAACTATAAATCAAGAAAAGTAGAGCTGACAGACTGGAACAATAAAGGAAACGCAGAGAAATGGAGAGAGAATTTTGCAAGTCTTTGTAATCAGTATTTAGAAAAAATCATCAGGAAAAGAGAGTGGATCATCGTTCCTACAAAAGACAAGGGATAGAAGAAATTCCAACCATTCATATGGGAGCAAGTGCAAGTGCCTTAGAAAGAAAAGGCATTGAAACGGATAAGGGAAATATCAATAGAGAAATTAAAAAGCATAACTCCTTAGTAAAAGCCATTAAGAACAAGATAAAAGAAATCACTTTTTGGATAGGCTCGTTACTTGGAAGTCTGCAAGTAAAATATGATGAGTATAAACAGACCAAAAAAGATGAACTGGAGAACAAGGCGGAACTCTTTAATCTCTATGAGTATATTTCTATCTACAACGAAATACAGGGAGAAAAACAAAAAATCTATCCTACTATGGACAGATAAAAAAGGGAAATGCAGACCTAAAGAGATTTGTAAAAGCAATCTACTATTTGAAAGATAATCATCTTAAAACCATAGCCGACCTACAAGAAAAAGTCTTTGAACTGGCAAAGCAAAGTAAAAAAATAAGTGGTGATATTCAAGATAAAACACAAAGAATAAAAGACCTAAATCAATGTGTAAGTTGCATAGACTCTATCAAAGAAAATAAAGAAGTCTATCAGGAATACAAAAGCAAAACCATATTCAAAGACAGCTTTTACAATTCCCATAAAAAGGAAATAGATAAGTACCAAAGAGCAAGAAAGATTATAGAAAAATTTACCGGGACATCAGCCATAAAATTAAGTGATTGGCAAAAAGAAATATCAAGCCTTGAAAAAGAGATACAAGACTTAAGCGAAGATAAAGCTAAAGTACAAGATGAATTTAAGCAGATAGACCATATCAAATATGCAGTAAAGATTGTCAATGATGAGTATGGAATAGATTTATCCATAGAGATTGACAAGGCGATTAAGAGAGGAGATAAACCAAGCGTAATTGCACAACTGAAAAAATTCCAAGAGCAAGAGGAAATAAAGAGGCAGTACAAACAAAAAGCCAAGGAAAAGGCTAAAGAAAATTATAAAAATAAAGGGGAGGAAAGATAAAAATGGCAGACAACAGAAGATACTATTGGTTAAAATTGAAAGAAGATTTTTTTACAGATAAGAGAATCAAAAGGCTAAGAAAAATATCAGGAGGAGATACCTATACAATCATTTACCTCAAATTGCTTTTACTTAGCTTAAAAGATAGTGGGAAGCTGTATTATGACGGAGTAGAAACAGACTTTATCAAGGAGCTTGCATTAACGATTGATGAAACGGAAGATGATGTAATGGTTACAGTAAATTATCTTGTAGCACAAGGATTGATGGAGATAATCACAGAAAATGACGAGTATTTTTTAACAGAAATCCCAAGTCTTATAGGTTCAGAAACAGCTTCTACAAGGCGTTCAAGAAAATCGAGAGGACAAAAAGCGTTGCAATGCAACACCAGTGCAACACCTTGCAACCTTTTGCAACAAAACTGCAACGGAGATATAGAGATAGATAAAGAGATAGATATAGAGTTAGAGAAAGAGGGGGAGATAGAAAAAATATCCCCTCCCTTTATGGAGAATATAAAAATGTTTCCTTAACCGATGAAGAATATGGGAAGTTAAAGGATAAAATGCAAGGTCATAGGGAAGAAATGATAGAGAAGCTGTCAACCTATATGCAAAGCACGGGAAGAAACTATAAAGATCATTATGCGACCTTAGTTCATTGGTATGAGCAAGATAAAGGTAAATTAAAAGAAAGCCATAAATCAAAAGTATATACCTTTGAAGATTATGACAAGGGGAACACTTGTAGACCTCGTATAAGACGGTGGAAAGGTGTTTTAGAGCGTTAATGATAAAATAGGTATCAGACTATAGCTAAGTGTAAAATAGGGCTTAAAATTGCAGTATGAAAAAAATATCGTATTTATGATAAAATGATAGTGATATGGTAATAAACTCAGTTATAAGGAGAGGATATATAAATGCGAATTCAATTTACTGTAACCGATGAAGAACTTGAAATTTTAACTAAAAAAGCAATAGAGGGAGGTTTCCCAAGCGTTACTGAATATTGTAAGTGTAGCAGTTTACAAGAAAATACAAGCTATGCTGACCTATATACTACCTTATTAAACAAAATTAGCTCTTTACCGAAGGGCAAAGAATTTGTTTTGAGAGAGTTAATCGCAACACCGCCGGCATTGATTGGCAGATGGTTTTATGAAAATGTAAATAAGGGACTTGTAAAAAATGTGGAACACATCGGAAAAGCTGAAGGCGGAGTAGAAAAATATAAAAGAATATAAGACTTATTCAAAAAGCTACGCAGTGCGTGGCGAATTGGAAAAGAATTTAGATAATGTTGGAGGTGCATTTCATGGCAGAAGAAAATAAAGAGATAGTTATTGTAGATGATAAAACTATACAAGAAAAAATATATCTTATTCGTGGGCAAAAAGTAATGCTTGATGCAGATTTAGCTGAAATATATGGTTATGAAACAAAAACTTTAATAGACAGGTGAAAAACAACGCAGAAAAATTTGAAGGTGAAGACTTCATGTTCCAATTAACGGACGAAGAAATGGTAGAACTTTCAAGGTGCAAAAATTTCACCTTGAACAGAGGGACTGGTAGAGGAAGTAATATTAAATACAATCCTTATGCTTTTACAGAGCAGGGTATTTATATGCTTATGACTGTATTAAGGGGAGAACTTGCCGTTAAACAGAGCAAGGCTTTAATACGAATGTTTAAGCAGATGAAAGACTTCATCATTGAAAACCAAGATTTTATCGGTTCAAAAGAATTAGTACAAATAGCAATTCAAACAAATCAAAACACAAATGATATAGCTGAAATAAAGTCGCAAATGGCTACTAAAGAAGATTTGAAAAAGGTAATGGATAATTTTATAGACCCGGAAACATATAAACATTTCCTCTTGATGAATGGAGATAAGATAGAAGCTGATGTTGCCTATACAAAAATATATAAATCAGCAAAGAAAAGCATTTATGTTATAGATAACTATATAGGACTTAAAACATTGGAACTTTTAAGAGCTGCAAGAGATAAGACTCAAATCATAGTCTTTAGTGATAATGTTAAGAACAAGGATATGCTTACAAAAAACATCTTAGATGATTTTAGAAAAGACTATCCTAATATCAATCTTAAGATGAAAGTCGCAGGGGAAAAATATCACGATAGATATATAGCAATAGACTTTGGAACAGAAAATGAAGCCTTTTATCTTTGCGGAGCTTCGTCAAAGGATGCGGGAAATAAAATATCAAGTATTACCAAGATAGAAGAATCTTCTAAAGATATGTATCATACGATGTTTGGCGGAATGCTGAACAATAAGGATTTGAAAATTTAATATGTAAATGGTAAAGCGTTATTCAGTGAATAGCTATAAAACTTGTGAAAGGCGGTAGAAATAAAACTCTATCGTCTTTTTTAATTGCAACTAATAGGAGGAAAATAATATGCACGAAAATAAAAATGAACAGAATACAGGGATAAAAACTATAAAGAAAATTGGTAAAGCAACTTATGAGGTTGTTGTTCACTTTAATGAAAATGCGACTGAAACTATGCAAGATAAATTGAAAAGGATAATGCTTAGAGAAATGGAGCGAGAAAAAGATAAAAAACCTCATAAAAATGATTAGAAAGTCCTTGACAAGTTGTTACAGGAAAAACTGCCAAGTCAATTCTAATATCTTGTGGAGCAAGACTTGCACCTTTTGATATAAGAGAGCTTAGAGAACTAATGAGCGAAGATGAATTAGAACTCGATAAAATTGGAGATAGAAAAACTGCTTTATTTGTAATAATATCAGATACTGATGATACTTTTAACTTTGTAGTCTCAATAATGTATTCCCAATTATTTAATTTACTATGTGATAAGGCAGATGATGTGTATGGTGGAAGACTTCCAGTTCATGTTAGGTGTCTACTTGATGAGTTTGCAAATATTGGCTTAATTCCTAAATTTGAAAAATTAATAGCAACAATTCGTTCAAGAGAAATATCAGCAAGCATAATACTGCAAGCACAATCTCAATTAAAAGCAATTTACAAAGACCATGCAGATACAATAGTTGGTAACTGTGACTCCACACTCTTTTTAGGAGGAAAAGAAAAAACAACAGTAAAAGAATTATCAGAAACCTTAGGAAAAGAAACCATAGACCTATATAACACATCAGAAACAAGATCAAATCAAAAATCTTTTGGTCTAAATTACCAAAAGACTGGAAAGGAACTTATGAGCCAAGATGAAATAACTGTAATGGATGGTGGAAAGTGTATATACCAGCTGAGAGGAGTAAGACCTTTCTTGTCTGATAAATTTGATATTACAAAGCATAAGAATTACAAGTTGTTAGAAGATTATGATAAGAAGAACTTGTTTGATGTGGAAGAGTATCTAACAAATAGAGATAAGGTAAAGTTAAAATCAAGTTATAAAATAAATAGGTTAAACATTTGAGTTTATGGAGAAAGTAAAATGTGTGAAAATAGAAAATCATCTTTAATTATATTAAATATAAATGGTGAGCAGTTTATTCTAGAAAGTGATACGGAACTCACAAGGGATAAGAAAAATTATATTGAAGCAATATGTGAGACAATGTACGATGAAAACAATGAATGGTATGAAGATATATATGATATGTCCCCATATGATATAGCTGATCTATTTGAAAAAACAGTAAAAGAAGAAGTAGGAATAAATGTTAAATTTAAAGCGATAGATCTTGAAGTATCGATTTTAGAAGATTAGAAAGAAGGTATTAATAGGCGATAGAAATTAAAAACTCTATCGTCTTTTTTTATACTCAAAATTAGGAGGTTAAAATGATAAGGATAAGAAGTCCCACTTAAAACAATTTAATATATAAGGCATTTAGCGGTTGGAATTAACTGTTCAGTCGCTTTTTTAATTGAAATTTATAGATTAAGGAGAAGAAATTAATGGATAGAGAAATGATAAATATTAATGCAAATTTAGTTAAGGAAGCTGAATTTTCAGAATTTGAAAAAGATGGAGAAAGTGTTCAAGTAGCAAATTTTGCTCTTGTAAAAAATTATGGCAAGGGCAAAGAATATACAAATTGCTCAGTATATGGAGAAAAGGTAGAAATTGTAAAAGAATTTGAAAAAGGAGATCTAATCCATGTCTTTGGATATTTCAAAGAAAATCAAAAAGGAGATAAGGTCTACAAGAATTTTATAGTTAAATCACTAAATAAAATAGAAAATAAGAAAGAAAACGAGGAGGAATAATATGGAATTTTTTACAGCTGGAGTTGGAGTTTTAAAGACACTTGTAACTGCAATTGGTGCAGGTTTAGGTGCATGGGGAGTTATTAACTTAATGGAAGGTTATGGTAATGATAACCCTGGTGCTAAATCTCAAGGTATTAAGCAGCTTATGGCTGGTGGAGGAATTGTACTAATCGGTATTAAATTAATTCCACTACTTGCAAATGTTTTAAATTAGGAGAAAGTCTATGTTTGGTATCTTTGACAAGCTAACTGAATTTTTTAAGGATATGCTACTCGGAGGTATCAAAGCAAATCTTGAGTCCATGTTCTTAGATATAAATGACAAGGTAGGAGTTATTGCAACTGATGTTGGGAAGACACCAATGGGTTGGAATGGAGAAGTATACAACTTCATAAAAAACATTAATGATAATGTGATTGTTCCAATAGCAGGTCTTATCATAACAGCAGTTTTATGTATTGAACTCATAAATATGGTTATGCAAAAGAATAATATGCACGATACAGATACTTTTGAGTTTTTCAAATACATTATAAAGATGTTTATAGCAGTCTACCTTGCAAGCCATGCCTTTGAATTTTCAATGGCAGTCTTTGATGTGGCACAAAATCTTGTAAACAAAGCGGCAGGGGTAATTACTACTTCTGCCACTGTTTCAGGAGATCAGATAGTTGCAATGGTTGATACATTAAAAGAAAAAGAAATAGGTGAGCTTTTAATGATATTAGTTGAAACAAGCCTTGTAAGGATTGCAATTCAATGTATATCTTTAACTATTACCTTAATAGTATATGGGCGTATGTTTGAAATATATGTCTACTCATCAGTATCATCCATACCATTTGCGACTATGGGAAATAAAGAATGGGGTCAGATTGGAACAAATTATATCAAGGGACTTTTTGCCTTGGGACTACAAGGTTTGTTTTTGATGATATGTTTAGGTATCTACACCGTTTTAATAAGAACGGTACAGATTACAGATATTCACGCAAGCTTGTTTAGTATATTAGGATATGCTCTACTACTTGGACTTATGATGTTTAAGAGTGGAACAGTTGCAAAAAGTATTATGAATACGCACTAGGAGGAATAAATGTTAAAAAAGAAAAATTGTGCTTTATTGGGACTTGGAATTTTATTGGGAGGAACTTATGAAATCTTAAAAGAGAAGAAAAGAAATGAAGAGATTAGAAACTTAAAGAGGAGAATAAATAGACTCGGAAGATGTCACAATGAATTTGTTATGTATCAAGGAGAATACAATGACAGAAATGAAGAAAAACAAGAAGAATTAGAAGAAAGAATTAACTACCTAGAAGAGGAAACAACATCTAATTATGACCATATACTTGAACTTTCTAAAGAAGAAGTAGAGGGAGATTAAAATGGCGTATGTACCAATACCAAAAGATTTGGACAAGATTAAAACAAAGGTTGCCTTTAACTTAACTAAAAGACAACTTATAGGTTTTTCTGTGGCAGGACTAATTGGCATACCAATCTATTTATTTATGAAGAAATATCTACCTAATGATGTTTCAATTATTGTAATGCTAATAGTAACCCTACCAATCTTTTTTATAACCTTATATGAAAAAGACACTTTAACTTTTGAAAAATATTTTAGATTTTTCTATCTTCATAAGTTTTATCAACCAACTAAGAGAATAAGAAAGGAGGCATACCTTGAAGCAAAGAAAAAAGCAAATCAGCGACTTAAATCTAAGGGAAAAACAATTAAAAAAAGACCGAAAGGAAGTAAGAAAGCTAAAAACAAAGAAAGATCCAACAAATAGTCTTCTAAGTGTAATTTTAAATAAAGAGAAAAAGAGATTTACTGTTGAGGATACAATTCCCTATATAAGAATGTTACCAGAGGGCATTTGCCAGTTAGATGAAAAAAATTATTCAAAGACAATTTCATTTCAAGATATAAATTACCAGTTGGCATTGGAAGAAGATAGAGATTTAATCTTTAACCAATTTGCCAACTTTTTAAATTCTTTTGATCCAAGTGTCCACATTGAACTTTCGTATGTAAATCAATTAGGAAGAAATAAAGACCTACAAGATGCAATTAAAATTGCTGATAAGGGAGACTTCTATGACGATGTAAGAAAAGAGTTTAGGGAGATGTTAAAGCTTCAACTTGCAAAGGGCAATAACGGACTTAAAAAGATGAAGTATATAACCTTCACCACAGAAGCCGATAACCTAGAGCAAGCAAGGGCAAAGCTAAATAGACTTGAAGTAGATATTTTATCCAACTTTAAATCTATGGGAGTAAGAGCTGAGAGCCTTGATGGCGAAGAAATACTAAGACTTGTTCACGATATGTTAAATCCAGACAAAAACTTTGATTTTTCATATAAAGATTTGAAGAAAAAAGAGTCTACAAAATCACATATAACTCCCAATATCTTTAATTTTGCACCAGCAAATAATTTTAAATTTGGCAAATTCATTGGAGCAGTAAGTCATTTTCAAATACTAGCAAGCGAGTTATCAGACAGAATGTTATCTGAGTTTTTAGATATTGATGACAATATTTATGTAGCTTTTCATATAGATGTAGTTGAACAAGCAGAAGCTATAAAACTTATTAAGAGAAAGAACACAGACCTAGACAGAATGAAAATTGAAGAACAAAAGAAAGCAGTTCGTGCTGGATATGATATGGATATTATTCCATCAGATATAAATACTTTTGGGGCTGATGTTAAGTCCATGTTATCTGACTTACAAAATAGAGATGAAAGGCTCTTTGTAGTTACCATAGTAATGATGAATTTTGCTAGGACTAATCAAAAATTAGAAAACACCATTGCTCAAATATCATCAATTGCAAATAGACATAATTGTCAGGTAAAAAGATTATCTCACCAACAAGAACAAGGACTTGTTTCTGCCTTACCTTTAGGAGTTAATCAAGTCGAGATAAAAAGATTTTTAACCTCATCATCAACGGCAGTTTTTATGCCTTTTACAACAGAAGAGCTATTTATTGATTCGGCAAATTCTTTGTACTATGGATTAAATGCCCTTAGTCAAAACTTGATAATGGCAGATAGGAAGAAACTAAAGAACCCTAACGGATTAATATTAGGTACACCAGGTTCTGGTAAATCTTTCTCAGCAAAGAGAGAGATGGCAAATGCAATTCTTGTCACAGATGATGATGTAATTATTTGTGATCCTGAAGGCGAGTATTCAAACCTTGTAAAACAATTTAATGGAGAAGTTATTAAAGTTTCAGCAAAGTCAAAGGACTATCTAAATCCACTAGATATTAATATGAACTATGGAGATGGGGACGCACCTTTAAAGGATAAGGCAAACTTCATAATGTCTATGCTTGAACTCGTGGTAGGAGGATCTGGTCTTACTGCTGCAGAAAAATCTGTTATAGATAGGTGCTTACCAAAGATATACCAAAAATATTTTGAAGACCCAAAACCAGAAAATATGCCAATATTAGGAGATTTATACGATATGCTCCTATCCCAAGAAGAGGGAGTTGGTAGAAAACTCGCAACAGAAATGGAAATTTATGTTAAGGGAAGTCTTAATGTATTTAATAATAGGTCAAATGTTGACCTAAATAGGCAACTGCTTTGCTTTGATATAAAAGAGCTAGGAACACAACTTAAAAAAATAGGTATGCTTGTAATTCAAGACCAAGTTTGGAACAAGGTTTCCCTAAACAGAGGAAGCAAGTCTACTAGATACTATATAGATGAGTTCCATCTTTTATTAAAAGACCCACAAACTGCTTCATATTCAGTAGAAATCTGGAAAAGATTTAGAAAATGGGGCGGTATTCCAACAGGTATAACTCAAAACGTAAAAGACCTTTTAACAAGTCAGGAAATTGAAAATATCTTTGATAATACAGACTTTGTTCTAATGTTAAATCAAGCATCTGGAGATAGGGATATTCTTGCTAAGAAATTAAAAATATCGCCTTATCAGTTAAACTATATTACTAATTCAAACGCAGGTGAGGGACTATTATTCTTTGGAAATACCATTGTTCCCTTTATAGATAAATTCCCTAAAGACACCATGCTATATAAGCTGATGACAACAAAACCAGAAGAAGCTAAGTAGGTGTGATATGGATAAAAAACTAAAAAAAGATTTTCAAAAGAAAATTATCCGAAATAGGGACGCTCCTGAAAAGAATATAGATAGTAAACTTGTTCATTCAGATGATTATACCAATAAGATTATTAAGACTAAGGATAGGTTCGGAGATAAAATTTCAGAAAAAGAATCTAAACTTATCCATGAGAATATATTAGCTAAAGATCAAAAACAAGATAAACTAAAAGATTTTCAGAAGGCTAAAAACAAGGAAAGAATCAGAAAAGAAGTTTTAAATAATAAGGATAAGGCTGGAGAAACAAAACAAACTAATCTTGAAATAAGGACAGATGAAAGCTTTAAACTTGATGAAGAGTTAGATGTAGACTTCAAAAAGGTGAATTTTGGTAGTGAAAACAGTAGAAATATTAATTCTAATAAATTAACAACAGATGATATTCCAGCTAACTCTGAAGTAATAAGCAATAAGAAGCCATCAAGTAAAAGACAAGTTCTTAAAAATTATGAGGATAAACTTATCCATAGTAAGGATAAATTCCAAGACAAAATCAACGAGAAAGAGTCTAAGCGAATCTACACAAGCGAAGATAAACCTATCGAAGCAAAGAAAAGCAAGAGAGTATATAGAAAAGATAAGCTTGTTAAAGATGAAGTAAGCAATAACGAGAGTAATACTAGTATCGATAAAAAGCAAAAGCAGAAGCTTTATCAAGAAAAGAAGTTTAGGGATAAGGAAAAAATTTCTAATGAAATAGATAAAGAAAATAAGCTAAGCGGAGTTGATACAGATAAGACTTTTGATAATCCTGAGTTTAAAGACAATAATCAAGAATTTATAAAAGATGAAAAAGAAACAAGCCTTAAAACTTCAGAACAAAAGAAAGTTAATAAAAAGAAGACTTACTACAAGAGAAAAAATTATGAAAGTGATAAATTCACTCGAAAGAAAATTGATAACTTAAAAAATGAATCTAAGAAAGCTACACCGAAAGATTCTAAGAAATCACAAGATGTTAAAGATTTTATCTCAGATAAAAAGATTGGAGAGCTTGAAAAGTCTAAAAGTAAGCTAAAGGATAATATCTTAAAGAATAAAACTAAAGGAAGCCTATCTTCTGGGGTTTTATTATCTGGAGCTAAGTCATCAGAGTTAGTGAGAGATTATCTAAGTTCAGGATCTGATAATACTGGTGTAGAATCTGGAGAAAAAGTCGCTAATGTAAGCTCTAAACTCCAGCATGGAATAAGGAAGTATAAGCTAGATAAAAAGAAAAAGTCCTTAAAAAAGCTATCTAAACTTGATAAGAAAATAAGAAAGAGAAAAAGCAAGTTGGAGTTTAAAAGTGGATTGGAAGATTTAAAAAAGTCAGACTCCTATATAAAGAAAAATAGATTTAAGAAGTTTTACCAAAGAAAACAAATGAAAAGCATGATAGCTAAAAAGCACGAAACAAGACTTGTAGATAGGGTTAAAAAAGCTATTTTAAGTTTAGGTAAGGCTTCTAAAGAACTAATAGTAAGAAAAAGTAAGATAATTCTATTTTTAGTAATAGGACTAGGTCTTATGCTATCAATCATGGTTGGTGGTGGAAGTGTTGGTATGAGTGGACTAAGCAATTCAGTAAACTCAGTAATGACAACAACATACCTATCACAAGACACAGTTCTAAGTGAAGTTAATCAAGAATTTTCATCAATGGAATATGACCTACAATCACAAATCGAAAGTGTAAAAACAAGTCATCCTGGATATGACGAATATATCATAAACAAAGAAGGAAAAATTGGTCATAATACCCATGAACTTTTATCCTATATAACTTCAAGATGTGGAGAAGTAAAATCAGCATCTGAAGTAAAAGGAATTTTAAAAGAACTTTTCGATAAGATGTATAAGCTTGATTTTAAAGAAGAAATTGAGATTAGAACAAGAACAGTAGCAAGAACTAGATATGATAGTCGTGGCAATCCTTATACTAGCTATGAAAAAGAAGAGTACGAATATAAAAAGTTAATTGTAACTTTAAAGAAAAAAGAAATGGATGAAGTTGTTAGGGAAATATTTAAAGATTATCCAGACAATGTAGTTCATTATGAAGCTCTTCTTGAAGCTAAAGGAAATATGGGAGATGTTTTTGGATCAGGTAGTGGGGACTTAGGAGAAATAGTAGATAATCCAAACTTTGGAAATCCTGGTCTTGCTTTTGATTCAGCTACTGCCAAAGCCTTATTTAATGAAGCAGAAAAACATATAGGCAAAAGATATGTGTTTGGAGCAAGTGGACCATCTAACTTTGACTGCTCAGGATTTGTATGTTGGTCATTTACAAAGTCTGGTGTAAAAAGAATGCCAAGAACAACTGCATGGAGAATATACAAAGACTATTGTAATCCAGTAAGTCCAAGTGAAGCTCAACCTGGAGATATTATATTTTTCCACTCAACATATAACAGTGGAACTCCAATATCTCATGTAGGAATATACGCAGGTAACGGAATGATGATTCACGCAGGAGATCCAATTCAATACACATCAATAAATTCAAAATATTGGAAATCACACTTTTATGGTTTTGGAAGACCAAGATAGAAGGGAGATATTATGTGAACAGAAAACTTATAAGTATTAGGAACAAAAAGAAAAAAATAGAAGAGAAATTAAAAGATTTAAATGCAAAATACAAGGAAATTTGCGATGAAGAAATACAAGTTGAAAATGAAGAAATAATTGTAACTCTTAGGAGGAACAATATTAGCTTGGAAGAATTAATGGAGAAAATCAATGATAGAAAAAGAGAAGAAAAATTAAAAGAAAAGGAGAACATTCATAATGAAGAAATTTAATACGAACAAACTAAGAGCCTTTTTTATGGCTCTTTTATTAGTTTTAACATCAACTGTGCATACAAGTGTATTTGCAAAGTCTGATGTTACTTGGACGGAAGATGATTTTATGTATTCCTCTGAGGGAAATATAATCGCTTTTAGTGATAAGGGCTTAGAAAAGAAAGAAAAGACAAATATTCTAGTATTTCCTGAAGGAACGAAGTCTATAAATGGAAATTATTCTTTAAGTCATTCAAACGATGAACTTAGATTTAAAAGAGAATTTGGACGTGGCAAACATTGGGATAAAGTAATTATTCCTGATTCTGTTAAGCATTTAGGCTATGCTGCCTTTTACGATGCAAGTATAGACGAGGTAAAACTATCAAATAGTCTAACTTATCTTGGTGGTTTAGCATTTTTCAATTGTGGACTTAGAGAAGTGACTTTACCTGATACTTTGGTAAATATTGAACATAATACTTTTGAAAGAAATAACCTCCAAGAAATAACTATACCGAAGTCTGTGAAGACAATTGAACAATACGCTTTTTCAAGAAATAAATTGCACACTATAAAAGTTTTAGGCAATCCAAATATTAACAGTAAGGGAGTATTCCATAATCAAGAAGTTGAATATAGACCAAAACAAAATCCATTTTACGAAAATCATTTTGGTTTCAAGGGAAATCAAGGATTCAAATCTATTCCTAATGGATTGAGGTATGAAAATGGAGAGTTTGTCTTTGATAAGAATGTAGATAGTGTAGAACTTGAATTTGATTATAACAATGATATGTATCAAGGAAAGATGACTATTTACAATCCAAATAAATATTCCATTGATACTCAAACTGATTTAACAGGTCAAGATATTGATGAAAAGGACAATAAGATTGATGATTTAACTAAAAATATTAATGATTTAGAAAATCAGATCAAAGACTTAAATGATAAGAAACAAGAAGACCAATCAAAGATAGATGAATTAAAGAAAAAGTTAGAATCTTGCAAAGATAATGGAGAGAACTTAAAACAAGAAAAATCTAAGTTAGAAGAAGAGATTAGAGATAAAGATAATAAGATTGCTCAATTGAATAAAGAAATTGAGGATCTTAAAAATTCTAATAATGATGAACTAATAGCAGAAATTACTCAGCTTAAAGATGAATTAAAAAGATTGCAAGATGAAAATGCAAAACTAAAAGAGGATTATTCATCTACAAAATGGGAGTTAGAAGCTGAGAAAGAAAAGACCGATAAAAACGAAAATAAAACCAAAGAAATGCAAGAAAAGCTTGAGTCTTTAGAAGGGGAGCTTGCAAAGAAGACTAAAGTAATTGAGGATAAAGATAATAAAATTAAGGACTTAGAAAAAACTCTTGATGAAAAAGATGCTAAGATAAAAGACCTCGAGTCTAAAAAGAAAGAGACAGAAAATTCTAAGTCAGAATGCTGTAAGAAAATTGAAGAGCTTCAAAAGGCTATTGATAGTTTAAAAGAATCTTCTGAAAATACAAAAAAAGAATTAGAAGAGAAGATTAAAGAACTAGAAGAAAAACAAAAAGCTTCTGAAGAAGAAATTAAAAAGCTAAAAGAAGAATTAGATAAGAAAATCGAAGAAGCAAAGAAGTTAATCGAGGAAGTAAATAAAAAATCGAAAGAAGAACTTGAAAAACAATCTAAAGATGAAAAAGACAAAAATCTAAACCAAGACTTATCTAAGAAATTAGATGAACTTCTAAAACTCCAAAAAGAAAACAAAGAGAAGAAAGAAGATAAGAAATCTCAAGATAAGAAGTGGGACGAACTTTTGAAAGCTGATGACAAGAACATTCTAAATCAATTTGATCTTAACAAGATGAAAAAGCAAGAAGAAAGACGAGATAAAAAACAAGTTAAAGATGAAAAAGAATTTGCAGTTTTTCAAGTAGATAAAAACTTTTATAACATTATCAACAAAGATGGTAAGACAACAGTCTATATGGATGTGAAGACTTATGTAGACCAAGGAAGAACTATGATTCCAGTAAGATATATTGCCTATACTCTAGGTTTTAATGTTGAGTATGACAACTCTACTCGTGAAGCTATTTTCTCCAATAAAGAGAATAATATCCTAGCTAAAAAGACATTAAGACTAAATATTGATACTGGTGTTATGAAAGATTCAGATGGAAAGGTCTACAATTCAGATGTTAAGCCAGTGATTATAAATGGAAGAATTCATGCTTCAATTTCAAATATTGCTAAAGCTTTTGGAGCAAGTCATGGAGATATTAAAGATGGTAAAAACCAAACAATAGAATGGGACAATGCTAGAAAAGCAGTCTATGTATTTAAAAATGTAAAATAAGAAAGGATAGAAAAATGAATATGAGCATTAAACGAGGAGTAGCCATAGCGTTACTCCTTTTTACATTTACAGTACCAGCAACTACATTTGCAATGACAAATGAAGGGCAAATAGAAAGTCAAAACGAATCAATCTATGAACCACAAAAAGAAGAATTTGAAAAAATGTTGAAAGATGATGTTTTTACACCATCAAAAGAAGAGATTCCTTATCAAGATGTTCCAAGAATACCAGGAAATACAAGTGAAGCAAATAAGCATTCAAATAATCCTCCTAAGAAAACACCACTTGTAAAAGGTGGTAATACAAAGGCAGTAAATAATCTTGCGACTGGGGAAAATAAGGCAAGAGGTTCAGTAATTGAAAATGTAGATAAGAATGGAAAAGATATTACACCAAGTGGAGATACAGAAAAAGATAAAGAAAATCCAGTAGATGTAAGACAATTTTTAACATTTCAAACTAAAAGTGGAAAAACTATGCACTTAATAGTGGATCACTCATCAAACCAAGATAATGTAAGGCTATTGACAGAAGTAGGAGAACAAGACCTACTTAATATGATAGAATCAGAAGATAAAAATACTATAAAGGTTGAAGAGCCTAAGAAAGAAGAAGTAAAAAAAGAAGAACCTAAGACTGTTCCAGTAAAAGAAGAAAAGAAAAGCGGGATAGGTTCATTTCTAATTGTTGCACTTGTAATTGGAGGAGTTGTAGGAGCAGGATATTATTTTAAAGTAGTCAAAGCTAAGGAAGATAAAATGTTGGAAGACTTTGAAGAAGATGATGAGGATTATATTAGTGAGTCAGAAGATGAATCTGACAATGAAGAAAGTAATGAAGAATCACTAGATGATGATGATGACGATGAACTATTATAATAATTTTAAAAGCTTGAGCGAGAGAGAAATCTTTCGCTCTTTTTTTATTTATGGAGGTATGAATGAAATTAGTAATAGCAGAAAAGCCAAGTGTAGCAGTTACAATTGCAAAAGTAATTGGAGCAAGAACAAGAAAAAACGGATATTATGAGGGGAATGGATACATTGTTTCTTGGTGTGTAGGTCATTTAATTCAAATGGCAAGTCCAGATAAGATAGACGAAAAATGGAAGAAATGGACAATAGACACTCTTCCTATAATCCCAGAGGAATATATTTATGAAGTATCTAAAAACACTAAAAAACAATATGGAGTTTTGAAAAAACTTTTAAACGATAAGAACATCGACACAGTTATAAATGCTTGTGATGCTGGAAGAGAAGGAGAACTTATCTTCAGGCTTGTATATAATCAAGCTAAATGTAAGAAGAAGATTCAAAGACTTTGGATATCTTCAATGGAAAACAAAGCTATTAAAGATGGCTTTAGAAATCTTAAAGACGGGGAAAACTTTGAAGACTTATATAGATCAGCAAGTGCAAGAGCAATTGCTGATTGGCTGGTAGGAATGAATTTAAGTAGGCTTTATTCTTGCATTTACAAGGAAACATATTCAGTTGGTAGAGTACAAACACCAACTCTATATTTGATAGCTAAAAGGGATAGTGAAATAAACCTATTTAAGAAGCAAAAATATTATACAGTTGACCTATCTTATGGAGGATTGAAGCTTGTATCAGATAGGATTGATAGAATTGAAGTTGCAGAGCAACTTTTAAACTTGCTAGAAGATGAAATAGTTATTACAGAGGTAGAAGATAAAGAAATAATTATAAAACCAGATAAGCCTTATGATCTCACTACCTTACAAAGAGAAGCAAATAAATATTTTGGATATTCAGCAAATGACACTTTAAATCTGGCACAAGCTTTATATGAAAAGAAGCTAATCACATATCCAAGAACAGATAGTAGATATTTAACCGATGACATGGTTAATACTATGAAAGAATTATTAGAAGGACTTGAAAAAGATTTTAAAATCAATGAATCAAATTTCAAGTCTATTTTTAATTCATCTAAAGTTACAGACCACTATGCAATTATTCCTACTATATCAGGCATTGGAAAATCCAAAGATTTATCTGATAAAGAAAGCAAAATCTATAATCTAATTAAGGATAAATTACTTGCTTCATGCTCGGATAACTTAAAGGAATCTAGTAGAAAAATCAGATATGAATATGACAAGTTTAACTTCAATGCAAGTGGCAAGACTATAATCGATGAAGGTTATACAAAGTACCTAAAGGCTTATGGAAAGGAAAGACAAGAAAATGAATTACCAGATGTAAAGACTGGAGATAAAATTAAGCTAACTTCTAAAAATATATCGGAGAAATTTACCAAAGCTCCAAGTCATTATAATGAAAATACACTTTTAAAGGCTATGGAGAATGCAGGAGTAGAATCCTTGGATAAAGATATAGAAGTAGAGAGAAAAGGCTTAGGAACACCAGCTACAAGAGCAGGAATTATTGAAAATCTTATCCATAAGGACCTTATAAGAAGAGATAAGAAAAATTTACTTGTAACAGAAAAAGGCAATAGGCTTGTATCAATTGTAGAGGATAAGTTTAAGTCGGCAGAAACAACATCTGAATGGGAAATGAAACTTGCAAATATTAGCTCTGGCGAAGTTGATAAAGAAGACTTTTTAAGAGAAATAGAAGATAGTATAAGGGAGCTTGTAGATAGGTACAAGAATAATCTAAATGAATAAGGTAAAAATACTAGAGCTTTTCGGTGGCATAGGTGCTATTAGAAAGGCTTTTGTTAATTTAAAGATACCTTATGAAGTTGTTGATTATGTAGAAATAGATAAGGCTTGTGTTAAATCATACAACGCACTTTATGGAGAAGATTATAAGCCAAAATCAGTAGTAGGATATAAAGGTCCTAATGAAAAGATAGACTTAATTATGCATGGAAGTCCTTGCCAAGACTTTTCAAGAATAGGAAAAAAGCAAGGAGGAGTAAAGAATTCAGGAACTAGATCAAGCCTACTATTTGAAACCATTAGAATAATTAAAGAAATGAAAGAAAAACCTAAATGGATAATTTGGGAAAATGTAAAGGGAGTCCTTGATAGAAATATGAGGGACTCCTTTTTTATTTATCTAAAGGATCTAGAAGACCTTGGATATGAAAGCAAGTATGAAATCTTAAATGCAATGGACTTTGGGATACCTCAAAAAAGGGAGAGGATATTTGTTGTTTCATGTCTTGGAGCAAATAACTTTTCTTTTAATAAATTGGAGAGGAAAGAAACAAGACCACTAAGTGATTTTTTAGAAAAGGATGTAAGTGAACTTTATACAATGACCCAACCTTATATGCTGAAATCTTTAAATAAAGGCATAGATAATAGTTTTAGAGGGCGACTCAAAGTGATTAAAGATTTTTCTTATACTATTTCTACAAAACAGATGAGAGTTCCTAATTCAGGAATAATAGATATTGGAAATGGTAAATATAGGTATTTAACAGAAAGAGAATGTTTAAGACTCATGGGTTTTGATGATAGTGATATGGATAAATTAGAAGAAGTGCATCCAAGAAGAAAAAATTGTACTTCAAGTAAACTATATAAGCAGGCCGGCAATTCTATTGTGGTTGATGTTTTAATGTGCATTATTAGTTCACTAATGCATGTTAGTGCAAACTTATTATTGTAAATGATATAATAAAATAAAAGACTGGAGGGCATGATATGGATATTCTAGAATGTAAATTAAAGAATTGTTATGGAATAGATGAGTTTAACCATGAATTCGATTTTACAAATACAAATGTGATTACAGTATATGCAAAAAATGGATTAATGAAAACTTCTTTTGCAAAAACTTTTAAGAAAATTCAAGATGGTAAAGCTGACGAAATACGTGATGAAATATTCGATATAAAAGCAGAAGTTAATGTTAGCGTAGATGGACAAGATATAAGAAAAGAGCAAGTGTTTGTAATAAAAAGCTTTGAAAATTATTATGAATCTAATAGTATAGCGGATTTATTAGTAGACGAAAAAACAAAAAATCTATCACAACTTTATTAAAGCAAAAAAATAATTTTTTAAAAAAGTTAGTGCAATATTCAGGACTAAAAATTGAAAAAACACAACAAGGAAGAAAAATTTATGAATTAGAGCCTACAATAGTTTCTGAAATGAATTTAAGTGAAAAAGCTTTTTATTAAGCTTGAAAGAATTAGGTGAAGTTGAAAATAAAACGTATTTACCTAATGTTAAATACTCGACAATTTTGATAATAGTGTAATTAAAAAAATAAAGGACAGTAGTTTTCAAAATAAAATAAAAGAGTTTTGTGAAGCTGCTGAAACTATATACAGTAGTTATACTTTTTTTGAAAAAGGTAAGTTCACATTTCCAAAATTGAAAAACGTTGCAAAAAATTTAGATTCAGATAATTTTTTGTAAGAGATAATAAACTTAATTTAAATAATAGCATAGTAATTGGTAATAATGATGAACTACAAGAGAAATTATATGAAATAGAAGGGAAAATTAAAGATATTCCAGAGTTTCAACAGATAGAAAAGTTACTAAGTGATACAAAAGGCATATTATTAAGAGATACAATAGAAAATAATCCTGAGCTAATAGAGTTTTTAAAAATAGAAAATTTAGACAATTTAAAAAAGAATTATGGACTTCCTATATAAAGAAAGAAAAGAAATCTTTTGATGATTTATTAGAGATATATAAAGAATTAGAGGAGAATGTTAAAAATCTCAATATAGACAATACATTGTGGAATCGTTCTTTAGAAATATTTGAAGATAGGTTTACTGTTCCATATAAGATGAAAATATCAAATTTAAAGGGAGCGATAATAGGAGAAAACCTCCCACGTGTGGAGTTTATATTTGAGAAGGGTGAAAATCAAGCAAGCTTAGATAGATCAAATTTAGAAAAATTAGACGTGTTAAGTCAAGGAGAAAAAAGATCTTTATATTTGTTAAATATAATATTTGACATAGAAAAATAAGAAAAGAAAGCAATGAAATCCTATTTATAGTAGACGATATAGCAGATTCTTTTGATTATAAAAATAAGTATGCTATTGTAGAATATTTGTATGAAATGGCAACAATTGATAATTTTAGAATGATAATTTTATCTCATAATTTTGATTTTTATAGAACAATTTCTTCTAGACTCAATGTACCTCGTAAATCTAGATTTATCGTTGAAAACAAACAGGATTTAAATTTGATAGAAGAAAAATATCAAAAGCAACCTTTTATAACATGGAAAAGTAAACCAGATAAATATTCTTTATTTGCACTTATACCATTTGTTAGGAATCTAATTGAATATAGTTATGATAAATATGTTAATGATTCAAATTATTATGATAGCGATTATGAGCTATTAACTAATTTACTACACAATAAAGATAATTCAGGAACTATTACTTTTAAAACTTTAGGGAAAGTATATAAAGAATATTTAGGGAAATTTGATATACCAAGTGAATTTAAAGAGGATGATCTGGTTATAGAAAAGCTTTATGAAACTACTGAAAACTTAAGTAATAACTTAAATTTACTCGAGCATAAAGTTTTATTATCAATGGCTTGTAGACTTAAAGCTGAGGAAATAATGTTAGATAAAATTAATAATTATAATGGGATGCTCAATTGGAAAGTGAAAAATAATTTGAAAACAGGAGATAAAGCGGAATTTCTGAATCATGTAGATAAAACTAATAATATGACCAGGGTATTATTTGATGCATATAAGCAGATTGCGAATGAAGAACAAATTAATATTGTTAATGAAGTTAATATAATGACTCCAGAAAATATTCATATAAACTCTTTTATGTATGAGCCTATAATGGATATGGATATTAACGAATTATTGAACTTATATAAAAAACTTAAAAAATTAATATAGGTCATTTAATTATATTACATTAAAGACGGTAGATTATTTAAAATCTATCGTCTTTTTTATTACTCTAAAAAGGAGGTAGAGAATGCAAGTAAATGATTTTAAGAATATACAAGAAGCTATAAAGTATGAAGTGTTACAAGATGAAAAAGAATATTTAAAGCTATTAAAAGTTATAGGCAATAATCAGAAATATGATTTTTCAAGCCAGTTAAGTATATATAACAAGGAACCTGAAGCTAGAGCTTGTGCGACCTTTGATATGTGGAAGAAATATTTTGGTAGAGTTGTTATGAGGGGGCAAAAGGGTATTCCAATTTTAGTTGGAAGTGATATAAACAAAAAAGTTTCATACATTTTTGATATTAGTCAGACCACATCAATGAATAGGAATATTAATGAGGTTAGCTTATGGCAGTTTGACCACGAAAACCATAACGAGGCTTTAAAAGAAATAATAAGAGATTTTTCATTTGAATCTAGTGATTCACTTAATGAAAATATATTTTCTTTAAGTCGAATTTATGGAGATGAATACATTAAATTGGCTCTTGCTGATTTGAGGATAGATATAGAGGATAGACTTAGCTTTGAAAAATTTATTAGAGACTCAATATCCTATGCGGTAGCTAATAGGTTTAATACAGTCTATCCTATGGATATGGAAAATTTAAAAAATAATTTTTCTAGGATAAATACAATTTCTTTAGAACAGATAGGTCTTGTAATATCAAGGGTTAGCGAAGATATTATAGATAGCACAATAGAAAAATCTAAGGAAATGGATCGTGCTAGGCTGCTGACAGAAAGGGCCGGTGCCGACTATAATAGAGATATAGAAAATATAAATGAAGATAGAGGAGGTCAAGATGATTTATATAGACGAGATGATAGGTCAAGAAGTAGAGATGGACGAGTTTTCACAGATGGAAGCGACAGAGGAAATAGCGATGAAGATCGAAGAGAAAACCTTGGACATGATGGAGAAGGATCTGGAATTTATGGAGAGATTTCCGAATCCAACATACGCAGTTCTAAGACTGTCTTACCTAGTAGGGAGCGAGGACATGGAGAACTGGAAGAAACTTCAGAAAATGTACGAGGAGAAAACACTTTTGAACCACCTGAAGGAAATTCAGAATCAGGCAGTGGACTTTATCAAGAGAGAGAAAGTCAAGATGATGAAAGCACAAGGATTGACAGAGAAGATGATGAGAGAGAATCCAGAGCAATACCAAGGACAGATGAACAACTTGATGGCAACAGTGAAGAGAATGGCAATCAAGGAATACGTGGAAGCTTAGAAAATGAAATAAGCCAAGAAAAGGAAGCTGATGAAGCTTCTTTTTTTGATGGCAAAAACACTGAAGATAGAAAAGATTATTGGATTGTAGAATTTAATGAAAACCACGAATTAGTTCCTGATTATAGTGGACAGATAGTAACCAAAGAATTAATAAATGTCCTAAGACAAAAAGATATAGATGTTAAAGACCATAATCAAACTCTTGGAGAAAATGAATTTGGAGAAATGACAGATGATTATATCGGATATTTCAAATTCTATTTTGACCACTATGTAGACGGCGAAGTTGTCGAACACTATAGGATTGATCTTGGTGATGGTGAAGAAGTAAATGAGCGTGAATTTTCATATTTAGAAGAACAAGTTGCCCTAAGTGAGGAAAAATTTCTACAAGAAGAAATTAAGGAAAAGATAGAGCCTAAATTTAAGATAGGCGATCAGGTTAGATATAAAGATAAGGACTTTACAATTACAGATTTTGATGAACTAAGTGGAGGACTTAAAACTGTAACCATTAGAGATAATATGGAATACATGGGAGGTATGATTAGGGGTTCGGAAGTAATTCCATATAGAAACGATTCATACCTTGAAGAAATCTTTGAAAATCTAAGTCAAACATCAGAAAAACTAGCAGTAAAAGTTGGAAAAGAATTTATTTTAGAAGATGAGAAGATCTTTGATGGAATTAACTTGATTGAAACTGGAACTAAAGTAGAAATTAATGGGGAAGAATATCCTTTATATAAGGGTGAAACATTTGAAGAAAGTAGAAAGATTGATGACCTTTTAGATAGTGGAAATTATGAGATATACAAATTATCTGAGCATGAAAAACAAATTGAAAGACAAGTAGAGCAAGAAAGCTTTATAGATAACCACAATCTTGAAATTGACCAAATGATGGATAGATACAATGTTCCAAGAGAAGCAGCCGAAAACTTATTGAGGGGTAAAGAAGATTTAAAGAATCTAGGCTATGAACCTAATAAGGAAAGACTAAGTTTTGCTAGAAATTATGACTTGAAAAATCATATCTACTCAGAATACCTTACACCATCAGAAAGACTAGATAAAAATATCAAAGCTATTAAAATGCTAAAAAGACTTGAAAATGAAAATAGGAGTCCAAGAGAGTATGAACAAGCATATCTGGCTGATTATCTGGGTTGGGGAGGTCTTGCCGATGTCTTCGATGAAGAAAAGGGAGGGCAATGGCTTGAAGCAAGAAACATTTTAAAAGAAAATCTAACAAATGAAGAGTATTTAAATGCTAAAGAGTCTACCTTAACATCGTTTTATACACCTAGAGAGGTAATGGATGGAATATATAAGACTCTAACAGATATGGGTTTTAAGACTGGAAATATTCTTGAACCAGCTGCAGGAGTTGGTAACTTCATTGGTAATATGCCAAGTGAAATACAAGGCTCTAAAGTCTATGGAGTAGAAAAAGATAGTCTAAGCGGAAGAATAGCAAGAGAACTTTATCCTGAAGCTAATATTCAAATTAAAGGCTTTGAAGAAACAAACTTCTCAAATAATTTCTTTGACTTGGTAATAGGAAATGTTCCCTTTGGAGATTTTAAAGTTAACGATCGTGAATATAACAGAAATAATTTTCTGATTCACGATTATTTTTTTGCAAAGTCAATAGATAAGGTAAGGAATGGAGGAATTATTGCCTTTATAACCTCATCTGGAACTATGGATAAAAAAGATGAATCCGTTAGAAAATATATTAATGCAAGATGTGAGTTTTTAGGAGCTATGAGGCTTCCTAATACAACATTTAAAGGACTTGCTGGCACAGAAGTTACTTCAGATATTATTTTCTTAAAAAAGAGAGATTCAGTTATAGAAAGAGATGACGATTGGATTCATCTAGCAACTGATAATAAAGGTTTGACCTACAATAAATACTTTGTAGATAATCCTCAGATGGTATTAGGGGATATGAAAGAAATATCTGGAAGATTTGGAAATACTATTACTTGTGATGAAAAAGAAGACGAAAATCTAAAAGATTTAATGGATCTTGCAAGTAAGGAAATATCTTCAAACTCAAAATATGAAGAAGTCGAGCTATTGGAAGATGAAGAATTAAGTCTTCCAGCAACAGATGATGTTAAGAATTTTTCCTATACCATCATTGATGAAGAAGTCTACCTAAGAGAAAACTCAGTATTAATTAAGCAGAATATATCAGATAAAAATAAAGAAAAGATAAAAGATTATCTTGATGTAATGAATGCTTTAAAAGATGTAATAGAAAAGCAAAAGGACGATTTTTCAGACGAAGAAATAGAAGAGTCACAAGCAAAGTTAAATGAGGTCTATGATAACTTTTCAAAGAAACATGGCTTTATTAACTCCTTATCAAACACTAGAGCCTTAAAGGAAGACTCAAACTTTTCTTTGGTTTCATCAATAGAAATACTTGATGATGAGGATAATTTCAAAGCTAAGAGTGATATATTCTCAAAAAGAACAATAACAAAGGCAAAGGTAGTAGACCATGTAGATACTTCTCTTGAAGCTTTAGTTTTATCAGTTTCACAAAAAGGATATGTAGATTTTGAATATATGGAATCTATCACTAATAAAGATAGGGATACTTTAATTGGTGAGCTTGAGGGCGAGATTTTTTTAGATATTAAGGACACAGACCTAATAAATAACAGAATGCCCTTTGAAAACTTTAATAATGACGATCCCTTTCACTTTTCATATGTATCGGCTGATGAGTATCTAAGTGGCAATATTAGAGAAAAGATTGGTTATCTCAATTCATATATAGGAGAAATTGAAAATGTAATAGATTTAGCACCTTCTGAAAAGAAAGATACATTATTAAACGAGTTAGGCAAGCTCAAATATCAAAGAGAAAAATTACAAGAAGTTATGCCTGAAGAACTCACTGCTTCTGATATAAATGTAAGGTTAGGAGCAACTTGGATACCTCAAAAAGATATAGAAGACTTTACTTTTAATCTTTTAAAAACGCCAGGTTATGATAGGTGGAATATAAATGTTAGGTTTTCGCCACATACAAGTGAATGGAATATTGAAGGTAAAAGTGTTGACTCGACTAATGACCTTGCTAACATGACTTATGGTACAAGTAGAGTGAATGCCTATAAGCTAATTGAAAATGCTCTTAATCTAAAAGATACAAAGGTATTTGACCAAGTAATAAATGATGATGGTTCTAAGACTTCTGTATTAAACAAAAAAGAAACTATGCTTGCAAGTCAAAAGCAAGAGCTGATTAAAGAAGAATTTAAGAATTGGATATTTGAAGATCCTGATAGAAGATATAGGCTAGAAAAAATTTACAATGAAAAATTCAATTCAATTAGGAATAGAGAATTTGATGGTTCTAACTTAACTTTTGATGGAATGAATACTGAAATCAGACTTCGAGAACATCAGAAAAATGCCATTGCAAGGACTCTTTATGGTGGAAATACACTACTTGCCCATGTAGTAGGAGCAGGAAAAACTTTTGAAATGGTAGCTTCTGCTATGGAATCTAAAAAGTTAGGACTTGCAAGTAAATCATTATTTGTAGTTCCTAACCATCTAATCACTCAAATCGGGAGAGAGTTTATGCAATTATATCCGTCAGCAAATATTATGGTGGCAGATAAAAAAGACTTTCAACCAAAAAATAGGAAAAGATTTATTGGTAGGATTGCAACAGGAGAATATGATGCAGTCATCATAGGACACTCTCAATTTGAAAAAATACCAATGTCCAAGGAATACCAGGTAAGGCATATACAAGACCAAATAGATGATATAGTTTCCTTTATTGATGAGAACAAAAGAAATAGAGGAGAAAATTTCACAGTAAAACAACTGGAAAAGACAAAGAAGAAACTCTTGGTAAGACTTGAAAAATTAAATGATGACTTTAAAAAAGACGATGTAATAACCTTTGAAGAACTAGGAGTAGATAAGTTATTTATAGACGAAGCTCATAATTACAAAAACTTATTCTTGCATACCAAGATGAGAAATGTTGCGGGTATCGGTCAAAGTGAAGCCTTTAAGTCTTCGGATATGTATATGAAATGTAGGTATATGGATGAAATGACAGATGGAAAGGGCGTTGTATTTGCTACTGGTACACCAATATCAAATTCAATGACAGAGCTTTATACCATGCAAAGATACCTTCAGTATGATGATTTAAAGGCAAGGGGATTAGAACATTTTGACGCTTGGGCTTCTACTTTTGGAGAAACAGAAAACACCTTTGAATTATCTCCAGAAGGCACAGGATATAGGCAAAAGACAAGATTTTCAAAGTTTTATAACTTGCCAGAGTTGATGTCTATGTTTAAAGAAGTAGCAGATATAAAGACTTCAGATATGTTAAATTTGCCAGTGCCAGAAGCAAATTTTGAAGTTATTAAAACGAAACCTACTGAGGAACAAAAAGAAATATTAGAAGCTATTTCAGAAAGAGCTGACGCAGTTAGAAATAACCAGGTCGAGCCAACAGAAGATAATATGTTAAAGATTACAAATGATGGTAAAAAACTTGCTCTTGACCAAAGATTAATAAATCCACTACTTCCCGATGATCCTAATTCAAAGGTTAATGTATGCGTTAAAAATATCTTTTCGATCTGGGATAAGACAAAAGAAAATTCATCGACTCAATTAGTATTTTCGGATATGTCCACACCAAAAGGAGATGGAGAATTTAATATCTATGATGATATTAGAAATAAGCTAGTGAATATGGGAATACCAAAAGATGAAATAGCCTTTATCCACGAAGCAGATACAGACAAACAAAAAGACGAATTATTCTCCAAAGTAAGGAGAGGAGAAGTAAGAGTATTATTAGGCTCTACTCAAAAAATGGGAGCAGGTACAAATGTACAAAACAAATTAATAGCCTTACACGATTTAGACGTCCCATGGAGACCGTCTGACCTAGAGCAAAGAAGTGGTAGAATTGTTCGTCAAGGTAATGATAATGATAAGGTAAATATCTTTAGATATGTCACAGAGAATACCTTTGATTCTTATTTGTGGCAGACAATAGAGAATAAGCAGAAATTCATATCACAAATAATGACAAGCAAGACACCTGTGCGTGTTGCTGAAGATGTTGATGAGGCAAGTCTATCTTATTCAGAAATTAAGGCTTTAGCTACTGGTAATCCTTTAATTAAAGAAAAGATGGATTTAGATAACGAAGTTACAAAACTAAAAATGTTGGAATCAAACTACAAGTCTAATAAATATAAGCTTGAAGATAAGGTAAATAAAATTTATCCTCAAAGTATTTTAAAAACTGAAATGGAAATACAAGCAGTTAAAGAAGATATTGCAAGTGTTGAGAAATTAGGAGAAGGAGATAGTAAATTCACTTCAATCAGTCTTGGGACAAATAAAATTTTAGATAAGAAAGAAGCTGGAGAGAAGCTATTAGAAGAAATAAAAAAGGTAAAGATAAATGATAGCAAGGTTATTGGTAAATATAGAAATTTAGACTTACAAGTTTCATATAACTTTATGACTAATACTCATACCTTTAAACTTTTAGGAAAAGCCGAATACTTCGGAGAGTTTTCAAACTCTACTGATGGTAATATAACAAGGCTTGATAATGCCATTGAAAAAATGCCTGCAAGACTTGAAAGATTAAATCAAAATCTTCAAAACTATAAAGAATCTTTAGAAAATGCCAAAGTAGAATTGACAAAACCATTTGAAAGAGCAGATGAGTTAAGGGATAAGATACTAAGACTAGCTGAGATTAATAAACTTTTAGATATGGGAGAAGTCGAAGAATTAGAAAACCAATCACCATTATTAGAAAATTTAAAGAGGGCGATAGTCGATTATTCTAACTACGAGTTTTCAGAATCTAATAGTTATGAAGACTTTGACAAACTATACCCTGATTTAAGCCATATAGGACTTGCTTATACAGAAACACCTGATGGGAAGCACTCTATTCAATATGAGGTAAATTTGGAAGAAAAAACATGGACTCAGTATGTAGATAATGTAGCTATTAGAACAGAATCTTTTGTAGAAGAAGATATATCCAATTCACAAGCTCTTAAAGATATGACTGAAGCCATAAAGATGTCAAGTTTTGATGATCTGGTATCAGTAGATGAAGAAGATTTAAAACAAGCACTAGGACTAGAAATAGATGATGATGGAAACTTCTATGATCCACTAGCAAAAGATCTTGACAATGATGGAATACCAGATAGGTATGACAATGATTTTAAAGATAGTGATTACTTTGAATCAACTTATGATGTAGAGGATAATCTTCACGCAAGAGAAGAGAAACCATCAATATTGGGACAAATATCAAAATTAAAATCAGAAGAAGAAAAAGATAGAAATCAAGAAAAAAGTAAAAAAGGACAAGAACGATAGAGGAGGGCTAAAAGCTCTCCTTATTTAATACAAGGAGGAAATTATGGAATACAAAGATATTAGAGAAAACTTAGAAGAAATGATGAATGATAACTACAAGGATTTTATAAAAGCACTTGTGAGCATAGAAAAAGGTGTCAATGATGAAAAGGCACTTGAAGAAGTCTATGTTTTATATATGAACAATGACACAACAGGTCTACTAAGTGATGACTTTGACTATATGATTGATGATATGAAAGAACAAGGTAAGATTGTTGAAAATGTCAGTGATATTGAAGAAAAAGACGATCTTATAAATCTCGTTGGCAATATAGCTGGAAAAGTAGAAAATCTTGAAAGAGAAAATGCTAATGGAGAAAAGTTCAAGGTAAGCAACTTTTCAATTGTTTCAAAAGATGACGATGGGAATAAAGTTTATACCAATTGTTCAGCCTATGGAGATAAGACAAAAGATTTAGAGAACTTAAAACAAGGAGATTTTGTTAAAATATTTGGTCAAGTAAAAACAAGCATTGACAACAACGGAAAGGAACATAAGAATGTCCGTATTTTGTTTTATAAGCTTTTAAAAGCAAAAGAACAAATGAAAGGACAAGAAAAAAAGAAAGAGTCTGTGCTTGGAGAAATCAAAAAATATCAGACTGAAGATAAGGGAAAGCCTAAAGAAAAGAAAGAAACATCAAAAGAAGCTGAAAGATAAACTTATGGTCGGTGTGGTCTTAGTACTGCACCGACTCTTTTTTTGTTTGGAGGAAAAAAGAGGAGAGAACACTATCTCTCCATATCCTTGCCCATATAAATTCCTAGTTTTTTCGTATCCTGTAAAGATCGTCCATTGTTTTTTTGAGGAAGAATACTCTCGCATAAGGGTATTCTTTTTTTGTTCAGTTTATTAAATCTGTATAAAGACAAAATGTAAAAAATGGTTGTAAACAATCTTTTAAAAATCAAATAAAAATTGAATATAATCAATAAAAGTGATATAATTACTCCGAAAATCGTTACAAAGAAAAGAGGATTAGTATGGCATTGAATTATAAACCATTATGGATACTATTGGCGAAGAAAAGTTTGAAGAAAACAGATGTAATAGTTATGGCAGGGATTACCACTAATGTTATGGCACAGATGGGAAAAAATAAGCCTATAACACTTAAAAACTTAGAAAAAATATGTAAGTCTTTAGATTGTACACCGAATGATGTATTTTCCTTTGATGATAATTATATTGAATAAGAAGTATGGAGTTATGAGATATGAGAGAGATAATAATTATAGATGATGATATTGCATTATGTAATTTAATTAAAAAGTGTTTAAGTACTGATGGATATTCTGTTGATATTGCCAATAATGGATTAGACGGATATAAGAAAATACGAAATGCAAATAATTTGTGTCTGATTTTATTAGATATTATGCTTCCTGATTTTGATGGGTTTCAAGTTCTGGAGATGATAAGGGAAGAATGCACTATTCCGGTTTTAATGCTGACTGCGAAGTCTGATGATGATTCAAAAATTTATGGACTTAAACAAGGTGCTGATGACTATTTGACAAAGCCATTTAATATAAATGAACTTAAGGCAAGAGTTGAAGCTATGGTTCGTAGATATATAGATTTCAATCAGAAAAGCACAGACCAGTCTGATATACTCACAATAGATGGTATGCAAATAGATAAGGAAAATAGAATTGTAAAAATAAGTGATAATAACATAGAATTAACAAATAAAGAATTTGATTTATTGTATTTTCTTGCGTCTAATAAAGGGAGGATTTTTACAAAAAAACAAATATATACGAATGTTTGGGAAGAAGATTATCTTTTTGATGATAGTAATATCATGTCTTTTATCAGTAAGCTTCGAAAAAAAATAGAGCCTAACCCTGAAGAACCAACTTATATTTTGACAGTTAGGGGCGTGGGTTATCGTTTTAGTAAGGGGGTATGATATATGGATGTAAAAATCATCATAATCTTATTATTGATATTTGTAATTTTTTGTTTGTTAAAAAAAATTACCAACATAAAAAAAGAAATAAACAGTATTCAGGAAGTACTCGTTGATATAAAAAATGGTGATTACAATCGCAGAATTTTAATTAAGAAAAATGAAACTACAGAAAAGATCTGTCATGATATAAATGAGATAACTCTACAAAGTCAGAACAAGCTAATAGAACAAAAGCAGTCAGAACAGGCGTATAAATCACTTATGACAAGTTTGTCTCATGATGTGAAAACTCCTTTAGCATCTATGGTCGGGTATTTGGAAGCAGTGCAAGAGGGAATTGTTACGGGAGATGAGAAGGAAGAATATATAAAAATTTCTTTAAGTAAGGCACATTACTTGAAGGATTTTGTAGAAAAACTCTTTGATTGGGTAAAGTTGGATTCAGGAGAATGGAAGTTTTCTTTTGTAGATAAAGACCTGAATGAATTAACAAGAAATGTGATAAGCGACTGGATTCCTATTTTTGAAGAAAAACATATAAGTTATGAAATTGAAATTCCGGAACAGGAATTCTATATAAAGATAGATGAAAATGCCTATTTTAGGAGCTTAAACAATATTATAAACAATATTATTATTCACAGTAATTGTGATAGAGTACACTTGAAATTAGAAGAATCGGATACAAAAGCTACTTTGATGATTTTAGATAATGGAAATGGTATAAGTGAAAAGGACTTACCATATATATTTGATAGGATGTATCAGGCAGATAGTTCAAGATTAACAAAAGGATCGGGACTTGGCTTATCAATTGCTAAAGAATTGTTAAGAGTGAATAATGCCAAAATAAGGGTAAGTAGTATACCTAACATAAAAACTGTCTTTACTGTGGAGTTTGCAATGTAAGTAGCTGATTTAGAAAGCCCCTTTTGGGGCTTTTTTTATTGAAACAAGATAAAAACAAGGGTGTCGCAAGATTATGGCAAGGTTAATCATTTATAATATTTATTGTAAGGAGGTGCGATATGTTCTTGATAAAAGCTGAAATAAAAAAATGGAAGAGAAGTAAAATTTTGATAGGTATTATTATACTAACTGTTATCTTGAATTTGTTTGCAATTGAAAGAGCATTTTCAATTTCAAGAGAAAGTCCTATCATGGATAGTTTTGGAGACTTATATTGTTTAGCGTTTAAGAATATAACTTTTGTGTTCTTGCCAATCGTAATTGGAATGATTTCTACAATGTTATTTTTTGACGAAAGGAAGAATGACACTTTAAAGAATGTACTAATAACTTCGGTTAGTAGATTTGAAGTATTTTTTGCGAAATTTATTTTGATAGAATTACTGACTATATTTTTGATGGTATTAACATATATGTCATCAGTTTTGGGTGCAGTATTAAGTGCCGGATTCGTAGATTTTAATTTAATTACATTAAAAGAGGCAGCAATATTATATATGCTTGCAGCTTTATTAATTCCGATTGCAATGCTTCCGGTAATTTATATTGCTACTTTTTCTAAGAGTTATGTTTTACCTATTTCTATGTGCTTGCTTTATTTAGGAATTGGGATATTTGGAGCTTCGATATTAGTTCATATACATCCGCTTGCAAGTTTATTAGGGGTTTATCAAAATGTATCATCGGCTGCCAAAGAAATGGTAGAAAATAGTATAGGTGGATATTCGTTAAATGCATCGCAGTTTAGTTGTTTGTTACATATTTTAACAATTGGAACACTATTTTTTGTGTTCTCTATAAAATCTATGAAAAGACAAAATTATTAAGGAGAAAAAAGAAAATGAAAAACTATATTATTGAAACAAAGAATTTAACAAAAGTGTATGGAGAACAAAAGGCTGTAAATTCGGTAAATTTACACATTGAAAAAGGTTCTATATACGGGCTATTAGGACGAAATGGAGCAGGAAAGACCACTATTATGAAGATGATACTGGGACTTACTGATATTACGAATGGTGAAGTAAGTGTTTTTAACCAAAATATAAAAGGTAATGAGAAAAAGATTTATCCAAGAATTGGTGCGATTATTGAAACACCCGGATTTTATCCTAATCTTACAGGGACGGAGAATTTGGAAATATTTGCACTGCTTAGAGGAACGGCTTTCCCTGATGCGGTAAAAAATGCTTTAGAAGTAGTTGGCTTACCACATAAAGATAAGAAACTATTCGGAAATTACTCTTTAGGAATGAAGCAGAGACTTGGGATTGCTAATGCAATTTTACATGATCCAGAGGTTTTAATTTTAGATGAACCGACAAATGGCTTAGATCCCATTGGAATAGCGGAAGTTAGAAATTTTATAAAAGATTTAAGTATAAAAAAAGGAAAGACAATTTTAATCTCCAGTCATATTTTATCTGAAATAACACTTCTCGCTGATACAGTTGGCATTATAGATAAAGGGGTTCTTTTAGAAGAAAGCAGCATGGAAGAATTAAATAAAAAAATAGAAAGTATATTATGTTGGAAGTGTCTGATGTATCAAAGACGACTATTGTGTTGGAAAAAGAGTTCGGAATAACCAACTATTCTGTTGAAGATAATAATCATGTAAAGATATATAGTCACGGATTAGATATGGCAAAAATTAATAAGTCATTAGTTATGAATGGAATATCGGTGGCTTCATCACAAACCTGTAATGATTCTTTGGAAGATTACTTCAAGAAGATAACCGGAGGAGAGGGAATTGCTTAATTTAGTTAAAGTAGAGTTTCTTAAATTGAAAAGGAAAAAGATTGTTTGGATGATGTTTCTGGCAACACTCTTAATGCCATTGCTTGCCACTATATACTTTGGGAATATAGACCTTTCAGACAATGCAATGAAATATTTCAAATGGACAATCTTTAGTTATAATTTATGGCTGATTTTACCAATTATATTAGGAATATTTTCCACAATGATTGTGTCTATGGAGTATGAAAATGACACTTTTAAAGCATTATGGATTGTTCCGATACAAAAGACGAAGCTTTTAATTAGCAAATTTATAATTGTGTTTTTATATACTTTAGTCTTTATGGGTTTATCAATTCTCTTTACACTTCTTTTTGGAAGAATTATTCATCATATAGAGATGGATCATTTTTTGTTGATTTTTCTCATTAGAAAGTGTTTTGAGATTAGTGGACTTTTATCAGTTTCCATGCTGCCTATTTTATCTATCGCATTTTTAACAAAAAAATACATTTTACCGATTTGCATTACGATTGTTTATGCCTTTTCGGGATTTGTAATTTTAATGGTTAATATGTATATACACCCATTATCAAGCTCTACAGCAATTGTTTTGAGGGATGTCCCGGGAATAATATTAAATCAGGATATAAATATATTTTATTCTCTTCTTTGTATAGGGATATGGGTCGTCGGATTTACAATAGTTACAAAATTATTATTGAAAAGGAGAGGATGGTAAATGAAGACACTTTTATTAGCTGAATATAAAAAACTTCACAGATCAAAATTGATATTTTTGCTTGTATTTGCACTCATAATGACTTTGGGAGTTGTTTTTCTTCAAGGACAATTTACATTTAGTGGGGAAAAGTATATAGACACATTTGGATGGTATATTTTACAGGTGCATTCTTTGACCACATATTTTGTCTTGCCAAGTTTGATAGCATTGTTTGGAGGATATATTATTTGTCGTGAGGAACAAGAAGATGTACTGAAATCATTAAGGCTAATACCGATAGACGAGAGTAATATGATTACTGCAAAAATGATAATTACTCTATTAGGTAGTATTTTTGTTTATTTAATACTATTTACGGCATCCTTAATTATAGAAGCGGTATTGCATTTACACGCAGTAAATATGAGTGAAGTAGTTCACTATTTTGTTGTATATGTATTAACTGGAATAAGCGTTTTTATGGTAATATCTCCAATTATTGCACTTATTGGACTTGTTAAAAGGAGCTACTGGATAGCTCTGATTATCGCTGAGATATACTCTTTTGTGGGAATATTTTTTGCCTCAAAGGAAATTGTAAGAGCCATTTATCCAATATCATCTGTGTTTATTTTGTCAGGAGCGTATGAAACATCCATGTTGGAATTTGCGATTAGTGTACTTGTAAATTTTGGTTGTTGCTTTATTTCATATAAAATATTAAAGGGCATGAAAGTTGGCAAAAAGAAAAGAATTAGCAAAAGAATATAGTTGGAAAAATAAGTTGAAAGTAATTTTAAAAAGAGGAGAGGACACTATCTCTCCATCTCCTTATCCATATAAATTCCGTAATTTTTTCGTATCTTATAAAACTCATCCATAGTGGATTTTGAGGAAGAATACTCTTGCATAAGGGTGTTCTTTTTTTCTTGTAATTTATCGAGGTTTGATAGTATTTCTTTTGTGTTTGGCAGTTTTTTATAGTTTTCTAAAATTTCTTTAGCAGCTATTTTGTAGACGGAAAGTTCGCTATAATATTCTTCTGCAAATTGTTTGTCCTCAGGATTTTTCTTGTGGTATTTATATATTTCACGATACTTATTTATAGTATTTATATTTTCCATATCTTGGGATAAACTCTTCATTTCAGTTTCAATTTTCTTTCTTTTGTCTTCTAAGCTCTTAAAAGCAAAAGAACAAGTAAAGAGTCAAGGTAAGGATAAAAAGTCCATATTAGGGCAAATAAAAAGCTTTAAGACAGACGAGAAAGCTAAATCAAATAAGAAAGACCATAGCAAAGGTGCAGAGAGATAAATACCGGCAGTCTTCGGACTGCCTTTATTTTTTTGCTATATTTTAATAGATTGTATAATGACGTTATATAATTATTATAGATATTAATACACAAAAGTTAGCTGAAATTAAATCTTAATGTATCTATAATATTATTGAATGCTGAAGTTAAAATACAAACACAAAAAGTTTACGATACATTAAAATTTGTAATTTGCAATAGGATTTAATGTATAATTTTAATAGATCCTTTTTTCGGAATTAAGAAAATCGAATTGTATATATAAAGATTATCAGATTAAAATTTAAAAGGAGGTCAAGATGAAAAAACAAAATTTAATTTTAATTATTCATATATTATTGCAAGTTGTTTTGTTTATTCCCATAGCAGCACTTATAAGATATCAGCAGACATTAGATATTGGGATTTTAATAGTATTTTTACTAAGTGTTATAAACTTTTTAGCTTATATTATATGCGTGCTAAATACTGAAAAAAATTATATACTGATGCATAGCTTGGTTGTTGAATTATTTATTACTTTCATTTTTTCACAAGATTTAATATTAAGAAATCTTTCGATAGGAAAGTATATCGAACTATTAATCTATAGCTTGATACTATTTGCAAGTTTCAATCTTTTAAGCTCATCGAGTAGAATTAAGTTCGTTCCATTAATTACAACAATGGGGATTATCATATCAATAATAGTGATGAAATTTAATACTTATTTGGCATCTTCAATATTCAATTATATTGTGATTATTTTATTATTGACTCCAATCATATTATATTCAAAGGATAAAATATTCGAAAATATGAAAGTAAGACAATTATAATATTGCAAACTTTATTTATAATAGCTTTTTTCGTATACAAGAAGTATGAATCTGAGGGACTTATTTCTATAAGTGAGTATCAACTATTTACATGTATCTTCATTGAGTCTATATTACTGTATAGGATTGGTAAGACAAAAATCAAAAGCGGTTTATTATTTTTCTCCCGTTCTTTGAAAAAATATTTCCTGAATTTATAATTTTGTTTCTAATGCTCTACTTTACATTATTATCTTTTTCGGGAGTTATAGTATTTTCTTTAAGCTTTTTCATGTTTTTGGTATCATTTAGCTTGTTCGAAAAACATAAAAAATCCAATTATATAACTTTTGAGGAGATGTTGGATAACTATTATGTTGAAAAACATAGAAATTTAGAAATTGAAAAACTGAATACTCTAAGGATACAGACATTTTTACATGATGATATTCTACAGATTATAATAGCTATAAGAAGGTGGATAGAGGATAATCTTTCAGGATCTGGCAAAAAATACATTATAGAAAATCTGGATAAGTTAAACAATCTGATTCGCCATGAAATAAATTCATTCAATCCAATGCTAAATGATTATAGCTCTTTATATGACGCATACAACAGACTTATAGTAGATATAGAAAACATGTATTTAGATAATGAAATGCTTATAGAATTTGAATGTGATAGAAACATAGATTTGCCTAGTCCATATGCTGAGTTAATTTATAAATGCATTAATGAATTATTGATAAATTCATTAAAACATTCAAAAGGATACAGTACGGATATTGTTCTTATAAATTTAGAAGATAAAATTTATCTTACCATAAAAATTATGGAGATTATTTAGAAGATGAAGAAAAATAGTAGAGGGAAATATAGGATTAAATATATTAAGATTGAACTTAAGAGAATATGATGGAAAATTTGATTTCGATTTTTCCAATAACCAAAATGAACTAGATGAATCGTTTGTAGAATTTAAAATAGAAGTTCCAATAGAGAGGAGTGTAGTAAATGAAAATCTTATTAATAGAAGATCATAAGATGGTTGCAACTTCTTTAAAAATGAGCTTAGAGACGGACGAATCTATTTCTGTAGATATAGTAAATGATGTTAAAGAACTTAGTATAAATGAATCCGTATTTAACTATGACTTATTACTTATAGATATTAATTTGACAGGAATAGAAGGAACAATAAATGGTTTAGATCTAGCTGAAAAATTAATAGAAAAGTATGAGGAAATTAAAATTGTTATCTTAACTGCATATAAATTAGACTTTTATATTAAAAGAGCAAAAAGAATTGGATGTAAAGGATTTATTTCCAAAGAAGAAGAGACATCTAAACTAATAGAAAATATAAAATCTATCGCCTTGAAAGGCAAAGCGATCTTTCCAGAAGATAATCATATGTTAGAACCATTAACAAAAAGTGAAATTCATATAGTTAAACTATATTCAAACGGACTATCAAGGAAAGAGTTAGCTAAACAACTAAATACAAATGTAAGAAGTCTGGCAGTATCTTTATCACGAATATATCAAAAGTTAGGTGTTAGAAATTATCAAGAAATGATAGATAAAGTGCGTGAGTTAGGATATGTTGATTCATTTTAGAGACAAGCATTAGAATTTTATAATTCTAGTGCTTTTTTATTCACAAAAGTTAGCTGAAATAGAATTCAAAAAATATAAAATTAGGGAAAGGTGGAAATTAATAACATTTAAGGTTGGTAAAGCAATGAATTATTCTAGTAAACTGAAAAAATAAATAAAAATAGTTGGGAATAACTAAAGAATAAGAACTAAAGACTTTAGATTTTAATGAAGTATAAGTTTGTGTCAATGCTGCTGATAGTAAACGATTTATAGTATGTATGATTATTTTGATGATACAATTGTGAATCAACAGATAAATAGATTTTCAAATTTAAGGAGGATGTTTAATGACTTTAATTATAGATAAAGTGAAAAAATATACAAACAAGGAGAAGTAGAAGTCAAAGCAGTAAATGATGTAAGTTTTACTGTTAAGGAAGGAGAATTTTTATCTATTATTGGAGATAGTGGTTCGGGGGACAGTGATATAATGATGACAGATACAATAAATCCATTAAAATCAAAGTTTAAAGGCTTCCACAAAACTTTTAAACAAGACGATTTAGGATTAAGTCTGTCATCTTTTTATTAAATTAGCAAAAAGAAAAGAAAACATAAGTAATAAGGATTGAAGAGAATATGATAATATTTAGAAATTTTTTCAAAATCATATTGTTTCCTATTAGTATAGCGTTAAGTATCATCACTCTATTTTTAACGTTTGTATTAGGACTTAGTACAATATTTTTTAAACTGATTTCATTTATCGCTATTATGGGATTTTTGGGATCTGTTTATCATGGAGAAAAAGCACTCGCTATAGAGGCAATTATACTAGCATATCTTTTTAGTCCTTATGGTTTACCAGTGCTAGGATATTTTATTATAGAAGTGATAGAAGAGGTGAATGAAAGAATAAAAGCAATTTAAATATAAAAATAAATAGATTAAAACGATGAAAAAGAGATAGCAAAATCAAAGCTATCTCTTTTTATATGAAAAGAAAGGGGGTTATGATGAAAGAAATAGTTAAATTTGAATACTATTATGGCAATGAAGCAGAACAATATTCATTTTTTAGGATTCCCAAAACTTTATTTACCGACTTAAATTTTAAAAAACTATCCGTAGAAGCAAAAATTCTTTATGGAATTCTACTCGATAGAATGAGCTTGTCAATTAAGAATAAATGGTTAGATGAAGAAAACAAGGTATACATCATCTATACCATAGAAGAAATTATGGAAGTATTAAATTGGGGGAGAAATAAATCGGTCAAAGTAATGAAAGAAATTGAAGAGATAGGATTATTAGAAAAAAAGAGGTTAGGACTTGGAAAGCCAAATTTACTCTATGTAAAGAACTTTATTTACACAGAAAATAATAAAACTACAGAAGTTTCAAAAGCAAACCTCAAGAAGTTTAAAAAACAAACTTCAGGAAGTTTAGAAAACAAACCTCAAGAAGTTTCAAAAGAGGACTCTAATAATACTAATATTAATAATACTAAAACTAATAATACTGATTTTAATAATACCACCCCATATCCCCTTAGAAAAGCTAGGAGAAAAATCAAAAAAAACTTTGGAGGAGGAAGAATTAAAAGAAACTATAAAAAAGAATATATCTTATGAAACCTTTGAAAAAGTAAGAATAGAAGAAAAGAAGCAAGTAGATGTAATGATAAATGTACTTGTAAAGGCATTAACTAGCTTTACAAAGATTAAAATAGGAGGGATGCATATATCCAATGAAAATTTTAAAGAAAGATTTCTAAGTCTTAACTATAAACACATAGACTATGTTTTGAAATACCTAAGAGAAAATGCTCCAAAGGATATTAAAAACATTAATGCCTATCTACTGACTCTCTTATACAATGCAGATGAAAATATTAGAAACATAGAAGTCATAAAGAGAGAAGATCAGAAAAGAGAAAATTATGACTATAGTAATGATGAGGATATCTGGAGAGAAATTTTAAATACTTGATAGGAGATGAGTATATGGAGTTAATAAAAGAAATCCTAGAACAGAAAATAAAAAATGCAGAAACAAATAGTCCATCAAATGATGAAGAAAATAGGAGTTATATAGATCAAGAAACAGGATTAAAATATTGTGCAAAATGTAAAACACCAATTGAAAAAGAAATAGACTTCTTTGGAGAAATAAAAAAAGTTGGTATTTTATGTCAATGCAAAAAGAAAGACAAAAATTAGAGGAAGAAAAAAGAAAAGAAAATAAAAGGCTTTTAAAAATTGAACACTTAAAAAAAGAGTGTTTTTCTGATCCTATCTTATTAAATTGGAATTTTAAAAATATGGACAAAGATAGTGAGCATGAAAAAGTAGCAAAAAACTATGTGGAAAAATTTGATGAAATATATGAAAATAATATAGGATTAATTCTCACAGGGAATGTGGGATGTGGAAAAACATATCTTGCAAGTTCTATAGCAAATGCTTTACTAGAAAAAGAAATATCAGTTAAAATGACAAATTTTTCAGTAATTTTAAATGATATGACCAACTTTGAGATTGATAAAAGCAAGTATATAGATAACCTAAATCATAAGAAACTATTAATTATTGATGATTTTGGAATGGAAAGAGATACAGATTTTGCAGCTGAGCATATCTTTAACATAATAGATAGTAGATATAGAAGTTGGAAACCTCTAATTATAACAACAAACTTAAATATATCAGCTTTAACTAATCCTGAAACTATAAAAGATAAAAGAATTTACTCAAGGATACTTGAAATATGCAGTCCCATTATATTTACAGGAGAAAATAGAAGAATAGAAAAATGAAGGAGAAATCAAAATTAGCCTATGAAATATTAAAAAAGAATGAAAGTAGGTGAGTGAATGCAAAATGATGATATAAATAGCAGAACAATAGCCATAGTAAAAAAAGCAAGTATAGTAACAGCCAAGCAAGTTATAAATTTGATGAAGAAAATATTAGAAATAAATAAACATAAAGCGCAGACAGAACAGTCAAGACCCTTAGAAAAATTTAAAAAAGTAAAAGTAAAAGACCTTGTAAAAAAAGGTAAAGTAGAAACCTTAGAATTAAATGACATAGACTTAAAAGCATTGAAAAAAGAACTAAAAAGATATGGCGTGAAATTTTCCATAAAGAAAGATTTAGAAAATGGAAACAACATTATCTTTTTTCAAGCAAAAGATATAAAAGTAATGGAACAGGCTTTTAAAAAGACAGTCCAGAAATTTACTAAAGATAAGTCAAGAAAAAGGAAATCTGTAATAGAAAGGCTTAATAACTTCAAGGATAAAGTCAAAGATACTATTGACAGTGATAAGGTTAAACATAAGCATCAGGAACAAAGTTTATAATAAAAATACTTGGCTATATATAATATAGATGATGAGAAGGCATGAATAGCCTTATTGTTGGATACTATGAAAAGAAGATGGGAGCCATCCAGTAGAAGAATTTCTCTTATCTATAGATAAAAATGAGAGAAGAAGCATTAGGAAAGAAACTAAAAGCTACCTTTGAAAGTAAAGTATAAGTGTATGAAATGAAGAAAAATATTTGCCCAAAATGTAAAAGAAAGATGAAACAACAATTTATAGGATTACTACATTGCAAGTGTGGTATAAGCTATCATAAAGATTTAGGATATTTTAAAAGAAATGAAAATATGATGTTTGTCTTGGAAAGAAAAAGATAGGTAAAAAATAAAACAAGTTCCAGTAATAAGATATAAAAAGATAAATAGGATAAATAAGATGCTAATGGGTAGAGAAATCTACTCTTTTTTATGGAGAGGAAGTGATTGATTCGAAAATACTAAATGAAATAATAAAAGATATAAAAAATGTTTTTAAGATAAGAGATAAGAAGAAATTTGTATTAGAAAATTTTCCTTACCTCTTATTTTTTTATATAGGAAATATCTTTACAAGCCATGTCAACTCTTATATAGGAGGAGATATAATAGATAGAATTCTAGTAGCTTTTAGTCAAATAGATACTTTAAACTATATTCCATCATTAAAAATAAAAACCTGATACCTGGTCTAATTCTATCAGTAGTTATTAAGATAATCCTTATACAGAAAAAGAAAAAAGCAAAAAAGTTTAGAGAGGGCAGAGAATATGGATCGGCAAGATGGGGAAATGAGAAAGACATTGAGCCATACATTGACAGGAAGTTTGAAAACAATGTGCTACTAACTCAAACTGAAAGACTTACCATGAACAATAGACCTAAAAATCCAAAATATGCTAGGAATAAAAATGTATTGGTAATTGGAGGTTCTGGTAGTGGTAAAACAAGGTTCTTTGTAAAGCCAAATCTCATGCAAATGCACTCTTCATATGTAGTGACCGATCCAAAAGGAACATTAGTCCTAGAATGTGGGAAAATGTTGGAAAGAAATGGATATGAGATAAAAATACTAAACACAATAAACTTTAAAAAATCCATGAGATATAATCCCTTTGCATACTTGAAAAGTGAAAAAGATATACTCAAATTAGTGCAGACAATCATTGCAAACACAAAGGGAGAGGGTGAAAAAGCAGGTGAGGATTTTTGGGTGAAAGCAGAAAAACTCTACTATACAGCTCTTATTGGATATATCTTCTATGAAGCTCCAAGAGAAGAAAAGAACTTTGCAACACTACTGGATATGATAGATGCAAGTGAAGTAAGAGAAGAAGATGAAAATTTTAAAAATGCAGTAGACTATATGTTTGAAGCATTAGAAAAAGAAAAGCCAAACCATTTCGCAGTAAAGCAATATAAAAAGTACAAACTTGCTGCTGGAAAAACAGCGAAGTCTATTCTTATTTCATGTGGAGCAAGACTTGCTCCTTTTGATATTCAAGAGCTTAGGGACTTGATGAAAGAAGATGAACTTGAGCTTGATACACTGGGAGAAAAGAAAACAGCTTTATTCGTTATAATATCAGATACAGATGATACATTTAACTTTGTAGTATCAATAATGTACTCACAATTATTTAATCTATTATGTGATAAAGCAGATGACGAATACGGCGGAAGACTTCCAGTTCATGTGAGATGCCTACTTGATGAATTTGCAAATATCGGCTTAATTCCTAAATTTGAAAAGCTTATTGCAACTATTAGAAGTAGAGAAATATCAGCTTGTATAATATTACAAGCACAATCACAACTAAAAAGCATCTATAAAGATAATGCCGATACTATAGTTGGCAATTGTGACTCAACACTCTTTCTAGGAGGAAAAGAAAAAACAACATTAAAAGAATTATCTGAAAGTTTGGGAAAAGAAACAATAGACCTATATAACACATCGGAAACAAGATCAAATCAAAGGAGTTTTGGTTTAAACTATCAAAAAACTGGAAAAGAATTAATGAGTCAAGATGAGATAACTGTAATGGATGGTGGGAAATGTATTTACCAATTAAGAGGAGTTAGACCATTTCTTTCAGATAAATTTGACATAACCAAACATAAGAATTATAAGTTCCTTGAAGATTATGATAAGAGAAATATATTTGACATAGAGAAATACCTACAGAGAAAAGATGAGGTTAAGTTAAAAGAGAGTATGGTAGTTGAAATATTAGATGAATAAATTTAAAATTAAATAAGAAGTAAGATAGATATTTAGGAAAGATTAAAAGAAAATACTTGACAAAAAATATTTTATAACATATAATAATTTCAACAGCACCCGACACGCCTCTTAACAATGCGGACCAAGTCGGGTCATTTGATTTTAGGAGAAAAAATGAAAAAATTCATCAAGAACCGATTAGTATAGAAAATCAAGTAAAAATTTAATAGACTTAGGACTTTTAGTAGAAGATAAAACTTATGCTAAGAAAATTCTTGGAAGAATATCCTATTACAGGCTGATTAAAGCTTATAGTATCACATTAAAAAAGATGGAAGATATATATCAGGAATAAGTTTTGAAGATATTGTAAGTTTATATAAATTTGATAGAGAACTTAGACAACTCATATTTGAAATAATAGAACATATTGAAGTTTCTTTAAGAGCAGTTATCACAAACTATTTTTCTTTAAAATATGGAAATTTTGGCTACAAAGATTTGTCAAATGTGGGAAAATATAAAAACAGATATAAAGAAGCATTAAATGATTTAGAAAGAGAAACAAAAAGAAATAGACGCTCACCATTTATAAAAAACTTTAAAGACAATTATGAAGGTGGAGAAATTCCGCTCTATGCAGTGATAGAAGTAGCAAGTTTTGGAACTTTATCTAAAATGTATAAAAATATGAAAAATGAAGATAAAAGTAAAATTGCAAAAGTCTTTCATACAGACTACCATTACTTTGAATCTTGGATAGAAAATTTTGCCTATATAAGAAATATATGTGCCCATTATGGCAGGCTATATGGAGCAAAGCTTACAAAATCACCAAAGCTATATAAAGAATATTTAAAAAAGAATATTTCAAACAATACAATATTTGCTACATTAGTTAATCTTAAAATAGTTTCTGAAGAAGAAAATTACAAAAAATTTTATCATGATCTAACGGAACTAATAGCAAGATATGAAAATATTGAACTAAGGCATGTTGGCTTTATAGAAAACTGGAAAGAATTACTAAAACCATAAAATTAAATAGAGAAATTTACACCGAAAAAACATTTCGGTGTTTTTTTATTCCCAAAGGAGGAAGAATGAAATATATACGAGATGAGCCGAAAAATAAGATACAGAGAAAAATGAAATATTAATGAATTAGAAGTAGAAGCGATAGAGAAAACTATCGCTTTTTTTATGGAATAAAGGAGATAGAACAAATGGAAAGAGAAATGCTAAATATTAATGGAAATCTAGTAGGAGAAATAAAAACAACTGCAATAGATACAAAGGAAGGAGAAAAAGAGGTAGCTAACTTCACAATAGTTAGGAAGAACAAAGAAGAAGGAAAGGTTAAAAAAGAATATATCTACTGTAATCTCTACGGGGAAAAGGCAAAAAGTGTGAAGGAATTTAAAAGTGGAGAATACATCCATATTTTTGGATATTTTAAGGAAACAAAAAAGAAGACAAGACATTTAAAAATTTTATAGTAAAGCACATAAATAAAATTGAAAAAGAAGAAAAGAGGAGGAAATATAAATGGAATTTTTTACACAGGCAGTAAATGTATTAAAGATTTTAGTTATGGCAGTAGGTGCAGGACTTGGAGCATGGGGTGTAATTAACCTGATGGAAGGTTATGGTAATGACAATCCGGGTGCAAAATCTCAGGGCATTAAGCAGCTTATGGCGGGAGGGGGAATTGTACTCATAGGTTTAAAACTAATACCGCTATTAGCAAACGTGTTAAAATAAAATGTTTAATATAGTAGATAAGATCAAAGAGTTTTTTTCGGAGATACTTATTGATATGATCAAGGAAAATTTAAGCGGAATGCTCCTTGATATAAATGACAAAGTATCAACGATAGCAAATGAGGTAGGAAAGACTCCGAGTGGATGGAACTCGGAGGTTTTCCACTTCATAAAGTCTATTTCAGAAAATGTTATACTTCCCATAGCAGGTCTTATCATAACGGCTGTACTATGTATTGAATTAATTCAAATGGTAATGAACAAAAATAATATGCATGACACAGATACCTTTGATTTTTTAAATATATGATAAAAATGTGGATAGCAGTATGGCTTGTATCTCATGCTTTTGACTTTTCTATGGCAGTATTTGATGTGGCACAGAATTTAATAGGAAAGGCAGCAGGTGTGGCAAATGCTAGTGCAAAAGTTTCTCCAGGTGATATAGCTAATATGGTAGATAGCCTAAAAGGAGAGTCAATAGGAAAATTAATGACTATAGTACTAGAGACATCAATTGTAAAGATGATAATTCAAGGGATATCAATACTAATTACAGTTATTCTATACGGCAGGATGATAGAAATATATATTTATACTTCAGTTTGCGCCATACCTTTTGCCACAATGGGTAATAAAGAATGGGGAAGTATTGGAACAAACTATATAAGAGGGCTCTTCGCACTTGGCTTGCAAGGTTTATTCCTACTTATATGCGTAGGAATTTATGCCGTACTTGTTAAGACTTTAAATATATCAGACATACACAAAAGTATTTTTGAATTACTAGGATACACCTTAATACTTGGTATAACTATGATGAAATCAGGAAGTATTGCAAAATCAATTTTAAATGCTCATTAATAAAAAAGGAGAAGATGATGAAAATTAGAAGAAAAAAGGACAAAAAATTAATTTAAAAACACTTGGAACAATAGGACTCCCAATACTTTTAATAGGGGGATATATTACAAGAGAAATACAAAATAGAATGATTATAAGAAAAACATTGGAAGTTTTAGATAATAGAGAAGAAACGAATGAAAAAGTCTTAGAAATAGCAGTGAATATGGGAAAATCATTAGAAGATCTGAACAGAGAAGACATATATGGCTTTTACTTAGAGGGTTTAGAATAATGGCTTATGTAAATGTCCCAAAGGACTTAACAAAAGTAAAAACAAAGGTAGCTCTAAATCTAACAAAAAGACAATTAATTGGCTTTACAATTGCAGGTCTAATAGGCTTTCCAGTATATTTAATGGTAAAAAAAGTGCTGCCTAATGACCTATCTATGTTAATTATGATAGGTGTGTCTTTTCCTATAATATTTGCAACTCTTTATGAAAAGGACGGGATCTATTTTGAAAAATATTTAAAGTATATTATAGATAAGAAAAGACAGACAAGTATAAGGATATACAAGACAGAATGTATTTATGATATAAAGAAACAAAGAAAGGAAAGGAGTAAATGAATCAAATACAGAAAAAACAACAGAAAAAATTAAATCAAGAAAAAGAAATTTAAAAAAACAAAAAGAAGATTTAAAAAGCATTAGTATAAGTCAAAAAAAGATGAAAAAAGCAAATATTTCTAAAGAAAAAGGAAAGCCCAAAAAGAAGCTTTCCTTTTTGGTGGGAAGAAGAAAAAGAGCGTTCAGGAAACAATCCCTTATTTAAGAATGTTGAGAAATGGGATTTGCCAAGTTGAGAAGAACAAATTTAATAAAATGATACGTTTTTTAGATATTAACTACCAGCTTTCAACAGAAGAAGATAAGGAAAGTATATTTAATGAATTTTCAAGTTTTTTAAACTATTTTGATCCAAGTGTTGATATAGAACTTTCATATATTAATCGCATAGGAAAAAATGAAGAAGTAGAAAAAAACATCAATGTTCCGGATAGAAACGATTCATATAATGAAATACGAAAAGAGTACAGGGAAATGCTAAAAAATCAGAGTCAAAAAGGAAATAATGGACTTACTAAATATATGTATATAACCTTTAGCTTACAAGCACAAGATTTAAAAGAGGCAACTACAAGACTTGAAAGAATGGAAATGGATATATTAAATAACTTTAAGCAGATGGGAGTAAAAGCTTATGTATTAAGTGGATATGAAAGGTTAAAGGTTATTCACGATATCTTAAATCCAAATAAGAATTTTGTTTTTTCATTTGAAGACCTAAAATATAGTGGACTATCTACTAAGGATTATATAGTACCAGCATCATTTAACTTTTCATCTAACAATCAATTTAAAATTGGAGAATACTTTGGAGAAGTAAACTTTCTACAAATTCTAGCACCTGAATTATCAGATAGATTATTATCAGAATTTTTAGGAGTTGAAGAAAATATGATTGTAACATTTCATATAAATTCCATTGATCAAACAGAAGCTATAAAGATGATTAAAAGAAAAATAACAGACTTGGATAAAATGAAAATTGAAGAAAATAAGAAGGCTATAAGATCAGGATATGATATTGATATTCTTCCAAGCGATTTAATTACCTATGGTAATGATGCTAAGAAACTGTTAGTAGAACTTCAAAATCATAATGAGAGAATGTTTGTCATAACTATTTTGTTTACAAATATGGAAAAAAGTAGAAAGAAATTGAGTAATATAATTTTCAACTAAATTCAATAGCAGGTAGACATAATTGTGTATTGAAAAATCTTAACTATAGACAGGAACAAGGACTAATTTCCTCCCTGCCACTCGGAAAAAATGAAATCGAAATAAAAAGAGGACTTACAACTAGCTCTACAGCAGTCTTTATTCCTTTTACAACAGAAGAGCTGTGCTTAGAAGGAGAGAGCTTATACTACGGATTAAATGCTTTAAGTCGTAACATTATTATGACAGATAGAAAGCTTTTAAAGAATCCAAACGGTTTAATACTTGGAACGCCTGGTAGTGGTAAATCTTTTTCGGCTAAAAGAGAAATTACCAATGCTTTTTTAATCACACAAGATGACATCATTATATGTGATCCGGAAGGGGAGTATGGAAATTTAACTAAGGCACTAGGTGGAGAAGTTATAAAAATATCGCCAACAAGTAAGGATTATATAAACCCGTTGGATATAAATGTAGACTATGCCGATGAAGACAATCCCTTATCTTTAAAGTCTGACTTTATTCTTTCACTGTTTGAACTTGTAGTAGGAAAGGAAGGGTTAAGTGCAGAAGAAACTTCAGTAATTGATAGATGTCTTCCAATATTATATAAGAATTACTTCGACAATCCTATTCCTGAAAATATGCCAATTTTAGAAGATTTATATAATTTACTTTTAAAACAAGAAGAAAAGGTAGGGAAAAAATTAGCAGTAGAAATGGAAATTTATGTCAAAGGTAGTCTTAATGTATTTAACCATAGGACTAATGTAGATACAGGCAATAGAATTCTTTGCTATGACATTAAGGAATTAGGAAAGCAACTTAGAAAAATAGGTATGTTAATTGTTCAAGATCAAGTATGGAACAGAGTAACTATTAATAGGAATAAGAAGGAAACCAGATATTACTGTGACGAATTCCATTTGCTTTTAAGAGAAGAACAAACAGCCTCATATTCCATAGAAATCTGGAAAAGATTTAGAAAATGGGGTGGGATTCCAACAGGATTAACACAAAATGTAAAGGACCTTTTAGCCAGTCCTGAAATAGAAAATATATTTGATAACACAGATTTTATCTTAATGCTTAATCAAGCTAGTGGTGATAGGGAAATTTTAGCGAACAAGTTAAATATATCTCTTTATCAGTTATCCTATGTAACAAATTCCAATGAGGGAGAGGGATTACTATTCTACGGAAACACAATAGTACCTTTTGTAGATAGATTCCCTAAAGATACAAAATTGTATAAGTTAATGACAACTAAACCAGAAGAATTAAAGGAAGGGATAGAAATTGATAGACAGAGAGAAGTTAAAAACTAACTATATTATTAATTTAGATGCAATTTCTGCTCTAAAGGAATTTCCAGATAAAATATTTGATTGCTGTATTACATCTCCTCCATATTATGGACTTAGAGACTATAAAGCAGAAGGACAAATTGGAAGAGAAGAAAGTCCGGAGGAATATTTAAATAAATTAATTGAAGTCTTTAGAGAAGTAAAAAGAGTATTAAAAAAGAAGGAACACTTTGGGTAGTTATTGGAGATTCTTATGCAGGGACAAGAAGCAAAAAAGAATATAAAGATCCTAAAAACATAGAAGGAAGAAGTGGTCAAAAAGAGTTTATTACAGAAAAACTCAGTGGCTACAAGGCAAAAGATTTAATGGGGATACCTTGGCAACTAGCTTTAAAATTAAGAGAGGACGGTTGGTATTTACGAAGCGATATTATTTGGCATAAGGAAAATGCCATGCCTGAGTCTTGTAGAGATAGACCATCAAGGTCCTATGAACATATCTTCCTACTATCAAAAGCAAGAAAGTATTTCTATAACTTTGACGCGATGAAAGAACCAATAAAAGAAATAAGCAAGAAAAGATATATGAGGGCAAGAGGAAAAGATAATAAGTATTTACAAGAAGGTACAGGAGCTAAAAGACAGAGCATAAATGAAGCAAGAGAGTATGGAGAATATATAGGAGATAATGTCCCTAAGTTTAGAAACAATAGAGATATTTGGACTATTAACACCAGTGCATTTAAAGGAAAACACTATGCTGTATTTCCACCAAAACTGGTAGAACTTTGTATAAAAGCAGGATGTCCTAAAAAAGGCTTAATTATTGATCCCTTTATGGGTTCAGGAACTGTTGGAATGGTAGCTATTAGGATGGACAGAGAATATATTGGAATTGACATAAACAAAGACTACTGTCAAATAGCTAAAGAAAGGATTGAAAAAAATATGAAATAGGAGGTATATATGAAAAGAAAGGGAAAGTAAACCCAAGAGATGTACCAAAGACCAAGCTTATATCAGGAAAGAAAGAAGAAAGTAATGAAAAATTCAGTGATACAGAGAGACCATTAGATTTTTCAAAAAAAGAAATAAATAAAGTAAAAAGCAGGAACAACATAGACAATAATGTTGAAAACTCTAAATATTACTCAGATCATTTGCAAGAAAATAGTCAGGATTTATTCAAAGAAAAAGAAAAGCCAAATAGAGAAAGAAGACAAAGAAAAATCCATGAGGAAAAATTTGCAGAATCCTCCTATCATAATGAATATCAGCCGGAATATTCGCAATGGCAGCATAGAAAAATGGAAGAAAATGAGGAAAGTAGATATGGTGAATATCACGGGCAAGAAACAGAATATAGGCTAAGTAATTTTAAAGAAGATTTTAATAATGGAGTAATTTCAACTAACTCTAATATAAAAAGTAGCATTTCTCCCCAAAAAAATTACAAGGGGAATAGTAATTTAAAATTGAAGAAAAACGTTGAGAGTGAAAGTTTTAATGATGTGCCAGATAAAAAATAAGGAGATTTAGAAAAGAAGAAGATAAGAATTTTAATATAGAGGTAAGTTCAACATATGATCCCTTATCGCAGGACTCAGATAATGATGGTGTCATAGATCGCTATGACATGAACTTTAGTGATAGCAATGTATCATATAGGGACACAAGAGATGACTATAAGTATTTACCATCTTCTGATGTGCAAAGAAAAAATTGGGATGGTTCTTCTATTCTTGGTAATAAAGGGAAAGAAAGCTTTCAAAAAAACACCTTAAAAAAACTTTATCAATCTCAAAGTCAGTTTAAGGACAAAGGGGAAAAAGCAGAATTAAAATCTTTAAATGGGAAGTTTAGAAGAAAAGACTTATCATATAAGGCAAATGAAGAAGATAAAAAATAATTCAAGATCTGAATACTAATAAAAACAAAATAGCAAATATTTCAAAGGCAAAGTTAGAAATTTAGAAGAAAAAATATGCTAATGGGTAGGGTTTCTAGTGGGAAATTTAGACAGGATAGCCTATCTGAAGGATTTAAAAGTGAATCTGAAAAAATAAAGATAAATATAATATAAATAAAAAGAATCAAGAAAAATAGGCACGAAAAAGAAATCTTCAAACAGGAAAAAAACGTAATAAAAAATGAGAATCTTGAAGTAGATGAACTTGATTTAAATCATAGTGGAATTTCTAATAAAAACAAGGGAAAGAAAAGACAAATAAAAGACGCTTTTGATAATACTATAAAGAAAAGCAACTTTGATCCAAAGAAAGAATACACCAGGACAAAAAAAGAAGTACAGGATTCTAAAAATGTATCTGAAGAAAATAAGGTAGATACAAAAAATAAAACTAAATTCCATTCTAAAAAAGATAACAAAAGTGAAAAAGATAAGTTTTATAAAAAGGAAGATAAAGTATCAAAACTATATGAGAAAAAGAATAAAAAGGAAAAAGAGTTAATTAAGGATAAGAAAAAGTCAAAAAAAGCGGGTTTAGAAAAACCTATTACTTTTGCGAGTGCTATGACGGCAAACTATCTATATAGTGGGAAAGATGATAATGCAGGCGTTAACGCTGCTTATAAGCTTAGTAGAACTACCGAAGTTGTAGGCAGAGAAATTAGCCATTTTAGAAGAAAAAAACCTTTAAAAACTCAAAGAAAAATAAAATCTTTAGAAGGAAAAATTTATAAGAAAGAAAGTAAACTCCTCTTTCAAAGAAATTTTGAAGAATTGAAGAAGACTAAAGCTTATCAAAACTCTAATAAATTGAATCGATTTTTTATGAAAAAGAAGTTTCAGAGAGATTTTAGGAAGAAACACGGGGAAGGTTTAGTAAATAGAATAAAGAAATCTTTCGCTAATATTGGAAAGAAAACATTGGAAGTTTTAAAAAACAAAGGATATAAGCAAATTTTAATTGCTCTTTGTATTTTAGGACTTTTTTTATGCTATTTCAAGGAATTAGCAATGTTGGCAGTCTTACTTCAGGATTAACAAGTAATGTTATAGCTACAAGCTATCTATCAAAAGAAGAAGTTTTAATGGATATTAATAATGAATTTACAAGTTATGAATATGCATTACAAGATGAAATAGATAGTATTAAAGAAAATTATCCAAATTATGATGAATATCATATAAAAGGAGATTCTGTTGGTCATGATCTACACGAGCTTTTTAGCTATTTAACAGCAAGATATGGAGAGATTAAGTCAGCTGAAGAGATACAAAAGGAATTAAAAAAACTATTTAATCAAATGTATGAGAAAAAATATACTTCAAAGTCTATTACAAAATATGACAGTGAAGGAAATCCATATACCTATAGAATTCTAACATTAACTATAAAAAGAAAAGTGTTGATGAAATAGCAAGAGAAGAATTTGCAAACTATGAAACAAATATGGCTCATTATTTAGCTTTACTTGATAGTCAGGGAAATATGAGTGGATATTTTGGATCAAGCTATGGGAACTTGGGAGAGATTATAGACAATCCAAACTTTGGAAATCCCGGTCTTGCTTTTGATTCTGAAACTGCCAAAGCCTTATTTAATGAAGCAGAAAAGCATATAGGTAAAAGATATGTGTTTGGAGCAAGTGGACCATCTAACTTTGACTGTTCAGGTTTTGTATGTTGGTCATTTACAAAGTCTGGTGTAAAGAGAATGCCAAGAACTACAGCTTGGCTTATTTATAAAAACTATTGTAATCCAATATCTCCAAGCGAGGCAAAACCTGGGGATATTATTTTCTTTAAAGGCACATATAATTCCGGTACGCCAATTTCTCACGTAGGGATATATGCCGGAAATGGAATGATGCTCCATGCAGGAGATCCTATCCAATATACCAGTATAAACTCAAGATACTGGAAAAATCACTTTTATTCCTTTGGTAGACCAAAATAAGGGGAAGGAGTAAAAATCTATGAATAAAAAATTAATCAGAAACATAGAAAAACAGAAGAAATTAAGAAAGAAAAAAGAAGAAATTGAAATAGAACTTCAGTTATTAGTAGAGGAACAAGAAGAAATAGAAAATTTAGAGGTCATCAAGGAATTTCGAAGTCGAAAAATATCTCTTGATGAATTTTTATTTATTGTTAGAAAAAATAAGGAAGAAGAAAATAGAGAAAGACAAGAACTTAAAAAAAAAGATATAAATGAAAGTGAGGAAAATTTATGAAAAAATAACCAGTGGGATTTTAGCTGTAATGATGCTACTTGTAAGTCTAGTGAATATAGTTGCTGTAAGTCCTGTATATGCAAAAACAGATGATAAGGTGGAGTGGACGGAAGATGATTTTATGTATTCCTCTGAGGGAAATATAATTGCCTTTAGTGATAAAGGCTTAGAAAAGAAAGAGAAGACAAATATTCTAGTGTTTCCTGAAGGAACGAAATCTGTAAATGGAAATTATTCTTTAAGTCATTCAAACGATGAACTTAGATATAAAAGAGAATTTGGACGTGGCAAACATTGGGATAAAGTAATTATTCCTGATTCTGTTAAGCATTTAGGTTATGCTGCCTTTTACGAAGCAAGTATAGACGATGTAAAACTATCAAATAGTCTAACTTATCTTGGTGGTTTAGCATTTTTCAACTGTGGACTTAGAGAAGTGACTTTACCTGATACTTTGGCAAATATTGAACATAATGCTTTTGAAAGAAATAACCTCCAAGAAATAACTATACCTAAGTCTGTGAAGACAATTGAACAGTATGCTTTTTCAAGAAATAAATTGCACACTATAAAAGTTTTAGGCAATCCAAATATTAACAGTAAGGGAGTATTCCATGATCAAGAAGTTGAGTATAGACCAAAACAAAATCCATTTTACGAAAATCATTTTGGTTTCAACGGAAATCAAGGATTCAAATCTATTCCTAATGGATTAAGTTATGAAAATGGAGAATTTGTCTTTGATAAGAATGTAGATAGTGTAGAACTTGAATTTGATTATAACAATGATATGTATCAAGGAAAGATGACTATATACAATCCAAATAAATATTCCATTGATACTCAAACAGATTTGACAGGACAAGATATTGATGAAAAGGACAATAAGATTGATGATTTAACTAAAAACATTAATGATTTAGAAAATCAGATCAAAGACTTAAATGATAAGAAACAAGAAGACCAATCAAAGATAGATGAATTAAAGAAAAAGTTAGAATCTTGCAAAGATAATGGGGAGAAACTAAAACAAGAAAAAGCTAAGCTAGAAGAAGAGATTAGAGATAAAGACAATAAGATAGCTCAATTGAATAAAGAAATTGAGGATCTTAAAAATTCTAATAATGATGAACTAATAGCAGAAATTACTCAGCTTAAAGATGAATTAAAAAGATTGCAAGATGAAAATGCAAAACTAAAAGAGGATTATTCATCTACAAAATGGGAGTTAGAAGCTGAGAAAGAAAAGACCGATAAAAACGAAAATAAAACCAAAGAAATGCAAGAAAAGCTTGAGTCTTTAGAAGGGGAGCTTGCAAAGAAGACTAAAGTAATTGAGGATAAAGATAATAAAATTAAGGACTTAGAAAAAACTCTTGATGAAAAAGATACTAAGATAAAAGACCTAGAGTCTAAAAAGAAAGAGATAGAAAAGACTAAGTCAGAATGCTGTAAGAAAATTGAAGAGCTTCAAAAGGCTATTGATAGTTTAAAAGAATCTTCTGAAAAGACGAAAAAGAATTAGAAGATAAGATTAAAGAACTAGAAGAAAACAAAAATCTTCTGATGAAGAAATTAAAAAGCTAAAAAAGAGTTAGATAAGAAAATCGAAGAAGCAAAGAAGTTAATCGAGGAAGTAAATAAAAAATCGAAAGAAGAACTTGAAAAACAATCTAAAGATGAAAAAGACAAAAATCTAAACCAAGACTTATCTAAGAAATTAGATGAACTTCTAAAACTCCAAAAAGAAAACAAAGAGAAGAAAGAAGATAAGAAATCTCAAGATAAGAAGTGGGACGAACTTTTGAAAGCTGATGACAAGAACATTCTAAATCAATTTGATCTTAACAAGATGAAAAAGCAAGAAGAAAGACGAGATAAAAAACAAGTTAAAGATGAAAAAGAATTTGCAGTTTTCCAAGTAAACAAAAACTTCTATAACATTATAAAAGATGGAAAGAAAACTACTGTGTATATGGATGTAAAAGCATATATTAAGGATAATCGCATTATGCTACCTGTTAGATATGCAGCTTATACTCTTGGGTTTAATGTAGAATATGATGATAGTAAGAGAGAGGCTATCTTTTCAAATAAAGAAAATACAGCCTTACCTAAAAAAACTCTAAGATTAAATATAGATACTGGTGTTATGAAAGATAGTCAAGGAAACATTTATCATTCTGACACTAAACCTGTAATTATAAATGGAAGAATTCACGCATCTATTTCCAATATAGCTAAAGCTTTTAATGCAAGCTGTGGGGATATAAGAGATGAAAAAGATCAAAGTATAGAATGGGATAATAGCAGAAAGGCAGTTTATGTCTTTAAGAATATAAAGTAAGAAAAGGAGATAACTATGAAGAAAAAAAGATTAGGGGTAGCCTTAGTGCTACTCCTTTTACTATTAAGTATGCCAAGCATATCCATAGCTAAGAGCAATGATAATGAAATAAAAATCAGTCAAATGATATTTATTTGCCAGAAAAAAGTAAAGAATTAGAAAGCTTATTTGATGAAGATATATATGAACCATCTAATGAGAGTCAAAAAATTCCTTATCAGGAAGTGCCGAAAATACAAGAAAATAACATAAAAAATGAGCAAGTAGATAAAAAAGAAAAGCCATCTAAACTTGTTAAAGGTGGCAATACTAAAGCAATTAATCCATTAGCTACAAAAGAAAATAAGGCAAGAGGAACAGTTATAGAAAATGTAGATAAAAATGGACAGGATATTACACCGAAAGTAGAAGATCAAACATCAAGAGATGAAAAAAAGGAAAATCCAATAGATGTTAGACAATTTTTAACCTTTCAAACAAAGAGTGGAAAAACTATGCACCTCATTGTAGATCATTCGGAAAATCAAGAAAATGTACAATTACTAACAGAAGTTGGAGAACAAGATCTACTAAATATGATTGAAGGAGAAAGTGAAGTAAAGCCAAAAGAAGAAGTAGTGAAAAAGAAGAACCGGTGGAGGAAAAACCGAAGAAAGAGGAGAAAGAAGAAAAGAAATCAGGGGTAGGACTTTATTTATTTATGGGTTTAATTATTGTTGGTGTAATGGGTGCAGGATATTACTTCAAAATCTATAAAAAAATGAAGAGGAAAGTTTTGAAGAGGAGCAAGATTATAATGAATTAGAAGATGATTATGAATCTGAAGGGGAGGATTATGATCTTGAAGATAAGGAAGATACAGAAATTATTCCAGATGAAGATGAATTTTAATCTTCTCAATGATTTAAGCAGTAGATTAAGGACAACAATAAACTCAATTATCGTGTAAATTTATAAAAAAAGTACAATTAGAATTCTGGAACTTTAATAAAAAACGATGAACAAAACGACAGCACAAACTTAATATATAAGTAAAGCTAAGTTGAAATGATTGATTGTATAATTAAGAATTTGATATAGATAAAATCATAAGTTTAATGAGAATGCTAAAAACGGATCAAGCTTTTTTATACAGATGGAATTCTTATTCGAAGAAAAATCTTTATGTTAGAGACATAAAGTTTGAAGATGTAATAGATAATGGAATAAATATTATAGAAAAATAAAAATCAGTAGAGCTATAAAAAGATGAGGGATTGAAAATTTAATCTCTCATTTTTTTATTAAAAAATTAAAGGAGGAAAAATGAAATTAGTAATCGCAGAAAAACCAAGTGTTGCAGCATCAATAGCAAAAGTTATAGGAGCAAAAAATAGAAATAATGGATATTATGAGGGAAACGGATATATTGTTTCATGGTGTGTTGGACATTTAGTACAAATGGCAAATCCTGATGTGTATGATGAAAGATATAAGAAGTGGAGAATTGAAGATTTACCTATTATCCCAAAAGAATACAAGTATGAGGTAACGAAGACAACTAAAAAACAGTTTAATATTCTTAAAAGGCTAATGAATAGTAATGAAGTTGACACCATTATTAATGCTTGTGATGCTGGTAGAGAAGGAGAAGCTATCTTTAGACTTGTATATATGATGGCAAATTGTAAGAAGAAAATGAAACGTCTTTGGATTTCCTCAATGGAAGACTCTTCCATAAAAGAAGGATTTAGCAACTTAAAAGATGGAAGTAATTATGATAATCTTTTTGATTCAGCTAAGGCTCGTGCCATAGCTGATTGGCTTGTTGGAATGAACATAAGTAGACTTTACTCCTGTCTATATAATGAAAATTATAGTGTAGGCAGAGTACAAACACCAACTTTATCAATGATTGTGAATAGAGATGATGAGATAAATAGTTTTAAAAAAGAAAATATTATACAGTGGAGATTTCTATGAATGGTTTTACACTATCAACAGATAGAATTGATGACAAGATAGTGGCAGAGCAGCTTAAAAATTTAATCGGAGAAAAAATTGAAATAACCGATGTTATTCAAAAGGAAAAGATAACAAAGCCTGATTTGCCTTTTGACCTTACAACACTTCAAAGAGAGTGCAATAAGTATTTTGGATATAGTGCCAAGCAAACACTTGATTATGCTCAAAGTCTGTATGAAAAGAAGTATATTACCTATCCACGAACAGATTCAAGATATTTGACAGTAGACATGATAGAAAGCACTGTAAATAATATTATAGGGAAAAATGATTTTGATACAGAAAGAATTAAGGTTGTTTTTAATACTGAAAAAGTTACAGATCATCATGCAATAATTCCAACGATAAGTTCGTTAAATAAGGATATTTCAGATCTTCCGGAAAGTGAAGCCAAAGTATATAGACTTATAACAAATAAACTCTATGCAAGTTTTGGATACCCACTTGTAGAAAATACGACAAAGGTTGTAGCTGAATTTGACGGTTTTGAATTTATAAACACTTATAAAATAATTGCTGAAGAAGGATTTACAAAATATTTAGAAGAATATAAATCAAAGAAGAAAGAAGATATACAACTTCCTGATGTAAAAATAGGAGATTTTTATATATTGAAAATAAAGATATAAAAGAGAAGTATACAAATCCACCTAAACACTTCACTGAAGACACACTCTTAAAAGCAATGGAAATAGCTGGGAATGATGAATTAGTTAAGGATGTTGAAGTTGAGAGAAAAGGACTTGGTACTCCTGCTACAAGAGCGGGAATAATAGAAAATTTGATATACAAAGGTTATATAAAAGAGAAAAGAAAAACCTAATATCAACTAGAAAGGGATTAAACCTAGTGACTATAGTTATAGATGAGTTTAAATCTCCAAAGACAACAGCAAAATGGGAAATGAGATTAAGTGATATAGCAAAGGGTAAGGAATATAAAGAGAATTTTTTAAAAGAAATTGAAGAAGAAATAAAAAATACTATATGTAAATATTATAAGTAAATTGATTATAAAAACTTGAATATAATTATAGGAATTAAGAAAGGAATGATTTATGAAAGAAATAGGGTATAATATAAGTGATAAACGAGTAGGCATTAGGAAATTTGCTTATTTGACATTACTATAAATATACGTTATACTCTTATCAGATAAAGATGGTGTCCCGCTACCGTTAAAGGTGGAGCATTAAAGAAGGTGTATCACTATCTACATCCCAAAGGTAAAATATTAAAGCAAACAGAGAGGTTAAAACCTTTCTATTTTTTTATTCCAATTTCTTCTGCAAAGGAAAACGCAAAAAATGAAAGAATGTTTCTGATGAGCATTTTTTAATTTATGAAGTGATCGATGATAGTATTACTATAGATGGAGATATTTACAGATATTATTCTGATAAAGAAAAAATGCACATATTATCTATATTGGATATTAAGAAAATGATTCCTGTACCGACTGATTGTTATGAAAGAATTGATTTTAACGAACTTGAAGATATCAGATATAAAGACTTATTTCAAAAGAATATGCTTTTTGTTTAAAAATAAAAACAAAGATCTTGATAAAGGTAGAAAAATATACAAAAATCAAAAGAAAACAGGAATTATAAGAAGAGCAAATTGCAATTTTTCAAAGTTAGAAAAAGCAATGTTGTGTTGGAAGTAATAGAATAAAGGCAGTTAAAGTGATTAAAAAAGTAAAAAATCTAATCACTTTTTTATTGTAATAAAAAGATAGAGTAAATGACATTTTAAAGTTATCTTTTGCTTACAGAAATTTAAAAAATAGAAAGAAATAAAGTTTAATAAATAAATATATAAAAATTTAGTTCATTTTTATCACTATAATGAGGAGGGATAAAATGCCAAGATATGATATAGTAGATTTAAGCAGAACAATCTATCTTGCAAAAGAAGAATTTAAGAAAGATATAAAAAATATGAGGAATATTTAAAGGTATCAGGCAATAACTATAAGTATCCATATATACATCAAATATCTATATACAATATGGATCCAAAAGCAACAGCCTGTGCAGAATTTGATTATTGGAAAAGTATAGGTAGAAGCGTTAAAAGAGGCGAAAAAGGAATACCACTTTTAGATATAGATAGTGGAAAAATAAAATATATATTCGACATAAGGCAAACAGTAAGTATTAATCATAATATTTCTGAGTTAAAGCTATGGAAATATGATAGCAAAAAGCATTTAAACTTATTAGATGAACTGATAGATAAGTTTAAAGAAAAAGATAGTAATCTTCTATTAAGCCAAGAAGATAAAATTGATGCCTTAGTAGAAAGTAATGTTAGAGGAAAATTCAATAAAATTATAGAAAGTCTATCTGATGAAAGTTTAAAAAGCATTCAAAAGGTAGACCTTTTTAATTTGTTAAAAGAATCCGTAAAAATTTCCATAAGCGAGAGAATGGAGATTTCATATCAGCTAAAAGAAGAAAACTTGTCCTTACTGTCTAAAATATCAAGTTCGGACGTAGACAAAGTATTAAGTATAAGCTCTAACATAAGTAAAAATATCTTACTTGACTTGGGAAGGGAAATAAAAAGATTAGAAATTTTAGAGAAAATTCAAGAAAGAAAAGATTTGGAGCAGACAAAAGAGCTTAAGGAGCGTTATAATAAATTAAGTTCTGATATAAACGGTGAAATAAATTTTAAAGGAGGCTTGGAAGATGAAAGAGAAATTAACATTGGCAGGCAAGGAATACCTCATGGAGGAGGGGATTTACACACCAATCGTCAAGGAGAATTCCTTCGAGAGACAGGGAGGGACATACAAGATGGAAGAATTGGAGGAAGGCATGGAAGTCCTAATACCCAATATGGCAATTCCCAAGGAAATAGATTTAAAGAAACTCAACAGATGGGGAAGGATGAGATTGAACTTTCTCAAGGAGAACAAAGAAGAGGATTATCAGATAATGTATTTGCAAGGGACATTGATGGATCATCTTCTATCAAAGGAAAAAGAGATAGAGGACTTTATCACGAGGGAAGAAGTCAAAATGATGGAAACTTGGGGTCTGACAGAAGAACTGAAAGAAGAGGACTATCTGAAATATCTGAGATTGAAGAAGAACATGGATATGACCCTACAAGAAATAGGGGAAAGGGAGATAATCCTAATCTAAAAAATGAGGAAGTAGAGTCTACTTCCTTTTTTTCTGCTAAAAATCATGGAGAGCAAATATCCTTCTCAAATCCAATAAGTCAAAGAGAAATAGATACATTTTTAATACATGGAGGAAATCATGAAGATGGAAGATTAGCAGTAATAGCAGAATTTTCTAAGGGTAAATCTTTAGAAGAACAGGCAAACTTTTTGAAAGAAATATATAGGGGAGCCAATGGTCTTGAAATTGAAGGAAGAAAGATATCTGCATGGTTTGGAAAGGAAGGAGCAATTTTTAAAGATGGAGATGAGGCAAGATATAGAGAAGGGCAAATAGTTTCTTGGAAAGATTTAGCTAATAATATTAATAATTTATTAGATAGAGGAGAATTTGCTAGCAATGTTGAGATTGTAGAAAGTGCGACATATGAAAGAGAAAAAATAGCAGAAAAATTATTGTATTTAAAGAGAGATCTTACTGATGAAACTAAGGATAGATATTTAGCGATTCTTAATGATATAAAAGGAAGAGGCTTCCCAGATGAAAAGAAAATCTCGGGAAAAAACTTGAAGATAAAAATTTTATAAATAAACTCAGAAAAGAATACGAGGTATTTTTAGAAGAATATAAGATTAATCCTGATATTTTAAGATTTCATCATTATAAATTATCTAAAATCTATAATGATATCAATGATTTAGAAATAGAAAGAAAATTATATAGGTCAAATTTAAAGGATATTGCACCTATTCAGAGTTTTATAACACAAGATGAAATAGATGAAAGCCTAAAAAGAGGAAGCGGGTTTTCTGATGGAAAGAAAAGAATATATGAATTTTTTACTGAAAAGCATGATTTAAAAGAACAAGCAGATTTCTTGAAAAATGAATATGGCGTAGGTGGAAGTTCTCATGTACTATCTGCTGCAAGAGAAAGTGGTGAGTGGCACGATGCGAAGGGAATAAAATATAATAAAGGTAATGCAAAAGAAATACTACTATCTTGGTCTAATGTTGCAAGAAGAATTAATGACCTTATTAAAAAGAATAGATATATAGATGAAGAAAGTTTTGAAGAAAATAGGAAGAAAAAAACAGATCAGGAAATAAATAAAACAGAAAAAGAAAGCCAGGAGTATATAAATTATCAAGATGATTTGCCTCCAACTGATAATGATGTATATATAGAAAGAACAAATAATAGTTCTATATATTATTATCAAGGACAGTCTGTAGCAAGTATAGGTGATGATGGAAAACTTATCATTTATGATGAATTTATGCCAAACTTTTTAAAAGAAGAAATATATTCCATAGCCTTTGAAAAACAATTAGATATACCATTAGACCAGTTAGACGATGGAATTATTCTTGAGGGAATACATGACACTTTTTATATTAAAGAAAAGGAAGAAATAGAAGGAAGAGAATATTACCTTTTAGAAAGTCAAAGTCGATATGATGATATTCCAAATATTGTAGTTAATTCTAACAAAGAAGTTATAGATGATGATATAGTAAATGGTTTTGAAGAATTTAAGGAATTTTATCCTAATAAAAATAAAGAGAATATAGGTTTTGATTTAGATAGCCATAGAAAAGATGATTATTGGATAATTGAGTTTAATGAGGGTTCAAGTCTAATAGAAAAGATTATGCAGGACAAAGGCTGACTAAAGAACTATTAGATGAAATAAGGGAAATAGATGAAAAGATAAGACTTCATAATAAGACCTTAGGAGAAGATGAATATGGGCAGATGACTGATAAGTGGGAGGGGTATTCCAAATTCTATTTTAACCATATAGTAGATGGGAAAATAGTTGATCACTATAAGATAGACATAGGTGATGGAAATGAGATCAACCAAAGAGACTTTGAATTTCTTTATGAACAAATAGGAAAAAGTCAGATAGAACTTAATCAAACTATAGAAGGAAATAAGATAGATGAAAAAATAATTTCAATAAATCAAATTGAAGATAGAATTTTTGATGTATTAGTTAAGGATAAAGTTTTAGAAAATGAAATTATAAAGGCAAGAGAAAACTTAGGAAATAATACCTTAGCAAGTTTTAACTCTGTATTCCAAAGAGAATATGTAAAATCATGAGAGAAGTTGCCGATAAACAGGGAAATCTTCCGGATGATATGAAGGCAATAGATAAGGTTAAAGAATTAGCTATTAGAATAGAAAATAGATATAGAGAATATTTAAATAATTCACATGAAAACAATATAGAAGATGATAAGGAGATACTCTCTATAAAAGTGGGAGATATAGTTAGAACAGAGGATAATAAATATTTAAAAATAAAAGATATTTCCAGTGGATATGATAATAACCATAATCAAATAATATATTATTCATATGATGCCTATTTTGATAAGGACTTAAAACTATTCTCACATTCCTTTAAAGAAAGCGATTTAAAAGCTTTAGAAGTATTAAGAAATGAAGTAGAAGAAAAATTAACAAAAGAGATTGTAGAAGATAAAATAGCAGTAAAAGTAGGATTTTATTATGCTTTAGTAGATAAATATAAAACAAAGGATATAGAATTAGAAGAAACAGGAATTAGAGTTTATCCAAGAAAGGAAAACTCACAAGGAAAGATCTATACTTTATATAAAGGGAAATCTTTTGAAGATAGCAAAAAAATAGACAGTTTGTTTGATGAAATTACTGCCAAAATGAAAGAAGCAAATCTTACAAATTTAAATGATGTATTAGAATTGGAAAGGGAAGGTTTATTTGAAATTACTGATGATAAAGTTACAAAATTTGAGGAAGGCTATGATATAGATGTTCAAAGCTTTAATCAGCAATTTCCAGATTATTATAATGATATATATGTTTTTAATAAAATCTTGAAATCAATGGAGCATATCAAAATTTAGCACATATAAATGAAGAAAATAAAATCACTTTTAATATAAATTTATCGCAAGAAGAAAATCCAAAATTGAAGAAATAAGAGATAAGAAACAAGTTCTTTCCATGTTAATAGATAAGGATATCAAAGAAAAAGAGAATACTATTTTGATCCTCAAGATGAAGAATACTTACTACTGTCAAAGAAAATAGAAGATGGATTATTAAAAAAACCAGAAAATATTATAGATGGAAAAGAAGGGTATAAGGTAGAGCTAATCTTAGATGTTAAGGGAAAATCTCTTAAACAAAATTTACGATACAATGGGTATATTTTAAATTCTAATCAAGCTATAAAATATAAAAGTTATAAGGACATATTAAGTAACTTACCTTATTTACTTGATGATAAACATAGAGAAGTGCTTTTAAATGGATATTTAAATCAGCAAATTGAAAATGATAGAACAAGGCAAGAAGAAAATCCATTTAAAGAAGGTATGAATGTTAGATACAAAGGAAAAGAATACACTATAACTGCCATTAACGATACTACAAGTCCTAAAACTATAGAACTAGAAGATAGCACAGGACTAATGAATGGTTTTATTACCGGAAGTGAAATAATTCTTTTTAATGACTACAAAGATCTTGATTTGGAAGTTATAAAAAAGAGGAATTAATTCCGTTAGAAATAGAAGATTATAGTCTTTTAGGATTACCAGTTCAATTTAGAAATAAGGAATATTTAATTAAAGAAAATGAATTTAATGAAGCTGGAATGGGTAGATTAGCTTTAAGTACAATAGATAAGAGTGGTATTACTGAAGTAATATATAGTAGAGAAAGACCTGTTTCTAATATCTTTGTAAGAAAGGAAGATTTAGAAGAATATAAATCTAGTGAAAAAGATATATTAAGTAAAAAACAATCTATCGATAAAGAGGAATTAGTAGAACAAATTAGCTTTGAAGATATTGACAATAATAACGAAGAAAAAGTTAAAAAAGACAATTCAAGGCTTTTACATAAAAGCCTTGATGTAATAAATAATAAATCTTCTCTTATTGCTGATCAGTTTATAGTAAGAGTTGATAATGAAAAGGAAGAATTTTTAGTATATAGTTCGTCTAATCCAAAAAATTATAGGGAATTTACTCTACCTTTTTCTTACCTCAAAGGAATCGACAAAATTGACGGAGATGGTAATTCATTGAAATTAACCACTCATAGAAAAGAAACTATTGATAAGAAGTTAGAAGAATATAAGGAATGGAAAGAAAATAATAATTTAATAAGGAATGATAGAGAAAATATAGAAGGGGTTTCTGAAGTTTCTTTAGAAAACTATAAAATTATTAATGAAGAGGAAAACCTACCACCTTCACAGAGATTAAAAAACAACATTGAAGCTATAAATGTCTTAAAGGCTTTAGAAAAAGAAAATAGAAGTGCAAGAAAAGATGAACAGGAAATTTTGGCAAAATATATCGGCTGGGGAGGACTTTCTGATGTATTTGATGAAGAAAAGGAAGGTCAATGGCTTGATGCAAGAAACTTTTTAAAAGAAAATCTAACTGGGGAAGAATATAATAGGGCAAGAGAATCAACCCTAACAGCTTTTTATACGCCGAAAGTAGTTATAGACGCTATCTATGAAAGTCTTTCTAATCTTGGCTTTGAAAAAGGAAATATATTAGAACCAAGTGCTGGGACAGGTAGATTTATAGGAAATCTACCTGAAGAAATGAAAGAGTCAAACTTTTATGGAGTTGAATTAGATAGCATTAGTGGACAAATTGCCAAAGAACTTTACCCTAATTCCAATATACAAATAAAAGGCTTTGAAGAAACCAATTTTTCTAATAACCTATTTGATGTGGCCATAGGAAATATTCCTTTTGGAGAATTTAAAATAGCAGATCGTGAGTACGAAAGAAATAACTTTCTAATTCACGATTATTTTTTTGCTAAAACTTTAGATAAGGTTAGAGATGGCGGCATCATTGCCTTTATAACATCTTCAGGAACAATGGATAAAAAAAGTGAAGATGTTAGAAGATATATATCGGAAAGAGCAGAGTTTTTAGGAGCAATAAGACTGCCAAATACTACATTTAAAGGGGTAGCTGGAACAGAAGTAACTTCAGATATAATCTTTTTAAAAAAGAGAAATAGGCTATTAAAGATAGATGAAGACTGGATAAAGCTAGACAAAGATGCAAAAGGACTAATATATAATAAATACTTTGTAGATAATCCTCAGATGGTAATAGGGACTATGGAAGAAATACCGTCAAGATTTGGGACAAGCCTTGCATGTATTGAAAATAAAGATATTTCTTTAGAAGAAGGACTAAAAAAAGCCATTAAAAATATCCAAGGTAGGTATGAAGAAGCTCAAATAAATGATGATTTAGGAGAAGAAACAATACCAGCTGATGATAGTGTTAAAAACTATTCTTTTGCTTTAGTGGATGATGAAATATATTTTAGAGAAAATTCAATTATGCAAAGAATATCCTTAAACCAAAAGGATAAAGATAAGGTAAAAAAATATTTAAGATTAAATGAAAGTCTAAGGAAAGTTATAACCTATCAAAGAGAAGACTATTCAGATGAAGAGATAAAAAAAGAACAAGAAAATCTAAATAAATTCTACGATGATTTCAATAGCAAACATGGAAGACTAAATTCAAAACCAATAAAAAGTTATTTAGAGAAGATGCCAATTTTTCTTTAATTTCAACTTTGGAAAAATTAGATAAAGAAGGCAACTTTATAGGAAAATCTGACATCTTTAACAAGAGAACTATAAAAAAAGCTGTAATAATAGATCATACAGATAGGGCAATAGATGCTCTGGTACTCTCTATTAGTCAAAAAGGTAAAATAAATTTTGATTATATGGAAGAATTGACAGGAAAACAAGAGATAAATTAATAGAAGAATTAAAGGGAGAAATATTTTTAAATTTAGATTCCTTTGAACCTAATGATATAAATCCATTTAAGTCTGCTAATGAGCTAGGAGATTTTTCAAGACCTTACGTAAGTGCTGATGAATACTTGTCAGGAAATATAAGAGATAAAATTGAAGTTGTAGACTCTTATATTAAAACATCGAAAAAGAGTTAGGAAAGGAAGAAAATCTAGAGGATAGTAAACTCTTAAAAAAGAATTAGAAGAGTTACATTTTCAAAAAGCAAAGCTAGTGGAAGTAATGCCTAAAGCACTAGATGCAAGTGAGATTACAGTTAGAATGGGTGCAACATGGATACCGGAACAAGATTACAAAAAATTTATGTTTGATTTGTTGAAAACACCAGTTTCATCAAGGTGGAATATAGATATTAAGTATTCTGACTTTACAGGAGAATATAGAGTTGAAGGAAAAAGCTCTGATAGGGACAATGACCTTGCTTCTTTTACCTATGGTACAAATAGGGTAAATGCCTACAAATTGATAGAAGATACTTTAAATTTAAGAGATACTAAGGTATTTGACCAAGTAGAAGACAGTGATGGAAAGAAAAATCTGTGCTTAATCAAAAGAAACAATGCTTGCAAGAAGTAAGCAAGAGATGATAAAAGAAGAATTTAAAAGCTGGATATTTGATGATGTGGAAAGAAGAAATAGATTAGTAGAAGATTATAACGAAAGATTCAATTCCATAAGACAAAGGGAATATGATGGATCTAATCTTACTTTTGAAGGAATGAATCCTGAAATAGAATTAAGAGCACATCAAAAAGATGCCATAGCAAGAGGTTTGTTTGGTGGAAATACTTTACTTGCCCATGAAGTAGGAGCAGGAAAAACCTTTGAAATGATAGGTATAGCCATGGAGTCAAAAAGACTTGGTATGAGTAATAAGTCAATGTTTGTTGTTCCTAACCACATTGTAGAGCAATTTGGAAGAGAATTTAATGAACTTTATCCAGGAGCTAATGTATTATGTGCTACAGAAAAAGATTTTACACCAGATAGAAGAAAAAGATTTTGTAGTCGTATTGCTACAGGAAGTTTTGATGCTGTTATTATAGGGCACAGTCAATTTGAAAAATTCCTATATCAAAAGAAAGACAAGAATATGAATTGCAAGGTCAAATTGATGAAATCATTGACTATATAGATGAATATAAGAGAGAAAGGGATCAAAGATTTACTGTAAAGCAATTAGAAAAAACAAAGAAAAAATTAGAGACAAAGTTAGAAAAACTAAATGCTGATTATAAGAAAGATGACGTTGTAACCTTTGAGGAACTGGGAGTAGATAAGTTATTTGTAGATGAAGCCCACGCATACAAAAACCTCTATCTATTTTCTAAAATGAGGAATGTAGCAGGAATTACTTCTACAGATTCACAAAAATCATCAGATATGCTTATGAAATGCCGCTATATGGATGAAATAACTAATAATAAAGGATTAGTATTTGCCACAGGTACACCAGTAAGCAACAGTATGGCTGAACTTTATACCATGCAGAGATATTTACAGTATGATGAATTAAAAAGATGAAATTGCAACATTTCGATTCTTGGGCGTCTACTTTTGGAGAAACAATAACGGCAATAGAATTAAATCCTGAGGGTAATGGTTATAGGAGCAAAACCAGATTTGCAAAATTTTATAATCTTCCTGAACTTATGAATACTGTAAAAGGATTTATGGATATTAAAACAGTTGATGTTTTAAATCTTCCTACACCAATTGCCCATTATGAAACTATAAAAACAAAGCCTACCGAAGAACAAAAGAAATTCTTGAAACTTTTTCCGAGAGAGCAGATAAGGTTCGTGATAAGCAGGTAGATGCAAGTGTTGATAATATGCTTTTGATTACAAATGACGGAAAGAAAATGGCACTTGACCAAAGGTTAATCAATCCTTTACTTTCTGATGATCCTAATAGTAAGGTGAATACCTGTATAAAAAATGTATTTAGCATTTGGGATAAATATAAAGATAAAAAATCTGCTCAATTAATATTTTGTGATATGTCTACACCAAGTAATGATTTTAATATCTATGATGATATTAAAACAAAACTTATAGATATGGGAGTACCTGAAAATGAAATAGAATTTATTCATAAGGCAAAAACAATATGGAAAAAGACGCTATCTTTGATAAGGTAAGAAAAGGAGAAATAAGAGTCTTACTTGGTTCAACACAGAAAATGGGAGCAGGTACTAATGCCCAAGACAAACTAATTGCAATTCACGATCTTGATATACCATGGAGACCTGCTGATCTTTCTCAAAGGGCAGGCAGGATTGTGAGGCAGGGAAATGAGAATAAGGAAGTCCATATATTTAGATATGTAACAGAAAATACTTTTGATGCCTACCTATTCCAAACCTTAGAGAATAAACAAAATATATTTCCCAAATTATGACTTCAAAGACTCCTGTAAGAGTTGCAGAAGATGTAGACGAAGCCACATTAAACTATGCCGAAATCAAAGCTCTTGCAACAGGAAATCCATTAATAAAGGAGAAGATGGACCTTGATGTTGAAGTTTCTAAACTTAAAATGCTAGAGTCCAATTTCAAATCAAATCTTTACAAGCTGGAAGATAAAGTAGTTAAATTTTATCCAAAGGAAATAGAAAGATTAAAAGAAAGGATAGAGAACTTAAAGGAAGATATTAAAAATGTTGAGCCTTATAGAGAAGTAGATAAAAATTTAAAAGAAGATAATAAATTTACCTCTCTAATTATTGACGGAAAGAAGTATATAGATAAGAAAATAGCTGGAGAGTTTTGTTGAACAAAATTAAGGGAGTTAAAATATATAGGGAAATGGATAAAGATGGAGAAAAAATAGGTGATTATAGAAATTTTGATTTATCCATAAAATATGATTCTTTTTCAATAAATATAACTTTATATTAAAAGGTAAGGGAGAATATAGAGGAGAGTTTGGAACAGATGAAATAGGTAATATAACAAGAATGGATAATGTATTGGATAAATTACCAGAAAGATTAGAAAATACAATTTCAAAACTAAAAGATATAGAGGAGCAATTTCAAACAGCTAAAATTGAAATACAAAAGACATTTCCACAAGCTGAACTTTTAAAGGATAAGACACTAAGACTTGCAGAAGTAAATAATTTACTAGATATGGGAAAAAGTGAAGATATAAGCCAAGATAATCCATTGCTAGAAGAAGTAAAGGAAGAATTGATAGATTTCCTTAACAGAGAATATGATGAAGAAAACAGGTTAGAGGACTTTGATACTATATTTCCTGACTTAACAGATATAGGAATAGCTTATACAACTACACCAGATGAAAAACATGAAATACAAGTAAGTTTAGATTTAATAAATTACAAGATGAACACCTATGTAGATAAGAACCTAATTGACAGCTTTCAATACACCTATGATCCCTTAGATGCAAGTGATTGGAAGAGTTAATACAAATAAAGACGGATATTGGCTTTTGGGATTTTAGTGAGCTTTTAGCAGTTGATGAAAAAAAGTTAAAGGAAATTCTTGGATTTGAAATAGATGATGAAGGTAATTTTTATGATCCATTAAATTTAGACTTGGATAATGATGGAATTCCTGATAGATATGATAATGACTTTAAAGATTCTGATTATTTTGAATCTACTTATGATGTTGAAGATAATTTCATGCTAAAGAAGAAAAGCAGTCTATATTAGAAAAATTGCAGAATTTAAAGAGCAAGAAAGAATAGAAGAGATAAAAGATAAAATGATAAGATACAAGAAAGGTAATAAGAGGGTCAGATTTTGTTCTTATATTTATTTTAAAGGTAGATATGGGATTTGAAAAAGATAAGTTTGAAGATTTTCTTAGAGGGAAAATTTACATTTGATGTAAAAATTCAAAAAATTAATATCAAGCTTATTAGAACAGGAAATAGAAAATTTAGATAATAATAAATTTTAGTTAACAGATTTTATCGAAAAAGATGTAGACGAACCAGTATTAACATTGGATAAAATAAAGCAATTTGAAATACAGGAGGATAAATATATGTATTACAAAGATATTAGAGAGAATATTAAAAAATGGCAAATGACAATTACAAGGATTTTATAAAAGCGATTGTAGGTATAGAAAAGGAATAGATGACGAAAAGGCTCTTGAGGAGATATATGATAAGTATATGGAAAATGATACAAGTGTATTATTGAGTGAAGGTTTCGATTATATGATTGATGAAATGAAAGAGCAAGGGAAAATTGTTGAAAATGAAAATAGTATTGAAGAAAAAGATGATTTAGTAAATTTGGTAGGAAATATAGTTGGAGAAGTTAAAAATCTAGAAAAAGAAAATGCAAATGGTGAAAAATTTAAAGTAAGTAATTTTTCAGTAGTATCAAAAGACGAGAAAGGAAATAAAATCTATACAAGATGTTCGGCTTATGGAGAAAAAGCAAAGGATGTAGCAAACTATAGAAAAGGAGATTTCGTAAAGATATTTGGACAAGTAAAGACATTTATAGATAATAATGGAAAAGAATATAAGAACGTGCGTATTCTATCTACTAAACTTTTAAAAACAAGAGAACAGTTAAAGAAGAAAATAAAGGAAAGAAATCTATATTAGGGCAAATAGGCGATTTAAAAAGTAAGAATAAAGAAAATATAAAAAAGTTGGAGCATCATAAAGGAGTTGAGAGGTAGTATGGCGGTCTTCGGACTGCCATGTTTTTTTATTGCTGAATTGAATGTAATATTGAATAATCAGTTAAGATATCATATACTATTTGTAATAGAATACTGTAAGTAAGATGATTATTTTGCATATTTAAAAACAAGGTATTAATAAAGATAAATAAAAAATATAAATTGAGAGTAAGAGGTAGACTATTGAAAAAAAACATTGTAATTGTAGATGACGATGAAAGGTTAGCAGATCTAATGAGAATTTATTTAGAAAATGCTAATTATAATGTTGTAACTTTTTGTCACCAGTCAATGCATTAGAATATTTAATCGACAACATTCCCGATATCTTGTTGTTAGATATAATGATGCCGGAAATAGATGGTATAGAGATGTTAATAAAATTGAGAGATAAGTATAAGTATCCGATTATTCTTGTTAGTGCAAGAAATACCAATTTAGATGTAATAGATGGATTAGGCAAGGGAGCTGATGATTATTTGAAAAAACCTTTTGATCCAAGTGAATTGGTTGCTAGAGTTAATGCAATGATTAGGCGAAATGAAGAATATAGCAAAAATTCAAATTATACCATCATATATTATAAAGATTTAGAAATCGATATGGACAAACAGATGGTATTTAAAAATGATAAAAAGTTAGATCTTACCCAATCAGAATATAAGATTTTAAAAGAGCTAATAAAATGTAAAGGGAAAATTATATCAACTGAAAATTTATTTAAGTTAATTAGTGGAGATGATTACTATAATAGAGAATGTAATTCAGTGGCTGTACATATTAGAAATTTAAGATTGAAGTTAAATGATAGTTTTGATAATCATAAATATATAAAACGTCATGGGGAGTTGGCTATTATGTTGACTAAAGAAAAAGATTATTAATAAAAAGTTTGTTGTTTTTCCTACTTATTTTGTTTATAGTTTATATAATACTTGGGAGTAATATACATGATATTTTTGTAAAGAACTATTTGTTTGAAACAAAAGAAGTTAAGTACTTAGGTAAAGTATATACTAGTGGAATTTTAGATTGGCAAATTTTAAGAAATCATATTGTTATTGGTATAATCTGTGTGTTTATTATCACTTTTTATATTAATTATATATTTTTCAAAATGAAAGTAAGAACTTTGTTAATAATATTACTCAGAGAATTATAAGTATAAGAAAAGGTGAGAAAGTTAAAGATGGATTGGAATTTATTTCTATAGATAGAGAAATAGAAGAACTAATAAAATTAGAAAATGATTTATCTGAAAAAATAAAAGCTCAATTTATAGAGTACAATCAAGAGATGATGTTTTTAGCTCATGATCTTAAAACACCATTAACAGCGATAATAGGTTACACAAATTTATTAATAGATAATCCAGAATTAGATAGACAAAAAGGGAATAAGTATTTAGAAATAGTTTTGGATAGTTCTCATCAGTTAGAAACTTTAATAAATAAATTTTTTGAGTTATCAAAATATAGTGTTCAATCTGATTTATTAACTAAACAAAATATAAAATTAGAAGACATAATTATTGAGATACAAGAATCCTTATATGTTGAAAGAAAAAAACATGATATAACACTTAGTAATAATTTAGAAGAAAACGTGTACGTTGATGTGAATTCAGAGCTTTTTGCAAGAGCATTGATAAATATATATAGGAATGCTGTTAAATATGCAGATAGAGGCTCAGAAGTTATAACGAATTTAACAGTAAATAATCAAGATAAAGTTTCTTTGTCCATTACAAATAAATTTTCGAGTGTAAATAAAGTTGATGTAAATAAAATATTTAATACTTTTTATAGAGGAGAAAATAGTTACGAAGGAAATGGATTAGGGCTAGCTATTGCAAAAACAATAATAGAAAAACAAGGGAGTACAATAAAAGCATTTCAAGAAAATAATGAATTGACAATTGTAGTTGAAATATAATGACAAAGAAATATTAATTTTTTAACCTTCACTAGTTGAAAACTAGTGGAGGTTTTATATTGAAATAAATTAAGGAATGTTATATATTAGCATTTCTTTATCAGGAAAATAAAGAAATCTTAATATTTTTATTTTTAAATATTTACTATATCTATATGGTTTTTTAATAAACAAATTCACATAAGTTGTTATAGTTAAGTTAAATAAAGCGGGGGTGAATGATAAAATGCTTGATTCAAAGTATCTAATAAAATTAGAAAATAATAGAGAAGTAAAGCGAATATTAAGTGATTACTATACACCTAGACTAGGAAGAGTGTTTAAAGCTGAAGAAAAGAAATATTTTTATGATACGGGTACAGGGAAAATAGCTGAAATAACTGATGAAGTTTATAAAATATTAAAGACGGTTTTAGAAAATGGAAAAATACAAGACCTTAATAAACTGAATTTAACAGACGAACAATTAGAAGAAGGTTTTTTAGATATTTTCAAGGCTATAAAAGAAGAAAATGTTTTATCTGCAAATCCAGTAGTTAAATTAACTGGAGAGGGAGTATACAATCTAGAATATAGTTTATCCAATAATCTCACAAGTTTATTGCTAGAGGTTACAGAAAAATGCAATCTAAGATGCAAATATTGTATTTATAATCCTAATCATCCAGAATTTAGAGACTTTGGACATAGAGATATGAATATAGATATTGCAATCAAAGCTGTTAATATGTTGTTTGAAAATTCGAATGACACAAACGAAGATATATGCATAGGCTTTTATGGTGGAGAGCCATTATTAAATAAGAAATTGATAAAAGAAATTGTTGAGTACTCTAAAGTAAAATCTATTGAATATGATAAAAATGTTATATTTGCAATGACTTGTAACGGAACATTAATGGATATAGATACTGCTCAATATATAGTTGAAAATAATTTCAATATCATTTTTAGTATAGATGGACCAGAGGAAATACATAATGAGAATAGAATTTTTGCTAATGGAAAAGGAAGTTTTCAAAGTGCTATTCAAGGTGTTAAAAACTATCAATATGTAAAAGAAAAAAGCGGAAAAGAAATGGAGAACCCATTAGTATTTAACATGGTAGTAGATGGTCAAGATATTTTAGGTAAATACACTAAGATTCAAAACTTTATTGATAGTAATGAATGGCTACCAGAAATTTACAGATTTTGATTACCGCAATAGATTTAGGACCAGAAGAGTCTGAATACATACTTCCAATGAGTATTGAAGAAAGAGAAATCACTAAAAATAAAATTGATCCTTCGTTATATTGGCTTAGGAAGCAAAATACTAATAGAAAAGAGAAAACAATAATTGATCAGTCATTGTATAAAGGGCTTGAGAGAATACATAAGCGCCTTTGTATTGATAAACCAGTTACTCATTATGGAATGAATGGATGTTGTGTTCCTGGCAAACAAAGGATGTATGTAACAGTAGATGGAGAAATTTATCCGTGTGAAAAGACTGGTAATATACCGTCTTTAGGCAACGTTGAAAAAGGATTTGATATAAATAAAATAAAAGATTTTATATAAAAGATTTCATTAATGAATCTTCTAAATACTGCAAAAATTGCTGGGCAATAAACTTATGTGGTTTATGCTATACGAACTGTTTTGATAGCAATTCTATACATTATAGCTATAGACATAAAGTTGTATAGAAGAAAGGATTTATCTTTCTAATCTTCTAAGTGAATATTGTGCGTGTTTGGAAAATTTTCCAGATATCATAAAAATTTGGAAGACTAGATTTTGATAAAAATATTAAATAGGAGGTGAGAAAATGAAATTTATTTCTACAGGAAATGGTGGAGCTAGACCATTTGCATGTATGTGTAGTACAACTACAGGACATGCTGATGCAAGACATACTAGCTGGATACCACCTTGTTTACATTGTGGTTGTTCATGTGGTTCCAAAGGTGAATACAAAACTGGAAATAGAGTTGCATCTTTAAGAACAATAGGACAGAAGTAATTATAAACAGCTCTTGAGCTTTTACTCAAGAGCTGTTTATAAAATTTTAGTTACATTTAAAATTATTTAGTGTGGATTATTTTATATATTGGAGATAGAAATATGGACAGATTAGAAATTTCAAATTTAAGCAAATCATATGATAAGAAAGTGCTAAATGATATTAATTTAATTTTAGAACCAGGATTATACGGACTTTTAGGAGCTAATGGATCTGGGAAAAGTACGTTGATGAAAATTTTAGCTACTCTTTTAAAGCCTAGCTCAGGGAATGTAGTTTTTAATGGTGAAAAAGTAAAGAGAAATAATAGTAAATATTTAGATAAAATATCATATTTACCCCAAGATTTTGGGGTGTATTCAAATTTTAGCGGTAAGGAATTTATAGATTATATAGGAAAACTAAAAGGAGTTCCGACAGGAAAATTAAGAGAACGTAGTGAGATACTATTTAAGAAATTTGAATTACGTGATTATAAAAGTAGAAATGTTGCAAAATATTCCGGTGGAATGAAAAGAAGGATAGGAATAATACAAGCTTTTATTAATAATCCATCAATAATACTTTTAGATGAACCAACGGCTGGTCTTGACCCGATGCAAAGATTGACTTTTAAGAATTTTATTTCTGAGGAGAGTAAAAATAGAATTATTATATATTCTACACATATAACCGAAGATATTGAATCTATTTGCGATAATATAATTATGATAAAATCTGGAGAAATAATTTCTGAAGGTACTGAAGAAGAAGTATTAAAAGCTTTAGAAAATAAAATTTATGAAATTATAATATCAAAATCTGGTTTGTTAGATTTTTTAGAAAATAATTTAGTAGTAAATTATAAAGAACAGGATAATTGCTATAGGGTTAGATATATTAGTAATAAACAAACATGCAATTCTAAATTAGTTAAACCTAATTTGGAAGATTTGTATTTATACTATAATAAAGAGTCGGAGATGTTAAAAATGTTTAGTTTAATCGGATATGAATTTAAAAAAATAATAAAGAATAAAGTTAATATAATTTCAATTCTTATTATGACCTTAATAATTTTATATTCATTTATTCCAAAATAATCAATTATAGTACAACAACAGAAGATAATGACTTATTGAAAGGTAAAAAAGCAGTTAGATATGAAACAAATTATTTGAATGAGAGATTTGATAAGCCATTAGCTTCAAATAAAATATTAGGTGATATTAAAGATTTAAAAAATTAACTAAAAATACTAATGAAGAATTTTATGATCCTAAAAATTATATGGATAAGAAAGATTATAACTCTTTATTTCTTCCATTAGGGGATATTATTCTTGGATATCAGAAAGTTATGAAGGATTAGATGATAAACCTTATTGGGTATTATCTGATTTGTTAAATTATAATGATAAGTTAGATGATTTTTATAATTATAGAATGATGAAAGTGGAGAAGAGTATTAATAATTCACAGACTATAAAAATCATCCTAAAGAAAGACAATATTGGAAAGAAAAGGCAATTCGTACAAATGGTCCGTATAATTATGGGTATTATGAAGGATGGAGCTCAATAAATGATACCTTCGATATATATGTCTTATTAATACTATTAGTTGTAGCCATCTCTATTTCAGGTGTTTTTTCTAGAGAGAACGAAAGTAATATGGTTTCTATTATTTTATCATCTAGAAATGGTGTCAAAAAATTATCTAAAGCTAAAATAATAGCTTCTGGTTTGTATATAGTACTGCTTTCATTAATTATGATATTAATATTAACTATTCCAAATTTATGTTTCTACGGGACTAGTGGTTGGGATTTTCCAGTACAAATTTTAAACACCAAAATACTATATAGTTGGAATTTATTAGATTTATATTTGATTAGAATAGCTATAAGTTTAGTTACTGCATTATCATTTGGATCACTATGTTTGTTTTTATCATCAATAACTAAAAAAACTTATATAGTAAATGTTATTTCAATGTTATTTATAATAGCTTCTTTTTTACTACCTGATGTGAGGAACAGATTATTTGTACAAATAGCAATGTTATTACCTCTTCAGTTAAATGGAGTTTTATATTATTCATATATAAGTTATTCATTATTTGGAAAGATATTTAATATATATCAAATAGGACCAGTTATTAATGTGTTAATTATGATATTGCTCTCTTTAATAGCTGCGTTATACTTCCGAAAGCAAGAATTAAAATAATATATAGAAGGGAGAAAATAGTGAGAAATATTAAAAGATGTATAGAGATTGCATATAATAGTAACAGAAATCATATGATAATTTATATTTTACTTACAATTTTAAATGGTATTTTCTCTGGCATATCTATCTTCTCTCTACAAAACTTGGTAAATGTTATACAAGTGAGTTACCAAAATGACAATTCAATGATCATTCCAGTAGGGAAATTTTTAATAATAAATATAGCATTTATATTAATAAGTTCATTGCAGCAATATTCGTATAGCATATTGAGCTTTTCGATGGATAAGTATTTATGTGTAGTATTTGCTGAGAATTGTAATGAATTAAGCGTAAAGGATTTTGAAAACGAAGAAGTTTATAATAAAATAGGCCAAATAAACAGATTTGGTAAAGATAAAGTTGTAGAAATATTTTTTAATATAGTACAGTTTATAGAAAGTGTAATAGCTATTATTACTATTTCAGGAATTATTTTCTCAAGCTCAAACAATAGTTGGGTTATAATAATTTTGATACCTATTATTAATTTCTTGATAAACATTAGATTTGGGAAATATATCTATAATATCGAAAATGATAATATAGTTTTATATAGAAAACAAGAGTATTGCAATTATTTGATTAGTAATAATATTGCTTGTAAAGAGAGAATATTCTATAACTTTGGTGAAAGTTTGATAAAAAAATTGGATCAAGTTACAGATGCTATAATACTTAAGAACAAAAAGATCACTGTTTTGACTTTATTAATAAACAGCATTTTTAATATTATTGAGCTGATTGCAAAAGTATATCTAATTTTAGTAGAAAGTATTAGTGTTTTTACAAATGACGGTCTGCTAGGTTCAATACTTGCATATATTTATTCTTTAGACATTGTCATGCAGAAGACCAATTTGTTACTTGGAAATATGCTGCTTATTATTAGTAATAGACTCTATGTAGAAACTTTTTTGGGCTAATAGATAAAATAATACTAATAATAAAAAAACAGATGATTTAAGAAAAATAAATAAAATAAATCAGATTGAACTTAAAAATATTTCTTATTCTTATGATGGAAATAAAAATGTGCTTAGCAATATCAATATAAAATTCGATCACAATGGGTTATATATAATCAAAGGGGGTAATGGAAGAGGAAAAAGCACTTTACTTAAGTTATTATGCGGGTTATACTTTGATTATACAGGAGAAATAAGGGTTAATGGTTTGAATATTTCGAGCTATAGTTTATTAGAATATAGGGCTAGAATAGGTGTAGTATTTCAGGACTTTAATAGATATGAAACTAGTGTAAAAGCAAACATAGCATTAAATAAAATGAATGAAACAGATTGTGTATTGAAAATCAAGAAATTGTTAAACTCTAAAGGAATTAAAATAAAAGATATCAATCCAAATACAATTTTAGGAAATTGGTTTGGAGGAAAAGAATTGTCAGGAGGAGAGTGGCAAAAAATTGCTTTTTTGAGATCTTTATACAATGAAAATGATATATTGATAGCAGATGAACCCACTTCAAATCTTGACTTTCAGTCAAAACAGAAGCTTGTAGAATTTTCATAGAGGAATCAAAGAAAAAAATAATAATTTTGGCTACTCATGATGATATATTTGATACAATAGAGCATATTCCAATTGTTATATAGTATTCCGTTTTAATTTATAAATATAGATGTAATAAGGTGAGGGGAAAATAATGCTAAAATGATGATTTTAAGTTTGTTTTTTAGTTTTGAGTACATAAATAATTTGAAAATAATATATATTAATAATTAATGTTGGTAGATAAAAAACGTGAGAAATACCTAAATCATTTTAAAGATGTAAAAATAAAAAAAGATTTAGTGAAGATATTTTAGAGGATAAGGACATCTATTTATAATAATTATAAAGAACATAAAAATTTATGAATATTATTTATAAATTTTTTGAAGCTAAGAAAACACTAAAAGAACAAAATAAAGAAAAGAAATCTATATTAGAAAATATAAATGGTTTTTAAAGATGAAGATGAGAAAAAGGTAAAAATGGAATTTTATAAAAGATATTGGCGGTATTCGTACTGCTTTTATTATAGAGCTATTTATTTAATATTTTTTTGTATCAGAAAATTTTAGTTTTTTAATATGATCTTAGTAGCTATTTTATAGTTTAGTTTATACATAATATTTTACACTATCATTCTCAAAAATTTAGAGTTGAAGTTTTTTGGGGGAAGTAAGTGTAGATCAAGGGATATATACTTAAATTTTCTTAACATTCTTGTGAATATTTAACAGTATTTGCCACTTACCAAGCTCATTATTAATATACTTATCTGTATTTTTCTTAATTGAGTAAGCTCGTAAATCAAGATGTTCTTATTGGAATATTCTACCATAAGAATATCTTTTTTACTTTTATATTCATCGTAAATATTTGATAGTTCTTTTATGCTTAAATTTTATACTTGTTTTTATCTAAAATAGTTATTGATTTTTCGTATGCAATAATTTGAGTTTTGTATTCGGCATAAAATTCTTTATCTTTAGAGTTTGATTTATAGATTTCATAAATAGATTTATTTATTTTTAAAGTGTTTAAAGCCTCAATTGCAGTATAGATTTTGTTCAAATCTTTTTCTATATCCTTAATTTTATCTAAAGTTTTTTGCCTATTAATGGCTTCTTGTTGAAGTTTATTTTCTAGATCTATATTAGATGTCAGCCCATACTTTCTGAGTTGATTTAAAGTGTCAGCCATAGTATTCATATTGTGCTTCTTTGCCCATATTTCATAAGCTTTAGAAGATTGTATCTTTTTATTATTTTTTAAGTCTATTATATTATCAACTTTTTGTATGCTTTCGTAGAAGAATCAAAATCAATTTTTACGAACTTTTTATTCATATTATTCTCGATTCTTTCCTTGATCTTTTCATTGGTATAATCTTTTCCAAGAGTAGTTTCTTTAGCACGAATAAATCGTCCTTTTTCTCCTTGCTCTTTATGACGAAAAGATAGGTACTTGCCTAATTTGATTTCGTATCCATATTCTTCCATAGTTTTTAAAAAGTTATCATAGCTATTAGACTTTTGAATAGCATGATCAATAGATATTTGAAGTCTATATTTCCAAGATGTTCCTTTTTTAAATTCCATATATTCTTTATATGATTTCCCATTAGTTTTATATTTATTTTTAAACTTCATATAGTCTTCATCTATAACAGACAACTTATATTTTCTACACAAGTCATCACTATAATTTCTAATTTGATGGTAAGATTTTTTATTGCTTTGATAGGCTTTACCTGTATGAAAAGAAACATTATTAAATAGAATATGGTTATGAATATGCTCCTTATCAACATGGGTAGTTATTACGTATTCATATTTTCCTTGCAGTACCTTCTCACATAATTCAATTCCAATTTTGTGAGCCTCTTCAGGTGTAGTTTCTCCAGGTGCAAAAGCTTGAATTAAATGTCTAGCTAAAACTTTTACCTTAGAATTACATTCTATTTTTGTTTGTTCAAACTCTAAATGAGCAGTTATAGGGTTGCAATTTAGAGATGAGATTAGAATTTTTTCGTCTGTTTTATTGCTATTCATAATATAATCAAGGGCAGCTTTTAAGGTAGATTTAATAGGATGGATTTTAGTAACAGCCATTATTTTTTCTCCTTATTAAAACTATTGGAATAGGTAAGAGAGTATATTTTTTACGCATGGCTAAAATATCTTTTGCTTGTTTTTCTAATGATTTTTCAAATCATCTACATCATTTTTATATATAAGGGATGTTGAGTTTACTCTTTTTGCAATTTGATTTATACTACTTGAAGTACGACTTATATTTGTTGACATTTCACGAAAAACATCCATATCTAGAATAAAGATATCTTTTTCTAAAATACATTTTATAATAAATTGTCTAAGAGATTTGCATTTAGATGCTTTATATTTTTTGTTCAGTAATTCTAATTCTTCATCAGATAGCATTAGATATATCCCGTTATTTCTAGTTCTATTTGCCATAGATTACCCTCCTTTATATAGTTAAGTAAAAAAAGAAAAACCTGTAAAAGCAAGTATAGCAACTTGTTTTACAGGTTTAATTTATTATATATTCTTTAAGAAAACTCCTGAGTTTTGCTTCTAATTATTTTATATTTTATCACCTTTAAAAAGAATAATCAAATTTCATATAGGAGAGAATGTAAATATTTTTTATAAGGATAGCTAATGCAAGTTAAAAAAATTAGGGGTTTGGGGATATTCCCCAACAAGCAAAATAGATTAAAACAAACAGTAGCTTTATAGTTGATTTAATCTATTTTTTCGTAAGTGCATATGCACTTACTGTGCTTGCTATTTTTGCTATTTTTGCTATTTTTGTTTAATAAAAATACACTATTTTATGATAACTTAAATTTTAAAAAATTAAAAAATCACTTTGAAATAGATACTTTTACAACTATAATAATATGTATGATATTAAAAAATATTTTAAATTATCATATTTAAAGATATTTAATTAAATTATTAGTTACTAACAATTTAAGAGGGGGAATAATTTATTTTACACAGAGAATTTGCTGAAGAAAATTATTTAGAAGCCATATATATTTTATCTTTGGAAATGAAGAGGTTAGAAATATAGACATTGCTAACTATTTGGATTACAAAAGACCGACGGTTACAAGAATGCTAAAAAACTTGACAATAAAGGTAGGATAACTTATGGAGATGATAAAATAATTCGTTTAACAGACGAATCAAAAAAATTTTGTGAAAAGATGTATAAAAAACATATGTATCTTACTAGCGTATTCATTAAACTTGGAGTTAATCCTAAACAAGCAGAAAGTGAAGCTTGTCTTATAGAACACGTTATATCAGATGAAACGTTTAAAAAATTAAAAAAACATTTTAATGAAACCTTATAATTAATAGCATAGATAACTTTTAAATAAGTTTTTTATGCTATTTTTTTTAATTATTTTACAAAAAAGTTCAAAAACTCATTGATAAATGTTATCAAATGGTATATAATGAATAAAAGTTAGCTATTGCTAACAAAAAATATATTAAAAGGTGAATTTATGTCAAAAATTTTGAAATGCTAAATAAAGAATTAGACGAAAACAATATTAAAGCTAGTCTTGTTATATTTCCGTTTGCAGGAGGTGGAGTATCTGCATTTAGAAATTGGAAATATGAATTTGAAGATGTAAGGGTATTTGTTGCTCAATATCCAGGAAGAGAAAATAGATTTTCTGAAAAGGCTACAAGTGATATTAATATTTTAGTTGAAACATTATTCAATGATATGAAAGAAAATTTTGATTTTGGAAAACCTTACTATTTATTTGGACATAGTATGGGAACAAAATTGTTTATGAAATAGCCTTAAAGATCAAAAATTCAAGTTATGAAAATCCAAGAGGAATAATAATTTCAGGTGGACGTGCTCCAGTGTATAAAGAACCAAATCCAATCTATCACCTTGATGACGAAGGTTTTATAGAAGGGCTAAGAAGATATGAGGGAACCCCGAAAGAGATATTAGATAATAAAGAATTGATTTCAATTTTTTTACCGACACTTAGAGCAGATTTTGTAATAGACGAAGACTATCAAGATACAAAACATGAAAAATTAGAAAGTCCCATACTTGGCCTTATGGGAGATAAAGATCAAGAAATGAAATTAGAAGAACTTAAAAAATGGCAAGATTATACAACAAAAGAATTTGTCTATAAATATATAGATGGCAAGCATATGTTTGTAAATACATCTACTGAAATGGTTATAAGGGAAATAAAAAGCTATATTAATGAAAACGTTAAAAATAATTAAAATTACAGAATTAACAAAATTTGACATTAATGAGGTAGTTCAATTTATACATGATGATTGTATAGCAGTAGTTGCTGTAGAAACAAATAGTTATGGAATTATAAGTGAATGTATTCCATATTTAAGTAAAGATCAAATTGAAATTATGTGGAAGTATAGAAAAGAAAGTGACAGAATTAATTATGTTGTAACAAAAGCAATAGTAAACTTGCTATTTTCTAAAATTGAGAAACTAAAATTCGAAGAGATTAGATGGCGTTACGGTAAATATAATAAACCATATATTAGAAATCATTTGAATTTACATTTTAATATATCACATACCACAGGATTTTCAATAGTAGCTTTCTCAAGAAATGATATAGGAGTTGATATTGAAAATATAGAAAGAAATATAGATTATAGTGAAATTAAGAATAATTTTTTATTAACAATGAAAAAATATTAGGTTTGAAAGACTTTTACAAATATTGGGTTTGCAAAGAAGCTTATTTAAAATATAAAGGAGTCGGTTTAATTCAAAATTTGGAAACAGTTGATGTTATTAATAAAAATAATAATGTAATGAAAGTTATAGATAAAGAAAATAATATTCAAAAGGAGATTTTGATTTTTGAAAAAGAAAAATTTGTTTTTGCGTTATGCTATTAAAAAGGTAGGGCAAATATTATGAATTTAGAGATTAAGAGACAATTAATCAACTTTTATGATAAAGATGTTTGGGAGCATCTAACTGTTGGCGAACATTTGAAAATGTGGTCAAATACATACGCCGATAGAGTAGCAGTTGTAGATGAAAATGAAGAATTGACATATAGACAACTTAAAGATGAAGTGGATTGTTATGCTAATGGACTTTTAAATCAAGGCTTCCGTAAGGGAGATAAAGTATTATTTCAACTTCCTAATAGCAAAGAATTCATTATAATTTTATTTGCAATGATGAGTATAGGAGTGATTCCTGTAATTATCTTGATGGGTCATAGATATTCAGAAGTTAAGGGAATTTTAAATAAAACAAATGCAAAAGCATATATTGGAATTAACAGGTACTTAGGATTTTCATATGAAGATATGGTGTCTAATATTATAGAAGATACGAAAGAAGATTTACAAGTTTATTTGATTGGCGAAACAGAGAAATATGAGAAGTTATGTACCTTAAGACAAAATAGAAAAAATAAATTTGTTGAAGAATTAGAGTATAAGGAAACAGCTATATTTTTATTGTCAGGAGGTACAACCGGCTTTCCGAAACTAATACCTAATAGGCATTGTGAATTTATATATTTAGCAAAAGAACTGGCAAATGCAACAGATATGAATGAAGATACAGTGTATTTGGCAGCTTTACCTATGAGCCATAAATTTGCACTTTGTTGTCCGGGAATGATTGGGACATTGTCAAAAGGTGGTAAGGTAGTTACTTGTAGAGTATCCAGTCCTGATGAAATAATACCTTTGATTGAGGAACAGGAAGTTAGCATTATGGCATTGGTACCTACTTTAGCTAATATGTGTATAGAATATCTTGAAAATGATGATGCTGATATCAGCAGTTTGAAGTATATACAGATAGGTGGATCTGTTCTTGATTCTAACTTAGCAAAAAAGATTCAGGAAGAATTTAATTGTAAATTATTGCAATTGTATGGCATGAGTGAGTCGTTGATTACTTGCTCTAGGGTTTTGGACGATGATTATGACAGATTACATACTCAAGGGAAGAAGTTAAGTGAGTTTGACGAAGCTCGTATTGTTGATGAAAACGGGAAAGAGGTTCCTGATGGAGATTTTGGAGAGCTAATAGTTAGGGGACCATATACTATTTTGGAATATTATGATTCATCAAAACTAAATAATACTCAGTTTACAGAAGAATGTTTTTTAAGAACAGGAGATAGAGCCGCTAAGTTATATGGAGACAATTATAAAATTGTTGGTCGTGTGTTGGAGATGATAAATCGTGCTGGAGAAAAAATAGTTCCTTCTGAGTTGGAAAATATTTTGCTTACAAATAAGAATATTAGAGAAGTGCAAATTGTTGGCATACCCGATGAGACTCTCGGAGAAAAAATAGGTGTATTTATTTTGAAGGGGAGTACCGTTCTTACACTTAGAGATATAAAGAATTATTTGGTAGAAAGAGGACTTGCTTCTTTTAAGTTACCGGATGAAGTACAGTATGTTGATCAATGGCCATTAACAAGCGTTGGAAAGGTAGATAAAAGTAAATTAAAACAACAAATGATTAAATAGATAAGGAGGCTACAATATGGAAACATATCAAACTAGACAACAGGCAGTACGACTTCTTGATGAAGTGTTACAAGCAAACTTAGATGGATTTAAACCTTCAGGAAAAGACAATTTGATTGAAAAGGGTTTAGGCTCTATCCAAATCATGCAAATAGTTTCAGAGCTTAAAAATTAGGGATAAAATTATCATTTGCAAAACTAATGGAAAATCCTACACTTGAAGATTGGATTAGACTTATTGAAAAAGCAAATATTAAAAATATTGATAAAAAGACTGAATCAAGAGAAAAGAATATTTCGGAAGAGTTCCCTTTAACGGATGTACAGTATGCTTATTTTGTAGGGAGAGAAGAAGATCAGGTTCTAGGTGGTATTGGGTGTCACGCATACTTAGAAATTGATGGACAAGAGATTGTAACAGATAAATTAACTGCTGCTTGGAACTGTTTACAAATGGAAAATCCAATGCTTAGAGCAAAATTTAACCGTAATGGTACTCAGCAAATTATGGAAGAACCATACTCAAAAGAAGTTAAAATTTTTAATTATACTTCACTATCTGAAGAAGATGCAGACATAAAATTATTGGAAATGAGAAAAGAAATGTCTCATAGAAAATTTGATATAGAAGTTGGAGAAGTAGCTAGCCTTAGCATTGCGTTACTAAAGGATAAAAAACATAGAATATTTTAGATATTGATATTCTAGTTGCAGATATAATGAGCATAGGCATTATAATGAGTAGACTTGTAGAGCTGTACTGCGGAGAAGATAAAGTTTCAATAGATAGCAATTATACTTTTAAAAATTATCTGGAGGAACGAAAAATAGATGACGAAATATACAAAAAAGATAAGGAATTCTGGAAGAAAAAATTGAATCCAGTTTTCCTTTAGAGGCACCTAACTTACCCATTAACAAAAAACCAGAAATGATTGAAAAAGTGGTTTTTTCAAGAAGAAAGAAAATTATTAGCAAAGAAAACTGGATTAAGATTAAAGAAAATGCATATAAAAATAAAGTTACCCCATCAATGGTTCTGTTATCAGCATATTCAATGATTATTGAAAGATGGACAAATCAAGAAAAATTTGTGATCAATGTGCCATTATTCAATAGAGATGTAAATGATAATAGTGTTAAAAGAATGGTTGCAGATTTTACTAATCTTCTATTAGTTGAGTGTGAAAGAAAGAATGAAAAATTTTTAGATAGAGTGAAAACTATATCTGGCACATTTTTAGAAAATGCCTCTCACAGCTCATACTCTGGAGTGCAGGTACAAAGAGATGTTTATAAAGAAGTTGGAAAAACTATCAATATTGCACCTGTGGTGTTTGCTTGTAATATAGATTATCCTTTAGAGACTCAGGAAACAAGAAAAATATTCGGGAAAATAAACTATATGGTATCACAAACTCCACAAGTTTGGCTCGATTTTCAAACTTATTTAGTAGATGATGAGATTGTATTATGCTGGGATGTGGTTGATGAATTATATCCAGATGGAATGATTGATGATATGTTCGACTCTTTATACACTTTATTACAATCATTAAGTGATAATGAAAATTGGTATAGATTGCCTGAAATTCTTCCGTTGAATCAGATTGAAGATAGAGAAAAAGAATTAAAAAATATTTGCCTTTGAGTTACCCTAAACAAACTCTCTATACAGAATTTCTTGATAGGATTAAAGTAAACCCGGAAAAAGTTGCTATTGTGGATGCACAATCCGGTATTGAATTAACTTATGGAGATTTATACAAAAAGGCGTTAATTATTGCAACAAATTTAATTTCTTTTGGAGTAAAAAAGAATGACTACGTGGGAATAACATTGCCAAGGGGATATAGTCAAATAGTTGGTATTTTAGGAATTTTATTTGCCGGCGCAGCATATGTTCCTATCGGTATTAATCAACCCAACGAAAGAAGAAGGAAAATATATGAACAGATAGGAATAAAACATGTCTTATCCAATAAAAATACAATAAGGGATTTTAATTTAGATGATACAGATATCACATTTGTTGATATAGATCAATCAACTATTCAAAGTATAATTGAAAAACCTGTCAATATTAGTCCGTTTGATACAGCCTATGTAATTATGACATCAGGAACGACGGGAATTCCTAAAGGTGTGGAAATTGCACACAATAGTGCTGTTAATACAATCAATGACTTAAATGAAAGATATGAAGTAAATGCCAATGATAGCGTAATAATGGTATCAGCAATTGATTTTGATTTATCAGTTTATGATATTTTTGGAATATTATCGGCTGGAGGAACCATCATTACTTTAGATGATAATAATTTCAAAGATCCGGAACTTTGGTTAAAACTTATTGAAAAATATGAAGTAACAATGTGGAATTCGGTGCCAATTCTTTTTGATATGCTAGTAACTATGGCAGAGGGTAAAGATGTTTCTATTCCATTGAGATTAGTTTTTCTTTCTGGAGACTGGATTGCAACAACATTACCTAAAAGATTTTATAACAGAAGCAAAAATTCTCTTGTAGTTGGAATGGGAGGAGGAACAGAGGCTTCCATTTGGTCAAATTATATCAATGTTCCAAAGGAAATACCTAAAAATTGGATTTCTATTCCATATGGAAAAGCGTTAAAGAACCAAGTCTATAGAGTAGTTGATGGTTTAGGAAGAATATGTCCTAACTATGTTAAAGGAGAATTGTTAATTGGTGGGGTTGGTGTTGCAAAGGGATATAGGGGAGATAAGGAATTAACAGAAAAGAAATTTATAGAATCGGATGGAGTTAAATGGTATAGAACTGGAGATGCTGGAAGAACATGGAATGATGGAACTATTGAATTTTTAGGAAGGCTTGATAATCAGGTAAAAGTTAAAGGGCATCGAATAGAACTTGGAGAAATTGAAGATGCTTTAATTGGAAATCCTAAAATTAATAAAGCTGTTGTTGATGTTATTAAGATAGGCACTAATAATCAATTGGTCGCATTTATTGAAAGTAATGAGAGTAAGGATTATACATTAACTAGATTAAGTAGTAATGAAAAAATAAATAAACTGAAATCTGAATACATTGATTATGATGAGTATCTAAATAGTGAAAATAATATGGTTTTAGGTTTGATATTTTCTATTTCATGGATTTGGGTATTAGTCAAGGAAAAAGGTATTCTTTTGATGAAATAATGAAATTTGGAGAAATAGATATAGGATACGAATTGCTCGTAAAAAGATGGCTATTATTATTGCAAGAGCATAGTATGATAAGTTTAGAAGATGGTATTTACTTATTTAAAAAATAGATATAGCATTAGACACAACAGTCAACCTAGATAATTTCAAAAATAATGTGGTAGATATTATACAGGGTAAGAAACAAGCTATTGATGTGTTTTATGCTTCTGAATCTAAACCTAGTCCTTCCAGACTTTTGAGAAAACTGAAAAATTATAGAGAAAATATAAATGAACTTATTGAAACTATAAAGATGGTATTTGATGGCAAAAATAAAAAGCTTAAGATTTTAGAAATAGGTGGAAGAAATAGCGAATTAACAGAAGAGGTAATTACAAACTTTGAAGATAAAATCGAAAAATATGTTTATACGGACAATTCACTATATTTTGCAAATGAGTTTGAAGACATAAAAAATAAATATACTTGTTTCGAGTTTATAAAAATAAATTCTTCAAGTAAGTATTTGGAAAATTTTAAAACGGAAAATTTTGATATTGTCATATTATATAATTCACTACATCGTTCTCATAATATTTCAGATATGTTGCGTAATATAAAAACCATATTATCTCCTATGGGCGTTGTGATTGGAACTGAAATAAATGATGAATTATTATTACCAGAAATTAGTGCATCTGTATTAGAACGTGGTTTTATTGATTTTGATTTGTTAGAGCGTAATGGAAAATTATTCCAAATATTAAAAACATTAAAAATGCAAGTGAAAATTGTAAATATAAAATTGAGTATTTATCTAATGAGACTGAAATTAACAAAATGGGAAGTATGATATATGTTCTTAAAATAACAAAATAGATGTTGAACAAGATGAATTAATTAAATTTTTAAAGAACAAGCTTCCTGAATACATGATTCCATTTGAATTTGTAATAGTAGGAGAAATGCCTTTAAATAAAAATGGTAAAATTGATAGAAAAGAATTAAGGAAATTGATAGAAGGACATGATAATCAAGATTCTGGTTATGATAGCAAAAGTATTGAAGGTAAAATGAAACAGAAAAGTATGATGAAATTACAAGGAAATTAGTCAATATTTATAAAGAAATTTTAAATGATATGAATGTATTATCGACTTCTAATTATTTTCAATTAGGAGGAGATTCTCTTACAGCGACGAAAATTGTTTCCGAAGTACAGAAAGAATTGTGTGTACAAATATCAATTGGAGACATCTTCAAATATCCTGTTTTGAGAGAACTTTCAGAGTATATTAAAAAATTGACAAAAAGAGAAATTTATCATTTCAAAAATTATACCTGATGTTGAAAATATAAATGAGCCATTTCCATTAACGGATGTGCAATTTGCATATTGGATAGGAAGAAACAAAATGTATTCTTTAGGTTCAGTAGCAACACATTGTTACTTCGAATTAGATTGTTTGAATATTGAGCCTAATAAACTTCAAAAGATAATAAATGATATGATTAAGTATCATTCTATGTTAAGGGCGATAATTTTAAACAATGGAACACAACAGATATTGGAAAAAGTTCCACCATTTATGTTAGATATTAATAACTTATCATGTCTTAATAAGGTTGAACAAGAGGAAGCTTTAAAATTGACTAGAGATATTATGTCTCACGAAATATTAAAGATAGATAAATGGCCTATATTTAATTTCAAACTTAGCATTTTAGATGAAATTAAATCCAGACTCCACATTAGTTTAGATAATATTATTTTAGACGGTTGGAGTATGTTCTATATTCTAGATGAATTGAAATTAAGATATAATGATGAAATTTTATAAGGAATTACCAGATGTTTCATTTAGAGATTATGTTTTAGAAATTAGAAAAGTAAAAAACACATCTAAATATCAGGTTGATAAAAAATATTGGCTGAATAGATTGAATGGATTTTTGGAAGCCCCTAAATTTGAAATAGCAAAGTTAGAAAGTGATATAGAAGAACAAACTTTTAATAGAAGAGAAAAATCATTGATTCTTGTGGATTGAATAAATTAAAAGGAATCGCAAGAGAAAATAACATAACATTGACAATTTTATTAATAACATTATTTTCTGAAATAATTAGGAAATATTCATTAAATGATGAATTTGTATTAAATATTACACAGTTTAACAAGGAACAAATTCATCCGGATATAAATAAAATCATAGGAGATTTTACTAACCTAACATTTCTTGAAGTAAAAAATTGTACTAGCGATTCATTGCTAGAAAAATCCAAAATGTTGCAAAAACAATTATTAGAAGATACAAAACACAATTCATATAGTGCTGTAGAATTTGGAAGAGAATTAAGGAATAAATACTCTAACAATAGATATTCTTTAATGCCTATAGTATTTACAAGTGGATTAGGTTTGTCTGAAGGCAGGAAAGATACTTGGCTAGGAGAACTTGTATATAATATTTCTCAAACACCACAAGTTTGGCTTGATCATCAAGTTATGGAAATGGACGGCAAATTAAAAATAATTTGGGATTCCATTGATGAAATATTTACGGCACAGTTGCTAGATAGGATGTTTGAGTCTTATGGAAACTTATTGGATACTATAATAAATAATACCAATACATTTTCCACTAAAATTAATTATAAGGAAAATAAAGATACTGAAAATAATGTATGTATTAGAGAAGACTTATCAGTTTATCAAAATAATGAACCTGATGAAGATATTCATAAATCAAACAAGAAAACAGAAGATAAACTGAACACTGAGCTACTTTATTCTATATCAGAAATTTGGAAAGAAATTTTAAAAATTGAAGAAATAAAAAAGAAGATAACTTCTTTAAACTAGGAGGGAATTCTTTAAATATGATACAACTATCTAATACATTAATGGAACGATATGGTTTTCATTTAGAATTAGGAGAATTTATGGAAACTCCATATATTGAAAATTTGGTAATAAAGTTGATGGATTTTTTGAAATGATGTATTTGGAGAGAGGAACATTATGATGAAAGCGATAGTTTGTGGAACAACTTTTGGTCAATCCTATATAAATGCGATAAAAAAATAAATAATATTGAATTGGTAGGTATATTAGCTTTTGGAAGTAGTCGTTCTAAGAGGTGTGCAGAAGAACATAATGTTCCACTATATGTTGATGTAGATTCTATTCCAGGAAATATAGATATTGCATTTGTTATAATTAAATCTTCTGTATTGGGAGGTAAGGGAACTGAATTGTCAGAGAGTCTCTTAAAAAAGGAATTCATGTGATACAGGAACATCCAATTCATTATAGAGAGATAGAGAACTGCTTAAAGTTGGCTCATGAATTCAACTCATATTATATAGTAGGGAATTTATATAATTCATTGGAAACTATTGAAAATTTATTGAAGCTGCAAAATATTTAAATAAAAAAGATGTTCTTGAACATGTAGATATCATGACATCTTCGCAACTTCTTTATTCTTTGATAGGTATTCTGAACGAAGCATTACCTCTTCTTAGAAGTTTTAATATAATTCCAACGTTAACAGAGAAAAGATACCCTTTTAATCGTGTTGTTTTGTCAAATGGGCAATTGGATGTAAACTTACAAATTCATAATGAGGTTTCTGATGTGGATGGGAATAACCATATGCATCTTCTTCATAAAATTACTTTTTTTATAAAAGTGGAAGATTAGATCTTGAAGATACCTTTGGATCTGTAATATGGAGGGATAGAATGAATATATCTGATAATATTGTGTTAGATTCAAAACAAATTGATGTTAATTATTTAAATAAGCCAATAAAATTTAGCTTGGCAAATTACAGTAACTTGACATATGAAACTATACTTTATGATGTTTTTCCGAATGCCATAAGGAAAGAAATTGAAAATTTATTGAAAATGTTAAACAAAGAAAAATAATATTACAAGAATGCAAAAGGAAATAATAGTTTCGAAAAATGGGGAGAAATAATGAAAGAAATAGGGTTTCCTAAAAATGTTAAATTTGGTGAAGAACATCTTAACCATTTACAAGCTTTAAAAATTTAGGGATGAAAAAATGAAACTAAAAAATGATAGTACAGACTTAGAATTATTTGATTATGTAAATGAGCTGAGAAAACAGGGAATGTTTTTATTTGTGGAAGATAAAAATTAAAATATAGAATCAAAAAGAATTATACAATGAAGAGGTAATCAACGAAATTAAAGTTAACAAAGAGGATTTACTCAGATATTTATCAAAAGCACAAGAAAACACTTTGGAATTGAGTTCACTTCAGTTGGCATATATGGCTGGACAAGTAGATGGGGAATTTTTAAATAAAGTTAATGCTCATTATTATATTGAATTTGAAAAGCAAAATTTAAATATTGCTAATCTTGAAAAAACATTAATTTGATGATTAGAAAAATGATATTTTAAGATTGATTTTATTATCGGATGGTAGAGGGATTATACTGGAAAAAGTTCCTGAATATAAAGTTTTTAAATATCAATATAATTCTAAAGAGGATAGGTATAAAATGCGAAAGATTTTATCGCATATGAAGTATAATATCGAAACATGGCCTATGTTTAAATTCGTAGTTGGAAAGAAAATTAATGGCGGGAATAAAAATGATGTACTCCACATAAGTTTTGATTGTTCTATATTAGATGCGTGGAGTGCAGGTAATATGATATATAAGCTTTTTGCGTTATACGAAGGAGAAAAATAAGTTTTTCCGATGTATCTTATAAGATTATGTAATGAATTTAAGAATATATAAGGAACTTGCGTTTAATAAGAGACTTTTAGATGAGGCTGAAAAATATTGGAATAAAATGATAAAAACACTACCAAAAGCACCGAATTTAAGAACGAAAATGCCGATTAATGACTTAGAAGAATACAATTTTAAAAGAAAAGAATATCGTTTTAGTAAAGAACAAACTGACAATTTAATACATTATTCAAAACTAAGAGGTGTAACGTTGTCTGCTATATTAATCACTATTTATATGAAAGTATTGTCTGACTTAATTGAGACTGACGAATTAACAATAACAACAACATTATTTGGGAAATTACCAGTAGTTAAAATGCAGATGAATTGTTGGGAGAATTTACAAATATAGGATTAATTAGCTATAAAGATGAATATAAATCTATATTAGAGTCCATCAAAAAAACCCAAAAACAAATATTTAAGTTATTAGAATATAGATGTTTTGATGGGATTAATGTTATAAATAAAGCTAGGCAAGAGAATGGAATAAATAAATTGTTTCCAATAGTAGTTACCTGTATGATTGGAGAGAGTTATAACAATTGTAAAAATGGATTCCATGAAATATGTTCATTAAGTCAAACACCTCAAGTTTATCTAGATCATCATATAAGAATGATTGATGATAGTATTGTGATTACTTTTGATTATATAGATGAATTATTATATGAAGAGGATATTATTTGGATGGTAGGTAAGTATATTGATGTTTCAAATGAAATATGCTCTAATTTTTGATAAATCAACTATGGAGGGAATAATATGAAAAGAAAAAGTTTAATATTGAGTATCAAAAAGAATTTATAGTGGTAAATATAAAACAATAATCTCACAAGAAAATGTTAAAACGCTCCTGGTTGAACCAGAATTAGAGGAAGATAAATCGGAATTTAAGATAAATTATATTGATAATATTAATACAGACAATGAAGTAAAAAAGAGAAAGTATTTTGTCCAAAAATTTTTATTAGATTTATTAACTGAAATTAATGTTAAAAAATAAAAATAGACAACAAGAATGAAAATATAATTAAATACTGGTTGAAATATGTGAAAGATTTTAAAGCAGATGAGATGAATGAAGTAAAAATCGCAGAGGATTCTTTATATAGAAAACTACAACTAAAAAAGAATTTATTTGTAGATATACTTGAGAATAATAATAAAAAAGAGCTTTTGCTTTTAGATAATGAAATATCCCCAGCAAAACTAGGCATTAGAAGTGAGTTTACTGAGAGTTTATTAGATAAATTAATTAAAAACATCAATAATGAAAGTAAAGATATTAAAAGGTTAACAATAGGCATTGTTAATGATGTAGATTGCACAATAAAAGATAACTTAGTCAGCAGAATTAAATATTTAAACAATGTAATTTTATTAAATGATTGCAATGATAAGAAATTTTTAAAAGATAATTACTTAAGTAGATTTGATCACATTATTTCTGTTAATTTTTTACATCAAATTGAAGATGTTGAATCTTTTTTCAAAACCTCAAAACTAATGTTAAAAAGAAACGGAAAAATTCATGTAATTGATTTTGGTAAAATGGATCCAATATCTATACTTACAGCCATATTTTTTCAAGAAAAAATCTTAATGTAGAAACTGAAAAACGTACGCAGTTTTTTATAAAGTTGATTATATTAAGAAAATAGCCAAAAATATTTTTTTAAAAATACTATGTTTTCGATAGAAAATAATATTGCTTATTATCTCGAATCAGAAAACTATACAGATCATCTTGAGTTGACAAATAACTTAGAAAATGAAATTGGGTTAGATTTCGATAAGAAGATTGTTTTGCTGTCATTGGACTCTTTTGATGTGGATGTCTCTGATAAAGCAACAATAAAAGAACAATTAAAAATTATAATGAAAATTTAGAAGAAATCTTAAAATAATATGGATGCAAAATTTGGATATAGATGATGTAGATAGAAATTCTAATTATTTTAAGCTTGGAGGAAATAGCTTATCTGCAACAAAGCTTCTAGTTGAGATAGAAAGAAGATTAAAATGCAAACTCACATTAAATGAAATTTTTTCAAATCCTGAATTTGAAAAATGTTAAATTCGATAAATTCAAAACAGTTAGGTATGGAGGTAGTAGAAGGTGAAATATGATAGGAATAATTGGAGCTACTGGAGATATTGGTTCAGAATGTACTAAAATTTTGAATGATTATGGAATCAAAGATATAAAGTTGGGATATAGAAGAAAAGAAAAAGTTTATAAGAGTAAGAATACTTTTGCATTTATAGATTTGGATGATATAAATACTTGTATTGAGTTTGTTGATGGATGTGACTGTATTATAAACTGTTCAGGGTATTCAGATTCATCAATATTTAATTTAATAGATACAGTTAATAAAACAAATGTATTCTCATTGACTTAAGTTATTATAATTTCTATGAGAAATCTGTTTTTGAAGGAGGAACAATATATCATGGAGTTGGTTCATCGCCAGGATTAATAGAAGCATTGCCAGTTATTATTTCTAGAGTTTTTGATAAAACCCTTAGTTTTCAAATGTATTACGCCTCTAATGGAGAATTTACTTATAATGCAGCCAAAGAATACTTGAGATATTTAAGTGAAGATGGTTTTTATGCAAGATCAATCTTAAATTCAGGAAAGATAGAACCCTATTTGGCAGGAAATAAAACAATAACATTGCCAATAAGCAGCGAAAGATGGGTGCCATTTCCGTATATTGATAAAAGAACTCTTAAAGTTTGTAGGCAAATAGGTGTGGAAAATGCCATATTTTATATGTGCATAAAGAACGGATATGTTTGCAATTTTTTAAAGAATATTCGTTCTGATAACATTGAAAATATAAATGTAATGGCACAAAAATTAGTGGATTTATCCAATTTGGATAATATTGAAAAAAAGAATTTGGAGGATTTATCTTAGAGGCAACAGGAATAAAAATAAAATACTATAGATGCTAATATGATTTTAAAAAGCATTTCACCAACTAGATTAACGGCTCTAACAGTAGCAGCTGTTTCTATTTTAGCTCTAGAACATGGTAATAAAACTGAAATCAAAGATATGAGTGAGTTTCCTTTATTAAATAGTTTACTTGATAAGATGATGGAAATGGATACAACATTTTATTACAAATTGATGAAAGGAACAAATTTGAAATTGAATAATATCTTTGAAGGAGAAATATAAAATGAAAAAAGATTGAAAGCCATAGTTTGTGGCACGAATTTTGGGGAATTTTATTTAAAAGCATTAAAGAGAGCCGAATCAGATTTTCAAATTGTTGGTATTATCGGAAGAGGCAGTGAAAGGTCAAAGACACTTTCAAAGAAATATAATGTACCACTGTATTTTAATGTTGAAGAATTGCCATCAGATATAGATTTAGCTTGCGTTATTGTTAGAAGTGAGGGAACAGGTGGGGATGGAACAGAATTGTGCATAGATTTACTAAATAAAGGAATAAACGTAATTCAAGAGCAACCTGTTTATCAAGAACATTTATATAAATGTTATAAGCTAGCAAGAGAGAAAAACCTTATTTATTTGACTGCAAATCTATATTCAAATTTATCAAATATGCAGAGCTTTGCAGTGTATGCAAAAAATTAAATATATATTCTAAGTTAGAATATATAAGCGTTTCTTTTTCTACACAATTATCATATGTAGCTTTGGATTTATTAGCTATTTCTGGTATTTTAGGTGATTTAGAGTTGGATAATAATATAATAAAGGGATTAGGCCCATTTGATATATTATATGGAAATATAGGGAAATTGCCTATTTTAATAGAATTCAATAATCAATTAAATCCCAAAACACCTGATTATAATATGCAATTAATGTATAGTTTTAAACTTTATTATGAAGATGGAGTATTATCGCTAAATGATGCTTATGGAGATGTTGCTTGGCGTCCAAGAACATATTTAAAAGGAGCTAAAGACGATTTAAATATAGGTAAAGAGTCAATCTACAAGGTTTTGAATTCTTTAAAAGAAACGAGTACTTCAAAATTTTTTCAAACATACTGGATTGATTCAATAACAGCAGAATTGATTAAAATGAAGAAATATATGAATTCAGGCAAACTTGATATTCGTCGAGTAAACAGGGAACTATCAACATCTAAAAATGGGAAATTTTGCAGAAAAAAGCGGGATATGCAAAGTTTATGGAGACTAGTAAAGAGAAGCTGCTTTTGCTGAGTGATATAAAATTTTTGATGAATAATTTAATAAGGAGGTAAATAATGGAGAACGGTTATAAAGAAATAATTGAAAAATATTCTAAGCAAGGTATTGAGTTGTATGTTGATGGTGAAAAGTTAAAATATAAATCCATAAATGGTCAGTTAGATGAAGATATTTTAATGGAATTAAAATTAAATAAAGAGGGACTTAAAGAATACATTAAAAACTTGAGAATAAATATGATGTTAAAGATGATTACGCACCATTTCCATTATCTCCAGTTCAGACATCATATCTTTATGGAAGAGATGACTTACATTCATATGGAAATGTATCTTGTCACATTTATCAAGAATTTTATATGATAATTTAGACGTTTCAAAAGTACAAGATACATGGAATTACTTGATAAATAAACATGAAATGCTGAGGGCAGTTATATTTAAAGAAGGATATCAAAAATACTACAAAAAGTTCCAGAATATGAGGTTGTTACTGGAGATAGGATATCTATTAGAGAACAGTTAGAGGATAAAGTTTATCAATTAGAAAATGGCCAATGTTTGATATTGGAGTATCAAATTATGGAGAAAATCAATTTTACACTTTTCGATGGATTTTATGATATGTGATTGGTCAAGTATATGGCAACTTTTATTAGAGTTTGAGATGAAGTATTTTAAAGGAATAGAGAATGATAGACAATCTAAGATATCATTTAGGAATTATATAATAAGTGAAGAAAAGACAAAAGAAAACTCGGAATACAAGAAGGCGAAAGCATATTGGAGTCAAAAGACTAGAAAATTAAAGACATCTCCAGTAATACCTTTAAAAACGCTAAAAGAAACGGACGTTTGCAAGTTTAAAAGATTGTCTTTCACATTAGATAAGGATATGTGGGATAAATTTAAAATTTTAGCTCAAAACCATGCTTTAACACCGACAGCATCAGTATTGACTGTATATAGTGAAGTACTAAAAAATGGAGTACAGAAAAGAATTTCTTATAAATTTAACTTTATTTAACAAGAAAATTTAGGGGAAAATATAGAATATTTAGTAGGCGATTTTACAAATACATCGGTAATTTCGATAAAAACATAAAAGAATCTTTTTCAGAGTTAGCAAGAGAAGTTAATAAAGAATTATTCAGCTCAATAGATAATAGTGCATATCCTGGAGTTAATATATTAAGAGATATTGCTAAACTGCATAACTCCAAAGAATTTTTAGCACCATATGTATTTACAAGTGCAATAGGTTTAATTAAAAAGAGGTTGATAGGAAGATATGTGTATGGAATATCTCAAACACCGCAAGTATTTATTGATTGTCAAGCTATGGATACTGAATTAGGTTTACAGATTAATTGGGATGTTCGTGAAGGAATATTTGAAGATGATATGTTGGAGGATATGTTTAGTGAGTTTAAAAGATTTTAATAAATTTATCGAACAATAAAGAATTTTGGGAGAAACGTCTTGAAATTGATCTACCTAAGTGGCAACGTGAAATTAGAGAAAAAGTTAATGCTACAAATAAAAAATTAATAATAAGACATTATTAGAAGATTTTATAGAAAAAGTAAAATCTTATCCAGATAAGGCGGCTGTTATAGACTCTAGAGGTTCAATTTCTTATAAAGAATTATATAATAAGTCTGTATCTATAGCTTTAGCATTGAAAGAAAAAATGTAAAAAAGGTGAGCATATAATTGTAAAACTACCACATAATAAAAGTCAAGTTTATACTATTCTTGGAATACTTATGGTAGGAGCTATATATGTTCCAGTAGATTTTAATATAGAAGAAAAAGATTAGAGAATATTTTAAAACAATGTAATTGTAAAGTTATTTTGACAAATGGCAGTTGTTATTATAGCAGACAAAGAAATTTTGTGAACATTGATGATGTAAATTATAGGTTGGATTTGATAAATATGTTTAATATAGAACATGTTGATTCGAATGATGCAGCTTATATCATGTTTACGTCAGAGACTACTGAAAATCCAAAAGGTGCTGTAATAAATCATGGCGCAGTATTTAATACTATATATGATATAAATCAAAAATTCGAAATATCTGAGAGAGATTGCTTATTAAGAATATCAAAATTAGATTTCGACTTATCTGTTTATGATATTTTTGGAATGTTATCAGTTGGAGGAACTATTGTATATCCTGATGAAAGTGAGTATTTAAATCCTGCTCATTGGGATAAATTGATTGAAGAAATTCTGTGTCTATATTAAATATGGTACCAGAATTAATGAAACTATATTTAAATTATTTAGAAAATTTATCAAAAAAACAAAATTTTATTAAACTAATATTGCTGTCAAGAGATTGGATTCCTTTAAATATGCCTAATGCGGTGCAAAAAACTTTTGTAGAATCTAAAATAATAGTATTGGGAGGTGCTACAGAAGCCTCTATATGGTCTAACTATCATGAATATAAAGGTATTAAAAAGGGATGGAAAAGCATTCCGTATGGGAAACCGCTCACTAATCAACAAATTTATGTATTAGATAAAAATTTTGAAGATTGTCCAGTTTATTGCGAAGGTAATTTATATATAGCTGGTAGAGGCTTGGCGGAAGGGTATTTAGGAGATAAAAAGTTAACAGAAGAAAAGTTCTTTATTCATCCTCTAAAGCAGGTCAGACTTTATTCTACTGGAGATTTGGGTCGCTATTTATCAAGTGGAGAAATAGAATTTTTAGGTACGGAAGATACTCAGGTAAAAATAAGAGGCAATAGAATAGAACTTGGAGAGATAAAAAACACCTTAATGAAACAGGAAGGAATTGATGATTTAATTGTTAGAGTCAACTATAATAAGGAGGATAAACCGATTGAAGTTATTGCCAAAATAGGGGTTGATATTAGTGAGGTTGACGAACAATACGATAAATATTTTGATGGGTTTGAGGCAATAGAAGAAAATATTCAGAGAAATATAGACTATGATTGTTATCAATATATTTGCAAACAAAGGGATATAGTTTGCCTTAATTCGATGTTAAATACTTTGATAGATTTAGGGGTATTAAAAATATTGGTTTAAATTTATATAATTATGAAAAAATTCAACTGATATAGATTTAAAATATCATAAAATTATAAATAAGTGGATAACTCAGCTTAAAATAAATAATGTTATTTATTCAAAGGGAGAATCAATTGTAATTCCTAAAATAATAAAGAAAGAATTATTAGATAAGTTATGGAATAATTGTATTTTAATGTGGGATAATGCATTCGGAGATATTAATATAATGTATTATATTAAGGAAAATATAGATAATTTAAAAAACATTTTAACAAACAAGATTGATCCAAGAGGAATTCTTTATCCTAATGGCTCAAAGAAATATACAGAATCTCTTTATGAAAAAAGTATATTTTCAGCCTTGATTAATGACTATTATTGCCAGTTTTTAGAAAATTATTTAAAGTACAATAAAAAGAAAAGATAAGAGTTTTAGAAATTGGTGCAGGTACTGGTGCAACAACAAAAAACTATTAAAAATACTTGATGGTCATGACTATGAATATCATTTTACAGATTTGCAAAAATATTTTTTACCACAGGCTAAAGAGAATTTTAAAAATAATAAGAATATATTAGTTTACCAACTAGATATAAATGAAGATCCAATTAAAAATGGCCTACAACCAAATTATTTTGATATTATTATAGGAGCATATGTATTGGAAAATGTTAAAGATATTGCTAAAAGCATGTCTTACATTAAGACATTGATGGCACCTAAAGGATATTTGTTATTCTCAGAAGCTATAAAAAACGAACCTTGGCTATTGGTATCGCAAGCATTAATGATGGAAGAAGCAACTGATAGCATAAGAGAAGAAACTGTATTTATAGACACAAAACATGGGAAAATATATTGCTTAAGGTTGATGATAGCAATAAAGTTTATAAATTTCCATATGAGAATAAATCGTTAGGGATTTTTGGGGCAACTCTTTTTATTAAAAAGTTTAAAACGAAGTTTATGGAAATAGATAGGGAAAAAATAAACGAGAGTATTAAGGGATATTTGCCAAATTATATGATTCCATCTAAAGTTTACTATGTAGAATCTATAATGTTGAATAGTAATGGCAAAATTGATCAGGAAAAGAATTTTGATATAATTAATGCTGAGAATAATGAAGAAAAAGTTTATACAGCTAACAATGAAGCGACATCTGAAACTGAAGAAAAAATTCTTAAAATTTGCAAAAATTTGTTGGAAACTGAAGATTTAACACTGGAATCAAATTTTTATGACTTTGGTGCAGATTCACTTATTATTGCAAAATAGCAACCGAAGTGAAAAATAAGCTAAATAAGGAAATTTCTTTTGAAGAATTATTGAGAGAAATAATTAATTTTCCTTTTGTATCTGAAATTTCTGCGTTTCTGGAAAAAAGTGATGACAAGGACGTAGAAAAAGATTATAGTGATGAAGAAATGGTATATACAAAAATTTTTAAAGGTTCAAACAATTTGGAGACCTCAAGGTTAAGGGTACTTGTACACGGCGCTTTTGGAAGTTGGGAAAATTTCAAGTATTTAGCTACAGAATTATGCCAACAAAATGCAGGAGATGTTTTGATATTGGGAGTTTCAAATATAAAAAATATTTAGAACTTGATAAGAAAAACCTGGTGCCTATGTTAGCGGATATGTATTGTAAAAAGATAGTTGGATTTGATGTCAAAGAAGTGCAGCTAATAGGATATAGTTTTAGTGGAGTCGTAGCAATAGAAATGGCAAGAAGACTTTTAGAAATGGGAATCAATGTTGTTAATTTATCTATAATTGAAGGCGGAACAATTCCAGAGAATAGTTTTGATGAATTACCACTTGAATTAATATTCATATATGCGTTTGGTATAAACTTAGAAGATTTAGGAATTAGACAAATTGATATATTTGATGATATTTATACTTCAATTGATACTAATAAAAACATACTAACGATATCAAATATTTTAGATCATTTAAATAATGAAGAAGATAAAAATCTTATTATAGAATTAAACAATATGATACAGAGTGATAGATTTATTAAGTATCATAGTCTTATTAATAAAAAGCAGAAACAGGCGTTATCTATGTACTCTTTGTTTGAACTATATAAAATATTTAGACATTCAGTAGAAGCTCAAAAATATAATCCCGATCTTTTCTTTGGGGATCTTGATTATTATATTGCTAAAGATAACAAAGGAGCATATAAATATATTGAGCATTTAGTTGATAAATGGAAAGATTCAATTATAGGCGATATAAACAAATTCTATATTGATGGAAATCACTACAGTTGTGTACAAAATAAAAATAATGCTAAACAATTGGCGATGTTAATAAAAATAAACGTCTAAAGGAGATGTAAATGAAGGTGTCAAATGTTTTGATATGTGGTAATCCAGAAAATTTACATTATTTGCAAGCAAAAACTAAATTATGTATATTAGATTCTGAAGATGAGTTAGCTGAGAAAATGCTTATTTTAAAAATCTAAAACTATACAAATTTGTTTCGCAGTTACCATCAGATATTAAATGGGCGTATATTCCTCAAAAATCCTTGATAGCTTCTAACAATCCCTATTTAAGAATGGAATTGTTAGAAGCCGGAATTTCTATAGTTGATCAGATGCCATTGGATGTAGATCAAATAAAAGATTGTGTAAAAATTGCAAATAATAAAAAAGTTTATTATATTCCAGAAATACCAAGTGAAAATGATATTTTTTTAAACAGTGTACAAATACGATATATGAAGAATTTAGTAAGAACAATATTTTATATATTGATGGGTTATTTTCAAAGTTTTTGATATATTATATTTTTAAAATACTGAAAGAAGGATTGAAGACAAATCAAAAAGTAAATATAACAAATAATCATGGTAATTCAATGATAAAATCATTTTCAGGATATATTGCAAGTGTTCCGTTTTGCATAAGAATATATAGACCTAATCTTAATGAAGAATATCAATTTACTGCGTACAATGATGAGTTAAAAATTTTCACAAAAAATTGTTGCATAACAATTAACTTTATTCAGAAAAATATATTATATGGTTATAATATAATAAAAAAACAGCAGGAAATATTAGCGGTTTTAATCAAACATTGAAGAACAATTATAAGTTGAATTTAAGTACAGTTATTGAGGAGGGCATAGATATAAATGAAATTAATTATCGCTCTCATATTCAAGAAGCATTAAACGATTTATCTTTTATTCAAGATATAAATAAAGTATTATCATGTGATAAAATGACAGGAATAGGAGAATATAAAAGAAAAATAATTGGTTTCAAACTTTGAAACAAGGAGATGGATTTAATTATAATAATTCAGTTACAATAAATATGAGTAAAGAAATTGCTAATATAGAGAGGAATTATTCATATATCTCGAAAGAATATTTATTAAAGTATAAAGAAACGTTGGATACTTATATATTAGGAGAAATATTTAAATTTTTTAAAGACAACGGTGCTTTTAACGATCAAAATATAAAATATTCTGAGGAAAAGATCATTAAAAACTGCTTCCATAGCAAAAATAGTAAGATAGTAAAGAGATGGTTAAAAATGCTTGTTTTGCATGGATTTATAGAAAATAATGAAGGAAGTTTTTATTTGACTAAGAATTTACAAATCAATACAGAACAACTTTTTTGTGAGTTGCGTGAATTATGGGATTGGAAATTAGGTGATCCCTCTTCGATAGATTATATCAGAGAAAATATAAAAAATTTGAAAGAGTTGTTTTATGGGGAAATTGATTGTAATGCTATATTATTCCCGGAAGCTGATATAAAATATGCTACAGCTCTGTATAAAAATAATTTAATATACAGATTTTTAAACGAAATAATCGGAATTCAGGTCGCTGATTATGTAAACCGACATTTTGAAAGCAAGCTTAGGAAAATAACCATACTTGAGGTTGGCGCTGGTATAGGTGCGTCAACAGATAGTATAATTACAAATTAAATGAATATAGTTTGATACAAAAATAAATTATTTATATACTGATATTTCGAAGTTCTTTTTAGATATTGGAAAAGAGAAGTTTAAAAATAATTCAGCAATTAAGTATTTAAGGCTTAATATTGATAATTTAGAAGAGATAGAATCTTTAGATAAGGTAGATATTATTGTTGCAGCAGGGGTTTTAAATAATTCTAGTAATCTTGAGAAAGTAATGAAGGCATTTTTAAAAAAGATAAGACCAGATGGAGTAATGTTGATTACAGAACCAATAGGTAATCCAATTGAGATGCTAGTATCACAAGTATTTATGATGGAAGAACCTGATGATATACGAAAGATTAAAAATAGCACTTTTTTAGAATTAAATGATTGGATAGAACTTATTAATCGATGTGGGGATTTTGATATTAGTATTTTCCCTAGAGAAAATTTCAAATTGAATATATTTGGGCAAAAGTTATTAATAATTAAAGATAAAGTGAGGTGAAAATATGGTAACACAAAAATATAATATTGTTTTTATATGTGGAGCATCACATGCTGAATGGTGTTGGGATGAAAATTTTACTAAATATTTTATAAAGAAAGGCTATAGTGTTAATATCCACGTTCTGTCTAAAAATGCGAGAAATGTTAGGAACTCTGTTTTAATGTTAGAAGAAATTATAAGAAAGATAAAAGAGAAAGTAATAGTAAATTAGCGATAGTTTCTCATTCAATGGGCAATTTAATCTTAAATGAATATTTACAAGATGATAAAATATTAATAATGTAAATGCAATAGTATTACTTTCACCTTATCCAATTAGTAATAGGTTATTGAATGCTATAAAAATTTCTTTTAATTATTACGGAAAAACGAAGGAAGAACTTTTCTTTTCTGGAAGAGTAGATAAAGCTGAAGAATATGTAGCTAAAATGAAAGAAGAAGCTAAAATATAAGATTGTTGACATTAACATATTCTTCTATTAAATTTTTTTGCAAATTTGTACCAACTTTTATAATTGGCTCAAAAAATGATAGATGCATACCTGTAAAGTCTCTGATTGATAGTATGAATTATTATGGTGCAACTTTGAAGATTTATAATGAATTATGTCATGATTGTATGCTTGATCCACATTGGGAAAAAGTTGCCGAAGACATACATTTATTCTTACAAAATAATCGTTCATGAATATGGATGTTGTAAATTCATAAAAATCATGTCTCTTCTAAATTCTCTTGACTTAAAATGGAATATATAGTAAATTTTAGATAACAAAGTTATCTGCATATAGGAAGAGGTGAATAACATGAAAAATCTGAAAGGATTTGATGTTACACACGAAAACATTTTGAAAAGTGGGAAAATTAATTTTTTAAATGATGGATATGAACGAGCTAATTTAAGAAAGATATGTAAAGATGCCGGTGTTACTACAGGGGCTTTTTATAGACATTTTGAGGATAAGGAAGCTCTATTTGTTGCATTAGTTGAACCACTCGCTAAAGAGATTTTAGATTTATATACAAAATTTGAAGAAGAATCATTTAGAAGTATTGATGAGAAACACATTAAAGATTTAGCTGAAATTAATATTGATGGATCAATTGAAACCGCAATATATATATTTAGAAAAAAAGATATATTTGAACTTTTAGTGTATAAAGCGTATGGAACAAAATATGATAATTTCATTGAAAATTAGTAAAAATGGAAGATTTAAATAGAAATAAAATCTCAAAAATAGTTTTAAAAGATAATTATAAATACATTAATATATCTGAAAAATCAATGCACTTACTTAATCATGCATATATTAATGCATTGTGTGAAATTATTATGCATTCTGACAATATTGAAGAGGTTAAACAAAACTCAGAAATTGTTGCGAGATTTTTTCGTGAAGGGTGGAAAAAATTGCAAGGATTTTAAGGGTTAGTTTTTTGCATAAATGATAACTAAGTTAGCTAATAATGTTATTTTATTTGGAGGTGTTGATTATGAAACAAAAAAGTCCTGCTGCTATATTGTGGGAGCTTGCAAAAAGGAACATTCAAAGTTAAAACATCTGTATTTATAGCGAGTATCGGTGTTATTGCAGGGATTGTTCCATATATTGCAGCAAGTCGTATTTTAGTTGAATTGTTAAAGGGAAATGAGGATTTTAAAATTTATTCTTTATGGTTAGGAATAGGATTGTTATCCTACATCTTAAAATCATTTTTATACTCTATGGCTTTATCTGTATCCCATAAAGCAACTTTTAGTGTACTGAAAGATGTTCGTTTAAGAATGCTTGAAAAACTTCCAAAGATGCCATTAGGAGAAATAATCTCTGTTCCAAGCGGAAACTTTAAGCAGATTATAGTGGATCAGGTTGAAAGTATGGAGAAACCGCTCGCTCACCTGTTGCCTGAAATGACATCGAATCTCTTAGGTTCTTTGAGTATATTTATTTACTTATTATTTCTTGATTGGAGAATGGCTCTTTTATCATTAGTATCCATTCCTGTGGGAATGCTTTTTATGGGACTCGTAATGAAAAATTATGCTGTTCAATATGAAGGATCTGTAAAGGTAAATCGAGAAATGAATTCTGCAATTATTGAGTATGTCAATGGAATAGAAGTGATAAAACATTTAATCAAGACAAGAGATCGTACGCAAAGTACAAAGATAAAGTCATTGCAAATGCAAGATACTTTTATGAATGGATGAAGAGCTGTCAGTTACCTGTATCTTTATCTAAAATATATCTCCTACTACAATGATAACAGTGCTTCCATTTGGTTGGTATTTCTACATTAGCGGCAGTTTAAGTGCAGAAGTATTTATATCTGTAATTATTCTATCTTTAGGTATTGCAGGACCTTTACTTGAAACAATCAATTTTGTTGATGGTCTTGCTAAGATAGGAACTATTGCTAATTCTATTAACTTAATTTTAGAAGGAAAAGAACAAAAGCATTCTGATAGAGAAGTAACTATCCAGCAATATAATATTGATTTACAAAATGTAAAGTTTGGATATGAAGAAGAAAAAGAAATTCTTCATGGAATATCCCTAAACATAAAAGAAGGAACAACAGTGGCTTTTGTTGGACCAAGTGGAAGTGGCAAGTCAACTTTAGCAAAATTAATAGCTGGATATTGGGATATTACGGAAGGAAATATAAATATTGGTGGATACAATCTTAATGAAATTCCATTAAAGCAATTATATAGTTTAACAGCCTTTGTTTCGCAGGATAATTTTTTGTTCAACGAAAGTATTAGGGAAAATATCCGAATGGGTAATCCAAGTGCCAGTGATAAAGAAGTAGAAGACATTGCTAAGAAATCGGGTTGTCATGATTTTATTATGAAAATGGAACATGGTTACGATACGGTTGTCGGAAGTAGTGGTAGCCATGTTTCTGGTGGAGAAAGGCAAAGAATATCTATAGCAAGAGCAATGCTCAAAAATGCACCTATTGTAATACTTGATGAAGCTACTTCATATATAGATCCTGAAAATGAAGTGATTATAAAGCAAGCTTTATCAAAGCTTATAAAAGATAAAACGGTGATTATTATTGCTCATAGATTATCAACTATAACAGATGCAGAACAAATATTCTTAATTGAGAATGGAAAACTTGTTTCATACGGTAAGCATGATGAATTATTAAAAGGTTGTGAATTATACCGAAATATGTGGAACGCTCATATAGGAACAAAGGATGGTGGGATGAAATGTTAAGTGCTTTAAAAAAGATTTTAGATTTCTCAGGTGATGAAAAGAAAAATGTATATCACTCTATATGGGTAAGTTTTTTGTTTGCGATTTTTCATATGCTTCAAATCAGTGCTATTTATTTTATAGTGAAAGCAATTGTCCAAAAAGACATGAGCATGATGCCCGCGTGGATCGCATTAATACTTCTTGTTATTAGCATAATCGGAAGAAGTGTTACAAATTATTTTCACAATTACAGCAATGCCATGCAAGTTATTTCATGGTGGCAAATAAAAGAGTAGCAATAGGTGAAATGTTAAAAAAAATACCTATGGGATTTTTCAATGAAAACAATATTGGTGAAGTGGTTGGAATTTCTACAACTGTTTTAGAAGATGTAGAAAATACCGCAGCAATGGTTATGGTAAATACATTATCAGGTTTTATAAACACGATAATATTTACAATAATGATTTAGCATTTGAGTGGAGAATAGGTTTTATTGTTGCAATTGGATGCCTATTGTACTTATTTGTTCTCTCAAAAATGGAAAGCAAATCAAGGAGTGTTCTTCCTAAAAGACAAAAAGCATCTGCTAAATTAGTTGATGCCATTTTAGAACAAATTGGAGGAATGTCTGTTATAAATCCTTCAATTTAACAGGGAAAGGAGATGAAAAAGTCAGAGGTGCTATTGAAAATAGTAGAAAATAAATCTTGATTGTGAAAAACTGTTTACACCTTATACGATTTTGCAAAATATTCTTTTGGATTTGTTTAGCATTTTGATAATAGGTGCAGGTATTTTCTTTTATATCAATGGAGAACTCTCATTCTTAAATACAGTTATGACGATTATAATTTCTTTTCTTGCTTTTTCTCAAATAAAATTGGCAGGAAGTGCAACAACTTCTCTCAGAGTTGTTAGTGGATCTATTGAGCAAACAAAGAAGTTAGAGAAATTTCCACAGATGGATATTGATGGAAAAGACATAAAGCCTACTACTTTCGATATTTCTTTTGATAATGTAGAGTTTTCTTATTCAGGCAAAAAATCCTTGATGATATTTCTGTCAAGATACCACAAAACCAAATGACAGCTATAGTTGGACCTTCAGGAGCTGGAAAAACAACACTTTGTAATTTGATAGCTAGATTTTGGGATGTAGAGAAAGGAGAAATCAGCATAGGTAAACATAATATTAAAGAATATTCATTGGAGTCATTAATGAGACAAATTAGTATGGTTTTTCAAAATGTTTATTTATTTCAAGACACTATTGAGAACAATATAAAGTTTGCTAAGCCAGATGCTACACATGAGGAAGTTATAGAAGCTGCAAAGAAAGCGTGTTGTCATGAATTTATTATGAAGCTTCCTGAACAATATGAAACAGTTATAGGAGAGGGAGGTGCAAGTTTATCTGGTGGAGAAAGACAAAGAATATCAATTGCAAGAGCAATGATAAAGAATGCACCTATTATTATTTTCGATGAAGCTACTGCAAATGTAGACCCTGAAAATGAGGATAAATTGCAGGTTGCTATGGAGGAACTCACAAGAAATAAAACAGTAATAATGATAGCACACAGACTAAAGACAATAAAAAATGCAAACCAAATACTTGTTTTAGCAAATGGAAAAATAAATCAAAAAGGCACACATGAAGAGCTAATTCAAGCAGAAGGTATCTATAAAAATTTTGTTGAGGCACGACAAAAGGCAGTTAATTGGAAATTGTCATGAGTGAAAATGATTTATATGAGAATTATTCAAATATAGCTCATGTAGATTTATATTATTTTAATTTAAGGAGGATTAAAAAAATGAAAAAAGGATTGTCAGCTAAAGATCTAATCAATGTAGGAATTTATACAGCCATTTATTTAGTTCTGTTTTTTGTAGTAGGGATGATGAATGCAATTCCTATCTTATACCCAGCTATCTATCTTCTCATTCCTATAGTCACAGGAATTCCATTTATGTTGTTTTTAACCAAAATAGAAAAATTTGGCATGGTTACGATTATGTCAATTATTATTGGTGTGTTTTGGTATTTTATGGGCTATACATGGTTAGCGTTAGTGGGATATATTCCATTTGGAATTATCAGTGATCTGGTTATGAAATCAGGTGGTTTTAAGAGTTTTAAAAAGAATGTTATTGGATTTTGGCTATTTTCTTGTGGAATGATAGGTTGTCAAATGCCAATGTGGGTAATGGCAGATACCTATATGGAAGGTGTTAAGCAACAAATGGGAGAACAATATGCACTTGCACTCGCAAAATATATGCCTTCTTGGATGGGTATTGCTGCATTTGGAATTATTTTTATCGGCTCATTTATTGGTGCAAATTTAGGGAGGAAAATGCTTAAGAAACACTTTGAGAGAGCGGGTATCATTTAATGGAAGAGTATGAGGTATACGAACCGAATAAACCAAAGGGCTTTTTCTTAGATCCTCGTACTAAAATTTTATTTATGATATTTATAACAACCATAATGTCTGTCGGATATAAGGATATTTTAGTTAGCCTTATATCCGCCATTGTGGCAATAGCATTATTATTATCTAATAAACAAGTTAAGATAGCTTTCATTTATGGAGGGCTATTTACCTTGGCTATTATGGCACACTTTACGAAAGATATGTACACATTGCCTACACTCATAAATACAATTTCAGTATTGTTGAATGCCTTAATTTTAAGACTATTTCCAATTTTCATGTTGGGATATTATGTTGTAATGTCCACAAAAACGAGCGAGTTTATAGCAGCCATGGTAAAGTGGAAAATTCCCAATGCATTTATTATTCCAACAGCAGTTGCATTCAGGTTTATTCCAACTTTGAAAGAAGAACACAACTCTATTAAGACTGCTATGAAAATGAGAGGAATTAGTTTTAAAAATAAAAAGGCGTGGAAAAATCCAAGCTTATACTTGGAATATGTAACAATACCTTTAATCGTTTCTATTGCAAAAATAGGTGATGAATTGTCGGCGGCGGCAATAAGTAGAGGATTGGGAGCTTTGAAAAAGAGAACTACTGTAGTAAAAGTAAAGTTTACTATATATGATTTGCTCATTTTACTCTTTTCAATTGCCTTTACAGGACTATTTTTTATAGGAGGGGATAGCATTGATTGAATTTAAAGACGTGTCATTTACTTATGATAGCGGGAATAAGAATGCTGGAATTTATAATATTAATTTAAATATCAATGCTGGTGAAGTAGTTGTATTTGTGGTGAGTCCGGTTGCGGAAAAACTACAATAAGTAGGTTGATAAATGGGTTAATTCCCGGGTATTATTCCGGAAATTTGACTGGTAGCGTTATTGTAAATGAACATGAAATTTCTAAAATTCTATTAATGAATTGAGTCAATATGTAGGATCAGTATTTCAAAATCCAAGAACTCAATTTTTCAATGTAGATTCAACAAGCGAAATTGCATTCGCCTGTGAAAATTTTGGGATTTCAAGAGAAGAAATTTGTAGAAGAATTGGCAAGGTAACAAAAGAATTAAATATAAAAGATTTGCTTGATAAGAGCTTGTTTTCTATGTCAGGAGGAGAAAAACAAAAAATTGCTTGTGCTTCTGCTGCTGTTATGGAGCCTGAAATCTATGTATTAGATGAGCCATCTTCTAATTTAGATATACAAACTATAAAATGTTAAAATATATCATAAAAAATGGAAAGAAAAAAGTCAACTGTGGTTATTGCAGAGCATAGACTACAATATTTAATAGATATTGCAGATAGATTTATTTATATGAAAGATGGAAAAATTAACAAAGAATTTTCTTGTGTTGAGTTCAAGAAATTACCTAACAGCATTTTAAATAATATGGGGTTAAGGAGCATACACCCTATTGATACCAGTAGCCGTATAAAAAATATAGAATCTAAGGAACAAATAGAGATTAAGAATTTTATGTTTAGTTATGGAAAAGAGCCGTTTTTTGAAATTAATGATGCTGTATTACCTCAAAAATCTATTGTGGCTGTTTTAGGAAATAATGGTTCTGGAAAATCAACTTTTTCAAAATGCTTATGTGGAGTTGAAGAAAAAGCAAAAGGAACTTTAAATATACAAACAGAAAGTTATGCTACAAGAGAAAGGCTAAAAAAATGTTTTATGGTGATGCAGGATGTTAATCATCAATTATTTACCGAATCAGTTAAAGAAGAAATTCTTTTGAGTATAGAGAACGATGAGAATAAAGAAGAAAAGATCGATGAAATATGTAAAAAGTTAAATTTAATGGATTTTATAGATTGCCATCCAATGTCATTATCCGGAGGGCAAAAACAAAGGGTTGCAATTGCAAGTGCTATCGCTTCTGATAGGACAATACTGATTTTGGACGAACCTACAAGTGGTTTGGATTTTAAGAATATGAAAGAAGTTTCTAATGAAATGATAAGGCTTAAAGAGGACGGAAAAACTATTTTTATTATCACACATGATCCGGAATTAGTAGAATGTTGTTGTGATTATTTTATGTTTATGGAGAATGGAAAAGTCAAATGGCATGGTATTAAAGATGAAAAGAATATGGGAAAATTAGGGAATTCTTCGATCAAACTTAAAATTTGCTAAAAAAATCTGGATAAAAAAAGGAGGTAATTTATGAAACAAGATATGAAAGAACAATTATTAACAAAAAGACCTATAGATTTACTTTTTCAATTATCTGTCCCTGCTGTAATAGGAATGATAGTAATAGGTCTTTATCCACTAATGGATGGAATTTTTGCAGGAAATATTATAGGACAAACAGCAATGACAGCTTGTGGTGTAGCTATGCCACTTACATTTTTCAATAGTGGTGTATCTACACTTATTGGTGTAGGTTCAGCATCGGTTTTATCAAGAGCTATAGGAAAGGGTGACCAAAAAACAGTTGATAAAATTATGGGGAATTTAATCTTTTGGGTTATTCTATTCTCATCAATTATTACAATAGGCGGAATTTTACTTGCACCACATTTTTTAGATATGGTTGGAGCAAGTGGAAAAATTAAAGAATATGGTATCAGATATTTACGAGTAATTTTCATTGGTTCTTTATTTGTAAACTTTACTCAATCAGCAAACATGGTTATGCGTGGAGAAGGATTAATGAAAAAAGCAATGCTCATTATGGGGCTAGGGGCTTTTTTAAACATAATTCTTGATCCAATTCTAATGAAATTAATGGGAAAATACGCAATAGAAGGGGCTGCACTTGCAACTATTACAGCACAATTTGTTCAAGCGATAATAACACTCCATTACTTCAAATATAAAAGTAAAGCAGTAAAAATAAATAAAATCAAACCTGATCAGGAAATAAAAAAAGAAATGTTTGGCGTAGGGTCATCTGCTATGATGATGCAAATTTTATTTATGATTCAACAAACAATGCTATATAAAATGTCATTTAAATATGGCGGAGATACAAATGCTATCTTGATGGCAGCAACACTTAGAATATATGCCTTTTCATTCATTCCACTTTGGGGAATGAGTCAAGGTTTACAACCTGTAGTTGGTACAAATTTTGGAGCGAAAAAATACGACAGAGTAAAAGAAGCTATGAAAGTATTTTCTATCGGAGGATTAGTTCTTGCATCAATATTTTGGATACCAGCATTAGCATTTTCAAAGAATATTCTGTCTTTATTTGGAGTAGAAGAAAGTATTATAACTCAGGGAATAGGGAACTTTAGACTATTTTATTCTATCTTTATCCTATATGGAGTAATGGTAATGACTATAACATTCTTCCAATCAATAGGAAACGCTAAAAAAGCTGGCATAATAGTCATGCTAAGGCAGTTATTTTTATTCATACCTGCCATGATTATTTTACCAATGATATTTGGAGTTAAAGCAGTATGGTTTGCAGAACCCCTTGTAGATTTAATTATGATAATAGTTGGTGTAGTAATGATGTTTGGGGAATTAAATAGGATGGATAAAATTAGTTTGAAAAATTCGAGTAATGAATAATAAGTGGGTTTATTTAAAAGAATGGAGGGAAATATGCAAATAAATATAATTAAAGTAAATTTACCTTTTTTCTTTGGTTTACGCTGTTTACAAGTTAGATAACTCAGTTAAAAAATTAAATACAATTACTATTAGAAAGAGTTTCTTTCATTCTAGAGGACTAACCATGCCCAAGAGCAGGAGTCCTCCTTTTTTTGTCTGAAAACATAAAGACAAAAAAAGAATGGAGGAAACATAAATGACAAAAGAATATTACCTTTATGTTGGTGGGCAAAAAATCAAAGTAAGCGAACAGATATACAAAGTCTACTGGCAAGAAAGAGAACACGAAAAGTATTTAGAGCAGGTGGACAAGAAAAACCACTTGCTCTTTTTTTCGTCCCTAAATCATGATGGGAATTTCGAAGATAATCTAGAAGATAAAAATGTTGATGTTGAAAAAGTTGTAGCTACACAAATGATGATTGAAGCACTAAGAAATGCAATGTCAAAGTTAAATAGGGATGAGCGGGAAATCATAGAAAGATTATATTTCAATGATGAAACACTTCGTGCAGTAGCAAAGACTAAAAATATCTCACATCCAACTTTAATTAAAAGACGAGATAAAATTTTAGAAAAACTAAAGAAATTTATAGAAGAATTATAAATTCTGGTTACCAAAGAGGGCAGATTTTCCTTTATAAATTGAAGGGGAATTTTGTCCTCTTTTATATAAAAAAGAAATTAATAGAAATTTGAACCGTGACAACTGAATAGACCAAGACAGGACATTAACCATTTGTGGAGCTTTATAATTTCTTCGCCATGACTTTTCTGCTGATAAGGATTTCGGTTTAAATAAATACTCTAGCTAAAGGAAGGATATAAGAAAACGAGCGACAAAAAGAAATTATATATTCAGCCTAGGAAACTGATGCATTGAAGCAAATGGGGATAATGATACTTCTACAGTTGTTGCCGGCTCATCTTGAAAAGGGGCGGTGGTGAAATTCCAATGTCGTGACCTACACGCCTGTTAATGTCAAAAAACTTAAAAAAATTAAAGATAAGGAGAAGATATTATGTGTGATGAACATAATATAAATACAGAAATGAAAACAGATAAAAAGATAAACAGATGATAAATCAAATTGATGGTTGGAATATAGAAGTTAAATTTAATGAAAATGGATTTAGTTTAGAAAATTTAGTAGAGGAATACATCAAAGAAAAATTTCTGTCTATTAGGGGCTGACAAAAAATATAAGGAGCGTTATAATATTTTGTGGAAGCCTAACCTTGGTTCGATTTATTGTATGTAAATTGAATTAAAGGAGGCTTTTTATGTTTAAAAACAATTTAGCAAAAGAAAATTTGGCAGTTATGTATTTAAGATTATCAAAAGAAGATGGCGAAAAAACAGAAAGTAACTCTATATCCAATCAAAGAGAAATTATAAACTCTTATGCAAGAAAAAATCAAATTCCAATAGTAAAAGAGTATGTAGATGATGGGTATTCAGGTGCAAATTTTGATCGTCCCAATTTTAAAGAAATGATAAAGGCTGCCTATGATAGAAAGTTCAATACAATTATTGTAAAGGACTTATCAAGATTCGGAAGAGATTATATAGAAGCTGGAAAATATATTCAAAGAATATTTCCGGAAAATGGTATAAGATTTATATCAGTAAATGACAATTACGATAGTAAAAGTGCAGATATAAACGATACACATCTTATACTTCCTATAAAAAACTTCATCAATGATAGTTATTGCCGAGATATTTCCAATAAGGTAAAAAGCTCTCAAAAGATAAAAAGAGAAAAAGGAGATTTTATCAGTGCTTTTGCACCTTATGGATATAAAAAGTCTGAGGAGAATAAAAACAAGTTAGTGATTGATAAAAAGATATCGGATATTATCAAAAATATATTTGATATGAAACTCTTGGGATATTCCTCAAAGGCAATTGCAGATGAACTAAATCATTTAGGAGTTTTAAATCCAAGAAAATATAAAGAAAGTCAAGGATTTAAGTGTAATGGATTTCAAAATACAAAAGGTGGAACTTGGTCAGCAAAGACAGTAAATAGAATTATAGAAAATGAAGTATATATTGGAAATACTTTACAAGGAAAGAGTGTTACTTTAAGTTATAAAAATAAAAAGCAGATAGAAAAAGAGAAAGAAGAATGGATAAGAGTAGAAAATACCCATGAAGCAATTATAAGTAAAGAAGTTTTTACTATTGCAAATACTATGTTAAAAAGAGATTTGAATAATTCTCGTGGAAAGGACAAAATTGATATTTTTACAGGAATGCTTTTTTGTAAAGAATGTGGAAGTTCTTTGATTAGAAGGACTGTAAAGTATAAAAAAGAGAAGAGATATTCTATATCTGTTCAAAGTACAACAAGGGAAAATCTTGCACAAGACACAGCATAAAAGAAGAAACTTTAATAAAAGCAGTATCTAAAATAATGAAGTCCTACATTGAATTTAATGAAAATCTATATTCTAAAGTTCAGCGTATAGATATAAATAAAAATTTGAAAGACAATCAAATTCCTATACTAAAACGAGAAAAAGCAATGACAGAAGAACTCTTATCTTCCCTTTACCTTGATCTAAAAGAAGATGTTATTAGTAAAGAAGAATATCAACTTTTTAGAAAAAACTATACAGAGAAATTGACTAAATTAGATGAAAGTATCGAGTATAGATTAAAAAACAGGAAGATACTAAGGAGAAGATTGACAAAAATAAAAGTTGGATCATCGACATTAACAAGTATAAAAATTTATCGGAAATAGATAGATTATCTGTTGTGATGCTTATTGATAAAATTTTTATTTCTGAAGATAAGACGATATATGTTAGGTTTAATCATACCGAAGAATTATCTTTACTTGAAGAAATGACAAAAATGGATAAGTCTGACATTAAAGCTAACACCATAAAAAAGAAAAGTATCGATATAAGCAGGAAGTCAAAAACTATACCCACTGTTATGAATAAAAGTCTTGTAAGGGCTGAAAGTGAGGTATGCTATGGCTAGAACAAAAAATAGGCATATATCACAATCAGAAACAGAAGTTGTAAAAGTGATTGAAAAAATATACATTGCCGGTATTTATGCTAGATTATCACAGGAAAGAAAGGAAGCTTATAGGGATAAAAGTAATTCACTTGAAATGCAGGAAGAACTTTGCATAAAAGCTGCAAACGAAAAAGATATAAAGATTTTAAGAGTATACAAGGACTATGAGTATTCTGGAACAAATTTTAAAAGACCTGCATTTATTGAAATGATGGAAGATATCCGAACAGGTAGGATAAATTGTATCATCGTAAAAGATATGTCAAGGTTTGGTAGAGAGTATTTAGAAATCGCAAACTATATCGAAAAAGTATTTCCATTTTTGGGAGTTCGATTTATTTCCGTAAATGATAATCTGGATACCAAAGACGGTATAAAATCAGATCAGAGTTATGAAATAGCAATAAAAATATCTTCAATGATTTATACGCAAAAGATATTTCAAAGAAAATAAAAGCCTCTAAAGAAATAAAAATGAAACAAGGGTCTTTTATAGGAGCGATGGCTCCGTATGGCTATAAGGTTGATAAAATTGATGGAAAAAGAGTTCTGGTGATGGACGAAAAGGCATCAGATGTAGTAAGACTTATCTTTTATATGGCAGGTCAAGGTAAATCCAATATGCAAATAGCAAGAGAATTGACTAAAACATATACGACACCTGATGAATATAAAAGAACAGGTAAAATTTTAAGGATAAAGAAGATACAAAACAATGGGATATTTCTTATATATCAAAAATGCTTTCTGATGAAGTATATATTGGGAATTTGATTCAAAGAGTATACTCAAATAGACATGATCCAAGTAGGAAAAGTAAGTTTCGTGATAAAGAAGAGTGGATTATAACAGAGAACACCCACGAAGGGTTAATAGACAAAACTACATTTAAAAATATCAGAGAGATAAAGGAGAAAAAACAAAACTATCTACCTTACCATTCACTGAAAAACATAATAAAAGACGGAAAAGAAAATGTTGGAGTAAAAATTCAAAGAGATTATAAAAAAGAAGGAAAGTATGACGGCCTCATACAATGCAGTGTTTGTGGTAGAAATTTGAAAAAACAATATGGACCACGAGGACTGAAATATCATGATGAGATTTGCTATTGCTATTATTGTAAAGGTGGAGACAGATTAAAATTAGAAAAATCTCATGTCAGAATATATGAAACAGACCTAGACAAAATTTTAGTAGATACCTTTAAAAGACTGTTTTCAAGCTTTTATAAAAAGGATAAAAGATTACAACTAAAAATATATTTAGAAAATATAAGTGCTGAAAAGATAAATCAAGTTTCTATAAAAACAGATGTAAATAATAAAAAGATTGCTTCTCTTAGGATCAATCTACAAGAACAATATGAAAACTATGTTAAAGGAGAGGTTCTTTTAAGTGATTTTAAAATAGAAAGTAAAAAATAAATAATCAAATAAAAACCTTAAAAAATGAGTTAAAAGTTTTTGATGAAAGAATAAGAAATATAAAAAAGAAAAAAGAGAAATTATAGAATTTATAGATGTACTATTTTGCTGCTTGGATGCTAAAAGCATAGAAGTTGATAAAGAATTGGTCGATACATTAATTAGCCATATAGAAATATCAGAGTATAAGCAGGTTACCATATATTTTAAGTTTAATCTTGATAAAGATATGGAAAAGCAGTTGGAGGTAGAGCATGAATAAGATAGCTATATATTTAAGACTTTCTGAAGAAGATTATCACAAAGTAGATGAAAGTGTAAGTATAGTAAATCAAAGAGATTATATAAAAAGCTACATTGAAAATGAAACATCTTTAAAAAGTTGTGAAATAGAAGAATATGTAGATGATGGATATTCTGCTACTAATACAAATAGACCTTCATTTTTAAGGCTTATTGAGGATATAAAGAGTGGTAAAGTAGGAACTATAATTGTAAAAGATATGTCTAGGTTTTCAAGAGATTATATTTTGCTTGGGGATTACTTAAGCAATATATTACCATTTCTAAAAATACGATTTATTGCTATTAATGACAACTATGATTCTTTAAAAGAACAAGGCAATGGCTTAGATACAGATACACAGTTTAAGACATTGTATTATGATTTATTCAGTAAGGAATTATCTGAAAGGTAAGAAGTTCTATTAGGCAAATTAAATCGCAGGGGAAAAATATAAATTGGGCAGCACCTTTTGGATATATTAAAGATCCTAAAGATAAACATAGTATCATCATTGATGAAAAAACAGCTTTTATAGTTAAAGAAGCTTTTGATTTATTGCTAAAAGGATATTCCTGTAATCAAGTGGCTAATATATTTAATGAAAAAGGTTATATTACACGCTCTGAACGAAAAGAAGAACTGAAACTTTCTGATTATACTGGAAATTTAATTACTGGAAGTGAGGTAAAGAAAAGAGTTTGGACAAACGCAGCTATCTCACAGATTACAAGGAACGAACTATATACAGGAGATTATGTATATAATAAATTCAAAGAAACAAAAATAGGTGGAAGAAAAAGAATTTTACTTCCTGAAGAGGAGTGGAAAATACTTCCAAATACCCATGAAGCGATTATTTCAAGAGAAGTATTTGATGAGGTAAAGAAAATAAAAGAAAAAAGAAGTTTTGGGGGATATACAGGAAACAAAAATCGTTCTATTTTTTCTGATAAGATTTTTTGTAAAGAATGTGGTAGACATATGAGTTTTCGCAGTGATATTAGACAAAAGAAAAATTCGGATAAAATATACAAGTATAAAAGTTATTATTGTAATTTATGTAAAGCTGAGAAAAAACCAAACAATATCAAAGAGAAAGATATTATTGAACTTATAAAACCCAAATTAAAAGATTTTAAGATACAAAACACATTAAATGAAGAGAAAGTCATAGAACACAAGAATGTGAAAGAAGAGATTCTAAAGGAAATATCCATATTAAACAGTAATTTACAAATCATCTATGAAAACTATAAAAGGAAAATATTTCAAAAGATGACTATTTAAAGGAAAAATCTTTTATCCAAGATAAAAAGATATTATTGGAGAGTAAGTTGGAAGAATTGAAGTCGGAGAATATTGATTCAAAGAAAGAAACGGATATTGTTATCTTAGATGAGGAAGGTTTGCTGAAAGTTTATGTGAAAAGTTTAATTGATAAAATAATCGTATCAAGAAGTGGAGAAATAGAAATTGTAGAAAAATAGATGAATAGCATTAAAAGTAACTCATAATCTCGCCAACTTTAATTTAAATACGCCAAAGTGAAAATAATGGCGAGGAAATTTGCGGAAATAAATAGTACTGTTTACTATGAGTTGATAGGGTAAATATTTAGGAACAAATAAAAAATGATATAATTATAGTTAAAATGAGATATTGTGAGGTGATTTTTGTGTCTAAAATAAATGTTGAAGGTTCAGAAATCAGCATTATTGCTATAGATAATAGGGATTACATTTCTTTAACAGATATGGTTAGAAATGTTGAAAATGGTGTGGCACTAATAGAAAAATGGCTTAGAAACAAGAACACAATAGAGTTTTTAGGTATTTGGGAAGAAATGTATAATACAAATTTTAATTCCCCCGAATTCGAGGGAATTAAAAATGAAGCAGGATTTAACCGATTTATTTTATCTGTTAAACAATGGGTCAATAAGACGAATTCTATTGGAATTATTGCCAAAGCAGGAAGATATGGTGGAACATATGCTCATAAAGATATAGCTTTTGAATTTGCTTCTTGGGTATCACCTTATTTTAAGCTCTATCTTATTAAAGAGTTTGAGCGCTTAAAAGAAGAAGAACAAAAACAATTAGGTTGGGATATCAAGAGGAATTTAGCTAAGATAAATTACAAAATTCATACAGATGCCATTAAAAATAAGCTTGTACCTGAAAAACTTTCAAAAGAAAAAATCAACTTTATTTATGCAAGTGAAGCAGATATATTAAATGTAGCTTTGTTTGGAATGACAGCAAAAGAATGGCGTGAAGAAAATCCGGACTTAAAAGGAAATATGAGAGACTATGCTGATATATCACAATTAGTGTGTTTATCAAATCTTGAGAACTTAAATGCTGTTTTTATAAATGAGGGAATGGATGCAACTGAAAGGATAGAAAAATTAAATGCAATTGCTATTGAACAAATGAGGATTCTAACAGAAAGTGAACGTATAAAAAGTTAAAATAAAAGTTTTGTATATAAATTAGGCGATAGAAATATCGTCTAATTTTATGTAACAATTGCTTGACATTGTAGGGGAAGACAACATTGTTAAATCTTATAGGAGGGATTGATCATCAAACAGAGGGGAAAATTATGTTTGATGATGTGGAATTAAATAATTTAAATGAGGAAGAATTAACAGAGTATCGTAGAAAGAATATAGGGTTTATATTCCAAGAATACAATCTAATTCCCATCTTAAATGTTCGAGAAAATATAATTTTACCTTTAAATTTAGATGGCAAAGAAGCCGATAACGACTATTTAGATGAAATTTTAGATTTGTTAGAGATAAAACAAAAATATCTGCTTTCCCAAACCAATTGTCAGGAGGACAACAACAAAGAGTAGCTATTGCCAGAGCTCTCATTTCGAAACCAAAAGTAATTTTAGCAGACGAACCAACAGGAAATTTGGATCAAAGAAATAGTCAAAATATAATGGAGCTATTTGTTCAGATGAATAAAAAATTTAATCAAACAATTATAATGATTACACACAATTTAGAATTAACAAAGTATTGCGATAGAGTTATACGCATATTAGATGGTCAAATTGTGGAGGATAAAAAAAATGAAAAATAATATCCTGAAAACATATGTCAAAAGAGATTTGAAAGTTAATAAAATTAAAAGTTCTACAATATTGCTGACTATAATTTTATCTTTTGTCTTTATTAGCATAATGAGTTTGTATTCTATAAGTGCTAAATTAATGTTTCAGGAAAAACTAGAAAATGGACATCAAGCATCATTAATTAAAGTAAATCCTAAACAAGTTGAAGGGATAAAATCAGAGAAGAGCATAAAAAAAGCAGGAATAGGATATATTTTTCCAGAAGTTAGTATAGGTGATATAAATCTAAGAGTTGCATATATGGATTCAGATTTACGTGACTTAGGGAATGTAAATAGTATAGAAGGATCTTATCCTCAAAAAGATAATGAGATAATAGTGTCTGAAAACTACTTAAAACGTATTAACAAAAAAATTGGTATTAGAGAAAGTATAAACCTAAATTTAGGTAATGGTTCAAAAAAATATATAATAAGTGGAATTTTATATAAAGAAGGTGTAGAAGGAACTTATCCCATATTTGTATCTAAATCTTATGTTGATAAATTTGGTCAAGTTGATAATTACTTAGTACAACTAAGTATGAAATCACCAAATTCATACTCTGAAGATATGCTAAAAAATGAGATAAATTCAATAGCAGCTAAATATAAAGTAGAAGAATCTGACGTTCACTTTTTTGATATGTATTTTAGTTATATGAATTTGGTTAATACAGATCAATATATTATGCTTTTAATATTGGCAGTTTTGTTAGGGGTAGTTTCATATCTCATTATCCATAATATTTTGTATGTTTTTACATTAGAAGATAGGAAAAACATAGCGATTCTGCGATTGATAGGAGCAAGTAGAAAACAGTCAATGATTATTCTAAATAAAAGGATATTATATATTGGTTTAATAGGAATTTGCTTAGGAATTTTAGGGACTTTTAGCATATTTTTATCAATAACAGAAATGGACTAATATTTTTATTAGAACATAATCCATTATATATAATAGTCACTTTAATACTTAGCAGTTTGTATATTTTTATGGTTCTTAAATCTTCGGCAATCTCTATAAGAAAAGATATAAATAGAATTTCTGCTAAAGAACTTTTTACAAGTGGTCAATCTACAAGCCATCTGGTAAAGAGAAAGGAAAATAGTTTTGTTACACCTAAATTTATAGCATGGCTTAATATAAAAAGAGATCCTAGAAAGACAATAACTATGATTCTATCACTAAGTATTGGAGGAGTATTACTTGTTTCATCTTATGCTTTTTTAAAATCCTTTGATCCAGAACAATTAGCAAGAAAAAGTTATACAAATTATGAAATAAGTATTATGTCAAATGAAGATTCTATTTTGGGCAGTTCTAATGATGAAATTAATGGTGATATGGAAAAAGAAATCCATTAGATAATAACTTAATTCGTTCATTAGAAGAGATTGATAATGTAGAAAAAATTGAAGTGGTAAAAGGTACAAATGCAACTTTCGTAAGTCCAAATGGAAACTCAGAAGATTTGAGTATTGTAGGATATACTCATCAACAAGAAAGCTTTCTTAATAACAAACTTATAGAGGGAAATACCTCATACTCGAAGTTGACCAAAGAAAAGGGAGTTATTGTTAATCAGCCAAAAGAAATAAAAAATATTATGGATGGGATGTACAAATAGGTGACGAAGTAAAATTTCAACAAAATGGCAAAGATTTTACGGCTAAAGTAATGGGTATAACCGATACTTTAAGTAGTGGGATATACTTTTATATTCCAGATAATTCATTGAATTATTTTGGAGATAATAATACTAATTTTAATTATGAATTGAGACTTGAATTAAAAGATAAGACATTAAAGGCTCAAAAAAGTACTGTAAATAAAGTAAAACAATTGATTAATATGCATCCATTAAAAATGGAAACTTATTTAAATGCGGTAGATGAATATAAAGTGTCTTTAAAAACTAGTAAAAAGTTTCTTTTATCAATAACTATATTAATTTTGATTATGGGTGTTGGAAACTTAATAAATACTTACTTTACAAATGTGATTAGTAGGAAGAAAGAGATTTCTTTCTTAAATCTTGTAGGTATGAGTAAATCTCAACGTATTAGTATGCTCATGAACGAAAATCGTTACTATATGAAGAGAATTCTTATAATTACTTTAATAGGTGGAGTTATTATTTCGTATGGTCTTCACGTTTATACAAATAATGATCCGATTCTTGGTGGATTGCAATATAGATTCCCAATTGTAGAATTTATATTGTATTCTATTATTATGTATGTCATTGGAAGAATTGTTTTGAGGATTGTTGATACCATATTGATTACTAAGAGGAAATAGTATGGGTAAAAAATAAAAAATCAAATTACAATATTTGAGGATTTAGATTGATACACAAAATTATTTACAGATCCATTATAGAAGTTATATTCTATCTCTCCACTTCCTTCCCATAATAATTTTCATAGTTTTTCCTATACTGAACAAGGTCATAAAATTGTTCTTTATTCAAAGAATACTCTTGCATAAGGGTGTTCTTTTTTTCTTGCAATTTATCGAGCTTTGATAGTATTTCTTTTGTATTTGGTAGTTTTTTATAGCTTTCTAAGATTTCTTTAACGTCTATTTTGTAGACAGAAAGTTCACTATAATATTCTTTGACAAATTGTTTATCTTCAGGATTTTTCTTGTGGTATTTATAAATCTCATGATATTTATTTATAATATTTACATTTTATCATATCTTGTGACTGACTTTTTATTTCGGTTTATACATCAGAAAAAGAACAAAAATATCAGGCTAACTAGGATAAAGACATGCTTAACATTCTTTGATTCATTTAAACGTAGCATTATCTGAGTTTTACATACAATTGAAGTAAAGAGCAATTTCTAAAATAAAAGGCAAAATTTAAAATAGTATTATAGTAATAATTTTTTATGAACAAGGAATTCAAAAAGCAAGTGACGAAGTATTTTCAATGACTAAAAATTATATAGGAAAGATAATAAAAATATTCACAAAAGTTAGCTGAAATATCTTATAAAAGACCTTATAATTATGTTAAAAGTAGGATATATAATATCATTATTTAGAATTCCTCATAAAATTATAGAAAGGAATAATCAAATGAGCGAATATATATTAGAAACTAAAAATTTAGTAAAAAATTTCGGAAATTTTACAGCAATAGATAATGTTAATTTAAAAGTAAAAAACAATCTATCTATGGTTTAATAGGAGATAATGGAGCCGGAAAATCAACTATTATGAGGATGATATCTGGATTATCTAATAAGAGTAGTGGGAATATAGAGCTATTTGGTAAAAATGTTAAAAAAATTCTAGTTATTTTAGTAAAGTAGGCAATTTAATAGAAACACCAGCATTATATATGCAGCTAACAGCTTATGACAATTTGAAATTAAAATGTTTATCTTATGATATAGAAAATGAAATGTATATAAAAGAAATACTTAAAATAGTTGGGTTGGAAAATTGTTATAATAAACAAGTTAAGAGTTTTTCATTAGGAATGAAACAAAGACTTGGTATTGCAATGGCACTTATAGGATCTCCTGAAATTATTATTTTAGACGAGCCAATTAATGGGCTTGATCCTCAAGGAATAGTCGATATTAGAAATATGTTAAAAGAAATTAATAAAAAATACGGCATTACCATAATTATATCAAGCCATATATTAGAAGAGTTATCTAAAATCGCAACAGATTTTGGAGTAATTTCAAAAGGGAAGTTACTAGCTGAGTTTACAATAGAAGATTTGCATAAAAAATGTAGATCAAGAATAGAGATAATAACCAGCGAAACGAATGAAGTATCAAAAATTTTAACTAAAAATGGATATGAAAATGAGATTATAAATAGTAAAAAAGTTATATTAAACGATTACTTTGATAAAATAAGTCTAATAAACTCTTTGTTAGTAAATTGTGGTATAGAAATAAGTTCAATTTCTGTAAAAGAAATGAGCTTTGAAGATTATTATATGGAGATATTAAGATGAGTAGAGCAATAAAATTAGAGTTATATAGACTACGAAGAAACAAATATCCATGGATAATTTTAATTCTTAGTAGCCTTATGATAATTGGATCTGTATATATGACAAAAGTTGATTATCATTACTATATTAATGATAAAGCAGCACTAGAAAACTTGAAAATAAATTTCACACAGATAAATTGGGGGATTTATGTTGGAAGTGTGATTCCAGATTGGTTAGATTTAGGCTATATACCTATAACTGAATTATTTATGAGAAATATTCAAAGTAAAATTTTATTGATGTTTCAAACAGTTTTTATTGTGATGTATATAGGAGATGAACTTAAATCTAGTTTTCTAAAAAATATTAATCAAGTTTTTCCAAAAAAAATAGAGCTAATTTTAGGAAAAGTAATAATAATATGTATATATACATTCGCAATATTTATTACCAGTTTTATTATTATGTCATTATCATTTTATATTATGGAAGGATATTTGAAATTCACAGAAACAGGAATATTCATAAAATATATACTCGCAGAATATTTATTATATATTACATATAGTATTGTAATAATGTTTTTAGCGTATTTGATAAGAAATTCTGCCGTTACACTTATTATTGGTCTCCTTGAGTCAGCTGGAATATTACAAATAATTGATACAATATTCCATCAAATATCTGGAAATTTATCATTTTCAATTATGAATTATCTTATATCAGGAAACATAGTATTATTATCAATTGATAGCAGTGTTTCTATTTATTTAAGAGTGACATTATTATCGATTATTTATTTGGTGATTATGATAATATTGAATACCATGATTCTTAGCAAAAGAGATATTTATTAAACTATAAATGGAGGATTTTATAGCATATGATACATTGGGATTTGCTCTATTTAATAAATGCACGGCAAAATGCAAACATTGTTGTTTTTCATGTTCTCCTGAATCTCAACAAAGACTTGATATCAATAGAGTGATACAATACATTAAAGAATCAGAAGAAATAAATGAAATAAAAACAATAGCTTTTACGGGAGGAGAAGTTTTTTTAGAATATCCGACATTATTAAAATTAGTTGAAATTTCAACAGAAGTTGGTAAGAATACTAGTATTGCGACAAATGGATTTTGGGCTGTAAACGAATAAGCAACATACGATAAACTTCATCAGCTTAAGAAAGGCGGATTAAAACATTTAAGTATAAGTCATGATAGATATCACAGTGAGTTTATTAGTACTAATAATATAAAAAACATACTTAAAGTTTCTTTAAATTTAGATATACAAGGAGATAAATATGGAAATATTAAATATAAAAGCAATAAAAAATATTATGGAACAGTAAATAATCAAGTAAAGGCTTTGGATGGGGTTGATTTAGAAGTTGGGAAAGGCGATTTTTTAATAATCCAAGGAGCATCTGGTAGTGGTAAATCTACGCTCCTAAATATAATAGGAGGGCTGGATAGAGCGACAAGCGGAAGTATAAAAATTAATGGTATAAATTTAGCGGATTTAGACGATAATGGATTGACTGAATTTAGAAGTAAAAATATTGGGTTTATTTTTCAAAGGTTTAATTTGATAAATATATTGAATATAAAAGAAAATATACTTTTTCCACTTAATATTAGTGGACTTGTAGAAGATGAGAAATACCTAAATAAAATAGTTGATACTTTAGGTATCGAAGATATATTACAAAAAATGCCAAATGAACTTTCGGGCGGACAGCAACAAAGAGTTGCTATTGCAAGAGCTTTAATAACAAATCCAAGTATATTATTGGCAGATGAACCTACTGGGAATCTAGACAGCAAAAATAGTAAAAATGTTATTGATTTACTTGTTTCAACTAATAGAAATTTTAACCAAACAATTATTTTAATTACCCATGATCAAAATATAGTTGAGTATTTATTGGAGAATAAATATGCAAGTATAGTGCGTCTTGAAGATGGGAGGTTATCAAAATAATGAATTATATTAGTAGATTGGCAACTAAGTATATAAGAGGAGAAAATAAAAATTTCCTTATAGGTTTAACAATAATCTTTTCCGCATTTATTTTGTCATTGACACTTTCTTTTTCTGCATCAAATCAAATTGGCATACATAAGACTACAAAATACATGCCTCAAATAACAGTATTAAATAAATCTGATAAAATTAATGATATAAAATCAGATAGAAGCATAGATAAAATTGTTACGTTAAATATTATTGATCAAGTAAAATTTCAAGGATCTCCAACTAATGTAATTTATTTAGACAATAATAATTATTTCGATTCAATAAAAGGTGAATTGCCAATAGATTCACATGATATTATGATAGAAAATCTATTTCAGACAAATATGGTTTGAAAATCGGAGATGAAATAAAAGTCGATGATAATTCTGGAGAAAAAACATTTACTATATCATCTATAGCATATAGGGATATGGAAGTGAGTCAGGTTAATTTATACGTATCGGAAAATTATTTTAAGAATTCAAAAGTAAAAGTAAGTTCCTCTATGATATTTTTGAAAGATAAGTCAGAGAAGTTTGCTTATAGTAAAGCTAATGAAATAAGAGATAAGTTTGAAATTCCTAAAGAAAACATTAATATTTATAATGAGTTTTTTACTTATTCCAATAATCAAAAAATTAGTGATTCTAGTATAGAACTAACGCTTATTTTGCTATTGCTTTCAATTACAACTTCATTAGTTTTATATTCAATATATTATATATCTATAAATAGAAGCATCAATGAACTTGGTAAATTAAGAGCACTAGGTTTAAAGCGTAAAGATTTAAAAAAATTAATAATAAGACAGGCTCAGTTTATTGCAATTCCTTCAGGAATAGTGGGCGGATTATTGGGCATTTTGGTAAATATATTGATTAGACCAGGAACTTTTGATTTCAAGATACATGGTTTGATTTTTATTGCAACAGTCATCTTTGTATTCACAATTGCTTGTATTTCTACATTAAGACCTGCAAATTACGCATCTAAAATTTCTCCAGTTGAAGCAATGAGTTATACTTCTTATACGGATGTTATAGCTCCAAGGCATAGCTCTAAAAAAGTTACTCCTTTATATCTAGGTATGTTAAATGCTAAAAGGAATAAAAAGCGTTCTATATTTACGTTAATATCTTTAGCGTTATGTAGTGTAATATTTATTGCTATGATAGGTGTTTTTTCTTCTATTTCGACTGAAGATATAGCTAAAAATACTAAATTCAAATTAGGTGAATATAATATCACATTTAAATTTATGGAGTATAAACCAGATGATATAAATGCAAGCAATTATAAAAAAGCTTTTACACAAGCCGAAAACAATCCAATTGATGAAAAATTAATATCAAAAATTAAGGAAATAGATGAGATTGATCGTATTAATATTGAAAAAGCTACTACGGTAAATTTTGATATAGAAAAGAATGATATACGCAATCAGGTTACAACTATTGTGGGATATAAAGAAACTGATATTGATAAATTAAAGACTAAATTAGTATTGGGAGATATAAAAGATGAGAATGATTTGATAGTTAATAATGCTAACAATGTTTTTGAAGATGTGTATAAACTAAGTCCAAAGTTAGGGGACACTATTAGGTTAAAATTTAGAGGGAAAGATGGACATATTGATGAAAAAGATTTTACTATATCCGCTATTTTAAACGATACAAGTTCAGAATATATATTTGGTATTCCAGAAAAAAAATTAGAAGAATTATGCGACTATAACATTAACAATTCTATTTCATTAAAATTAAAGGACTCTATAAATAAGAAAAAAATGAATATTATAGAGGATAAAGTTCGAAACATCTTGTCAGAAAATAAATTACTTGAATTCAATAAAGTTGATGATTATGTAAAAGAGCTTAACAAGCAATACAAAACAATTTTGTTAGCATCACTGATATTTACGTGTGTTTTTTTGATATTTGCTTTGTTTAATGTCATTAATTTATCCATAACCACATTTATTGAAAGAAAAAATCAAATAGGAACTATGATGGCACTAGGGATGAAAAAATCACATTTTATACTATCAAGAATATTTGAAACACAAATAATAATAGTAATATCTAATATTATTTCAATTATACTAGGGGGGATAATAGGGAAAACATTGATAGATATAATCGGAGATATAGTATTGAAGTTCGAATATAATTTTAACTTAATATATGTGTTGGCTTATCTAATATTAATTCATGTATTAGCGGCAATTATTGAGATTGTAATAGCTAAAACTGTAGACAATAAATCATTGATAAAATATATTGAGGAGTAATTATAGACAAAGAAAAATATTCAGAAGAATATAATGAACTAAATATTTTATTCGAGTGGGAAAAGTAATAAATGTAAAAGAGGTAGTTAAGCAGTCCTACCTCTCCACTTCCTTCCCATAATAATTTTCATAGTTTTTCCTATACTGAACAAGGTCATAAAATTGTTCTTTATTCAAAGAATACTCTTGCATAAGGGTGTTCTTTTTTTCTTGCAATTTATCGAGCTTTGATAGTATTTCTTTTGTGTTTGGTAGCTTTTTATAATTCTTTAGTATGTCTTGAGCAGCTATTTTGTAGACGGAAAGTTCACTATAATATTCTTCTGCAAATTGCTTATCCTCAGGATTTTTCTTGTGGTATTTGTAGATTTCACGATACTTATTTATAGTATTTATATTTTCCATATCTTGAGATAAACTCTTCATTTCAGTTTCAATTTTCTTTATTTTATCTAACAAGTCTTGTCTATCATCAGCAGATTTTTTGATTAGATCATCGAGTTGAGTAATTGAATTAATTCCTTGTTCTCTAAGTTTAATTATTGAATCAGCCATTGTTTTGATATTGTGTTTTCTTGCCCAAACTTCATAACCTTTAGAGGATTGAGCTTTTTCATTAGTAGATATATCAATAACATTTCCTACACGCTTTTTAATAGGATTAGCTTTATTTTTAATAGCTAAATCTATTCTTTCTTTGATTTTCTCTTCAGTATAATCTTCTCCGATAGTCTTTGCTCTTGTAAATCTTTGCTTATCTTTATGTCGAAAAGCAATATGTTTACCAAACTTAATTTCATAATCAAGAGATTTCATATTTTCTAAAAATTCTTCCCAAGATTTAGACTTATTAATCATTCTGTCTATATCAAATTGCAGTTTAGATTTCCAAGAATTTCCTTTCTTGTTTTGGTCATATTCATACCAAGATTTACCAGCAGTTTTATATTTTCTTTTGTAAGCTTCATAATATTCATCAATGACTGAGAGCTTATTTCCTCTACATAATTCGTCACTTTGAAATCTGATTTTATGATAAGATTTTTTATTAGATTGGTAGCATTTACCAGTCTTGTAATTAACATTATTAAAAATAATATGGTTATGGATATGCCCTCTATCTATATGAGTTGCAAGAACAAATTCATAATCTTCATTTAAAATTTTCTTGCATAATTCCATTCCTATCTCGTGAGCTTTTATAGGATCAACCTCTCCTGGTAGAAAAGATTGGATTAAATGTCTAGCTAAAACTGTACCTTTAGTATCATTGTCTTCTCGTGTTTTCATAAATTGAATATGGGCAGTAGATGGATGACATTTGAATGAAGATACCAAGATTTTTTCATCAGTTTTTTCACTCTTAGTAATGTAATCTATTGCCAAATTTAAAGTTGATTTTATAGGATGTATTTTTGTAATTGCCATACTAATCACCAGAACTTTCTTTTGATTTATTAAGAAGTAGGGAATGGATCTGCCATATTTCTTTTGATAATTTTTCTATCTGTTTATTCATAGATTCAATTTCATTTTTGTAAATAACACCAGTTGTATTAGTAGCTTTTGCAATCTGGTTTATATTATTTGTTGCATTTGAAAGTAGCCATTGTAGGTTTCTAAATGGTTCTAAATCTACAACATAAATCTCTTTTTCTAATACACATTTTCTAAGAAAGTGGGACATAGTTTTGCAGTTTGCAAGTTTCATTTTCTTTTCAAAAACTTCTTTTTCTTCTTTAGTTAGTTTTATTTCTATTCTTTCATTTCTAAATCTATTTGCCATTTTATTCTCCTTTATAAAATATATTTCGGGGTCTTAGGGTTCTCCCTAACAAGGTAAAAATTAAAAAAATGGAGCATTCCGTAAAGGTCTGCTCCATTAATTTTTTCGTAAGTGTCCGTACACTTACTGTGCTTGCTATTAAAGTTATAAGCGTTAAGCGTGTATTAATATTTAATTTTGATTTTTAAGTATACTTTCTATTACATTTTTAAATTCAAGTAATTCAGCAGATTTAATGTAATAACCTAAGTTAGTCATTATTGATGTTTTGCTTATTATTTTTTGTTGTGTAGGTATATCAATAGCAATTATTTCTCCATTGGTATTAATAGTAGGACCAGCAAATAGAATACCTAAAAATATTAACCTGCTTTGTCCAATAATTATACCACCAGTTTTTTCTTTGTAACTACCCTCATTTATAATATAAATTGGAGATCCTGATGATCCAGGGAATGCTGCAATATCAGCGAGAGCAATTCCTTTTTCATTAAAATCATATGATGGATGTGAAGAAGTATAACCCTTTCTAAAATAGGATAATTATTTATTTTATCCCATAGTCCTATGGGATATCCTACCATTACTATTTCCTCTAAAGCAGAAAGATTACTTGTGACTTCTTCATTGGGAATCAAATCTTCCTCGGCCGGTATATAATATACACTTTTACCAGTACGTGCTTTTACTTCTTCAAAAACTTGGTTCATAAATGAAAAACATAGATCTTTATTCGAGTGGAATATCCAATTTGTTTCTAATGTAATAGGATAACTTTCTATAGTCTCGTTATCCTTTCCTTCTCTTAGATGTAAGAAAAAGTGACGGTTTCTGATTGATTGTAGTTTACTACGTGTTTATTTGTTACTAAAATTGGTACATAACTATTTCCAAATATAAAATTGAAGAAAAATCCTGTACCAGAACCTTCTTTAGTTTCTAATCTTACAGTGTTGAACATAAGTTGTTCAGATATATTTACTGGTATCATAAGTCCCTCCATGTATGAATTGCATTCTACCTTTTCAAACACTGAAATACTAATCAAGAATACAATTAAGGATTTATCATCATACTTTTTGTTATTGGTAATTGATGATAAGTTTGATCTATTATATTAAAAGCTATAATGTTGATTTTAATAAAAGCTTGTGCCAACCATAAGGCATTTGATAATTTTATTATATCAATTTATATTGAAAAAATCTCCTAATGATATTTCTTATTCTATCTTTTATCTTACTAATATGCATTAGTAATATCTAAATTAGTTACATCTTTATCTCCAATATAAATTTTGTTAACGTGAATTATTACCATAGACTTTGCTTTTAATACTACTAACTATACTTAATCCTTTCTTATAATCATTTTTATAAATTCGATTTTTAAACTCATTGTTTTATTCTAAAAGCTAATTACAATCGTATTTCATATATTCAGATATTTTTGAAAAGCTCGGTATCTATCAGTATATTTTTCTATCTTTATTATAACATTTTTATTACTTTATCTATCATATTTACCCATGATACAAAACAGTAATTGCTTATAAAATATGCACAAAAGTTAGCAGAATTATAAATTTATTTAAGTTATACTATACTTTAAAAGACAAGAAACTTAGTTTCGCATTTATTCTCACCAAGTGAAAATAATCTAGTGAGGATAAGGTCTTTATAAATTCAGAAAAAAGGAAAGGACTTACTTTATGAAAATAACAATAATGGATCTAAGTAAATATTCCTTTTTCTATAATTTACTATGGTTATCATCAAGATAACTCTGATGAAAAATTAAATATTATCAACACTAGAAAGGGTTTCGTTCATTTTAGAGGACTAACCATGCCCAAGAGCAGGAGTCCTCCTTTTTTTGTCTAAAAACAAAAAGACAAAAAAAGAAATGGAGGAAACATTTATGACAAAAGAATATTATCTTTATGTCGGTGGACAAAAAATCAAAGTAAGCAAGCAGATATACAAAGTCTACTGGCAAGAAAGAGAACACGAAAAGTATTTAGAGCAGGTGGACAAGAAAAACCACTTGCTCTTTTTTTCGTCCCTAAATCATGATGGGAATTTCGAAGATAATCTAGAAGATAAAAATGTTGATGTTGAAAAAGTTGTAGCTACACAAATGATGATTGAAGCACTAAGAAATGCAATGTCAAAGTTAAATAAAGATGAACGGGAAATAATTGAAAGATTATATTTCAATGATGAAACACTTCGTGCAGTAGCAAAGGCTCAAAATATATCTCATCCTGCTTTAATAAAAAGACGAGATAAGATTTTAGAAAAACTAAAGAAATTTATAGAAGAGATATAATTTCTGGTTACCAAAGAGGGCAAATTTTCCTTTATAAAGTGAGGGGAGTTTTGTCCTCTTTCTATTTTAAAAGAAATTTAAACAATATTTGAACCATAACAATTAAATAGACCAAGACAAGACATTAATCATTTTTAGAGCGTGATAACCTATCCGCCAAGATCTTTCTGCTGAATAATTCGGCAAAACAAGTACTGCTAAGCTAAAAGCAAGGGAAGAAGAAAGGGAGCGATAAGTAAGAGTTTGAATATAGGGAGGGATACCCTATTCGCTATGAAGAAAATGAGGATAATGATACTTCTAAGGTTGAAGCCGGCTCATCCTGAACAGAGGCGGAGGTGAGATTCCTATGTTGCTAATCCAAGGCACTTGTCAATGTCAAAAAACTTTAAAAATATTAAAATAAATATTTTAAATATATTATTTGGAGGATTTATGATTAACGAAAATATAAAAGGTGTTCGTGTTTCTGAGAAAGCATTTCTAACATTAAAAGAAGCATCTGAATATTTTAATATTGGTCAAGATAAAGTTAGACAATTAACGGATGAAAATGATTGTGATTTTGTATTATTTAATGGAAGTAAGCGTCTTATTAAGAAAAAATTAATGGAAGAATATTTAAATAGACAGTTCTCTATTTAATCTAAAACTATATATAAAACACGCATAATGCGGTATAATAATTATAGCGTGTCTTTTATCAAAAAAGGAGAATTTTTATGGTAAAAAGACGCAAAGATAGTAAAGGGGTTGTTTTAAAAGACGGTGAATATCAAAGGTCAAATGGCACTTATGAATTTAAGTGGCAAGACAAAATAGGTCGTAGAAAATCTATCTATGCGAAAACTCTAAAAGAATTAAGAGAAAAGGAATTAGATATTTTACGCAATACTATAGATGGAATCAACAACGAAGGAAGTAGCTTGTCTGTAAATGATACTTTTAAGCTATGGACAAAGGTTAAAAGAGGTTTAAAGGATAATACCTTTAAAAATTACATCTATATGTATCAACAATTTGTAGAACCGACTTTTGGTCGCATTAAACTATCTGATATTAAAAGATCTGATGTTAGAAGTTTTTATAACAGATTAAAGGAAGACCAGGGATTGATGGTTTCTACCATAGATTGTGTCCATACTGTCTTACATCAGGTATTAGAATTAGCAGTGGATGACGAATATATAAGGTTTAATCCGTCTGACAATGCTTTGAAGGAATTGAAAGTAGCTTATCGAAATGAATCTCCGAAGAAAAAAGCTATGACAATAGAAGAACAGGTGCTATTTGAAGAATATTTATCTAATAGTGATGAATATAGAAAATGGTATCCAATATTCATTGTTATGCTTTGGACGGGAATGAGAGTTGGAGAAGTCACAGGATTACAATGGGACGATCTAGATTTTGATAATGGTCTTATAAATGTAAATAGGACTTTGGTATATTATAGTAAAGGTAAAGGATTAAACAATAGATATGCTATTAATACACCGAAGACAGCATCAGGTAAGCGAAGTATTCCTATGGTTCAAAAAGTAAAAGATGCTTTTCTTATGGAAAGAGAGTTACAAAAGACTTTTGGAATCGTATGTTGTGATTCAATCGATGGATTTAAAGACTTTGTATTTTTAAACAGATTCGGAAAGGTTCACAATAATGGAACACTTAATAAAGCTTTAAGAAGAATTGTTAGAGATTGCAATTTAAGTATAATGGATAAAAATAAATCGAACTCTAATGATATTCTATTAGTTCCACATTTAAGCAATCACATTTTCAGACACACCTTTACTACAAGGCTTAATGAACAAAATATAAATACAAAGGCAATGCAGTCTATTCTAGGTCATTCTGATATTAGTACAACAATGAATATATATGTAGATGCAACAGAAGATTTTAAGATAGAACAGATGGGAGAATTTGAAAAAGCGATGAAATTTATATTTTAGAATTTACGACAGCTTACGACAAATTTACGACAATTTGCTAGAAATCTATAGGCACTTATAGAGAGTTAGCAAATTGTCGTAAATGGAGAAGTACCATAAAATAGACTTTTATAGAGATTTAGACAATTATCTAAGGTAGAGGGGATTTTCCCAACAATGAAGCCAATAGGAAAAGAAAAAGCAGAAAATGAAATCTCATCAAATGAAAATTATGGAAAAATTGCTACAGAAAAAATTGACTTATCAAAAATAAAAGTTGAACCACTATTTGAAGATTATGTAGATTTTGAAACTTTCTCAAAATCTGATTTTAGAGCTGTGAAAGTTAAAAATTGCGAAGAAGTTCCAAAGTCAAAAAAACTTTTGAAATTTACATTAGATGATGGTTCTGAAAAAGAAAGAGTTATTTTATCTGGTATTAAGGAATATTACAGTGCAGAGAGCTTAATTGGAAAGACACTACTTGCTATCTGTAATCTTCCTCCTCGCAAGATGATGGGAATCGACTCAGAAGGTATGATTATATCTGCAATTTGTGAGTACGACGGAGAAGAAAAACTTAACTTAATAATGTTGGATAATAATATTCCAGCAGGATCAAAATTATATTAAAAGAACACGCTAATTATGAAACTGGGGTTTGTAATGAATCCCAGTTTAATTTTTATAATTGGATTAATAGAATTATTAAGCTATACAATAGAATCAGTTTAAAGAAAAATAAATATTAGATAATCACTTGCTATATATGGACCTGAACCCCAAAATCCGGAATACGGATGGAGGGGTTTTTGTATGCCAGAATACACAAAAGAATTTAAGGTAAAACTAGTAAAGGAATATGTGTCTTGCGATTTGGAACGGCTTGATAGGACTATCTCAATAAATACTCACGCAAGCACAAGTATAAAATAGGCTAAAGTGACTTATTAGCCATTTATGATATAATATATCTTAACAATAAAACGGATAAGGGGTAATAATATGGCAATTTCTTATAAACCATTATGGCACTTATTAGTAGAAAGAGAAATGAACAAAGAAGACTTAAAAAGAGCTGCAAACATAACAAGCAACATAGTTTCAAGAATGAGCAAAAACTCTTATGTGAACTTAGAGTCATTAGAAAAGATTTGCTTGGCGTTGGATTGCAAAATTGAAGATGTTATCGAGATTAGCAAATCAATACAATCACAAGAGGATTAAAGAATGAGTAGACAAGCTAGTAATAAAAATTTAAAAAAGCAAGTAAAAACAAAAATGACGAATTCTATACTCAACTTGTTGATATAGAAAGAGAGTTGAAATATTATAAGGCTCATTTTAGATATAAAGCGGTTTATTATTATCATTATAATTTTGGCTCTTGATAGGACTATAAAACTTGGTAACGATTCAATTGAATTTTCCAATGATGATAAATGATTAATTGTATTTAATCTTGCCACTTTTGATCCATCATAACCAAATTCATTAAAATGGCGATATTAATCTCGCCAACATTGACTTATATACGCCAATTGTGCTATAATGGCGAGAAAGGTGGTGGATTACATGAGAGAGTTTAATTATGCAAAATTACTTAATTTAAATATACCAGCAAATATGTATGATCTAATATCAAAAATATATGAGTATAAAGGCAAACAGGAATTATATGTGGTTAATTTCCCAGATATACTTGAAAAAATGGTAGAAGTTGCTAAGATCCAATCAACAAAATCATCAAATGCAATTGAAGGAATTTCTACAAATGATAGTAGGTTAGAAGAATTGATGAAGAAAAAAAGCCAACCAAGAAATAGAAATGAAGAAGAAATATATGGCTATAGACAAGTACTAGATATCATACATGAAAATTATGAAAACATTGAATTTACAAAAAATAATATTTGACCTTGCACAATAAACTATATTCTTTCTCTGGTCATAGTCATAAGGGCAAATTTAAGGGCATAGATAATAGTATAGTTGAAACAAATGCACTTGGTGAAAAAAGAATAAGATTTCAGCCTGTATCAGCTTTTGAAACAGAATCTTATATAGATAAAATGATTAGTGCTTATGATGATGCTATAAGCCAAAAAATACCACCATTGCTTTTAATTCCAGTGGTAATTCATGATTTTTGTGCATCCATCCTTTTTTGATGGAAATGGGAGAATGTCAAGGCTTATAACACTTTTGCTTCTTTACAAAAATGGTTTTTTTGTAGGAAAATATATTTCATTAGAAATGTTAATAGAAGATACTAAAGATTCGTATTATGAAGAATTACAAGCGTCAAGTGAAAATTGGCATTCTGGAAATAATGATGAGTTGCCATTTATAAAATATACCTTATCTGTAATCTACAAGGCATATAGTGAATGTGATGAGAGATTTAAGATAATTGGGGAGAAATCTTTGACATCTGCAGAAAGAGTGATGAAGGTATTTGAAAACTCCTTAGAGGCTCTATCCAAATCTGACATTGTTATACTTTGTCCAGATATTTCAAAGAGAACTATTGAGAGAGCATTAAAGAACTAAGAGATGGAGGATTAATTAAACAAATAGGAAGTGGAAGATCGACTAAGTATATAAAAGCCTAAGATTATTAGCATCTACAAGAGTGGGTGCTTTTTCATACTTAGGTTTAGGAAGTGGTAATACAAACAATTTAAATAAAATAACCAAATCTTTTTATTAAGAATAACAATAGCAGGACTTGTAATAATGCCATTGCAATGCTAGGGCTTGCGAAGATTGTGGTACTAGTTTCGTATCATTAATATGAAATTAAAAGACCAATTAAAATAATATTACTGATTGTTATTCAAAAATTAGTTAAAAATTATGTTATTTTTATAGTTTTGTTATATTTACCTCTTATAATAGAATCATCAAAGGAGGAAATTATGTCCGAAAAAGTACTTGAAATAAAAAATTTATTTAAATCTTATGGTAAAAGAAAGATTATAAATAATTTGAATATGACTGTGTTTAAAGGAGATGTTTATGGTTTTCTTGGAGCAAATGGAGAGGGGAAAACAACTACTATTAGAATGATTACATCATTAATTAGGTCTGATTCTGGAGAAATTTTAATAAATGAAAAGTCTGTAATAAAAAATAGAGATCAAGCAATTAAAAATATAGGTGCTATGGTAGAATCTCCTAAGTTTTATGAAAATCTATCTGGATATGAAAATTTAAAATTGATGGCAAAACTAATTGATGGCACTAGTGATAAAGATATTGATAAATTACTTGAATTAGTAGGTCTAAAAGATAGGAGCAAAGATAAATTTGCTTCATACTCCATGGGTATGAAACAAAGACTTGGCATTGCTAATGCCTTATTAGGAAATCCATATTTAATAATTTTAGATGAGCCTACTAATGTACTAGATCCGTATGGTATGAGGGATATAAACGAACTTATAGTATCTTTGGCAAAAACTTCTAATAAAACTTTTATAATCTCATCCCATCTTCTCCATGAAATGGAAGGTATTTGCAATAGAGTTGGAATTTTACATGACGGAAAATTATGTATAGAAGGTGATGTAAAAAAATTAGTTTCAGGAAATAATGTATCTAATCTTGAAGAACTGTTCTTTGATAAAGTAGGTGGGAAAAATGAAAGCATTAATTATTAATGAATTAGAGAAAATCATAAAATTAAAGATAGGATATGTATTTTTATTATCAGCTGGACTCTTAATTTGGATGAATATTACCATGTATGATCCAAAAGAAGGTGTTTGGAATATTGATAGTTTTTATACCTTTCCTGCTAGCCTTTTAGATATTTATATGCAAATATTAATATTTTTCATACCAATTTTAGCAAATGCCTTAGTAACAAAGGACCTAGTAGCAGGCACAATGAAATTGAGCATATTGAAAGAACCGTCAAGAATTAAAAATTTAGTCAGCAAACAAATCGCCTTTATTATATTTTGCATAATGGCAACTACAATTTTTATTCTTTTGTCCTATTTATTTGGAATACTATATTTTAAAAACATGAGTGATTTATCTTTAATAAGACCAGGATTTACAAAAGCTAGTGATTTAATCTATACATTCTTAACTTATGGGAGGATTCTTTTACCAACAATTACCTACGGCTTATTAAGTATGTCAATAGGATTATTTATAGAAAATGTAAGCCTAGCAAATATCATTTCTATTGTTGGTCTTATATTTTTCTTTAATACAAGTATGGGAGAAAAATTTACAATGATAAAAAATGTATCAGCTAATGAATTTAATATTCTAATATTAGCAAGCGGGATATTATTAGCTTTATTTTTAATAATAAGCAATATTTATTTAGAAAAGAAAGATATTTTATATTAGGGTGAGATATGAAAAAATTTATAGATTTTGAGTTATATAAACAAAGGAAAAATAAGTTTTATTATCTATTTTTTCTAATAATTTTAATTTCTCATATAGTAAAAGCGAATCAATTTATTCATACGGATATGAATTGGATGTCATTTCCCTTAGTTTCAGTTCCGGATACAGTTTTGTTTTTAGTCTTATTTGTGATTTATATATCATCAGACTTAACAGCTATAGAGTTTGAAAAAGGTCTTATCAAATTATCAATAATGATAAATGGAGATCGAAAAAATTTAATAAAAGCAAAAATATTAACTATAATCATGTGGCTAATAGCCTTAGTGATTATTGATATAATGTCATCTTTTCTAGTTGGTAAAATAATGCTTAATGATGGAACAGTTTTGATTTCCGATAGAAAAGCTATTTTGCTTGGAGGAGTAAAGTTAGAGGGAATAAGAGGCTTTGTTAGTGTATTTTTTAGTGAAATTTCTATTATCTTGCCACTAATATGTTTAGCTATGTTTATTGTATATGCTGGTCTTGTTTTAAAAAATGCTTCAAGTGTTATGGGAATGGGATTTTTATATTATATTCTAAGCTTAATAGGTCCTGAAAAATTAAAATATTTATTTTTAGTAAGACATGTTTATAAAATACCATCTCTTTTAATAAAAGGGGAATTTGGTATTGAACTTAGCTTGTATATTGCAATATCTTTAATAGGTATATTAATCTTATATTTTGTCAATATTTCCTATTTTAAAAGGGTAGAAATATTAAAATAGGAGAGGATAGGATGAGTAGAATTTTAATCGTAGAAGATGAACTTGACTTGGCAAATATAATAAAAGATTATCTAGAAAAAGAGCTATATGAGGTAGAAATTTGTACAGAAGGTGATAAGGCAATAGAAATTTTTGATAAATTTAAGCCGTCCTTGGTAATATTAGATTTAATGCTTCCAGGTATGAATGGTTATGAAATCTGCCAAAATATAAGAATAAAATCTACAATACCGATTTTGATTTTGTCAGCAAAAATTGATGAATTTGATAAGGTAAAGGGACTTGATCTTGGAGCTGATGATTATATTACCAAACCCTTTAGGCCAAGAGAATTACTTGCAAGAGTTAATGCTCAACTTAGAAGAAGCCAAGTTTTTAATAAGGAAAATCTTGAAATAATAGACCTAGAAAATATCAGAATATATACTAAAGAATATAAGGTAGAAAAAGATGGTAGAGATCTTGATTTAAGTAGAAATGAATTTGAACTTTTGATATTTTTATCTAAAAATCCAAGACAAGTTTTTAGTCGAGAACAACTATATGAGAGAATCTGGGGCTTCGATAGTTATGGAGATTTAAATACTGTAACCGTTACTATAAACAGACTCCGTCAAAAAATCGAAGATAATCCAAAGAATCCAAAATATATATTAACAGTTTGGGGAGTAGGTTATAAATTTGAAATCTAAATCACTTAAAAAAAACTTAATAGTATTTGTCATAACAATCATTCTAATACCAATTTTATTTTTGTTGGTCTTAGGAATACCAGAAAAAGAACCTAAAAGTATTTTATTATCCATAACATCAATTTTTTTCTTGATTGCTATAGTAATTGCCATCATATTGACTATATTTTTAGCTTACGTCGATAAGATTATTATAAAGCCTATATATAATTTGCTAGATAATTTCAAAAAGTTATCTAAAGGGGAATATGATTTATATATAGAAAATGATAGGGTGGATGAAATAGGAGAATTATTGGATAATTTTAATAAATTGGTAGCATCCTTAAAATCATATAGGGAAAGAGAAAATAAAGCAAAGGAAGAAAGAGAAGAGCTGATATCATCTATAAGCCATGACTTATCAACTCCCTTATCTGTAATACAAGCCCATATAGATGGAATAAGTGACGGCGTTGCTGATAGCCAAGAAAAAAAAGATGAATATATAAGGATAATAAACAAAAAGATTAAACAATTGAATAATAGAATCAAACAACTAAAAGATTATTCATCATTTGGTATATATGACAAAGAAATAAATAATATCAGAGCTAGAGAATCTTTGGATAGAATTGTAGATGAATTAAATAAATCATTTACAATTGAAATAGAAAATTTCTTTTATAAAAATTATATAAAAGAAAGTACAGTTATAGGTTTATCTGATAGGATGCTTGAAATCATATTAGAAAATCTGTTTTCAAATTCTATAAAATATAGAGGAGAAAATCCATTGGAAATTGATATAATTGCAAAAGAAAACCCAGATACAGTTATAATAGAATTTAAAGACAATGGAAAGGGCATAGAGAAATCAGAATTAGATAAGATTTTTAATCCATTGTACACAGTGGATAAAGCTAGGTCAACTGATAAAGAATCAATGGGATTAGGCTTATCAATAGTAAAAAAAATACTTAATAATGCGGGAGGAGATATAAGAGTAAGAAGTGAGTTTGGACAATATACAGTATTTTTTATAGAGATACCTATAGCTTGCAAAATTGAAATGGGTGTAAAATAAAAATAAATAGGATAAATAACCTAGGCGATAGAAAATTAAAATTCTATCGTCTTTTTATTGCAAGAAGGGAGATTAGTATGAAAAATTAGAACAAATAAGACAAGAATCAAAAGAAATAAAAGATAAAATTGATGATACAGAAGAAAGATTAAGGCAACTAAAAAATCAAGAAAAAAAGATATTAAAACAAGACATAGTGAAAAAAAGAAAAGAAAGAACTCATAGGCTCATAACAAGAGGAGCAATCTTAGAAAGCCTTATAGAAAATGCAGAGGAACTAACAGATGAAGAAATAAAAATCCTACTAGAAGAAGCAACAAAGACAAAAGAATTCAAAGAAACACTTAGAGCAATAAGGCAAAATGGAAAGTATTAACATAGATATTATGTAACAATATACGAGGAAAAGGTAATTAAAAAATATGATGAATTATTGACACCTGGATGAGATTGTGTTTAACTATAGTTAACCAAAGAAAGGTGAAATAATGAATAATAGAATCGAGAAATACCGTAAACCTCTAGGTTTATCACAACATAGACTTGGTAAAAAGTGGGAATATCAAGGACAAGTATAAATAAAATAGAAACAGGAAAAACGATTCCGAGCCTAAAAACTGCTAACGATATAGCAAATGCTTTGGACGTTTGTATATACCAAATATTTGATTTAGATGGTACAGGACATTATAAATGTTTAGATTCAAATTGTAGTAATAATTAGCAAAATGCATTACTAATTTATGTTATTTCTTAAAATAAAGGTAGGTTTAATTGTGATAAATTATATGAATCCTCAGAGGTACAAGAACGGAGATTTATTTATATTATAGTTTGAGAATAAGAATTGACACAGTATTATAGTTTGTATTTGAAAAACAAATAATTGATAATAAGAAGGTTAGAGATTATGATAAAAACTTTAAAAAGCGAATGAGTGTATTAATATTGACAGTTTTAGTAATGTCTACAAGTCTAATTTCACCAATATACGCAAGTGAAAATTATGGTATAGAGAAAATAGAGGGACAAGATTACTCAATAAGCGAAGATGGCAACGATGCTGTTACAATAAATTCAAAAGATGGAATTGAGCGTGTTAGTGTTAAAGAAGATGATAACACAAGAAAGGTTACCATTTATAATAATACTACTGGTGAAGAAGAATACTTAATCTTAAATAAAAAGGATGGTTCAATTTATTCATCCATTACGAATAAAACATTAAGTAGCGATGAACAGAATCCTATTATATCACCTCGCTCAGATACTTCATATAGTACTGTATATATATCATGGGCAGAGTTTAAAACTACTATCGGTACAACTGCAACAGTGGGTGGTGTAGTAGGTTTAATTTTGACAAGAGTTCCTGGTGGGCAAGTTGTAGGAAGTGTAATTGGAACAATCAGCACTATAGTTGGTGGAGGAACATTACTTATTCCTAATGATTCTAGCCATGGTTTGAAATTTACAATAAAAAAGTTAAGCATTATCGTAGTAGGCTTGGGAAAAGACATGTATGGTATATATCTAAATCAATCGTTTCAGTTAGTCGTTATTAGGTGTATATATGAATAAAATATTAGGAATAGTATTTTTACTTGCTACTATCCTGATTGGGATGGTAACTAATGAGAAGATTAAGTTAGATAACATCTGGGTTATTTTGATATTTATTGTACAAATTACAAGTTGGATTGGATATATTAATTTATTAGATATAGAAAAACGCTATAAATTATGGTTGAGTGTTTTATCTATGTGTGCTGTTTTTATTATAGGATTTTTTATATCTTAAAATAGCAAAATTAAATATAGTACAGAATTATTTAAGAAATGTTTAAAAAATAAATACAGAAATCTATTTCTGTGTGAATAATATTAAAGGCTATTTATCTGAGAAATATTTAGTCTTTTTTATTTTTATTTGTGTCGCATTTAATTTTACAACTTATCATATTGAAAAAAAGAGAATTACAGACTGATATAAATTATAGGACGGTGAGAGTATATCTTCATCGTCTTTTTTTGAAAAATTTCAAATACTTGCAAAATAAAATTTTGCTTGTAGATGGAATTTAAAGGATAATTTATTTAAATTAAATTTTTAAACTATCTTTTTGTAGTTTTTGATCGTTAAACATTACAAAGGGCAAGATTTATTTGAGGAGAATTGTTAGGCATGAGCGTAGATTTTTTATTGATATATAGGGCAAAAAATGGCGATAGTGATGCTTTTGAAATTATAATACGAAAATATTATGGAAATATATTTAACTATTGCAAATATCATGCTTTGGATATAAATACGGCTGAGGACATAACACAGGATGTATTTTTAACTTTTCTAAAAACGATTAATCATTATAAACATAAGGGCAAACTTTTAAATTATTTATATACAATTGCTCGTAATAAATGTATTGATGAAAAAAAGAAGACAAGCAATAAAGATCTTTATATTGAAGATTTTTCTGAAAATATATTTTTGGAATTTACAGAATCTGATAGGAAAATAGAATATTTAGATGTTAAAGAAGCTGTTAAAAAATTGCCATCAGATATTAAGGATGTAATAATTCTATATTATTTTTTTGATAGAAAACAAAAAGAAGTTGCAAAGATTTGTGGCATTTCATTAGAATTAACAAAATATAGGCTTAGGAAAGGCAAGGATATGATAAGAAAGTATGTAGAAGGTGAAAGATGAAAAAAATAGACAAGTATGATAAAAAAATGGAAAAAATACTAAGAAATATAGGGGAATTTGAGGAAAAAAAGCCTTCCAATGAAGCAATTGACAAATTAGTTTTTAAAGCTAAAGAATTTATTAATAGTGAGGAAAATGAAAATAGAATTGGCTTTATTGAATTTATTGCCTTGCAGATTCAAATTATGAAAAAAGAGTGGTTATTTGCACAAATGCTTTTGCTTTTTTTTGCAGGATATTGGCTTTCTATTTCAAAAGAAATAGTTTATATGCAAAGGGGATTGAGTGTTTTGGCGGCACTTTTTGTAATATTTATAATTCCAGAACTTTGGAAAAACATTGAAAATAAATCGATGGAAATTGAAAAAAGCTCACTTTTTGATTTGAGAGGAGTATATGCCGCTAAATTAATAGCCTTTGGACTTATTGATACAGGAATTTTAACTGTGTTTTGTATTTATGCGGTAGAAATTCAAAAAATATTGGTCGTAGATCTTTTGGGGCAGTTTGTATTTCCGATTATGATTTCATCAATCATTTGTATGATGGCTTTTTCTAGAAAAAGATATTTAAATCAATTTGTGACAATGATTATTTGTTTGGCTGCCAATATGGGATGGATGTTAATAATTTTGAATGATAATCTCTATTTAAAAATAACACCAATAGTATGGATTTTAATCTTTATTATGTGTGCCTTATTATTATTTTATTTTATTCAAAAAGTTTTACACGATAACACTGAATATTTGGAGGGAAAATTTAATGAGCTTAGTTTTGAATAATGTTAGAAAAAAATTTGGGAATATGGTGGCAGTCGATGGTATTTCAATTGAAATGGAAAATGGCTTATATGGACTTCTTGGCACAAATGGAGCGGGAAAAACTACCCTTATGAGAATCTTATGTACAGTTTTAAAACCCAGTGATGGAAAAATATATTATAATGGCGAGGATATATTTGAAATGGATGGTAGGTATAGAAATATTATTGGCTACCTTCCGCAAGAATTTGGTTTTTATCCAAACCTTAGTGTCAAAGATTATCTTTCTTATATAGCTTCTTTAAAAGGATTAAATAAAAGATTGACTAAAGTGCGTATTGAAAAATTATTAGAAATTACGGGAATGCAGATTCATTCGTCAAAAAAAATGAAAAAATTATCGGGTGGAATGAAAAGGAGAGTTGGAATTGCTCAAGCCTTATTAAATGATCCAAAAATACTTATACTTGATGAGCCAACTGCAGGACTTGATCCAATGGAAAGAATTAAATTTAGAAATTTAATAGGAGAGCTTTCCAAGGATAAGATTGTTCTTTTATCTACCCATATAGTTTCTGATATTGAAGCTATTGCAAAACATATATTTGTCATGAAAGATGGAAAAATTATAAAACAAGGAAGTGCTTTCGAATTATGTTCAAATATTTCTTATAAAGCATGGACTTATCGTTGTAAATCCGATCAAGCAGATAAAGTAATAAGCAAATTTAAGGATTCGATTAGTTTTGTAAAAGAGAGTGGAGAATATGTTGAAATGAGAATTTTATCAGAAGATAATCCCGACAACAATGCAAAATGCGTTGAAATCACTCTAGAAGATGTTTTTTTCTATTATTTTAGAACAGAAAGTGGAGATAAATATGATAAGGCATGAGATAAAATTATTACTTAGCAATCGTATGAATAAAATTTTATTAATATTTTTGTTTGCTATAGCAGTTTCTTTTAGCATATTTGCAGTATGGAGCATAAGTTTTGTGGATAATAATGGAAATACCCATAATGGAATATTTGCACCAAGAAAATTATGCGAGAAAAAATCTAAATATGCGGGTAAATTAAATCCTGATGTATTTGAAGATGTGATAAAAAAAGATAAAAAAATTAAGGCTATTTATAAAAATCAAATTCCAGAAAAAATATATGCTACAAATACGCAAGAGTATATGGATATAAAAGATTTTATGGTAAGCACTTTGTCCTATGGAAGTGAAATGGATTATGAAAAATTTGATTTTTTAGAAGTCAGCAAAGCAAAAAATATTTACCATATTAGGAAAGAAAATATAAAAAAATTGGTAAAAGGATATGGAGTTACTGAGAAAAAAATGAAATATTTGAAAGAAAAATTTTCAAAAAATAAAACTCCTTTTTATTACGAACCTGCCGATTCGTGGATAACTATGGGCTTATATGCAACAACCTACTCATTAATATTGATTATTGGCATATCATTTCTTGTATCAGGAATATTTACTGAAGATTTTAAATTGAAAGCTGATTCGATTTTTTTTAGCACAAAATTAGGAAAAAATAAGGGAGTTAAGATAAAAATAGGAACAGGCTTATTGATGACAACAATTATATATTGGGCATTAATGCTAAGTCTTTGCATAATATCTTTTACGATAATGGGTGTAAGCGGAGCAAAATCGCCCATTCAATTAGAATACAGTTATTGTATTTATAATTACACTTTTTTTGAAAGATATTTGCTAATAATTATTGGAGGATATATTGGAAGCATTTTTGCAAGCGTATTAACAATGCTAACATCATCCAAAACACATTCGTCACTTCTAAGCCTGTGTATTCCAATAATATTATTCGTAGTATCGCCATTTATTGGAAGAGTCTTGCCATTTGAAAATTTATTTAAAATAACACCAGATCAGTTAGTAAATATATATAATTGCATAAAACTACCAATATTATATGAAATTTTTGGTCATATATTTATGCAAATACCAATGATAATTATATTATATTTGCTAATTTCAATAATATTGATTCCATTTATATATTTCACATTTAGAAAATATGGGCAAAAATAGATAAAAAAATTTATTAATATAATTTTTAAAAGGTTGATAATAATCAGCCTCAGAGCTTAGACAAACCCTCAAGCACGAATATCGGACTTCAAAAATTGTTGATTTCTAAATTTCAAAATTCTAAAAACGCAAACTCGCTAACGCTCAAACAGTGCGTTTTTTGACGAATTTTAAAATTTGAAATCAAATCAATTTTTTCCGTATGATATTCTTAGCATGAGGATTTGTATACTTTGTCAACAGTATAAGGTTGATAATAATCAGCCTTTTTTTATTGGAAAAATTTAAATATTGATAATTTTTTCTTGGAAAAAGCTATTAATGAGTATTTATGATATAATTAATTCTATAAAAACTTAGAGATTTAAAAATTTGGAGAAATTTATGAGAACTTATAGTAATAGAGAAGAATTGAAAGCTGAAATTGAGAAGAAATTTGAAAAATATATTTCGGAATTTGATGATATTCCAGAAGAATTGAAAGATAAGAGAGTTGAAGAAGTTGATAGAACTCCAGCTGAAAACCTTGCTTATCAAGTTGGATGGACTACATTGGTTTTAAAATGGGAAGATGATGAAAAGAAAGGTCTTGAAGTTAAGACGCCATCTGAATATTTTAAGTGGAATCAACTTGGGGAATTGTATCAACATTTTACGGATACTTATGCTCATTTATCGTTAAAAGAATTAAGGGAAAAATTAAGTGAAAATATCGAAGATATTTATAAAATGCTTGATTCATTGAGTGATGATGAATTATTTAAACCACACATGAGAAAATGGGCTGATGATGCAACAAAAACGGCTGTTTGGGAAGTTTATAAATTTATTCACATCAATACTGTTGCACCTTTTGGAACTTTTAGGACAAAAATTCGAAAATGGAAAAAAATAGCTCTATAATATTTTTTATAAAAATAACAGAAAATAGAATCTATTTTGAAAATATTTGGAAAAATATACCAGAAAGGATAATTTATGATTAAAAATATTATTTTTGACCTTGATGGAACAATTTCAAAATCTGCTAGCGGGATTTTGAATGCTTTTGAATATGCTTTGGAAAAAATGGGCAAGTCTTATCAAAGAGAAAAGTTATATGAATACATTGGTCCACCTTTGAGAGATTCTTTTGTAAAAGAATTGGGAGAGGATTTGGCTGATGATGGAGTTTATTATTATAGAAAGTATTACTTTAAAAACGGTCTGTTTGAAACTTCTCTTTATGAGGGAGTTAAAGAATTAATAGAAGATTTATATGATAAAGGCTTTAATATTTATCTTGCAACAAGCAAGGGCGAAGAATCTTCTAAGAAAATTTTAGAATATTTTGGAATTTTGCAATATTTTTCTTATATTTCTGGTTCTTCTAATGATAAAAATACAAAGAAAAAGGTAATTGAACATCTACTTTTTGAAAATGATTTAAAAACTAATGAATCTATTATGATAGGCGATAGGTCTTATGACATAGATGCGAGCAATGAATTATCCATAAAATCAATTGCTGTAGCTTATGGTTATGGAAAAAAAGAAGAATTTGAAAATGCAAATTTTATTGCAAATAAAGCAAGTGATATAAAAAAAATAATAATGGAAAACTAGACTAAACCCTTAAATCAAAAAGATTTAGGGGCTATTTTTATAAAGGAGAAAACAATGCTTGATAGGAAATATTTTAGGAAAAATACCCTAGATCTTGCCAATGATTTGCTTGGAAATATTTTAGTTAGAAAAATTGATGGACAAATTATAAGAGCTAAAATCGTGGAATCAGAAGCATATCTTGGAGTAAATGATAGGGCATGCCACACTTTTTTAGGAAAAAAAACTGACAGAAATAAAATTATGTATATGGATGCAGGCACTTTGTACGTTTATCAAACTTATGGGATTCATTTTCTTTTAAATATTTCAAGCGTGAAAGAAGGAGTACCAGAGGCAGTTTTGTTGAGAGCAATTGAGCCATTGGATAATTTCGATTTGATTTCAAAAAATAGGTTTGGAAAAAATTATCAAGACCTATCGATTTATCAAAGAAAAAATTTAAGCAATGGCCCAGCAAAACTTACAAAAGCCTTAAAAATTGATAAAAATTTTAATGGAAAAGATATTTTTTCCAAAGATTTTTATATGGAAGAAGGCAAGAAAGATTTTGAAATAGTAAAAGCAAAAAGAATTGGCATAGATTATGCCAAAGAGGCGAAAGATTACCTGTATAGATTTTATATAAAAGATAATCCTTATGTGTCAAAATTAGAAAGTTAGATATAAAAAAGGGACTGTTGTAGAATGATGATTATTCATAATTTTACAACAATCCCTTTTAAAATTACATATCAAAATAAGTCCAAGACAAACAATTTTCTATAATTTCAAAATTTATTATTTTATTTTCAAAAATTTCTCCGTCTATATTTGCTAAAATTTTTTCATCTGATTTTATTTGTCCTTTTTTTACCTTTATTTCATCCAAATATTTTGAATTTTCTAAAAGTCCATGTTTGTATCTTATTATCAAAGATGGCAACAAGAGACTTGGAAGTTTTTTCGCATAAACTAAATTTAAAATTCCATCATCAATTTTTGCGCTTGGGGCAGGATTAAATCCTGAGCCATAATAGCCACCGTTGCAGATAGCGCTAAGCAAAAATTCATCTTCAAGTTTTATTTGCTTGTAATCTTTGTCATATAAAGTTAATGATAAATTTTGGTAAGACAAATATTTTAATGCCTTAATGACTCCGAAAAAATATGCTTTTTTCCCTAAAGATGGGTTTTTATCTAAATATTCGTAGGCTTTTTCTAAAACAACTGTATCAAAACCTAGGGATAAGACGTTTATTCCGACTTTATCATTTACTTTAATTAAATCAATCTTTTTTTCTTTTAAATTTAATAAACTTTCTACTTTGAAATTTTTGTATGAAAAATTTTTGGAAAAGTCGTTGCCAGTTCCCATAGGAATTAAACCAAGACTTGTATTTGCCAAATCATTTTCATAAATCACATTGCAAATTTCATTTAATGAGCCGTCGCCTCCCCCAACTATTATTGTTTTTTTGTAATTTTTATATTTTTCAATAAAGGCTTTGGCTGCATCAGTTGCGTGGTCTTCATAAGAAGTCCTAATTATTTGAACATTTTCTTCAAAATCTTTTTTATTATAAATTTTTTCTATATCTTTTTCATTAATATCGAACTCGGTTTTTCCTGCCATGGACGATAATATAAATAGCATTTTTATCATAATTTATCCTTCATTTAATAATTATATCACTATTAAATGATTTATCGAGAAAATGTTATAATTGATTTGTAAATAGAAAGGATATTTTATGAATTTTGTTGATTATTTAAAAATGGAATATGTGAAAGATGATGATGGAGAAATTATTACAAGAGTTCCTATTGAAGAGTATTGTTTGAATATAAATAAAATTGTTCATGGTGGTTTGACTATGACTTTGATTGATACGGCTTGTGGCAAAAAAGCGTCGGAATATTTTGATGGAGAATTTGTAACAAGCGATGGATATGTAAATTTTCTTAGACCAGCAAGCAAGACTTCTTATCTTTATGCAAAATGTAAGGCGAAAAAAATTGGTAGGAAATTAGCTAATATTGATTGTGATGTTTTTGATGATGAGAAAAATTTAATTGCTATTGGTAGATTTACTTTTATGAAATTATGATTTGTTTTTATATTTAAACTATTTTTGAAATTTGTTTTACAAATAATAAATTTATGATATAATGAAACAAGTTCAATAGTACGCCGACGCCTTGGCGTACTAAAGTAAAAAGGAGTTAAATATGAACAAAGAAAAAAAATTCTCATCGAGGTTGGGTTTTATCCTGACAGCTGTAGGTAGTGCCGTTGGAATGGCAAATGTGTGGGGCTTTCCTTATAAGTTCCAAGAAGGTGGAATATTTTTCTTATTATTTTATTTAGTTTTTGTAGCTCTTTTTGCTTATGTGGGTTTATCAAGTGAATTTGCAATAGGTAGAAGAGCTGAAACTGGAACTTTGGGCTCTTATGAATATGCCTTAAATTCAAAAAATAATAAGAAAGAGCATTCTTTTATTAGTAAAAATATCGGATTTTTGCCTTTATTGGGTTCTTTATTTATAGCTATTGGCTATGCTGTTATAGTTTCTTATGTTTTAAAAGCTTTAGTAGATTCTTTGACTGGAGAACTTTTAGTTGTAAATAGTAAAAAGTGGTTTGAATCTTTTTCTAATAAAGATTACTCTGTTGTTATTTATCATTTTATAATAATTTTGGTAACACTATTAACTTGTTTGAAGGGTGCAAATACCATAGAAAAATCTAATAAAATTATGATGCCTGCATTTTTTATTTTATTTTTAATTATTGCAATTTTTATTTTAACTTTGCCAAATGCTCTTGAAGGTTATAAATATATGTTTAGGTTAGACTTTGACAAATTGTCTTTAAAAACTATAGAAAATGCAATGGGACAAGCTTTCTTTTCTCTTTCTGTAACAGGAAGTGGAATGATTGTGTGTGGCTCTTACCTTGATAAAAATGAAGACATTTTATCAGCAGCAAAATCTACTGCATTTTTTGATACCTTGGCAGCTTTGTTGTCATCTTGTGTAATTGTTCCATCTATTTTGGTTTTTGGTCTTTCACAAGCTGGTGGGCCTGGACTTTTATTTGAAGTTTTGCCAACTATATTGCAAAATATAAAAGGTGGAAGAATTTTTGCTATAATTCTTTATACTGCGGTTGTATTTGCTGGGATTTCTTCTTTACAAAATATGTTTGAAGTTATAGCGGAATCTCTTATGCACAGGTATAACAAAATTAAAAGAATTACTGCTTTGACTATAATAGGTATTGTAACATTTTTGATTGGTGTAAATATGGAAGCTATTAGCAAATGGGGCCCATGGATGGATCTTGTTTCTATTTATATAATTCCAATAGGAGCATCAATTGGAGCAATTTCTTGGTTTTATTTTTGGAAAAAAGATGAAATTTTGGAAGAAGTTAATAGTGGTGCAAAGAAAAAAGCAGGAGAAGGATGGCACAAGCTTGGAAAATATGTTTATGTTCCAATAGCAATTGTTTTATCAATTTTAGCTTTAGTATTTAAAGTTACTTTTTAAAATTTATGGAGAAAAAAATGGAAAATAATTCGAAATTTAGTAACAAATGGGGATTTATAATGGCATGCGTTGGAAGTGCAGTAGGACTTGCCAACGTATGGGCTTTTCCCTACAAAATTGGAATGAATGGGGGATTATCATTTTTGATTCCTTATTTATTCTTTGTATTTTTGTTTGGTCGTGTTGGTCTTTCTGCAGAAAGTGCAGTAGGAAGAAGATATAAAGCAGGGCCAATGGGAGTTTTTAGAGAAGTTTGGAAATCTAGAAATAAGGAAGGAGTAGGAAGAATAATAAGGTGGATTCCTTTAGTTGGTGTAGTTTTATTAGCTATTGGATATACAGTTGTTATTACTTATGTACTTAAAGCTCTTCTTGATTCAATTACTGGATCACTTTTGACTCAAGATCCGAATGTATGGTTTGAATCAATTTCTACAAATGATTTTGCACTTGCAAAAGAACATTTCTTATTAGTTATTATTGTATTTTTGACCTTAGCTTATGGGACAAAAGGAATAGAAAAAACAAATTCTTTTATGATGCCTCTATTTTTTATTTTATTTATAATTCTTGCAGTAAGAATTGCATTTTTAAATAAGGCAGTAGAAGGATACAAATTTATTTTTACTTTAGAACCAGAAAAATTATTGGATATAAAATTGTGGATAGGTGCAATGGGACAAGCATTTTTCTCCCTATCAATTGTTTCAACGGTAATGGTTGTTTATGGTTCTTATCTTCCAGATAGTGAAGATATAGTTCATTCATCAACAATCACATCAAGCCTTGATACAGTTGCAGCTATGCTTTCAACTTTCGTAATGCTACCAGCAACTTTTGCTTTTGGATTTTCCCAATCACAAGGACCAAAATTAATTTTTGTTGTTTTGCCAAAAGTTTTACAAGAAATAGCTGGAGGAAGAATTTTTGCAATTATTTTGTATATAGCAATAGTTTTTGCAGGAGTATTGTCAGTTCAATCAATGATAGAAACAGTTGCTGAAGCAATAACATCAAAATTTGAAAATTTAAAAAGAATTAATGTCCTACTTGTTCTAATGATTCTTGTATTTGTTTGTGGATTATTTTTACATCCTATAGCAAAATGGGGAGCATGGATGAATTTTGTAACAATTTATATTCTTCCAATATCAGCAATTATAGGAGCCATTTCATGGTTTTGGGTAATGAAAAAAGAAGATTTGATGGATGAAATAAATAAAAGTGCAAAAAGTAAGCACGGTGATGGTTGGTATAATTTAGGAAGATATTTATATGTTCCACTTGCTGTAATTCTTTGTATAATTGCAATAAGATACCAAATTTCCTTCTAATATGACTTTATTTATAGAATAATATATAATTGTATACGATTATATAAATAAAGGAGTAGAAATGAAAAAAATTAAGAGAATATTATCAGTTATTTTAATATTTTTTCTAGCTATTAGTTTTACATCTTGTAAGAAAAATGAAGATAAAACTGATTCTAATTCAAATATTGCAGAAAATATTATAATAAAAGAAAGAAAAAAATCTAACGATGATAGTTCTGATTCAAATAACAAAAAGAAAAATATAAGTAAAATTGAGAAAAAAGACTCAAACACAAATGATTCAGATTCAAAAGTCGAAAAAATAAATATAAAAGCTTTTGGAGATATTATGGCTCACATGGGTCAAGTAAATTATGCAAAAAATTATGGAAAAGGAAATTATGATTTTTCTAGACAATTTGAATATATAAAAGAATTTGTATCAGATTCTGATTTAGCAATTGGAAATTTTGAAACAAGCATAAATTCTGATAAACAACCTTCTGGTTTTCCACAATTTACAAGCCCAGCTGAATATTTGAAAGATATAAAAGATGCGGGTTTTGATTTACTTTCAACAGCTAACAATCACACCCTAGATTCAGAAGAAAAAGGAATCTATGATACAATGGAAGCCATGGATAAGGAAGGAATCGCTCACTGCGGAACAAGAAAAGCAGGAGAAAGTAGGATAAAATATATTCAAGTAAAAAATATGAAAATAGGATTTTTGGCTTACACCTATGGAGTTAATGGTTTAGAAAGTTTAGTAGTAAATCATAAGCCAAATGAAATTATAAATTATTTGGATGAAAAAATAATAGAAGAAGACATAAAAGAAGCTAGAAAAAATTCGGATTTTATTATAGTTTATCCACATTGGGGAATAGAATACCAATCATATCCAGCCCAAGAACATATTACTTTGGCAAGAAATATGATAAAGTGGGGAGCAGATGTAGTTATTGGAAATCATCCTCACGTTGTTCAACCAGCAGAAAGATATAAAGCTGAAAATGGAAAAGAAGGATATATTGCTTATGCTTGTGGAAATTTTGTATCAAACCAATCCTTGGAGGCTTTGGGAGATATTAGAACAGAACAATCAGTTGCCTTTGATATAAATGTAGAGAAAAATACAAAAACTGGAAAAGTAAAATTAGGAGAAGTTAATTTTTATCCGATTTGGGTTGGACATATTAATGATGAATATGGAAAACTTTCAAGAGTTTACAGAACAAAAGATTTTCTTGAAGGAGGAAAATATTTTGATAAGGTTGACGAAAATCAAAGAGCAAGAATTTTAAAAGCCGATCAAATGGTTAAAGAAACCATAAATACAAAAGTACAATAGAGACTGCTTAGCGCAGTCTTTTTTATTTTTCTTCTTTGTGATATTATATTTGTAAAAATAAAGGGGAAAGTATGAATTTTATAACAAAAATAGATATTTCATTATTGAATTTAATTCAAAATATAAAAAGTCCCATCTTGGATAAAATAATGACAACCATTACTGCTCTTGGGAATATGGGAATTTTTTGGATTTTATTGATTTTGATTTTTTTAACTACAAAAGAATATAAAAAAATGGCTAGGCTTATGATTGTTTGTTTTTTATTTAATGCCTTGGTTGTAAATTTGATTTTAAAACCTGCTGTTGGAAGGATTAGACCTTTTGAAATTGTTGATGGAATTAAATTGTTAGTTTTAAAACCTCAAGATCCATCATTTCCATCTGGGCATTCGTCAATTTCTTTTTGTATGCTTACAGTAATATTATTATTTTCAAAATCAAAAACAATTAATATACTGGCAAGCATTTTGGCAATCCTGATTGCTTTTTCAAGATTATATTTGTATGTTCATTTTCCATCAGATGTTTTTTGTGGAATTATTATAGGAGTATTGACAAGTTTAATTGCTTTGAAATTTTGTTTTTCTAAAAGTGGGATGAAACTAATTAATAATTTAAAAATTTTGGGAAATGATTTTAATGATTTGAGAAAAATGTAAAAAAATTTGCATAAGGCGATTAATGGTGTTATAATAATTAGGTAGTGTTAATGCTGGTGTGTCGGAATTGGCAGACGAGACAGACTCAAACTCTGTTGTTCTCCGGAACGTGTGGGTTCAAGTCCCACCACCAGCACCATTAATTTTTTTATTTTTTTCATATTTAAGCTATGCAAAATTGCATAGCTTTTTTTGATGCCTTTTTAAATTTTTTTATTTTAAAATTTTAATTTTCAAATTTTTAATCAGCAAATTTTTCTACTTATTTTTTTGTGAAAATTAAAATGTGTTATACTTATAGAAAGGAGAAATATATGAGTAAAAAAGTAATGCTAATTGACGGATCTAGTTTGATTTTTAGAGCCTTTTTTGCCCTTCCGAATCTTACAAATGCTGACGGTGTTATGACAAACGGTGTTTATGGATTTTTAACCATGTATTTTAGGGCTGTTGAAGAATATAAGCCAGATTATATTTTGGTTGCTTTTGATAAGAAAACAAAAACTTTTAGGCACAAAGAATTTGAAGATTATAAAGCAAATAGGGATAAGGCGCCAAACGAATTGAATTATCAATTTGGAATTTTAAAAGACATTCTTGATTCATTAAATGTAAAGTATTTGGATATAGATGGTTATGAGGCTGATGATATTGTTGGAACTTTTTCTACAATTGCAAAGGAAGAAGGTCTTGAAACTGTAATTATTACAGGGGACAAAGATTATTTTCAACTTGTAAATGATAAGGTTGTGGTTTTTCTTACAAGAAAAGGAATTTCTCAGATGGAAGAAATTACTGAAAAATCTATTGAAAATGATTATGGTCTTAGTCCAAAACAATTAATTGATGTTAAAGGTCTTATGGGAGATAAGTCTGATAATATTCCTGGTGTTGATGGAATTGGCGAAAAAACTGCTATTAAATTTATAAAAAAATATGGGTCTATGGAAGGCTTATATGAAAATTTGGATGATATTAAGGGCAAAAAAACTAAGGAAAATCTAGAAAATTTAAAGCAAATTGCCTTTTTGTCCAAAAAAATTGGAACAATTGTTACAAATGCTCCAGTTGGGATGAAAATTTCAGAATTAAAGGTAAAAGAACCAGATTTGGATTCTTTGAGAGAAAAATTTTCAAAATATAATTTCAATAAATTTATGGAAAAATTTGAAGATACTAGCGAAGAAAGAAAAGATGAAATAGAATTTTCTTATTCATTTTCTGATGATTTTTCTATAATAGATGATATTGAAAAAGATGGGGTATTTTATTTTAAAAGCATTTTTGAGGGGGATAATTATATTCACTCTAATGCCTATAAAATAGTAATAAAAACACCTTCATCAAAAACTTATATTTATAATCCCGATGAAAAATTTGTAGAAAAATTCAAAAAATATTTTGAGGATGATAATATTAAAAAAGTTTCTTTTGATATTAAAGAAGATATTGTCTTGTTTGATAAGCTTGGGATAAATATTTCTTTGCCTTATGATGATACTATGCTTATGCACTATCTAATTGATCCTTCAAGGTCATCTTATGATTTAAAAACATTTAGCCAAGCATTTTTGAAATATGAAGTAGAAAATGAAGAAGATTTGCTTGGTAAGGGAAAAAGTAAAAAATCTTATGAGGATTTGGATTCTGATAATCTTGGCAAATATTTGGCATCTATTGTAAATGCAATTGAAGATAGTCTGGATATTTTAACCCAAAAATTAAAAGAGCTTTCTATGTTTGATCTTTATAAGGATTGTGAAATAAAATTATCCAAAGTTCTTGCGGATATGGAAATAACAGGTTTTGTTTGTGATAAAAATGAGCTTGAGAAAATTAAAGATGAAGTTTCTCTTGAACTTGGAGATTTAGAAAAAATAATCTATGAACTTGCTGGTAGTGAATTTAATATAAATTCACCAAAGCAACTTTCAAAAATTTTATTTGAAGATTTGAAACTTCCTATAATTAAAAAAACAAAGACTGGATATTCAACAAATGCTCAAGTTTTAGAAAAATTAAGAAAAAAACACCCTATAATCGAAAAAATTGAAAGATATAGGGAAATGTATAAATTAAAATCAACATATCTTGAAAGTCTTGAAGAATGTATTGACAAAGATGGAAGAATTAGGTCAACATTTAAGCAAAATGTAACAGCAACAGGTAGACTTTCTTCAACAGAACCAAATTTACAAAATCTTCCAATTAGAACCGAAGAGGGCAGAAAAATCAGAAAAGCTTTCAAAGCTGATGATGAGAAAGTATTAATTGATGCGGACTATTCACAAATTGAATTAAGAGTTTTGGCTCATCTTGCAAATGATAAAAAAATGCAAGAGGCTTTTTCAAAAGATATTGATATACACACAAAGACTGCATCAGAAGTTTTTTCTACTCCAATTGATGAGGTTACAAAATTACAAAGAAGTGAGGCTAAAGCAGTAAATTTTGGAATAATCTATGGTATAAGCGATTATGGACTTAGCCAAAATTTAAATATACCAAGAAAAAGAGCCAAGGAATATATAGAAAATTACCTTGACACCTATCCAGAAATCTAAAAATACATGAAAGATATTGTAAAAAAAGCCAAAGAAGATGGATATGTAAATACAATATTTAATAGAAGAAGGTATGTTCCAGAAATAAATTCTAAAAATTTCAATGTAAGAAGTTTTGGAGAAAGGGTTGCTTTAAATACACCAATTCAAGGAACAGCTGCGGACATTATAAAATTTGCCATGATAAATTCATACCAAAATTTGCAAAAAGCAAAAATAGATGCAAAAATAGTTTTACAAATTCATGATGAAATAATCATAGAAGCAAGTAAAAAAGATTTGGAAAAAGCAAAAGAGATTCTTAAATCATCTATGCAAGATGCCGTAAATTTAAATGTTCCACTTTTGGTTGACATAGATAGCGGAGAAAGTATGTATGAGTCAAAATAAAATTGTTATAACTGGAACAATTGCAAGTGGCAAATCTTCTTTATCAGAAATTTTGAGAAAAAAAGGCTATCAAGTTATTGATAGCGATGAAATAAATAAGAAATTACTAGAAAAAGACCAAATAAATTACAAGGAAATTTTATCATCAAAAGCTTTTGACGAGGCTTTTGATGGAGAAAATTTAGATAAGAAAATCTTAGCAAAAATAATTTTTAATAATTCTCAAAAAAGAGAATTGATAAATAAAATTACTCATAAAAATATCATTGCTTATATAAATAATTTGATAAAAGAAAGTAATGAGAAAAATATTTTTGTAGAAATTCCCTTGTACTTTCAAATGAAAGAAAAATTTCCTTGTGATTATGTATGGCTAGTTATTGCAGATAGAGAAATTCAAATAGAAAGATTAATGCAAAGAGATAAGATAGGAAGAGATTTTGCATTAAAAAAAATTAAGAGTCAAGATTTTTTAGAAATGCAAAAAAAATCAGATGTGATTTTTGATAATAGCACATCCTTAGAAAATTTAGAAAAAAAAGTAGAAATAGCTTTAAAAAATTTGGAGAATATATGAAAGCTTTAAAAAATATTTTTAAAATAATAGGAATAATAATATTAGCGTTTGTGATGGTTGTTATAATTAGTTTTTCAATAGTAGCCTATCAAACATCAAGACAAAAAATTGCCTACCAAGAAGAAATAGAAAAATATTCACAAAAATATAATGTAGACCCACTTTTGATTGCATCAATTATAAAAGTAGAAAGTGATTTTGACACAGAAGCTCACTCAAGTCAAAATGCTATGGGACTTATGCAATTATTAGATTCATCTGCAAAACATAGTGCAGAAATAATTGGAGAAGAATATTATCCAGACAAATTAAAAGAAGTAGATTATAATTTAAATCTTGGCGTGGGGTATTTCAAATATTTGAATGAATATTATAATAATGTCGACTTGGCTCTTGCAGCTTATAATGGAGGAATAGGAAATATAGACAAACTAATTGCAGACAAAAAAATAGACAAACACGACCCAGATCCAACAAAAATTCCTACAAAAGAAACTAGACAATATGTAATAAAAATAAATTCAAATTATGATTTGATGAAGGTATTTTACGATGATGGACTTCCAAGCAAGGAAGAATTAAAAGATAGAAAATCATTATCTATAAAAAATTATAAGAAATTTGTTAAAAAAATATTATTTGATGTATTATAATCATTGAATAATATTTTTAAATAAATTATAATGCTAGTATACGGATTAAATGAAAGGAGAGATTATGGCTCTAGAAAATTTAACATTTGCTAATGGAGTAAAAATTCCAGAGTATAAGGAATTAAGTGAAAAAAAAGACTTAATTGTTGCAAAAATTCCAAAAACTGTAACAATTCCACTTACTCAACACATTGGAGCTCCAAGTAAATGTTTAGTTAAGAAAAACGATGAAGTGAAAATTGGACAGCTTATCGGCGAAGCTGTAGGAAATTTTTCTTGTAATATTCACTCATCAGTTAATGGTAAAGTTTCAAGTGTAATCGATATCCAAACAGCATCTGGTAAAAACAGCAAAGCTGTTGTTATTGACACAGAAGGCTATGACCAAGAAATTAACTACGAAAGAAAAGACGTTACAAACTTGACTAAAGAAAAAATAGTTGAGGCGATGAAAGAAAATGGTCTTGTAGGTATGGGAGGAGCATCATTCCCAGCACATATTAAATATTCACCAAACAAACCAATTGATACTGTTATTATAAATGGTGCTGAGTGTGAACCTTACGTTACTTGCGATGATTTTATTTTGAAAACAAAACCTGAAGTAATAGTAGATGCTTTGGAATTACTTGTTAAAGCAGTAGATGCAAAAAAAGGAATTATTGCAATCGAAGATAACAAACCAGAAGCAATCGAAAAGGTTAAAAAGGCACTTGCAAATAAAAATTCATCAAAACTTGAAGTGGCAACCATGGTTACCAAGTATCCACAAGGTGATGAAAAAAGAATAATAAATGCAGTATTACATAGAGAAGTACCATCAGGTGGTCTTCCAATGGATGTTGGAGTTATAGTGTCAAACGTTTCTTCAGCAAACGCAGTTTATGAAGCAGTTTATTACGGAAAACCACTAATAGAAAGATATATGACAGTAACAGGTCATGGAATAAAAAATCCTTCAAATTTCCTAGTAAGAATTGGAACAAGTTTTGATCATATGATAGAAGAAGCTGGCGGACTTACAGAAGATGCTGGAAAAGTTATAAATGGTGGACCAATGATGGGAATTGCCCAACCAAATATAAATCAACCAGTAGAAAAAGCTAGTAACTGTATCTTAGTTTTAAACGAAGAAGAATCAAAAGCACCAATTACAAATCCTTGTATAAGATGTGCTAAGTGTGTAAATGTTTGTCCAGTTGGACTTATGCCATTATTAATTCACAAATTTTCATTAAAAGAAAAATTTGATAAGGCACAAGATCTTCATATACTTGATTGTATAGAATGTGGATCATGTTCATATATTTGTCCATCAAAAAGACCTTTGGTTGAAGCTATTAGGTTTGGAAAAAGACAAATTCGTCAAGCAGGAAAGTAGAGGAGAAATAAATGGAAGCAAAAAAATTATTAGTATCATCCTCTCCTCATATGAGAAGCGAGAGAACTGTTACTAAAGAAATGTTAGATGTAATAATTGCTCTTATTCCAACAGGACTTGCAGGAATATATTTCTTTGGAATGAAAGCACTTGTTTTAATGATTGCATCAGTAGCAAGTTGTGTTATTGCAGAATTTATATCTAACAAAGTTATGAAAAGACAATCATCAATAAATGATTTATCAGCAATAGTTACAGGTTTACTTTTAGCCTATAATATCCCAGTTACCATGCCAGTTTGGCAAACAGTAATAGGCGCAGCTTTTGCTATAGTTATTTGTAAGCAATTTTTTGGTGGAATAGGACAAAATATTGTAAACCCAGCTTTGGGAGCAAGAGCATTTTTACTTGCATCTTGGTCAAAAAATATGTCAAATTATGTTGCACCAGGAAAAGTTTCAGCAGTATCAGCTGCAACGGTTTTATCAGGAGGAGAAAAACCAGCTTTATTAGATATGTTTATAGGAAATATGGGTGGATGTATTGGAGAAGTTTCAACTATCGCTATATTAATTGGAGCAGCATATCTTGTAATTAGAAAAGTTATTTCACTAAGAATACCTGCAGTATACATATTAACAACAGCAATCCTATTGATGGTATTTAATAAATCTGTTGATGGAATAATCGAACAATTATTATCAGGTGGTCTAATGCTTGGAGCATTTTTCATGGCAACAGACTATACAACAAGTCCTGTAACAAAAAAAGGAGAAATAATATTTGCTTTTGGTTGCGGACTTATCACTTCACTAATAAGAGTATTCGGTGGATACCCAGAAGGTGTTTCATATTCAATTTTATTAATGAACTTATTAGTTCCTCTTATTGATAGTAAGACAATGCCTAAGGTATTTGGTGTAGCTAGTAAAGGGGCAAAAGATGAATAAAGCATTAAAATTAGGAATTAAACTATTAATAATTACAGCTGTATCAGCTTTAGTATTGGCCTTTACAAATTCAGTTACAGAACCAATTATAAAAAAAGCTGAACAAGAAAAATTAAATGAATCATTAAAAATTGCCTATCCAGAAGGAAAAGACTTTGAAGAAGTTAAGGGAAAATTTCCTGAAGCTGTAAAAGGAGTTTATAAAGCTGATGGAGGCAAAGGATATGTGTTTGATGTAAATTCTAAAGGTGGATATGGTGGAGACATCGAATTTATCGTTGGGGTTGATAGTGAAAATAAATTAACAGGTTTCAGTCCTTTAAAACATTCAGAATCTGCAGGATTTGGTCTTCAAATGGAAGAAGATTGGTTTAAAGAAGGAGTTAAAGGCGTAAGTGTTGACAAGAAAGTCGGTGCATCAGAAGCCGGATCTGAAAACGAAATTGTAGGAATTTCAGGAGCTACATATTCAACTAATACTATCCTTAATGGTATAAATACTGCTCGTGAAGTATTGAAAGATCTTAAGTAGGAGGTAAAGATATGGAAAGACAAACTGGAAAACCTATAGATGTTCAAAAAGAAAAAGAAAAAAGAAAGAAAAAATCTGTAAATTTGGGAAAAGTTTTTAAAGACGGAATATTTTCAAATAACCCAGTATTTGTACAAATGGTAGGAATGTGTTCTGTACTTGCTATTTCATCTTCACTTTCTAATGCGATTGGAATGGGAGCTGCAGTAATTTTTGTACTTACACTTTCAAACTTGGTAATTTCTGTTTTGAGAAATTTTATTCCAGATGAAGTAAGAATTCCAGCTTTTATAGTTGTAATTGCAAGTTTCGTAACTATGGTTCAAATGATTATAAAAGCATACTTGCCAGCACTTGATCAATCACTTGGAATTTTTATTCCACTTATAGTTGTAAACTGTATAATTCTTGCAAGAGCTGAAGGATTTGCTTCACAACAAGGTCCTATAGCATCAATTATTGATGGTATTGGTCAAGGTTTAGGTTATACAATAGCAATTTCTATTCTTGCAGCTATTAGAGAATTATTTGGAAATGGTACATTACTAGATAATAGAATAATTCCTGAAGATTATACAATTGGATTTTTAATTCAACCAGCATCTTCATTTATTATCCTAGGAATCATGTTTGCAGTAGCAGCAGCTATTTCAAACAAGAAGAAAAATAATAAGTAGGAGGAATTATGTCAGAATTATTTTCAATAATTATTGCATCAATATTTGTAAATAATTATGTTTTGGGACAATTTTTAGGAATTTGTCCAACACTTGGTGTAACAAGTAAAGTTGAAACTGCAAAAGGAATGGGAGCTGCAGTAATTTTCGTAGTAACCTTATCTTCAATTATTACTTGGGTTATCCAATATTATATATTAGATCCATTAAAAATTGGATATTTACAAACAGTTGTATTTATTTTAGTAATCGCTTCATTAGTGCAAACAGTAGAGATGATTATGAAAAAATCAATGCCAAATCTTTATGAGGCTCTTGGTGTTTATCTACCATTAATTACAACTAACTGTATAGTACTTGGTGTGGCTATTAAAAATATAAATGAAAGCTATAATTTATTAGAAACAACAATAAACGCAGCAGCAGCTGCAGTAGGTTTCTTAATTGCTTTAGTAATACTTGCTTCTATAAGAGAAAAAATCGAAGATAACGACTTGCCAGAAGCTTTCAAGGGTGGACCTATTACTTTGATTACTCTAGGTCTAATGTCAATTGCCTTTATGGGCTTTGCAGGATTAGCATAGAGGAGAAATGTGATGAATAATATATTAATTCCAACACTTGTATTAGCCATATTAGGATTTGTACTAGCTGGCTTATTAGGTGTTATTAGTAAAAAATTTGAGGTTGAAACAGACCCAATTGTTGAAAGAGTAAGAGATGCACTTCCTGGAGCAAACTGTGGAGCTTGCGGTTATCCTGGTTGTGATGGTTGTGCAAATGCAATTGCAAAGGGAGAAGCTCCTGTTTCTGCTTGTGTAATTGGTGGACAATCTGTAACAGATGCAGTTGCAAGTGCTATGGGAGTTGAGTCAGCTGGAGCTGGGGACAAGCAAGTTGCAGTTGTAAAATGTAATGGAACTTGCGAAAATGCAAAAGATTTATACGAATATGCAGGTCTTGAAGATTGTAGAGCACAAATTGCTTTATTTGGTGGAAAAAAAGCTTGTAATTATGGTTGCCTTGGTTGTGGCTCATGTGTTAAAGCTTGTGAATTTGATGCTATACATATGGTGGATGGAGTAAGTGTTGTAGATAAGGAAAAATGTGTGGCTTGTGGAGCTTGTGTTAAAACTTGTCCAAAAAATATTATTGAGCTTGTTCCTTATTCACAAAAAGCAATTGTAAAATGTTCTTCTCATGATAAAGGAAAAGATGTTAGAGGAAATTGTAAAGTTGGATGTATTGGTTGTTCAATTTGTGCAAGAACTTATCCAGAAGGATTTACAATGGATAATTTCTTATCAAAAGAAACAATATCTGATAATTTAGATCTAAATCTTTTAAAAGAAGCTGCAGAAAAATGTCCTGCAAAATGTATTGATGTTGAATAAAAAATAAGATAAAGATTTGACCATCGAAATAAATCGGTGGTCTTTTTTTATTTGGATTTTTTAAATTGACATTAATCTGTTTTAAATGATAAACTCTTATAAGAGGTAGATATGAAATTAAAAAAAAGAGATATTATTGTAATTTTATTACTTTTATTATTAAGCTTGAGTATGGCTTTTTTTGTGCAAAAAATTAAGTCGGGAGAAGATGGAAATTATTTGAGAGTTGAGCTTAATGGGAAAGAATATGGTAAATATCCACTTAATAAAGATAAAAAATTTAAAATTAAAATTGACGATGATGAATTTAATATTGTTGAGATAAAAAATGGGCAAGTTAGTATGAAGGAAGCTAATTGTAGAGATTTGCTTTGTACTCACATGCCTAGTATAAAAAAAGTTGGAGAAACTATAGTTTGCCTTCCTCATAGATTGATTTTAGAAATTGTTTCTGAAAAAGAGGATAGCAATGAGGAAGAAATTGATAAGGTGGTTGGATGAATAATAAAACTTTAAAAGTATATGTAAATTTATCGCTTTTTGTCGCTTTATCTCTTGCTATTTCTTTGATTGAATCTATGGTTCCAATGCCTGTTCCAATTCCTGGTGCTAGGCTTGGTTTTTCGAATATAATAATATTAGTTGCTATTTATATTTATGATTATAAAAAGGCTTTAGCTGTAAGTATATTGAAATCTTTTTTGTTGGTTTTGATTACTGGATCAGTAATGAGTTTTTTCTATTCTTTTGTTGGAGCTATTTTTTCTACAACTGCTATGTATTTTTCACTTAAAAAGGTAGATGATGATTTTTCACTCATTGGAGTAAGTGAAATTGGTGCTTTTTTTCATAATTTAGGTCAAATTATTGTTGCAATATTTTTTATGCAAAATATAAAGATGTTTTATTATTTTCCAGTTTTAGTTTTTATAGGAATTTTTACTGGATTTTTTGTTGGTTTGAGTTCTAATTTTATAATTGAGCATTTAAAGAAACTTGGTGTTATAAATGAATAAAAAAATCAAAGATTTGGACCTTAGTCAAAGACCAAGGGAAAAGTTGAAAAATGAAGGATATGCAAGTTTGAGTGATGAGGAGCTGTTAGCAATTCTTATCGAAACGGGCTCTAAGAAGAAAAATGCTATTGAACTTGCTAGAGAAATTTTAAATACTTTTTCTAGCGAGGAGCTTTTGTCTATAAGTATTGAGCAATTAAATGGAATTGATGGGATAAAACTTGCCAAGGCTAGTAAAATTATTGCCGCTATCCAGCTTGGTAAAAGACTTACTGAGAAAATTGTTAATAAGGAAATCACAAGTATTAATTCTTGTGAGGATGTTTTTAATTTAATGAAAAATAAATTTATAGACACAAAAAAAGAACATTTCTATGCTATATTATTAGATACAAAAAATGTGATTATTAGCAAGGAGTTGATTTCTACTGGGGATCTTAACTCTTCTATTGTTAATCCTAGGGAATGTTTTATTTCGGCTGTAAAAAAGAGTGCAAATTCTGTGATTTTTGTACATAACCACCCAAGTGGAAATCCAAATCCTTCTTGTAATGATAAAGAGATTACTCAAAGATTGGTTAAAGCAGGAGAAATTTTGGATATAAAAGTATTAGATCATATTATTATTGGCAATAATAAATATTTTAGTTTTAGACAAGAAAATATTATATAGGAGAATAAAATGAATTTTAGAATTATGGCAGAAGACCTAGCAATTGATTTGGGTACCAGCTGTATTAAAGTTTTTAAGAAAAATGAAGGGGTTGTAATTTCTGAACCATCTGTTTTAGTTCTTGACCACCAAAATAAGGAAATAAAAGCTATTGGTCAACAAGCTAAGGAAATGATTGGAAAAACTCCTGATGAAATTATAGTACAAAGACCTATTGAAAAGGGTGTTATATCTGATTTTAATTTAACTGAGGCAATGTTAAATTATTTTTTCCAAAAAATAAATCCTGGGTTTTCGGTTGTTCAACCAAGAGTTGTTGTTTGCGTTCCTAGTGGTATTACTGACATTGAACAAAGAGCTGTCGAAGATGCTTCTTTGCATGCTGGAAGTAGGGATGTAATAATGGTTGATGAATCACTTGCGGCTTGTTTTGGAGTTGGACTTACTCCAGAAGATCCAAGAGGTATTTTGACTTTAAATCTTGGGGCTGGAACAAGTGAGATTTGCGTAATAAGCCTTAATGGAATTGTTGCTAGTAAAACTTTAAAAATGGGCGGAGATGACATCGATAAAAATATCCAAAATTTTTTGAGAGAAAAGAAAAAAATCGAAGTAGGTATAAATACAGCAGAGCTTATTAAAAAGGAATTGCTATCACTTAGACTTAAAGATAAGGATATAGGAATGGAAGTTGAAGGTAGAGATGTAAAAGATGCTCAACCTAAAAGAATAAAAGTTACAAGTGAAGAAATAGCACCTTGCATAAGCGAATTTGCTGATAGTCTAATAGAGATGATTTATTTGGTAATGGAAAAAACACCGCCAGAATTATCCAGTGATATTAAAAATGATGGATTTTTAATGACTGGAGGTATGGCAAATGTTAGAGGTCTTCGTGAATATATTGAAAAAATAATAAATTTAAAGGCGAAAATATCTGACAAGCCAGAATTAGATGCTATAAAAGGTGCAGGCTTAATTATGGAAAATCCAGATAGATTTTTAAAATATCAAAGTAGGTAAGTATGGCTTATAGAAGAAAGAAAAAAAACAATAAACATTTTTTTATAACGGTTATTTTGTTAGTATTGTTGATATTTACATCAAGCCTTACTGATGATTTGGTAGAGGCTGGTAATAATATAACAAATACCATATTCAAGCCCGTAAACAAAGCTTCTTATTCAATAACTTCAGAAATAATTAAAGCTATAGAAGATACTATTGGTTCAAAGCAAACAAGAGCCGAAGTTGAAAAATTAAAGATAGAAAATCAAAATCTTTTAAAAGAAAATGCTAACTTAATGGAAGTTATTAATAGAAAAGATTTTTTGAAAGCTGAAAATGATGCTATAAAAAATCAAAAATATGAATACGTCAAAGCTCAAGTTATTAATTCTGATGTAAAAAGTATGCAAGAATCATTTTTTATAGACAAGGGTAAAAAAGACGGGATAAAAGTTAATGATGTAATTTTGCAAGCTATAGGAAATAGCGAGTATTCATCTGCTGTTATAGGAAAAGTTGTAAAGGTAAATTCAACAACAAGCAAGGTTGAAACAATCAAAAATTCATCAAATGACGTTTCATTTATTAATTCTAGAAGTGGAGATTATGGGGTTATTGATGATTATAAAAACAAAAAAATTAGTGGTTATATGCTAGAAGTTTCTAGTGATGTTAAAAATTCTGATACATTAATTACAAGTGGTATAGGGGGAGTTTATCCTAAGGGTTTATATTTGGGAGAAATTTCTAATGTAATTATGAGCAAGGATTCTCTAAGAAAAAATGTAACTATTGATTCGCCAGCAGATTTTACCCATTTGTATAGGGTTTTGGTTCTTAGAAAGTAAGGTGGATATATGAATAAATTTAAAACATTTTTAATAGCTTTTATTTCTTTTATCCTACAAGTTAGCGTCTTTTCTAAGGTGGATATATTTGGAGCAAATATCAATATTATAGTTGCATTTGTAATATGTTTATCCTTAACACTTGGGTCTAAGAGTGCTTCTTATACGGGGCTTGTTATTGGTTTGTTGGAAGATCTTATGTTTTCAAAAATAATTGGTGTAAGAGCTTTATCATATTTTTTGATAGGTCATGTAGTTGGAGATGAAAAGTTTAGATTTAGTAGCGATAAAAAAACAGGTTTGATTTTAACTTTTGTTTTTACTATATTAAACTTTTTATTTGTAAGTTTAATAACATATATTTTTAATGGGGATATAGTTGTTATTAAAAATTATTTATTTGTACCAATTTTGGTAGAAGCTTTATTGAATACTTTAATGTATTTAATCTATCATATAATAATAAAAAAACTAATGTATATTCCAACATATAGGATATAGGGGTGTAAGTTTTGAGAAAACAAAAAGAAAATAGAATAACTATTTTGCAAATAGTTTTTGGTCTAATGTTTCTTGCTATTTTTGTAAAATTATTTATCCTTATGATAAATCAAGGAGAACATTACAGAGATTTATCAGATAATAGAAAAGTTCAAGAAGTTGATGAAATTGCAAGTAGAGGAGATATTTTAGACAGAAATGGAAATGTTCTTGCTACAACAGTTCCATCTTTTGCTGTGCAATTATATAAAGATAAACTTACAAGCTTGGATGATGAAGATAGGATAAAGGCTGTAAATTCTTTGGTAAATATTTTGGAAGAAGCAGGTGTAAATTACCAAAATGATTTTGATATTAGACTAAATTCATTCCAATACAAAAGTGAGGATGATTATTTCAAAGAAGAAAAATCACCAGAAGATAAAATTGTTGATATAATAGTTGAAAAAAAATTAACAAGAGAAATAGTAGGATCTTTTAGCAACAAAGATGGGATAAAATATGAAACAATAAAAACTGCCCTTCTTGCCTTGAAAAAAAGAGGAATAGACATTCCTATATTAGTTAAGCAAAAAAATAATAAACTTAATTTAGTATATAAGGAAAATGCAAAAGAAAAATTAAAAGCATTAGGTCATAGCACAAAAGATGATCCTCTTGACGTTGTTGTTAGTGCAATTGGCGACGATAAGTCTGTTATAAAAAATATACTTGAAAATAATCAAGCAAGATTATTAACTTATAATATTTTAAAAGAAAAAAATTTAGAATCTAATGTGATTTTAAAAGATTATAGTTTGATGGCAGATGAAAAGCTCATACAAAAAAAAGCTAGTTTAAATGATGGCTATCCAGAAATAAAATTAGATACAAAAGCTAGTGATGATTTTTATGAAATTGTAAAAAAATCTTCAATCAAAGAATTTTTAAAATCAGCAAGCTTAAATGAAGAAGATGGCTCTTACCTAATTCCAGCAGATATTTTGATAGAAAAATTGGAAAACAAAGGTATATATGCAAACTTTACAACAGAAGTAAAAACCGAAACAAAAGATAAAAAAAATATATATTCTGTTGATATAAAATTTAAAAATTCTCAAGCTGGAGATCCAGCAGAAGAATTGGCAAATCTTGCTGATAAACATAAATTATTGAAGGGCGTAATCTTAGATAAAGATTTAAAATATTTGGCACAAAATGCTAATGCTATAAATAACGTCTATCCATCAATCGATATTTCAGAAGATAAGCCTAGCAAATGGGATTATACTTTTAATGTTGCCAAAAAAGATTTCTTTGAATATTATGCAAGCAGAGATAAAAATGAAAGTCGAGATAAGGTTGTAAAAAAACTAAATAAAGCAAAAAGCGCAAAAGAAGTTCTTGATTATATAAAATCAGTATCAGATATAAAAAATGACAATGACTATGAGGCTTGTGGAATTTTGACAATCGATAGCATTATTAATAGGCAAGGCTCATTTGGTTTTAGACCAATTAATTTAGTTTATAATTTAGATGATTCGACTGTTCTAAGAATTGAAGAAAATATTGACAAATCAAAGGGAATTAGTGTGGCAACAATTCCTATAAGATCTTATCCAAATAGAAATTTGGCAAGCCACGTTTTAGGCTACATGGGACCAATTGCAACCGATGAAGAAGTGGAAAAATATGTAAAAAAAGATTCATATTTAAGAGATGAAATTGTCGGCAAAACTGGAATCGAAGAATCATATCAAGATACTCTCAGAGGAAAAAATGGAAAAAGTATTGTAACGGTTGATTCATCAGGAAATAGAATTGAAACATTATCAAAAACTCCATCAGAACCAGGAAATGATGTTTATCTTTCTATAGATGCTAATTTGCAAGCGCAAGCAGAAAAATCTCTTTCAAAAGTTCTAGAATCAATTAGAACAGGTAAAACCTATGAATCTGAATATGGGAATTTTAATACTAGCGAAATTGCTCCTTATTCAACAAATGGAGCAGTTGTTGTAAGTAATGTAAAAACTGGAGAAGTTCTTGCAATGGCTTCATATCCAAGTTATGATCCTAATTTATTTTCTACTGGAATTTCTTCTTCTGATTGGGAAAGCTTACAAGTAGATGATGGTTCATCTGTGCTAGCAGCAAGACCTATGTTAAATGTGGCAAGTCAGACTGCTGTTATGCCTGGATCTACTTTTAAATTAGTAACTTCTTTGGCGGCTTTGGAAAAAGGATTAAATCCACAAATGACAAATTATTGTAATGGTTTTATGGATATAGGAAGTAGGAGATTTTCTTGTTTAATTTGGTCAACAACTGGTACAACTCATGGAGAAGAAAATTTATATGATGCAATTAGAGATTCATGTAACTATTACTTTTATTGTTTGGCTTTGGGAGAAAATCCATCTACTGGCAAAAGCCTTGGATTTAAGCTTGAACTAAGTGATGTAAAAAAAGCTGCTAGTACTTTGGGATTAGATGAAACTTCTGGAATAGAAATAAATATTCCACAGGAATCAAGTGGAAATATACCATCTGTCGAAAAGAAATTAGAAGTTACAAAATCATTAATGAAGAAGTACCTTGATAAAAATATAAAAAAATATTTGAAAAAAAATGTTAAAAAAACAAAATCTGATATTGAAAATGATAAAAATGAACTTGTAAAATTAGCGGATAATCCAAATTCTATAAATAGAAAAAAATTAATTGAAATGATTGATAAAATGGGTTATGAACCATTAGAAATTAAAAAAGATGATAGGGCAGGTCTTGCTGATACTTTAAAATTTACTTATCTAAATCAAGCGAAATGGGATATAACAGATATGTTAAATATAGTTATAGGACAAGGGCAAAATTCATACACGCCACTACAAATGAATAGAGTTATGTCTACAATATCAAATGGTGGTTATTTAAATAAATATACATTAATAAAAGAAGTAACAAACCATAATTCGAAAGATATTTTATATCAAAATCAAGTAAAGCATAAGAAAATTTCTATTAAAGATGATAAATATTTGGAAGATATAAAATATGGTACCTTGTTAGTTGCTCAAAATAATGCTATTTTAAATAGAATGCCTCTTGAAGTTGGAGTAAAAACAGGAACAGCAGAAGTTGAAGGTAAAAATCCAGATGGAAGTGGTTACGACCCTTATGCATGGATGATTGGATTTGCTCCATACGATGATCCAGAAATTGCAATATCAATAATTTTAACTCAAGGGGCAACATCATTTAATGTTTCACCAATTTTTAGAGACATAGTTTGCAAATATTTTGATATAAAAATAAATCCAGATAAGCAAAATCTTCTCAATAAAGTAAAAACCGAAGGTAATAATCAAGAAAATACACAAGGAGAATAAAATGGACATATATTTAATAAATTCAAAAAATCAAAATGAATTAAAATTTATAAAAGATTTTTCAAAAATTTTATCTAAGGATAAGTCTGTTTTGATTCTATCATTTGAAAGAAACAAGGATTGTAATATTGAAGATTTATTTGATATGGGAGGAATGATCACATACGATATATGTGATTATTTCCTTGACCTTGTAGGTCTTGAAAAAATTATTAGAAAAACTTGTGAAAATATAGATTTTGCCATAGCTCCTTTAATAAATTCAAAATATAAAATAAAAAAAGAAGATATATCAAGTCTTTTGGGAAAAATAAATTATTATGATGTTCTTATTGTAAATGGTTTAGATAAAGAGTTAATAGATGATAAAAAAATAATTCAAATTACTGATGAAAGTGAAATTAATGAAGACTTTGATTCTGATTACTTTTTTATCGAAACTTATGACAAATATTTTGATATTAGGGAATATAGAGATGAAATTTTTGCTAAATCTTCAAAATTTTTAGGGTTAAAATCAAAAGATACATCTTATGAAAATATTATTTTAAATCTTTTGGATGATAAAAATGAAAATATCGAAAAAATTGGATTTTTTGAAAAATTAAAGAAGAAATTAGCGAAATGAAATCATATATTTTTGTAGATTATAAAGAAAAAGCCTTTGGTAAAATTGTCGATAACAAGCTTATTGAATTAAAATTTTATTCTCCTTACTTGTTCAATATTTATAGGGCAAAAGTAGTAAATAAAATTGATTCTATTAATGCTTATTTTTTGTTGTATGATGATGGCAAAAAGGCTTTTTTAAAATCAAATAAAAAATTCAAAATTGGAGATAGTGTAATTTGCCAGATTATTAAAGAAGAATTTGACGATAAATTAGCAACTATGAGTGCAAATTTTAGAATCGAAAATGAAGATTATTATTTGTATAGGTTCAAAAATAAGGGATTTCCAAAATTAAAAAAAGATAGAAAGAAAAACCATGAAAATTATAATAAATTACTTGAACTTAAAGAAAAATTAATAAATGAAGAAAATTTCACGCCTTCTCCAAAACTCTTGAAAACTTACAATGAATTTGACTTATATTGTGAAAAAAATAAAGATTTGGAACTTGTTGAACTAGATATAAAAAATAATAAAATAATTTCAGATTCAATAAAAAGCATTAAGGAAAAAAAGATTTATAAAGATGATTTATCAATAATAATCAATGATCTTGAAACGCTTTGCTTTATTGATGTGAATTCATCAAAGAAAAAATCAACTATGGACAAGGATGATTTTTATTATAAGGTTAATGAAGATTTGGTAGATTTTATTTTTTACAATTTAAATCTTAGAAATATTGGCGGAATGGTAGTTATAGATTTTTTAAAATCTAGTAAAAATGATCAATTGATTGATAAAATAAACGAAAATATAAAAAAATATTTTGACACTTACGAAATATATGGATTTACAAATATGGGACTATTTGAATTGTCAATAAAAAGAAGAGGAGAAAGTCTTTATAAAAAATTAAAAGAAAAAGAGCTTATCTAATCAATAAGCTCTAATTTTTTTCTATCAAAATTATTTACAATATTTTCTTTGAATTTTTTGTTTAATCTTTTTATTCTATATTCAATTTTCATAGCCTTACTTTTATCAGAAACTTCTTTATAAAAAACTAGTTTACAAGGTCTTCTTGCTCTTGTATATTTTGCGCCAATTCCCTTGTTGTGTTTTTCCAATCTATTTTGTAAATTATTTGTCCAACCAGTGTAAAGACTTCCATCAGAACATCTTAAAATATAAACAAAAGCATTTTTCATTTGAACAAATCACCCAACACATCACTTATAATATCATAAGAAAATCCCCTAGAAGCAAGAAATCTATATACCTTATTTTTATCATTTACACTTTCTTTTTTGTTAAGACCTGCATCATAAGCTTTTTCATACTCTTCATCATAGGAAATTTCATCCAAATAAGTATCAATTAAACTATCATCAATAAATTTTGCCTTTAGTTTGTATCTAATTTTACCCTTAGACCAATTATTTATCCTTGATTTATCATTTATATAAGATTTCACATAAGCTTTATCATCAATTAAATTATATTCAGTCAAAAAATCAATAACCCTAGAAATCGAATCATTATTGAATTTTTTTTCTTTCAATTTTTTTTTCAAATCGAAAGAAGTCTTTGCACCGTAAGATAATTGTTTTAAAGCTTCATTTTTACATCTATTAAAGTCATTTTCCCTTAAAATTTCCTTATACAAATCAAAATCAATAACCGCTCCAATAGATAAAGCTAAATCATTAAAAAAATCATAAGAAATATAAAAAAATTCATTTGAAATGGTAATTTTTACCAAATTATATTTATCAGAATATTCAATATTTTCAACAATCATAATGATTCAACAGCATTCATAATAATAGGAATAACCATAGACAAAACAATTACAACAGCAAAAATTTTTAAAATCATTTTGCTATTAGATTTTTTCTTCATAAAATCACCTCTAAATCTATCTTTCTTAACAGTATTTTACTATAAGAGATATTTTTTGTAAAACTTTAAAATAAAAATAAATTTGCATTAAATTTTTATTAGTGGTATTATATATAAGTCGAAAGAGAAAGGCCCTTGTAAAATGTAAAAATATTTTGAATATTTTACACTTTGCTTGACAAGTGATTTGATTGGATGTATACTTGTATAGTAAGTTATTTATTTGGTGGGTATGGTCCAGTTGGTTAAGACACCTGGTTGTGGCCCAGGAGATCGAGAGTTCGAATCTCTCTACTCACCCCATACGCGGGATTGGCGGAATTGGCAGACGCGCTAGACTTAGGATCTAGTGAGATTTTCTCGTGAAGGTTCAACTCCTTTATCCCGCACCAAGAAATATAGACGTTAGCAATAACGTCTTTTTTTGTGCTTATTTTTACAATATTTTTACATTTTTATAATATTTTTACTCATTCTTATATGCTAAAATAAATAAAAGGAGAAAAATCATGGTTAATAAAGTTATTGAAGTTAGGTCTTTGGTTAAAAAATATAAAGATTTTATTGCTGTTGATAATTTGGATTTGGATTTATATGAAGGAGAAATTTTGGGGCTTTTGGGACCTAATGGTTCTGGAAAATCTACTAGCATTTCTTGCATTCTTTCTTTACTAAAAAATGATGGAGGCTCTATTAAAATTTTTGGCGAAGAAATGACTGCTGATTCATTTAATATTAAGAAAAAATTGGTGTAGTTTTTCAAGATGTTGGTGTTTATGATGAGCTTAATGTTTATGAAAATATAGATTATTTTTGCGGTCTATACATAAAAGATAAAATAAAAGAAAAATTCTCGTAAAAAAAACTATAGATCTTGTTGGTCTTGGTGATTTTGTTAAATTTAAACCTAAGCAATTATCTGGTGGACTTCTAAGAAGGTTAAATATTGCTTGTGGAATAGCTCATAAGCCTGACTTAATTATTTTTGATGAACCTACTGTTGCAGTTGATCCTCAATCTAGAAATAATATTTTGGAAGGGATAAAAAAGTTAAATGAAGATGGAGCAAGCATTATCTACACTTCTCATTATATGGATGAGGTTGAAAGCCTTTGTGATTACATTGTTATTCTTGATAAGGGAAAAATAATTGCAAAAGGCGATGCTGAAAGCTTAAAGGATACCATAAATTTAAAGGAAAAATTTCTTTTGAATCTGATGATTTATCAGATGACTTGATTGAAAAATAAAAGCTATGGATTCTTTGATTGATTTTTCTATAAAGGGAAGAAATTGTAAATTAAGTTTTTCTAAAGATTCAAATATTTTAAATCTTGTTGATATATTAAATTCATTTGAAACAAAATATGACCATCTAAGCTCAAGTAGACCTAGTTTAAATGATGTATTTCTTGAATTGACTGGAAAAGAATTGAGGGATTAGTATGTTCGTTCACAGTTTTAAAAATACTTTTAAAGTTTTAATTAGGGATAAAAGTCTTATTTTTGGTCTTTGATATTTCCTTTAATCTTGGGATTTTTCTTTAATATTGCTCTTGGTAATATAAAAAATTCAATGAAATTTGAGCCTATTAATGTTGTTGTAAAAGATGGTTTGAGAGATGATAAATATTTTGATGATTTTTGAAAACATTAGAAAAAGAAAAATATTTAAAATTTGTGATAAAAAAAGATGGATGATGAAAAAATCACTGCCTACATAAAAGATTATGACAAAGTAGAATTTAAAAAATCAGGTCTATATGAATCGATTGTTGAAAGTATTTTGAATGCTTATCTTAGAAAAGGGATTATGGCAAAGAAAATTTTTAGAAAAATCCTAGTTTTAATCCCAAGATATTAACTGAAAGTTCAAACCATATAAAGAATATTTCAAAGAAAATATAAATATTGTTAACACATTTTTCTATGCTCTTATTGGCATGCAGGCATTGTATGGATTTAGTTTTGGACTTTTGGTTATTTATAATTATGAAGCAAACCTATCAAGTCTTGCAAAAAGAAATGCAATAGCTCCTATAAAAAATCAATAAGCCTTTCAGCATCAATTTTGGCAGGATTTATAATAAACTTTTCCATAGTCTTATTTACAATTTTATTTTTTAATAAAATTTATAAAATAGATTTTTCTAATAAGTTAGGTCTTTTAATATTTCTTATAGGTCTTGCAAGTTTATTTGGAGTCTTGTTTGGGTGTTTAATCGGCTTATCCAATAAGGCTAGTATAGAAATAAAAAGTGGAATAGGAATAGCTGTAAGCATGCTTTTTTCATACCTGGCTGGAATGATGAATTCTGATGTGAAAATATTAATCCAAGAAAATTATCCTATAATAAACAAACTTAATCCAGCAAGCTTAATTAATGATGGAATTTATAGTCTTTATTATTATGATACTTTGGATAGGTATTGGGAGAATATAGGATATTTATTGTTTTTGACTTTGCTATTTGGATTGATTTCTTATTTATTAACAAGGGGTAGACAATATGATAGTATTTAAAAATTATTTTAAAATAATAAGAGGACATACAAAGGCAATAGCCTTATACACAATAATTTTTATGTCCTTACTTATATTTTCTAATTCTACTAATACCAATTCCAATGTTTATAAAAAGAAAAGGCAAAAATTTATATAGAAGACTCATGCCAAAGTGATTTATCAAAATCTTTTATTACATATATGGAAAAAGAAAATAAAATTGTTGATCTTAAAGGAAAAATATTGATGATAATTTATTTTATGGAATAGTAACAGCCTATATAAAAATTCCAGAAAATTTTGATAAAGAAAGAAAAGTTGAAATAAAAAGAGCCAAAGTGCAAAATATTATCAATATGTAAAAGAATCAGTAAACTTATATTTAGATCAAATTTCGCTTTATGAAAAAGCAGGTTTAAATCTTAATGATGCAATCAAAAATACGAAGAAAGATTTTCAAAAGAAAGTGAAAATTTCTCTAAAAAAAGATAAGGGTCAAATTATACCTGAAAAAATTTTATTTTTCTTTAACTTTTTATCTTATGTATTTTTAAGTCAGATAATTTTGGTAGTTTCTTTGGTTAGCCTGACTTATAAAAATAAAAATATCAGTCAAAGAAATTTGATTTCTCCTTTAAGTAAAACAAAAAGAAATTTGCAAATACTTTTGGGTAATATTTGTTTTGCTATTTTTTCTTGGATTCTTTATATCATTGCATTTTTTGTTTTAAATGGGAAAGAAGATTTATCCAACAGAATAATATATATGATGATAAATTCATTGATTTTTGCCTTATCTACAGTTAGTCTTGCTCTTTTTATTTCGAAATTAATAAGTAATAGCAATATTATGATGGCTGTAATGAATATATTTGCTCTAGGCTCATCATTTTTAACAGGGGTTTTTGTACCTCAAGAGATTTTAAGTAAAAACGCCCTTTTATTAGCTAGAGTTTTTCCAAGCTTTTATTATGTAGCAAACAATAATATGATAGCAAATGATTTTCAAAAGAAATATTTTTAAATAATATTTATATTCTTGTAGGATTTGGAATAATTTTTGCTTTGATAAGTTTAGTATTAGATAAATTTTCGTCATTTAATAAAATCCTATAAAATAATAAAATATAAAATTTTCCATTTTTGATATAGATAGAATTTTTTGAATATGGGTATCTATATTCATAGTAAACTATTTAATAAATTTTTATTAGCTATAACTTTATCAATATAAAAAAATAGTATATAATTTTACTAATAGGAGGAAAAGTTTTGCGAGATATAAAAAGAGTAGTTTTAAAATTAAGTGGAGAAGCACTTGCAAAAGATAAGGGATTTGGTTTTGATGATGAAACTATTGATCTTATTTGCGAAAATATAAAAAAAGCTAGAGATAAGGGACTTGAAATTGCCATAGTTGTTGGCGGTGGAAATTTCTGGAGAGGCAGAAGTGGTCAACATATTGAACGAGCAACAAGTGATACTATTGGAATGCTTGGAACTGTTATGAATGGTCTTAGAGTTCAAGATACGCTTGAAAAAATGGGACTTGAAACAAGGCTTATGACTGCAATTAATATGCAAGAAGTTGCTGAGCCTTACATAAGAAGAAGGGCTGTAAGACACCTTGAAAAGGGAAGAATTGTAATTTTTGCAGCAGGCACTGGTCTACCATATTTCTCAACTGACACAACAGCATCTCTTAGGGCTTTGGAAATTAATGCTGATATGATTTTATTAGGCTAAAAAGGAACTGATGGAATTTATGACAAAGATCCTAATAAATTTGATGATGCAGTTAAATATGAAAAATTAACCTATAGTGAAATTTTACAAAAAAGATTAAAGATTATGGATTCTACAGCAACAAGTTTGTGTATGGATAATGATATGCCAATCCTAGCTTTTGGAATCGATAATCCAGAAAATTTAGTTAAAATAGTTGAAGGAAAAGAAATTGGTACAATTGTAAAGGAGAATTTTGATGTACGATAAGATTATTAAAGATACTGAAGCTTCGATGAAAAAAGCTTGTGAATCATTCGAAATTAGAATATCAAAAATTAGAGCAGGTAGGGCTAATGATTCTATATTGGATGGAATTACATTTTCATATTATGGAACTCAAACACCAATTAACCAAGCTGCAACCATATCTACACCAGAGCCAAGACTTTTAGTTATTAAACCTTGGGATAAATCTAATATTAAAGAAATTGAAAAGGCTATTAATAAATCTGATTTAGGAATAAATCCACAAAATGATGGAGAAGTAATTAGACTTCCATTCCCAGCTTTGACTGAGGAAAGAAGAAAAGAACTTACAAAGCAAGTTTCTGAATATTCTGAAGATAGCAAAATTCAAATTAGAAATATAAGAAGAGATTCAATGGATATAGCAAAAAAAGCTGAAAAATCTGCAGACTTAACAGAAGATGATTTATTTTCAATAGAAGAAGATATACAAAAAATTACAAAAAAATATATCGATAAAGTTGAAAAAACTGTTGAAAGCAAAAATAAAGAATTACTTGAAGTTTAATTGAATAAAATAAAATTTGATAAGCTGAAGGCTTTTTTAAACAAGGATATAGGAAAAGCTAGGATAAATTCCAATATTTTATCCTTATTTTTAAAGCAATTAAGTTTACTTATTGACTCATCGGTATCCTTATACGATAGTTTAATGATAATAATTGACCAAAGACTTGACAAGAAATTGAACAAGGCTTTGGTCAATGTATCATTAGCCCTAAAAAAGGGAGACGAAGCCTATGTGGCTTTTAAAAAAGAAGAAAAATCCTTTGGACCAATTGTTACAGCTTTTGTAAAAAGTGGAGATGCAAGTGGAAATCTTTCAAAGATTCTTGATGAGTTATCTACATATATGACCGAAGAAAGTAAAAACAAAAATCAAATAAGTGAAGCTTTGATTTATCCTATAATTTTATTAATTGTTACTATAGGAGTTGTTATAACTATTTTAACAAAGGTTATGCCTACTTTTATAGAAGTTTTTGAAGAAAATGCAAGAAGCTTACCAATAGCTACAAAAATTCTTTTAAATATTTCAGATTTTTTTAGTAAAAATGGCTTTTTTATTTTATTAATAATTTTTATTTTTGTTTTTACAATAATTTTACTAAGACGTAAAGATAAATACAGAAACAAAATTGATGAAAGCTTTTTTAAAAGTATGTTTTTTAAAAAATTTAGACTTTTAAATATAGAATACCAAATTTCTTCGCTTTTATATATCCTAAAAAAGGGCGATGTAGATATTATAGAAAGCATTGATATAATAAAAAATTCTTTCAAAAATCAATATTTAAAACAAATTCTAACAAATGTAGAGGAGAGCTTAAAACTAGGAAATAATTTATCAAGTTCTCTAGATAAGGAAAATGTTTTTACGAAATTATTTATAGCTATGATAAAGGTAGGCGAAGACAGTGGAGATATGACAAAATCTCTCAAAAAATCCTCTAATTATTATGCTAATGAATATATTTATAGACTAAAAAGAATATCAAGATTAGCAGAACCTTTTTTGATACTTTTTATGGCTTTAGTAGTTGGATTTGTAGTTTTTTCTATTGCCATACCAATGTTTGATTCGGTTAATGCCATTAATTTTTAAGGAGAAGTTAATGTTTAAAAAATTTAAAAATAAAAAAAGAGGATTTACTCTTATTGAATTAATTATTGTAATTGCAATTATAGCCATACTTGCAGCAATAGCTATACCAAAATATCAAAAATCAAAAAAACAAGCGGCAATAACTGCTCATAATGCGAATGTGTCAATGTTAAAAACTGCAGCTAGCGTAAAATTAAATGAATTAAATGTAAATGATGGCGAAGTAACTTGGACAAAAGAAAGTGAAGATGCACTTAAATATGTAGAAAAATGGCCTGAGATTCCAAAAGGAATTGGACTAGATGCAAGTGAATATAAGGTAACAATTAATCCTAAAAATTCAACAATTACAATTGTGCCAGATACACTTGATCTAAAAGAGAAAAATAAATGATTAATATAATTTATTTTTTCTTGGGAGCAATATTCGGTTCATTTGCACATTTATTGTGTGATAGAACTCTTAGAGGAGAAAATATTGCCTATCCACCAAGTCATTGTTCATTTTGTAACAATAAAATATTAAAAAGAGATCTTATACCTATTTTTTCTTACATAAATTTAAAAGCAAGGTGTAGATTTTGCCAAAAAAAGATCCCATTTTCATATATTCTTTATGAAATAATAGGGGGTCTTTTATTTATATTTGCTATGAAAGAAAAAACTTTTATGGAAGGAAGTTTGATTTTTTTATCTCTAATTTTTTCTTTTGTAATAGCTATGATTGATTTAAAAAGCATGGAAATATATATGGGATATGTTTATATTTTAGCTTTTATTGGATTAATATATAGAATTTTTTATTTGGGATTTGATTTTGAATTTTTTAAAATTATTTTAATTTTTACTTTCCTATATTTTTTAATCTATTTCATATCTAAGAAAAATATAGGAGATGGAGATTATTTTTTCTATTTAGCCTTATTTTTATTTTTAAAAAATGAAAGAATTTTATATTTAATTTTAGGCTCTATTTGGATTGGAGCGATTTTTGCAATTATAATAGCTATCAAGAAAAAATCAATGAAAATAATGATTCCATTTTGTATTTATATATTTATTGCTTATATTATAAGTCTTTTGTGAGGTGTTTATGAAAAAAAGAGCCTTTACCTTAATTGAATTAATAGTTACACTTGCTATAATTTCTTTGATTTCAAGTGTGATTTTAATAAAATCGGGTTTGATACCAAAACTTCAAGAAAGAAAAGAAATTGAAAACTTGCAAGCTGACATAAATTATTGCAGAGAAAAATCTCTAGTTACAGGTTATAAATATAAAATTAATATAGATATTAATAATTACGCAATAAAAAGAGCTGATGATAATGAAATGGTAAAAGAAGTTTATTTTAAATATATAAAAGCAAACACAAAAAATACTTTTGTATTTAGACCAACAGGAAGTGTAGAGGGAGCAAGTACGATTTATTTTTCTTCTTCTAACAAAAAATATTCTATTATAGTATCGCCGATTGCTGGAAGGATAAGATATGAATAAAACTAGAAAAGGATTTACCTTGATTGAAATAATTATTGCTCTAGCTCTTATAAGCATAATAAGCATTTACCTGCTTCCATCACTTTTTTCAATTTATGAAAATTCCAGAAAAATAAAAGACGATTCTAAAATTTTATTTACAATGCAAGAAGTATTAGAAAAATCAAAAAATAGAGATGAAGGAGAATATGAAGACTTAGAAAATGGCTTTAAAATTAATACAAGTATTGAATCATACAATGAAAATTTGAAATATATAGAAGTAAGATGTGATAAATATAATTTGGAAGTGGTGGTAAAAAAATGAGAAAAAAAGGCTTTACCCTCTTAGAATTAATTTGTGCAATAGCTATTGGTTCAATCCTTATAGTTTTAATAAATAATATTGTAAAAACAAATCTTTCAATTAGTAAAAAAGCCTATGAGGATGAAATTGACTATAAAAATTCAACAAATTGTATTTTATATATAGAAAATGTTATAAGAAAATCAGATAAAATAATTGACTTTAAAAATGAAAATAATTTCAAATTATTAATTAGTGAAGGCTAAAATAAGTCTACATATAGATTTGAACAAAATGGGAAAAAATTATACGTTTATATCAATAATTTAAATTCAAATAGCCAGAGAGAAATAAAAATCCCAATAGGATATTGTAGTGATTCGAATATATCTTATGACAAAAATGATGATTCATTTTCAATAGATATTGATTTTTATGAAAAAGAAGGAAATTCAAATTACAAAACCTATATAAGGAGGCTTGAATGAAAAAAAGAGGTTTTTTATCCATTTATGTTTTGATAATTTTACTTCTTTTATCAATAAGCCTAACCTTCATATACGAGCAGGCGATAAATAACAATGATTCGAATAAGGATTTGTACAATAGGAAAAAAGCTATATACCAATTAGAATCACTTTATTCCATAATTGTAGATGATAAAAAAACTTTGTTGGAAGATGTTGAGATAGTAAATGAAAATGATGACAATTTGTGGCATCCATTTTATTTTTATTATTTTGATGAAAAAGAAGAAGTAAAAATTCAAAAACAAAATAAAAAAGAATTTGTATTAAGAAGTGTAAAAAAAATTGGAAATTCAAAGGCTATATTAGAAATGGTTTTGGATTTAAGAAATAAGTATGCGCTAAGAGAAAATAAAAAAATAATACTTGATGAAAATTTCGACGAATTTTACAAAAATTTAAAATTCAAACAAAATAAATTTGAAGAATTTGAAAATTTAAAATTAGAAAATGATTTAGAAAAGAGATTTTTAAAAATTGGTGGACAATTAATTGTAAAAAGAGAGAAAGAAAAGATTACATCAAGCGAAATTTCAAATGATGATAATTTAGAGAAAAATCAGAGCAATTTATCAAATGAAGAAAAAAATTTTTCCAATAAAATTAAGACACCTAGACGAATTAGTGGTATAGTAATTATTGGTAAAGATTTGATTTTGGAAAATGATTTAGTTTTGGATGGTTTGCTTATAATAAAAGGCGGTATTATTTCAAAAAATAATAGCAAACTTATTATAGATGGGCAATTAATATCAAAAAATGATTACACTAATATAGTTGATTATTCATACAATAAAGAAAAATCACTAGATTATATTGATGATATAGAAAATCCAAAATTTATTGAAATTAAATCAAAAAAAGTATTTTAATGGAGGAATAAATGAAAATATTAGTTATCAATTGTGGCTCTTCATCTTTAAAATATCAATTATTTGATATGGACAATGAAGAAGTTTTAGTAAAGGGTCTTGTAGAAAGAATTGGAATAGATGGCTCAAGACTTAAACAAGAAAAAGGCGACGACGAATATATAATTGAAGAAGATATGAAAGACCATACTGAAGCAGTTAAACACGTATTTGATGCTATAACTGATAAAGAAAATGGTGTGATTTCAGATTTATCTGAAATAGATGCAGTTGGCCATAGATTTGTTCATGGTGGAGAAAAAATTACAAAATCTGTTGTAATTGATGACGAAGTTAAAGAAGCTGTAAAAGAATATTCAAAATTTGCACCATTACACAATCCAGCAAATATGATGGGACTTGAAGCTTGTGAAAAACTTCTACCAAATGTAAAAAATGTGGCAGTATTTGATACAGCATTCCACCAATCAATGCCAGAAGAAAATTTCCTTTATGGAATTGATTATAAATACTACGAAGACCAAGCTGTTAGAAAATATGGATTCCATGGAACAAGCCATGATTTCATCACACAAAAAACAGCAAAAGTTTTAGAAAAAGATCAAAAAGATTTAAATATGATTTCATGCCATTTAGGAAATGGATCTTCAATATGTGCAGTTAAAGAAGGAAAATCATTTGATACAACAATGGGACTTACACCACTTGAAGGACTTGTAATGGGAACAAGAAGTGGAGATTTAGATCCAACAGTTGTAACATTTTTGATGAATGAATATGGATATGATACAAAAAAAATGGACAATGTCCTAAATAAAGAATCAGGAGTTCTTGGAGTTTCTGGAGTATCATCAGACTTTAGAGATCTTGAAAATGCTGCAAATGATGGAAATAAAAGAGCAGATATTGCTTTAAAAATGTTTGCTAACAGAGCAAAAAGATATGTAGCAGGATATATGGCAGAAATCGGAAAAACTGATGCAATTGTATTTACTGGTGGAATCGGAGAAAATTCTGCAACAATGAGAGCTGACATAATGAAAGGCTTTGAACAATTTGGAATCAAAATCGATCCAGAAAAAAATAATGTTCGTGGCGGTTGTCATTTAATCTCAACTGACGATTCAAAAGTAAAAGTTTTTGTAATAGCAACAAACGAAGAATTAATGATTGCAAGAGACACTAAAAAACTAGTATAGCTTGACAATTTTAACATTTACTTATATAATGTTTAAGATTGCTAAAACTCATAACTAGGAGGTGTTAGAATGGCAGTACCTAAGAGAAGAACATCAAAAACAAGAAAAAATAAAAGAAGAGCTTCAGCTTACAGATTAAATAAATCAACTTATGTAGAGTGTCCAAATTGTCATGAACCAATGTTACCACATAGAGTTTGTCCAAGCTGTGGTTATCATAAAGGCAAAGAAGTTCTTGAGTTAAATTAAGATAGTGGTAACACTATCTTTTTTTAATATCAAAAATAAGGGGAAATTATGAAGATAATTATAGATACTTATGGAGTAGATGACGGAATAAAGATTCCAATAGAAGGTGCAATTAGTGCTTTAAAAGAAAAAGATTTTGTGCCAGTTTTTTCTGGAGATAAAGAAAAAATAGAAAAAATTATTGATGGAAGAATAAAATCCTACGAAATAATAGATGCTAAAGACAAAATTGAAAATAATGAAGATCCAGTAAAGGCCATAAGAAGAAAAAAAGATTCTACAATGGTTAAAGCTTTCGAAAAATTAAATGAAGATGGTTACGATGGATTAGTTTCTGCAGGCTCAACAGGAGCAATTCTTGCAAGCGGATTATTTATTTCTGGAAGAATTAAAGGAATAAAAAGAGCTTGCATAGCAACAAGCCTACCAACTTATGAAAATACAACTTTATTATTGGATACTGGGGCAAATATGGATTGCAAAGCAGAATTTTTAAAAGAATTTGCAATAATGGGAAGTGTTTTTGCAAAAAATGTACTTCATATAGAAAATCCTACAGTTTCACTTTTAAATGTTGGAATCGAAGAACACAAGGGAAACAAATTAGCAAAAGAAACTTACAAATTATTGGAAGAATCTTCAATAAATTTCAAAGGAAATATTGAAGCAAGAGATTTGTTTACTGGCAAGACTAATATAGTAATAGCTGATGGATTTGACGGAAATATTGCTATAAAAACTGCAGAAGGTGTAATTAGTCTTTTCAGTAAGGAAATTAAAGATGCAATTTACAAATCATTTTCAACAAAAATTGGAGGTGCCTTGATAAAAAATTCTTTAAAAGAAAATTTATCAAAATATAACTCAGATTCTATAGGAGGAGCTCCACTTTTGGGAGTAAACCAATATGTTTATAAGGCTCACGGCAATTCTAATGAAAAAGCATTTAGCTCAGCTATTTTAGGTCTAATCGATTATGTAAATACAAATACAATAGAAAAAATAAAAGGAGAATTAGAATGATAAGAGAAGAATTAATTGAATTAGTAAAAGAAAATTTAGATATTAATGAAGATGAAATTGATTTTGAAAAAGAAATCACAGCTTATGACATAGATTCAATCGATATGCTTGATTTTATTATGGCAATTGAAGATAAGTATGACATAGAATTTTCTGATGACGAATTAGATGAAATCGAAAAATTTTCAGATGTAATATCTTTAATAGAAAGCAAAAATTAATGAAATTAAGTAAAGAAAGATTAGAAGAAATTGAAAAACTTGAAGAGAGTATAGGCTACATTTTTAAAAATAAAAATCTTATTGATGTAGCCCTTACTCACTCTTCTTATATTAATGAGAGCAAGGATGAAAATAAATCATCAAACGAAAGATTGGAATTTTTGGGAGATAGCATTCTTGATTTAATTGTAAGCGAAGAACTTTACAAAAATCACAAAACATATCCAGAAGGAAAATTAACAAAAATAAGATCAAGGATAGTTTGTACTTCATCTTTTTCAAAAGCAAGCGAAAAATTTAATTTATCTTCATATTTGTTGTTTGGAAAAGGAGAAGAAAGTCATAATGGTAGAGAAAAAAAATCTGTAAAAGCAGATACTTTTGAGGCTTTTTGTGCTGCTATTTATCTTGATGCAGGGTATGATTTTCTAAAAGATTTTTTAATGAAAAATTATTATGAAATTGTAAAAGAACTTCTAGAAAATGACTTGCTTTTTATTGATTACAAAACAAAATTACAAGAATATTTTAACAAGACAAACAGAATAATTTTAAAATATAAACTTGTAAAAGAAGAAGGACCAGAGCATAATAAAACATTTTATATGGAAGTTTCAGCCAAAAATAAAAAACTTAGCACTGGCAAGGGAAAAAATAAAAAAGAAGCTGAACAAATGGCAGCAAGAATCGCTTATAAGAAGTTGACAAATGAGTAAAAAAGAATATATAATACCAATTTTTATACCATTTTTGGGTTGTCCCCACGATTGTGCTTTTTGCAATCAAGTCAAAATTACAAATTATAAGGACAATATAAATAAAGAAAATACTATAAGGCAAATTAATCAATACTTATCATATTTTCCAAAAAATGAAAATCTTAAAGAAATTGCATTTTTTGGTGGCTCATTTACAGGTCTTGATGAAAAAGTAATGATTTCTTATCTTGAAATTGCACTTAATTATAAAAAGAAGGGAATTATTGATAGAATCAGATTATCCACAAGACCTGATTATATAAATAATTCTATTCTTGATATATTAAAAAAATATGAAGTTGATGTAATTGAACTTGGAATACAATCGCTTGATAATGAAATATTAAATGCAAATGAGAGAGGTCATAGTAAAGAAGATTCAATTATGGCAAGCAAATTAATAAAAGATTATGGTTTCAAATTAGGTCATCAAATCATGCCTGGTCTTTATAAGGATTCTTTTGATAAAGCTATCAAAACAGGATTAGAGTCTATAAAAATGAATCCTGATATGGTAAGAATATATCCAACTTTGGTTATAAAAGATACAAAACTTGAAAAATTATATAAAGAAGGTTTATATAAAGCTCTTAGCTTGGATGAAGCTATTGAAATATCTAGTAGGCTTTATATGATTTATTCATACTAAAAAATTCCAGTAATAAGAATAGGACTTCAACCAACAGAAAATATAAATGAAAAAAAAGATGTTGTTGCAGGGCCTTTTCATCCTTCAATTAGACAATTGGTTGAAACAAATATTCACAAAATTTATTTGGAAGAATTAATAAATAAATATAGGCTAAAAGATAAGATAAAAATTCATATATCAAACAGAGAAATTTCAATAATAGCTGGAAATAAAAAAGCAAACAAAAATTATTTTTACAAAAAATATGGCTTGATTATAAATTTTGAAAATGATGAAAATAATTTTATAGAGTATGAGGATAAAAAAATCTCCTATGATATTGAAAATTTTATGAGAGAATTTGTAGAAAAAACTTACGGTGGTGATTTATATTAGATTAGAAAGTGTTGAACTTAAAGGATTTAAGTCCTTTGCTAATAGGACAAAAATAAAATTTGATAATCAAATAACTGCTGTAGTTGGTCCAAATGGTTCTGGGAAATCAAATATAGCAGATGCCATAAAATGGGTTTTAGGTGAACAATCAGTAAAATCTTTGAGAGGAAAGAAGATGGATGATGTAATCTTTCAAGGAGCTGATGATAAAAAACCTATGAATATGGCGGAAGTAAATCTTTCATTTAATAATAAAGATAGGGCTTTGTCTAGTGACTATGATCTTGTAAAAATTTCTAGAAGAATTTTTAGAAATGGCGACAATGAATATAGGTTAAATGGAAAAAGAGTAAGACTTAAAGATATAAAAGAATTATTTTTGGATACAGGTATTGGGAAAGAAGGATATTCTGTAATAGGTCAAGGAAGAATTGATGAAATTTTAAATTCATCAAATCAAGAAAGAAGAAATATTTTTGAAGAAGCAAGTGGAATTGCAACTCACAAATATAGAAGAGAAGAATCCCTAAAAAAACTATCTAAGGTTGATGAAGATCTTGAGATAATCCAAAGAGAATGGGACTACAAAAATAAGGATAAAAATAAGCTTGAAATTGAAGCGAAAAATTTTGAAAAATATACTGAAATTGAAAGCTTGCTTAATGAAAAAGCATATTTATTTTATGCAAATAAATCAAAGTCTTTAAACGAAAAAAATAAAGATTTAATTGAACAAATTAAAATTTTAAAAAATAATCAAGAAGAAAAAACTAGAGAATTTGATAAAATAAATGAATCATTATTGCCGATAGCAGAAAATATCAGAGATTTAGAAAATAAATATAAAAATCTTAACCAAAGTATTTTAGATAATGAAAAAAATATTGATAAGTACACTAATAAGATAAATCTTGATAGGCAAAAATTGTCTTATAATAAAAAAGATTTAGAAAGAAATAACAGTGATTTTAAATCTTATGATGAGAAATTTAAAAATTATGAGCTTTCACTAAAAAACCAAAAAGATAAGCTTGAAAATACGAAAAATGTAATAAGGAATTTAGAAGAAAAAAATAGAAAATTATCTGAGAAAAAAGATGAAAGTATTGCTTTATTATCTTCAATACAAAAAGAAATTGAAAGATTAAAAAAAGAAGGCGAAGATTTAAATAAATTAATATATGACTATGATATAGATCAAAAAACAAGAACAATTCTTGAAAAACAAAGATTTGAAAATAACAAGATAATCAATGAAAAAATTCAAGAATTAAATTCTGATTTGTCAAATATTAGCAAAGATTTAAATGAATTGGAAAAAGAAAAAGAAAATCTTTCAAAATATATTGAAGAAAAAAATACAAATCTTGAAAAAATAAAAGAAAAAATTTTAAATGAAATAAATAAAAAAGATGATTTGGAAAAAGCAATTAACCAAAACAAGCTTTCTTGCAAAGAAGAAATATCAAATTATAAGATACAAAAGTCTTTGATGGAAAGAAATGAAGGGTATTTTTATTCTGTTTCAGATTTTTTGAAAAAAACCAAAAATACAGAGATTGAAAAATTATATATAAATACCCTAGCAAATCTTATAACTGTAAAATCAGGTTATGAAGAGATAATTGAAAATCTTATAGGTCAAGGGCTTCAAAATATTGTAACATGGTCAAAAAAAGATACTAGGGAGATAATTAATTTTGTAAATAAAAATAAGCTTGGCAGAATTACATTTTTACCTTTGGATTCAATAAAACAAAATAAAAAAGCTAGAGTTGAAGAAAAAGAAGTTATAGCTATGGCTTATGATTTGGTTAGTTTTGATTCAAAACTTGAAAATATTATTAATCATTTTCTTTCTAATACAGTTGTTGTAAAAAATATAGACGATGCTGTAAGCTTATCAAATAAAATTAAGGGGTATAGGATAATTTCTTTAAATCTTGATTTAATTAATACTTGGGGTTCAATGGTTGCCGGAGTTAATAAGGCTAGAAAATCAAATATTAATATCCTAAATAGAAATAAAAAAATAAATGAAATTAAATCTAGGATAAATAAGTTAAGAAACGAGAGAAATGACTTATTAGAAAATTATAATTCTTTAAATATAGAATTAGAAGAAAATCAAAGATTAAGGCAAAAAAAAGAAGATGAATTAGTAAAAGCTAATGAGAATTTAATAGATATAAGGTCTATTTTTGACAAAAAAAATTATCAAAAGCAAAGTCTAATTCAAAGAATTGACGAGTTAAAAGAATCTTTGAAAGAATCAAAAGAAGAAGAAAATTTTAAAGATATAGAAAAAATCAAATTAAAACTTTCAAATGTAAAAAAAGAAGATGAGATTTTAAAGGAAAAATCTATTGAAAATAGCAAACTAATAAATGATTTATCCAACGAAATATTTAAAAACAAAAATAGTATTGAAATAAATACAAGAGATTTAAATATTTTAGAAAATAGGATAAGTGAAGATGAAAATAGTCTTTTGAATTTGAAACAAAATATAGAATTTAATCAAAAGATGAAAAAATCTTTAGAAGAAAGTTTGATAAATTTAGAAAAAGAAATAAGTGCTTGTGAAAATAAAGTTGTAGATACAAAAGAAAGAGTAAAAGAAGACGAGAAAAATAAAATAAAGATTTCTATGGAAATTGATGAGAAGAAAAACTCTAATCATAAGTTATTATCTCTATCTAAAAATATAGAAAATGAATTAAATGAATATTCTATGAAAATAGTGAAGTTTAATTACAAACTTGAAGCTATAAGCAAGGATTTGAAAAATTTAGAAGATGAAATTAGACCATTTATTTCAAAATCTCTAGAAGAATTAAAAGAAAATAATTACGAAAATTCTTCAAAGCAAATTAAAAAGGAAGAATTATTTAATCTTCAAAAAAAATTGACTCAAGTCGGATTTTTTGATGAAAATTCAAAAGAAAATTTTGAAAAAGCATACAAAGAATTTGAATTTTTAGATAAGCAAAAAATTGACCTTGAAAAGTCCAAAAAAGATATTGAAAAAATGATAAAAAAGCTTGAAGAAGATATGAAAGATGAATTTATCAAAAATTTCAATATAATTGATGAAAAATTTCAAAGGATATTTAAGGAATTGTTTATGGGAGGAAAGGCAAAGCTAAGCCTTGATTCAAATGATTTATTAGATGCGGGGATTGATATATCCGCTTGCCCTCCAGGAAAAAGTACAAAAAATATAAGCCTATTATCTGGTGGAGAAAAATCACTAACGGCTGTAGCTTTATTATTTGCAATATTTGAAACAAATCCTGCTCCATTTTCTTTATTAGATGAGATTGATGCGGCTATGGACGAATCAAATATAAAAAGATATATAGATTATTTAAAATCCTTATCTGACAAAACACAATTTATAATGATAACTCACAGACAAACTACCATGCAATTGGCAGAAAAAATTCATGGAGTCACAATTGGCGATGGTGGAATTTCAAAAATTTATTCAATAGATTTTGATGATGAAAAATAGAAGGAGAAAAAATGGCAATTAGAAATATAAGACAAGTTGGAGATCCTATTTTAAGAAAAACTTCAAAAGAAGTAAAAGAAGTTAATGATAGAATTAAAATTTTATTAGATGATATGGCAGAAACAATGTATAAGGCTGATGGAGTTGGACTTGCAGCACCACAAGTAGGACTTTTAAAAAGAGTTATAGTTGTGGATGTTAGAGATGAAGACGGTTTGATTAAACTTGTAAATCCAGAAATTATTGAAAAAGATGGAGAACAAGTTGGAGTTGAAGGATGTCTTTCGGTTCCAAATTTCAATGCAAATGTAAAAAGACCTGCCCATGTTGTTGTAAAATATTTAGACGAAAATGGAGATGAGAAAAAAATAGAAGCTGAAGGCCTAAAAGCTGTAGCTCTTTGCCATGAAATTGATCATTTAAATGGGATTTTATTTATAGATAATTATGAAGAGGAAGTTAAATTTGACGAATAAAATAAATATATGTTTTATGGGAAGTCCAAAGTTTTCACTAGAAACTTTGGATATTCTTAATAAAAACGAAAATATAAACCTAAGTTTAGTTGTAAGTGGAAAAGATAAAAAAAGAAATAGAAATAAATTTAAGCCAACAGTAGTTAAGCAATATGCTTTGGATAATAATATTGAAGTTGTTACTCCAGATAGTGTAAACACAGATGAATTTATAAATTTATTAAAAGAAAAAAATATTGATTATATAGTAGTAGTTGCTTTTGGTCAGTTGATAAAAGAAAAATTATTAGAAGAATATAAAAATAAAATAATCAACTTGCATCCATCATCTCTACCAAAATACAGAGGCTCTAGTCCAGTACAATTTAGCCTATTAAATGGTGACAAAAAAACTCATGCATCAGCTATGCTTATAGAAAAAGGAATGGATTCTGGAGATATTTTAAATCAAAAAGAAGTTGAAATAAAGGCTGAAGATGATTTTACATCTTTAAGTGAAAAACTATCAAAAATTGGAAGTGAAGTTATACTTGAGTCTGTATTAAATTATGATGAGTTTATGAAAAATAGAATAAAGCAAGATAATGACAAGGCAACTTTTACAAAAAAAATTACAAAAGAAATGGGAAAGATTGATTTTAATCAATCAAAAGAAGAAATAATAAATAAAATTAGAGCTTTTGTAGAATTTCCAAAAGCATATTTCTCATATAAAAATGAAAATGTAAAAATTTTAAAAGCAAGCCCAGTTGAAATTGAAAATCCAAAAATATCTTTTGTATATAAGGCTAACAAAAATGACAAAATTATTATTGGCTGTAAAAATGGTGGGATAATAATTGAAAAAATTCAATTTCCAGGCAAAAAAGCTATGGACACAAAATCTTTTTTACTTGGAAATGATTTTGAAGAAGGAATTTATTTAGGATAATATGGAAGATTTTAAATTAATATTAGATGGTCTTTATAGAATTTCCTACAAAAACGAAAAATCTACAGATATTATTAATGAAATAGCAAAAAAAGTAGAAGACATTTCCTATATAACAAAAAATATATATGGAGTTTTGGAAAATAAGTTATATCTTGAGTACATTTTGGCAAAATTGTCAAAAATAAAAGTGAAAAAATTGGACAAAAAAGTAAAACTTATTTTGTTAATTGGAATTTATAATATTCATTTTTTAGATAGAAAAAATTATGCAATAGTAAATGAATTAGTAAATCTTACCAAAAAAGTTTCTTTTAAATCAAAATCTTTTGTAAATGCTATTTTAAGATCATATATAAGAGATGAAAAAAATTTATCAAAAATAAATATAGAAAATGATGAAGAATTTAATTCGATAAAATATTCCATGCCTTTGTGGATTATAAAATATTTAAATGATTCATACGGGAAAGATTATACTCAAAAATTTTTAGATTCTTTAAATAAGGAAAGAAAATTATCTATAAGGATAAATAAAACAAAAATCACAAGAGAAAAATTAAAAAATCTTTTGGAAGATAAGGGATATATTGTAGAAGACTCTTTGATTTCGACTTTAAGCCTTGTAATTAAAAATCCTAAGTCTTTAGCAAGCACAGAAGAATTTAAAAAAGGATTTTTTACAATCCAATCAGAAGCTTCTATAAAAGTTTGTGAGATTCTTAATCCTAAAAAAAATTCAAATATTTTAGATATATGTGCAGCTCCAGGAACAAAGACATCTTTATTAGCTGAGCTTTGCGACAATTCATCAAAAATAATTGCGAATGATATTTCTTTTAATAAATTATCAAAAATAAATGAAAATATTAAAAGGTTGGGACTAAAAAATATAGAAATTACAAATTTTGATGCTAGTATTTTAAAGGAAGAATACAAAGAAAAATTTGATTATATTTTATGCGATTTGCCATGTTCTGGTCTTGGGGTTATGGATAGAAAACCAGAGATAAGATATAATAGGACTATGGAAGATGTTATTAGTCTTTCAAAACTTCAAAAAAATATTTTGGATAAGGCTTTTTTATATTTAAAAACAGGTGGGATTTTGGTATTTTCTACTTGTACAATTGGAAGTATTGAAAATAAAGATAATTTCAATTATTTATCTAAGAAAAAAAGGCTTAAAAATATAAAAATTAATGGAAAAGATTACTTGGAATTTAATAGTTTTGAAGATGAAACTGATGGATTTTTCTTTACGAAATTTGAAAAGATATGATTATGAAACAAACAATAAATGACAAAACTATCAAAGAATTAGAAGAAATTTTTTTAAATTTAGGATTTCAAAAATTTAGGGTAAAACAAGTTTTTAGGCAAATTCATGTAAATAAAATAAATGATTTTTCTAAAATGACTGATTTGTCAAAAGATATGAGGGAAAAATTAGATCAAATTTTCTATTTTCCAAAGATTAAAATTTTAAAAGAATTTAAATCTAACTTAGACAAAACAAAAAAATATTTATTTGAACTTGATGATAAAAATATTATTGAAGCTGTTTTTATGGAATACAATAATAGAAATACGATTTGTATTTCGTCACAAGTAGGATGCAAAATGGGATGCAAATTTTGTGCATCTACTAAAAATGGTCTTGAAAGATCTTTATTAGCATCTGAAATAATAGAAGAAATTTATCTTTTAGAAAGAGAAAATTCAGATATTAATAATATTGTTGTCATGGGAATAGGAGAGCCTTTAGACAATTTTTCAAATATAGAAAAATTTATTAAAATAATTACAGATGACAATGGAAGAAATTTATCTCACAGAGCAATAACAATTTCTACTGTGGGACTTGTTGATAAAATTTATAAGCTTGCAGATTTGGGATATGATATTAATTTGGCTGTTTCCCTACATTATGCTTTTGATAAAAAAAGAATGGAATATATGCCAAGTGCAAAAAAATATAAAATAAAAGATATTGTTAAAGCTTGTGATTATTATTTTGAAAAAACAAAAAGAAGAATTTCTTATGAATATGTTGTCATAGATGGGGTAAATAATTTAAAAGAAGACATTGATAAATTGGAGAAACTTTTTAAAGGTAAAAATATTCATATAAATCTTATTCCTTTAAATCCAATAGAAGAATTTAAATATTCAAAAACTAAGTCTAATGTAATGGATCAATTTCAAAAAAAATTATCAACTAGGGGTTTAAATGCAACTATAAGAAGATCAATGGGCTCAGATATTGATGCATCATGTGGACAACTTAGAAATAACTATGCGAGGTAGAAATGAAATTTAGTACTATTTCAAATATCGGCAAAGTAAGGAGCGAAAATCAGGATTATTATGGAAATCTTGATTTGGAAAATTATAGTTTTTTTATTGTAGCCGATGGTATGGGTGGATATAATGGAGGAGAAATTGCTTCAAAACTTGCAGCAAAATATTATTTAGAATATATAAAAAATTCTAATATTAAAGATTTTTCTTCTATTATTGACTTGCAAGAAGAAGCTTTACAAAGTGCAAATGATAAAATTTTTTCTTTATCAAAATCATACGAAGAATATGCAAATATGGGAACAACTGTAGTTTGTGTTTGCATAGATTATGAAAAAAAATCTTATCATATAACACACATTGGTGATTCTCGATGCTACATATATTCAGATAAAAAATTACAACTTATAACTAGAGATCATTCTTTGGTAAATGATCTTATAGATTCAGGCTCTCTTACAGAAGATGAAGCAGAAAATTTTGCAAATAAGTCTACTATAACAAGAGCAGTTGGAGTAGGAAGTAAAATCAGACCAGATTCTAGGTCTTTGGATATGAAAGATAGTGATATAATGCTTATGGTTACTGATGGTTTGACAAATGAAGTTAGTGATGTAGAAATAGAAGCTATTATTGCCAATAATTCTACTGCTGATAAAATTTCATCAAGCCTAGTTGATTTGGCGATTAAAAATGGTGGACATGATAATATCACTGTAACTACAATTTTGATTTGAGGTAAGTATGGACAATATTATTTTAGGTAATAGGTATAAATTGCAAGATCTTATTGGTGTAGGAGGAATGGCAAAAGTTTATAAGGCGACTGATAGACTTCTACAAAGAGATGTAGCAATAAAAATTTTAAAAGATCAATATGCTGAAGATGAAGAATTTGTAAAGAAATTTTCTAATGAAGCTTTATCAGCAGCAAGACTTACACATGTAAATATTGTGAGTGTTTATGATATAGGCGAAGATTTAATTGAAGGCAAAAAAATTCATTATATAGTAATGGAATATGTTGATGGAGAAACGCTAAAAGATAAAATTGATAGGGAAAAAAATCTATCTAATCATGATATAGTGGATTATTCAATTCAAATTGCACAAGCACTTAATCAAGCTCATTCATCAAATATTATTCACAGAGATATAAAACCACAAAATATTTTGATGGATAAATATGGCTTATTAAAAGTTACAGATTTTGGGATAGCTAGAGTTTCTACAAATGCAACTATCACTTACACATCATCAATTTTGGGTACAGTTCATTATATTTCTCCAGAACAAGCCAAGGGCAAATTTGTTGATGAAAAATCAGATTTATATTCTCTTGGTGTTGTTATGTATGAAATGGCAACTGGTAAAGTTCCATTTGATGCGGATAATTCAGTTGGAATTGCAGTTATGCATATCCAAGATGAACCAGAAAGCCCAATCAAATTAAATGAAAATTTATCTCCAAGATTAAATGACATAATAATGAAACTTCTTCAAAAAGATCCACAAGAAAGATTTAAAAGTGCTAAAGAATTAATTAGGGCATTAGAAGATAATTCTTATGATATAGGATATTTCAAAAAAGAAGATACAGCAAAAATTCAAAAACCAAAAGATGAAATAGAAGAAACATCTTTTATTCCTGTAGTTGAAAATAAAAAGAAAAAACAAAAACCTAAAAAAGAAGAAAATGAAGCTGTATATGTAACACCAACTGATGATTCGGATAAAAAATCTGAAAAAAAATCAAATAAAAGAAAGATTTTGCCATTTGTTTTGATGCTACTTGCTGTTATTGTGGCTGGATATTTTTATGCAAAATCAAAAGATTCAGACATGGTACAAGTGCCTACAGTTATAAATTTAAGTGAAGAAGAAGCTGTAGAAATTTTGGAAGAAAAAAATCTAAAGGCAAATGTATCTCGCTATGCAAATAGTTCTAATTACGAAAAAGGCAAGGTAATGGAACAAGATCCTAGTCCAAAAACAAAAGTTAAGAAAAACACAACTATAAATCTTGTTATAAGCCAAGGAAAAGAAGTTAAAGTTCCAAATCTTTCTGGCTTAACTTTAGATCAAGCTGAAGAAAAATTAAAAGAACATGATCTAGAATTAGGAAAAACAAATACAGAATATAGCGATAAGGTTGAAAAAGATAAAATTATTGAGCAAGATCCTGAAAAAAATGAAAAAGTTCAAGCAGGTAGTGAAGTTGATGTTACAATAAGTTTGGGAAAAGAAGAACCTGAAGTTAAAAATGTAAAAGTTCCTTATTTTATAGGCTCTTACGAAAAAGACGCAATCAATGTTGCAAAAGATGCAAATCTTACAGTAGAAAATATTTCTTATGAATATTCGGATGATTATAAAAAAGGAATTGTAATTGAACAATCTATTTCTGCTGGCACTCAAGTTGCTGAAGGCTCTAAAATTGATTTTGTTGTTTCAAATGGAAAAGATCCAAATAAAGATGACAGCAATGAAGAAAATCAAAATAAGCAAAAGCAAGTAAATGTAAAATTTACAATAAAAGGACCTCAAGATAAAGATAGTTTTAATGTAAAAGTTTATAAAATATCTGATAGTAACCAAAGAACAGATCTTTTATATAATGAAAATCATAGTTCATCAGAGCTTGATTCTAGTGGAAATATTAATTTAGATTTTAAATCTGTTGTAGGCACTAAAGTTGAGATTTTAGTAGATGATAAGTCTCAAGGAGTTTATGAAGTAAACAGATGATTGGTAAAATAATAAAATCACAAAAAGAAATATATTATGTTCTAACTGAACTTGACACTTTTATGTGCAAGGCTAGGGGAGTTTTTAGAAAAAAAAATATAAAACCTCTAGTTGGAGATAATGTAGAATTTGATGTTACAGAAAATTCTAAAGGCTATATTACAAAAATTTTAGATAGAAAAAATGAAATTAAAAGACCAAATATAGCAAATATTGACCAAATTTTATATTTTATTACTATAAAAAATCCTAGCCTTAATCTTTTTAATATTGATAAGTACCTAGCTATGTGTGAACATATAAATATTGATGTAGTAATAATAGTTTCCAAAAAAGATTTGGCAGATGATAAAGATTTAGAATTTATAAAAATGTATGAGAAAATAGGTTATAAATTGGTTTTTATTGACAATTATAATGATTTTCCTAAAAATGAAATTTTAAAAATTTTGGATGGAAAAACTTCTGCTGTTTCTGGATCATCTGGTGTCGGCAAATCTACTTTTTTAAATAATCTTGTAGAAGATGAAATAGAAATCGGCACGATTTCAGAAAAATCTAAGAGAGGGAAAAATACAACTAGACATATTGAGATTTTTAATTTAGGAAAAAATACAAATATTTTTGATACACCTGGCTTTGATAGTTTTGATATTGATTTTATTGATGATGAAAAAGATTTAAAATATTGTTTTAAAGAATTTGATAATAATTCTTGTAAATTTAATAATTGTAATCATATCAATGAACCAAAGTGTAAAGTTAAAGATGATCTTTTAAAAGGATTTGTTGAAAAAACTAGGTATGAAAATTATTTGTTGTTGTTTGAAGAAATAAAAAAAAGGAGACAAACATGGTAGAGATAGCCCCATCACTTTTATCAGCAAATTTTTCTAATTTGCAAAAAGATTTAGACGAATTGAAAAAATCTAATATTAAATATCTTCATATTGATGTAATGGATGGGAAATTTGTCCCAAATATTTCTTTTGGTTTTCCTATAATAAAAGCGATTAGAAAAGATAATGATTTTGTTTTTGATACTCACTTGATGATTGAAGAGCCTATAAGATATATTGAAAATTTTAAAAAATGTGGATCTGATATAGTTACAATTCATTATGAGGCTTGCTCTAATTTGGATGAAACTATTGAAAAAATTAAATCTTTTGGTATGAAAGTTGGTCTTACTTTTAAACCAAAAACTGATATAAATAAAATCATTCCATATTTAGAAAAAATTGATTTGTGTCTTATTATGAGCGTTGAACCAGGTTTTGGCGGTCAATCTTTTATGGAAGATTCTTTAGAAAAAATTAAAAAAATCAGAGCACTTATCGATGAAAAAAATTTATCTTGCCTTATTGAAGTCGATGGGGGAATTAAAGATTTTAATTTGAAAAAAGTAATTGATGCAGGTGTTGATTTGGTTGTAAGTGGTTCTGATATTTTTTCTAATAATGAAAATTCAATTTCTAGACAAGTTGAAAAATATAAAAAAATAATAAATGAATAAAAAAATAAAAATTAAAAATCTCTTTTGAAATTATTATTCTATAATTTCGAAAGAGATTTTTTTAATGAAAAAATAGTGCTTATAGCACTATAAAATTCTTATTAAGCTTTTTCTACTTTTCCGCTTTTTATACATTTAGTACAAACGTTGATTGTTTTTACGCTTCCATTAACTTTAGCTCTTAATTTATGAACGTTTGGTTTAAAGTTTCTATTTAGTCTTCTATGTGAGAAAGTAACTTTGTTACCAAATTTTGTACCTTTTCCACAGATATCACATTCTCTTGCCATACTTTACACCTCCAATGTCTTAGAAATATCTTAGTTATTATATCAAATTTATATCAAATTTTCAAATATAATCGCTACTTGCTATTATATAGAAAAACAGACAAAAAATCAAATAAGAGTATAATAAAAATAGATTTTAGTAAGTAGTTAGACAAGGAGGCTTTATGGATTATAAGTCATTGTATGAAAATAAAGATTTTGGAATTATTAAATTTGATGAACAATTAAAAAATTATACAAATTTTGGCATTGGTGGCAAAGCAGATGTCTTGGTGGAAGTAAAAGAAGAATACCAACTTGTAGATTTGATTAAATTTAATCAAAAAAATAATATAGAAACAACAATCATTGGTAATGGGACAAATATTTTGGTTACTGATAAAGGAATTAGGGGTTGTGTTATTATTATTTCTAAAAATTATGATAAAATTTCTCTTGATGGAAATTTGTTGAGAGTAAGTGCGGGATGTCTTTTATCAAAAGCTAGCAAATTTTCTTTTGAGAATTCTCTAACTGGCATGGAAGAAGTTTCTGGAATTCCTGGAAGCCTTGGTGGAGCTGTTGCTATGAATGCAGGAGCTTATGGCGTTGAGATGAAAGATATAATTAAAAGTGTAAGATTGGTTTCTAAAACTGGGGAAATTTTAGAAGTTTCTAATGAGGATATGGATTTTTCTTATAGACATTCTAAGGTTTTTGATGATGATTTGGTTGTTTCTGAGGCGGTTTTTGAATTGAAAAAAGATGATAAAGAAAAAATCTATGAAAAATATGAGGATTTTACAAATAGAAGGGTTACAAAACAACCTCTTGATAAAAAATCTGCAGGCTCTACTTTCAAAAGACCTGTAGGCTCTTTCGCATCAAAATTAATTGATGAATGTGGTTTGAAAGGCTATAGAAAAGGCGATTGTCAAGTTAGCGAAAAACATTGTGGATTTTTAATTAATAATGGCAATGCAAGTTATGAGGAAATGATCAATTTTATTGAGGAAGTTGCAAGTATTGTTTTTGAAAAAACTGGTTTTAAACTTGAAAGGGAAGTTAAAGTCATAGGAGAAAAATAGTGAAGGTAAAAATAATAACAGGACTTAGTGGCTCTGGAAAATCGACAGCTCTTAGAATTTTTGAAGATCTTGATTATTATGCTATGGATAATGTTCCTGCAACACTTTTGGAAAGTTTTATAAAATTAAATAAACAGCAGGAAAAACCAATAGACAAGCTTGCTTGTGTTGTTGATTTTAGGTCTATAAAAGTTGATAAAAATTTGGTAGAAAATCTGGAAAATCTCAAAAAAATAAACGAAGATACTAAAATAATTTATCTTACAAGTCAAGATGAAACAATTTTAAAAAGATATAATGAACTAAGACGTCCTCATCCTTTGGGTTCTTTTGGAGATGTAAAAGATGGTCTTATGAAGGAAAAAAGGGAATTGAAAAAAATTAAGGAAATGGCAGATATTATAATTGATACAAGCTCTTATAATAACAAGGATTTAAAAAAAGTTCTCCTTAATTTTTCTAAAAATAAAGAAAATTTCATTATAAATTTATTTTCTTTTGGATATAAAAATGGTCTAAGCCTTGATGTTGATGTAGTATTTGATTTGAGATTTTTACCAAATCCTTTTTATATAAAAGATTTAAAGCACCTAAATGGAACTGACGAAAAACTACAAGAATATCTTGATGGCTTTGAAATTGCAAATGACTTTAAAAATTTGGTGTATGATAATTTGTTAAAGCTTATTCCCTATTTTATTAAAGAGGGCAAAAACTCAATTTCTATTGGATTTGGTTGCACAGGTGGTCAACACAGGTCAGTTTATATGTGTGAGAAAATTTATGAAAAACTCAAGGATAGTGATTATATAGTTGTGAGAAAACACAGGGATAGGGAAAAATGGAAAAAATAAAATATTTAAAAATTTTACCATTTGAAAATATAAAAAATGCTAGAAACTTGGGAGGCTATCCAACCATTAATGGGGAAATTACTTCTTGGAAATCTTTTATTAGAAGTGCAAATCTTGATTCTTGCACAAAAAAAGATTTGGATTTATTGAAAGATTTAAATGTATCAACAATAATTGATTTAAGACGTGATGACGAAATCAAATATCATTATGAAAAAATCAAAATTTTAAAAGAAAAATTTTCTCATTACAATGTATCGCTTTCTCCAAGGCCAATGCGCCAAGAAGAAATCCAAAGATTAATTGAAAAAAAAGATACAATAGGAAAATCTTATATTACATTAATTGATAATTTTCCTGCTATTAAAAAGATTTTTGAAATAATGGCAAATGCTGATGGAAGTGTACTTTTTCATTGCCAAGAAGGTAAAGATAGAACTGGAATTATTTCTATGATTTTATTTGGACTTGTAGGAGTTTTTAGGACAGATATTATGGCTGACTATGAAATTTCTTCTGCTAATTTGGGTTATGTAGACATGTATGGGCAAAATGAAAACGAATCAGTTTTTAGGATAACTTCTCCATACAACATAAAAGAAGCCATGGAATATATACAAAGAAAATATGGAACTTATGATGCATACTTAGAATATGCAGGTGTTGAAAAGAAAATTATAGAAAAAATTAAAGAAAAAATGATTGAATAGAGAGTGATTATATGTCTTTTTCAAAAAGATGTAAAAAAGAAATATTAAAAAAAGAGCCTGATTATAAAGAGATTGATATGGAATTATTAGCCTACTTTTATTTTCAAGGCTCTATTAGGATAGTGAATAATTCTTACCAAATTTTATTTAAGGCAAGCGAGAACATAGAAGCAAGGTATATTTACAAGATTATAAAAGAAAAATATAACTATTCTCCAGCTATGGAAATCCAAAATAAAAGAAAATTTTCAAAAGATAGGTCTTATGTTGTTTTGGTAGAAGATAGTGAAGTGGCAGATAAAATTTTAGCACTTGCAGATTCTTATAGCTTATATGAATTTGAAAAATTCTTTGAAAATATCAAAAGTAGAAATGAAAAAAAGATTATTTTAAAATTGGCATTTTTGCTTAAAGGCTCAATTAATGATCCCTATAGGGGCTATAATCTTGAAATAAATGTTCAACAAAAAGAAGAAGCACTTTTGATAGGAAAAATCATGGAAGAATTTTCTATAAATCCAAAATTAAATTTGAGAAATGATTCTTATTGTGTTTACATAAAAGATTCTGATAAAATTTCTGATTTTTTGGCTTTAATTGGAGCAAATAAATCACTTTTTGATTTAGAAAATGTAAGGGCAATGAAGTCTATTAGAAATGACATAAATAGGCAAACAAATTTCGACAAGGCAAATATTGATAGGACTGTAAAAGCAGCCTTTAGGCAAGTTGATGCAATAAATAAATTGAAAGAAAAAAATATTTTAGAAAATCAAGCAGAAGATTTGCAAAAAATTGCCGAATTAAGGCTTGCCTATCCTTATATTTCTCTTGAAGAATTGGGCAAAATGATGACGCCAGCCCTTTCAAAAGCTAAGGTTAATTACAGACTCCAAAAACTTATAAAACTTGCAGAAAGTGAGGAATAATGACAAATAATTTCACCCACCTCCACCTTCATACAGAATATTCACTTTTAGATGGTTTTACAAAAATTGATAAATTAATGGAAAAGCTAAAAGAATTTGGAATGGATTCTTGTGCAATAACAGACCATGGGAATATGTACGGGGTAATTGAATTTTACAAAAAATGCCAAGCAAATAATATCAAACCAATAATTGGTTGTGAAGTTTACATTTGTGAAAATGATTATAAAATAAAAACTCCCCAAAATAAAAGATATTACCATCTTATCCTTTTGGCAAAAAATAATAATGGCTATAAAAATCTTTTAAAAATCGTATCAAAAGCTTACACACAAGGATATTATTATAAGCCAAGAATAGATTTTGAAGTTTTAAAAGAATACAAAGAAGACTTGATAGGTCTTTCAGCTTGCTTAAATGGAGAAATCAATCAAAGAATTTTAGAAAATGATATAAAAAAAGCATATTCTACAGCCGAAAAATATCTTGATTTATTTGGCAAAGAAAATTTTTATTTGGAAGTACAATATCATGGTTTAAAAGAACAAAAAAAAGTTAATGAAGTATTACTTCAAATTCATAAGGATTTGGATATAGAACTGGTATGCACAAATGATGTCCATTATGTTGAAAAAAATGATGCCTTTTATCAAGATGTTTTATCATGTATCCAAACAGGTTCTTTATTAGAAGATGAGAATAGGATGAAAATGCCTGTTGATGAATTTTATCTAAAAGATTCTCAAATGATGGAAGAAATTTTTAAAGAATTTCCAAGAGCTTTTGAAAATACACAAAAAATTTCTGCTATGTGCAATGTTAGCCTAGAATTTCATAATCCTCACCTACCATATTTTACAAAACTTCCAAAAGATACAACAAATCTTGAATATCTAAAAATTCTAGTAAAAGAAGGTCTTATAAAAAAATACAAAAATTTAGATGAAAAAATTATAAAAAGAGCAAAAAAAGAAATCGACGTAATAAATAATATGGGTTATGTAGATTATTTTTTGATAGTTTGGGATTTTGTAAAATATGCCAAAGATAATAAGATTGCAGTAGGACCTGGTAGGGGATCAGCAGCAGGTTCAATTGTATCTTATGCTCTTGATATTACACAAATTGATCCTTTAAAATATGATTTGCTTTTTGAAAGATTTTTAAATCCAGAAAGAGTTTCAATGCCTGATATTGATATAGATTTTTGCTATGAAAATAGGGATAAGGTAGTTGAATATGTATATGAACTTTATGGACGAGATCATGTTTCGCAAATAGTAACTTTTGGTAGGATGCAAGCAAGAAATGCCATAAGAGATGTGGGAAGGGTTATGAATATTTCCTACAATAAGGTTGATAAAATAGCAAAATTAATTCCTCAAGCAATAGGAATGACAATTGATAAGGCTCTTGATTCTACTGAAAAGTTAGCTTACGAATATCAAAATGATGTTGAAACAAAAAGAATGATAGATACTGCAAGAAATATCGAAGCCTTACCAAGGCATACATCAATCCATGCAGCAGGAGTTGTTATAAGCAAGGAAATTTTAACAGATATTGTTCCTCTAGCTTTATCAAACGATCAGATAGTTACCCAATTTAATATGACAGAAATTGAAGAATTGGGTTTGTTAAAGATGGATTTTTTGGGACTTAGAAATCTTACAGTAATTCAAGATACAATAAAGGATATAAAGAAAAATAAAAATATAGATATTGATCTTGGAGCAATTGATGAAAATGATCCGAAAGTTATAAGTCAATTTACCAAGGCTGAAACAGTTGGGATTTTTCAATTTGAATCAGCTGGTATGAGAAATTTTCTTAAAAATTTAAAACCAACAAGATTTGATGATTTGGTTGCGGCAAATTCACTTTTTAGGCCAGGACCAATGGATCAAATTCCAAATTATATAAAAAATAAAATAAATCCAGAAAATATATCCTACATAGATCAAGCCCTAAAACCAATTCTTGAAGTAACTTATGGCATAATTGTCTACCAAGAGCAAGTTATGCAAATTGTACAAAAACTTGCTGGATTTTCACTTGGGGAAGCTGACAATCTAAGACGAGCTATGAGCAAAAAGAAAATGAGCGTGATGGAGGCAAATAGGGAAATATTTGTTCACGGAAAGAAAAATCAAAGTGGAGAATATGAAGTGATAGGTTGTGTAAATAATGGTATTTCAGAAATTAATGCCAATAAGATATACGACGAAATGATTTCTTTTGCAAAATACGCCTTTAACAAATCTCACTCAGCAGCTTATTCCTTAGTAGCTATTCAAACTGCATTTTTGAAATATTATTTTAAAGAAGAATACATGGCAAATCTATTGACTTCAATTATGGGCAACTCTTCTAAAGTTTATTTATATATTTCAGAGGCAAAAAGACTTGGAATAAAAATTGTTCCACCAAATATAAATAAATCAAAAAGAAGATTTGTAGCAAGTGAAAATGAAATAGTATTTGGTCTTTCAGCTATAAAAAATGTTGGAGAAAATTTAATAGATTTGATTGTTAATTTAAGAAAAGAGAAAAAATTTAAAAGCTTTAAAGATTTTCTAGAAAGAATTGAGGCAAATGATCCAACAGTTTTAAATAAAAAAGCTTTGGAATCTCTAATAAAAGCAGGAGTATTTGACTGCCTAGGATACAAAAGATCAGAGCTTATGGCAGTCCACGAAACAGCTCTCCAATCAATTCATGATAATGAAAAAGTAAATTTAAAAGGTCAAATGAATTTACTAGATTTTGACCAAAACAAAGAAGAAATAATTGATGACATAAAATTTCCACCAGTTAATGAATATAAAAATAAGCAAAAATTAAAATTAGAAAAGGAAGTTTTAGGTTTTTATATTTCAGATCATCCCTTAAATTCTTTAGGAAATAATTTAAAAAATTATGTAAATTTCACGACGGAAATTTTAAGTGAGCTAAGACCGGTAGATTTAGATAAATTTGATAATAAAAATGTAAGGATGGCAGGAATTATTACAAATAAATCTGAAACTATGACAAAAAAAAGCACTTTGATGGCCTTTTGTTCTTTGGAAGATATGTCTGGATCAATAGAAATGATAATTTTTCCAAATATTTATAAAGATGTAAAAAATATAATTGAAAATGATACACTTGTGATGGTTAGTGGAAATCTACAATCTAGTGATGATGAGTTGAAATTGATTGTATCAAATATAAAAGAAATTGATGAAAATTCTTTTAAAAATTTGTATATAAAAATGGAATATGTAAGGTATAATAAAATACGAAAAGATCTAATGAGTAACCATGGTAGCACACCAGTGATAATTTATTTTTCTGACAAAAAAAAGACAGTCAAACTTGATAAAAGCTTGTGGATTGACCAAAATTCAGATATAATAAATTATCTGAAGTTGAAACTTGGGAAGGATAATGTTAAATTAATTTAAAGGAGAAACAATGAAAACAATAGGTATACTTACTAGTGGTGGCGATGCACCGGGAATGAATTCAGCGATTAGAGCTGCAGTAAGAACAGCCCTAAACAATGGAATGAGAGTAAAAGGAATAAGAAATGGATATGACGGGTTGATGAAAGGAGATATTTATGAAATGAATGTTTCATCAGTTGCCGATATTATCCATAAAGGTGGTACAATTCTTGGAACTGCAAGATCAACTGAATTTAAAAATGCAGAAGGTCAAAAAAGAGGAGCTCAAATCCTTAAAGATTATGGAATCGAAGGACTAATCGTAATTGGTGGAGATGGTTCTTTTAAAGGAGCAAAGGCTCTTAGTGATTTGGGAATAAAAACCATAGGAATTCCAGGAACAATTGATAATGATATGGGCTATACAGATTTTACAATAGGATTTTTTACTGCAATCGAAACAGTAACTGATGCTATTGGGAAATTAAGAGATACTTCATCATCTCACGGAAGAGCAGTTGTGATAGAAGTTATGGGACGTAATTGTGGAGATTTAGCTTTATTTTCAGGACTTGCAGGTGGAGCAGAATCAATCATAGTTCCAGAACACAAATTCTCAATTGATGAAATAGTTGAGAAAGTAAATCACGGAAGAAAAAGAGGAAAATTACACCATCTTATAGTTCTTGCCGAAGGAGTTGGCAATCCATATACTGTAGCAAAAGAAGTTGAAGAAAGAAGTGGAGTTGAAACAAAAGTTACAGTTTTAGGCCACGTTCAAAGAGGAGGCTCTCCATCTTCAGCTGATAGATTATTAGGTTCTATTATGGGAGCAACAGCAGCAGAATTATTAAACGAAGAAAAAACAAATATAGCTTTAGGCTATACAAATGGAAAAATAAATCAAGTTAGCATAGATGAAGCAGTATCAATGAATTCTGATTTTAATGAAGATCTTTATAGACTTGCTAACAAATTATCTAAATAGGAATAAGTGGAGGATAAGTTATGAAACCAGATATATTAAAGAAAACCAAAATTGTATGTACAATAGGACCAGCTTCACAATCTCCAGAAGTTTTGGAGCAATTGATTAAAAATGGAATGAATGTAGCAAGATTAAATTTCTCACATGGATCTCATGAAGAACATCTTGAAAAAATTAAAACTATAAAAAGAATAAGAAGAAAATTAAATGTTCCTTTGGGACTTATGCTTGATACAAAAGGTCCAGAAATTAGAATTGGAAAATTTGAAGAAAAGGAATATTTCTTGAAACCAGATGATATTTTTACACTAACAACTAGAAATATTGTTGGAAATAAAGATATTGTATCAGTTTCATACGAAGGCTTACCACAAGATGTAGAAAAAGGCTCAATAATTTCAGTAGATGATGGTTTAATTCAACTTGAAGTAATTGAAATTAAAGATGGAACAGAAATAGTTTGTAGAGTACAAAATAATGGAGTAATTTCTAATAACAAAGGAGTAAATCTTCCGGGAAGAGTTACAAACCTACCATCAATAACACCAAAAGATGTAGATGATATTAAATTCGGAATTGAAAACGGCATTGACATGATAGCAGCATCTTTTGTTAGAAAAAAAGAAGACATTTATGATATAAGAAAAGTCCTTGAAGATCATGGCGGAGAAGATATTTTGATTATATCAAAAATAGAATCTCAAGAAGGTGTAGATAATGCTGATGAAATAATCGAAGCGAGCGATGGAATTATGGTTGCAAGAGGAGATTTAGGAGTAGAAATTAGAACAGAGCTTATTCCTCTTGTACAAAAAGAAATTATTAGAAAATGTAATAAGGCTGCAAAACCAGTAATTACAGCTACACAAATGCTAGATTCAATGCAAAGAAATCCAAGACCTACAAGAGCAGAAACAACCGACGTTGCAAATGCAATTATAGATGGAACAGATTGTGTAATGCTTTCAGGAGAAACAGCAGCAGGAAAATATCCAGTTGAAGCTGTTAAAACTATGAGAGATATTTGTATTACAACAGAATTATCAGACGATTTCGAAGAAAATATTTATCAAACAGAAATAGATAGAAAAATCACAACAACAAACGCAATTTCAAAATCAACTTGTACAATAGCAAGTCAATTGAGAGCAAAAGCTATAATTACTTGTACAGCATCAGGAAATACAGCAAAGGCAGTTTCTAAATTTAGACCAAGAACAAATATAATTGCATGTACAATAGATGAAAAAGTTGCAAGAAGATTGTCAGTGTCATGGGGAGTATATCCAATAATTGTAGATACAGCTTATGAAACAGACGAACTAATTGAAAGAGCAATAGTTGGAGCATTAAAAGAAAATTACGTACAAGAAGGAGATTTGACTGTACTTACAGCAGGAATTCCACTAGGAGTTTCAGGAACATCAAACCTAATAAAAGTTCACGTAATTGGAGATATAATTGCAAACGGAACAGGCGTTGGAAACAAATCCGTTTCAGCAAAAGTTGTAGTTGGTTCAACAAAAGAAGAGCTTGAAGGAAAATTTGAAGATGGCGATATAATTGTTGCAAAATATACCGACAAAGATATAAACGAATTTATGGAAAGATCTTCAGGAGTTATTGCAGAAAACGGAGGACTAACAAGCCACACAGCAGTTGTAGCAATCCACTTTGGAATTCCAGCAATACTTGGAGTAAAAAACATTACAAACCTATTAGAAGACGGAGATACAATAACACTTGATCCACTTGGAGGAATAATCTACAAGGGAGAAGCAAAGGTATTATAATGGAAATAAAAAATATCAAAATAATTGATATTCTACAAGACGGTAGGGCAGTTGCAAAAACACAAAGCAAAACTGCCTTCATAGAAGGCGCAATTTACGGAGAAATTTGCAATATAAAAGTAAATAATGAAAAAAAGAATTTCTTTGAAGCAGAAAAAACAAAAACTTTAGAGAAATCCCCCTACCTTAGAAAACCACCATGTCCATATTATTATGAATGTGGTGGTTGTTCTATTATGGATATAAATTATAAAACTCAAATAAAATTAAAGAAAAATTTAATAAAAAATGCCCTATTAAAATCAGCAAAAATAAAAATAGACGATATAGAAATACTAGAAGGAGAAGAATTTGGATATAGAAATAAAATTAGGTTACAAATAAATAAGAATGGAAAACTTGCCTATAACAAAAAATATTCCAATGACCTTGTAGAAATAAAAGATTGCCTTTTAGCAAAAGATTTAATAAGAGAAAATCTAGAAAAAATAGAAAAAATCACAAAAGATATTACAAAAAAATATCCAAATAGCCTAGAAGAAATCACAATAAGAGCAAACGAAAAAGAAATACTTTTAAATATAAAAATAAAAGACGAAAAAATTATCCCATATATAAAAAATCAATACAAAGATTCAACTTACAACATTAACCTAATAAATAAAAAAGAAAAAATAAATATTTCAGGCAAAGATTATCTCATATATAATCTATTAGGAAAAAAATTCAAAATATCTATGAACGATTTTTACCAAGTAAATGATTATATGACAGAAAAATTATACAAAACGGCCAAAGATTTCTTGGGAGAAAATCAAAAAGTCCTAGACTTATTTTGTGGCTCAGCAACAAGCTCAATCGCCATAAACGATGATCATGTTGTAGGAATAGAAATAAACAAAAACGCCATAAAAGATGCAAAAGAAAATGCAAAAGAAAATGATCTAAAAGATTATAAATTCATAGCAAAAAACGCAAACTATATAGACGATAAATTTATAAAAAAAGAAAAAATAGACGCCATAGTTCTAGACCCACCAAGAGCAGGATTAGATAAAGAAATAATAAAAACCATAGCAAAAACAAAAATAAAAAAAATAGTCTACATCTCCTGTAACCCCCAAACACTAGCAAGGGATATAAAAAGATTCCAAGAAAATGGATATAACTTAGAAAAAATCAAGGGGTGTGATATGTTTTCAGAGACTATGCACGTTGAGATGGTTGCATTGATTGCAAGGGACTAGTCCTGCAGCAAACAATATTGCAACGTCCATGTGAGAGGGCTCCGCAAAGCAAGGCGAAGACGTAGCTGAGCGGCTTAGCCCAGACCACTGAGGCTCTAGTATTGATGACAAGGGAATAGATACCTAAGGGTTCTGAAAGCCTTGAAATCAATAGGTTTATGAATTTTGAACTAAATAATTATATTATTAATTTTTTAGAATTATTGTTCAAAAATATCTTTCAAATACTTACTTGTAGCAACACTATAAATATTATGAAAGGGTCGTGTCAAAACTTTGGATATTTTGTTAGATTGTGTCAACGGTATGGATGGAGATAAAGTCGGTTTGTAAGTGAAAATTTAATATATGGTATTAATAAAAAATGTGAAAAATAGTAATAAATTCAATTTGTTTTTGATGGATGGTAAAGTAATAGGACGAATTAATTGCACACTGGCTAATTGGACTGGATTAGCTTTTAAAGTGCATAGAACTCATCTATATAAATGTAAAGAGAACGGTGAAATAGTTGATGATACCCTTAAAAAAACCGGATATTTAATAGGCCTTCTTATGCTACAGGTTTTATATTGGGGATGCATTCTTATTACATGATTTATATCATTTGAAGCAATATGGTATTATGACTATAGTTTTACCTCATGGAGTATTATTTAGAGGGAATGCTGATGGAGAAATAAGAAAAAATCTGATAGAATAAAATAAATACAATTATGGAGTTGATAAGTCTATTTGGAATGAGATTCCAATTTATAAGTTACATATGATAACAAAGGGATTTGGTTTATTTGATATTATAGAGCGTATATTCTAACTAAGGAGGCGACATGTGGATTTAAGAGATTTTAGAAAGTGGTTATTGGAAAAAAACTTCAAGAAGATGAATTATTTATAGAGTCGATAAATTGTTATAATACAAAAGCATACAGAGCAAGCTATCTTTTTCATATTTAGCTTTTCTTAGAAAGATAACTAATGATGTATTAAAATATAATGGAATTCCTGAAAAGTATTGTCCATTTATTTCTGATGAAACCGAAAGAGAGAAAAAATGGATAAAAGAAATAGAACACTTGAATAATGATAATAAATGGGAAGATAAAATATTCGAATTGATGGAAACTGGAAGTGAAAGGAACATATTTAAAATTCAAGATAATAATAGAACCATATTACAAGATATGAAACATTTGAGAAACTCTGCTGCTCATAATAAGAATCGTAATATTTATGAAAATACAATTTTATCACTTTGGGATAATATTGTATATCTAAACGAATTGTATGTAGTTGGCGGGTCTCTAGAATTGTGGATTAGAAAATTAGATGAGATAAGTAAATATAGTAATTTATTAAAATCGGATATAACAAAACTATCTAATGAGTTATATAATGATTATTTTTATTTCCTAATGGTTTAAAAAAGAAGGCATTCAAGGATATATCAGATAGAATGATAAAATTATTTACACCTGACTTATCTAATATTTTTAATAAAGATCAATATTCGGATGAAGTGTTAATATTGATTTTTGAAAAAATATTTTCAATAAACAATGCCGATGAATATAAATGGGTTGTTCCTAAATTAGAGGTTTGTTTAACTGTTTGCTTAAAAGAATATAGAATTAATTGTGAAGAAATTGATTATTTGGATGCGTTTAAAGATTTAGGAAATATTGAGATTTTTGATGATAAATCAGAACAAGTTATAATCGGATTTTATAACAAAATTTATAATAAGTTTAAAAAATCTAAAAATAATATCATAAATTATTTTGTTAGAACAATACATAGAAATAGAGAACTTGAATTCAAAGAATTAATAATTGATGATTATAATTTATTGAAGGATGAGACTTTAATTTCAATAATGTTACTTAAAATAAAAAAATATATACTTATAGAAATTCAATTAATATAATAGTAAGCACCAGTACTTTTGATTACGTCTGTTTTTCAGGCTACTTATCTATTATTTCATTACTGTTTAGGATATATTCATCCATGAGTAATGAGGATTTGAAAGTCTGGATGAGAAATTGAAAAATGGCTTGGATGATTTTATCGGTAGATGTGAATTATTGTTAGAAACTAATTATAGTGATTCAGAAAATGGAATGCTCTCAATGAAAAAGGATATTGAGGAGTTAAAAAATAGTATAATAAAATAAATTATTAGAGCATCTACTTGAGTAGATGCCTTTTTAATGTTGATTTTTAAGGAGCAATATGGACATAATTAAAAAAATAATTGGAACAATTAAATCAAGGGATAAGCCAAATGATAATATATCTGATAATAGGCATAGATATATTACAGGCATATTATCTATGCTAATAGTGATATTGCTTAACAAACTTTCGCATATTTAATTTACGTCTAAAATAAGATTAAATAATATATTAGACTATAATTATTATTGATTTACTAATTAATCTCGTCTATAATAAGATTAAACAGTAAAATAGACGGAGGAACGCATGTATTTAAAAAGAGCAATTGAAGATAAATTAAAAGAGACTATTAAACACTATCCAGTAATCTTAGTTACTGGGCCAAGACAGGTTGGAAAGACAACTCTATTAAAGGAGATATCTAAAGATACTCATAAATATATAACTATGGATGATTTGATGCAAAGAAAATTGTTAGATGAAGATTCAAACTTATTTTTTAAAAACAATTCTAGTGCTTTATTATTAGACGAAATTCAATATGTTCCTGACGCGTTTCAAGCAATAAAGCTTAAAGTGGATGATCATGGAAAGCAGGGATACTATTTATTAACAGGTTCGCAATCTTTTCTTTGATGGAGCATGTGTCTGAAAGTTTGGCGGGGAGAATAGCAATTTTCCAATTGCAAGGTTTATCTTTAAGAGAAATCTTTAAGGCTGAGTTTAATAAGTGTTTTATTCCTAATGAAGAATATTTTTCAGAGAGAGAAAAATCTTTAAGTGTATGTGAAGATATTTGGTCATATATTCACAGAGGATATATGCCTAAATTAAACATCAATGAGGATATAGATTGGAATATTTACTATCAATCATATGTGCAAACCTATATCGAAAGAGATGTAAGGCAGATTACTAAAGTAGGTGACGAGAAAACTTTTATGGATTTTATGATTTCAATAGCATCTCGTTCGGGTGAATTATTAAACTATAATGCCATAGCTAAAGACATAGGGGTAAGTTTGGATACAGTAAAAAGATGGACTTCAATACTAGAAACGTCTGGTATTATTTATTTACTTTATCCATACTCTAATAATCATTTGAAAAGGGCCATAAAAACTCCAAAGGTATATTTTATGGATACAGGGTTATTATGCTATTTAACTAGGTGGTTAACCAAAGAAACTCTTCAATTCGGTGCGGCTGCAGGCAATGTATTTGAAACTTTCGTAATATCTGAAATAATTAAAAGTTATTATAATGCCGGAATATCTAAACCAAGCTTATATTTTTATAGAGATAGAGATCAGAAAGAAATAGACTTAATTATTGAGCATGGAAAAGACTTGTACCCTATAGAGATTAAAATGACTGGAAAGCCTGAAGCGAAAATGGCAAAGAATTTTTCTATATTAAAAAATTTATCGAATATGAATGTTAAGGCAGGAGTAATTCTGTGTCAATATGATAAAAAATATGGCTAAAAGATGATTTGATTTCAGTACCTATTGAGTATTTATAGTAAAATCTTTTAAAAAAATGTATGGGAATTAAAATTGAAACGTTGAATGCTATATTAGTAATAAAATTAATTGAAGGAATAGAGATAAATTGAATTACCATAATAGTTGAATTTAAGTAAGGAATAAAAATAGAAGTAAAATAAATTAAAGACTCTACATATAAGTAGGGTCTTTTTTGTGTATAATAAAGTTAATAATTTTGTTTATGATGATGTGGGTTTAGATTATGGAGCAAAATATGATTACTTTGACATGTTTTCGAATACGACATCAACGTAAAAAAGTCCCATGATATGTTTGCCAATACGAGGAAATATAAAAAAATCAATGATATGTTTACCAAAACGTAAAAATGGACTTTTTACTCATAGTGTTGACTCGAGGCATGTGGAGATGATAGTATTGATGTCCAAAAAGTAAGAATTTGAATTTATAATATAATAGGAGTTTATCTGGAGGTTATGAATGGATTACAAGGAAATATACGCTTCACAAATTGATATTTTGTGGGAACTTCAAAAGCAATATAAAGCAGAAATAGGAGAGGATATACCGAATGATATATCCAAGAAACGTCTGAAAGATGCAATCAGCAAAGGGGAAATATTATTTTTCGGAGCATGGGAAGGTGATGCATTGGTAGGCTGCTGTTCAATAACAGTTGGTTTTTCAACTTTTGACTATATGCCAAGTGGAATATTTGAAGATTTTTTCATATGTCCTGACTTTCGTCATAAAGGAATAGCACGTCAGCTAGTCCAATTTGCATATAGGTCAAGTGCTATAAGTTCAATGACTGTTGCTTGTGCACAATGCGATATAAAAATGTATAAATCACTTGGATTTTCAATTCAGCTTGGAAACCTGTTTGCATTTGAACCATAAGTTACAGTCGTTAGATAAAAAATATAAAGGAGAAAACTATGGAGCATAATTGCGCTATTATTAATGATAAAAAAGCATTTAGATATAGAGCGGCAGCCATCATAGTCGAAGAGGGCTCTGTGCTACTTGCAAGAAATGATGAGGACGACTATTACTACTCAGTAGGAGGTGCAGTCCAAATGGGCGAGACATCAGAAGAAGCCGTGAAGAGAGAAGTATTTGAAGAGACAGGTGTTAATTACAAGGTAGACCACCTTGCCGTCATACACGAGAATTTCTTCATAGGCAGCTCCTGCATAGAAGGAGTAGACTTCCATGAGCTTACCATCTACTACATGATGAAGCCTATGGGAAAAAGAAATTTTACGAGTCAAAGTACTACAGAGACAGGTGCTAAAGAGACAATGCATTGGGTGCCTATAGATGAGCTTGATAAGTGCAAGGCATATCCGACATTTATGAAAGAATATCTTAATTCGGAGCATAGTGGCATAGAGCATATAATTGCAGATGAAAGATATTAATGAAGCTCACCATTATGGCAAGAGCTTGTCCCATAAATATTATTTCATTAAAATTGACAAATAACCGCCAATGATATATTATTATAATTAACAGTACCCGACACGCCTCTTAACAATGCGGACCAAGTCGGGTTTTTTTATTATAAGTAGTAATAGCGTGAAGAAATCTCATCAAGCTCCCATAGATGTAAACGAGCAAATAGAAAATTTAATATCTTTAGATTTACAAATAGAAGATAAAGATTATGCAAAAATTGTGCTTAACAGAGTATCCTATTATAGGATTGTAAAGGCTTATAGTATAACTTTAAAAGAAAATGGGAAGTACATAGAAGCAACTACTTTTGAAAATATAGTTGATCTATATTTATTTGATATGGAACTTAGACATATTCTGTTTTCGTTGATAGAACATATAGAAGTTTATTTAAGAGCTGCAATCACTAATTACTTTTCATTAAAATATGGGAATTTTGGATATAAAGATTTAAGTAACTATAAGAAAAAGAATTTTCAGAAGAGTACCCTAAAGGAATTACAAAGAAAAATAAAAAGAAATAAGAAATCACCATTTATACATAACTTCGAAAAAATTATGAAGGCAGAGAGATTCCATTCTATGCTGCAATAGAGGTAGCAAGTTTTGGCACACTTTCTAAAATGTACAAGAATATGGAGAATGAAAATAAGAAAGAAATTGCCAAAGAATTCGAGGTTGATTATATTTATTTAGAATCTTGGATTGAGAACTTGTCTTATGTCAGAAATATATGTGCTCATTATGGCAGATTGTACGGAGCTAAATTAACCAAGACTCCAAAGTTGTATAAAGAATATTTAAACCAAGGAATATCTAATAACACCATTTTCGCTAGTATTATTAATTTGAAGATACTGGCTAATCAAGAGTATTATGAGAAATTTTATAGTGACTTATTAGAAATAATTAATAAATATGGATCAGTAGAATTAAAGCACTTAGGATTTATAGAGAAATGGGAAAGCATTCTTTAATGATTTCAGAATAAACCAAAAGAATAATTACTGAAAAGCAGCTCCAAGTGAGCTGTTTTTACATAATATAGGATGGTATAATAAAATCAGCAAAAATAGTAATGGAGGTGATTTTTTGACAGGTATGGAAAAAATTATAGATTTAATTAACTTAAAACAAGAAGGTAGTTATTGGGATTTTAAGAAAGAATGGTATAAATCTGAAAACAAAGACAAACAAGATTTACTCCATGATATTATTTGTATGTCTAATAATTTGGAAAGTAAGGATGCAATTATAATAATTGGAGTCGATGAAGATGACAACTATAACATTAGGGATGTAAGTGAAGATGAAGGAAGAAGAAATACCCAAAACATAGTTGATTTTCTAAAAGACAAAAAATTTGCGGGTGGTTTAAGACCAACGGTATATGTAAAAAGCTATCAAATATTAGGTAAAACAATTGATGTAATAGTGATATTGAATGACAATAACACACCATATTATTTGACAGATAAGTTTCAGGGAATTAGGGCGAATTATATTTACACGAGAATTCAAGATACTAACACACCTATAGATAGATCAGCAGATTTAGATAAAGTTGAATATTTGTGGAAAAAACGATTTGGATTAACTCAAACAGTTTTAGACAGATTTGAGATTTATCTTGAGGATTATGAAAATTGGAATGATGGTCCATATGGTGAAATGCAAAAGTACTACAAGTATTTTCCAGAGTTCACTATCGAATATAAGAGTGATAGAGATGAAAGAGATGGGTATGAATATTATCTTTTTTCTCAAACAGATTCAAGACCACATTGGTATGATATAAAATTTAAATATCATCAGACATTATTGAAAGAATTAGGTGGGGTTGCTTTAGATGGAGGTAGGTACTTCACGCCTTGCCCTGAAATAGATGGAATTACATTAGACAAAAACAAAAGCTTTAGTTGGGATTTTTCATATAGATATTTTACGAAAGGAACTTTTTTTACAAATTAAATCAGTTTTTCTTTTATCAAGAATCCTTCAGTGATAAGTTCTCTAGACAGGAATTCTTTGAAGTAGTACTATTATTTGAATCGGAAGAAGAGCGTATTGAATTTAAAGAATTTGTTAGGAATAATTGGTATAATAGAAAAAAATATTTAAAAAATGTACACATGCCAAATATTCCGAATTTTCCACAGTACAAAGAGGGGCATTTGTTGAAGAATATGAAAATGCATTAGTTCTCAATAAAATGTTAGAAGAATTTAGAAATAGTGCAGAATAAATATGTTCCCACATACAAGGCTTTTGAAAAAATTACAATTTTATCCATACTGACCACTCAAGCCACGTGGAGACGGTAGCACTTTTGTCTAAACTTGATGTCGATAAACACATAAGTGTTAAAATATAGCTGGATTTGACAAGTGCTGAAATTAAAGCAAAATATAAGCAAATCAAAAAGATGTACTGTTTAGATGATAGAAGTGCAGAATGAACAAAAAAATTACTAGCATTTATGATATATGTAGAAGATAAAATCAAGTAATATTGTTTAACGAAGAAATAAATCAATAATTTATTCATTTTGAAAAAGTGAGTGGATTATTGGAGAAATTTGTTTATTTTGCAATTATCATTATGACAATAATTGCAAGAGAGTATACAAAGTTTTTAATTCGACGCGGATGAATTTAATGACCTATAACATATTCAGGGTATTGATCGTAGCATTTTTAATTATATATATTTTTTGTATATTATAAAAATAATATGTGGTAAAACTATAGTGATGATCTGTTTGATGAAAGTACCATAAAAAGTAATATTTTAGTTCCCCAACGGAGGAGGAAAATGCAAATGTTTAAGCGTGGCATAGGAATTGTAGCAATATTTATAATGATATTATGTTTAGGGGGTGCAGAATGAGTGCGAATTACACAAACAATACGGAAACAAAGGACCAGAATGTGGTTTTAACCGACCAGCAGAAAGAGATATTAACAAAGGAAGAACTTCCGCTTGATTACAGCCAACTTACCGGCAAACAAAGATTTATCTTAGTATGGCGGACTATATGCTGACATATGTAAATGAGAAATATGCGCCGTATGGAGTGCATTTTACATATATTGCCTATCATCATCCGGAACTGCTGGATAAGGAAGCGCGCATATTGATTGTTCCCGACGGATATGACCCGGAAATTGATACGGTTGAAGTGTCGAAAAAGGATGGAAATTATGAGGACGACTATTTGGATTTTGCAGTACGAATTGAATTTGAAAAGTTGCTTAATAAACATTTTGCGGAGTTTTTGCCGGAAGAACAGTTTCGTGTGTATGTATCGAGTCTTGATGTTGGAGATGTGAAGACGGAAGAACTTACAAAATTGAATGAAGATTTTTTAATGCAGCACACTATTTCAAGGATAGGGGCTTACATCCTTATCTCGGATGAGATTTGTAAAACGGATGATGAACTGATGAAATTTACGACAGAGTTTTTTACGTGGATGAAAGAAAATAAGTTTTATGGCGGTCCGTGGGTGGAAGTGTGTAGAAACGAAAGATTTACATCTTCTGAACATAAGGATTTTTCGGAGGTAAGGGAAGGAAGAATAGCATTTGCGCTTGGAACTGTTCGCAAAGGTCAAGAATTTGATATTGAAATACGTGGCAGTGTTGAGCAAGGAGGAAAATAACAATGAATGGTAACGTATTAACAGATGAAGAATTGATGCTGTTAGAGCAAAATAGAAAGCTATAATCAGAGGAAAGTTAACACTGATAAATTTCTAAAAATTTTCTTAAAATAATCAATAATTCAAATTCCAGTTTGTAGAACTCAGTAAAACAAATTCTGATTGATGTGGCAATAAAGGAGTGAAATAAAATGATTTACGAACCCGAAAATCTAAAAAATAAAAGAGCAATATATGAAAAAAGAGATAAATGGCTTATCCGATTGGCCTTGCTATTTTGGGCGGTACTGCTATTTATTTATGTGAACATAGCTCCCTATGTAAAATCAACAATTGGCTTTTTAGGCGTTATCGTTGGTGGTATTGCCGTTATTAGTATTGTTTATCTCTTTACTGTATTCTTTGTTTTAATGCTTAGAGGACGTCAATTCAGAAAACTGAATAACGATATTGTAAAAGAATATCAAGAAAATAAAAACGGAGAACTCTTTTTAGAGAAACTTCTTGCAATAGATACGAAACCTAAAGAAATGCAGGATGAAATGATATGGTATCTCAATATTGCAACTGCATTTAATGTGTTAGGTAAACGAAATGAATGTATTGTTTTATTTAAACAATTAGAAGAAGTTGCAACAGAAAAAGAGAAAGAATATATTCAAAATAGAATCAAATTTGTGCAAGAACAATCAGAAAAAGACGATACTCATTAAGAGTTACAATAAAATTAACAAAGACGGGATATAGTCAGATGTATTGTACTATTCCCCATGTTATTTTTAGTGTAATATCAAGGCCCATTCAATCGTGGTAAAATAAATGGTTTTCTATACTTTAAAACGCTTGAGAGTATGGTATTGATGCCAATGAAATAAAATAACAAGATATAAAAGTGTTGAAGCAGGTGGCTTTTAGGATATTTTAAAGAAATCTTAAAAGCTATTTTTCTATTATATCTAAAGAAATATTTATGCGAGTCAAAGAAGAAATGGATAGACGATCTAATATGGTAAATGGCAAAGGAAAGAGAAGAATTAATTCAAGCAAATACACACTTTCAAGTATTGTCTACAGCTCTAAACGCAGAGATATCTAAAAGCATTAAATTAAAAGAAATAATAAAAAAGAATATTTAAAAAGCCATAACGGGTGATGGAAGTAGCCAGATAGAAGAAATAGAAGAAATCACAATAAGAGCAAACGAAAAAGAAATACTTTTAAATATAAAAATAAAAGACGAAAAAATTATCCCATATATAAAAAACCAATACAAAGATTCAACTTACAACATTAACCTAATAAATAAAAAAGAAAAAATAAAAAATATTTCAGGCAAAGATTATCTCATATATAATCTATTAGGAAAAAAATTCAAAATATTTATGAACGAATTTTACCAAGAACGAGAAAAATGTTGAATTATCGAACTGAACTTATGCCTGAAACTGTTAGTGGTACAAAAAATGAAAATGCAGCCTATGTGTTTTCTGATTTTTATATAAGCAATGAAGATATTGAAGATAGTGAATTATCATCAATATTTGAAACATTTGCAAAGGGCGGAATTTATAAAGATTGTTGTTTTGGGAACTCATGTACACATGCACTGGTTAGACAAAAAAAGCTTATGAATAGAAATATTGAAAAATCAGAAGGGATAACTTTCATTGTAGGAAAATTAAAAGAGCCATATATAGTGCAAGTAATAGGTTAAATAAATGATGAATTGCAAATAATATTGCGACACCTAAACCAAACTAAGTTCGTGCATAAATAAATCAAATGGAGTTGGGTCTGTAAATAATTTTGTGTATCAACCTAAATCCTGACATGATATGTACCCTCTTTACTGGACAAATCAGTAAGGAGGGTATTTTTATGAAATATATCTATGAGTTTAAAAAAAACTGTATAGAATTATATAAACAAGGTAATGGTCTGATACACCTAGAGGTATCAACAAATATTACTTCCGTAACTACATAAGAAGATGGAATAATTTAGTAGAAACACATGGAATTGAGGTATTAAAGCATAAATCTCATATATATCCATAAATTTTGTAATTGTTAACCCATGAATAAAGTTGTCCGGGATTAATACCGATTTCAATTGCTACAGACCTTATTGTTTTCCTGCTAGCACTTTGCTTACTATTTCTAATTTCTCATCAGTTGTCCACTTGATATTATTTCCATGTTTTAAAATTTCTGGACCAGGAAGTTCTTCTCAAAGAGATGGTAGGTCTTTTTTATTAATTTTATATTACAATTAATTTTGTTTAATTTACTATATTATTAATGGTATACTGTGAATATGACTATTAAAATTCTATTAAGAGGATAAGAATGAAAAATATTTTAATCATAGAAGATAATAAAGAGATAGCGTTACAAATGGAAAAGTATTTGGTTAATAATGGTTATGATGTAGAGATTGCATCGTCTTTTTACGAAGCGACCTATAAGATGAATGTAGATATGGATGTGGCACTATTGGACATAAATCTACCAGATAAAGATGGTCAGCATTTGATAGAGAGATTAAAAGATAAGGACATAAGAGTTATTGTAACAACTGTAAAAAATGATGAAGATTTTATAGTTAAAGCCCTTGATCAAGGAGCAGACGACTATTTAACTAAACCATTTTCCCTTGCAATATTAAGAGCAAGAATTGATGCGGTTTTAAGAACAATACCTCTAAGTCAAGACAAAAAAATTACTCACAAGGATATCAAAATAGATTTAAATGATTCAAAAGTTTATTTTAAAGGTAAGCAAATAGAGCTAACTTCACTTGAATATGAAATCCTAGTCTTATTTATCAAAAATCCTCACAGGGTTTTCACAAGAAGCCAACTTTTAGAAATGTTTTGGGAAGATAGGGATAAGTTTGTAAATGACAATACTCTCACATCAACTATTAAGAGAATAAGAGAAAAAATTGATAGAGAAGTTATTACTACTGTCAGAGGAATCGGATATAGGATGGATTGAGATGCTATATATATTTTGGATAATAAGTCTTTTACTTCTTTATTATTTTTTAGAATAAAGAAAGAAAAATAGAATAAATGAGCTTATAGATCTGATAGAAAATATGAAAAATCAGGACTACAAAATTCCTATGAAGCAAGATGATTTTTCAATTTTGGAAGATAAAATTTATAAGCTTTTTATAGAAATAGTAGAAGCCAAAGAAACGACAAGCACTAGAAATAGTGAAAAGCAAATAGAATACCTAGAAGATATTGCCCATCAGATAAAAACTCCAATTACTTCTATGATTTTTTCTATAGAAAATTTAGAGTTGGACTATCCAGATAGTAGAGATATAGAGATTTTAAAAAGACAACTCTTAAGATTAAACTCTTTATCAGATATTTTACTCAAACTATCAAGCCTTGATGCAAATAAAGAACTTATGAAAAATGAAGATGTTCGTCTTGATGAGTTGATCTTTTATTCTCTAGATACTCTTAATTTAAAAAAATCTGTAAGAATAATAATAGATGATAGTCTAAAGGAAAATAGTATTTGTGGAGATTTTTATTGGCTGGCAGAAGCTATCATAAACATTCTTAAAAATGCAGATAATAGAAAATCTTGCGATAAAATAACAATTTCATCTGAAAAAAATCCACTCTATACAAGCTTAATTATTGAAGACAATGGCGGTGGAATAGAAAAAGAGAATATAAAAAAAATCTTTAAACGATTCTATAAAACGCCCGACTCAAATGGTTTTGGAATTGGCCTTGCTATGGCAAAGACAATTGTCGAGAAAAACAACGGGGATATTTCTGTTTCAAATATAGATTGTGGAGCAAGATTTGAAATAAAATTTTACAATGTCACCTAAAAATCACTTTACTTTTATATGCTTACCTTGACATAAGAAAAAGGAGGCAAGTATGGAAATTTTAAAAGTAGAAAATTTAAGAAAAGAATACGGCGAGGGTAATTCCAAGGTAGTGGCCCTAGATGGAGTTGACCTTACAATAGAAAGAGGCGAATTTGTCGCTATTGTTGGACCAAGTGGGTCTGGCAAATCTACACTTTTGCATATCATAGGAGGAGTAGATAGTCCAGATGATGGCAAAGTTTATATAGATGGTAACGACATCTCAAAGTATTCTTCAAAGGAATTAGCCTACTTTAGAAGAAGAAAAGTCGGACTAATCTATCAATTTTATAATTTGATTCCCAACTTAACGGTTCGTCACAATATAGAACTTCCATTAAAACTTGATAAAAGAAAAATAAATCAAGATGAATTTTCAGATATAGTAAAAAAACTGGGTATAGAAAGTAAACTTGACTCTTTTCCAAGTGAGCTTTCAGGAGGTCAGCAGCAAAGAGTTGCCATAGCTAGAAGTCTTATCTACAATCCATCTATAATATTAGCGGATGAACCAACAGGTAATTTGGATAGAAAAAATTCTAAGGAAATAATTGAAATTTTTAAATATTTTAACAAGACTTTAAAACAGACGATTATCCTAATCACCCATGACGAAGAAATAGCCTTACAAGCAAATCGAATTATTACAATAGTCGATGGAAAAATTGTAGGAGATGAGAAACATGAATAAGAAGAATTTTCCTATTTTCATCTCATTATTTATTGTAAGTCTGTTTTTTACTGTGGTTTTTTATTACGGATATACAAATATGAAGGCTAACTATGGTTATTACATGGCTTCAAGCTTTTATCATGGAGAGATTAGAGAAGAACTTTCAAATGAAGATGTTGAAAAACTAAAGTCCATTGAAGATATAGATTTGGTCGGAAAAATGTCTCTTAATTCTGATAATGGAAAACTTGCTGACGATTTAGTAGTTATTAACTACCAAGACGAAGCAATCAATAAGATGAGGGAGTATTCAAGACTTATTGAAGGCAGATTTGCTGAAAAGGAAGATGAGATTGTACTATCTAAAAGCCTTGTAGAGAAAAACAAACTTAAAATAGGCGACAAGCTAGAACTTGATTTGGGCAAAAGGTTTTTAAATGGCGAAGAGATAGGTCCCACAAGTGCAAATACTGACAGGGAAAAATTTGAGAGACAAGGCTCTAAAAGCTTTACTTTAGTTGGTGTTTACGGAGATGTCTACAACAAGTACAGTAGACTAAGTTTTGCTCTTGGGCTACAAGATAAAATTACCACCTTCAGAACCTTTATTAAAGTTTAATTCTTTTGAAGAAGCTTATAAGAATAGAAATAAGATACAAAGTGAAATAAATAATACACTTGGTAAAAATGTTAATTTAGAATTTTCCGAAAGTCTCATAAATTATTACGGAGTGGAAAACGAACCCTTACAAAATATAATGAGACAGGCTGTTCTTGTTCTATCAGTTCTTGGATGTATAGCGATCTTTGTGTTTTTTATTAAAAACATCTTTTGGGTTTGGGGGCTTAGGAAGATTAGAGAGCTTTCTATTTATAAGTCCATAGGATCTACCAATGGACAAATTTATCTCTTACTTCTAAAGGAAGGACTTGTTACAACTGCAATTCCAATACTCTTAGGACATCTCGTAGGATTTTTCTTTATGTATTGTTTGTATAAAAACATAACAATAGGTGAAGGAGTAAGTGCCTTTGAAGTGATGCAATTTAATCCCTTATTAAGTTTGGCAATACTTGTAGTTTCCTTTGTGATTGTGGCATTAGCCATTAAATCCCCTGCGAAAAAGATTTCTAAAATAAATATTATAGACGGCATAAGAGGAAATATAGATTTTTCAAAATCAAAGAAGAAAAGAGCCAAAGATTTTTGGAAGGAATTAAAGCTCAACAACTTAGCTTCAATAAAATCACAACGATATATTTCTGCAATAGGGATAATTATAATTTCGGTTTTTATAATCATCATAGGCATCTCAACATATTACAGAGATTTTTCGCATTACGATGCTGGCTATAATTTTTCCGTGGACTATTTTAGTGAAAATAACCAAGTCCCAAAAATATTAAAAGAAATTGTAGATAAAATTCCTAACGAGAAGTCTTATATTTCAAAAGATAAATATGTTCAAGTGGAAAATACAAATGAATTCTCAAAAAAAGCAAAGGCAGCTGGATTAGATGAAGAAGCGAGAAAGAATATTAAAAAATATAAGGCAAAGGGTATGGATGGATTTATCATCGCCTTGGAAGAAAAAGACTTAAAAGAACTTGGAGGAAAGAAGGGTGAATTTGTACTCTACAATACAATTCAAGAAGATTCTTCTATTCCAATAGCAAAGGCAAAGAGAATTCCATATTATGAAAACCCACAGACTTTAGACATTAACTTTGAAAATGATTATAAGAAGACTATTAAAATTTCAAAGACAATAACAGATTTGGGAAAATATAAGTCAAGAACAATGCCTTTTGATGTAAAAGTTTATACAGATTTTGACACTTATTTTAAACTTATGGAAGAAGCAGGTGATGAGATGTATACGGAATATGCCTATACTTTAAATATGAAGATAAAAGATTCTGATACCAAAGATGTAAAAGAATATGTAGAGGCCATGATAGAAGTAAAATCTCACCAGAAGATCGCTTTAATATCACAACAGGTGAGGAGACCGCAAAAAATGAATATAATGATTTGAAAAGTCTAATAAAAATTGTAATAGGAATTGCATCAATCATCTTTGTACTAAATATCACCAATGGATACTCATCCATTAATTTAAGTCTTATGAGCAGAAAAAAAGAAATCGGAAGTCTCTACTCATGTGGTATGGATGTGGATGAGTTAAAGAGTATTTATCAAAAAGAATTTATTGGAGAACAGGTAAAATCCTTTATAATTTCTATTATGGTTAGCTTAGGAGTTATGTTTATAATATCGATAATCGCTTCTGATTTAAGAATGAGTACTTTAATAAAATATTATGACTACAAAAGCTTCCTAGGATTCTCACTAGTCGTCTATGGTATTAACCTAATCATCTATCATTTTTCTTTAAAGAGAATTTTAGACAGACCGACCATAGATTTAATTCGAACAATATAATTTCAAAGTAAGAGAAGTATATTAAGAAAAAAGTAAAAAATTATTTGTAGTTGGAATCGCAATTTTTGCTCCTTCTTACCTACTTCCAGTCGATATGTTTGAAAGCTATACCAGTATAAGACCAACTGGACTCACATCAATGTTTGTCTGCCCAATTATTGGACTAATAGGTTCAATATTTGGGGGTAAAGGTAAAGGACAGATTATTTATAGTGTTGAATATTATGTTAATCTTATTACTGCCTATAGCCATGTTTGTAGGTCATCTAATATAAGTAATGTAACTAAAACAAGAAAATAATAACCTAAACAGCTCTTTTATGGGCTGTTTTTTCTGCGCTTAAGAATGATATAATAGATCATAAGATGAATACTAATTGGACATATTTCCACATACGAGGCTTTTGAAAAAAATTAAATTTTATCCATACTAATCACTCCAGCCATGTGGAGAGTGTAGTGTTTGTATCAAAACTTAAAGAAAAATAATTGTAAAAACCAAGTAGTACTGAGATTTTTAGGAAATCTTGAAAATTTTTCATTTGGTTATTTAATGATTTTCAGAAATTTATCCACGGATAGGTCAACCGAGAAATCGCTAGGGTTGAGTTTCTAGATAGATATCGATGAGTTGTGGCTGTGAGATAGATATTGCAGAAATTTCAAATTTGAGATGAAAAAATTATTATTAGAAAATATCAAACACATTTAAGAATTAAGAAAATATATTAAGGCAGGACTTTGTTCCTGCCTTTTTATCTTATCGTCTTTTTTTAATGGAACCTAGGAGGCCTCTTGCGATTTCACGACCAATGGTTCTCGTAATGGTGCCGAGCATGGAGTCGATGCCCTTATCGACGTAAGTCTTTTGTCTGCGGCTGGATTTTTGTGCTTTTTCGAATTCTTTTTTTTGAGCATCAAGTTCTTTCTGTCTTTCGGCGTCTATTTTTTCTTTTTCAGCTTTCAACTTTTCTCTTTCAATTCTTTCTAAAAGAATTTCGTAGGCGGATTCTCTGTCGATAGGATCCTTGTACTTTGTATAAAGTGGAGAAGAATCAACCAAGTCTTTGTACTCCTCATCAGTTAGTGTTGAAAAGGATGAGTGCGGTGGAAGAATCAGTGCCTTGTCTGCCACAGTTGGTGCACCACTTTCATCGGCAAATGAAACCAATGCTTCTCCGGTCCTAAGATTTATGATTTCTTCTTTTATATCCATGGATTCATCTTGTCTAAATGTGTCTGCAATAGCGTTTATCGCCTTTAGTTCCTTTGGAGAATAAGCCCTTAGTTGATGGACGATTCTGTTGGAAAGTTGTGATGAAACGGATTCTGGTATGTCGAGAGGATTTTGTGTGATGAAGAAGACGCCCACTCCTTTACTGCGCACGAGACGAACGACTTGGATAATCTTGTCTTGTAAAACTTTTGGTGTGTTGTTAAATAGTAAATGCGCTTCGTCAAAGAAAAATACAAGCTTAGGTTTGTCCAAATCTCCAAGTTCTGGGAAGTTTTCATAGATTTCTGAAAGCAAGTATAGGAGAAGCATGGAGTAGAGAAGTGGATTTGAGATCAATTTCGTAGCATTTAAAATATTTACAACACCCTTACCACTTGGATCTGTTCTAATAAAATCGCCGATGTTTATCGCAGGCTCTCCAAAGAATAAATCTCCTCCGGCATCTTCAATAAACAAAAGCTTTCTAGAAATTGCAGAGAGACTTTGACTAGCCACATTGCCGTAAGTCCTACTAATCTCGTCTCTATTTTCACCGACAAAATTTATCATCTGTTTAAGATCCTTTAAATCGATTAATAGAAGACCCTCACTGTCGGCAACTTTGAAAATAATATTTAAAACCCCAGCCTGCGTATCGTTTAGGTCTAAAATATTTGCGAGCATAAGAGGCCCCATCTCTGAAACAGTAACCCTAAGTGGAATTCCTTTTTCACCGTAGATATCCCACATATTTACAGGATAATTTTTAAAATCAAAATTAGAAATACCAAGTTCTTCAAGCCTTGAATTTAATTTGTCATTCATCTTGCCAGGCTTTGAAATATTTGCAAGATCGCCCTTCACATCCGCTAGAATGGTCGGAACTCCAGCGTCAGAGAGACCTTCCGTAAGCACCTTTAGAGTTACGGTTTTTCCAGTTCCAGTAGCACCGCTGATCAGTCCGTGTCTATTTATTTTATTTAAAAGAATATAATTTTCCTTATTCCCATTACCAATCAAAATTTTGTCCATGAGAACCTCCTTTTATATTTGATTTAATTATAACATAATAAATTAATATATAGACGAAAACCTGAATATAAATATATCCTGAAAAAGATGTAAAAGAGTTATCATTTACACATTTAACAAGTAAAAAATTTCAAAATACAGAAAATTAAGACGAAAGATTAGCTAGGTTAATAAGATGAGAAAGAATATATAATTTCATCGTTGGCACTGAGTATTATAACTATTAATTAGCTTATAATCATTGATTTGTGCTAAAATAATTTTAGCCTCATCCAGATTCTCAATGCAAAGCCTTCGGATAAGAGTATTTCAATTTGCTAGTTGTGGAATTGATGAGAAGATAATTTTCATTTAAAGAGGAAGAATTCAAGGTGACAAAATGTTAACTATAAAAAATATGAGTAAAACTTATAATGTTGAAAAACTTACAGAAAATGATATTGAAACCATATACAGATTGTGCCAAGGAAATAAGTTATATTATCGTTACTGCCAGGCAGAAATAAGTAGAGAACAAATCTTAAGAGACCTTTACCTAAGACCTTAAGGAGTAAATGAAGATAATAAATATTATTTAGGATTTTTCAAAAATGAACTTTTAGTTGCTGTTTTAGATATTTTAGATGCTTATCCAGACGAAGAAACTTGTTTTATTGGCATTTTTATGGTAAATATTTTATACCAAGGTCAAGGTATCGGATCTGAAATTATTGGAAGTGTTCTAGATTATGTTAAAAAAATAGGAAAATCAAAAGTTCGCTTAGGCATTGACAAGGCAAATCCTCAGTCAAAAGCTTTTTGGAAAAAGAATGGCTTTAAGATTATCAAAGAAGTAGAAAGATCAGGCGGAACAATTTTACTTGCAGAAAAAATACTTTAGTAGGTATTAATTAATTTAGATAAATATATATTATTTTTTTAGAGTACTAAGTTTATGTCAAGTCCATAATTTTGTGTAAAATTTACTAGCACAATATTATGGACTTTACTTTCTTACTATAATAAAAAATTAACAAAATATTAATAAAATTATAATATAGATTTAAAAACATTTTGAAATTATATTGTTTAGGAGGGGAAAATTAAAAATAGGGTTAAAATTTCTTTTAAAAGAAAAGTTTGTATCTGTAAATAATTTTGTGTGTCAACCTAAATCCTGAGATTGATGTGTACCCATAAAACTGGACACAAAATTATTTACAGCCCCTCTTCGGACTTCCTTAATTTTTTTGTCCATTTTTTAAATCAAATTTATTCAGACCACACAAATATATAAAATCATATAAAATAAATGCATATAAATAGAAAAATTAGTTTAATCACAATAATCGCATTTTAAATTGTGATGCTTGCAAGCTAAATTACGAACTTCACTAGGAAGTTTTCCCTTGTATCTTTTGTAATAAATGGAAAATTTGCTATGGGATGTGTATCCAACAGATTCAGCAATTTCTTTTATAGGAAGTTCGGTATTTAAGATAAGAGTTTCAGCTACATTCATTCTTTTTCTTTGGGTGTATTCTGTAATGCTTTGACCATATTTTTCTTTGAACAAATTTTTAATTTTGTTCCGCTCATTTTAGATATTTTTTCAAGGGTTTCTTGATTTACATTCATGGCGAAATGATCATCCAAGAATCTTACTACATCTTCAAGTGCTTTATTATCATCAGATTCAATTTTATATTTTTTCTATTTAAGTAGGTATCTATTACTATACTTACCCATTCATTTGCTTTGGCTTTAAAGAAAAAATCAGCGGCTGGAGCATCCATCTTACAATTTAATATTTCCATTGCCACTTTTTCTAAGGACTTTGTAAGTATAATTTGATTAGTTTGAAGTAAAGTCGAATAAAAAGATTCTGGATTAATGTTAATCGATAATAGGTGTTTTTCTAAAAGTTCTCTTTTAAAGCCTATAGAAACAGCAAGATAATAAGAATTCTCGTGTAATAAAAATAGAAAGTCATCTTTTATATTATCAAAATCAAAAGTACATAAAGAGTTTGCGGTAATAGTTTGATATGGACTAAACTTTTCTCCGTTTGCACTGACAATGTAACTTGAATAAATTGAAACATAGTCTGCCATACTATAGGTACTATTTTGAATCACTTCCTCTCTGATATAAAAATCATGGACATCAATAATAAATCCATCTCCTTCATAAAACCAATATAGACCATCTGCATAAGTTGAATCATCTTTATTCCAACAAAAAGTGTGCCCTGCACTTGAATACTTCTTATTGTTTTTACATTCATCTACTTTCATATAATCTTTTACAAAATCATAGTAACTCATAATTCACATATCCCTTTTAGACAATATTCCAATTAGCTTTATTAATTCAAAACTATTGTATTATTAATTATAGCCGATGTATAATAGAAAAGCAATGATAGTTATTATCAACTAAGAAAATTTATATCTAAAAGGAACATCAAAGAAAGGAGATATGATTATGAAGATTTACAAAAAACTATTTGCTTATGTACAGGATAAAAAATATCTTGGGGTTTTAGCTATAGTTTTTTCTGCTATATCTGCTGCACTTACAGTATATGGATATTATTTAATCTACAAATTTCTAGATAAGTTAATAATTAATTCAAATTTATCAGGTGCAGAGAGCTTAGCATTAAAATCTGTTATTACACTAACAAGTGGAGCGATATTTTATTTTGTTTCAGGAATGTTTTCTCACGTATTGGGATTTAGGCTTGAAACAAATTTAAGAAAAAGGGGGATTGATGGCTTAGAGAAAGCAAGTTTTAGGTTCTTTGATTTAAATCCATCTGGTCAAATAAGAAAGATTATAGATGATAATGCCGCACAAACACATCAGGTTGTAGCCCACATGATACCCGATAGCTCTCAGGCAATAGTTACACCCGTGCTTATACTTGCACTTGGCTTTATAGTAAGTATAAGGGTTGGAATCACTTTACTTGCTCTTACAATAATTGGCGGATTAATTTTAGGGGCAATGATGGGCGAGCAAAAATTTATGAAGATATACCAAGAAGCCCTATCTAAACTAAGTGCTGAAACTGTTGAATACGTAAGAGGAATGCAAGTTGTAAAAATATTTAGAGCAAATGTAGAGTCATTTAAAAGCTTTTATAAGGCGATAAAAGATTACTCAAAATATGCTTATGATTATTCCCTATCTTGTAAAAAGCCTTATGTTTTGTATCAATGGTTATTTTTTGGTTTGATTGCAATTTTAATTATTCCTATAGTTTATTTTATGACAAGCTTAGCTAGCGCCAAGGTGATTTTACTTGAGCTTATCATGATTTTATTTTTATCGGGAGTTCTCTTTGTTTCATTTATGAGAATGATGTGGTACTCCATGTATATTTCTCAAGGAAATTATGCAGTAGATACTTTAGAGGCGCTTTACAAGGATATGCAAAAAGACAAATTAGTGCATGGTAATGTCAATAATTTTAAAAATTATAATATAGACTTTGACAATGTTAGCTTTGCTTACAATGATAAGGCTGTTATTGAAAATTTATCCTTTAAATTAGAAGAAGGAAAGTCCTATGCACTAGTCGGTTCATCTGGATCAGGCAAATCAACAGTAGCAAAACTTATATCAGGTTTTTACAATGTTAATGAAGGAAGGATAAAGATAGGTGGGATTCCAATATCTGAATATTCTGACGAAGCCTTAATTAAAGCTATCTCCTTTGTTTTTCAAGACTCAAAATTATTTAAGAAGAGCATTTATGACAATGTTGCTTTAGCAAATAAAGAAGCTACAAAAGATGATGTTATGATAGCTTTAAAATTAGCTGGATGTAATCTAATATTAGATAAATTTCCAGAAAGAGAAAATACTGTAATAGGCTCAAAAGGAGTTTACTTATCTGGTGGAGAAAAACAAAGAATTGCAATTGCTAGAGCGATTTTAAAAGATTCCAAAATTATTATTATGGACGAAGCCTCAGCATCTATTGATCCGGATAACGAGTTTGAATTGCAAAAAGCTTTCAAAAATCTTATGAAGGATAAAACAGTCATCATGATTGCACACAGGCTATCTACAATTAAAGATCTTGATGAAATACTTGTTATGGATAGTGGGAAAATTATAGAAAGAGGCTCTGACAAAAAATTAATGTCAAGAGATACAAGCTATAAGAGACTGCAAGAGATGTTTAACAGTGCGAATGAATGGAGGGTTTCAAATGAAGGAGTTTTATAAAAAAAGATTTGCTCTTACAGATAAAGGAGCAAGAAATTTAAGTAAAGCAACACTGTCCTCATTTTTCGTTTATTGTATAAACATGCTTCCTGCAATATTACTAATGATTTTTGCTCAGGAAGTTTTGGAAAATATGGGTAAAAGCAAGGGCTTTTATATAGTATTCTCAGTTTTGACCATGATAGCAATGTATATTTTGCTTTCTATAGAATACGATAAATTATATAGCACAACCTATCAAGAAAGTGCAGATTTAAGAATAAGGACAGCGGAGAATTTATCAAAATTACCTCTATCTTACTTTTCTAAACATGACATTTCAGACCTAGCGCAAACAATTATGGCTGATATTGAAGGTATAGAGCATGCAATGAGTCACTCAATACCAAAGGTGGGCGGCATGGCACTCTTCTTCCCACTAATATCCATCATGATGCTAGTGAGCAATGTCAAGATGGGTTTAGCTGTAATTATCCCAACAATATTAAGCTTTATATTCATACCCTTGTCTAAAAAACATTCAGTTAAGGGACAAAAAAGATATTATGACGCCTTGAGAGAAAACTCAGAAAGCTTTCAAGAAAATATCGAAATGCAGATGGAGATTAAAGCCTATGGCTTATCAGAGGAAATGAAAGAAAAGCTGTATGAAAAAATGGATAAAAGTGAAAAAGTGCACTTAAAGACAGAGTTAGTAAATATTTTAACTATGTCTATATCTTCAATATTTAGTTTTATTTCCCTTGCTGTCGTAATATTTGTTGGCGTAAATCTAATTATTAATAAAGAGATAAGTGCTCTCTACCTTGTAGGATATTTGCTAGCTGCTATGAAGTTAAAAGACTCTCTAGATGCATCTAAAGAAGGACTGATGGAGATATTTTATTTATCGCCAAAAATTGAAAGACTAAAAGAAATTGAAAATCAAGATTTACAAGAAGGCGATGACTATGAACTAAAAAAATTTGATATTGATTTAAAAAATGTTGAATTTGCTTACAATAAAGATGAAAAAGTATTAGAAGGCGTAAGTTTTAAGGCTAAACAGGGAGAAGTCACCGCTTTGGTAGGTGCAAGCGGATGCGGTAAAACAACTATATTGAAACTTATATCAAGACTTTATGATTATGATGAAGGACAAATTTTAATCGATGGCAAAGATATAAAAGAAATATCAACAGAATCCCTTTTTGATAAGGTGTCTATTGTTTTCCAAGATGTAGTTCTCTTTAATCAAAGCGTTATGGAAAATATTAGAATCGGAAAGCAAGATGCAAGCGACGAAGAAGTAAAAAGAGCAGCAAAACTTGCAAACTGCACAGATTTTATAGAAAAAATGGACAAGGGTTTCGATACAGTTATTGGTGAGAACGGTGCTGAGCTATCAGGCGGAGAAAGACAGAGATTATCAATAGCCAGAGCCTTCTTAAAAGATGCACCGATATTGATCTTAGACGAGATAGCAGCAAGCCTTGATGTTGACAATGAGAAAAAAATTCAAGAGTCTTTAAATAATTTAATTAAAGATAAAACTGTTGTCATCATTTCACACAGAATGAAATCCATAGAAAATGCTGACAAGATAGTAGTTCTTGAAAACGGAAAAGTAGAATGTGAAGGCAAACATGAAGAGCTTTTACAAAAATCAAAAGTTTACAAGAATTTAATAGAAAAAACAAAAATGGCAGAAGAATTTATTTATTGAGGGGATTAAAATGGACAATAAAAAATTAAAAGTAAAAGATTTAGTAAGCATCGGTGTTTTTGGCGTAATTTATTTCGTCTTGATGTTTGGAATTGGTATGATGGGAATGATTCCGATATTGTTTTTAATATACCCGACAGTATTAGCCATAGTTGCAGGAACTGTTGTTATGTTATTTATGACTAAGGTTCAAAAACCATGGGCACTATTTATATTCGGCATGATATCACCACTTGTGATGTTTGCTGCTGGACATACCTACGTAGTTGTAGTTCTATCGCTTATCGTTATGATAATAGCAGAGTTAATTAGAAAAATTGGAAACTATAAGTCATTTAAATATAATATGATATCTTATGCAATCTTCAGCACATGGATATGTAGCTCTTTAATGCAAATGCTTTTAGCAAAAGAAGTATATGTAGAACATTGCAAGATGATGGGGGATGACTATGTAGTAGCCTTGGAAAAACTAATAACTTATCCTCACATGGCTTTAGTAGCCTTAGGTGCTTTCTTAGGAGGAATTATTGGGGCATATATAGGAAAGGCTCTGTTGAAGAAACACTTTGAAAAAGCAGGCATTGTATAATGCCTACCTTTTCTTCAAATGCTCCCTTTAATCCCAATCCGATCTCTAAGATATTAGTCGTATTTATCGCAGGCTTAACTGTTATGCATAGCATAAACATCCGTTTTGAGCTAGCGATTGTTTGTCTTATTGGTATTTTGCTTTATTTGAATGGATACAAAAAAACACTTTTCAAATGGATTATTTTATGTGGGATACTTTACTCCTTGCCTAATTTTATGGTGTTATCTGAATTAAACCCTATAGTTAAGATGTTTTTTAGTATACCTATTGTAATTAGAATGTTTATTTTACCATTTATGGCGGCAAGCTTCATGATAAAGACCTCTGATGTAGGTACAATAATTTCATCGATGGATAAGATTAAGATCTCAAAGAATGTATCTATACCTATTGCGGTTATGTTTAGATTTTTCCCATCTTTTAGGGAGGAGAAGAAAAACATTAAAATGGCTATGAAAGTAAGAGGAATAAATTTTAAAAATCCAGTCAAATATCTTGAATATGTTTCTGTGCCACTACTAATTATATCTTCGAACATAGCAGATGACATTGCAAAAGCGGCGGAAACAAAGGCAATAGAAAATCCAATTGCTAAGACTAGATATATCCGTGTAAAGATACAGCTAATTGATTTTGTTTATGTTTTACCAGTTGCTGGATTTATTGTGGGAGGCTTAATATGGTAGAAGATAAAAATCTAAGTCTTGATTATGGAAAAGAACATATATTAGACGATATATCTTTATCAATAGCTGTAGGAGAATGTGTACTCTTTACAGGAAAAAGTGGAAGTGGTAAGTCATCTATAATAAATTCCATCAACGGACTAGCTGTAAGGTATGATAACGCAAAGACAAAGGGCGAAATAATTATTGATGGTAAAAATATAAAAGATTTGGAACTTTATCAAATCTCAATGCTTGTCTCAACTGTTTTTCAAAATCCTAAGACATATTTCTTTAATGTTAATACTACATTAGAATTATTATTTTATTTGGAAAATATTGGTCTTGCAAGGGAAGAGATGGACAGGCGTTTAAGTGATATGCTTGAAATATTTCCTATAAAAAATCTTTTGAATAGAAATATATTTAATCTATCCGGCGGTGAGAAACAAATACTTTGCATTGCCGCTTCTTATATAGCGGGCACAAAGATCATAGTTATGGATGAACCTTCTTCAAATTTGGATATTAAAAGCATAAGTGTTTTGACAAAGATGCTAAAGATATTAAAAGAAAAGGGCATAAGCATAATTGTAGCTGAGCATAGAATTTATTATTTGATGGACATGGTTGATCGTGTATTTTTAATAGATAAAGGCAAGCTTAAAAAAACTTATGCAAGAAGTGAATTTTTAAAGTTTGATAAAAATGAATTGAACGCTTTAAGTTTAAGAGATAAAGAATTATGCAAATTAGAAGTTACTTATCTAAAAGATGATGGAGAGTATCAGATAAAAAATCTTAGCTATAAATTTACTGATGATGATTGTTTAAGTGTAAAAAACATTTCTTTTAAGCTTGGTAAAATTTATGGCATAATAGGATCCAACGGACGAGGAAAATCAAGTCTATTAAGATGTTTAATTGGTCTTGAGAAAAAATCGAAAGAAGAAATTTATTTTAAGGGAGAGAAGCTATCTAAAAAAGGAAGACTCAAAAACTCTTCACTTGTTATGCAAGACGTAAATCATCAATTATTCACAGATGAAGTATTCAAAGAGCTTAGCCTTGGAGTAAAGAATTTTGATGAAGAAAAGGCGAAAATCATCTTAAAAGATTTAGGCCTGGACGAATTTATTGAAAGACATCCTATGAGTTTATCAGGAGGACAAAAGCAAAGACTTGCAATAGCATCTGTTATGTGTAAGGATTCTCCATTTGTCTTTTTTGACGAACCTACAAGTGGTATGGATTATTCCAATATGGAAAAAATATCTGAGCTAATAAAAAAATATAGAAATAAGGATAAAATAATTCTTATAGTTTCTCATGACATTGAGTTTTTAAACGAAGTTGCAGATGAGATTTTTGAATTGTAAAAGAAAGTCGGGTCTGTAAATGATTAAATATTGTGTCCAGTTTTATGGGTACAATTCAAAAAGCAAGTGCTATGTCAATTTTTTCTTAAGTTAATATGCACTTACTATTCTTACTAATATACAAAATAAATATATATAATGGAAAATATAAAAGAAAAAAGGATGTAGTTATGAGCTGTCCCAACATAAAAGTTAGACCTAAAAACTAACTTGAGGAGGTCGGTTTTTATGGCAAAATATAGCACAGAATTTAAAATGAAAGTAGTAAAAAAATATTAAGAATCTAGAAACTCATATAAATATTATATACCTAATAAAATTTTAATAAGAAGATGGATCAATGACTTTAAAAAAGGGAATTAAAGGACTAAAATCTAAAAGAAAACAAAAATAACAAATTATAATCATCAGCAAAATTAACTATTGAAGAAGTTAATTTATTAAATGAAGAACAATTAAAAGAAAAAATAAAGAAATTATATTTAAATCCATACTTAGATATGTACAACAGTGAAATATTAAGCTATGAAATATAAAAACAACCAAAACTAAAGCTAATTTACCAGTAGAAAATAGAAAGAAGAATGCATCATAAATAAATTCCTATCCTTATGGATAGGAAAAAAAACTAATACCATAGCTAGTATATTTTTAACTCTGCTATTAGGTACAACTTTATGGGGTTACCTTATATAAATTATTTTCACTGTTTTTTATTAAGAGAACTATGATATAAAGACAAGAATTTTAATATTATAAAAAATTATTAATTTATGCATAGATTGTATATTTTTGATGAAAATAAATGATAGATATTGGAAAAAATTTAAATAAAAATTATTCTATTAATATATAAGTTTAAATTTGCTGATTAGTGAATACTGTACTAAGATAATTTACATAATATTATGGACTCTATCTAAATATTTATCTACTAATAAATTATTTAAAATTTAACAGGAATTTTGAAATAACTCTTGGATTTTAGAAAAAAGGGTTATTTTTTACTAATGATAAAATTTAACGTTCAAAAATATTTGACTGTAGAGTAAATTTAAGTTACAATTATAGACAATAAAGTTATGGAGGTGTAGTTTGAAAGAAGTTCATATTTTAAATTCATTAGAAGAAATTAATATTGTAAGCGATCCTTTAAGGCTTAAAATAATTATGACTTTAGGAACTAGTCCAAAAAATGCTCAAGATTTATCAGATGCTCTTGGGGTTAGTAGGTCAAAAATTCACTATCACTTAAAAATTTTAGAACAAAATAATATTATAGAAGTAGTTGATACGGAACTTATTAATGGAATAACTCAAAAATATTTTTTACCTGTAGCCAAGGCTTTTATTCCTAATAGTGAAATATTTAATAAAAACGTAGAAGAGAAGGTATTTTCTTTTAAAATTTCTAGCAAATCCTACGAATCATTCGAAAAAGAATTAAATGATTTAATAAAAAAATATAGTGAAGATGAAGGTACCCAAGAAAGTTTTCAAGTACAAATTTATAAATTATCTTAAAACCAGTAAGTTAATCCTTACTGGTAAAAAAATAGACAACTGTCAAAATAATCAAAACGTTAAATATAAGGAGAATGTTAAAAATGATTAAAAACAAAGATTTTTATGTCCTGCTCTTGGGGCGACTAATAACAAATTTTGGAGATAGCCTATATGCGATTGCATCAACTCTTTTGGTTTATAAAATGAGTGGGTCTACAATTTATTCGGGGCTTACTCTTTTTCTTACCTCATCAACAGCAATAGTTCAATTACTATTAAGTCCAATTTTGGATAAAATTAATATGAAAAAGTTTTTAATTTTATCTCAATTTTTTCAAGCAGTATTGATTTTAATTATTCCATTTCTGTATAAATTTGGAAAATTAAGTGTCTATCACATAATGATAATAATGCCATTAATTTCTCTGATTAATCAACTTGTTTATCCAGGTCAAATATCTCTACTTCCAAAAATTTTATCTGAAAAAGAACTTGTTACAGGAAATTCTTTGATGACTATGGCTTATCAAGGATCAAATGCAATTTTTGATACTCTTGCAGGTTTTATAATTTCATTGTGTGGTTTTATGACAGCTTTTTTTGCTGATTCCATAAGTTTTATTTTGACTGGGATTTTATTTTGTTTTTTATCAAAAAAACTTAGCTATTCCCAAAAAAGAGAAGAAAAATCAAAAGAAAATCTAATAAAAAATCACTTCAAATCTCTTAAAGATGGGCTTGATTTGTTTAAAGATTCAAGAATTTTTGCCCTAGTTCTTGGAATAGTTTTTATTAACTTTTCTGCTACATCAATAAATGCAGTTTTACCTGCCTTTGCACAAAATGAAATATTTTATAGTTTAATGCTTGCAGGAATGGGAGCAGGTCTTTTACTTGGGTCTTTATTTGCTGGATTTCCAAAATTAAAAAAAATTTCTCTTGGTAAATTATATATTTATGGAATGATGATTGTAGCTTTAGCTTGGATCCTTTTTTCTAATTTTCAAAATAATATAAAAATAGGAGTAGTTTTGTATGGGCTTGGATGGTTTGTTGTAGGAGTCGTAAATGTTTATGCTCAAACTATGGTTCAAATAATAGTTCCAAGCAAAAAAATAGGTTCTGCAATGGGGGCTATGGTTGGAATTTCTACTTTTATGGCACCGGTGGGCGCTTTATTTGGTGGAGTTTTAGGAGAATATTTATCAAGTTCAAAGGCTATATTTATTGGATCTTTCACTATATTTTTAGTAGCTATCTTTTGGGCATTAAATAAAAATATTAGAAAATTACCTTCAGTTAATGAATTTAACAAAGTTTTAGAAAAAATTAATTAAAAGCAAAGCCTTATTTTCATACTGATATAATGACATTCTATTTACTATGCACAAATTTAATAATATAATGAATCAAAAGAGATAAGAACGTGGCTACAACTAATTTAAACAGAAGGACAGATAAATATATAAAAAAGTAGCTTAAAAAACTTACTAATAGGTTTAAAAATATCTAAAAATTTGCAAAAAACAAGAAAAAATGAGTATGTACGGATAATTGGCTCTATGCTTTTTTGAATAGGGTGTGGAAGTAAATATTCCAATGAGAAGAAAAAAATAGAAAGTTAAGGAGAAAGTTATGTGGTTAATTTTTGGAATAAGTGCCATAATATTTGCAGTATTAAATGTGATGGCAACAATAAAAAATAAAAATGCACAAGGATATAGATTTTTGAGTTTGTCTTTAACAGCTTTAACAGTATGCGCATTATATTTTGATGGAGCTAGTCGTGTAGTCAAAGAAGACTGGGCATCTCTTATGGACATTATGCCTACAATGAGTAAAGCATTATGGGTTCTAGTAATCTTGTCTATAGCTATAAACTCTGTATCTATTTTAAAAAGAAATAACTAAAGGAAAATTGATTTTAAACCAATAATGATTTTACAAAAAATAATATTTTGAAATTTTGGATTAACGATAAAAATAAGGATAAAATATGAAAAAAATTATACTAGGATTGGTAACTGTTATATTAATATCTCTATTTATTGGCTGTGGTCTAAAAAGAGATGAAGATAATCCTTTGTCAGGAAAAGATACTGACCAAAGAATTCTTATGTGTTTGAATAAAGCTTATCCAGAACATAATTTTAAAGTTGTCAAATCATTTGATAGACAAAAAAATGAGGGAATGTTTGAAGATGATAAGGGTATAAAGTTTAAGGTTAGGGATTTGATATATGATAATATATATCACTTTGCCTGCAATGATGAATACCTTGCTACGATTTTGAAAAAAGATGATTTTTTTGATAAAGCAAAACAAATTATAGAAGATAAATACGGTCAAAAATTTATATATGATGAAAGCGTTATGGCTATAGAAATTATTTATGATGCTAATAACAAAATAACAACAGATAAGATAAGTCAAATGATTATTGAAGTTTTAAATATAGCAAAGACTCCAAAACTTATATATCCAGACAATCAAGAATTTTCTACAGGAGTTGTCAATTATTATACATTGTCAGCCTTAGGTGTTATTCAATGTTATATAGAAAAAAATCAAATTGGAGAAACAGAGTTATTTTATTTTTCTGATAGTTCTATTGATAAATCTTTGATTAAAGAAAAAATAGATAAATTGTATGAATCTGTGGATGGTAAATAGAAGAATAATCTATATTTTAGATAGGAAACTGATAGAAAAGCTGTAAATAAAAAATATATTCGAAAGGAAGTATTTACAATGGGACTTGATGTATATGCTGGGACTTTAATTCGCTATTATATGAATAATTGGAAAACTGTTATTCAACAATTTGCTGAAGATAATGGATTGAAATATGAAACTATAAGAGTTCAAGATGAAAATGGAGAAGATGACGAAGAGCTTTCTTTAGAAGAAACTAAAGAAATTGTTCTTGGATGGAAAGAAGCTATTGAAAAAGGTTTAGAAATAAATTCTAAATCGATATGGAATGAGGATTACGATACTACTCCTTATTATACAGACAAACCAGATTGGGATGCTTTAAACGCATTATTACTTTATATTGCTTCAAAATATACTCACAAAGACTTGCCAAAAACAATGGAAAAAAATATTGATATTTATAAACATCCCATTGTATCAGAATTTCTTCAAACAAAAGATTTTCGCCTATCCTTATTTGATGGAAATGGTTGGTGGCTACCTATTGATAGGGACATAATGTTTGATTATTATTTGCCAAATTCAGAAAAAAGTGTTTTGTCAACAAGCCGTTTGCTTCTTGATGAATTGAATGTATATAATTCTTTTGAATGGAAGGCTGATAGAGATACTATAATTTCATGGAGCAAAACAGAAGGCTATCCTGTTGATAAAATTTATAGCAAAGAAAAAGGATTAGAAAAAGTTTGTGAAAAGCAAATTTATAATACTGAATCTTTAGCAAAATTTGCCTTTTCTATTTTGTGGCAAGCAGCAGAATTTTCACTTGAACATGGAGTTGTTATAATTTTTGATTATTAAATTTATAAATTTATTTTGTAGAAATTTTAATATAGATAAAAAGGAGATCTTAAAAATGGGATTCTTTAATAAATTAAAATTTAATAAAAACCACAAATTATTAGATGAAAAATTTCCATTTTACGATAATCCAAATACGGCTGTAATTACTTGTTCTCATATAATAGATAAAGAAAATCCTATTTTATATGTAAGTCATGACGCCAATGATGGAATGTGGCAATTTTTATGTGGAAAAGAACACGAAATAGAAGATTCTAAAATAATATCTTTAAAAGAAATGTATGAATTAGATAATTCAATAAGCATTTTAGAAGATATGGCTTGCGGTTATTATGCACAAAGAAAAAATAAAGATGAAGAATGGATAATAAAAAACATAATAATTAAATCTTTAGATGAAATTAGTTTAGATTTAAAAATATTAAATAGCTTTCAATAATTTTGACAATATAAAAACTCATTCTAAATTACATGCAACAAATTTGGTTTTAAATAAGTTATGTGGTATTTAGTGTGAGTTTTTTATTTTTTGAATTTTTATATAGTGTATAAATATAAAAAATAAAAAGAAAAATATTAAAATTATCTATTTAATAATGCTAAGTATCAATTGTTTTTAAAAATATAATTTCTCTATATTAAAATGTGTTGAATATTTTTTTTTTTTTTGATAATATATATTCATAAATAAGCGAAAGGAGAAAATTTATGAACGCTAAAGATGGGAGACTACCAAAGCAGTTGGGGGATTTTGGAGAATCTCTAGTTGCATTTTTACTTGGAAATATTAAAGGTCATAGGGTAGCGATAGTAGATCATGAAGGTGCAGATATAATAGCGACTGATAGATTAGATAGTAAGTTAAGATATGCAATATCAGTAAAAAGTAGAAGATTTAAAAAGGATGATGCTTCAATTGTATTTGATTTATATAACCAAAATAAATTAAGAACTTTTGCAAGAGAATTTGATATGATTCCTGTTGTTGCATTTGTATTAATAGATGGCGAGTGCCAATGTTGCGATATTTATATTTTAAAACTTGATGATTTTAAACAATTAGCTGATGACTCAGATTTTTGTGGTATAGGAAATCGTTCTGAGGGTTTAACAATATTAAATACCACTACAAAAATAAGAATAATATTCAAAATAGTGAAAAAATTGATTATACAAGATTAGAATTTAGTAATTTAACAACTGATTTTTTGGTAAGAAAGGAACTTTATAGTAAAAAAGGAGAATAAAATGGCATCACGAGAAGAAGCGTATAAATATATTTATAAGGATAAAAGATTAAGCGATGATATAGTAGCTGACATATTATATGAATATTTAGTTCAAGGTTATACACAAAATGAATTGGAAGAAAAATATTTTCCATCTAATAGAACTGTTAGCTATACTGTTTCATATATTCAACAAGCTGCTGGACTTAAAGGCAGAAATGCTGGAAAATATAATGGCGAAATAAGTTATAGCGAAATGCAACAATATGCTAAATTGCTTAGAACTAAAGGGTTAGGTTTTAAAGAATTTCTTGGTGGAAATTCTACGAACAATATAATTTCTGATAGTCATTCAAATTATAAAGGTTATTCTTCAAATAATAGTAATTATGGTGCTAATTCAAATTATAAAAATTATTCTTCAAATAGCAAGAACTATAGTAATAGCTCAAATTCTAATGATTATTCTAATGAAAATGACTTTTTTACTAAAAATGAAGGTTTATTAATTTTTTTTGCAAAAATTTTACCAATTCTAATAGGAATATTTATAACTGTTCGTTCATATAAAAGATATTCTTTATTAGGTCTGATATTTGGTGTTTTTTTGGTATATTCAGGAGTTAAAGGACTAAAAAATAATAGGTGTAATAAAATGGCATTTGGTTTAGAAAAAGATTTTTTAAAAATTCCTAAAGAAGAAAAAATTGATATTTTATATAAATATTTAGTTGAAGGAAAATCAGGTTCACAGATAGCTGAAGAATTATATCAAAATAAAAATTATGCATGGAAAGTATCTGCTGTAAAACAAGGATATAATTTTAATGGAAGAAATTTTAGAGGCAAGTATAAGATTTCTGTAAAAAAATAGAAGAAATCATTAAAAATATCCAGAAGGAGTTTTTGATAAAAATATAAATCTAGAGGAAGAATTAATTTCAGAAGATTGGAATAAAGAAGAATTGGACAATAAAGAATTCAAAGATGAAGAAACTATAGATAATTTTGATAGTGGATTATCAAAATATATAAAAAAAGACGAAATTGATATTTCTATTTTTAATGGCATGGAATTAAATTTTTCTGATTATTGGAAATATAATCCAGATAATCCAGAAGCTGATCATCATGATTCGGATTTTAGAATAGTTAATGATGAGATAAATTCACTTTTAAGAGAAAATGTTACTTTAAGTATGGAGCAAAAGTATTTATTTGTTTATCTATTTTATAGTCGCATATATTTTGATCGCGAATATATATATTTTATTTTTGGAATTAAAAATAAAAAGAATTTGGTACTAGAATCTTATAAAGGAAAATATTTCTGTGATACACACAATGTAGAGTCTTTGTTTAATTTTGTACTTTGGATTGCTAATTCAAATATGGATGAAGATTTGAAGTTAGCAATAAAAGATGAAGAAAACATGTCTTATATTGAAAGTATAAACGATACTAACATAGTTGAAAATAATTATAAAAAGAAACTTTATGATAAAACTGTTTCTAAGAAGATAGGAGCCTATTTAGAATTACTAACTGTATTAACAAAAGTACAAATAGTGATGGGAAAATGGTATGTAAAAATTTATTTAAGGTTACTAGAGCAATTGATAAATTATTAAAAAGAGGAATACCTGGTTATGCAATTGAGAGTATTATTTACCCTCTATATAGTTTATTAATTACTGGTCAAAACTTTATAAAAATAGATATAATAAATCAAGAATATAAAAGAATAAATATGATATTTATGATTTTGGAGATTTATTAGATTTTTATATTGAAGAATATTATAATGAAGGAACTTTAATAGATAGTTTGGTTGAAACTCATTTGATTGCCCTTGATTTAGCAGAAGATGCTAGACCTTACATTAAAAAAATTATAGAATCATCAATACCTTCACTTCGTAATGATTGGATATATATGTTTAAAGATGAGCATAATATTGGTAGAAAAATCTTGAAGAAGTAGAGGAATATTTTGACTATAAGTTTACGAGGAAATTCATATTGGAACTTCAAGAAATATTTAATGAAAAAAGCAAATAAAATATCGGTAAAATATGAATAAATTATAAATTTAATAAAGTTGATAACTGTTTTAATGGCTTTAGGATTTTTTAATCTTAAAGCCATTTTATATTTTTGGATAATACAAATAAGAATAAAGTGTAAATTATAAAAATGGATTTAAAAGCAAATTTAAAACTTAGACCTTATGAATCTATAGTTTTACAAAAAATAGCAAAATAAAATTTTAAGAAATACCATTCTAAATTCTTATAAAGAATTAGGAATGGTACTTTTTTTGTAAGAAAACTTTAATTTTATAACCTAGAAATATTTTTATGTTATTTTTAGAAATTTTAAATAAGATTATAATTAAAGTGATATTTTTCTATTTTCTTTTTTGAAAAAGATGATAAAATTATTTTTAATAATATATCTAATTATTCAAGTAAAATAATCTGAGTTTTTAGATAAGCATTATTGAAAAATTTTTTTAAGGAGGTTTTTTATGAAAAAAACTAATTGGAAAGGACGTTTTTTTAGTATTTTATTAGCTTTTGCATTGTTATTGCCAACAATATTATCTACAAGTGTAAAAGCGGCGCCTGAAAATGACAAAAATGATGGACAAATTAAGCATGTAACTGAAATTTCATTTACAATTTACAATTATGCAATAGGTAATGATGCAAATTCTATTCAAGTTAATTGTCAAACTGATGGTGTAAGACCGACAAATTATGAGCTTTTGGTATACGATAAGAACGAAGATAAATTTGTACCAGTTAAGGGAAAGTTGCAAGCAGATATTCAGTATAGGTTAAAAATCAATTTTTCGCCAAAAGATGGATATGATTTTGAAGGATTGACAAAAGAAAAAATAAAATTGGGAGCTATTGGTTCATCAATTAAATATAATGCAAATAAAAAAGAAGCATTTTTTGATATGCCAGTGCTTGAAGATTCTAAAATGTTAACATTTGAAACCAATGGTGGAAGTAAAATTGCTTCAATAATTGCATCAAAAGATAGCACAATTGAACTTGACCAATATAAACCTACAAAAGACGGTTTTACATTTGACGGCTGGTATAAGGATAAAGAATTAAAAGAAAAAGTTACTCAAGTAAAACTTAGTGAAGATATGACAGTTTATGCTAAATGGGTAGCAAAACAACAACCACCAAAACCGGTAAATTATTTTACCTTAACATTTGATACCGATAAAGCAGAAGAAATAAAACCAATAACAAAAGAAGAAAATACAATAATTGATTTAAATCAATATTTACCAAAAAAAGAAGGTTTTATTTTTGATGGCTGGTATAAGGATAAAGAATTAAAAGAAAAAATTACCCAAGTAAAGCTTACAAAAGATATGATAGTTTATGCTAAATGGACAAAAAAAGAACAACCACCAAAACCAGTAAATTATTTTACCTTAACATTTGATACCGATAAAGCAGAAGAAATAAAACCAATAACAAAAGAAGAAAATACAATAATTGATTTAAATCAATATTTACCAAAAAAAGAAGGTTTTATTTTTGATGGCTGGTATAAGGATAAAGAATTAAAAGAAAAAATCACTCAAGTAAAACTTACAAAAGATATTACAGTTTATGCTAAATGGATTGCAAAAATACCTCCTGTTGTAACTGAAGAATTTACAATTACAATAGATCCTAACGGAGGAAATTGGAATGGTGATACAAAAGCAAAAGTTATGAAAATTAAAAAAGGCGATTATATCACACTTCCACAAGCACCTAGCAAAAAAGGTTATACATTTTTGTATTGGAAAGGTTCAAACTATAAACCAGGAGATAAATATAAAGTAGAAAAAGATCATACTTTTGTAGCTCAATGGAAAAAGAATGAAATAAAAGTTAGTGCAAACAATAATTCAAAAACAAAAGCAAAAAATTCTCCAAAAACAGGAGTTAATTCAATTGCATTTGTGAGTGTAATATTAATACTTATTTCAAGTTTAGGACTTTTTGTAATAGGAAAAAAACAAAAAATAAATAAATAATTGATTAAAAATAACAAAAATTTTTGGAGGTAGAATGAAAATTCTATCTCCTTTATTTTTTATTTATTTTATTGACAAAAATATTTTTTATAATTCTTGAAATCAAATCAAAACTTAGTATAGTAAGATTAAGGTCAAAGATGGTCAGAAATTGATGGAGGTTTTATGAAATATCAAGATTATTATGAAATATTAGGTGTAGATAAAAAAGCGAATGCTGATGAAATTAAAAAGGCTTATAGAAAGCTTGCAAAAAAATACCACCCTGACCTTCATCCTGATGATAAAGAAGCCAGCAAAAAATTTGCAAAAATAAATGAAGCTTACGAAGTTTTGTCTGATGAAAATAAGAGAAAACAATATGATATGTTTGGACAAAGTGGAAACTTTAGTCAAGGTCAAAATTTTGACCCTTCTCAATATGGTTTTTCAGATATTTTTTCAAATTTTGGAGCAGGAAACGGATCTTATACCTACACAAGTAGTACAGGAGGCTCCTCTGGATTTTCAGATTTTTTTGAAACTTTGTTTGGTGGAGGAAGAGCATCTTCAAGATCTTCTTCAACAAATTTTGGAGGATTCGGTTCAAGCTTTAAAAATGGTTTTACCAAAAATAAAAAATCAAAAATTAAAGCCAAGGTTAATATATCACTAGATGAAGCAATGAGTGGCGTATCTAGAACGCTAAAAATTAAAGATAAAGAAACAAATTCTATTAAAGAAATAAATATAAATGTTCCAAGTGGAATGACAAGTGGAAAAAAATTAAAAATTGATGGTTCAAAATATAATTTGAATGCTGATATTTATGTGACAGTAGAAATTGAGGAAGATTCAACTTACAGGCTTGATGGGCTTGATATTATTAAAAAGGAAAGAATTTCTCCTTGGGATGCCTATTTTGGCGAAAAAATTACTGTCGATAGTCCAAATGGAAAATTTAAAATAAATATTCCAGAAAAAATTGAAGCTGGAAACAAAATTAGGATTAAGGGTAAGGGCTATAAGGATTTAAAAGGAAAAATTGGAGATCTTTATATAGAAATTCTTATCGACAATCCAAAAAATTTAAGTGAAGATCAAATTGACCTATATAAAAAATTAAAGGAAATAAATTAGGGGGATATGATTATGGATTTTAACAAATTTACTCAAAAATCAACAGAAGCTATTAATGAAGCAAGTCAATTAGCAATCAAAAATGCCAACCCAGAAGTTGGCATTATCCACCTAGCTTACGCTTTGATAGAAGATTCAGATTCTTTCGTAAGCCAAGTTTTGTCTAATATGGACTTGTACAAAAAAGTACTTAACAAGATGGAAGAAAAAATGGAAAATTTGCCAAGCCAATCAGGTTCAGCAAATATTTATCCAAATACAATTTTTCAAAGAGTTTTATTAAAAAGTGAAGATTGTGCAAAGAAAATGGGAGATTCTTTTATCTCAACAGAACACATTTTCTTAACTATTTTGAATGAAAATACCGAATTAAGCGATTATTTTAAGGAGATTGGTTTAAGCGCTAAAAATTTCTCAAATGAGCTTAAAAAGGTCAGAAAAGGTCAAAAAATTACTAACGATAATCCAGAAGAAACAAACAATCCTTTGGAAAAATATGGTAGAAATTTGACCAAAGAAGCAAGAGAAGGAAAAATCGATCCAGTTATTGGACGTGATAGTGAAATTAGAAATTGCCAAAGAATTCTTTCAAGAAGAAAGAAAAATAATCCTGTTTTGATTGGTAAACCTGGTGTTGGTAAAACTGCAATCGTCGAAGGTCTTGCTCAAAGAATTGTAAATAAAGATGTACCAGAACCACTTCAAGGAAGAACAATTTTTGCTCTTGATATGGCAAGCTTAGTTGCAGGTGCAAAATACAGGGGACAATTTGAAGAAAGATTGAAATCAGTAATTGATGAAGTAAAAAAATCTGATGGACAAATAATTATGTTTATTGACGAGCTTCACACAATTGTTGGAGCTGGTAAAACAGAAGGATCAATGGATGCTTCAAATATAATGAAACCAATGCTTGCGCGTGGAGAGATAAAAGTAATTGGTGCAACAACTTTAAATGAATACAGAGAAAATATTGAAAAAGATGGAGCACTTGAAAGAAGATTCCAAAAAGTTTTGGTAGATGAGCCAAGTGTAGAAGATACAATTTCAATTTTAAGGGGAATCAAAGATAAATATGAAATTTATCATGGAATAAGAATTCAAGATCAAGCAGTAATTGCAGCAGCTGAGCTATCAAATAGATATATAACTGATAGATTTTTGCCAGATAAGGCAATAGATTTGATGGACGAAGCTTGCGCAACTGTAAGAACTGAAATTGATACAATGCCAGAATATTTGGATGAAGAAAAAAGAAGAATTTTACAAGTCCAAATTGAAATTGCAGCTGTTAAAAAAAGAAGATGACGAAAAGAGTAAGAAAAGATTAGAAACATTAGAAAAAGAATTGGCAGATGCTAATGAAAGATACAAAGCTGATTTTAATAAGTGGAAAAGCCAAAAAGATTCAATAAATTCTGTAAAAGATATAAAAGAAGAAATTGACAAGGTAAAAGTTGAAATCGAAAAAGCTGAGAGAAATTACGATTTTGAAAAATTATCTGAGCTTAAATATGGAAAACTTACAGAACTTGAAAATAAATTAAAAGAAAAGGAAAAAGACCAAAAAGATAATTCTTCTATAAAAGAAGAAGTGACAGATGAAGACATAGCAGATGTAGTTTCAAATTGGACAAATATTCCAGTAAATAAACTTGTAGAAAGTGAAAGAAGTAAAATTTTGGGACTTTCAGACAAGTTGCACGAAAGAGTTATTGGACAAGATGAAGCCGTTGATAGTGTATCAGATGCAATTATCAGGGCAAGATCTGGACTAAAAGATATAAATAAACCAATCGGTTCATTTATTTTCCTTGGACCAACAGGAGTTGGTAAAACAGAGCTTGCAAAATCACTTGCAGAAGCTATGTTTGATAGCGAAAAAAATATGATTAGGATTGATATGTCAGAATATATGGAAAAATATTCTGTGTCAAGATTAATCGGTGCAGCTCCAGGTTATGTTGGCTACGAAGAAGGCGGTCAATTGACAGAAGCTGTAAGAAGAAATCCTTATTCAGTAATTTTGTTTGATGAAATTGAAAAAGCTCATCCAGATGTTTTTAATATTTTACTACAAGTTTTGGATGACGGAAGACTTACAGATAGTCAAGGAAGAACTGTTAATTTTAAAAATACAATTATAATTATGACTTCAAATATTGGTTCAACTTATTTGATAGATGGACTAAAAGAAGATGGAAGTATTGATGAAGAAAATAGAAAACTTGTCGATTCATCTTTAAGAAATTCTTTTAAACCAGAATTTTTAAACAGAATTGATGATATTGTTATGTTTAAACCATTAACATCAGATCAAATATATAAAATTATTGATCTACAAATTGCAGATATTTCAAAAAGACTTGAAAGTCGTGAAATTACAATTGAACTTAGCAAGAAGGCTCACGAATATATTTTAGATAAATCCTACGACGTAGAATATGGTGCAAGACCAATTAAAAGATTCTTGCAAGCAAATATTGAAACAAATCTAGGAAGAAAAATTATTGAAGGAAATGTAATGGAAGGCGATCATGTCATAATAGATTTAGATAAAAATAATGAATTAGAATATCAAGTTAAAAATTAAGAATAAATATAAAAAGAGAAAATTTCTTTTTGAGATTTTCTCTTTTTATTTTGTTTAAATTACCAGAAAAAATATTTTTTTTAAATAAAATTTTCAATTATATTTATTCAACGAAGTATTTTAAAGCCCAAATAATTGAAAAAAATATGCAGGCAAAAAAACCTAAAACACACAAGATATTGTGGCTCTTGTTTTAATATATCTATATATGGTATACTATAAGAGTATTAAAAAAGGAGTGCAAAATGGTTAAAGTTGTTAAAAGAAATGGTCAAAAGGTGGATTTTGACAAAGAAAAAATAAAAATAGCTATAGAAAAAGCTATGAATTCTCCAAATGGTGTTTATATAGAAAATCAAGCAGAAAAAATAGCAGATGAAATCGAAAAAAGAGCTGAAAATAAAAGAGAAATTTCAATTTATCAAATCGAAGATCAAGTTTATTATAAACTAATCGACTAAAAAAATCCTGCAACAGCAAAATCATACGAAGCTTATAGGTCAGTCCATGCTTATAAAAGAGAAGCAAATACAACAGATGATGATATAATAGGTCTACTTGAAAGAACAAATATTGATGTAATGGATGAAAATTCCAATAAAAATCCATTGATTGCATCAACCCAAAGAGATTTGATAGCAGGAGAAGTGTCAAAAGATTTGGCAAAAAGAAAATTAATTGACGCAGACCTTGTAGAGGCTCACGAAGATGGAGCAATACATATTCACGATCTTGATTATTTGATTCAACCAATTTTTAATTGCTGTTTGGTAAATATGAAAGATATGTTAGATAACGGAACAGTTATAAATGGAAAGACAATTGAAACGCCTAAATCTTTTCAAGTAGCTTGTAATGTTATGACTCAAATTATTGCCCAAATCGCCTCAAACCAATACGGTGGTCAATCAATAAATATTTCATGTCTTTCAAAATATTTGGAAGTTTCTTACAATAAAAATTATAAGTTAGCAAAAGAAATTTTATCAAATGAAGATGAGATAAAGGCAATGGCTAAAAAATTAACTCAAAGAGATTTGGAATCTGGTATTCAAACAATCCAATACCAAATCAATACTCTTATGACATCAAACGGCCAAGCACCTTTTGTGACTTTGTTTATGCACACAGACGAAAACGATCCATACTTGGACCAAACTGTAAGAATAATTGAAGAAATTTTAAAACAAAGATTACAAGGAATAAAAAACGAAGCGGGAGTTTATGTAACACCAGCTTTCCCAAAATTAATCTATGTTTTGGATGAAAATAATATAAAAAAAGAAAGCAAATATTATTACTTAACAGAATTATCTATAAAATGTACAGCAAAAAGAATGTATCCTGATTACATTTCAGCCAAAAAAATGAGAGAAAATTACGAAGGAAATGTATTTTCTCCAATGGGATGCAGGGCATTTTTGCCACCATACAAGGATGAAAATGGAAATTATAAATTTGATGGTAGATTTAATATTGGAGTTTGCACAATCAATCTTCCACAAATTGGAATCCTTGCAAAAAATGATGAAGAAAAGTTTTTTGAAATTTTAAATAAGAGAATGGATCTTGTAAAAAGAGTTGGAATTTTAAGATATGAACATTTAAAAAATGTAACAAGCGATTCATCTCCAATTCATTTCCAACACGGAGCAATAGCAAGACTTAAACCTCATCAAAGAATAGAACCACTTTTAAAAAATGCTTACGCAACAGTTACCATTGGATATATTGGAATATATGAAGCATGTAAACTTGTAAAAGGTGTAAGTCATACAAGTAAAGAGGGAAAAGAATTCGCCCTTAAAATAATGGACTTATTAAATAAGAAAAAACAAGAATGGATAAAAGAAACAGGACTTCAATTTGCAGTTTATGGAACACCAGCAGAAAATCTTACAAATAGGTTCGCCTCAATCGATAGAAAAAGATTTGGAGATATTAAAGATGTAACCGACAAGGGTTATTACACAAATTCTTTCCATGTTGATGTAAGAGAAAATATATCAGCTTTTGAAAAATTTGATTTTGAATCAGAATTTCAAGACCTATCATCAGGAGGATGTATTTCCTATGTAGAAATTCCAAATATGGCAAACAATTTAAAGGCTCTAGGCACAATTGTTGAATATATTTATAACCATATCCAATACGCAGAATTTAATACAAAATCAGATTATTGTGCAGAATGCGGTTATGATGGAGAAATGCTTTTAAATGATGATAACGAATGGTATTGTCCACAATGTGGCAATAAAGACAGGGCAAAACTAACAGTCGTAAGAAGAACTTGCGGATATTTGGGAGAAAATTTCTGGAACGAAGGAAGAACAAAAGAAATAAAAGCAAGAGTTTTGCATATATAATAAAAAAAGTCTACGGTAGTAGACTTTTTTTATGGAGGATTTATGAGATACGGGCAAATTAGAAAATATGATGTGGCAAATGGTCCTGGGATTAGGACCTCCTTTTTTGTCACAGGCTGTCATGCAAATTGCAAAAATTGTTTTAATAAAGAATATATGAATCCAAATTTTGGAAATTTGTGGACAGATGAACAAACTCAAGAAATAATTTCCTATTTAAAAAAAGATGAGATAGAAGGTCTTACTATTTTGGGAGGAGAGCCTTTCGAATCGACAGAAGATTTGATTCAAATTGTAAAAAAAATTAGGGAAGAATCAGACAAGTCGATTTGGATTTTTTCGGGATTTTTGTATGAAATTTTAGTAAATATTGAAAATGCAAAAAAACTTTTATCTATGTGCGATGTATTGGTCGATGGACTTTTTGTTGAAGAATTAAAAGATTTGAGATTAAAATTTAAAGGCTCATCAAATCAAAGAACAATTGACCTACAAAAATCTTTAAAAAATGAAAAAGTAATCCTTCTAGATGGGTATAATTAGAATAGAAATAAAATTTAGGAGGATTAAATGGAACTTAATAAAAAAAGAAAAGGAGTAGGTGGAATAGTTATAGCAATAATTGCAATAATTGCTCTTGCTATAATTGTTTTAATACCTTCATATAACGGACTTGTAAAACAAAAAGAACAACTTGACGAATCCTATGCACAAGTTCAAAATGTTGTTCAAAGAAGAGCAGACTTGATTCCAAATCTTGTAAGCACAGTTAAAGGATATTCAAAACACGAAAAAGATACATTAACAGAAGTTACCAACGCAAGATCAGGAATACAAAACGCAAAAGGCCCAAAAGAATTGGCTGAGGCAAATGAACAAATGTCTCAAGCTATAAGAAGTATCAATGTAGTTGCTGAAGCCTATCCAGATTTAAAGGCTGACAAGCAATTTACTCAACTAATGGATGAGCTTGCTGGAACAGAAAATAGAATTTCAGTAGAAAGAAAAAATTATAACTCAGAAGTAAAAGCATACAATACAAAAGTTAAATCATTTCCAACAAGTATTTTTGCAAAAATGATGGGATTTGATAAGGCAGAATATTTTGAAGCCGACGCATCAGCTCAAGATGTTCCACAAGTAAATTTTGGTAGCTAGGTAGATTATGAGAAAAAGAAAGAATATAATAGTAACTATTTTATTTGCCTTTATTCTTCTTTTTCTACCTCAAAAATCTTTTGCAGATGATTTGCCACAATCGCCAAATACTTATTACTATGACGAACTCAATTTAATAAACCAAGAAACCAAAGACCATCTTACAAAAGTAAACAAAGAACTTGAACAAAAAACAGGAGCTCAAGTAATTTATGTTTCCCTAAAAGATGTAGAGGATCAGCCAATGCAAGTTGGAACAGATCTTTTAAATAAATGGAAAATTGGAGATAAAGAAAAAAATAATGGAGTTTTGATTTTAATTTCCCAAAGAAAAGGCCAAGATAAAAAAGATATTTCAATTATAACAGGCTATGGAATAGAGGGAAGATTAAACGATGGTAAGGTTGGAAGAATAATCGATGAATATATGCTAGATTATATGAGAGATGGAGATTTTTCCAAAGGAATTACAGAAGGATTCAATGCAATTGTTTCACAAATTGCAGAAGAATACCAAGTAGAATTGACTGGCGATTATGACGAATATGCTAATAGGCTAAGAGAAGATAAAGACGACGAAATAGATTTAAGAACATTAATAATAATATTTATAATTTTTATGATATTCTCAAGATTTTTCGCAAGGCGAGGAGGCTTTAGAAACGGAGGATATGGAGGCTTCGGCGGATTCGGGGGCTTTGGAGGAGGATCTTTTGGAGGATTTTCCGGAGGCTCTGGTGGATTTTCTGGAGGAGGTTTCTCCGGTGGAGGAGGCTCATCTGGAGGCGGCGGAGCTAGCAGAGGAATATAAAATAAGTAAGCAAATAGAAAACTATTTGCTTATTTTTTTGCAAATTTTTAATGATTTTAAAATTTTTAAATTTAAAATATCTAATTATTTTATTTCTTAATAAAATTCTTATAATTTAAATATTTTTACTTGACTATATATATATATATATAATGGTGGCATACAAATAATATTAAGGAGTGTAATATGAAAAATAATAAAAAATTAGTGATGGGTTCAGTCATCGCTCTAGCACTATCAGTAGGTGTTATAGCACCTAATTTAACAAAAGCAGAAGAAGCTGCTTTGGAAACAAGTAAGTTAGAAATAAAAAATGAAGCTGACAATCAAATTAAAAAAGATGTAGAAGCTGAGTTAAAAAAAGATGATATTAAAGAAGCTACAGAAAACAAAGCTGATAAAGAAGATATTGGAAAAATATTAGAAAAAAAAGAGGATAAAAAAGAAGAAATTAAACCTGCAAATATTGCAAAAGTTAAAAAATTAGCACCTGTAACTCTAACTAATAATAAAAATGACGCTGAAGAATTACAAAAAGCTAAAGAATCAGCAAAGGCAAATATTAACGCTGCAGATTTAAGTGATTTTCAAAAAGCTCATTTTACACAAAAAGTAGACAATGCAGCTACAAAAGAAGAAGCAAAACAATATCAAATAGAAGCACAAGACTTAGCTACTTATATACTAGAAGTAAAATATAGCTTACCAGAACTAAAAGAAGGTCAAGATATAAACGAAATTATAAACTCATTCAACAAAGCTCTTGATAAAGCACAAGTTGATAAAGTTAAAAAATCAGTAGTAGATCCTGAAGGATTCAAAGAAGATCAAGAATTAGAAAATTTAAAAACACAAACAAAAGAAGAAATCAGTAATTTAGATTTAAGTCAAGTACAAAAAGATAAATTTAAATCATTAGTAGATGAAGCAAAAGATAAAAAGGCAGTAAATAAAGCAAAAGAAGATGCAAAAGAATTATTAGATGCAATAACTGATGCAAAACTTAATAAATTAGCACCAACTGATGATGAAGCAATAATGAAAAAAGCATTAGAATTGCTTGATAATGCTCTTACAAAAGCAGATGTAGAAGAAGTAGTAAAGAAAATAAACAAAGAAGTAGAAGATAAAAATCAGATCCAGAAAAGAATTAAAAGAAATTAAAGAACAAGCAAAAGAAGAAATTGATAAATTAGATTTAAGTCAAGTACAAAAAGATAAATTTAAATCATTAGTAGATGAAGCAAAAGATAAAAAGGCAGTAAATAAAGCAAAAGAAGATGCAAAAGAATTATTAGATGCAATAACTGATGCAAAACTTAATAAATTAGCACCAACTGATGATGAAGCAATAATGAAAAAAGCATTAGAATTGCTTGATAATGCTCTTACAAAAGCAGACGTTGAAGATATAGTTAATAAAATAAATAAAGAAGTAGAAGATAAAAATCAGATCCAGAAAAAGAATTAAAAGAAATTAAAGAACAAGCAAAAGAAGAAATTGATAAATTAGATTTAAGTCAAGTACAAAAAAATCATTTCAAATCATTAATAGACAAAGCTAAAGACGAAAAAGCAGTAAATAAGGTAATAGAAGATGCTAAAGAATTATTAGATGCAATAATTGATGCAAAATTTAATAAATTAGCACCAACTGATGATGAAGCAATAATGAAAAAAGCATTAGAATTGCTTGATAATGCTCTTACAAAAGCAGACGTTGAAGATATAGTTAATAAAATAAATAAAGAAGTAAAAGCTGCAAAAGACTTGAAAGATGCAAAAGAAAAAGCAATTAAGGAATTAAAAGCAGCTGGAATTACAGGACAAATCTATTTTGATCAAATCAACAAAGCTAAAACAGTTGAAGGTGTAGAATCATTGAAAAATGAAATCTTAAAAGCTCACAAAGCAAGTCAAGAAGAAGATGGTCCAAAAGTAACAATAGACGAATGGCTACTAATCAATGCTAAGAAAGATGCAATCGAAGAATTAAAAGCAGCTGGAATTACGGGACAAATCTATTTTGATCAAATCAACAAAGCTAAAACAATCGAAGGTGTAGAATCATTGAAAAATGAAATCTTAAAAGCTCACAAAGCAAGTCAAGAAGAAGATGGTCCAAAAGTAACAATAGACGAATGGCTACTAATCAATGCTAAGAAAGATGCAATCGAAGAATTAAAAGCAGCTGGAATAACAAGTGACTTCTATTTCAATTTAATCAACAAAGCAAAAACAATCGAAGGCGTAGAAGCATTGAAAAATGAAATTTTGAAAGCTCACAAAGCAAGTCAAGAAGAAGATGGTCCAAAAGTAACAATAGACGAATGGCTACTAATCAATGCTAAGAAAGATGCAATCGAAGAATTAAAAGCAGCTGGAATTACAGGACAAATCTATTTTGATCAAATCAACAAAGCTAAAACAATCGAAGGTGTAGAAGCATTGAAAAATGAAATTTTGAAAGCTCACGCAGGAAATCCAGGTGAAAAAGATCCTGAAACACCAGAAGAAACAAAAAATGGATTTGATACAGAAAGAGAAGCTAGAATAGCAGCTGAAAAAGCATTAGAAAATGATCCAGTAAATAAATCTTACACAATAACACAAGGAGCAGATGGAAAATATTATTACCAATTATCTCCAGTTGAAAAAGGACTAGAAATTGGATATGAAACAAGAGAAGAAGCAGAAGCAGCAGCAAAAGAAGCTCTAGAAAATGATCCAATAAATAATGCATATGAAGTAAATCAAGGAGCAGATGGAAGATATTACTTCAGATTATTCTACAAAGAAGAAGAACAAAAACCAGGCGAAAAAGATCCAGCAAAACCAGGCGAAAAAGATCCAGCAAAACCAGGCGAAAAAGATCCAGCAAAACCAGGTGCAAAAGATCCAGCAAAACCAGGCGAAAAAGATCCAGCAGAACCAGGCGTAAAAGATCCAGCAAAACCAGGTGCAAAAAATCCAGCAAAACAGAAGATAAGAAAAAAACACAACCATCAAAAGTTGTAAATAACAAAGCTAACAACAACGTTCAAACAGGTGTAGCAGGACTTACAGGCGTTGTAGCAACACTTGCAGCATCAGCAGTAGCACTTTTCAAATCAAAAAGAAAATAATTTATTATAAATAAAAAGCAAAATGTCTCTCTCAAGAAAATATCCTGAGAGGGATATTTTTTTGTGAATCTTAATAAATTTTATTTTACTGATAGTTTCAAAATTCAAAATATTTAATGAAAAATGATATAATAAACTAAGGTGATTTAATGTATATAAAAACTTCTGTTAGAAAACTTATAGAATTTGTTATGAGAAGTGGGGATATTGATAATTCTTTTAGGGACAATAATAGGATGGTCGAAGGAATCAAAGCCCATCAAAAAATTCAAAAATCTTATGATAAAAATTACCAAGCTGAATTCTATCTTAAAAACATTACTAAAATTGACGATATGGAATTTCACGTTGAGGGTAGGGCTGATGGTCTTTTGAAAAAGAATGGCAAAATAATTATTGATGAAATAAAATCTACCACAAGAAATCTAGACAAATTGGATGATTCAAATAAACTACACTGGGCTCAAGCTTTTTGCTATGGGTATTTTTATGGTGTAAAAAATGATTTGAAAAATATTACTATAAGACTAACTTATGTATCATTAGATGATTACAAGACAAAAACTTTTGAAAAAGAAAAAAGTCTTGACGAGCTTTATGAATTTTACATAAATTTATTAAAAGAATACATTAATTTTTCAAAAATTTTATCCCAAAATCTTGAAAAAAGAAATATTAGTGCAAACAATTTGACTTTTCCCTATGATGGTTACAGAAAAGGGCAAAGGAAGATGGCGGTTGCTGTTTATAGGGCGATTCTTGATAAGAAAAATTTGTTTGTAGATGCTCCAACTGGAACTGGAAAGACTATTTCTACAATTTTTCCTGCTGTAAAATCTTTAGGAGAAGGTTTGAATGATAAAATTTTCTACCTTACTTCAAAAAATACTACGGCAAAAGAAGCCTTAAAATCTTTATATTTATTAAAAGAAAAAAATCTATCAATCAAGGCAGTTTCAATTACAAGCAAGGAGAAGATTTGTTTAAATGATGAAATTTCTTGCAATCCTGAAGACTGTCCCTTTGCAAGGGGGCATTTTGATAGGGTAAATGATGGATTAAAAGATATTTTGGAAAATGAAGACATAATGGACTACGATGTTATCACTTCTTATTCAGAAAAACACAGGCTTTGTCCCCTTGAATTCGAGCTTGATATTTCTTTGTACTGCGACATAATAATTTGCGATTATAATTATATTTTTGATCCAAATGTTTATTTGAGAAGATTTTTTGATGATAGCCTTGATGAATATTTGTTTTTAATTGACGAGGCTCACAATCTTTTGGAAAGGTCAAGAAAGATGTTCTCTCATGATTTTGTTGATTCTGATTTTAAGGAATTAAGAAAATCTATGGATAGTAAAAAAGATGTAAAAATAATAAAATCAATTGATTCTATTTTGGATGAGTTTGAAAAAATGTATAAAAATTATGGGAAAAAATTGTTTTATTATTCGACTGATAATAATGATGATTTTGACAAAAAACTCATAGCTTTATCAAAAAAATTGGAAAAAGTTTTGATCAAGGATAAAAAAAGAGAAGATTATGATAAAATAGAAGATATGTTTTTTGAAATAAACCATCATCTAAAAATTTCTGATAATTTTAGGGAGGGTTTTTATCAAACATTGACCTATGATGAAAATTCTATGGAAAAAATTTATGAAATTAAGTGCATTGATCCTTCAAAAGTTTTGAAAGAAAAGTATAAACTTGCAAGGGCAAGCATATTTTTTTCTGCAACTCTTTCTCCAATGGATTTTTACAGAAAAATGCTTGGAGTAGATGATAGTTTGAAAGTTCATTTGGATTTTCCCTTTGATAAGAAAAATTTTGCCATTTTTGCAAGTCCAATTTCTACTAGGTATAAAGATAGAAATAATAATTTAATGGATATAGCTGACCTTATCCACGAATTTATAAGTGCAAAAAAAGGAAATTATTTTATATTTTTCCCTTCATTTTCATATCTAACGGATGTCTATGAATATTACAAGGAAAATTTTAATGACGAAATTTTAGTTCAAGAAAGGTCCATGTCCCCAGTAGAAAGGCACAAATTTTTGCAAAATTTCACTTACGAAAGTGAAAAAACTGCATTTTTGGTTTTGGGTGGAATATTTTCTGAGGGAGTTGATTTGAAAGGCGATAGGCTAATTGGTTCAATGGTAATTTCGGTTGGAATGCCAGGAGTAAGCGATGAGAGAAATTTAATAAAAAATCATTTTGACGAAATTTCTCACAATGGTTTTGATTATTCCTACACCTATCCGGGCTTAAATAAAATTTTCCAAGCAGCTGGAAGGCTAATCAGAGGAGAAAAGGATAGGGGAATAATTTATTTGGTTGATGATAGATTTTTGTGGGATAAGTACAGAAGGCTTTATCCTAGACATTGGTCAAATATAAGAGAAGTAAAAAATAAAAAAGAATTAAAAATCTTGGTTGAAAGATTTTGGAATAGAGGAGAATAAATGAGAGAAAAACCAATAAAAGATGTAGAAATAATAGATATGTCTTATCCAAATATTTCGATAGGAAAAATTGACGAAGAAAAAACTGTCCAATTTAAGGGCGGAGTTTTGGGACAAAAAGTAAGGGTAAAAATCACTAAAAACAGGGGTAAGAATAAAAAAGGAAAATTTATGGAAGTTTTGGAAGAATCCAAAATAGAAAATGCCAAAGAATTTTGCCCTCATGCAGGAATTTGTGGTGGTTGTTCTTACCAAAAAATGGGATATGAAACAGAGCTTTTATTAAAGCATGATATGATAAAAAAACTTTTGAAAAATTCTCATATTGATATTGCAGATCTTTCAATCATTAGAAGTCCAAAAATAAAAGGATACAGAAATAAAATGGAATATACTTTTGGAGATTCTTACAAGGATGGGCCACTTGTTTTGGGACTTCACAGGCAAAATAGATTTTATGAAATTGTCGATACAGATGGATGTAATATAGTTGATAGCGATTTTGAAACAATAAGAAAATATGTACAAAAATATTTTAGAGAAAAAAATACAAGTTTTTATCACAAAAAAGCTCATACAGGACTTTTGCGTAATTTAATAGTAAGAAAAGCACTTCACACTGGAGAAATTATGGTAGTCCTTGTGACAAGCTCAGACAAATCTTTTGATCCAATGAGAAGAGATTTATTTGCCCATAATCTCTTAAATGCAAAAACCAAGGGGAGAATTGTTTCAATTTATCATGTGATTAACGATAGTTTGTCAGATGCAGTAAAAGTAGATTCAATCGAACTTTTATTTGGGAAAAAATATATCGAAGAAAAAATGAATGATTTAAAATTTCAAATTTCTCCATTTTCATTTTTCCAACCAAATGTATATACAGCAGAAAAAATCTATCAAAAAGCAATAGAATTAGCAAATGTAGATAAAAACAAAAACGTCCTAGATCTATATTCAGGAACAGGAACTATAACTCAACTATTTGCAAAATTTGCAAACAAAGCCATGGGAATAGAAATAATAGAAGAAGCAGTAGAAAAAGCCTTCGACAATGCAAAAGAAAATGAGATAGAAAATATAGATTTTATAGCAGGAGACGTTTTAGAAAAAATAGACTTAGTAAAAGGAAAATACGACATAGTAGTAATAGATCCACCAAGAGAAGGCATTCACCCAAAAGCAATCAAAAAAATAATAGACATAGCTCCAGAAGAATTTGTCTACATATCCTGCAACCCAAAAACCCAAGTAAGAGACCTAGAAATCTTCATAAAAAACGGCTACAAAATAAAAAAATACCAAGCCTTCGACCAATTTCCTAGGTCAAGGCATGTGGAGACTATAGCGTTGATACAAAAGATGTAAATCTAGAAATCCTGCATTTTAAGCAGTTTTATAAGCATTTTGTCTTCGATAAAGATGAAGAAGGATACGTCAAAAAGACTCAAAAAAACTACATGGATGTAAGAGTAGTTTTGAGACTAGTATGAGGAAACACAAAAAATATAATTAACTCATTTTGTACTTTCTACAAGAGTAGCGTAAAAGGCTGCTCTTTTTTTTCTAAAAAGTAGGTACATATAAATTTTAAATATTACTAATAATAGAAAATCTGATTTCCGAAAAGCAGAAGTCCAGACTTCCGAAAATCGGAATTCAAGAACTCCGAATAACAGATTTCTAGAAATCCGAAAATCGGAAAAAAACTATAATAATATTAGGAATATTGAGTTAAGAAAGAATAATTTTAGAAGAGGAATAAGGATTCGTTACATTCTTTTTTAAAAATGGAAAATTATAAGCCAACTTTACATATTCGCTTTTATAACATATAATAAAAGCGTAAACGAGAGGAGGCGGACTATGAATACACTTAAAGAATTTATCCAAGAAAATTTAGTAATAACCAACAAAGAAGCAGAAGAACTTGGATATACTAGGCATAATTTATCAGAATTAACAAAAATCGGACAATTAGAAAGATTAAGACCAGGACTGTATCAATTAAAAGGAAAGGTAATAGACGATTTTGTTTTAATATCATCCAATAGCAATCGAATTATATTTTCTCATCAAACAGCCCTATACCTCCACGACCTATCAGATAGGACCCCAAATGTATTTCATATATCTGTACCCCAAGGCTACAATGCCAGCCATATCAAAAAGAGGTACGAAGATCTACAAGTTCACTATGTAAAAAAAGACCTATACGAAATTGGAAAGACAGAAATAAAATCACCACAAGGCAACCTTATTCCAGTTTACGATATAGATCGAACAATTTGCGATATCATAATCGAAAGAGAAAAAATAGATAAACAGATTTTTACAGAAGCCTTAAAAAGATACTTTAAATCAACAAATAAAAATCTAAGACGACTCATAAAATACAGTAGACTATTTAAAATAGAAGATGAAATTAGAAAATACATGGAGGTATTATCGTGATTAATATCGAGAGTATAAAGGGCAAGATAAGAAGTCTTGCAGAGAAGAAAAATCTAAAGTCGCAAGAAGTTCTGCAAATATATTTCTTTGAAAGATTTTTAGAAAGGCTATCTAAATCAAAGTACAAAAATAATTTTGTAATAAAGGGAGGATTCTTAATATCTTCCTTAATTGGTATTGAAAATAGAACAACTATGGACATGGACACAACCATAAAAGGCATAGCCCTAAAAGAAGAGAAAATAAAAGACATTGTAGAAGAAATTATAAATATCAATGTAGAAGATGGAATAAGATTTGAAATAAAAGACATCTCTTATATAAGAGAAGAAGATGAGTACGAAAACTTTAGAATTTCACTAATAGCAAATGTTGGGAAAACTAAAAACCCAATGAAACTAGACTTAACAACAGGAGATGCAATAACACCAAGGGAAATAGAATATACCTATCCCTGTATCTTTAGCAAAGAAAATATAAAAATAATGGCATATCCATTAGAAACAATTTTAGCTGAAAAATATGAAACCATAATCAGAAGAAATATAACAACAACACGAATGAGAGACTTTTACGACATATACACTCTCTACAAATTGAAAAAAGATGAGATAAACTATGAAATTTTAAAAGAAGCAGTAGAAAGAACTTCCGACAAAAGAGGAAGTCATGAGATAATGCAAGACTATGAGGAAATAATTGAGGACATAAAAGAAGATTCATACCTAAGATCCTTGTGGGAAGTATATCTCAGTGAAAATAAGTATATTGGGGATTTGAGCTTTGATAAGGTTGTTGGTGTAGTGAGAATTATTTCAAATAGAATCAATGAGATGTAATTTAACAGATACTGTCTGGCATATCATAGATAAAAATATTAAGTATTAGAGAAGTGAAATGATTTTATTTTTTTAAGCATAAATTTTATATCAAGGAGAACGTTTTATTTTGACGTATATTTAATGATATAATAGAATAAATAAATATTTAAGTAGGATGTAGTGATATCATTTAATTATAAAATGTTATTACAAAATAAAAGAATTAGGTATGATAAATAGTGAATTTATGGAAAAGCAAAATTAGGAAAATTACATTTTATAAATTAAGACAGACAAAATTTAATTACAGATGTTCTGTTTTTGATATTTTGAATTAGAAGGCATACAGAAGATTATAGAGTGATTTTTGAAAAAACTAATTAAATATTATAAAGGTTACATGATAAATGCATGACGACATAAAAGTGAGGTGATTATATTGGAATATTCGAACTATTATATGAATTTACCATTAGATTTAGCAGGTAGTAGAACGAAAAATAGATTTAGAGTTGAATTGTTGTGGGGAGTTGGTAAATTAATTGATGCATATAAGCTGTACGATGACTATACAATTGTGTTTGATTTCAAATGTGATATTGAATTGCATCGTGATAATGGTCTTGATTTTTACCAGGTGAAAACAATAAATAGAGGTAATCATAGTTCTAAAACACTAACTAAGAGAAAAGGAAATAGTAGATCTATTTTGGGAACATTGTATGCTCTTTACAACCCAAATCATAATATAAAGCTGGCTGTAGTTTGTAATAAACATTTGAAAATTGATAGTAAAGAAGATTTAAGGCAAGAAGTTTGTTTAGGTGAGTTGGACAAAACAGTAATAGATTTTATTGAAGATAAATTGCAAGAAGAACTAAAGTTATCAGAAGTCATTCTTGATAATGTTTTTATGTATGTGAAAGTATGGACTTAACAAATCCTCATTATGCTTTGCTTGGAAAGTTAATTGAAGCTTTCCAAGAAATAAAAATGAAGAACCTAATAATCCTAATGCTTTATTTCGATTAGTATCTGATACAGCTCAGAAAAAGCTTCTTATGAGATGGCAATCACTAATTATAATGATGTACTAGAATTAAAAGGAATTTCTAAAAATGAGTTTAATAAAATGCTTGAATCTCATAGGAAAAATCTATAACAGGCATTGAACAGGTTAAAGATTATATTAAAACTTTATTCCCATCAGAAAGAAGATTATATAATCAAGCTTTAACTAATTTACTGGAAATTGATCAAAGCCATGAGTTGAATGTATTAAAGATATCAATTTTTGAGTATATTGAAGGGAATATAGATAAGATAAGAAACGAAAATGATCTTTTTAATATTTTAAATAATGTATTTGATAGTGAATTCCCTATAGAATACACAAAATACATGAAAAAAGTATTTTATTTAATGGTATTTTATTTATACACAGAGGGAGGTGATATTTAATGGATGTTATTTTCAATAAAATATATATTTTTGATATTTTAACTAAAGAAGCTTTTGTTACATGTTTTGAAAAAGGTTTAAATATTGTTACTTCTAGTAACATTGATGGAACAGATAGAGGGAAGTCAGTCTTGTTACGTAGTTTATATCATACTTTGGGTGCTGATGCCCACTTCGATAAAAAATGGAAAAATGAAGATAAAGTATATATTTTAGAGTTTTCGGTTAACGATAATATATATTTTATATATCGCCATAAAAAGTTATTCAAAGTATTTAATGATGTTTTTAAGATATTATTTCAAACATCAACTATAATTGAGTTATCATATTTTTTAAGCAATATTTGGGATTTTGAAATATTTTTACCGAATAGAAGGACTGAGAAGCTGGAGATTGCTCCACCAGCATATACATATGTAATGAATTTTATTGACCAAGATTATTATGATGGAACATACTTTAGTTCCTTTAAGAGATTAGGACAATATCAAAATTTTAAACCTGATGTAATATATGCACAATTTGGAATATATGATAAGAATTATTTTGAACATGTTGAAAGTAAACAAAATTTATTGGAACGTATAAATGATTCAGAAGACGCATACAGAGAAACTAGTAGAATGAAAGAAAAAGTATCTAAACTATTAGGTAATATTGTTGTGCCTGAAAATTTAAAAGAGCTTGAAAGGGAGCTTTCTATTAGAACAAAGGAATATGATTATATTCTGAATTCTATTAATAAATTTAGGTATGAGCTTACAAATTTACGAAATGAAAAGTATGAGCTTGAAATTGCATTGAACCAAATTGAAAGGTTTAAGAATAAAAAGGAAAAAGAAATAAAGTATATTTTAAATACAGATATATGTCCTGAATGCCATTCAGTTTTGAAAGATACAACTGATCTTAGAAGTAAAAGATACAATTCAATTGAGGATTCGTTATATATAAAGGACAGCATATATGAGGATATAGAAAAGATTTCAAAATCAATTTTACAAATAGAGGGTAGTTATAAAGAGTTTTTAGATAAGTTGGAATCATACAAGAAAAACATTGGTATAGCTAAGACAGAAATAAAAATTATAGCAGCTATATGGGGCTAAATGAATTATATAATAGTTTAAATTTAGAGTTATTTAATGAGTTTAATTTGCAAGGAGAACTTAAAGAGAAGCTAGAAAATATTGAGGAAGACTTGAAGGAAGTATCTAAAATTAAATCGGATATCAATAAAAAATATTATGATATGATTGATAGGGAAGTCTTAAAGTTTGGATTGAATGAGTTAGAGGAAGCACAATATAAAGCAATTAATCGAGTTTTTTGTGCAAGTGGAAGTAATAAACCAATTTCAACAGTTATATGGTATTTTATACTTAATGATATTAAAAAATTTTTAATAATAAATGCTTGAATTTACCTATGGTATTAGATAGCCCTAAGAATGCGGAGATGGATTATGATAAGGCACAATCCTTAATTGAATATATATTAGATAATTCATCAAATTATACCCAATTGATTTTTTCATCAATTGGGTTTGAAAGAAGGAATTTTGAATTTGAAAGCGAAATAAATATTATAGAGCTAAAGAATGACAAATATCAGTTGCTTGATTCTGAAACTTTCTCAAAATATAAATATGTTTTAGAAAATGCTTTAAGTGCCCAATTGATTAAATAGTAAGATAAAATCACCTATATATCTACATCCTAGTCTACATGAATAAATGATTTTTTCTTATTTTATAAAGTTTAACGATATTGTATTTTTATTAAGAATACTCTTGCAAAAGGGTATTCTTTTTTATTGCTTACTTTAGTGAATTGAGCGAACGAAAGAATTCATGTGGAGGAAATTAGCTTTAGCTTCAAGCACCAAGAAAACATCCTTAAAGTATAATTTTGATAATAGCATGGAAGCTGGATATGCAAAGATCATATAGTATTTGCACAAAAAAATAAGCTGAAATTAATTTCAGCTTAAGCTTGACTTTTGTTAGCAGGTTTTTGTTTCAAAATATGCTATAGAATATGATCTTTCATGTTTTTATAAATTGAATATGGGCAGTAGATGGATGACATTTGAATGAAGATACTAAGACTTTTTCATCAGTTTTTTCACTCTTAGTAATGTAATCTATTGCCAAATTTAGAGTTGATTTTATAGGATGTATTTTTGTAATTGCCATACTAATCACCAGAACTTTCTTTTGATTTATTTAGAAGTAGGGAATGGATCTGCCATATTTCTTTTGATAATTTTTCTATCTGTTTATTCATTGATTCGATTTCATTCTTGTAAATAATACCAGTTGTATTAGTAGCTTTTGCAATCTGGTTTATATTATTTGTTGCATTTGAAAGTAGCCATTGTAGGTTTCTAAATGGTTCTAAATCTACAACATAAATTTCTTTTTCTAATACACATTTTCTAAGAAAGTGGGACATAGTTTTGCAATTTGCAAGTTTCATTTTCTTTTCAAAAATTTCTTTTTCTTCATCTGTTAAATATATTTTTAGTTGATTATTTCTTTTTCTATTATCCATAGTATATCTCCTTATTATAAATTATTGGGGTCTTAGGGTTCTCCCTAACAAGCTAAAAATTGATAAAAAAAGAAGCAGTCCATAAAGGTTCTGCTTCATCAATTTTTCGTAAGTGGGTACTCACTTACTGTGCTTGCTATTAAAGTTATAAGCGTTAAGCGTGTATTAAGTTTTATTAATTATACCGCATTTAAAGAAATTAATAAAGAAGTATAAAGGGCGTTCAAGCAAATATCTTAAATAAGATTACTAAATTTTAAAATAATTCATGTATTGAAATTAATTATCAAATGAGTTACAATAAAACTGACGGTAGCGTCGGAATTATTTATTGACAGGAGATAAAGTTTTGAATGATAAAAAATTGAAAGTAGGAGAAAAAAGGAAGTTAGAAATTCTGGAAGCGGCAAAGACATGTTTTTTAGAAAAGGGTTTCCAAAATACAACTATGGAAGATGTTATAGAAAAAGTCAGTTTAAGTAAAGGTGGTGTTTACTATCATTATGGTTCAACCTATGAAATGATTTATGATTTTATGAAATCAGGTATCAAATATAGAGGAGAAAAAAACAAAACTATCGACACATCTAAGTTAACGACTTTAGACGCAATTACTGAGATGATGATGGAAAGAATTTATGATGAAAATGAATTTAAAAGCATATATGCAATTTTTTTGAAACTACAAAATGAAGATAAAAGATTGTGTGAAATGTTTGAAAATTTAAAAGAAACAAACACAGAAATTTTATCGTCTGCATTTCCTCCAAACGATAAGCTCTCATCTATTTTTGAAGATGAGTTTTTAGTGACCTTTGTAAATACTTTGATTTTAGGATATGAAAGTTTAAATCAAAAAGAAATTTTTATTGAAAATAAAGAAACAATCAAAAAGATGTTAGAAGATTATTTGAAAAATAAATTTCCTGAATTATTAGGCTGATCTTAAATTATGGTATAAAAATGAATACAAAAAAGACATTTTTAAAAAAATTTTATGAGCTAATAATGACATTATTAATTGTTAGTGTTTTATCATTTGTTTTAATGAAATTATCTCCCGTCGATCCAGCCACTGCATATGCTAAAAGACATATCGGAAGTCCATCACCTGAGCAAATTGAAGACGTAAGAATAAGATTTGGTTTTGACAAACCTGTATATAAGCAATATTTTAACTGGATTAAAAATCTTTTTTCTCTAGACTTAGGACAGTCTTTAAGCAATGGTAAACCAGTCTGGGATAATATAATGTTGGCTTTGCCAAAAACTTTATCTGTTGTTTTCTTTTCCGCAATATTGCAGGTAATTTTAGTATTATCTTTGGGATGTATTACTTTCTTATGGAAGAGCAAGATAATCAATAAGCTTATAAATCTTTTATGCCTTATTGGTGTTTCAATTCCTAGCTTTTATATTGCTATTATCTTACTTGATATATTTGCAGTAAAGTGGGATTTGCTATCAGTAGCAGGTAATATTGGCATTACAAACTATCTACTTCCTGCAATAACTTTAGGGATATTTGGGGCTTCTTTTTATTATCCACTATTTAAAGATGCTTTAGACAAAGAGAATGGTGAATATTATATTATGTTTTTTAGAGCAAATGGTCTAAAGGAATTTACTTTGTTCGTGAAACATATATTGCCAAACTCGATAGTAAAGTTAATTCCAAATTTCTTTCAGAGTATTGGACTTATGATTGCAAATGTGGCAATAGTTGAGGGAGTTTTTTCTATTCCAGGATTTGGATATTTGATTGTAAATTCTGTAATAAATCGTGATGCAACGATGATTCATGGGTTGGTTTTCTTTTTAGCATTATTTATTGCACTTGCTAATATAATATCAGATTTGATAAACGATCTTTTGATAAAGGAAAGGGGAGATTAATGAAAATAAACAAAAGGACATTATTTCCTTTCCTAGTGATTTTATTTATATTTTTTGGAAGTTTTTTTGCCCCTAATGATCCCTTAGAAGTTAATCTTCCCCTTAGATTTGCAAATCCAAGTTCTAAGTATCTTTTGGGAAATGATAGTATGGGCAGGTGCGTTTTATCGAGAATACTGTACGGGGGGAAAACTACATTATTTATGGTTATGACGGCATCAATTATTGTTTTTACTTTAGGTTTGCTTTTAGGTACACTAACGTCAAAAGTTACCATGAAAAAGAATGTAATAGTAGATTCGATTATTAATGCTGTAACGGCTATACCACCAATTGCTTATTTAATCATATTTATAGCATCTTGGGGAAATGGAATAAAAACTACATTAATCGCTCTGGTTGTTTCATATATATTGAGATTTTTAAGACTTGTTAGAACTCAAATAAATATTGAATATGATAAAGCTTATTGCACTTGTATGATTTCACTTGGTGCTTCAAAGACTAGGTTGGTTCTAGTTCATATACTACCAAATATATTATTAGATTTAGTTCATTATATTTGTCTGTCCTGTGCGGATATGATTTTAGCAATTACTGGTTTTTCATTTATAGGAATTGGACTTGGAGAAAATGTTGTGGAGTGGGGTTCTATGATTTTAGAAGCGAGAGATTCAATATTTATTAAGCCAGAACTCATAATTTACCCTATTTTTGCAGTTTTTATTACTACAATGTCTTTTAATATTATTGCAAAAGAAGCGAATAGAAGGTGAAGATATGATTTTGGTTAATCAATTACAAGTTAAAGATAAAAAAGGAAACAATCTTTTAAATAATATTTCTCTTAGAATTCCTATGGGAAAAATTATTGGTCTCACTGGACCCAGTGGTGCTGGAAAGACTACATTAGTAAACACAATACTTGGGATTTTATCAGAGGATTTAAAAGTAAGTTCTGGAACTATTACTATAGATGATTTCGATATATTGGAAAAAGATAATATCAATAGCAACAATAGAAACATCGCTTTTATTCCTCAACTTCCCATGATTTCTTTTGACAAAAGAAAAAAGATAAAAAGTCAAATGGTTGAAATATATATTGCTAATCTTAATATAAATAAATCAGAAGCATTAAGTATAGCAAAAGATAAGCTCAAAAGCGTCAATCTTGAATATGAAAGAGTTTTAGATTCATATCCAACTGAACTCTCTGGAGGCATGATTCAGCGTGTGATTTTAGCGATATCTATGGGACTAAATACTGATTATATAATTGCTGATGAACCAACATCAGCCTTAGACAATTATAACTCATCATTATTTTTTGAATTGATTAAAGCAAATTTCAAAGGGAAAGGAATTTTATTAATAACACACGATGCCGAAATTCTTAAAAAATATAGCGACTGCATCTATGTGATAGAAAATGGGTGTGTTATAGAAAAGGGTAGTAGTAAAGATATATTTGAAAGTCCTAAAGAGGAATGGACAAGAAAATTTGTTGAATGTAGTAAGAAGATATTAGATTCTGGAGGTGAATGGGAGTGGACGAAATAGCTATGAGTAATGTTAGTCTTTCTTTTGAAACAGTAAAGGGGACATTTAAAGCTCTAGATCAAATTTCCTTTTCACTTAAAAGGGGAGATAACTTAAGTTTAATTGGTGAAAGCGGATCTGGTAAAAGCACCATTGCAAAAGCATTAATAGGATTAGAAAGAATAGATGAAGGATCTATACTCTATGATTCTGTAGATATCTCAAAATTAAAATTAAAAAAAATAAGAAAATATAGAAAAAATATCCAGTCTGTTTTCCAGGATACATCTGGTACTTTAAATCCTGGTATAAGCACTTTTAAAAATTTGGAAGAAGGGCTTATTAATTTAACAAACTTGTCGAAAAAGGAAAGAAAGGAAAAGGTGTTATTATTTTGCGAGGATTTACATTTAAAAAAGGAAATATTAGATGTGCCCGTTCACCAACTATCTGGAGGCGAGCAAAGAAGATTGTCGCTCATAAGAGCCCTTATGGTTAATCCTGATTTTTTAATACTAGATGAGGTCACGGCTGGGCTTGACTTATTGACGATTGAAAAAGTACTAAACTTACTTTTTTATTATCAATCTAAGCATAGTATTTCTTATATTTTTATCACTCATGATATAAATCAAGCAAAACAGATTTCAGATTATATCATAGAGATAAAGAAAGGAAAAATATTGAGAGAAGGAAAATTGCAAAGGAGATAGAAATGATCAAACTTAGAAAAAATATGATGGTTTTATTGGCACTTGTATTTAGTTTTTCAATTTTACTAGGAGGTTGCCAAAAGAATCAAGAAAAAGCACAAGAAAATTCAAATGTAGCAAGTGAAAACACAAAAGATGAAAGCAAGAAGGTTTTAACCTTATGTACTGCTAAAGAACTGACAAACCTTACGACTTTAACAATGAATAAGGAAAATAATATGGCGTGTGGTTTAATTTACGAAACCCTAGTAGCTTATGAAAACGGTGAAATTGTACCAAAACTTGCTGAAAGCTTTGAATATAAAGATGATGGCAAAACTTTAATCTTTAAATTAAAGGACGGGGTAAAGTTTTCAGATGGTGAAGATTTTAATGCTGATGCAGTGAAAAAAATATTAGACTTTGATAAGTCTAATCCTAACTTTGCAGGCATTAGGGCTGTTGCAGAGATAAAATCAACAGAAGTTATTGATGATAATACGATTGCTGTTCATTATGAAAATCCGTCTAAATTTTATATAAATGGCTTTTGTTTCCAAAATGTATTGGGGATGCCATCTCCAAAGTCATTTACTGAGGGAAACTTTGAGACATTTACCGAAAATATAGGAACAGGTCCTTATGTATATGAAGAATTTAAATCTGGAGAATATACAAAATTTGTTAGAAATGAAAATTATCATGGGGAAAAACCTTACTATGATGAAGTTATTGTCAAATATATTCCCGATGCTTCCTCAAGACTTCAAGCCTTAAATAAAGGGGAAATAGATTTAATTTATGGAGCAGATTTAATAAATTATGATGACTTCAAAAAAGGTTCTGAAATTAAGGATGTTACTGGAAAAGTCAATAAAAATAGGACTTTGACTAAGAATCTAATTTTAAATCCAAGTAAAAAAGAATTAGAAGATTTAAAAGTTCGCCAAGCAATTAATTATGCAATTAACAAAAAAGACATTGTCGACAGTTTAACATACTCATATGAAGATGTAGCTGAAACTTTATTCCCTAAAAATGTGACTTATTGTGATGCAAATTATCCAACTAATTATAGTTATGCTCCTGAAAAGGCAAATAGCTTGCTAGATGAAGCGGGTTGGAAACTTAATAAAGATACAGGAATAAGAGAAAAGGACGGAAGTCCATTAAAGCTTCAATATGTTTACTGGTCAGATTTAGTACTTGCTAAGGAAACTGCACTTGCAATAAAGACGCAATTAAAAGAAGTAGGTATAGATGTTGACATAGTTGAAAAAGATCAAATGTCATGGTGGACAGATGGTATAAAGGGAGAATTCCATTTGACAACATGGAATACAGAGGGTTCTTATACTGAACCTCACAAGTTCTTACAAGAATCAGTAACTGAAATGGATCCACATTTAATGCCATTAAAAGCACTTTCAGATTCCAATATATATATTGACGCAATAAAGAAGGCTTCCACTTCTACAGATGAAGGGGAGATTAAAGATAATATACAAAAAGCTATAGTATATTCAAACGAAAACGCTATGGATTTGCCTCTTTCTTATTCAAAAGAAATGATTTTATATAGAAATGACAAAATTGATGGATATGACTTTACAAGTACACCACAATTTTTCAATATTTATAGTGTAAAAGCTAAATGAGAATAGGTTAATAAATTGAATTTAAGGCAGGTCTATCTATAAAGTAGTGAATGGATAGACCTATCTTATTATTACGAGGATTTATTAAGGAGGGGATTTGATGGATCTAATAAAACAATATGTAAAAAAGAGAAAAGGCTCATATTTTATGTCAATCTTACTGGCAATAATTGGAGTAGTGGCTGGTCTTTTTTCTTATATATACATGGCGAAAATTATTGTGAATTTGATTAATGGCATAAGGGATATGAGCTTATACACTCCACTATGCATAAATATTTTAATAACATTTGTTATTAAAGAAGTGGCAGCAGGAATATCAACAAGTATTTCCCATACCGCAACTTTTAACTCATTAGGAGAAATTAGAAATGATATTTCTAAGAAACTTTTCAAGATGCCATTGGGAGATGTATTATCAAGATCTTCAGGGGAATTTAAAAATATAATTGTTGAGCAAGTTGATTCTATGGAAACATCCCTTGCCCACTTAGTGCCAGAATTTACTGCAAATTTAGTAGGACCTATTCTATTGTTTATTTACATGTTTACCTTAGATTGGCGATTGACCTTGCTATCACTAATTCCTTTTGTGGTGGGAATGGCTACCATGATGTCTGTTATGAATGCTCATTATAAGGAAATGTTTGGAAAGTCAGTTGCTATTGGTCAACACATGAATAATTCTATTGTTGAGTATATAAATGGGATAGAAGTAATAAAGACATTTAATCAAAGCGAATCATCTTATAAAAAATACGCTGATGCAGTTTATGATAATGCAAGCTTTTATTATAACTGGATGGGTGAATCTATGAATAGGGTTGCCATAGGTAGATTACTTTCTCCTATGGGAATTATTACAATCATACCCTTTGGGATTTTATTTTATATAAATGGAAGTATTGATTTAGGAAATTTAATTACCTTAATCGTCTTATCCTTTGCTACAGTTTCTAGCATTTTAAAAATAATGAACTATATGGATGATATGTCAAGAATATCAACTATAACTTCTGAAATAGGAAAGATTTTAGATTCAAGAGAGTTAGAAAATATTGACAAGGGAGAAAAAATAGAATCCTATAATATAGAACTTCAAGACGTAGACTTTTCCTACGATGGAAAAAATAAGGTTATAGATAATCTTTCTATGGAAATAAAAGAATCTTCTGTTTCAGCACTTGTTGGTCCTTCTGGGTCAGGCAAGTCCACAATAGCAAAACTCATTGCTGGATTTTGGAATGTAGATAAGGGATCTATTAAAATTGGCGGAGTAGAAACAAAAGATGTGTCGCTCGAAAACTTGTCTTCACTTATTTCTTTTGTATCCCAAGACAATTTCCTCTTTGATATGACTATAAAGGAAAATATTAGGCTTGGAAATAAGAATGCCTCTGACGAAGAAATTATAGATGTATGTAAAAAATCTGCCTGCCATGATTTTATTATGAATCTATCTAATGGTTATGATACAAGAGTTGGTGAAGGTGGAGGTCATCTGTCTGGAGGAGAAAGACAAAGAATATCTATTGCCCGTGCCATGCTAAAGAATGCACCAATCGTAATTTTAGATGAAGCAACTTCTTATATAGATCCTGAAAATGAAGCTCTCATACAAAACGCCTTGGCAAATCTAGTTAAGGGTAAAACTTTAATCATAATCGCTCATAGGCTAAAGACAATTGTTGATGCAGATAGGATATTTGTTATTAAAGATGGCAAATTAAATTCTTATGGTACTCATGAAGAACTATTAAAGTCATCAGAACTTTATAAGGAAATGTATGCTGCAAATTTAAGGGGTGATGAAAATGCTTAATGTGTTTAAAAAGATATGGAATTTTTCAAAAGAAGAACAGGTATATATTAAGAAATCTATTCTCGCTGGATTTTTGCACGCAGTATTTAATGCCCTTGAGTTTGGTGCAATTTACTATATGCTAGTAAATATTTTTTCTAAAACTTTAGACTATAAGGCTATCTTTGTTTGTCTTGGAATATTAGTTATATCCCTTGTTGGAAAGATAATGACACAAAAATCATCACAAATGGCACAAACACACGCTGGATATTTTATGGCAGCTCATAAGAGGATAGAAATAGGAGAAAAAATAAAAAGAGTTCCTATGGGTTTCTTTTCAAGCTTTTCACTAGGAAGATTAACTACTATTGCTACATCTTCACTTTCCCAAGCAGAAATGTGGGTGCCTATGCTTTTGGTTCTTGTACTTGGTGGAGTTTTAAATACTTTAGTCTTTGTCCTTGGAACTTTAATTTTTAATGTAAAGGTAGGACTGGTTGCTGTAGCAGGTGTGGTAGTATTTTTCATCGTTACATCAATGATGGAGAAAAAATCATCAGCTAATGCAGACAAAATGACAGAAACACAAACAAGACTTACAAAAGAAGTATTAGCAACTTTACAAGGAATGCAGGTTATAAAATCCTATAATCTTGGTGGAGAAAATAACAGGGCTTTGAGAAAGTCTATAAAAGATACATCAAATATACTTTTAGATTTAGAAATATCTGTAGCACCTTACACAGTTATCCAAAGAATTGTAATGGGAATAACAACAGTAGCTATGGTCTATGTATCATTAAAATTAAATTTATCTGGTGAACTTCCACTTGCTGAAACAATTCTTATGATTATGGCATCCTTTATTATCTTTGAAGGCTTAATCGGGGCAGGATCAAACATGGCAATCCTAAGAGCTTGCGAAAATGCTATAGATTCTGTAGGTTTTATCGACTCTATGCCTGATATGAGAGAAGGAAGTATTACAGAGTCTATAAAAAATCATGATATAGTCTTTAAAAATGTCAGCTTTTCTTATGATGATAGACCAATTTTAAAAAATGTATCAGCAGAGATAAAAGAAAATACTATGACTGCCATTGTTGGCCCATCTGGATCTGGTAAGACAACATTTTGTAATCTCATAGCGAGATTTTGGGATGTAAATTCTGGCGAAATTTTAATAGGTGGAAAAAATATAAAAGACTATAAGATAGAAAACTTAATGAATTCTATTTCCATGGTATTTCAAGATGTATATCTATTTGAAGATACAATTGAAAACAATATAAAATTTGGAAAACAAAATGCAAGCCATGAAGAAGTTGTAGAAGCTGCAAAAAAAGCAAGATGTCATGAATTTATAGAAGCTTTACCAGAAGGATATGACACTATTATTGGGGAAGGTGGAGCAAGTCTATCAGGTGGAGAAAAACAAAGAATCTCCATAGCCAGAGCCATGCTAAAAGATGCAGACATAATTATCTTTGATGAAGCAACAGCAAATATAGATCCAGAAAATGAAGATAAACTTAAAGAAGCAATAGAATCATTAACAAAAAACAAAACAGTAATTATGATTGCCCACAGATTAAAAACCATAAGAAATGCAGATCAAATCTTAGTCTTAAAAGATGGAGAAATAGTAGAACGTGGAAATCATGAAGAACTGATTAAAAATAATGGACTTTATTCTGACCTTATAAATGCAAAAGCTAAGGCGGAATCATGGAAATTAAATAATTGATAGGAAGAAAGATTTAAAGTCTTTGAATAGAAAAATTTAGATTAGAGGATTTATGCCTATGTGCATAAGTCCTCATTTTTTATGTTCAATTTAACATTAAAACTCAAAAATACTATAGAAAAATAAAAATTCTGGTTACCAAAGAGGGCAAATTTCACTTTATAAAGTGAGGGGTATTTTGTCATCTTTCTATAAAAATCAAAATACTTTGAAGTGTGAATATTCTTGAAATTGATTATGTGAGATTAGCATATTTCAAATTTAATCCACTTATCAAGGTAAAAAAATAACTTACATAGGAGGTAAAATGCAAGCAATAAAGATTTATAGTATGAGAGTTGCTATGTTATGTAGACTTTATGATCTTAAATTAATTAATGATAAGGAATATACAAAAATAAAAAATAGAATAGAAAATGATTATAAGAAGATGGATAGAAAGTAATTAATCTTGTGATATACTAACACTGTAGAAAGACACAAAATGGGAAGGAGGTAAAATGAATACTAAAGTAAAATTAATAAAAGCTTCAAATACAGGAGCAAGAAATAGAAAGGTACTACATTTAGAATTAAAACGAGTTGCAGCATATTGTCGAGTAAGTACAGATAGTAAAGACCAACTTGAATCATATAAATCGCAAGTTGATTATTACACAAATCTAATAAAAAATAATAAGAACTGGACTTTGGCTGGTATATATGCAGATGAAGCAACTACAGGAACAACCGCAACAAAAAGAGCAGATTTTATGAGACTAATAAGTGATTGCCAAAATGGAGATATAGATATGATAATAACAAAATCTATATCAAGATTTGCAAGAAACACATTAGATACTTTGAAATATGTAAGACTGCTAAAGGAAAATAACGTTGGTGTAGTATTTGAAGAAGAAAATATAGATACTTTGACAATGGATGGAGAGCTATTATTAACAATATTAAGTTCAGTAGCTCAACAAGAAGTAGAAAATACCTCAGCCCATGTAGAAAAAGGACTGAAAATGAAAATGGAAAAGGGGGAGCTTATTGGTTTTCAAGGTTGTCTTGGATACGATTATGACCCTATAACAAAAAGTATCTCTATAAATGAAGAAGAAGCCAAAATTGTCAGATACATCTTTAAAAGATATTTAGAGGGCAATGGTGGCTCAGTCATTGGCAGGGAACTAGAAGAGCAAGGATATCTCACCCCTAGAGGTAAAACAAAATGGTCTGATACTACAGTGTTAGGAATAATTAAAAATGAAAAGTATATTGGAGATATACTAATGGGAAAGACCTTCACAGTTGATCCCATAACAAAAAGAAGACTAGCAAATTTTGGTGAATCTGATAAATATCACATTGAAAATCATCACGAGCCAATTATATCAAGAGAAGATTTTGAAAAGGCACAAGAGATTAGACTCAGGAGAGCACAAAACAGAAACACCATTGCTAATAAGGATAGAAAAAGAGAGAAACTATCAAGACAATACGCTTTTTCAAGTATGCTGGAATGTGGATTTTGTGGAGAAATACTTTCAAGAAGAACCTGGCACACAAGTTCAATTTACAAAAAAATTAACTGGCAATGTGTAAGGTCAACAAAAAAAGGTAAAAAATATTGCCCTCATTCAAAAGGAATACAAGAAGCGGCAATAGAAAAAGCTTTTGTTGAAAGCTATAGGCAATTATGCCATGCAGATTCAACAGTAATAGATGACTTTTTAAAAATTGTAGAAGAAGAAATAAATGATAATACTTTAGTCAAAGATTTGAAAAAGTTAGAAAACCAATTAAACAGAATCATTAGTCAAGAAAGAAAGTTAGTTGATCTTCATTTAGAAGATAGTATAGACGAAGAAGTTTATGCTAAAAAGTATAAAAAACTGACAAAACAAAAAGAAGAATTACTTGATGAAAAGAAAACACTGGAACTAACAATAAAAGATGAAAATTCTATTAAAGAAAGACTAAAGCAATTTAAAAAGGTGTTAGAGAATAGAGAAATTATAGAAGAATTTAACAGAACAGTATTTGAAAGCATAGTTGATAAAGTCGTGGTTGGCAGAATCGACAAAGACGGAATCGTTCATCCTTATGACTTAACATTCTATTTCAAAACAGGAGTTAAATATAGTCAAGATTCAAATAATTTTAAAGATAAAAGAAAAAATGCCAAAGACAATGATATTAATAAATTGTGCTCCTACAAGAATGACGAGGATAATAAATTATGTTCCCAAGCAAAAGACAACACATGTGGAGACTGTAGTATTGATGTCAAGAAAATAAGATGACAGGCTATAAAAGTGTTGAAATAAATGGCTTTTAGGATTTTAAAAGAAATCCTAAAAGCAATTTTTCTTTTTGGAAAATACCTTGTGGGAACATATCAATATCAAGAATTATAGAGGCATGTAGACAGTATAGATGTTTTTAGGAAGAGTGGACAGAATAGACAAGTTATTGTAACTTTCCCAGGATATTTTATTTTTAATATCACCAAAACTAAATTTAAGATAATGCTAAATCAATCTTACCAAGATATATCTTGCTATGCAAACTTTGATATAATAGCAAGAATGATGACTATATAAGAAGGTGTACATATATAAAATTATTAGAATTATACATATCTGCAATTATTTTCTAGTAGATTACTAAAAATAATTTTTATATTGGAAAATATATGAGATAATTTTATATACTTATTCTCATAGATTCATAATGACAAAGATATAGAGTGATGAATGAAAATTCTAATAACTTGTTAATAAGGGATGACTTGTCTAAATAATATCCAAGAAAATCTTTAAACTATAAATATATCTATATGTTTTAAGGAATTAGTGGTCTATGCCAAGCTTAATTTGACAAATAAAAAGATCTATTGCAGCAATAAGAAATAATGTAAGTGGGAAAAAAGGAGAAGTTTGAGAAGTACATTCCTGAAGTCAATGTTATTACTGACTCATTAAAAGATAAGAAGGTGGATTAGGTTGATTTAACACTTGAATAAACCTAGCTTATCAAGTAGCTGGATGGTCTTGTTTTCAAGCCACTATCATCTTTTAAGTCTAATAGGTCAAAGAGGTTTAAAGCCTTGATGAAAGTAAGACCAAAGGTAAAAAGAATAGTTGGTCTTACTGGAACTCCATCATCTAATGGTCTAATGGACTTATGGGCTGAGTTTAGACTGCTTGATATGGGAGAGAGACTTGGAAGATTTATTGGTCAGTACAGGGAAATCTACTTCAAACCAGATAAGAGAAATGGACCAATCATTTATTCTTACAAACCACTGCCTTTTGCTGAAGATGCAATCTATGAAAAGATATCAGATATAACAGTTTCTATGAAAGCTGAAGATTATCTAAAAATGCCAAAGAAGATAAACAATGAAGTCTTGTAAATCTATCAGATAAAGAAAGAGATATCTTAGAGACCTTAAAAAAGACTTGGTTGTTAGTATTAAGGAAAAAGATATAGATGCAGTTAATTCTGCAGCCCTTTCTAATAAGTTACTGCAAATGGCATCAGGCTCAGTTTATGATGAAGATAAAAATATGATCCGTATTCATGATAGAAAAATTGATGCTTTAGAAAATTTAATAGAGGGTGCAAATGGAAAACCTGTTCCGATAGCCTATTGGTATAAGTCAGACTTGAAAAGAATAAAGATAGGTTTGATGTAAGGGATCTTAAAACAAGTAAGGACTTTAAAGAATGGAATCAGTATATAGTCCCATTATCTATTATTAATCCAGCATCAGTAGGTCATAGACTTAACCTTCAAGTAGGTGTATAAATATTAATTTGGTTTTCTTTTATTTTGTCCTTAGAATTATATGAGCAAACCAATGTTAGACATTATATGCAGGGGCAGAAAGAAACAGTTGTAATTCATCACATCTTAGAAAAGGATACAATTGATGAAAACGTGAAGAAAGCATTAGAAAGAAAAAATAAAACTCAAGCTACATTAATCGATGCAGTAAAAGAAAATCTAAAATGAGTAGAAGTTATATGGATAACTTACCTCAAAACTTATGGAGGTAAGAAATGAATATAAAAGAATATTTAAAGCAAGCTTTTTATTTAGACAAGATGATAAATTCAATGTTGGAACTTGCAGAAACCTTAGATAAACTATTGACAAAAGCAACGGTGATATTTTCATATATACCAAGTAATACTAGTATAATATTTAAACATGAAGAATTGATATGTAAAATATTACATTTATAAAAAGATATTAATAATGATATCAATAAACTTATGGAGTTAAAATCTAATATTTACAGTTTAATAAATGATATTAATGATGAAGAGTTAAAATTGCTACTTGAGAAAAGATATCTAAACTATAATACATAAGAAAAATTGCACAGAATATGAATTATAATGTTAGACATATATATAGGCTATACAAAATCGCTTTAGACAAATTAGAAAAGATATATAATTAAATATTCTTTTTGAAAACGTTGACATTAGTGATTGAATATGTTACATTTAAATAAAGATTATAACGTTATAACATTATTATATTTAGGAGGTATCTATGAATTCTCTAGGTAAAAAAATACTTGATTTAATGGGCGGAGAAAATAACATAATCAAATTGACATACTGCGCAACAAGGCTTAGGCCTACTTTTAAATCATATGATTTGGTTAAAGTTGATGAAATAAAGAAATTAGATGGTGTAGTTGGAGTCGTTGATGATAAGAATAGATTTCAAATAATAATTGGAACAAATGTAGAAAGTATATATAATCAAATTATAGACAACTCAAATATTAATTCAGAGAAGAAAGTTGATATATTGATAGAGGATGATTTGAAATTAGAGGAATCAAAACAAGGTATATTAGATAGATTCATATCGTTTGTTGTGAGTGTTTTTCGTCCTTTATTACCATTATTTGCTGGTTCTGGTTTGATAAGAGGTTTTACTATTTTAGCTATTGAATTAGGAATATTAGAAAGAGGAAGTACTACTGATATTATTTTGACATCAGCAGCAACATCAGTTTTTAGTATTTTATCAATTTTAGTAGCTATGTCAACTGCTAAACAACTTAAATGTAGTATGCCAATTGCAGCAGCAATTATGGCTGCAGTATCAATGCCAGGATTTCTGAATTTAATGAATGGCAATCCAGGTACAGTTGTTTCACTATTTGGTTTACCGGTGCCAGTATTTGAATATTCTGGTCAAGTGATCCCACCAATACTATTAGTATTTGTTCAGAGTAAAATTGAGAATAAGTTGAAAAAGGTTTTACCAAGTAGTTTACATCTTGTAGCAATCCCAACTATATTAATAATCACAATGATTCCTTTATTAACAGTAGTTATAGGACCTGTTGGAAATTATATAAGTATTGGAATTGCAAAATTTGTAGAAGTAATTACATCTTGGAATAACATAATTACAGGCGCAATTGTTGGTGGTATATGGAATATTTTAATAATGTTTGGTGTACATTGGGCACCTAATACAACAGTTATAATACCACAAATTTCAACTACTGGATCTTCTCCATTGATAGCATATGGGGCTACAGCTAATTTTGGTATGGCAGGGGCAGCTTTTGCAATCTTTCTAAAAAGTAAAGACAAAAAATTAAAGAATTTCTCAGTTTCATCAATAATGTCGGTATTCTTATCTGGAATTGTAGAGCCAGCAATCTATGGATTAGGAGTACCTTTTAAAACACCATTAATTGCTGGTTGTTTAGGAGCAGCGATGGGTGGAGCTTTTATGGGAGCATTCAATGTAGTAGGATATGCCTTTGTTTTCGGAGGTTTAACTACAATACCTGCATTTGCTGGACCAACTTTGTGGGCTTATTGTATTGGATTAGCTATAGCTTTCTTTGGTGGCATGATATTGACATTATTATTAGGTTGGAAAGAAGAAAATAAAGTTAAAGGAGAAATAGATGAGTAAAATATTAAATAGCTTAGCATATGGGGCAATAGGCGATGCGATGGGTGCTGCAACTGAAAATTTATCTTTTAATCAAATAAGAAAAAAATTTAATGGCAAAGTTCAAGAATTTTTAAAACCAGATGAAGCAAATTTTGCGTTAGGAAATGAAGCTGGACAAGTTACAGATGATTTTTCTCAAACTTATTTATTGTGCAGAAAAATCTTAGAAAATAACGGTGTTATAAATGAAAAAATTGTAAAATTAGCAATTTTGGAATGGTCAGATATGCCTCAATATTTTGATAGGTTTGCAGGCCCAACAACTAGAAGTGCAGTAAAAATGTTTAAAACAGGTGCTAAGGAATTAGAGAAAGCACCTGGAGCTGTAACTGTAGATTATTCTTCTAAAGCTACAAATGGATCAGCAATGAAAATTTCACCAGCTGGGCTTTTTAATCCGGGAAATCCAAATAAAGCTATTGAAGATGCCATAACAATAACTAGAGTTACGCATGATAATCATTTAGCGATTTCTGGAGCGTGTGCTGTAGCGTCTGCTATTAGCACTGGGCTTAAAGAAAATTCTAACATTAATGATATAATAAAGTCAGGTATAGAAGGCTCTATAATAGGAGAAGAGAAAGGAATACTAGTATCAAGAGAAGTTGGTGGTGCTAGTGTGACTGAAAGAATAAAGTTAGCATTAAAAATTGCATCACAATCTAAAGATAAAGATTCAATTATGAAGGATTTATATGATATAATAGGAAGTGGCTTGCATGTTTCAGAAGCAGTACCTATTTCCTTTGGCATATTAAAGGCTAATGAAAATAATCCTTTTGAAGCAGTTATTGATGCTGTAAATATTGGTTATGATACTGATACTGTGGCTATAATAACAGGTACTATGGCTGGTTCAATATGTTATGAAATCAATGACAAAATTGAGAATATGATTGATATTTTAGAAGAAAAAAATAAAATGGGAATTAGAGAACTAGCGAGAGAAATAGAAAAAATAAATCTATAAAAATAGGAGGATTATGTCTTTATACAATAATATTTTCAATGATCTTCGTGAAATGATACTATCTAAAAAGTTTTATGAAGGTGACGTGTTTTATTCAGAAAAAGAAATAATGGAGAATTATGGAGTTAGTAGAATAACGGCACGAAAAGCCATGGATAGACTTGAAAATGAAGGATTAATAAAAAAGTCATCGGGAAAGCCAACAATTGTGAAATCAAATAAGGAAATACTTCAGATTAAAGTTTATGGAGGATTTAGTAGGGATAATTTTTATCATAATGTAACTTCTAAGTTAATAGATTTAAGCACAATAATACCAAATGAAAAGATAAAATCAGAATTGAATTTAAATAGTGATGATAAAGTTTATAGGTTAGTTAGACAGAGATTTATAAAGGGGGAGATTTATGGGTTAAACATAGCTTATATACCTTTAAAATTTATCGGACTGAAGAAAGATGATTTTTATGATTGCTATTCATCTCTATATAAGATTTTTGAAAAAAATGGGATTATCGTAAACAATGCAAAAGAAAGTATAGAGGCAATAAAATCAGACAAAGATACAGCTCTAATATTGAGTGTTGAAGAAGATTCTCCTTTATTGTATATTGAAAGATTAACAAAGGATAGAAAAAATAATATTGTAGAATATGTTGAAATTTTCTATAAATCTGACAAATATAAATACGAAGTTAATTTAAGTGAGATTAATTAACAATCGAATAGAATATGTCATTGAAAGTCAGTATAAAAATGTAGTATGTTTATAGTAGAAAAATAATTCCAAGCCTTGGAGATTCTATCTCCAGGGCTTTTTCTATGGGGTGATATAATGCCAAGAAAACCTAAAAGACATGTTCCTATCTAGGTTATCCTGAATTATATGATATAAGATTCTGTAAAGAAAATAAGAAAGAATTTAACAGAAACTACGAACGATATAAAAGAAACATAGAAACACATAAGTGTTATGGTAAAGCATTGAGAATTATTCGTAAAAGATATATAAACAAGCATCCTATTCGTGAAAGATGTTTAAAAGAAAATATAATGAAAAAAGTTGAACACGTCCATTATATTAAACCTTTATCAGTTGGTGGAAGTCATGATAAAATTAATTTGATGAGTGTTTGTAAGTATTGTCACTCTAAAATTCATGCAGAGATAGAGACAGATTTTATAATGAAAAGTATTGAGGGGAGGTGGAGTCAACTTCTATATAGCAAAATTTAACACCCATGGTTCCGACCTCTCACTCACAAAAAAACGGGTTCAAAGGGGATATTAAAGAATATCATTAGAAAAGTAAAATATTTATTCTAATCTATTGACAATAAAACTTGGCATGATATAATATAAATACCAAGTAAACTTGTCAAAAGAATAAAGGAGAATAAATATGAAGAGAGATGAAGTTTTAGCAAGAAGTCGTGAGGAGTATAAATATCACGATGAGATGATGGTTGATATTTTTAAAAAAGCAGGTGAAGTTTCCAGTCAAATCGGATTAGCTGTTGCCGCCATCCTATTTGGAATTGAAGCTTTTTTCTTCAATTCCTTTAATTATGGAATACTAAGTATTTATTTTAGTATTGAAGCAACGAAAGAACTTGTTAAGTATACAAAATTAAAAGAAAGAAAGCAATTGTTAATGGGGATACTTATGGCGATTATAGGAATTGCCTTATTTGTAGCTAACCTTATAACATTAAAGTAGTGATGGATTATGGATGATAAACTAGTTCTCAAAAATCATTTAAAAGAAGTCAGAAAAGAAAAAGGCTATTCACAACAACAGTTAGCTGATGAGGTGGGTGTTTCAAGAAACACAATCAGCTCAATTGAAACTGGTCAATTTAACCCCACTGCTAAATTAGCATTGATACTTTGCATTGCTTTAGAAAAGAAATTTGAGGATCTTTTCTATTTTTAGACAAACATAGTTAAACTAAAATCTCCCTACAGTAAACAATATTGTTTATTGAAGGGAGATTTTATATTTAAGTATTAGGAGGTGATACTATCGCTAAAGACGGAACATACAGAGGTGGAAGAAGAGTAAAAGCAGGAGGGAAACCACAGCCTGCTGCTGAAAAAATAGAAAAAGGTAAAAAAGTAGAAATACTAATGAATGATATTCCAACATTTACTCCAGAAGAAATAGATGCAGTTGACTTACCAGATGGAGCAGTTCTTGATGGAACAGATATGCCTACACCTAGTGACTATCTATCTGCAAAGCAAAAGAATGGTATACCACTTGGTGCTGATGAAATATATAAAGAGACTTGGGGATGGTTAAAACAGAGAAACTGTGAAAACTTAGTAAATCCAAGATTATTAGAATCCTACTCCCAGGCTTTTGCAAGATACATTCAATGTGAAGAAGCAATAAGTCAATTTGGACTATTGGGAAAGCATCCTACTACTGGAGGAGTTATTGCATCACCATTTGTACAGATGTCTAGTCAGTTTCAAAAAACAGCTAATCTTCTATGGTATGAGATTTATGACATAGTCAAAGAAAACTGCACAGAAGTTTATGAAGACTATGGAGAAGATATGATGGAGAAATTACTAAGGCAAAGGAGGTAATTATATTGCACCCTTCCGATGAAACAAGACGAAATCATAGATTTCTTTGTTTCTATCGTTGGGCACGAGTGCATTTTCATTGTTTAAAGAAAGAGAGAAAGAAAATGTTTGAAAAAGTAAATCCAAATCATCCAGATAAAATAGCAGATTGCATTTCTGTGCAATTGTAGATTTAGCGTATAAAAATAAGCGGAGAATACTACAGACGCATCACTTGGAACAATATATGCAAAAAATCTAATGTATGTAGATGCTGCACCGGAGTAGATAATGGGCTTGAAGCTTGCAATGCACCTACTGTAAAGGAAACGGAACTTCAGGAGGCAAAGATTAAAGCGCTCAATCTTTTGATTAGATGCTCATTAATTAATGAGATTTTTATTGAGAACATTTCCAAAGCTCTAGCATATGACAATTCTGGAGAGTTCGAAGAAATTAATATTACACTTAAGGTAAAGCAGAAGGAACTGGTGAAACTTTTTCATGCGAAAAAAGACTATAACATCCTTGCTAACGAGATAGATGAGCTGATCGAATTTGCAATGAATCAGATATGAAACTAGCCGAATACGATGAGAAGCTAGTAAGAAAATGTGTCAAGGAAATCCTAGTATATGATGATCCAGTTTAGGTAATTTTTAAAGCAGGAATTGATATTGATATTGCAAGAGAATAAATGAAATTTGGAAGCAGGGCATAAACGCTCTACTTTTTTTCCTTTAACGATGTGCAAACATTGCATGTTGCACATTGAAAATATCAACCTTTTGGTTTATAATATGATTTAACGTTATTATGTTCTCAGAGAGTAATTTTAGATAGATAAGATGGAATTATGATTACGTCTAATTTAATTAAAAATCTATCTAAAGAAAAAGGAAAAAGTGTTGAAGATTTGGCACGTAGAATCGGTTATACTCCAAAGAATTTAAATAAAAATTTGAAACGAGAAACAGTAAGCACAAAGGAGCTAATGTTAATTGCAAATGAGATAGATGTAGTTTTTGAACAGTCACATATCCTGGGGAAATGGTAAAAGTTGGCTGTTTTGAGTGAGTTAAAAAAAACGGATAGCAAACTTTTTAATATTAGTAAGAGAAATAAGGGGTTTGATGTGGATGGTCTAAAGTAAAAAAGAACGCTTCAAAGAGGCGATTAAAAAGTTCATAGAGGAAAATCAAGAACAGCTGGAACCACGTTCATATTATCTGATCTATGAAGGGGAGAAATTTTTGTCTATTTATATTCGAGCTATGGCTTACTCAATTGTTACCGGAGAAGAGTTTTATCTTTGCGGATTTGGCGGAGGAACAGATACCATTATTTTTTTAAGAAATATTGATATACAGTTAAACAGGTAACTAATGATGACACCGAGGATAAATACAGTGTTAATGATGTGGTCTTGATTGCTGCAGCGTTATTAGCTGCAGAACAGTATACTATAAATCAGAATTCAATACGTGAAGACATGTTCCTTAAGCAGTCAGATATAGTGAAAAAAGCTCAATCGTTGATAACATGTGAAGTTGATTCTACCAGAGTTTCGCGGTGGGTTAATGTTGATAACGAAAAGCATACAAAAAATTATTTGAGAGCTGATTCGGCGGTTGATCCTACTGTAAGACGACTCTCAATCATGGATGAGTTTTCTGACAAATCATATCCTATAAGGATGAAGCATTTTAGATGAATTTGATATAAACGGTCTCCAGATGACAATGGAAGAATTATTCTTCTTTGTTAAGGAGACAATACCCAGAGGTGATAAAGAAAATGACAACTATTAATATCGATTACAAAGGAGTATTAGATTACTTGGATAATAACCAGGAAGTTCCATACTCTAATCCAGAGGAAGCCGGTGTAGATCAAGTAGAAAAGGATAGACTTCTAAAGGTTAAAGAAAAGGGACAAGCAGCAGTTGCTGAAATGAAGAAGATGGCAGCGCGTTGCGAGCAATTGTTTGGCTTGGATAAATGCTTGCCTATTTCATGGCTCGATGGCTCAAATACGAAGACCAGAAAGTATCTCTGGGCGCAGATAAAATATAAGGATTACACAGCTAATCCTGCTAGTATTTCTTTGTTTGTTGAGAAAAACAATGGCATGACAAGATACCGCATCAGTTTAGAAATAAAGAATGATGGTGCCAATAAGAAAACGATGGCATCATACCATTCTCATTTAGATATTCCTAAAGAAGATGGAATGGTTTACGTGTCTGGAAGTAACGAGTGGGGAAATCCAGCAATCATCACAGATTCAGTTGACCAGATTAAAGCAAAGATTGATTCAGGCGAAATTCGAAAGGTGCAGCTTTGTGTATATGTTGAGTCTGTAGAGGAAAAAATAAACGAACAGTACGATGCTGATGTAATGGCCGCAGTAAAAAAGATCATTCCATATTACGAACATGTTATTGGAAAATCCTCCACACCATCAACTGGGCGTGCATGGCTGTTAACCTGGAATCATGCAAACTGGGATTGGGCAAACTACAAAGCATGGTGTAAAGATACAAAGCTTGGAAATAAATTTATTGAGCCTTGGGCTTGTGCAAGTAAGCAACCTGTTGTTGGTGATGAAATTTTCTTAATAAAGACAGGTTCCAAACCTAGAGGAATTCTTGCTCATGGATATGTGGCAAAGGGAGCTTATGAAGCAGATCACTACGATCCTGAAAAAGCTGCAGCAGGAGTTAAAGCTAATCATATAGATGCAGAATACGACTGGATTCAAGATTATGATACAGAACCATTGTTGATGCAGGATGACCTTAAAATAAAATTTCCTGACCAGCAGTGGAGTCCAATGGGATCTGGTATTGAGATCAAATCAAGTGTTCTACCAGAGTTGAAAAAGATGTGGCTAGAACTAATTGGTAAGAAAGCCGAAGACGTTATATACTGGCCAAGCTTAGAAGAATATGATCCGGGAATCACAAAAGAAAAATGGATGGAATTGCTTAAGGATCCAAATGTTACAAATGAAGATAACCTAAGAATGTTTAAGATGATAATTGAACTAGGCGGTGAATCTACATGTATTAATCTATCTGAAATCTATGGTGGCTCAGATGTTTCATATAATAACTGGGGCCGTAACTTTGGCGAGAGAGTACATAGAAAGACGAATTGCCCACTTTTATCTGATGGCGATCGTCATCACTATTATGCGATTCCGTATGTCGGAAGATATATAATTGAAAAGGATAAGACTAGATATTCTTGGAAATTAAGAAGTGAGTTGGAGGAGGCGTTAAAGGAAATGGATTTATCTCACATTGATCTTACATCGGAGGAAGAATCAGTAATTGCATATGATAAAAATATGATCCTGTATGGACCCCCAGGAACAGGTAAAACATACAGCGCTGCAATTTACGCTGTGGCTATCTGTGATCAGCTTGCTCTGGATATTGTAAAAGCTATGGATTATGGCGAAGTGATGCTTCGTTATCGCGAGTTGTTAGCAACGGGTCGAGTTGCGTTTACTACATTCCATCAGTCTTATGGATATGAAGAATTCATAGAAGGTATCAAACCGGTATTAGATGACGGTTCTGATATTGGGTACACCATTGAAGATGGTGTGTTTAAAAAGTTCTGTGATGATGCTCGTATACCAGAGAATAATGATATTCAGTGTTTTGGAGATTTGTGGATAATTAGAAATAGAGCTGGAGATTCAGACGTGCCTTTTGATTATGAAGATTATCTACTAAAGAATGGTGTAATCATGGTAGAAACAAACGATGAATACGATAAGAGTCATTGCAACATGATTTCAAAAATGAAAAAGGGAGATTGGGTTGTACTGGGAAGAGGCTATAAGATCGCAGCACTGGGTGTGATTGATGATGAAGAAGTATCAGAGATCGACTGTGAACCGTTCCATTGGAAACGTGAGGTCAACTGGTTAGTAACCGGGTTATCAGCTACTTTCTCTGATATTGGCATTGTTGGTGGATGTTTCTCCAATTATGCAATCGCAAAATCAAAATATAAAGTTCAGAACTTCTACAAACTGATTAATGCTGAAAATAAAAAAGCCAAACCCCATGTATTTGTTATTGATGAAATCAACAGAGGTAATATTTCTAAGATACTTGGTGAACTTATTACCTTAATAGAGGATACAAAACGTGAAAGTATGGATGAGCAGGTAGCGGCGGTTCTTCCTTATTCTGGTGAGTCATTTAGTGTTCCATCTAATGTGTATATACTCGGAACAATGAATACCGCAGACCGTTCTATCGCATTGATGGATACTGCCCTTCGTAGAAGATTTCAGTTTGTGGAAATGATGCCTGATGCAGATGTCCTTAGAGATATCGGTGCAGATAAGGTAGACGATCTTGATGTTGCAGCTATGCTTGAAAAGATAAATGAACGTATTACCTTCCTTTATGATAGAGAGCACACAATTGGTCATGCATTCTTTACGAAGCTTGCAAAAGCTCCAACAATTGAAACCTTAAAGGTAATCTTTGAAAAATCTGTTATTCCACTCCTTCAGGAATACTTCTATGAGGATTATCAGAAGATTCAATTGGTTCTTGGAGATAACGGAAAGACAGATCCTTCAATAAAGTTCATTCTTGATGAAGAGGTTAAAGTAAAAAATATATTCAAGGGCAATGCAGATGATGTTATTGATCTTCCTGACAAGAAATACACCATCAACACTGAGGCATTTGAAAACCTTGAAAGTTACAAACAGATTATTTAAATCGTGGTGAAATAAATGGATAAATTGCTAGAGGTGCGAGAGTTCGATACAATTACTGGAAATGCTGATTTTGAAAATAATGAAAAATATAAATATCTTGATGTAGTGATATTCCATGACCTTGTGGAATTTATCCATGAATTCTCTGGAGATGAAGAAGATGCTGATGCATTGGATTTCATGCGCATTTCCTATAAACGTAATGTTGGTGATGTCATAACTATCAAGAATTACGTAGGCCTGATTCAGATGAATAATGGTTACCAGGTACATGTGCTTCCTAAGATTAGTTTTGATTCTGGCGAAGACGCCGGTAATAAGGAAACAAAAAGAATCTTCATGAAGATGCTAAAAAGTATGAAGGATTTTCCTAGTAAGGTATTTAACTACGGCAACTTAAAAGTGGAACGCATGAATCTCTACGAGATTTTTATAAACATGTATCTACAGGAAGTACGACAGCTAGTTAAGCGTGGCATTAAATTTGCATATGTTGTACAAGAAGATAACCTCAAATTCTATAAAGGGAAGCTTCTTACATGTCAGCATATAAAAACAAACATTGCGCATAAGGAAAGATTCTATGTAGCCTATGATGAATTCCATCCTAATAGATCAGAGAACAAACTAGTGAAAGCGACATTGCTTAAATTACAGAAGTTGACAACGAGTGCTGAAAACTCAAAAGAGATTAGACAGTTGTTAACAGCGTTTGAAATGGTGGAACCCTCAACGAATCATATGAAGGATTTTTCACAGGTGAAAATTGATAGAAATACGAAAGACTATGAAATGCTTTTGCAATGGTCTAAGGTATTTCTGATGAATAAATCATTTACAACATTTTCCGGCAAGAATACATCAAGAGCTCTGTTATTCCCAATGGAGAGTGTATACGAAAGCTATGTTGCGCAGCAGATGAAGAATGTGTTAAGACCGGCAGGGTGGGATGTGTCAAGCCAGGACAAAGGATACTATTTGTTTATGGAGCCAAGACGTCAGTTTGCACTTAGGCCAGATATAGTTTGTAAGAGAGGTGATAGAACAGTAATCATGGATACAAAATGGAAAAGTCTCATTAATAGTGAGCGTGCCAATTATGGTATTTCTCATAGTGACATGTATCAGATGTACGCGTACTCTAAGAAATATGAAACATCAGAGATATGGCTTCTATATCCATTGAATGATGAGATGCGTGATCATTATGATATAGTATTTGAATCTGGTGATGGAACGACAGTTAGACTGTATTTTGTTGATCTGACACGTATGCCAGAAACGTTGGAAGAGTTGAGAGATAAGTTGGAGGTGACTGAGTTATTACAATCGAGGAAAAAGTAACAGAGGTAATTAATGACTATGTCAGCTCAAACGTAACTGTATCGAAAATGATGCCTGATCAATTGTATAGTCTTGTAACTGCTACATATCCTATGATCAGAAATGGTTTTTCCAGCAGATTATTGCTACAACAGAACTAATGAAGGCATAGATTTTGAAAAGCACTCACATCTTTTTGAAAAAGATGATGATGGAAGCTATGTCGTTTTAGGTGAAAATTATCAATATTCTGGTCCTGTATATTGCAGATGTAGATGTGAAACAGAAGGCAGTATAAGTGGATTATGGACAAATGGTTTATATGAATAAGGGGCTGCAGTTGTAGATATTACAGCACTTCGTCATAGTGATTTATTTGAGGGCATTAAAAGTGCGCTTAAGATAACACCAGTAAACGTATCGATAGAGAAGAATGAGGTTACGATACGTTTACAAGAGTTGTTATTTTGCAGAATTAGTGTCGAGGAAAAAGTATATAAAATATCCAATGCGACGACAGAGTGGTCTCAAAAGACTTCGTATCATTGTAAACCAGCATCAGATGATACGTGGTTCTACTATTTGGAGACAATTGAATAGAGTATTTGTGAAGTTAAACGTCTTTGTATCATTTAAAATTCAAAAACTTGGCAAGTCTGCAAAAGCTACTAACCATACAAGTGAATTGAGTCAGGTGGTTTCTGCTAAGGCTTTTGAAAATGCATATACACATTTTATTGAGCAGGCAGATAGAAATACAGAATCAAAGAAGGCACAAGGATCGAAGGTCCCATACGGTTTTAAAGAGAGACCAAATTGCGATGGGCCATATTTTAAAGCTCAATATGGTCAAGGTACTCCAAGTGCAGCACCTCATATGAATTAGTGGGTTGTATCGGATATACTACCTTCCTGAGAATGGAAATATTATCTTGGGTATTCAGGAGGGTAGATATCCTCATTTAAAGGATATTAAAATCAAACCATTCCGATATGACCAGGTTGGAAATAAGAAGGTGAGCACTGCGGTATTCTATGCAGCACATAAAAATTATGTGAATTATGGGGAGCTATATGAGATATTTCTCCAGGTTTGCGAAGAGGTAATGCTGCTAGGCTTAAAGTAGAGGAGATTCACGTCTATGATGATTAGCCCGGAAATGTATGTGGAATATTTTAAATACACATCTTATCAAGAAATGATAAAAGAGCGTGATAGTATGATTCGATACATTCGCAAACATGAAAAACTTAAAAAAGCAGGAGATCGTTCAAGTGAATAGTGGATGATTCATCCGCAGCCGGATGTGAGATATTAGACGTATATGGATTATTTGGACGCACTACTTTTATTTATTATAAAGAAATATAACGAAGAATATGACTGGGTAGATAAGAAACTTTTAGAGTCAGAGTAAGAAAGCTATATGTTTAATCCTGGATTAAGTATTGGAGAGATATTAAAAAACTCAGATATTATAGACACCTTCAAATGTGGCAATATGGGTGGGATGCGTCGTTCAAAAACGACTAATACACTGGTTTTGATATCTGATATACTAAGAGTATTTATCATGATAAATGAATCGGTGGTGTCCTCTTCACTATACAGGTATGTGTATGAATGGTGATCAGGATATTCATTGGTCCCAGAACACGACACTTACTGGTTATGGTTATAATGGTGTTGATATTCATCTGTTTGAGGTTATGGATGCCGGTGAATACATTTATTGTGGAAGAATTGAATTGGTATCGAAATCGTAAATGGATATTTATCCAGATGAAGATGGTAATGACTGTAAGGTTTGGATGTTTTATATCCGTCCGATTCCCGATAATGATGTAAAAGACCTACCATGCTTGTCTTTAAGGATATATAAGATTATAAGGCGCACGGAAAGAATGTAGATGCTGAGTATACAAAAATGATGGCGGAAGAAAAAAGAAAGGTATTAAGAACTCAGTCTTTGTAGTTCACATAGTTAAAAAACCGGAAACAAAGCCTCAAGTTGTGATTCCAGCAGATATTGTTGAAAATCAGGTGAAACATAAAACATTCGATATTGGAGTTATCTCTGCCATCGAAGGAACTTCAATTGCGGTACAGTTTGATAAGGTAGGTATAAAGAAGATGGGATATGAATTCCGCATGTAAAAGAAACTGTTGGAGTTTATTTAATTTACGGGTATCACAATGAATAAAAAAAGAAAACTATTCTTAGATTATGTTTGTATAAATGAATACACCATCTTAGAGATGCCTTGGAGACAACGACGATGGATTTTCTGTAGCTATTTATTCCGATGGAAGGCTAGTCTATAAAACATATATTTTTGATGAAATAGAGAAAACAAACAGAAAATTCAAAATAGATTCAAATTCTGCAGAGAGCATATTAGAAGTTTTCTCTACTATTAATTAGACATTAATGCGTTTGATGAACACATAGATAATGGTTCTTGTGATGGGGATGAAAACCTTTTTTATCTTTAATGGAAAGAGAATAATTATATAGAATATTGACTATTCAAATGAAGATGAAATAAATAAAGTAAAACTTGAATGTTTCTAAGCATATCTTCCAGTGATGAAGCAATAGAACTTAATGATTGAGATTTTTGCTAAGGTGTCTGAGATTCTTGAAACACAGGTGATTTATCTTCTAATTTACGAGGCTAACTTTAGTGAAGATAATTAGAGTTGTTTCTGCTGTTATCTGCAGTAAAGATAAGATATTTTCAACGGATAAAGACTATAATGAGAACTATGATAATTTGATTTGTGAAATAGATTTTGTACTAGAATTTGAAAAAAGAACAATTAATAAATTTACACTCGATCTTGCACAAATTAGAAGAGCCTTATAAAGAAGTGTTTACGCTAAGAAATTTTGCAGAATTATCTTTTAAAAAAATTGGAGAAATATTTGGAAAATCAGATGAGTAGCAAGAGTAGTATTTTATGGGTCTATAATAAATCGTGTTGGTGAAAGTAAATGATACTTTTACTAATACGATTTTTTTTGTAAAATAAAAGACATATTTAATCATTTACCTTACAATTAAATTAAGTAAAATCTAGAAAGGAGATTAAATATGTCTATAAACTATTTTATTACAAATTTACTAAATATTAAAGATGATAACTTAACTTTTTTGGATGGTATACATCATAAACTTATTAAGGGCGTTAATTATTCTGTTGTTAATGCTAAACTCAAGTATTCAAATGAGCCTTGTCCTCATTGTGGTTGTAAGGATGAGTCTTTGATTATTAAATATGGTTTTAAGTTATCTCATGTTAGATTCTCTAAGGTAGGTGATTATCCTCTTATCATTGATTTAAAGAAACAAAAGATGTTTTGCAAGAAGTGTGGGCATTATTTTCTTGTATTTCTAATCAACTTAAAAAATCTATTTTTAGTGATCTTACTAGGAAACTTTCTATGAAAGACATTGCTTTTGATAATTTTGTTTCTTCTAATACTGTTGCTAGAATACTTGCTAAGTTTGATAATTCTTTTAATGTTGATTTTAATCTTTTACCTAAGCATTTGTGTTTTGATGAGTTTAAATCTACTCGTGATGCTAAGGGGCTATGAGTTTCATTTTTTGTGATGCTGATAATCATAAGATTATTGATATTGTTGAAAACAGGCAGCTTCTTTTTTAAAGAGATATTTTTATTCTTTTAATAAGTCGGTTAGGGATAAGGTTGAATCTATTTGTATTGATATCTACAGCCCTTATATTTCTTTGATTAAAGACTTATTTGTTAATTAAGATTATTATTGATAGGTTTCATATTGTTAATCTCTTTACTAGGTCTTTTAATCATACTAGGATTAATACTATGAACAGTTTTTCTACTTATTCTTTTGAATACAAAAGACTTAAGAGATATTGGAAATGCTTTTTAAAACCTTTTAGGTTACTTGATCCTATTCATTTTTTAAAACAGGTTCATTTTCCTGATAGGATGGTTTCTAGTGTGGATATTGTTGAAGAAAGTATTGGGTGTAATGAGATTTTAAAGTGTTCTTATGATTGTTATCAGTTAATTAGGGAAGATATTGAAAAGAGAGATTTTGATTTTTTTAAAAATCATTTGGAGTATTTCAAGGATATGGTTAGTGACATAATGAAAGTTTCTATTGATACTTGTTTTAAATATATTGATTTAATCGAAAATTCTTTCAAATATGAGTATTCTAATGGAGTTATTGAGGGTATTAACAACTTCATAAAGGCTTTAAAGCGAATTTCTTTTGGTTTTAAGAGATTTGTGAATTTTAGGACTAGAATTTTTATTACTAGGAATTTATTGAGTAGATAATTTAGAAAAATTTATCAGGGGTAGAAATTTCTACCCCTGATAAATGAATTTGTTAATTATTGTTTACCAACACGATTTGACAAAGAGCATATTTTATAGGGCAAAAAAAGTTAATGGAGTAATATCATGAAAATTTCTTTTAAAATTATTGAAGATCTTCTTCCCCTATATATAGATGATGTATGTAGCTAAGAAAGTAAGGCAATGATAGAAGAACATTTGTCTGAATGTATCAATGTGTACTGAAAAATTCAATTAAATTAAATCTGTCTATATCCCTAATGAAAATATATAGATGAATTTAAAAGAAGCAGAGCCATTAGAAATCTATCTAGAGAATGAAATAAATAACTACTTGGCTCATCAATGCTTAAAGAGCTATATTCACATTTTAAATTACGTCTGCAATACTTTTAATAGATTATATATTTGTGGGATTTAAAATAAGTTAATAATATTGGGTATTCATATAAAATTTAAAAGTAAGAATGAAATATTCTATTATTTATATTATTCATATTTGTAGTAAGTTTTGTTGCGATCAAAACTATGTAGGAAGAAAGAGGTGTACTCATGTATAGAATGATGGTTAAGAATGTTACAAAAAAATATATGAATAATTAGATTTTAGAAAACGTACCTTTTTGTATGGAAACATGCTAGGAAAAAGAGTATGTGTAAAATTATGTGTATATAACCTCCTGGTTAGGGTAAAGAAAAACTAATCAGGAGGAATTTTTATGCCAAGAAAAAGACCAGAAACAAGAAGAAGCAAAATAGCAAAAATGTTAATTGAAGAATATCAGCCTCAAAATGCACAAGATATACAAGAAGCTTTAAAAGACCTTTTAGGCGATACAATGGAAGAACTTTTAAAAGCAGAATTAGATGAACATTTAGACTATGAATATGGAGAAAAACCACTTTCCTTAAATACAAGAAATTGTACTAGTAAAAAAACAGTTAGATCATCATATGGCAACATAGATTTAAACATACCAAGAGATAGAGAAGCAACATTTGAACCACAAGCATTAAGAAAATATGAAAAAGACATATCAAACATAGAAAACTAAATAATATCAATGTATGGCAAAGGAATGACAACAAGAGACATATCAAGTCACATCAAAGATATTTATGGCTTTGGCATATCAGAAACAATGTTAAGTAAAATAACCAATAAAATCCTACCAACAATAGAAGAGTGGCAAAATAGACCACTAGAGAGAATCTATCCAATTGTCTTTTTAGACGCCATACACTATCACGTAAGAGAAAACAACATAGTAGTAAAAAAAGCAGTATACATTGCCCTAGGCTACAACCTAGAAGGTTTTAAAGAAATCTCCTAGGCATGTGGGTAGGCGAAAATGAATCAAGCAAATACTGGCTTTTAGTATTAAACGGTCTAAAAGAAAGAGGATTAGAAAATGTATTAATATTCTCAACAGACAATCTGCCAGGATTTAGTGAGTTATAGAATCAGTATATCCAAAAGCAGAAATCCACCCAAAAAGCGTTGGGAAAATCATGTATAATCCACCAAATAAGAAACTCAACAAAATATGTATCCTACAAAGACATAAAAGAATTAATGAAAGACCTAAAAGCAGTATACAAAGCATCAACAGAAGACTTAGCCTTAACAAATCTAGGAATCTTTGAAGAAAAATGGAGTAAAAAATATCCAATGTGTGTAAGCTCATGGAAAAACAACTGGACAGAACTATCCACATATTTTAAATATCCAGAAGGAATAAGAAAACTAATATATACGACGAATGCCATGGAAAACTTCAATAGGCAACTAAGAAAAGTTACTAAAAACAAGACAATATTTCCAAATGACTATGCCCTACAAAAAAGCTTGTACCTTGCAATGGTAGATGCCTCAAGTAAATGGACAAGTAGAATACGTGGTTGGGATCAAATCCTATACCAATTATCAATATTTTTGAAGGGAGGTTCTAAAAATTAAAACAGAAAAATCATGTAAAATCAGCTGCAAATTTTCATGAAAATTTGACAGTTTATTAAGCTCAAGTAAAATTAAGAAAAGCTCCATTTCTTAGGAATGGACAAATATTGATACATAAAAAATGTATCAACCCTTACCCTTATATCAGGATTTAGGTTGATACACAAAATTATTTACAGACCCAAATTCCCAAACACTGAAAAAAACTCAGTGTTTGGGAATTTTTTTGTACCTATACATATCATTTTAACATTTACCTTGAGTTCTGATTTTAACTCAATAGTGCAGTAGTCAAGGTAAATTATAATATGTTTAAACCATCACCTTACTAGTATTTTATCAAATTCTTTAAGATAAGTATCCTTTTTTTAATAAAGTATTGTAGTTCAGTTATGAGGTTTAGCTGTTTATTATCTTGTACCGTATTCATTGAAGCTTGCTGGCATTTTTTTCTGAGCGCAAAAATCTGGTTTGCAATATCATCATAGGTTTATTTATTGTGGCTCTTTTAACAAGCTCATGCTGAAATTACATAAGCTTCTTATAAATATCATCAGTGAATATAGTAGCAGAAATTTTGATGACTGATGCAATGTTTTGCTGTAACTGTTTTTGATATTTTGTTTTATCACTAAGAAGTTCACTCAAAGATACAAGTATAATTAATTTCAGGTCAAGCTCATTGATAATTCTAGCATTGTATTTATGGCTGTAGGATTCTAGACTGCTGATTCAGTTCCAAACGATGTGGTAGCTAGTATTAATATCTGATCTAAACAGTTTAATATCTTGCCAAGGGAATGCTATATTCTTCATTGAATCAGTAATAAAAAAATATTTTGCATTCGTAAATAATTTATAAGCGTTAACTTGTAAAATATTGAAAAACGCGAAAAAGTGTGTTATACTTTAAAAAATCTATTTTAACTCTTTTAAGTATGATTCAATTATGGAAAATCTGATATTTTTAAGTTTGACCGTGCGTAACTGTGGTTTGACCAAAAAGGTTAAAGGGGGTGGATAGTGTATTTTCATTAGATAGCTGGAAAATTAAAGACTTATATGTCACTGTCAGAACGCGGTGGGATTTTTGTTTTGCAGCTTGTTGGAGACACATTATATGACCTGATGACTGACGGAGAAGAAAAAATGTATGTGAGTGATAAGTTCAATCAAGTAACTAAATTGTTCTTAAATATGCAATACCAAATTTTTAAAGGCAAAAAGTATATTTTAAAGAACAGGGATGGATTGATTTGTAGTAGGTACGATGAGGCTGATTTTGCTGAAGAAATATAGGATATTTATAATTTAGATAAAGATCATTTACAAAGCTTTCTAGCTTGAAGATATATTACAGTTGAAATAGAGATGACCATGCAAGATATTATTAATCAGATTTTTCGTCGCTTATCCAAAGGTATATATGATGTTGATATTCAGATTAATATTTATGAGACGAATCCTAGTCTAAATAACCTTGCTGAAATAGAGTATACTTTGAAGATGGAAAACTTATCATTGATTGGGAAACTATTGAGTTTTATATAAATTTAAGGCTATTTAAGGTATGTCTAATACGGGTAAAACTTTGACGCTAAGATATGTTTATTATTTATTTAGCTTTGATAAGAATAAGTTTTTATTTTTGACAAGTTATCGTGAAGAGGATCGAATTAAAGAGGATACATTGAAGAATGGATTATATTAATAATTTATCATTCATAAAGGTTGACTACATATTATGGTGAGTATAGGCACGTTTAAGTATTTAATTCAATTTGGAGGAAATACCTCCCGAAGGAGATGGAATGAAACTATCATATAAAAAATTATGGGTAAAACTTGTAGAAGAAGACATGAAGAAAACTGAGTTCGCAAAGAATGCAGGCATTAGTTCGGCTTCGTTGGCAAAACTAGGTAAAGGAGCTAATATAACAACGGATTTGCTACTTAAAATATGCGAGTATTTAAAATGTGATATAGGAGATATTGTCGAAGTTGTTCCAGATGATACAACAGATGAATCAAAAGAGCCCAAATAAATGGATGTCTGAACGACTATAACAGAATGCGTGGCTGTGTAGACAGTCGAAAATATAAATTAGCCTGATTATTCATACTATTTAAAGAGGATGAAATCTATGGAAGTAAAAGTATTTGATAACATTACGGAAATAGTACGTTGCACGAAATGAACAGAAGCAGGCGATTCAAAAGAAGATAGCAACACTTCAAGATAAAATTAGTAAAGAAAAACAGCTTAATAAAAAGATAGACTTAAATGCTAAAATTAAGAAATTAAAAAAATTGGAGGGGGATTGATGTATAGACCGTCAATGTATGACAAGCATGATGAAACAATGCTAAAATTTGTAGAAAAATTTAATGGAAGTTTGGTTTGCAAAAATATAGAAATGCGCCCAAACAAAGTTGAAACTTACGATAACGATGGAATATTCATAGATATTTATACGAATCAATCAATAGGTTACGATTGGGAGTATCGAGACAGGTATTTCGAGCATTGTAAACTGGAATTCGATACTTTAGGTCAATATGAAAGAAAACTCGAAAAAAAATCGATCCAGATATCACTACAGTGTGACTCGACTGAGACAGGAATTGCTGTTGGATGGCATGAAGATTGGCTTCAGGAAGAAAGAGAAAGAAGAGCATTAAGGACAGATTCTTCATGGAAGGAAAATGCTTCAATAAGGTATACTAATAAATTTAAAATATATAGTTTTTCTAAGATAGATTTATTCAAGAATATGGTTGCAAGTGCAATGAGACTTCAAGAATATTCATCTAAAATATTTAAAATAATGACTGAAACAATGAATAGTGGGATAGCTGTCTCTAGAACTAATATGCCTCAAACAAAACAGTTATCATCACACGAAGCAAAATCAAAGAGTAATGCGAAGACGCTTGTTGATTTTTTTAAGAGTAAAGGTCTTGAAATTGTTGATAAAAGACCAAATGGAGGATGTCTTTGGGTAATAGGTAATGAAAATGAGATAGGTTTAGTCGTAAGAGAAGCTTGCAGAAAGTTTCATGTGGGTGGAAATTATGGTACTGAAAAAGAAATATGTCAAAAACAAGGTTGGTTTACTAGAGCAAGAAAATAGGGGGGGATCATGGAAAAAATGAATTTTGAAACCGTTTCAGGCGAAGAAAAAAATATAGCATTGCTTGCCGGATTATTTCCAAATTGTGTAACTGAAGGAATGGACCAAAGTGGAAATCTTGTAAAAAAAGTTAATTTCGAATTGCTTAAACAAATGTTATCTGCAGATATGGAAGATTTTTCAGAGAGTTATGAATTTACATGGCCTGGAAAAAGAGGAGCCATTGTCGAAGCAAATAAACCAATAAGAATGACCTTGAGACCTTGTATAGAAGATAGTAAAAATTGGAATGATACAGAAAATCTTTATATTGAAGGAGACAATCTATCGGTATTAAAACTTCTACAAGAAAGTTATCTTGGTAAAATTAAAATGATATATATAGATCCTCCATATAATACAGGAAGTGATTTGATATATATAGATGACTTTGTTGTCGATATTGAAGAATATAATTCATCTATAGGTTTACATGATGATGAAGGACTAAAATTATATAGAAACACTGAATCAAATGGAAGATTTCATTCATACTGGTGTTCAATGATATATTCTCGTCTTATGATAGCTAGGAATCTTCTAGCATCGGATGGTGTAATTTTTATTTCTATTGATGATAACGAACAGGCTAATCTTAAGAAAATATGCGATGAAGTTTTTGGCGAGTCTAATAATGTGGGAGAAATCATTAGAAAAACAAAGTCAATGACAGCTGATAATGGTAGTGGTTTAAATTTGCAACATGAAGTTTTATTAGTATATGCTAAGGATAAAAATCAGGTTGTTCTTCAAGGTGAACCCAAGGCATTTGATAATTATTCTAATCCAGATAATGATCCGAATGGAGAATGGTGTGCGGGCGACCCAAGTGCTAAAAGCGGTGGATCATCTACTTATTTTGAGATTGAGAATCCATATACTCATAAAAAGGATTTTCCGCCTATGGGTAGATATTGGGCTTTCTCAAAAGAAACATTACAGCGATATATAAGTGATGGAAAAATCAAATTTAAGAAGAATTATCGAGAAAAAGAAAGAGGATTCATATTTAAGCGTTATAAGAAAGATGCTACTAGCTTATTTGAACCAGTTAATAGCCTGTTTGGCATTGAAAATGAGTATATGAATCAAGCAGCAACAGTTGAAGTAAAAAAGCTTTTCGGAAATGATGTATTTAGCTATCCTAAACCAGTTGCTTTTATACAAAAATTGATAAAGTATGCAACAGACAAGGAATCTATTATATTGGATTTCTTCTCGGGAAGTGCTACAACTGCTCAAGCTGTTATGGAGCAAAATGCTGCGGACGGAGGAAATAGAAAATTTATTATGGTGCAATTACAGGAACAAGTTGATGAGAAAAAAGGAGCTTATAAGGCTGGTTACGAAACGTTGTGTGATGTGGGGAGAGATAGAATAAGTTTAGTCGCTGAAACCATTAATAAAGATATTGATGATGGATACAGAACATTTATTCTCGATTCTACCAATATGAATGATGTTTACTACAGCCCATCAGAATACAGTCAAGAAATACTTTCAACTCTTGAATCTAATGTTAAATCTGATCGTAATGACCTTGATTTATTGTTCGGATGTCTTCTTGAATGGGGACTTCCTTTATCGCTTCCATACAGCTCTGAGCAGATTGATGGATGTACAGTTCATAACTATAACGAAGGCGACCTTATTGCTTGTTTTGATAAAAATGTTCCGGATAGTGTGATTAAGGAAATTGCAAGGAGACAGCCTCTTCGTGCAGTATTCCGTGACAGCAGTTTTGAAAACAGTCCTTCAAAGATTAATGTTGGAGAAATCTTTAAATTGATGGCACCTGACACAAGAGTAAAGGTTATTTAAGGAGATTCAGCTATGAAACTACAATTTAGGCGTCAGAAATTCCAAGCAGATGCTGCAAAAGCTGTAGTTGATGTATTTGCTGGTCAGCCTTATTTGACTCCTTCTTATATGATGGATAGAGGTTTAGGACATATCCAGCAATCATTAACAGATGAAGATGATTTCACTGGTTGGAGCAATCAAAAGATTGTACCAGAATTAAATGATAGATTGATTCTGGAACATATAAATACAATTCAGAGAGCAAATCAGATTAAGCCTTCAGAGAAACTAGAAGGTAAATATAATCTGACAATTGAAATGGAAACTGGTGTTGGTAAGACCTATACTTACATTAAGACTATGTATGAGCTTAATCATGCTTATGGCTGGAGTAAGTTTATAGTTGTTGTACCAAGCATCGCTATCCGTGAAGGTGTATATAAGTCATTTCAAGTGACACAAAATCATTTTGCTGAAGAGTATGGAAAAAAGATTCGTTTCTTTATATATAACTCTGCACAACTTACCGAAATAGACCGCTTTGCATCAGATAGTTCTATTAACGTAATGATTATCAACTCACAGGCATTCAATGCAAGAGGAAAAGATGCAAGAAGAATTTATATGAAATTGGATGAGTTTCGTTCTCGTCGTCCAATTGATGTTATTGCAAAAACAAATCCTATCATAATCATTGACGAGCCGCAATCTGTAGAGGGTAAGAAAACAAAAGAAAATTTAAAACAGTTTAATCCTTTAATGACTCTTCGTTATTCTGCAACTCACAAGTCAGATAGTATTTATAATATGATTTACCGTTTGGATGCTATGGAAGCCTACAACAAGCGTCTTGTTAAAAAAATTGCTGTTAAGGGGATTACAGAATCTGGTAGTAATGCAACTGAAAGTTATATTTACTTGGAAAGTATAAATCTTTCAAAGGCTGCACCTACAGCGACAATACAGTTTGATTTTAAAGGTGCAACTAGCATTAGAAAGATTACTCGTATTGTTTCGGAGGGTTATAACCTTTATGATAATTCTGGTCAGATGGAAGAGTACAAGCATGGATTTGTTGTTTCAAGAATTGATGGGCGTGATGATTCTGTAGAATTTATTAATGGTATTAAACTTTATGCAGGCGACGTAATTGGTAAGGTATCAGAAGACCAGCTTCGCCGCATTCAAATTAGAGAAACAATCCTTTCTCATATTCAAAGGGAAAGAGAATTGTTCTATAAAGGCATTAAAGTGCTTTCACTGTTCTTTATTGATGAGGTTGCTAAGTATAAGCAGTATGATTCAATTGGTCAGCCGATAAATGGTATTTATGCAGAGATGTTCGAAGAAGAATACAAGGATGTTATCAGTAATCTTCAAATTGGCATGGGAGAAGACGACTACATGAAGTATCTTTCTGCTATCTCTGAAGATAAGACACATGCTGGATATTTTTCTATCGATAAAAAAGGAAAGATGATTGATAGTAAGGCAAATGAAAAGCGAGAAAACTCTAAAGAAAAAATGTCGAATGACGTTGATGCTTACGACCTTATTATGAAAAACAAAGAGCTTCTTCTTGATAGAAATCCGAAGAAGTCTCCGGTGCGTTTTATATTCTCACATTCTGCACTTCGTGAAGGATGGGATAATCCTAATGTATTTCAGATTTGTACTTTGAAGCAAAGCAGAAGTGACGTTCGCAAACGTCAGGAAGTAGGACGTGGTCTCCGTCTTTGTGTTAATCAAGATGGTGAACGTATGGATACAAATGTGCTCGGCAATGATGTACATAGCGTAAATGTGCTTACTGTAATTGCCAGTGAAAGCTATGATAGCTTTGCTAAAGGTCTTCAGAATGAAATCGCAGAAGCAATCTCTGACAGACCAAAGGCAGTTACTGCAGAATTGTTCATTGGTAAGGTAATCAAGGACGACAAGGGCAATGAACGGGTTATTGATGGTGATATAGGTAGAGCAATCCACTTTGATCTTATTGTTAATGGCTACATTGATAGGAAGGGTGTTCTTACTGATAAATATTATGAGGATAAGGCTAATGGTGAATTAAAGGTTGCTGAAGAAGTAGCTGATTCTGCAGGATCTGTTATTGAAATTATTGATTCCATTTATGACGGCAGAGCTATAAAGCCTGAAAATGCTCGTAGTAATAATGTTGAACTTGAGGTTGATGAGGGTAAACTTGCTATGCCTGAGTTCAAGGCTTTGTGGGCAAAGATTAATTCTAAGTCTGTATATGTTGTTGATTTTGATACAGATGAATTGGTCAGAAAATCTATTGATTCATTAGATAGAAAACTTCGCGTTTCAAAGATTTATTTCAAGGTTGAAACCGGAGCTATGGAACAGATTAAATCAAAAGAAGACCTTGTGAGTGGTGAATCCTTTGTTAAGGAAAAATCTGCAAGCTACGGTAATGTGGTTGCTGCATATTCTAATGTTAAATATGACTTGATTGGAAAGCTTGTAGATGAGATTGGACTTACAAGAAAAGCTGTAATCCAGATTCTTCAGGGGATTCAGCCAGAAACCTTTAATCAGTTTAAGAACAATCCAGAAGAATTCATCATTAAGGCAGCAGCACTTATTAATGATGAAAAAGCAACTGCTATAATTGAACATATTACTTACGATGTTATGGATGATAAATATGGAACTGACGTATTTACTGATCCTACACTCAAAGGGCGCTTAGGTGTAAATGCAATGAAAGCAAAAAAGCATTTGTATGACCATATCGTTTATGATTCATCAAACGAGCAGGTGTTTGCTACTGAATTGGATACAAACACAAATGTAGCAGTATACGTTAAATTGCCAGACGGATTTTATATTTCAACTCCAGTTGGACATTATAATCCTGACTGGGCAATTGCATTTTATGAAGGAACCGTTAAGCACATTTATTTTGTTGCAGAGACAAAAGGTTCCATGGATTCAATGCAGCTTCGTTTAATCGAAGAATCAAAGATTCACTGTGCAAGAGAACACTTTAAGGCAATCAGCAATGGTGAGGTTATTTACGATGTTGTTGATAGCTACAAGACACTCCTTGATATGGTGACGAAGTGAGGAAGACTATTTATTCCAACAACAATAGAAGTTAACAAACAAAGCATGGAGGCATTACTTGGTAGTGGAAGAGTAAAACCCTTTGTTATTCCAGAATATCAACGCTCTTATGCTTGGACTGATGAACAGGTAGAAATGCTGTTTGAAGATTTATGAGAATTCATGGCTGCTAGTAGAGAAACTGAACGTGAAGGTTCGTATTTCTTGGTAATATTGTTGCATATGAAAATAAAGATGGTGAGCAAGAAATAATTGATGGTCAGCAGCGTATTATGTCTTTATTCCTGTTGTTAAGAGCTATTTACACAAAATTAGTTGTTAGTCCTGTAGCGGAACGTAATTAATCAGCAAGTATTGAGCTACGTCTAGACAGTAGCATTGGCTACTGGAATTTATATATTATTGTAACTGATTATGCTAATTATTAATATCATCTTAATGTTATTATAATAGCTTCGTATAAAGTTATTATTAAAAAACATAATTATATTAGGAGGCGTATATATGGGGCAAATTATTGAGTTTCCAAATGATAAAAAATCAAAGGATAAAATCCGAAAGCTTAAAAAAACTTTGGAAAATCTTGTTTTTGAAAGGGACAATCTTAAATATATAATTTGTGAAAATATAAAAACTGAATATATGCTTATTTTTGGAAGTCTTGAGTACAAAATCTACAAAGCTTATTGTAAATATCTTCGTTTGAAAAGAAAAAAAGATATGATTCAAGCGAAAAAGAATCGTCAAGAAAAAATAAATATGGAAGTTATCGATAAAAAGTTAGACTTAGAATTTACAGAATATAAGAAAAAATTAAATGAAAAAATTGAAGAAATTAATACTGCATTAAGACGTTCAAAATCTGAAATATTATCTGATGATGATGAAAAACGCCTAAAAAAATTATATAAATCTATTGTAAAGAAATTACACCCAGACATAAATCTATCGATAACAAATTCTGAGAAAGAGTTATTTTATAATGCTACTGAATTTTATAAAAATGGGGATCTAAAATCTTTACAAATTATTTTTGATATAGTTTGCAGTGAAGATGTGAAAGATGATATAGGTTTGGATGGTAAATCTTTGGAAGAAGAGGTAATAAGACTAACTGATTTAGTAAATCTAATTAAAAATGACATTGAGTTAACTAAATCTATGCCTCCTTATACTTGGAGTATTTACGTGGAAGATGAGAAGAAAAAATCAGAGAGGTTAAGTCAGTTAGAAAAAGATTTAAAAAGTTTTGATGATGCAGTACGAACGCAAGAAGAATATATAAATAATTTAATTAGGGATGAGATATGAATAATTTAGAAAAAAAAGATCAGAGAGGAATAATTGAGTATCTTTTGAATAAGGAAGCAGTAATTGATTTACCAAAACCTTTTGAGCGTGATATTTATCTTTTTGATACTTATGTTGCTGGGACAACACACATTGAAGGAATTGAAAATATTTTATCTTATATCAAAGATGGTGATAAACTAGTTTTTTATCGTGAGCCAGAAAATGAACATGATCCTCAAGCTATTAGAGTAGAAACATTGAAAAAAGATAAAATCGGCTATGTCCCTCGTCAAGATAATATTATTTTCTCTAGACTTATGGATGCTGGAAAAATTCTTTTTGCTAAAGTTATTGATAAAGAAATACGAGGTAAATGGCTTAAGATAAAAATCAAAATTTATCTCCATGAAAGTTAGGCTAATAAAGTATGCACTATAAAAATAAATGGATTTGGAATAATATATGTATAAGTGATATCAATGATATGAATTTTGAAATTTGCTCGGGAGAACACTGTTTTATTATTGGACATCATATAAAAGATAAATCTATATTAAAAGATGCTATCGATAGACTTGTAACAGCAGGCTTTGATTATTTTAATATTTTTGGAGAACATGCTGATTTATGGTCAGAAGTTATAATTACGAAAGAAAACCAAAAAAGACAAATACAAGTAGAGGCAAGCAAAATTGATAGAATGAGTATGTCTTATAACCTTGCTATGTTGGCGACTTTGAAACCGGAATCTACGAATTTTGTTATTTCTGATGATGAATATTTTACAGAGTATCTTATAGAAGATTTACATGATATATTCAGTGGAAAGTCTAGATTTACACCATTTGATTGGAAAAAATTTAAAGACGGATATGAATTTATTTATCATAAAAAAGATGCTATTGTTAGTATATCAGGGGATATAGCAATTGGATTTCTAAAAAAAGAAAAAGTATTTAATAGCATAGATAAAGCGTTTAGATATAAACTTTTTGATGGTAAAAGTTTTAATGAGATTTGGGATGAGATTTCAAAAACATTATATTAAAAAATAATACAAATTAAGGGGATTTTATTAAAATTTTCTAATAATAAATCATAAACTATTTAAAACTAGAATATCTGATATTTTAAACTTAGCTTTATCATCTGAGAATGCTAAATAAGAAAATTATGAAAGGAAATTTATATTTTAATTATAAACGAGAAAAAAACTATTTATAAATTTCTACTTATAATTTGATTAAAAATCAAATTATAAGTAGAAATTGAATAAAGAAATTATTTAAATATCTATAGAAAAAGATTAATATTTACTGACAAAATTAATCAGAAATATTTCCTTTAAGCTCAGGACTATAGTCTCTATCATCTTTATTTTCTATAAATTTTTGGTAAGAATCTTCATCAATAACACATTCTATATTACCAATCCATTTTATTATATTATTATTTGTAAATTTTCTTTTGAACCTATATAGACCATCGTTTATGTCTAATGATTTAACACCACCTAAATCATAATATCTTATATTATTTTCACAACAATATCTTATTTCTTCAGCATCTAAAAAGTAAGATTGACCTAAATCAATACTGAGATTATCTGCACCATATAGAGCCATTGCATAATCTTTGAATGTTATCAAAAAAGAACAAGATAAAAATTCATTTTTATACTTTACAAAAGTCATCCTTGCCTTATCTTTAAAATTATCATAAAGTCGATAATAATAATCTATAGGTCTATATGTTATACCTTTTCTTTTGCACATATCAGCAGTTATTTCATGAAAAATTTTAATATCATCTCTATTTCCAACATATAGCTCCAAATCTTGTTTATAAGATTTCCTTACTTGTTTTCTTCCGTTTTTAGAAAAAGATTGGATGACATCTTCGAATTTTCTTCCATTAATATCTAACATCATTGAAAAAGGGAATTGAACATAAGAATACATTTTGTGACAAAATTCTATGCCATGTTTTTTATATTCATTTACAAGCTTTTCATCATATTCATAATTAGGATCAAATTTCACAAGAAATCCATTATTTTTCTTTGCAAAATTCTTGATTTCATTAATTAATTCTATATTTGTTTCTATATCATAAAGATCTGATACTGGTCCACGAGGGCAATAGAATAAATTTTTTTTTGCTTCTGAATTGTATATAGATAAAACTTGTGCGACAGCAATTATTTCATTATTTTTTTCTATATAAAAATAGTCACTATTCCATCCGTTTTTTATTAATGCCCAAATTTTATCTTGGTAAAAACTTGAAGATGGGTGATTATAAAAAAAATCCCAATATTTTTTTACTTTTTCTTTATCATTTATATTAAGGCGCATATATCCTCCGTATATTAACTCATTATATATAATAATAGCAGACATAATGTTGTTTTGCAATTGTAATTTATATTAATAATAAAAATTAACACATAATTAATATAATAATTATCTTATATTTATATCTATAAATAATTTACTATATTAAGATTTATATGTAAAACTTACGTAATGAAATAATATTTGACAATATATATATATATATATATAATTTTAATAGAATTATTATAGTCGAATAAGGGTGAAGTAAATGTTGAAAGATTTAGAAAAGATAGAATTTAAATATAATCCTCACAGAGGGATAAATATTGACATAGATGGATTAGAGGATAAAAAAATTTACCAGTTAATAGATTTGAAAGACTCGCTTACAACTAACCGCTTTTCTACAGATTTTTTTAAATATTTAACTCTTTTGGATCAGAGTATTATTTTTAATAAAATTGAGTATGTTAAGAACAATAATTTTGAAAAAATTATTTCAATGCCAATTGGTTTAAAAGATAAGCAAGTTAAAAGTTATATTGAATTAATCTCGACTATAGCAAATCTTAAACAACAAAATAAGGATTTAATATATTTATTATCTACTATAAGAATAAATGAAAATTCTGATTATAATAAAGCTTGTGTTTTTGGTTCTTCATTCACTTATACTGATGATAAACTTTTAAAGACAACTTTCTACTTTAAACTTAGAAAATCTTCATTAATGGATGATAACTATGTATATGATAATCAGTATTTTTTTAGATAGACTTTATAGTTTTAATATTCAAAATTTAAATTTTATTTTAGATGATTTAAAAGAAGGTTTAGTTAATAACTATGTACCCGTGTTTTATGCTTAAAGAGTTTTATGGATTTTATAATGATAATAGAGAAATGACGACATATAGTGAGAGTCACAGCTGTTATTATCAGAGATCAAGCATTGCTTACATACAAAGTAAAAAATCAAAATATCTAGATAGTGGAGCATTAAATGTTGTGTAATCAAGCAAATGTGAAATAATTTGTGAAGTGAAAAATAATTAGGGCGGAATTTATATTAAAAGATTTGATATTTGTTGTCTAGAATCGACTTTACTATAAAGGGGAGCTACATTATATGATAGAATTTCATTATAGTATAGACGTGTTTGAAAAATTCCTAATTATATTTTAGATGGTATACCATATGAGTATAAATGGATTTAGATTTATAAAATAAGTCAATTTGATATAATATCTAAATTTTTAAAGAATAAATTAGCAAAACGGCACGTATGTATTAAGCATATCGATATTGTATAATAAAAGCAATCCTAGGAAATCTACAATCTGTGGATAAAATCGTGGAAATTTATGTAAAAAATAAAAACATCGATTTAGTATAAAAAAATAATTTGTAGATAAAATCTCAGATTTGTCATTTATAATAAGCCATAAATAATACTTCTCCTAAGTAAATCAATACGACACAATCAGAGCTGGAGTCGCAAAAGATGCAGTAAAATATGTCATCGAAAACAAAAAACTAGACAACTTTGAAAGCGTTCATTTTATTATAGAAGAATCAAAAAACATCATAGGAAACTAACAAAAGAATACTTAGGATTCATACTATTTTGTACACAACGAAAAGGAATGATTCTAAAGTCGTCTATGGAATAATAAAATCAATCACACAAAAATTCGTCTAAATATCCTGTGACATATCAACACTAGCATGATATTTGAAGATACCAACTAAAAACGATATCGAGATTGGATATATTAAATTGATAAATATGTTTGTTAAGATAACGAATACAGAATCAATAGATTTGCTCGAAAGAATTTAATAAATAATTTATAAGACTTTTAAGGTTTTAAAAGGAACTTTAGAAGTCTTTTTATGTGAAAATTATTTTTTTTGATAATGAATTTAAGTTTATATCATAAGGGATATTATTCCGATAAGGTGTATAAGCTATTGCTATTTTTAATAATGCTTTGATAAAATGATATAATATAAAAAATTCAAGGATTTTGTGTATTACATCTAAGTGATTTATCAAATGCGTTTTAAAAATGAATTTTTATTTGAAGGAGTAAAATAAATGGTTAAGATTTATATTCCAAAATATGAGGACTTATGGTTTAGAGAAAGGCTACTATCAGATTCAGACACTATGTCTTATAATAATGCATGGGGAGGAACTATTGATTTTCCAGAATCCAAGTGGCAAAGATGGTATAATTATTGGATTGAAAAGCCAGATGGAAAAAGGCTTTATAGATATTTAATTGATGAAAATAATAATTTTGTTGGGGAGATAGCTTATCATTTAGATGAAATAGAGAATAAATATTTAGCAAATGTAATTATCTATTCAAAATATCGTGGAAAATGTTATGGGCGTGATGGTTTGAAACTGTTATGCTGTTTGGCAAAAAATAATGGATTAAGAAGTTTGTATGATAGTATAGCTTTGGATAATAGTGCTATAAAAATTTTTTTAGATTGTGGATTTACTGAAGATTACAGAACTAAAGATATAGTTATGCTTAAAAAAGATTTAGAGTAAATATATAGGAAGTTTTTGGGATTTATGTACAATTTTAATAAAATTCTACTCATTCTTAACTCTCAAGTCACTTATAAGATATACCATAACAAGATAGTAGATTATAAAAGTAATGAAAAAGGATAATGATTATTCAAAAAAGGGTTTCTAGTCTAAATTCTAAACTGATGATATAATATAGAAAAGAGAAATATAACTATTGCTTATGCTAGATATTTAAATTTGCTTTTAGCAAAAAATTTATATATAAGGAAAACCTTTCTTATAAAAATATCTTGCAAATGATGGAAATTTTTGTATACATAAAACAAATGAGGATTTCCAAATAAAATACAATTAAGATAGGTATAAGATAGATGTTATCGAAGATATAATAAAATATTTATTCTGTCATAGTATTATTAAGTACAAAAAGGAGTTTTTATGAAAAGAAAAATACTAATAGTGCTAACTATATTATTAATTTTTTCTGCGTGTAATAAAAAAGACACAGAGGAAAATACAAAAGTTGATAATTCGAAAGTAGAAAGCAGCCAAAAATCAGAAGAAACAAAGAAAGTAAAAAATATAAAAAAGGATGAGTATAAGAAAATATATGATGAGCTTGAGGGCAAAGAATTTTTCTATGCCTATCAAAGTCAAGCAGAAGTCATATATTTTTATAAAGATGGGTATTTTGATGGAGCCTTTAGAAGTGGAGATTATAACCAAGGTAAAGTTTCACTTTATAATGGGAAATTTGACATAAAAGAAAAACTTGATGAGACATCCTATCTTATAAGTTTAAGGAGGATAGATTATGAACTTCCTCTAGGAGAAAGTGAGATGAGAAATATTGAAGGTATGGATTTTACCCTAGAATATATAGAATCTAAAATGTATGGAAAAGATGATAAGGATAATTTATATATTCTTTATCTACCGCATAGAAAGCTTAATGACATAAAAGATCATGAAAGAAGTATTGCAAAAATTAATGATGAACATATAAAAGATGGAGAGCTTAAAGTTTTTGCAATAGGAAAAAAAGATGCGAGCGAAGAAAATTTTATGGTTGAATATGTAAGATAGGAGTGACTTATGAAAAAGAAAAAACTTATAATATTATTTATTTTAGGCCTTATATTTTTACCTATAAAAACTTATGGGCAAGAGGATTTAATTTCTATAAAAGAAATAAGAGGCGAAAAAAATTATTTTTATGATAGGGTTTTTAAATCAAGATCTTCTATTGTAGGAGATTTTTCTAAAAGAAATAATAAGTCTACAGAAACTTATAGCAAAAATTTAGAAAATCAAGATCTTCTTAAAGATTTAATAGGTAAAGAACTTATTTTACAAGAAGAAGAAGAAGGGGGTAATTGGTTTACAAAAATACACTTTAGAGAAGAAGCGGGAACCTTTGATTTATCTTATAAATACGAAGATGAAAGCACTATTTATTTGACAAATGGTTTGGGTAAATTTGAAGTTAGTCAAAAAATAGATGATTTAACCTATAGTTTAAAGCTTGTAGACTATCTGCATATAGGCAATGTACCATTTAGCGACAAAGATGAGAAGAAATATGAATCTGTTGAAGTTCCTTATGGTTTTCAAACAAATGATCAGAGTGAAAATGAAATTTGTAGAGATTACACTCTTTACCTTCCTTTTAAGAAAAGAAGTCAAATGGAAGATACTGTAAATGAATGGATAGGATTTCCAAGCAGAAAAAAATATATTGATGAAGATGAATCTAGAGTATATATTCTTGTAAATGATCAGTTGAAATTTCCTTTCATAGAAAATGTGGAATAAAAATTAATTCATTTTTAAGATAATAGTAATATTTACTTTATTTATGTAAACGATTGACAAAAATAAAATTTGTATTATAATAAAAGTGTAAATAAAATAACACAATTCTTCAGGGCGGGGTGTGATTCCCCACCGGCGGTAAAGTCCGCGAGCTTTTTGCTGAATAGGTGAAATTCCTATACCGACAGTATAGTCTGGATGAGAGAAGATTTTTAATTTTTCTTTTGAAATAATCAAGGTCCCTGGAAGGGACTTTTTCTTTTGCCAAGAATTGTGGAGGAGGCAAGATGAATGATAAATACTATATGAGAAAATGTTTTGAACTTGCAAAAAAAGCGAGAGGAAAAACTTTAACTAATCCTCTTGTTGGTGCTGTGCTTGTAAAAGATAATAAAATTATTTCTACAGGTTTTCATCATGAGTATGGAAAAACTCATGCGGAAGTTGATTGTTTTAATAATTTGAAAAGTGATTGTGATGGAGCGATTTTGTATGTGAATTTGGAACCTTGTTCTCATTGGGGCAAACAAGGTCCTTGTACTTTGGAAATTATTAAAAGAAATATTAAAAAAGTTATTATTTCAAATATTGATACTAATCCAAAGGTCGATGGTCTTAAAGTTTTAAAAGATAACAATATTGAAGTTGTTACGGGTTTACTTGAAGATGAAGGAAAAAAATTAAATGAAAAATTTTTCTTTAATATAAAATATAACAGACCTCTTATTGCATTAAAATTTGCTCAAACTTTGGATGGTAAAATTTCTTCTAATATTAATGATTCTAAGTGGATTTCTAATGAATCATCAAGAGCTTATGTTCATGAATTAAGAAGTGATTATGATGCAATAATTGTTGGAAAAAATACTTTGATTAAGGACAATCCATCTTTAAATTCAAGGATTGAAAACGGAGTTGATCCTGTAAGAATTATTGTGGATACTAATCTTGAAATTGAAAAAGATTATATGTCTTATAAGATTTTTAATTTAAAAAGTGATAAAAAAACTTATATAGCAACTTGCAAGGCCTCTAATAATCCTGATTTAAATATAATTAAATGTAAAATGAAAAATAATCATGTTGATTTAAATGATTTGGCAAATAAACTTTACCAAATGAAAATCGGTTCGATTTTGGTTGAGGGTGGCTCAAGTCTTAATTATGGATTTTTAGAAGAAGGCTTGGTTGATAAAATTTATGAATTTATTTCGCCTAAAATAATTAGTGGTTTTGATTCTAAATCTTCTTTCTATGGAAGGGGAGTAGATAAAATTAAGGATGCTTATGAGTTTGAGATTGAAGATGTGAAAAGATTTGATAATGATATTATGATTGAGGCTAAAAATGTTCACTGGAATATCTGAGGAAATGGGCAAGGTTATTTCTTTTAAAAAAATTAATGACCATGTTCAAATTGAAGTTCAAGCTAGTATTGTTTTGGAAGATACAAAACTTGGAGATTCTATTATGACTGATGGGGTTTGCCTTACAGTAACAGAAATTACTGATGAAACTTACAAGGCGGATCTTATGAATGAAAGTTTAAAAATGACTAAATTTGATAGGTCAATTGTAAATAAAAATGTAAATCTTGAAAGGGCTTTGAGGCTTTCTGATAGGCTTGATGGTCATATTGTTCAAGGGCATGTTGATGGGGTTGGGAAAATTAAAAATATAAATAAAAATGTTTATACAATTTCAGCAAGTCCAGAAATTTGCTCTTTGATTGTGAAAAAAGGCTCAGTTGCTCTTGATGGAATTTCTCTTACTGTTTCTGATGATAAAATTACAAGTTTTGAGGTATCACTTATTCCAGAAACAATAGAAAGAACAAATTTTAAATACAAAAAAATTGGCGATGAAATAAATATTGAAACTGATATTATAAATAGATTTATCCGAAAATCTATGGCAAATAAAAAAGAAGAAAGGTTGGATAAAAACTTTTTATTGGAAAATGGTTTTTAAAAAATATGGAAGAGATAATAAAAGCATTACAAAATAACGAAATAATTATAGTAACTGATGATGAAAATAGGGAAAATGAAGCCGATATGATCTGTGCTGGAGAAAAAGTTACAGGCGAGATGATTAATATTATGGCAAAATATGCAAGAGGTTTGATTTGCACACCGATTGGTAAAAATATTGCTAGACAATTTGACCTAGAAATGATGGTTAAAAATAATACTGACAATCACGAAACAGCCTTTACAGTTTCAATTGACCATGTTGATACAGAAACAGGAATTTCAGCATTTGAAAGAGCACAAACTATAAGGGCACTTGCAGATAATAATACAAAAGCAAGTGATTTTAGAAGACCTGGCCATGTTTTTCCACTTATTGCAAAAGATAGAGGAGTTTTGGTAAGAGAAGGCCACACAGAAGCTACAATTGATTTGATGAAAATTGCAAATTTAAAAGAAATTGGTTTATGCTGTGAAATTATGGCTGATGATGGTCACATGCTAAGAGGAAAAGCAGTAGTAGAGCTTGCTCAAAAACTTGGAATGAAAATGACAAGTGTTGCTGAGATAAAAAAATATATAAAAGAAAACAATTTGGATTTTTCAAAAAATGAAGAAAATTTTTTGGAAAAAACAAATATTATCAATCTACCAACAGATCACGGAAAATTTAAAGCCATAAGTTTTTATGACAAAGTTGAAAAAAAAGAACACTTAGCTTTAATCAAAGGCAAGATTGATGGAGAAAATATTTTAACTAGAATTCACTCTGAATGTTTGACTGGGGATGTGTTTTCATCAAACAGGTGTGATTGTGGAAATCAACTTCACAAGGCAATGGAGATGATTGATGAAAAAGGAGAAGGAATTATTTTATATTTAAGACAAGAAGGAAGAGGAATTGGTTTATTTAATAAAATAAAAGCTTATCATCTTCAAGAAGAAGGTTATGATACAGTAGATGCAAATATAAAACTTGGCTTTGCACCAGACTTGAGAAATTATAAAATAGCTTGTCTTATGTTGAAAGAATTGGGAGTGAAATCAATTGACTTGCTCACAAATAATCCTGATAAAATCGAACAAGTGGAAAAATATAATATTAAAGTTAATAAAAGAGTTCCAATAGAAATTCATTCAAATCATATAGATAGAATTTATTTAAAAACAAAAGCTGACAGAATGGGTCACGATTTAAGAGAATTTAAGGAGAGATAAATGAAAGAATATAGTGCAAATTTAGTTTCAAATGGTAAAAAATATGCAATTGTTGTTGCAAGATTTAATCATTTTATAACAGATAGGCTTGTAGAAGGCTGTCTTGATACATTAAAAAGACATGAAGTAAAAGATGAAGAAATAGAACTTGTAAGAGTTCCTGGAGCTTTTGAAATCCCTCTTGCTGCAAAAAAATTAGCTCACAAAGATTATGATGCTGTAATTTGTTTGGGAGCAGTTATAAGAGGAGATACTTCTCATTATGATTATGTTTGCTCAGAAGTTTCAAAAGGAATTGCAAATGTATCACTTGAAAGCGGAAAGCCAATTATTTTTGGAGTTGTTACAACAGATACAATAGAACAAGCTGTTCAAAGAGCAGGAACAAAAGCTGGAAATAAAGGAAGTGATGCAGCAATTTCTGCAATAGAAATGGCAAATCTAATGGATCTTATATGAAAATAATTTTTGACTTTGATGGAACTATCCATAAAAGTGACGAAATTTATGAAAAAGCATTTTATGATACTTTAAAAAAATATAAAATAAAAAAACCAAATCTTGATCCAAAATCATATCTTGGAGATCCACCAAGAAAAATTTGGGATGATTTTCTAGACGATTCCTACGATAAAGAAAAATTAATAAAAATAACAGGGGATTTTATGATAGAAAATATGAAAGATTTTGGTAGTTTATATGAAAAAACAGAAAAAGTATTAAATTTCCTAAAAGAAAAACACGAACTTATAATTTTATCTTCTTGTACAAAAAAATATATAGAAAATGCAAGAAAAATCTATGATCTTGATTTATATTTTAGTAAATATTTAGTAGGAGAAGATTACAATTACAAATCAAAAGCAGAAATAATAAGAATAAATAAAATTAATAATTTTATAATGGTGGGAGATAGGCTATCCGATATAAAAGCTGGTTTTCTAAATAATAATATATCCATTTTTGCAAAATACGGCTATGGTAAAGAAAGTGAGGGAGACCTATCAGATTATAAAATTGAAAGAATCAGTGATTTATTAAAAATAAAGGGATTGTTGTAAAAATAGATCAGAGCGTAGACAAACCCTCAAGCACGAATATCTGACTCCAAAAATTGTTGATTTCTAAATTTCAAAATTCTAAAATCGCAAACTCGCTAACGCTCAAACAGTGCGATTTTTGACGAATTTTAAAATTTGAAATCAAATCAATTTTTTACGTATGATATTCTTAGCATGAGGATTTGTATACTTTGTCTACATTCTGATAGATAATCTTTTAATTTTAGAAAACTCTTTTAGGAAATTTTCCTAGCTAATCTAGAAAAATTTCCTTTGAGTTGTTCTAAATATTTTAAGATTTGTAATCTTTTTACAACAATCCCTTTTTAGTAGGTTAATATAATTTTAAAGAATTGTTAATTTACACAAAGTTGGCTTATGTTTTTGTAACGGTTAAATAAGATTTTATAAGATTTTTTAATTTTATTGTAGTTATTAAAGATTTTTATTTTTTTATCTTCATTGGCATAGACTTTCCAATATCCATTTATTAGAAATTTATTTCCCTTATTCTCAATAAATCCCATAACATCTTCAAAAGGATAGCCTAAAAAAATACCAATTTCATGTGGGAAATTTTCTTTTTTAAATCTGAATTTTAGATGGTTTATGCATTGATTTAAGTCATTGGTATTATAACCCAATTTACTTAGGAGAGTTTTTGTTTTTGTTTCATTTAATACGTATTTTAGCTTGTGAGGTCTGTATGCATAAATTTGGGCGGAAGATTTATTGTTATTAAGTATTTCCACGTACATATTTTTTTCATTAAGTATTTCATTCCACTCAAAAACCATCTTTTCTATATCAATATTTTCAGAATTTTTAAAAGTAAATAAATTAGCAAGTTTTTGATTCGCTAAAGTTTGTGATGCGTAATCAATTAACAATTCTTCGTTCATAAAATTAACCTATGGCTTTAGATAAATCTAATGCCGCCTTTCTACATTCGCTTAAAGCTTCATCATCTGGACTATCATAAGCAATTAGACCATCTCTTACAAGATTTATTCCATCTTCCTTGCATCTATCTTGCCAAATTTCCATCCATTCGCCATCAGCCCATTGGTAAGATCCAAAAATTAAAACAGGTTTGTTAGAAAGTTCTTTTTCAATACTTTCAAACATAGGTTCAAATTCAGTTTCTTCCAATTCTTCACTTCCCATAGCAGGACAACCAAATGCAAATCCATCAAAAGAATCAATTGAGTCCTTTGTAAAAGAATTTGGATCTAATAATTCAATTTCTACATCATTTTTTTTAAGTTCTTCTGCAATTTCATTAGCCATAGCTTCTGTGTTACCAGTACCTGACCAATAAACAATAGCAATTTTTTTCATAAATTTCTCCTTAAAAATTTTAAATTTTTCTTTGATACTGATAACCTATATCAATATCTAAGATAATAATACATACTTGTAAAAATATTGTCAAGCATTTTTTTAAGAATTTTTTTAAATAAAATAAAAAAATATTGAAAATTAAATACTTTTCAAAGTAAAAAAATTTTAACTAAAGAAAAATTTTCAAATTAAAAATATATGGGAATAAATGACAAGCAAAACGTTAAATAAAAAAAATTTATCCGAAAAACTCTACTTTGTAAATTTAAAAATAGCAATTTGAAAAATCAAATATTATAATTTTACAAGCAGGATAATTAATTTTGAAATAAATTAAATAAGAAAATTTTTTTCATAGTATAGATGAATTTCCACACTAAATTTAAAATTTAAATTTCAATCAATGTCATAATTTTAATATCAGACTTCTAAATAAATCGAAAAATTTAAATTGACTTGATTTTTAGGATTTAAAGATTAGATTTTGAATGGATTTTTTAAATTAAGTAAATTAAATTTTCCATAAGCACTTCCTAGTATTGAGAAATAATAACCATAAAAATTTTTTATTTGGGTATATTTTTATTAAGAAAGGTGGTTTGTATGAAAAAAATAATTAATGACAAGGATAAAATCATAAGTCAAATGCTAAATGGTCTTCAAAAGGCTAATGAGGACAAGGTAAAAATTAATGAAGAGTTAAAAATAGTTTACAGAAAAGATCTTCCCATTAAAGGAAAAGTTGGTTTAATTTCTGGTGGTGGAAGTGGACATGAGCCTGCTCATGCTGGATATGTCGGAGATGGAATGCTTGATTGTGCAATTTGCGGAGAAATTTTTACTTCTCCAACTCCAGATCAAGTTTTAGAAGCTATAAAACTTGCGGATTCTGGCGAAGGTGTATTTATGGTAATTAAAAATTATACTGGAGATGTCATGAATTTTGAAATGGCAAAAGATATGGCAGAGATGGAAGGAATTAATGTTGATTATATTATCGTAAATGATGATGTGGCAGTTGAAGATTCCACATACACAACAGGTAGAAGAGGAATCGCTGGAACAATTTTTGTTCATAAGGTTTTGGGAGCTATGGCAAGAAGTGGAAAAAGTTTGGAAGAAATGAAAGCTATGGCTGAAAAAATTGTAAAAAATATTAAATCAATGGGCATGGCTACTAAGGCTTGCATAAATCCTATTTCTGGAAAAGAAAGTTTTGATTTGTCTGAAGATGATATGGAAATTGGCGTAGGAATTCATGGAGAGCCTGGTGTAAAACAAGAAAAAATTAAAACAGCTGACGAAATTTCTAAGGAGCTTTTGGATCATATTCTTGGCGATTATGAAAATCTAGATGGAGATTTTGTTTTAATGGTTAATGGCATGGGTCAAACTACTGAAATGGAATTGTTTATTGTAAATAATTTTGCAAGTGATTATTTGAAAGAAAGAAATATAAATATCAAAAAAACTTTCTTGGGTAATTTTATGACAAGCATGGATATGGCTGGATTTTCATTAACGCTTTTTAAAGTTGATGAAGAAATTTTAAAATTGCTTGAAGAAAATGTAGATATAGTTAGGGGTTAATATGGATATAGAAAAAGTTAAGTCAAAGGTAATAGCTTTATCAAATATAATTATTGAAAATGAAGAATATTTGACAGATCTTGATAGGGCAATTGGCGATGGTGATCATGGTTTTAATATGGCAAAAGGTTTTAATAAAGTGAAAGATGCCATGAATGATGATTACAAAGATTTAAAAACACTTTTTAATAAGATTGCTATGACTTTGATTTCTAATGTTGGAGGAGCTAGTGGGCCATTATATGGAACATTTTTTATGAAATTTGCTCAAGTTTTTGATGGAGATATTGAATTGGATAAAAATTCATTTTCAAAAGCTTTTTCTGACGGAGTTGATGGAGTAATAATGAGAGGCAAGGCTCAAGTTGGAGATAAAACTATGGTTGATGTTTTATATCCTGTAGCAGAGGCTTTAAAAAATGATTCAAGCTTTGATGAAATTCTTAAAATTGCACAAGAAAAAATGGAAAAAACAAAAGAAATTAAGGCTAGAAAAGGAAGAGCTGCCTATCTTGGGGATAGGTCAATTGGACATATTGATCCAGGCGCATATTCTTCATATTTGTGTATAAAAAGCATAGTGGGAGATTTGAATGATTAATATATTGATAGCAAGCCACAGCAAAAAATTGGCTGAAGGTTTAAGAGAAATTCTCATTCAAATGGCTCCAAATGTAAATATTTTGGTAAGCGGCGGAGATAAGGATGGAAATATTGGCTCAAATTTTGATGAAATTAATCAAATCATAAATGAATATGCTACAAATGATGGTTTGGTTATATTTTTTGATTTGGGTTCTTCTATGATGAATTGTCAAATGGCAATTGATATGTTGGATGATGAAAAAAAATCCAAAGTTTATCTTGCTGGAACACCAATTGTTGAAACAAGTGTTCAAATTGCTGTTGAAGCATCAGCAGGACAAAGTTTGGAGAAAATAGTTGAATATTTAAAAGAATATCCAGTAAATAAATTAGAAAATTAATCTAAGCTGATTACAAATTCATAAATATCATTTTTTGAAAAAGTGGTGGATTTTCTCAAGGATTTTACAATATCCTTAGTTGATTCGCCATTTTTTTTCATTTGTAAAATTTGTTCTTTGTATGATGAAATATCTAAAGATTCATTTTCATTATTTTTTTCCAAAATAAGAACAAATTCTCCTTTTAAAGTAAGCTCATCTGTGTTTATATTTTTTATATCAAAAATTTGATATTGTTCGAATTTTTTGCTTAATTCGCGGGTAATCGCCAATTTTCTATTAGGAAATTCTATTTTAAAATCATTGATTGTATTTTCTAAGTTGTGAGGAGTATCAAATAAAATTGATGTTTTATTTTCAATTTTTAGCTCTTCATATAATTTTTTCTTATCAGAATTTTTTTTGGGAATAAAACCATAAAAAGCAAACCTATCATTATCGAAGCCACTTGCAATTAAGCCTGTAAGAATTGATGATGGACCTGGCAAAACTGTGTAAGAAATATTATTTTTAATGCATTCTTTAATTAGAATATGACCTGGATCAGAAATTCCTGGCATTCCTTGGTCAGTTATAATTGCATAACTTGTACCTTCTTGGGCGTTTTTAATAATTTCCTGTGATTTTTGCTTTTCATTAAATTTATGATATGAAGTTAGTTTTTTATTTATTTCAAAATAATTTAAAAGTTTTTTACTTTCTCTTGTATCTTCGCAAGCAATTATATCAACATTTTTTAAAACATTGATAGCTCTCAATGTCATATCGTCTAAATTTCCTATGGGAGTTGGGACAAAATATATACTATAATCCATTTATTTCTTTGACCTCCTTTGTATAATTATTATTTTCATCATATATTATAAGGGGATTTTCAAATTTTAATCCATCATTTGCATTTTTTACAAACTCCATTAAAATAAAAACAGGTTTTTCAAATGCCTTAGATTGAACAAATTTTATTCTTTTCAATTTTAAGTTTCCACTTTCTTTTATAATATCAACAAGCCTTTCGGGTTTGTGAATCATAAATAATTTTCCCTTATCTTTTAGGCACTTATTAGAAAATCTAAAAATATCAGAAAGATTCATTTTAATTTCTTGCCTAGACAATAAAAATTCTTTCTTTTCATTCTTTATATTAGCTCCCTTTTTATAATAAGGAGGATTTGTAATAATATAATCACAAAAATTATTAGGAAAATTTACCTTATTTAAGTCATCGTTTATAACTTCAATATTATTAATTCCATTTAATTTTATATTTTCTTTTAAAAGATTAGCTTTTTCTTTTTGAATTTCGATAGAAAAAACTTTACTTAAATTGTAATAAGAAGAACAAAAAAGAGATAAAATTCCACTGCCAGAGCCAATATCAATTAAGATTTTATTTTTTTTCATTTTTGAAAAATTTGCAAGTAGTATTGAATCAATCCCAAAAGAATAAGATTTCTCTACGTGCTTCATATATAAATTTGTTTTTGGTATGTAATCTAATTTAATCATATTATAGATTATATTCTAACATTTTTGTAAGTAAACAAAATAGGGGATAAATTGACAATATATTTGTATATCATACAATGATAACTATGTTTAAATATTATATTTTATTTAAAAAATAAATTTTAATAAGGAGAGTTTTATGAAAAAATCAAATTTATTGTTAGTAAGTATATTTACTAGTTTAGCTTTATTAACTGGTTGTTCTCAAAATAATGCAGTTGATAGTACTTCTACAGAAGTAAAATCAAATGAGGCTAGCACACAAATTAGCGAATATCAAGAAATGAAAGGCGAACAGCTAGATAAAATTGAGGAAGATAATAAGAAAAAAGAGGATTATCTTGTAATTGATGTAAGAAGTGAGGAAGAATATAAGGAAGGTCATGTAAAACATGCTATAAATATTCCTCTTGATGATGCTGACAAAAAAATCTCTGAAATAAGTGATTACAAAGATAAAAACGTAGTAACAATTTGTAATACAGGCAAAAAAAGTTCAGAGATGGCAAAAAAACTTGTTGAAGCAGGATTTAAAAATGTTTGGAATGCTCAAGGCGTAAAAGATTTTGAATATACAACAATGACAAAAGTTGCTACAATTCTTCCAGAAGAATTTAAAGAAAAAGCTGCATCTGGAAATTATACAATTATAGATGCAAGAGATGAAAAAGATTATAATGATGGACACATGAAAGATGCAATTCATACATCTGTAGATACAATTGATGAAGATATTAAAGATTTGCCTAAAGAAAAACCATTTTTAACATATTGTTATAGTGGAAATAAATCTTGGACAGTTGCAGACAAATTATCAAAAGAAGGCCATGAAGTTTATAATGCATGGGATGGAACAAAAGAATATGATGGATATGAATTAATTAAATAAGACCTATTAAAAACTTTAAGAATAAAAGTTAAATAAAGACTTTTATTCTTAAAGTTTTTTTGAAAGGAATTTCTATGGACAAAATTATTTTTTTTACAAAAGCTCCAAGACTTGGATTTGGCAAATCAAGACTTAAAAATTATCTTGATGAAAATCAAAGATTACAACTAACAATAGATTTAATAAATGAAAATTATAAGAAAATAAAAAAAACCAATAAGGATTATGTAATTTATTATGATGGTTCAAAAAACGATATAGATTTTTTAAGTGGAGAAAAAATTCATCAACAAGGAGATGACCTTGGAGCTAGAATGAAAAATGCAATAGATAAACAGCTAATTCTTTCTGATAAAGTTATTCTTATAGGTTCTGATTTGATTAATTTAAGTGAAAAAGAAATAAATAGAGCTTTTGAACAATTAGATTATTATGATATTGTAATTTCTCCTTCAGATGATGGAGGTTATGGGCTTGTAGGTATGAAAGAATCTTTAGATATTTTTTCTAATATTGTTTATTCTAAGTCAAATGTTTTGGAAGAGACAATAAAAAAAATAAAAGAAATGAATAAAACTTACAAACTGCTTGATGAAATTTATGATATAGATGATTTTACAGATTTATTAAAGGCAGAGTTTTCAAGCAAGGATATAGAGTTATTAGGAGCTGGAGAATATAATATTAACTATAAATATAAAAATAAGGTTATTAGAATTAATTTACAATCTCAGCTTGGTTTAGGAAAAGAACAAATAAAATACGAATATAATGCTCTAAAAGAGCTTGAAAAAAGTACAGTCACACCAAAAGCATACGAACTTTATGATAAAGGTAAATATTTGCCATTTGGATTTTTGACTATGGAATTTATAGAAGGAAGAGCTTTAGATTATAATAAAGATTTAGAAATAGCAGCATATATGCTTTCAAAAATTCATAGTACAAAAATTGAAGATTCAAAATTGATTTTTGCTGATAAACCTTTCAAAAATATGTATGAAGAATTTGAACAGATGTATTCTTATTATAAAGGCTGGGAAAATAAAAACAAAGATATAGAAAAATATATAGATAAATTTATGTTGATTGCTAAACGCTCAGGATTAAATAAAAAAATTGAAAATCCTTGTATTATTAATACTGAGTTAAATAATAGAAATTTTATTATTGGAGAAAATTCTAAGGTCATAGATTGGGAAAAACCAATAATCGGAGAATGCGAGCAAGACTTAGCCCATTTTTTAGTTCCAACTACAACAAATTGGAAAACGGATGTAATCTTAGAAAAAAAAGATATGTTGGATTTTTTGAACATATATAAAAAGTATAGAAAAGTGGATATGTATAAATTCTTCAAATATCTAATGTTTAATTCTCTAAGAGGAGTGACTTGGTGTTCTATGGCAAAAGTTGAATATAATAAAGAAAGAAAAATAAAAAATGAAGATACTATAGAAAAAATAAACAAATTTTTAAGCCGAGAATATTTAGAAATGTTAAGTAAATTATATGAGGAGTTTAAATGAAAAAAGCAAAAAAAATAAGTAATGAAAACAAAAATAGAATTATACTCATTTCTATAGTTTTATTATGCGTATTAGTTTATTTTTTTGTACCACAAATAAATAGTGAAATAAATTATGCTTTTAATGTTTTAAGAAAATTAGACATAAATGAAATCGCAAGTTATATAAGAAGTTTTGGAAGTTTAGCTGTTATAATATCATTTTTATTGATGATTTTACAAGCTATAATTGCCCCTATACCAGCATTTTTTATAACTCTTGCAAATTCTATGATTTGGGGATGGTGGAAAGGAGCTATTCTTTCTTGGTCTTCAGCAATGGCAGGAGCTTTGTTATGTTTTTTTATTGCAAGAATTTTAGGAAGAGATGTAGTTAAAAAAATTGCTACAAATGGAGCTTTGCAATCAGCGGAAGAATTTTTTGATAGATTTGGAAAACAGGCAATATTAATATGCAGATTACTTCCTTTTGTTCCCTTTGATCCAGTAAGTTATGCCGCAGGATTGACATCAATGAATTTTTGGTCATTTTTTATTGCGACAGGAATAGGTCAATTACCTGCAACAATAATTTATTCTTATTTTGGAGGTCAACTTACAGGAGGAGCTCAAGCGTTGATGTATGGACTTTTAGGTCTGTTTGCTTTTTCTCTTATAGCCTATGTAGGAAAGAAAATTTATCAAGAAAAACAAAAGAGCAAAAAAATTGAAAAATAAATTAAATATAAATGAGAAAAAAATAGAATATATAAAGATTTTTCTAATTATCATAATAGGATTGGTAAGTTATTTTTTGGTTAGAAATATTAGTATACAACATATAAAAAAATGGGTGCTTATAAATAACAAATGGGCAGCTATAATATATATTTTAACCTTTATAATTTTACCAATTTTCTTTTTCCCTGTTCCGGTAATAGTTGTAGCTGGTGGAAGTTTATTTGGATTAACAAAAGGTTCAATTTATACTTTTATGGCTGTTATTGTAAATACAACAATAATGTATTTTCTTGGTAGATTTTTATTTAAAGATTTTGTAAATTCTTTTGTAGAGAATCATGTAAGTGAAAAAATAAAAAATGCACTTTTTAGCAAAAATCAAAAAGTTTTATCCTTAGTTTTATTTATAATAAGGCTAAGTCCAATTTTTAGCTATAATCTAGTAAACTATATATCAGGTATAACTGAAATAAAATTTATCCCTTATATCCTGACTACAATTATAGGAGTTTTACCAGGAATTATAGTGTTTATAAATATTGGAGAAAATGTATTAAAGATTGGAAGTAAAGAATTTTTTGTTAGTTTATTATTTTTATTTATTTTAGTAATAATTTCTGCTATAATTTCAAAATTATTTTTAAAAGATAGTGTAAACAAGGAGAATTGATGGTAACAATAATAGTCCCTACATATAATGAAGAAGAAAATATAAAAAAATTTCAAAATAATTTAAGTAAATTAGAGGGTGATTTTGAAATTATTTTTTCTGATGGATTTTCAACTGATAGGACTTATGACTTAATCAAATATAAAAAAATTAGACAAGCAAAATACAGGTCAAACCAAATGAATAAAGCTGTAAAATATGCACAAGGAGATATTCTTTGGTTTTTGCATGCAGATTCTATTGTAGATCCTTTGAGTATAAAAAAAATTGAAGAAAGTGATTTAGATGCTGTTGGATGTTTTAAGCTAAAATTTGATAAGAAAAATTTACTTTTACAAATGATTGAAATAGGATCTAATTTAAGAGTTGACATAAGAAAAATTGCATTTGGAGATCAAGGAATATTTATAAAAAAATCATTATTTAAAAAACTAGGAGGATATAAGCCAATTCCATTAATGGAAGATTATGAGTTTTCAATTATGTTAAAAGAAAATGATATTCCAATAAAACGACTAAATACACCCATAACAACATCATCTAGAAGATATATGAAAAATGGAATTTTGAAAACTAATAGGATGATGCATAAATTGCAAAAAACTTATAGAAAAGCTAGAAAAAAAGGATATGTAAATAAAATTATAGATGATATATATAATGTTTATGAGCAAAAAGAATAGGAGAAGTTTTGGGAGATCAAAAAAATATTGTAAGTAAAATAAAAGATGAATGCATTAGATGTGATATTTGTAAAAATAATTGTAGCTTCTTAGAAAAATATAATATAAATCTTTTAGAATTTGTAGATAGAAAAGATTTAAGATATTCTTGCTTTATGTGTAATAAGTGTGAGTCTGTTTGCCCAAAAAACCTATCGGGAAGAGATCTTGCTTTAGAAATGAGAAAGAAAAAACCTAGAGGAGTTTTAAAAACAAAATTTATTAAAAATAATTATAAATTTTCAAACAATAGTAAAAAAAAATCAAAAGATTTGCTCTATTTGGGATGTAATTATCCAGGTTTTTTTCCTGAAACTTCGAAAAAGTTAATAGATATTTGCAAAGAAAAAGGAATTGATTATAGTGTAGATTGCTGTAAAAAACCAGTTTATGAAAAAGGAGGATATGCAAAAATAAGTCAGATAAAAAAATTATGTAAAATTAAAAATGTAGGAAGGCTTATTTGTTGTTGTCCAAATTGCTATCATTTTTTGAAAGATAAGATAGATATAGAAGTTATCAGTATATATAAATTTTTAAAAGAAAATAATATAGGTCAAAAAATCAAAGGAGAAGTTAATATATTCTTTCCTTGTAGTGATAGATATAATAAAGAAATATTTCAAGATATAAAGTACTACATAAAAGATTATAAAAATCCCTATAAAAAATAAACTGCTGCGGTCTTGGAGGAGGAGCTATAGACTGTGAAAAAGATTTAGTAAAAGACATATCTAATTATATGAAAGAAAAAAATGAAGACAATATTTATACCTATTGTTCATCTTGCTCTGGAATTTTTACTAATCAATATAAACTAAATAATGTTAAAAATATTTTATCTGAAATTTTAGGTGTGAATGAAAGTGCATCATCAAATTATGGAAAAAATATTTTGAAATTTAAATTTAAAAATTATAGAAAGTAGGAAAAATATTATGGACTATGAAAAGATAAATGAAATGATGGAAAAAGGATATAATTGTAGCCAAGTCGTTTTTTGCTATTTTGCAGAGGACTATGGAATAGATAAAAAAACTGCTATGAAACTTGCAACTCCTTTTGAGATGGGAATATATGAAAGCAAGACTTGTGGAGCACTATCTGCAGCATATATGATTCTTGGATTGAAATATGGATCAACAGACTTTGATGATAGAATGAAACTTTTAAAGAAAATCAAAAAATTAAACGAATTATTTGATGGAAAAATGAAAGCTAAAAATTGCAAAGAGTTATTATCTATGGAGATTTTAGAAGATGATAATATGAAATTGGCTGAAGAAAAAGGTTTATTTGAAAGTGTCTGTACAAAATCAATAAAAACAACAATAGAAATATTAGAAGAATTATTATAAATAAAGTAAAAATGCAATTTTATATAACAAGAACTTGAATCAATGAACTTACTAATCTATAATTATATTAGTAAATTAGGAGGTTAGAATGAAATATTTTGGAACAGACGGATTTAGGGGAGAAGCTAACCAAGATCTTACCCTTTATCATGCAATTAAAATTGGAAGATTTTTAGGATATTATTTTAATAAAGAAAAAAATGGAAACGGAAAAATTGTAATAGGCAAAGACACGAGAAGATCATCATATATGTTTGAAGATGCCTTATCAGCAGGGATAACTTCATCAGGCTCTGATGCATATCTTCTTCATGTAACAACAACTCCTTCAGTATCTTATGTAGTTAGAAGTGAAGATTTTGATTGTGGTGTAATGATAACAGCAAGCCACAATCCATATCATGATAACGGAATAAAAATTATAAATTCTGATGGAGAAAAAATGGATGATGAATTTTTGCAAAAATTAGAAGATTATATTGATGCGGATATTAAAGATATTGATTTAAAAATTGGAGAAGAGATAGGAAGAACTCATGATTTTGTTGGTGGAAGAAATAGGTACACAGCATTTTTAATTCAAACTGTATCAAAATCTTTTAAAGGCAAAAAAGTAGGACTAGATTGTGCAAATGGAGCTGCATCATCAATAGTAAAAAGTGTTTATGATGCTCTAGGAGCAGAAACCTACGTAATAAATAATAATCCTGATGGCTTTAATATAAATGTGGATTGTGGTTCAACACACATTGAAGTTTTACAAAAATATGTAAAAGAAAATAAACTTGATTGTGGATTTGCTTATGATGGAGATGCTGATAGGTGTATAGCAGTCGATGAAAATGGTGAAGTTGTTGACGGAGATGCTATTCTTTATATTTGTGGAAAACACATGAAAGAAGAAGGATATTTAGAATCAAATACAATTGTAACAACAATAATGTCAAATATAGGCTTGTACAAAGCACTAGACAAAATTGGAATAAATTATAGCAAGACAAAAGTTGGAGATAAATATGTCCACATAGAAATGAGCGAAAATGGATATGAACTTGGTGGAGAACAATCAGGTCATATTATTTTTTCAAAATATGCAAACACAGGAGATGGAATTTTAACTTCACTTAGATTAATGGAAGCTATGATAGACAACAAAACAAGCCTATCAGAATTGAGAAGAGATTTAAAAATTTATCCACAAGTTTTAAAAAATGTAAGAGTAAATGATAAAAAAGCTGTATTAAATGATGAATCTATAAAAAATATTATAGAAAAAGAAAGTGAAAGTCTAAAAGATACAGGAAGAATTTTAGTTAGAGAAAGCGGAACAGAACCATTGATTAGGGTAATGGCAGAAGCAGAAACAGAGGAAATCGCTGATAAAAAAGTAAACAATATAGTAGAAGCAATAGAAAAAAGCGGACTTTAATTAATGAAAGATTATCTTACAGGTAGAGAGATAAATATAAAAGAAGCTGTACTTGTAGTAGGAAATAAAATATATTCAAAAAAATCTTATATAAGCATGGACACAAGAAAATTAGAAGGCTATCCGCCAAAAATATTTTATGATAAAAATAAAAATTATTTGGGGAAAATTTATGACGAAGGAGTATATGAGCTTTTAGATATAGAAGAAATACTTCTTGATTATAGCGATTCATGTTTTTCTAATCACGACTTAGATGATCTTAGAGATTTTTTAATAAATAAAAGAAAAAAACTTTATGAAAGCCTAGAAAAAAGTCAATAAAAAATATTGACAATATTGTAATTTGATGGTAATATATGTGTTTGTATGGGACTATCCATATAAATTAGGAGGTGTTTTAATGGCAGATAAAGTAAAACTAGAATGCACAGTTTGCAAAAATAGAAATTACGATACTACAAAAAACAAAAAGAACACTCAAGAAAGACTTGAGCTTAAAAAGTATTGTCCTTTCTGTAAAAAACACACTGTTCATAAAGAAACAAAATAGTAAGGAGTTTTAAAATGGCTAAGAAAAAAGATGGATTTTTTAAATCTGTAAGTAGAGAATTCAAAAAAATCACATGGCCAACAAAAAATGAAACTTTAAATTACTCATTACTTGTTATTATTGTCAGTGTGATTACAGGACTTCTCATTTGGTTATTAGATATAGTCTTTGGAAACATGCTTGGATTTTTGATGTAGGTAAGATATGACTGATTTATCTAATAACAATAATTCAAATGAACCAAACAATACTAAAGAAGAAATTGATTCTAAAGATTCAGAAAAACAACCAAAATGGTATGTAGTTCACACATATACTGGCTACGAAAATAGGGTCAAAGATAAGATCCAAATGATGATAGACAACGAACAAAATCCTGATATCATCGATGTAACAGTGCCAGAAGAAGAGTATGTTGAAGTAAAAAATGAATCAAAGAAACTTAAAACAAGAAAATTATTCCCAGGTTATGTAATGGTAAAGATGAATATTACTAACAGATCTTGGTATATAATTAGAAATACTCAAGGCGTCACAGGCTTTGTAGGACCAGATTCTAAACCTGTTCCATTAACAAAAAGAGAGGTAAGAAAATTTGGTATTAAAGAAGATAAGCCTGTACTAAATATTAATATAAATGTAGGAGATAATATAAATATTATCCAAGGACCATTTAAAGATTTAGTAGCTGAAGTAAAAGAAGTTGATACAGACAAACAAATAATTAAAGCTTTAATTGATATGTTTGGAAGAGATACAATTATTGATTTAAGTTTCGAGGATATTGAGACAATTTAAACTGGCTTACGTAATGTAAGTGGGAGGGGATAACCCGCCAAAAACCACAAAGGAGGATTTAATATGCCAGCAAAAGAAAAAGAAGTACAAGCAAAAGTTAAATTACAAGTACCAGCAGGAAAAGCTACACCAGCACCTCCAGTAGGTACAGCACTAGGACCACACGGAATCAACATCATGGAATTCGTGCAAGCATTTAATGCTAAAACAGCTGACCAAGCTGGAATGATAATACCGGTTGAAATGACAATTTATAAGGATAGATCATTTGATTTTATCACCAAAACACCACCAGCACCAGTATTAATCAAAAAAGCTATAGGACTTGAAAAAGCAAGTGGAGAACCAAACAAAAATAAAGTTGGTTCAATAAAACTTGAACAAGTAAAAGAAATAGCTGAAACTAAGATGCAAGATTTAAATGCTGCAAGCCTAGAAGCTGCAATGAGCATGATAAAAGGCACATGCAGAAGCATGGGAATTACTGTAGAGGAATAAGTGGAAGAGGAAACTCGTTATACCACAAGGAGGCAACATGGCTAAAAAAGGTAAAAAATATATAGAATCAAAAAAATCTTTTGATACTCAAAAAGAATATGAATTATCAGAAGCATTAGATATAGTTGAAAAAACTGCAAAAGCAAACTTTGACGAAACTGTAGAATTACACGTAAGATTAGGTGTAGATTCAAGACATGCTGACCAACAAGTAAGAGGTACTGTTGTACTTCCACACGGAACTGGTAGAGATGTTAAAGTACTTGCAATTGTAAAAGATGATAAAGTTGAAGAAGCTTTAAATGCAGGTGCAGACTATGCAGGTAGTGAAGAATATACAGATAAAATCCAAAAAGAAAACTGGTTGGATTTTGATGTAATAGTAACAAGCCCTGACATGATGGGACAAGTAGGTAGACTTGGTAGAGTTTTAGGACCTCAAGGATTAATGCCAAACCCTAAATCAGGAACTGTAACAAATGATATTGCAAACGCAATTAAAGAAGTAAAAGCAGGTAAAGTAGAATATAGAACAGATAAAAACAATCTAGTTCACGTACCAACTGGAAAAGTTTCATTTGGTAAAGAAAAATTATCAGACAACTTAAAAGCTTTAATCACTGCTATTGTTAAAGCAAAACCAGCTTCAGCAAAAGGAAAATATTTAAAATCAATTACTATTGCTTCAACAATGGGTCCTGGAGTAAAATTATCTCCAGCAAGAGCAATGGACTTGGTTGAAAAATAAAAAAATATTTGACAACATATATATCAAGTGATATACTATCATAGTCAAATAAATAGGCTACCAAAGACTACGGAGACTTAATAGTTTAATTATTCCGTATAGGTGGGAATAAGAATCTACATCCCCACCGATGTAGGCATAATAATTATGCCTAATTGTGGGGATTTTTATATACCTACCAAAAGCCATAGGAGGTGAAATATGTCTGAAAAAGCTATACAACAAAAACAAGTAATTGTTAATGAAATAGTTAAAAAAATTGAAAATGCTAAATCAGTTACTCTTGTAGAATTTGATAAAATGGATGTAAAAGAAATTACTGATTTACGTAACAATTTTAGAGATGCAAATACTGAATACAAAGTATACAAAAATACTATGATGAGATTTGCATTCCAACAACTAGGATTTGACCAATTTACAGAAGAGCTAAAAGGTTCTAACGCACTAATTTTTTCAAATGAAGAAATGGTTGATGGACCAAAAGTAGCAAGAAAATACATCGTTAAAGACGATGCAAACAAAGATAAGCTTATAATTAAATCTGGTGTAGTTGATGGAAACTATCAAACTCCAGACGAAATGTTAGCAATTGCAAAATTACCAGGACAACAAGAACTTGCTTCAATGCTTGTTAATACATTACAAGCACCAATTAGAAAACTTGCTGGTGATTTATCACAAATCAATGCAAAACTTGTTTATGCACTTGATGCAGTTAGAGAAAAAAAAGAAAACGAAGCAGCTTAATATAATAACAATTTAAATTAAAATATCGGAGGATTAAAAATGTCAGAAAAAGTAACAAACTTATTAGAAGAAATTAAAGAACTTACAGTATTAGAACTATCAGAATTAGTAAAAGCATTAGAAGAAGAATTTGATGTAACAGCTCAAGCTACAGTAGCAGCAGCTCCAGTAGCTGCAGCAGGAGCAGCTGAAGCAGGTGCAGCAGAAAAATCAGAATTTGATGTTGTATTAAAATCAGCAGGTGCTTCAAAAATTAACGTAATCAAAGTAGTTAAAGAAGTTACAGGTCTTGGATTAAAAGATGCTAAAGCATTAGTTGATGGAGCTCCAAAACCAGTTAAAGAAGGCGTAGCTAAAGACGAAGCTGAAGAATTAAAATCAAAATTAGAAGAAGCTGGTGCAGAAGTAGAATTAGCATAGTTTCTATTTATAAAAAGGCTCAATTGAGCCTTTTTTCTTTGCGAAGATTGACACTTATTAGTTTATAATGTATATTAAAAATGAAGGATTTTAATTTTGGAAAGAGGAGAATATGAAAGAAATTATTGATTCTCTTGAAAATGTCGATCAAAATAAAAAATTTGAGATTGAAAAACATATACTAAAAAAACATGGGATTAGAGTTAGTCATCAAAGGCTAATGATACTAGATTTTCTTGTGAATAATAGAAATCATCCAACTGCTGATGATATTTATAAAAATTTAAAATCTTACGATCCTATTATATCTCAGGCAACGGTTTATAATACTTTAAATTTATTTGTTGAAAATAATATAGTAAGTGAATTAGATTTTAATCAATCAAGAAAAAGATATGATTTTTATCAAAAAAATCATTCTCATTTTATTTGTGAAAAATGTGGAAATATTCTGGATTTAAATGTTGATATCGACAATCTAAAATTAGAAGAATTAGAAGGCTATAAAATAAATAGTGTAGATATAACAATTAGAGGAATTTGTCCTAATTGTAAAAAATAAAAGAAGGCGATAAATTATTTTTTATTTATCGCCTTCTTTTGTTATTTAATTATTTCAAAAACAAAATAAACAAGGGCATATATTATTATCTGGTGGGAGAGGTAAATTTTTAGGGAATTTTGACCGATTTTTGCAAGAAAAGAATTTTTGCCGTAATGATTATAAAAATTTTTTTCTATTAAAATTTTTCCTATGATATAACCGCTCATATAAGCAAAAAACCACGGAATAATTGGGAAATAATCCGTTGAATGAAAGCTATTTGATGGAAATCCTAGAATAAATAAATTTTTATTATATAAAGAAAGCTCTATATTTTTACTTAAAAATTTTCCGCTAGGTAGGCTATAAGTTATGGCAAACAAGATAATAAAAATAATTAGTAGGTTTTTGTTTATTTTTATATTTTTTTGTAAAAAAGATATTATTATCATTGATAGACCAAGACCGTTTAGTACCCCAAAAATTATTAATTGGTCGGGTACAAAAAAATATGTTATTAAAGTAATTAAAATTCCTAAGATTGAAATTATTATTCCACGTTTTAAATTCATTTTCCAATCAAGAAAATTTGAGCTGATTCCTGAAATTATGAAAAATGATATGGCTATGGATAATTGCCAAATTTTATTTATATAAATATTATTGTACCAGTCAAGCCTTGTGTATAGGTTTATATCATAACAAAGATGAAATAATACCATAGATATTATTGTAAAGCCTCTGTACTTATCTAGTGTGTAGTTTCTTTTCATTTTCTTTCCTTTAAAATAAGAGTGTCCATTATTATTTTACTTTATTTTTTATTATAATATAATATTTGTGTTAAGAAAGAGGTAGAAATGATTAAAGATAAAGATTATTATTTGGATTGGATTTATGGAAGAGGAAATTCTGCTGGCAAAAGGAGAGATTTATCGGATATAAAGGCTTTACTAAATGAGCTTGGAAATCCTCAAGATAAAATAAAGGTTATTCATATAGCAGGAACAAATGGAAAGGGTTCTACTGCAAATTATATTGCAAATACCCTAGCAAAAACTTCTAAGTGTGGATTATTTACTTCTCCTTATATGATTGAAATAAATGAAGAAGTACAAATAAATGGAAAAGCAATTAGTGATGAAGATTTTTTTTCTTATATAAACTTAATTAGACCTATATGTGAAAAATTGGATGTAAGAGGATTAAAAAATACATATTTTGAGGTTATGACAGCTCTTATGTATAAGTATTTTTATGATAAAAAAGTTGATGTATGTGTTGTTGAAACAGGTTTGGGAGGAAGATTGGATTCTACAAATATTGTACAAAAACCTCTTGCTACTATTATTACAACAATATCAATGGACCATACAAATATTTTGGGTGATACTATTGAAGAAATTGCTTGGAATAAGGCGGGAATTATTAAAGAAAATGTTCCTGTATTTATTTATCCTCAAGTTCAAGAAGCCCTTGATGTCATTTTAAAAGAAGCGAATGAAAAAAATTCTAGGATTTATAAATTTGATTTTGATGAGATAAAAATAAAAACTCAAAATTATAACTACAATGAATTTGATTTTAGAAATTATAAAAATATAAAAACTTCTTTAATAGGAAAGGTTCAAATTTATAATGCTTGCAATGCTATAAATTTTTTGGATTATTTTAAAGAGGAATTTTTCTTGGATGAGAATATTATTAAAGAGGGGATATTTGAAAGCAAAAATTCGGGAAGGATGGAACTTATTTCTAAAAATCCAAAAGTTTTAATAGATGGAAGTCACAATAAAGAATCAATAGATGCTTTAATTAAATCATTAAAATTATTCAAATATAATAGGCTTATAGTAGGTTTTTCTGTTTTAAAAGATAAGGATTATGATTATATTATAGAAAATTTGTCATCAATAGCAGATGAAATTGTTATAACAAAAGTTGATAATCCAAGAGCATTTGATTTAGGTAAATTGGAAAAAATTGTTGGAGAAAAATTTACAAATATTAAGGCAATAGATAATATAAAAAATGCTTACGAATATTCAAAACAAATAGCTAAAGAAAATGATTTGGTTTTGTGGTGTGGATCTCTTTATTTGATTGGAGAAATAATCAAATATGAAAAAATGAATAAAGATATATAAAATTATTATATTTATAAAAAAGATTTATCTAAAAACAAATAAATGCTTTAATATTTATTGATTACTATAAATAAATATGATAGTTAGATAAAATTAAGTGAAAAAATATAATTATAGCAATTAAATCACAAATATGATTCAATCTTTTAGATTGATTGCTCAACATTACAATATTATTGACAATCTTAGTTAAAACCTGTATGGTTTGAATTGGAGGTATAATTATGAGTGAAAAAAAGAAAAAGAAATTTAAGTTTCCTTCAGCTTTTACTGTACTATTTATAGTTTTAGTATTAGCTTCTATTTTAACTTACCTAGTACCAGCAGGTTCTTATGATAGGTTAGAGTATAATAAGGAAGAAAATGTATTCATAAGAAGTGGAGTTGATGGAGAGGAAGAAAAACTTCCAGCAACTCAAGATGTTTTGGATAAGTTAAAAATAACTGTTCCATTAAAAAGTTTTGTCAAGGAAGATATTAAAAAGCCTGTAGCTATACCAGGATCTTACCATAAGCTTGATCAACAACCACAAGGTTTTCTAAAGGTAGCTAGAGCACCAATAGATGGTGTAGCTGATTCTATAGGAATTATTGTTTTTGTATTGCTACTTGGTGGTTGTATTGGAGTTTTAAATAAGACAGGTACTTTTGATGCGGGAATTGCTGCTTTGTCAAAACTAACAAAGGGAAAAGAATTTTTGATGGTTGCAATTTTATCAAGTATTGTTGCTCTTGGTGGAACAACTTTTGGAATGGCAGAAGAAACAATTGCCTTTTATCCTATTTTAATGCCAATATTTTTAGCATCAGGATTTGATGCTATGGTAACAATTGCTGCAATTTATATGGGCTCATCAATAGGAACAATGTTTTCAACAACAAATGCTTTCTCAGTTGTAGTTGCATCAAATGCTGCAGGAATTTCCTTTAAAGAAGGAATGGGTGTAAGAATTATAAGCTTAGTTTTAGCTCAAGCTATTTCTCTTTGGTATATCTATAGATATTCTAAAAAAGTTAAAAAAGACCCATCAAATTCTATAATTGAAGAAGATATGCCTAGAATTAAAGATCAATATCTAAAAGATTATGATCCAGATAATGTAGCACCATTTAATTTTAGAAGAATTGCAATGCTTGTTGTATTTATGCTAGCATTTCCTATAATGATTTATGGTGTTATGAATTTAGAATGGTGGTTTGAAGAAATGTCAACCTTGTTCTTGGTAGTTGGAATTTTATTGATTATTCTATCAGGTTTAGAAGAACAAGATGCAGTTGGATCATTCTTAGATGGAGCAGCAGATCTAGTATCAGTTGCCTTAATCATAGGAGTAGCTAGGGGAATTAATATAATTTTAGATGACGGAATGATTTCAGATACAATGCTTTATGGAGCATCAAATATTATTAGCGGAATAAATGGAGTATTATTCTCATCAGTACAAATGATTTTATTCTCATTCTTGGGAATTTTTATTCCTTCATCATCAGGACTTGCTACTTTGTCAATGCCAATTATTGCTCCACTTGCAGATACAGTTTCTCTTGGAAGAGATGTTGTAGTATCAGCATATAATTTTGGACAAGGTTGGATGGCAATAATAGCTCCAACAGGATTAATTTTGGCAACTCTCGAGATGGTAGATGTTTCATATAATAAATGGATTAAATTTATTGCACCATTAATGGGAATATTGTTAGTATTAGCTATAGTTATGTTAGGAATACAAACTGTAATTTAGAAATGGAGAATCTATGCTAGACAAATTTTTGAAATATGTTAAATTTGATACTCAAAGTGATGACAAAAACGAATCATGTCCATCAACACCAGGACAAATGAAACTTGCAAAAGTTATCGTTGAGGATTTAAAAGAAATTGGAATTGAAAATGCTCATGTAGATGAAAATGGATATGTTTATGCATCAATTGAGGGAACAGTAAAAAATGTTCCTACAATTGGTTTCATTTCTCACATGGATACAGCTTTAGAATTAACAGGTAAAAATGTTAATCCTCAAATTATTGATTCATACAAGGGTGGAGATATTGTTTTAAACGAAAAATATAAATTAAGTGAAGAAGAATATCCATTTTTAAAAGAATTAGTAGGACATAAATTAGTTACAACCGATGGAACAACCTTGCTTGGAGCAGATGACAAGGCTGGAATTGCTATAATTATGGAAATAGCAAAATATTTCATGGAAAATAGAGATTTAAAATTCGGAGATATAAAAATAGGATTTACACCAGATGAAGAAATTGGTAGGGGAGCAGATCTATTTGATGTAGAAAAATTTGGAGCTGACTTTGCCTATACAATTGATGGGGGACCTGTTGCAGAATTAGAATATGAAAACTTTAATGCTGCAACAGCAAAAATTCATATCGAAGGAAAATCAGTTCATCCAGGAGCTGCAAAAAATGTTTTGATAAACGCTCTTCTAGTAGGCCAAGAATTAAATTCAATGCTTCCAGTAAATGAAAGACCAGAATATTCAGAAGGATATGAAGGATTTTTTATGCTAGATGAAATTTATGGAACATCTGCTGAAGTTGATATTGTTTATTTGATAAGAGATTTTTTCACAGACTCATTTAACGAAAAGAAAAAATTATTAGAAGAAATAGTAAATTTCCTAAATAAAAAATATGATGATATAATAGATTTAAAAATAGAAGATTCTTATTACAATATGAAAGAAAAAATCGAGCCATGTATAGAAATTGTTGAGCTTGCAAAAGAATCAATCAAAAAAGCAGGCATGGATCCAATTGTAAAACCTGTAAGAGGTGGAACAGATGGAGCAAGTCTTTCATACAAAGGACTTCCAACACCTAACCTTTTTACAGGTGGATACAATTTCCACGGTAGATATGAAATTTTATCAGTAGATATAATGGAAAAATCACTCGAAGTTCTAAAAAATATTGTAGAGTTAAATGCTAAGGAGAGTAAATAATGGAAAAATTACAACCAGAAAGAGTTTTTTATTATTTTTCAAAATTAATGGAAATTCCAAGACCAAGCTTTCACGAAAAAAAAGTTTCTGATTTTTTAGTAAAAACAGGAAAAGAATTAAATCTTGAAACATATCAAGACGAAAGTTTAAATGTAATTTTGAAAAGAAAAGCATCTAAAGGATATGAAAATGCACCAAAAGTAATTTTGCAAGGTCACATGGATATGGTTGCATCAAAAACAGAAGATTCAAACCATGATTTCCTAAAAGATTCAATAATTCCAGTAATTGATGGAAAATATTTAACTGCAAAAGATACAACTTTAGGAGCAGACAATGGAATTGCTGTTGCTATGGGATTAGCTTTGCTTGAAGATGAAAATTATGTTGGACCACAAATTGAATTATTAGTTACTACAGAAGAAGAAACTTCAATGGCAGGAGCTTTGAACTTGGCAGATGATGTACTTGAAGGAGAATATTTAATAAATATAGACTCAGAAGAAGAAGGAGTCTTAACAGTTGGTTCTGCTGGAGGAATTACAATTTTTGTAGAAGAAAAAATTGGACAAGAAGAACAAAAAGATGGTTATGAAATAAAAGTTTCAGGCTTACTAGGTGGACATTCAGGAATGGATATAAATGACAATAGAGGAAATGCTCTAAAAGTATTTGCATCCATTTTAGATAATTTAAATTCAGATATAACAATAGGAGAATTTACAAGTGGAAGTCTTGATAATATAATTCCATCATCAGGAAGCGTGAAAGTTTATGGAGCAAAATTAGAAGAATTAGAAGAAGCTAAGAAAAATACTCTAGATAAATTTAAAGATGTAAAAGGCGAATTAAAAATAGAAATTAACGAAGCAAGCGGAAAAAGTTATTCAAAAGAATTATCAGAAAAAATAATAAAAATGATAGCAAATGTAGCTTGTGGAACAAATACTATGATGAAAGATGGAGAAACAGTAGAATCCTCAGATAATTTAGCCCTAATAAAAGAAGAAGACGGATTTATTAAAAGTGAAATTTCTTTAAGATCTTCAGATAATGATGCACTAGAAGAATTATCCAAAAAAATCAGGACAGTTATAGAAGATTTAGGAATTAATTATAGAATTGATTCAATATATCCAGGATGGGAATACAAAGAAGATTCAAAACTTAGACCACTAGCTCAAAAAGTATACAAAGAATTTGAAGGAAAAGAATTTGATACGATAGTAATACACGCTGGACTAGAATGCGGAGCATTTTATGAAAAATATCCAAATCTAGATATAATTTCAATAGGACCAAACATAACAGGAGCTCACTCTCCAGAAGAAAAAGTTGAAATAGAATCAGTACAAAGAGTGTATGCATATTTAAAACAATTACTAAAAGAAATTAAATAAGCTAGTAAAAATAATTTTTAATAGATGATGTTTGAAATAGATAAAACTATTTTAAGGTGACCCCATAAAGTTGGACCTAATACCAGAGTTAGGACTAAACTAGCTCTGGTATTTCTTTTTCCTTTCCTACCCCTAGGGGTAGGAAATTTTCATGCTGCATTCTTCTTTCTATATTCTACTGGCGATAAGTATCCTAATTTTTCTTTTATTCTTTCTTCGTTATAATATTTTATGAAAGCTTCGATTGTTTGTTTTAAGTGCTCATATGAATAGAATTTATTTCCGTAATATATTTCTTGTTTTAATATTCCAAAGAAGTTTTCCATTGGCGAGTTATCTAAGCAGTTGCCTTTTCTGGACATGGATTGGATTATACTATTTGATTCTAGTTTTGATGTGTATTGTTTTACTTGGTATGCCCAGCCTTGATCTGAGTGGAATATTCTTTCTTCTTTTGCTTTGTTAGTTATTTCTATAGCTTTATCTAAGGCTTTTATGATTGGTTCTATTGTTGGGTGTTTTGATATTTCATAGCTTAGTATTTCACTGTTGTACATATCTAGGTATGGGTTTAAATAGAGTTTCTTTATTTGATAGGTTCCTGATTTATCTTTTTCTAAATACTTAAATTCTGTTGTGTCTGTTGTTATTTGTGTGTATGGTTTTTCTACTTTAAAGTTTCTCTTTATTTTATTATCAGCTATTTTTCCAATAGTCCCTTTGTAGGATGAGTATTTTCTAGATTTTCTTGAATAACTTTTTACTTGTAGTTTTAACTTTTGTATCAGCCTTTGTACTTTCTTTTATTTGTTGTTAGTCCTAATCTTTTAACATGGCTGTTATTCTTCTGTAGCCATAGTTTGGATTGTCTTTTCTTATCTTAAGTATTTTCTTTTCTATTTCTATATCTTTATTCGGTCTATTTAAGTGTTTTTGCCAATACATGTATGTTGATTTTGAAATATTAAAGTATTTTAACAAGTCTTTTAGTTTGTATTTGTTTCTTAAGAGCTTGATTGTTTCAGTAATTGTCTTATTTCTGCTTCTGTCATTTGAGACAATTCTATCTTTTTTTATTGCATCATTTTCTAATTTAAGCCAATAGTTTTTTTCTTCTAATTTCTTTATTTTTCTTTTAATTGTGCTTGTGTTAATGATTCGTTTTCTATATTAGTTATGTTTGCTGATGATTCTATTTTTGTGGCTTTTGATTTATTTGGGATTTTGGCATTTTTGAAGGTCTTCCTCTCTTTTTAGATTTCAGTCCTTCTATGCCTTTTTCTCTAAAGTCTATTACCCATCTTGCTATTATTGATGGGTTGTTTATCTTTAATTCATTTGCTAGGCTTTGATAGGACATTTCTCCTGTTAAGTACAAGTTTACTACATTTAACTTGAATTCCAAAGTGTATTGTGTATTTTTTCTCTTTACTTTTAGTCCTTCATTGCCTTGCGACTTGTATGCATTTACCCATCTTTTTACTATTTCTTGATGAGAAAGTTTATATTTTTCAGCTAATTTTTTAAAGCTTATATTTCCTTTTAAATATTCATTTACTATTTTTGTTTTGAATTCTTTGCTATATTTTGCCATTAAAAAAACTGACCTCCTTTAGTTAGTTTTTTGGTCTAACTTTTGGGGGTCAGTTCATTTTACACATCATCTTTTTTTATTATATTTTAGTCTGTATTTATTATAGATTTGTGATTTTAAAATGTAAGATTAATTATAAATAAATTTAATTATCGTGAGTATTAAAATTTTACTCACGATTTTTAATTTGGAGATAATGACGCAAAAAAATATTAGCTTACTAAAATTAAAAAATATTTTGATTATTTGACTTTAATAAATAATAGAGATACTAACTCACTCCCCCACAAATGCGGAAGGTGGAAAGTACCTCTAATATTAATAATATACTATAAATTCATAAAAAAGTTAACAAAGCACAGGGCGCAACCCAAAGAAAATTCTATTAGGGGGTCACGTATGTGCTTTGTTATTGTAAATAATATAATATAAAATTCAAATTAAATCAATATTTTATTATGAAAAAATAAAACCTTGAAAATCAAGGCTTTAAATATTTATGGTGGAGATGACGGGATTTGAACCCGTGTCCGCACGAGTCTTAATAAAAGCATCTACAAGTTTAGTAAGTATTTGATTTTCATCTAGCACTTATCTACTTACAAATAACTTACTAGACTAGCTTCATGGATACTAAATATACTCAAAGCTTTGTATATTAGTTGCCACATAAAATTATGAAACAAATAAAAACTACTGTGGCTTAATTTTTATTTGCTGCTTGCCTAAATTAGGCAGCTAATGCGAATTGTCTTTCGCTATTATTGTTTGCATTTATATTTAATTTTCAATTTTACGAATTGATAAACGACTTGCAGCTTAAATCTTAACAAGCACGTCGAAACCAAAACATCCCCTTATAATTAACATTTATATTATACTAAAAATTATTTTTATGTCAAAATCTTAATTTTTTATAAAATTATTTATAGTAAATTAAATTATTATTTTTTGGGTATTATTATATTAAGTCATTCAGATTTTTTTAATCATGAAGTAATAGGAGGATTTATGAGAAATAATAATAAAATTGCAGCTATGCTTCTTGCTGGTGGTCAAGGATCTAGATTAAAGGCTCTTACTAAAGAAATGGCAAAACCTGTAGTTCCTTTTGGTGGAAAATATAAAATTATAGATTTTGCTTTGTCAAATGCAACTAATTCAGAAATTAGAGATATTGGTGTTTTAACTCAATATAAACCTCAATTATTAAATAAGCACTTGGGTATTGGTGCAGCATGGGATTATGATAGAAATTTTGGTGGTTTAAGAATTTTAACTCCTTACTACACAGAAGAAGGTGGAAGATGGTTTGAAGGTACTGCTGGAGCAATTTTTGTAAATATTAATTATCTTGATAGTATTGACCCAGAATATGTTTTGATTTTATCTGGAGATCATATTTACAAAATGGATTATACAAAACTTCTTTCTGAACATATGCAAAAAGGTGCTGATGCGACTATTGCAGTTATGGAAGTTGATTGGGATGAGGCATCTAGATTTGGTATTATGAATACTGATGATGAGGGAAGAATTGTTGAGTTTGAAGAAAAACCTGAAAATCCTAAATCAAATCTTGCTTCAATGGGAATTTATATTTTTAATTGGAAAGTTTTAAGAGCTGCTTTGATTGAAGATCATAATAATTCTGAATCTACAAATGATTTTGGTCATGATATTATTCCTTACTTACTAAATAATAATAGAGATTTATTTGTTTATAAATTTGATGGATATTGGAAGGATGTAGGAACTGTAAAATCTTATTGGCAAGCTAATCTTGATTTAATTGATCCTGAAAACCCTCTAAATATTCAAGATGATTCTTGGAAAATATATACAACTGCATTAAATTTGCCTCCTCATAGAGTTGGTAAAAATGGTGTATTAAATGATGCGCTAATAAATGAAGGATGTATTATAGATGGAGAGGTTAATAATTCTGTATTGTTTTCAAATGTAAAAATTGAAAAAAATGCTTGTGTAAATAATTGTGTAATATTATCAGGGGTTACTATAAAAGAAGGTGTAAAAGTATATAATTCTGTAATTACTGAAAATATGGAAATCAGTGAAAATATTGGAGATAAAAATTCTACATCAGTTTATCTTGTAAGTGAAGATGGGATAGAGGAGGAATAAGATGCAAAATATACTTGCTTTAATTTATAGTTCAGAATTTGATGAAAAAAATTATGATACACTTTGTAAATATAGACCTGATTATATGCTACCTTTTGGTTGTAGGTATAGGGTTATAGATTTTACTTTATCTAATATAACAAATCACAATATATCAAGTGTTATTTTATATGGTGGAGAACCTCTAAGATCAACTCTTGATCATGTAGGAGATGGAAGAAATTGGGAATTAAATAGAAGAAGCGGTGGTTTGATGATTAATCCGCCAGTATATTTAAGGTCAAGACTTGCTAATGAAATAGAAACCTACTACAACACGATGAAACATTTTATGAGAAATAAACGTGAGTATGTTTATATTACAAATCCAATGTATATTTCTAAGGTAAATATTTCAGATGCTTATGAAAAAATGCAAGATGAAAATTTGGATGCTTTAATTTTTACTCAAAAAAAGAATGATGAGTATGGATATTATTTGAATAGAAGAATTATTAATACTGACGAAAATGAAAATCCAGTTAGTGTTGGAATTAATCTTGGACTTGAAGAAGAAATAAATTTATTTACAGGTTCAATATTGATTAAAAAAGATATTTTTATGGATCTTCTTAGATATTCAATTGAAAAAAATAATGCTACAAATGTACTTGATGCTTTATTCAAATATCCAAAGAAAAAATCAATTGGTCTTTATAAATCAAAAGAAAGTTTGAGTGTTATTATGGATACTTTGACATACTTTGAAGCTAGTTTTAATTTGTTAGATAGGGACTTTTTTGATGAAATTTTCTATGAACAAGGAATGGTTTATACAAAAAGCAAAGACGAGCCTTCAACTGAATATTTAAAAGGTTCTAAAGTAAGAAATTCTTTGGTAGCAAATGGAGCAATAATAGAAGGAGAAATTGAAAATTCTATTATTTTTAGAGGAGTTACAGTTAAAAAAGGTGCAGTAATCAAAAATTCAATTATTTTCCAAAATTCTGAGATAGGCGAAGGTGCAATTTTAAATCACGTTATAACTGATAAAGACACAAAAGTTTTTGAAGATGTTAAACTATTTGGAAACAGAACCCATCCTTACTTAACAGATAAGGGAGAACACATTAACTAAGGGGTGTAAGATGAAAGTATTATTTTTAACAAGTGAAGCTGATCCTTTTATAAAAACAGGAGGTCTTGCAGATGTAGCAGGTTCTTTGCCAAAAGAACTTGCAAAAAAAGGTATCGATATAAGAGTTGTTATGCCTTTGTATTCAAGTATTGATGATATTTATAGAAAAAAGATGAAAAAAATAAAAGATTTTTATGTAGATCTTGATTGGAAACATCAATACGCTGGAATTTTTAGCCTAAAATGGGAAGGCGTTACATTTTATTTTATAGATAATCTTGAATATTTTGACAGACCAAACGCATACGGCTATGACGATGATGCTGAAAGATTTATATTTTTCTCAAAAGCTGCTACCTTATTAGGAAAAGAAATTGATTTTAAACCAGATATAATTCATGCTAATGATTGGCACACAGCTTTGGTAAATATTTATGTAAATGATTTTAGAAAAGGCGATCACTATTTTGATGATATAAGAACTTTATTTACTATTCATAATTTAAAATACCAAGGAGTTTTTGATTCGGGATATTTAACCTTAACAGGACTTGATGGTTATTATTTTAATGAACATGATTTAAAATATTTTGATGCCATTAATTTTATGAAAGGCGGAATTGTTCATTCAACAGCTTTTAATACTGTAAGTGAAAATTATGCCCAAGAAATCAAATATCCATTTTATGGGGAAGGTCTTGATGGAATAATTAGAGAATATCAAAACAAGCTTTCAGGAATTGTAAATGGAATAGATTATGATTTGTGGAATCCAAAAACTGATAAAAATATTTTCAAAAATTATGATATAAAATCTTTGGAAAATAAAATAGAAAATAAGATGAAATTACAAGAAGAATATGGACTCCCAGTTAATAAAGATGTGCCAATGATTGCAATTTGTTCAAGGCTTACATCAATGAAAGGATTTGATCTTGTAAGATATATATTGGATGAATTATTACAAGAAGATATTCAATTGGTTGTATTGGGCACAGGAGATTATACTTACGAAGAAATGTTTAAGTATTTTGAGTGGAAATATCCTGACAAGGTTGCTGCAAGAATTTATTATGATGGAAAAGAAAGTCATAAATTATATGCGGCTAGCGATTTATATATGATGCCATCAATATCAGAGCCTTGTGGAATTAGTCAATTAATTGCTATGAGATACGGATCTTTACCAATTGTAAGAGAAGCTGGTGGTTTAAAAGATACAGTAAAACCTTACAATAAGTATACTGGAGAAGGAAGTGGATTCTCATTTGAAAATATAAATGCTCACGAATTACTTTTTGCAAGCAAAAATGCAATTGATTTATACAAAAATAATAGAGAGGCTTTTGATAAACTTGTAGTTAATGCAATGAAAGAGAAAAATGATTGGGAAGAATCTTCTAAAAAATATATAAAATTATACGAAGATATTAAGGCTTAGAATGGAAAAAAATAATAATAATTTTATCTTAAAAAGAATACAAAATTTTTTGTATTCTTTTTATGCTAAAGAAACAGATGATGCGAGATTAAGTGAAATTTATGATGGGCTTGTAAAAGCTTTGATGCAAGATATAGGAAAAAATTGGACAAAGTCAAAAAAAATTTTTAAAAATAAAGAAGTTTACTTACTATCTTTTGAATATAATCCAGGAAAATTTATTGAAAGCGCTATTGAATCCTTAGACTATACTGATGAAGTTAATAAGTGTCTTGATAGTTTAAATATTTCTATGGAAGATTTGGTTAATTATGAAAAAGAAGCAAGTCTTGGAAATAGCGATATAGGTATTGGCTCTTGGTATTTGATGAAAGAATTAAGTAAAAATAAAATAAAATCAATGGCCTATGCTTTAAGATATGAAAGCGGAGGGATGAAACAGGAAATAAGAGAAGGTAGGCAATTTGTAAATCCTAACGAGTGGTTATATAGGGGAAATAAATGGGAACATAAAAAAGATTTCTCTTATATTTTAAATATTCAAGATAAAGAAGTCAAAGCTGTTGCTTATGATATGCCAATTTTTAATAATGAAAATAATTTTGTTAATAGTTTAAGATTATGGAAATCTGAATCTATAAATAAAATAGATTACTTAAATTTAAAAAGTGGAGATTTAAAAAGTGCTTACGACGATTATATAAACAACAATTCTCTTACTCAATTTTTGTACTTAGATAATTCGACCTATGAAGGAAAAATTTTTAGGCTAAAACAAGAATATTTTTATTGTGTATCTTCTATTCAAGATATTTTTAGAAGATATTTTAAAAGGAATTTTGAAATAAAAAATATTAAAAATAAGATCAAAATTGTCCTTGCAGACATACATCCTTCCTTAGCAATAGTAGAATTTATTAGAAGTTTGCACCAAGGTTATAATTTAGAAATCGAAGAATGTGTAGATATTTCTAGAAAAGTTTTCGATCATATTGGATTTTTGGTTACTCCAGATTCTAGGGAGAGCTATGATATTTCTATGATAAAATCAATTGATGAATCTTTTTTTGATATAGTTATAAAATTAAATGACTATGCAAAAATAAATTTCAACTTACCAATAATTGAAAATAACCAATTGCAATATGATAGGTTAAATTATTTTTTTGCTGAAAAATATTTTTATTTGTCTAAAACAATTGTTGAAAACTATAAGGATAGGTCAGATAATTTTTCACATTTAAATTTTGGGATTGATAGGTATTTGTACGCAAAATCAAACAATAAAAATTTAAAAAAATTGCTTGAAAATTATAATATTAATATTAGTGATAAAAATAGCATAGAAAAATTGGAAAAATTAAAAAATAATATGGATTTTTATGATGAAGTTGAAGATGTTAAATACAAAAATAAACTTCAATTAATTGATTATTTTAAAATAAATGAAACTGAGCCTATAAATCCATATTCTATATTTGATATGCAACTTACTATGTTTCATGAGGCAAAAAGACAACTTCTTAGTGCAATATGTATAGCAAGCATGTATTATAAGTTGAAAGATAATTCAAATATTTTAATTCCACCAACAACTTATATATTTTCTGGAAAAGCCAGTGATGGATATTTTATGGCAAAAGAGATAATAAAATTCATTTTGGCATTAAAATATATGTTGGATAAGGACAAGCTAATCAAAGAAAAATTAAAAATAATTTTTATTGAAGATTTAAATGTTGAAAAACTTAGGAAAATTTATCCTGCTTGTGATATTTACAGCAATTTAACTCTTCCTTTATACGATAATCAAAGTTTTCATATGCTAAATTCTATTTTTAATTTTTCAAATATTATTTCAGCAAAGGGTGGAATACTTACAAATATTCAAAAAGAAAATAAAATTTATACTTTTGCAGATGACTACAAAAAAATCGAAAATATTAAAGAAGAAAATTCATATAATGCTCGCGAATTCTATTATAAAAATGATATAATCAAAACAACGATTGATAACTTAATCAATGAAGATTATAGTAATTTGCCTTATAATTTTAAAAATATATATGATTATTTAATTTCATATAATGATTCATTTTTTATTTTCAAAGATCATGAACAACTATTGGAAAAAAGACTTGAAATGGGCATGGATTACCTAGATAAGAAAAAATGGATTGATAAGGAAATTGATAATATTTTGTGGGCGAATGAATTTAATCTTGATAAAAATTTTGAAAAATTGAAATAGGAAATATGACATATAATTACGAAGAAATTAAGGATATAAAATTAGGGGCAACATATACAAAAAAATATACAGAATTTAGAGTTTTTGCTCCAAATAGAAAAAAAATAGATTTATTAATAACAGATGATTATAGAAAAATAAGAAAAGAAAAATTTTCTATGGTCAAAACAAAATTTGATATATTTTATTGTAAAATTGATAAAGATTTGGATGGATTTTTTTACTCATATTTGGTTGAGGATAAATACGAAGTAACAGATCCTTACTCAAAGGCGTCATCTATCAATAGCTTGATGTCAGCTGTAGTTGATTTTGAAAAGACAAATCCAAAAAACTTTAAAAAATTTGCCCCGAAAATTTGTGAAAATAAGGCAATAATTTATGAATTGAATGTAAAAGATTATACTGCAAATAAAAATTCAAATGTAAAATACAGGGGAAAATTTCTTGGTCTTTGTGAAGAAAATACAAAATTTAAAGGACATACAACCGGATTAAGCCATTTAAAAGAAATGAATGTGACTCACATACAACTTTTACCAGTTTATGATTTTATTTCCACTTTCGAAGAAAATGAGAAATTTTTTGATGATGATAATTACAATTGGGGCTATGATCCAGAATTGTATTTTAATGTAGAAGGTTCTTATGCTACAAATCCATACAAAATAAAAAGAAGAATCTATGAATTTAAAGAAATGGTAAATAAAATTCACGAAAATGGAATGAATGTTGTTATGGACGTTGTATATAATCATACATTTAAAACCATAGATTCAAATTTGGAAATTTTAGCACCAAATTATTATCATAGAAAAAATCAAGATGGATATTTTTCTAATGGTTCGGGAGTTGGAAATGAGCTTTCAAGTGAAAAAGCTTTTGTAAGAAAATTGATTATAGATTCCTTGAAACATTGGGTAAATGAATATGATATTGATGGATTTAGATTTGATTTGATGGCTTTGATTGATATTGACACAATAAAAATTGCAATAAAAGAATTGAAAAAAATAAAACCCTACATAATTATTTATGGAGAGCCTTGGATGGGAGGAGAATCAGTCTTACCTATTGAAAAACAAATTCTTATAGGAAGTCAAAAATCCAATGGCTTTGCAGTTTTTAATGATAGATTTAGAAATGCAATTAGGGGAGATAATGATGGATATTCAAAAGGATTTATCCAAGGAAATTTTACATTAAAAAATGAAATTGAAATAGGAATTAGCGGAAGTATTAATTTTGATGAAAAAAGAATTGGAGTTGCAGATGATGCAAGCGAAGTTATAAATTATTTTGCATGTCATGATAATCTCATTTATTACGATAAGTTAAAAATTTCTTTAACAAATCATGAAAATATTGATTCTATATCAAGACTTGGATTTGCAATTTTGTTTTTATCATTTGGCAAGCCATTTATATATGAAGGAACTGAATTTAATAATTCAAAATCAAATAACAGCAATTCATATAATTCGAGCCTTGATATAAATGGAATAAATTGGCAAGATAAAATTGATAATTTGGAAACTTTTACTTATGTAAAAGAGCTTATTGAATTGAGAAAAAAATTAGAAGTTTTTGACTTATATAAAAGCGAAGATATAAAAAAAGTTTTAACTTTTGTTGATGGACTAGAAGATTTCTTGATAGCTTATAAAATAAATTTTGAAAATAAAAAAAATTATTTAGTATTTAATGCTTTAAAAAATGATTATGAACTTGATGATATAACAAGAAATAAAATATTTAATGAGCAAAGAGAACTTGTTAAAATATTTGATAAAAAGGGTAAAATTAATAAAAGATTAAATGTTTCTGATATAAAAAAAATCAGTAAATATTCTGTAAACGTATATGTAGGAGGAAAATATTATGGATTATAAAAAAGTTTATGAATCTTGGTTAAATAATGAATTTTTTGACCAAGACACAAGAGATGAATTAAAAAATATTGAAAATGATGAGAATGAAATTGAAGATAGATTTTATCAAGAGTTGGCATTTGGAACTGCAGGACTAAGAGGGAAATTAGGTGCTGGAACAAATAGAATGAACCAATATACAGTTGCCAAAGCAAGCCAAGCCTTTGCTGATACAATATCAGATATGGGCGAAGACGCAAAAAAAAGAGGAGTTACAATTTGTTATGACGTTAGACACAAATCTGATGAATTTTCAAAAATAACAGCTGAAGTCTTTGCCGCAAACGGAATTAAAGTAAATATTTTCAAAGAAATTCAACCAACACCAGTTTGTTCATACGCTATAAGAAAATTAAAATCTATAGCTGGAGTAATGGTAACAGCAAGCCACAATCCAAGAGAATATAATGGATACAAGGCTTATGGTTCTGATGGAAGTCAAATTCTTGAAGATATTGCAGTACAAATTCAAAATTATATGAAAGAATATGATGATTATTCAAAAATAAAAAGAATTGATTTTGACAAGGCAATGGATGAAGGATTAATTTCATGGATAGACGATTCATTAATAGAAGATTATGTAAAAGAAGTTTTGGCTTGTACAATTAACGATGACGTAGACAAGAAAGTAAAAATTGTTTACACTCCATTAAATGGTTGTGGAAATAAATTGGTAAGAAGAATACTTAAGGAAAGAGGATTTGAAAATATTTATATAGTAAAAGAACAAGAAAATCCAGATCCTGATTTTACAACAGTAGGTTATCCAAATCCAGAAGATCCAAAAGCATTTAAATTATCAGAAAAATTAGGAGAAGAAAAAGAAGCAGATTTGTTGCTTGCAACAGATCCAGACTCAGATAGATGTGCAGTTGAAGTTAAAGATGAAAAAGGAAACTATCAATTTTTAACAGGAAATCAAATTGGATCATTGCTTACAAATTATATTTTGACAGCTCTAGATGAAAATAATGAATTGCCAGAAGATGGAGCAGTTGTAAAAACTATTGTATCTACAGATTTAATTAAACCAATTGCAAAAAGCTATGGGGTTGAAGTCTATGAAGTTTTGACAGGATTTAAAAATATTTATGAAGTAGCAAATGAATTCGAAAGAAAAGGCAAAGGCGAATTTATTTTTGGATTTGAAGAAAGTATAGGATATAATTACAAAACATTTGTCAGAGATAAGGATGCGGTAAATTCTGCTATGCTTATTAGCGAAATGACAGCTTATTATAAAGATAAAGGTAAAACTTTGTTAGATGTATTGGATGATATATATGAAAAATTTGGATATTATTCAAACGAAGTTCAATCAATAGTTCTTGAAGGACTTGATGGAGCAAATAAAATTAAAAGAATAATGGAAACAATAAGAAACAATCCAATTGAAGAAGTAATAGGACTTAAAGTTAAAAACATAGTTGATTACTTAAATGATGATACAGGGTTGTCAAAATCAAATGTATTAAAATATTATCTAGAAGATGATTCATGGTTTGTATTAAGACCATCAGGAACAGAGCCAAAAATTAAATTATACCTAAATGTAATAGAAAAAAGTAAAAAAGAATCAGAAATTAAAAAAGATAAATTGAAAGATGAAGTAAATAAAATAATTGATAAAATTGACTAAAAATTAAGTGCCAAGAAAAACCACTTGGCACTTAATTTTTATTTAAATTAATTGCATATATATAAATATTAATATTGAAACAGATTTTATTTATTAATATATCTGCCTATATTAGTATCATCAACTCTTTTGTCTAACATATAATCAATAGAATCATAAATTTCATGACATATATCTTCTTCCCATGTATAAAATTTATTACAAAATAACTACCATTCTCCATTTCTAATTTTATAAAATACTTTTTAAATAAAATAAGTCTACAAAGAAAATATACGGATATAAAAATAATATAGCATTATTGAGCTTGATAAAAGCAAAAAAGAATAGAAGTAATAATAATATATGACGTTTATTACTTTTATAATGCATAATATAGGCATCGTATATTCTATCAACTCTGATTTTCCATAGGAATTATTATTTCCAAATAATTTAGTATCATTATAATATATTACATCTTCATATACTTGAATATGTCTTTGTGCAGAAAATGGTAATGGTAAACTTTCAAAATTAAATTCTCTTATGATATTATTATGCTCAGAACTCATTATTTATCTCCTTATATAATTTATTGTATTAAATTTTCATTATTTAAATATTTCAATTTTATTATTTCATTATAATATATATATATATATTGTCAAAAATTATCGTGGGTTTAAACTTGATTTCAACATAAATTTATCTAAGGCTTTTATATTAGATATTTTTAATAAGGATATTTTAAAGAATTTTAAATTTCTGATAAAATAAGTAAACAGGAAGTAAGGAGGTTTTATGGATCAATTTTTTAACTTTATAGATAAAGTATTTTCTATTCAAGTTTTTGGAAATTTAACTTTATATCAATTATTATCAACAATTTTAAAATATGTATTTGTTGTTATTGTTTTGTACTTTATCTATTCAATTATTAGAATAATATATTATGATGTTAGATATGCTATTAAAAAAGAGCAAATATCTGATACGTATTTACAATTCATAAATCAAAATCAAGAACACAAATTTAAAGTACAAGAATATTATTATATTGGAGACAATAATACTATTGGAAGAGATGATAAAAATACTATTTGTATAAAAGACAAATTTTTATCAAGTTTTCATGCGAGAATTATTTTAGACCAAGGTATTTATTTTTTGGAAGATATGAACTCTTCTAATGGAACTTTTTTAAATGATGAAAGAATTAATGAAGCGATAGAATTAAAAAACAAGGATATTATTAAATTTGGAGAACTTAAATTCTTATTTATAAACGGTGATGAAGATGATTAAAAATGAAAATATAAATATCACCAGGCAAAGACAATATAAAAATTCTGCTTTATTTCTTTTATTTGTATTTGAATTTTTAAGTTTAAGTTTGTCAATGATTTACAATGCTAAACATTTACAAAGCAGAGATTTCTATTCCTATTTAACAATACTAATTACAACAATACTATCTACAGTTTTGGCTAATAAATTTACAAGAAGCGATAGTATTTTATTACTTATAGTAAATATGTTGTTTTCAATTGGCGTTGCTATGATTTATAGACTAGATCCTACTTTAGGAAAAAAGCAATTGTTGTTTTATATAATTGGTGTGGTTGTATTTTTTATTACCTATTTTATATTGCCAAAAATAAAAAATTGGGATGATTATATTATTTTTTATTTCGTAATTTCTATAGTTTTATTTATGGCAACTTTGGTATTTGGTTTTGCATCTGGTGGTGCGAAAAACTGGATTGTAATTGGCCCTATTACCATACAACCATCAGAATTTATTAAAATTCCTTTTATATTTTTTGTGGCAAGCTTTTATACAAATTACAATAAATATAGAAAAAAAGCATTTGGTAAGTATTATTTGAATATTGGAATTTACTTTTTTATTTTGATGTTTTTTATTCAAAAAGAATTGGGAACAGCTTTAATTTTTTTTGGGACAATGATTTTGACACAATTTGTTTATGAAAGAGATAGAAAGCTTATTCTTTTGAACGTAATATTTACAATTTTGGGAGCTATACTTGCATATTTTTTATTTTCTCATATTAGAGTAAGGGTACAAACATGGCTTGATCCATGGTCTGTTATTGACGATAAGGGTTACCAAATTACTCAATCATTATTTGCTCTTGCAAGTGGTGGACTATTTGGAACAGGAATAGGCTTGGGTAGACCTGATTATATTCCAGTTGCAGAAAGTGATTTCATTTTTCCTGCAATTTGTGAAGAATATGGGATTTTTATGGGAATTGCAGTAGTTTTATTGTTCTTGATTTTAGTTTATAGGGCAATAAAAATTGCTCTTCAACAAGAAAATAAATTCTTTTCAATACTTGCTTTTGGTATAGGGGGGCTTTTTGCGCTTCAAACCTTGATAATTTTAGGTGGAGTTTTAAAACTTATTCCATTAACAGGTGTTACTCTTCCATTTATTTCTGCAGGAGGCTCCTCAATGGTATCAGGTTTTATTTTATTAGCCTGCCTACAATATTGTGGTCAAAAAATAGAAAATGGTGATGATAATGAAAAAGAAGAAAGATAAGCAAAAGCCATTTATTCAAAAAATCTTAGATATGGAAAAAAAACAAAGATTAAAAGACGAAGATAACAAACATATATTAGAAAAATCAACTATGAATAAAAGATTAATATATGTTATGATGCTTTTTATTCTTTTGTTTTTATCTATAGTTTTATATTTGGTATATTTTCAATTATTTAAAGCTCAAACTCTAGCTGATAACAGTCATAATAAAAGAAATTGGGTAAATGAAAATGTAATTAAAAGAGGAAATATTTACGATAGAAATGGAAATCTTTTAGTATATAATGAAAAAGATGAAAATGGAAATAATATAAGAGTTTATAAAAATGGAAAAATAAATTCGGCTTTTACTGGATATAATTCAATTAAGTATGGAAAAAGTGGTTTAGAAAAAACTTACAATAAAGAATTATTAGATATTTCAGACCAACCAACATCAAAAATAAGGGATATGGTAGAAAAATCTGGAATTGGAAATAATTTGAATCTAACGATTGACCAAACAATTCAAAAAATAGCTTATGAAAGCTTAGGCGATCATATTGGCTCTATTGTCGTTATGGATCCAAGAAATGGAGAAGTTTTGGCAATGGTTTCAAAACCATCTTATGATCCAAACAGTCTAGACCAAGATTGGGATATGTTAATTCAAAATACAAATGCACCTTTGCTTAATAGGTCCAGTCAAGGAATTTATAGACCTGGTTCTTCAATGAAGATTGTTACTGCTAATGCAATATTAGAAAGTAAATTAAATACTCATTATAACGATACAGGAAAAGTTAAAATTCAAGGATATGATATAGAAAATTATGGTGGATATTCTTACGGGAATTTAAATTTACGATCAGCGTTTTTAAATTCTGTTAATACTTATTTTGCATCAAAAACAGATGAATTAGGTAAAGATTTTTATAAACAAATAGCTGAAAAATATATGTTCAATAAGGATTATAAGTTCGATATAGAAAAAATAAATTCCAAAATTCCATTTGATGATTTAAATCAAGTTGATTTAGCTATGACAGGATTTGGATATGGTAAGACAGAAGTTACTCCGCTTCACATGGCAATGATTGCATCTACAATTGCTAATAATGGAAAAATGATGCAACCAAGACTTGTAAAAAATGTTGTAAACAAAGATGGAAAAATAATAAAAGAAAGTGAAAGTAAAGTTATATCAGATGTTACAAGTGTAGAAAATTCTAATTATATTAGAGATTTTATGGTTGATGTTGTAAATAGAGGAACGGGAACAAATGCATACACCAGAACTGTACAAATAGCAGGAAAAACTGGAACAGCTGATAAAAAAAACGGAGCAACAGATGCTTGGTTTGTTGGATTTGCTCCAGCTTATCAACCTAAATTAGCTTTTGCTATTGTTATTGAAGATTCTGATGATACGGCAGGAATTACAGCTGCTCCAATTGCAGGAGAGTTAATTACAAGTATTGTAAATAACGTCAATCTAAATTAAAATAATTAAAAAATGCTTTGGTATAAAAAAATATATCCAAAGCATTTTTATTGTGATTAAATAGTTATAATTAAAAAAATTTACAAAAGCTTATTTTTTATATTAGACCAATAATGGTTTTTATTTAAAATAAGCTTTTTTAGTTCCTTATTAGAAATTCTTGTGCTTATTTTAAAACTATTTGTCTTATATTCTTTGCCATCAAACAAAAAAACTGTGTGATAATTATCTCTTTTGCTTACGTTAATTTCGATTTCAGCATTTTTTGGCAAAATTATTGGTGCTTTTAATGACCTATTTAAACTTGAAAAAATAGGAGCGATTGGTGTAAGTTGAAAGCCCTCAAGAGATTGGTGCAAAATTGCACCGTTTGATGATAAGTTATAAGCTGTTGAACCATGAGGAGTAGATATTATTAGACCATCTCCTGAAAAATTTTCTATAAAATTTCCGTCAATGAAAAGTCTAAGCCTTACAATTTGATTTCTATTGCTTTTTACTACAACTTCATTTACAGCATTAATTTTATTATTACCAATATTTGATTCGAGAATTGCAAGTTTTTCCATATAATAATTTTTTTCAGATAATCTTCTTACAAAATCTTCAATATTGTCAGGATTTACTTCTTGATAGAAACCTAAGTGTCCTGTGTTTATACCTATAAAAGGAATTTGAGAAAATTTTGAAAGCTTTACAGCGTTTAAAAACGTTCCATCTCCTCCAATAACAAGGTTTAAGCAAGCGTTTGGATCATAGTTATTAGAAATTTCATATCCAAAATCTTTTAATATTGCTCTAGTTTTATTATAAATATTTTTAGTATATCTAGATTTATTTTTGAAAATATTAATCGTTTTATTCATTGTTACTTACCTTTCTTAAGATATAATTAATTATAACATAAAAAAATTTTTGAGGAAAAAATGAAATATATTGAATTTAAAACAGATAGAAAGATTAGTTTAAAAAAATTCTTGTTAGATAAGAATATTTCAAATAGGGCTTACAAAAAAATAATTAAAAATTCTATCTTGGTTAATGACAAAAAAATAGAAAAAAATATTAAATTAAATCCAGATGACAATATTAAAATAATTATTGAAGATGAAATTCTTAATTATGAGCCGATAAATAAAGAGCTTGAAATTTTATATGAAGATCAAGATATAATTGCTATAGACAAAGACGCAAATCTTACTGTAAATTCTAAAGGTCAAGAAAGTTTGGCAAATTATATTAGCTATTATTTTTTGAAAAATAATATAAAATCTCAAGTTAGATTTATAAATAGGCTAGATATGAATACATCAGGAATTATTTTGATTGCAAAAAATCCTTATGCCCAAGCATATTACCAAAAATTGATAGAAAATAATGATTTTAATAAAGAATATTTGGCGCTTGTAGAAGGGAATTTAGAAATAGATAAAACAATTTTTTTGAAGATAAATTATGATGAAAATAATAAAAAAATGAAAATAGCAGATGAAGGCTATGAAATAAAAACATATTTTAAAAATATAAAATTATACGATAAATTTTCCTTAATTTATTGCAAAATTTATACAGGCAAAACTCATCAAATTAGAATTTCCTTATCAAATTTAAATCATCCAATAATTGGAGATAAACTTTATGGTTCAAAATATAAATTGGATAGGTTTTTATTGCATTCATACAAGGTAAGTTTTATAAGATTTAGAGATGAAGAAAAAATAACGATATTATCACGACCAAATTTTGATAAATATTTAAATTCTAGCCTTTTAAGAGGCGATAGCTAATTTGCAATTATGCTTTTCATGATATATAATAAAGGTATTCCAAGGGGCAAGGTCCAAATTTAAACCTACAACATTTATAAGGGATTGCGGAGTTTTGACTTTGATGGCAAGCCTCCTTTGAGTGGAAGTCAGATATTTCAAACAGCAAACCCACCTTCACTTACGCGAAGGTATTAAATAATAGGGCCGCCTTGGATTTTTTTTATATTTTGTTGTTTTTATCCAATAGTGGGTATAAATTTATAAGAACAAAAATTTAAAAAATAATAAATAAGGAGAGTTAATATGAGTATAGCTGATTATATTGAAAGTAAAGCACAAAGAAAACAAAGAGAAATTAAATATGAAATTTGGAAAATGAAAAATCATGATAGCAGAATGAGAGCTCAAGGAGCTTTGGTTGGAGCTGTTGCAGGAGTTGCTGCTGGTTTATTACTTGCACCAAAATCTGGTAAAAATTTAAGAAAAGATATAGTTAATTCTGTTGATAACACAATTAATCAAGTTAAAGATACAACAAATGATTTTGTAGAAAGTGCTAAAGAATCATACGTTGATTTTAAAGATAGAGCATATACAGAACTACAACCAATTGAAGAAGGCTTTGAAGAAGGAAAAAAAGTAGTTAAAGATACTTATGAAAAAACAAAAGCAAATCTAAAAGATAATGCAAAAGATGTTAAAGAAGAAGCTGAAAAATTAAAAGAAGATGCTAAAGACGTTAAAGATGCTGCAAAAGAAGGCGCAAAAGAAGCTAAAAAAGACGTCAAAGAGGGCAAAGAAGAAGTTAAAGAAGTAGCAGAAGATACTAAAAAGAAAGCTGGAGAAGTAAGAAGAGCAGAAGATAAAAAAAATAAGTAAGGAGTAGATAATGGTTACCATAAATTTAAGATTAATAGGAGATATTATCTTAGTATTAGTAGGCATAATCGCTATTGTATTTCTTGCTATGTTTTTGAAAAAAGCATCAGGTTTGGTTCAATCTATTCAAAAAATTGTTGACAAAAATGAAGATAATTTAGATAATGTAATAAATAAACTACCAAACTTGGTTGATCAAGCAAATATTTTAGTAGAAAATGTAAATGGATTAGTTTCTGATCCTAACCTAAAAATGGCTATATCCAATGCAAATCTGGCTATTTCTAATGTAAGTGATATAACTGTAGATATAAAAGATACAGTGAACTATTTTGGAGAAAGCGTAATAGATACAACTGATACATTTGGAGAAGGAATTGCTTCAATAAATGATTATGCGTCATTAATTATGGATGTGTTTGATATAGTTAGAAGCGTAATATCAGGAAGATAGGCCATCATTTGATGGCCTTTATTATTGTTTAATAATGAAAGGAGCATATATGGCACAACCTACAATTAAAGATGTAGCAAAACTTGCAGGTGTATCAATTTCCACTGTATCGAGAGTAATGAATGATTCAAAACCTGTTAGTCCTGAAGCAAGAAAAAAAGTACTAGATGCAATTAACAAATTGGATTTTAAACCTAACGAACTAGCAAGAAGTTTGGTTATGAAAAAATCTAATCTAATTGGTGTAATAGTTGAAGATATTGGAATTGAATATATGGCTCAACTAATTAGAGGCGTTGAAGAAATTGGTCACTTGTATAAATACGATATAATTCTTTCAAGTACTTATGGAGATGATAATTCTCTAGAAAATGCGATAGACTTTTTGTCAACAAAACAAGTTGAAGGAATTGTAGTAATAAGTGAAGATATTTCTGCAGAAATTCTAGTTAAATTGAGAGATAATAAAATACCATTTTTATTATTAGATAAATTCCACGATTTCAAAAAAATAAACACTGTAAAAATAGATTATGAAAAAGAAGAATATGAATTAACAAAATACTTATATGAACAAGGGCATGAAAATATTGCTTACGTTACTTTAAAAGAACATAATTATTTAACTGATATAAAAATCAAAGGATATGAAAAATTTGTTAATGAAAATAATTTAAAATCTATTATTATAGAAGCTGATGGAAAAAATAGTGATGATGGGTATAATATTGGGGAAGAAGTTATATCTCAAGCTAAAAGTGAAAATGTAAGTGCTATAAGCTTTTATAACGATCAAACTGCAGTTGGATTTATTTCATATTGCTATGATAACAATATAAAAATTCCAGAAGATTATTCAGTAGCAGGATTTGGAAATTTTGAAATTTCTAGAGTATACAGACCAAAATTAACTACTGTTTCTATACCAAATTATGATATAGGAGCAATAGGAATAAGGGCTTTGATTAAAAGAATAAGAGGCGAAGAAGATATACTAGAAAATGATTGGGTTTTGGATGCTCAATTAATAGAAAGAGATAGTACAAAAAGCATTAGTTGAATGTAACTTATTTAAATGTTAAAATAATAATATAATAATTTAGGAGGCAATTATGGCAGAAAGAAAAATTGTTGTAACTAACGAAACAGGTCTTCACGCAAGACCAGCAGCATCTTTGGTTCAATTTGTAAAAAATTACCCAGGTGATGTAAAATTAGTTAAAGATGGAAAAGAAGCTAACGCAAAAAGCATTTTCAATGTTATGAGTCTTGGAATTTCAAAAGGTACAGAAATTGGTATCATAGTTGAAGGCGAAGACGAAGAAGCATTTGCAGATAAATTAACTGATTTTATAGATAACTTATCAGAATAATTAATTAAGGGGTACATCAAGTACCCCTATATTTTTATAATAGAAAGGAAATTTAAGATATGTCTAATAAACTAAAAGGTATTATAGCTTCAAATGGAGTTGCTATTGCAAAGCTTTTTCTATTTAGTAAAGAAGAATTAGTTATTGATAAGTCAAATATTAGTGATCAAGATAAAGATTTACACGATAAAAAAGTAGAAGATGCTATCAGTTCCTATTTCAACGACTTAGATTACAAAGAAAAAAATGAACAAAATGAAGAAGTTTTAAATATTGTTAGAGCACATAAGGAATTATTACAAGATCCTTATTTTGTAGATACAATCAAAGAAAAAATTCAAAATGAAAATAAAAATTCTGAGCTTGCTACAAATGAAACAGTTGAGCAAATGGTAATGGTTATGTCAGCTCTAGAAGATGAATATTTAAAAGAAAGAGCTGATGACTACAAAGATATAGGATTTCAAGTTCTTTGCAAAATTAAAAATGTTGTACCTAAAGATTTGTCAAAATTAGATGAAGAATGCATTATTATTTCTAAGGAACTTACACCTTCTGATACATCAAATATGGATAAGGAAAAAGTTTTAGGATTTGCAACAGACCTTGGAGGAAAAACTTCTCACGTTTCAATAATTGCACAAAATTTAGATATTCCAGCGCTTGTAGGTATGCAAGATGTTTCAAGTAATATTAAAGGCGAAGAGCTAGCAATAATTGATGGAAATCAAGGAATTTTAATTGTAGATCCTAGCGAAAAAGAAATAGAAGATTATAAAAATTTAATTGAAAAAGAAAAAGAAGAAAAACAAAGACTTGAAAAAGTTAAAAATCTAGAAGCTAAAACTTTGGATGGTAAAGTTTGTGAAGTTTCTGCAAATATTGGAAATATTGAAGATTTAAAAGTAGCAATTGAACATGGTTGCGATGGGGTTGGTTTATTTAGAACAGAATTTTTATATATGGAAAATGATCATTTCCCAACAGAAGAAGAACAATATGAAGTTTACAAAGAAGCTACACAAATGCTTGGAGAAAAACCTTTGGTTGTAAGAACTTTAGATATAGGTGGAGATAAGGGGCTTGATTATTATGATTTTCCAAAAGAAGAAAATCCATTCTTAGGTTACAGAGCAATTAGATTTTGCCTAGACCACCAAGATATTTTTAAAGACCAATTAAGAGCTTTACTAAGAGCATCAGCTTATGGAAATTTAAAAATAATGCTTCCTTTTGTAATTTCAACTGATGAAATAAAACAAACTAGACTAATACTTGAAGAATTGAAAAAAGACCTTGATAAAGAGGGAATTGCTTATAATAAAGACATAGATCTTGGAATTATGGTTGAAACATCAGCTTCAATTATTATGGCAGATAAATTAATAAAATATTCTGATTTCTTTTCAATAGGAACAAATGACCTTACCCAATACACCTTAGCTTGTGACAGAGGAAATGAAAATATTTCAGATATTTATAACAATTTTAATCCAGCAGTAATTAGATCTATTAAACATGTTATTGATGAAAGTCACAAAGCTGGAAAATGGACTGGAATGTGTGGACAATTTGCCTCAGATACAAAGGCAACAAAACTATTGTTAGGACTTGGATTAGACGAATTTTCAGGCTCAGCTTCAAAACTTCCAAAAGTTAAAGATATTATTTTAAATTCTAATTTTAAAGAAGAAGAAAAATTTGCCTTAACTATTTTAGATTTAGAAGATGTTAAAGATGTTGAGGAGTCAATAGAAAAACATAATTAATGGATAAAAAAATGAATGATAAATCTCTAGATATTATTAAAAGAACCAAATTTTTTACAGATAAAATTAAAAATATATCTTCAATCGAGGATATTTCATCTAATAAAATTAGAGTGATTTCAAATGAAAAATCTTATGTTTTGGGTTTGTATTCAATGGATGATTTTGATAAATTAAAAAAAGAAGAAATTATTAATAATTATCTAAAAAGTATAGATTTATTAGATACTTTGGATTTATTTGAAATAGGAATAATGCCAGATATTAACAAATCTTACAAAATATTTGAGTACAGGGATGAAATTTCCTTGGGAGATTATTTAGATAAGCTTAAAAAAGATGAAATATATAATATTGGTATAAAATTTGGTAAAATTCTAAAAAATATTCATATCAAAAAAATTGATGAGTATGATGGATTTGATTGGTATAAAAATGTAGATACAAAAGTCAATTTCTTACTTTATAGGCATGGGTTAAATAAGATTAATGATAATAACGATTATATTTTGATTGATTATTTGACCTCAAATAAATATATATGCAAAAATACTGCATTTAATTCTTTGTATCAAAATATTAGTGAAAAAAATATTAGGATATTTGATGATGGGGAAATTGATATTAGAGGCTTAAAAGAAATTAAAATTGGAGATGGAGTTAGTGATTTTGTAAATATAAATAAAATTGCTATAAAATATCCTGAATTTGCCAAAGGAGTTCTTGATTCTTATCATAACGATGAAGTGATTTCAAGAAAATTTTATAGGCTATTAAGTTTCTACCAAGTTTATTATATTCTAGAATCTTTGGTTGATATTAGAGATAAAAAAGAACCATATTTAAATGAGCAAGAAATTGAAGCGATTTTAAATATGTATGATAATTTTTCAGAAATCATTCCTACATGGGCAAAATAAATTTTATAAAGAGGCTAAGAAAGTAAATTTTTTTAGCCTTTTATTTTTTTGTAAATTAAAATCAAATTTTGATTTATTGTAGAAAATTAAAAAATATGATAAAATTTATATAAATATTTACAAAAGGAAAGAAAGTATGGCAAAAAATTTAATAAAATTTATTAATATTGGATTTAATTCAATATTATTAGCGTTCGGATTGTATTTTTTTTTAGTAAAACATAATATTGCACCAGGTGGTGTCACTGGAATTTCTTTAATTATGGCAAAACTTTTTAATTTTTTCACGGTTGGACAATGGTATTTAATTTTAAATATAATTTTATTTATTATGGCTTTTTTACTTATGGGAAAAGATTTTGGAAAAAAGACGGTCTTGTCTGCATCAATAATTTCCTTGGCTATAATGTTTTTTGAAAGATATTTTCCACAAACAATTTTAACTGATGATTTGATAATAAACGTATTCTTTGGTGCAGGTATTGTATCTTATTCTTTAAGTTGTATTTTTTTTAATGATGCATCTTCTGGAGGAACAGATATAATTGCTGCAATCATAAACAAATATTTTAATATTACAGTAGCAAAATCTTTATTTATGATTGACTCTCTTGTAGTTTTGATGGCAGTCAAAGAATTTGGTGTAGAAACTGCTTTGTATGCGGTTTTATCTGTTATTATTCAATCATTTGGTTTTAATTATTTCATACAAGGATTAGGAAGAAAAATTGCCATTACTGTTATTAGTGATTATAGTGATGAAATTAATAAAATGATTTTGGGTAAATATAGAAGAGGAGTAAGCCTTTACAAAGCAGAGGGAGGTTTTTCTCATAAAGAAAGAAATATAATACTAACTGTAGTTCCTTTTAGAAAATACATACCTATTAGAGATGATATATTAAAAATTGACAAAAATGCATTTGTTTTTACTCATGCTATATCAGAAGTATTAGGCGAAGGATTTACATATCAAGTTTTTGAATAAATGGGAGTGATTTAAATTAAAAATTTAAAAATAAAAAGATTTAATAAAAATAAGGCATACATACAAACAAAGTATGGCGATGCTATAATTGACAAAAATGAAGTAAAAAAATACAAACAAGGCGATGAAATAAAGACATATATTTATTTTGATAAGAATAATACTTTAAGAGCAAGCATAAATCTTGATATTGAAAGTGGAAAAATATATAGTTTAAAGTGTATAGATGTCAAAAAAAATGGAGCATATTTTTTATATCAAGATAAAATAAAATTATTAATGCCAGCTAGTGAGAAAACTTATAGGATTATTAAGGATATGACTTATCCAGTTGGACTTATCATAGATGATCAAAATATGCCTATTCTTACAAGCAAAATTAGGGATATGTTATCGTTTGACCATAATTTTAAAGAAAATGATATTGTTGAAGGAAGAATTTATTCTATAAATAAACATATAGGAGCTTTCATTGCGATTAATAATCAATTTGACTCGTTAATTAGAATTAAAGAATTAAATGGAGTTCATATTGAGGGAGAACTTTTAAAATTAAGAGTAAAAGAAGTAAGAGAAGATGGTAAAATTGAATTATCTAATAGAAAAAGATCTTATCTTGAAATAGATGATGATTGTCAAAAAATATTAGATTATTTGGAAGAAAATAATGGTTTCTTAAATTTGGGAGATAAGTCATCTCCTGATAAGATTTATAAAATATTTGGATTTTCAAAATCTGCCTATAAAAGAGCTATAGGTAGACTTTATAAAGATAAATATATTAAGATTTATCCTAAAAAAATACAATTATTGGAGAGGTAAAATGACAGAAAAAAATAAGGATATATTAGCAGAAGTAAATGGTAAAAAAATTAGTCAAAAAGAAGTTGTAAGCTTTATTACACAAATGCAAGGCGGACAACAATTTTTGAATCCACAAGGAATTCATCAAATTACAGACGAATTAGTTAATCAAGAATTGATGTATATAGATGCATTAGAAAATAAACTAGACGAAGATGAAGAATTTACCAAAGAGTTAGAAATAACAAAGGAAAATATGCTCAAAAATTATGCAATGCACAAATTATTTGAAAGCATAGAAGTAAGCGACGAAGAAATTAAAAATTATTATGATAACAATAAAGAAGTGGTAAAAAAACCAAAATCTTACAGAGCAAGTCATATTTTAGTAGACGATGAAGAAAGTGCCAAAAATATTTTAAATGAAATAAATGATGGTTTAAGTTTTGAAGATGCTGCTAATAAATATTCAAAAGATAATGGCTCAAAAAATGGAGATTTGGGAGAATTTCCAAAAGGAACTATGGTTAAAGAATTTGAAGAAGCCCTTGATAAACTAGGAGAGGGAGAAATTTCAAAACCAGTAAAGACACAATTTGGTTATCATATAATAAAATTAGACCATACACATGATGAGTATTTACCAGAATTTGATGAAATAAAAGATAGAATTCACGATACACTTTTGATGATAAAAAGACAAGAAAAATATCTAGAAAAAACAAGAAAAATCAAAGAGAAGGTAGAAGTTAAAAAATATTACTAAGAAGGAAATTTTATGGAAAAGTCGAATTATTCCAATAAGCTAAGGGCAATTGCAAAAGATTTAAGTGAATATATTAAAGTAATTGATGATAAAAAATCACTTATAAAATTCGTTTTGTCAAAAGCTAAGGAAAGAAAATTAGTTATACTTTTAATAAACGATTGTTATTATATAAAAAATGAAAATTCTAAAGCTGTTTTACACCTAAATATTAGTGATAAAATAAACCAATCTTCTTTTATTAAAATTAAGGAAGATGAAGATTTTTCATTTGAAACAAATTTAAATCCAACTGAAATAAGCGGGATTTTATCGATAACAATGCTTTTGGAAGAAGGTATAAATAATTTTGATATTTTATTAACAAATAATTATATAAATGATTATAATAAAGATTTTTCTGTTTTAAGATCCGTTATAAGATCAAAAAATATTATTAATTTAAATTTAAATGAATCTGATTGCATAGCAGAAAGTTTTGCTTCACATACGATTAGTACAGTTGGAATTCCTATAAATAGGAAAGAAATTGAAGAAGAAAGTTTCTTAGAAAATAATTTAATTTATAGAATAAGTCTTAAAAATATAGCTGGCGATAATTTTTCTAATGATTTCAATAATGTTTTCAAAAATACAATAAAAATGTTGATGACTTTTATTAGAAAAATAAAATCAAAAGTTGATTTAGATGTAATTAATATTGAAGGCGGTGGCAAGCACGACAAAACACCATCCTATTGTTTTGTAGACTTAGTTTGTAAAAATGAATTCGAAAATGATTTATTAGATGTATTTTATTTATTTGAAAGCGAATATTTAACTGCAAATTTAAAAATTGAACCAAATTTAAAATTTGAAATAAAGAAGATAGATAAATTAAAATTTTATCCAATGACTCAAGAATCATACAATCACATAGCTTCTTTCGTTGAATTATCATTAAATGGAACATTTTCTGTAGATAGTAATACAAAAACCACAATCTCTTCTTCGGTTTTAACAAAAGTAAGAACTTCAAGTTATAAATTAAATGCTGTTATGATTTTTAGGTCTTTATCAGAAGAAAGTTTAAGCAGAATGTTAGAACAAACTAAGCTTGCTAGTGATATTAATGGGGGAGAATTTACAAATAGGTTATCAATTCCTTCATGGCAAAATAAAGAAAATGATCTGGCTCTTATATTTAAAGATACCTATGATTATTTATATAAGAGCAATTTAGAGATAATAAAAACACAATATTCTTTAGACTGCAACCTGATTTTTTATAAATTTAATGTTAATATGATATCAATTGGGGTAAAATATAAACAAGTGGATATGATAAATTCTGCTTGTGATTTTAAAGATATTTTAAAAACTTTTTCTTTAATTAAGGAAGTTTTGTTTAAACTAAATAAAAATTTGGAGTGAAGATGTCAAAAAAATTAGAAATTCATAATCATGAAATTGAGTTTGAAAAAAATGAAGGAAAAGCAATAATTGAATTGCAATTGGAAGAGAATCCAAGACAATGTTATTTAATTGATATATTTTCTGTAGATGGCGTTGATTATATAGCCTTAGTTGATTCTGAAAACAGCGAACTTATTATTCTCTTGTATGAATTAGAGGATGAAGAAAGCGGAGAAATCAAATTAAATTCTTTAGAAGATGAAGAAAAACTTGATGAAATATATCATTTATTTTCACATTATTGGGATTACGATACAATTGATGAGATTGTAAGTGAATACGAAAGTGATTTAGAAGATAGTGATTTAAATGAATAGGGATTTACCATATTTTCCTATATCAGAATATTACAAATTAGAATATGGACAAAAGGTATATAAACTACCTGTAAAATTATCTTTATCCTGTCCAAACAGAGATGGAGAAAAAAGTACAAAAGGATGTATTTTTTGCTCGGAAAGTGGGGGAAGTTTTGAAAATTTACCTTCATTTTTGACAGTTGATAGGCAATTAGAGATAAATAAAAATTATATAGGTAGTAGATATAAAGCAAAAAAGTTCATAGCCTATTTTCAAAACTTTTCAAATACTTATGTAGAGTTCGAAAAATTTAAAAATATTATTGAAGCTTGCAACAAAGAATATATTGTAGCTATATCAATATCAACTAGAAGTGATTGTATCACATATAAAAAATTAGATTTTTTAAGTGATTTTTCAAAAAAAACAGGGATTGATATAATCATAGAATTGGGTTTACAAACTGCAAATTATAAAACTCTAAATATTCTTAATAGATGTGAAGATTTGGCTGACTTTATAAAAGCTTGCAATATGATAAATGAATATGGATTTAGGATTTGTACTCATGTTATCTTATCACTTCCTTGGGATGATGATGAAGATATAATTGAAACTGCTAGGATTATTAATGTACTTAGAGTAAAAGAGGTTAAAATTCATTCCTTGTTTGTAATAAAAAATACAAAACTTGAAAAAATGTATCAAAACAATGAATTTAAAATGCCCTCAAAAGAAGATTATCAAAAAAATGTTATTTTGTTTTTGAGATATATTAATAAGGATGTAGCAATACAAAGACTTGTAGGAAGAGCACCTAAAGAAGATTCTGTTTTTTGTAATTGGAACTGTTCATGGTGGATGATTAGAGATGAAATTATAGATTATATGAACGAAAATAATATTTTTCAAGGCGATATGACTTGCCAAAAAGAATATAAAAAATTAAAGGGAGAGATGAAATGATTTATTTAGTATTAGGACCATCAGGAAGTGGAAAAACAAAATGGTTAATAGACCAAGCTAATGATGAAAAAGGTAAAGGAAACACAAATATAGTATTTGTTGATAGTGATAATGAACAAATTTATTCACTTGACCATTCTGTAAGACTAATTGATGCCTCAAACTTTTTTATAGATTCTGTAGAATCTTTTAGAGGATTTATAGCTGGAATATTAGCAAGAGATTATGATATTGGAAAAATTTATATTGATGGTATCTACGATATAATTGATATTAATAGTGAAAATATTGAGAAACTTTCAGATGACTTAACTAAACTTTCAAATGAATGTAATGTAGATATTTATCTTGGCCTAGATTGTAAGTCAAGTGATATACCTGAATCTCTTGATGCAGAAATTCACGAAACAAAATTATTAGATTAAATTTAAGCCGTCTCTAAGAGACGGTTTTTTGATATTATGTTAGATGAAGTAAAAAAATTAGAATCTTTCAATAAATGGAGAAAGGAAAGCATTGATTTATTAACTAATCAAAAAATTGGTAAAGATGAATTTTTAGAATTAAATTATAGGTATTTGGTAAAGCTTGATTTAAAACCATTTTCAAATATTTCTTCTGTTTTAGAAGCTGTATATAATTATCAGTATTACAATATAATGGCAAAAAGATCTAATCAAATGGCTCTTACTTTTATTTCTAGAAAAAAGAAAAAATATCAACAAGAAATAAACAATAGGGAAAATTATTATTATTTAAAAGATTTAGCAACAGAAAAATTGCTTGAATTGATAGATTATAAGGATATAGAAGCTTATTTCATAAAATTAAAATCAAAAAGATTAACAGGTGAAATATTTGAGATATATCTAAAAGATTTTGATAAGTTGATACTGCATTCAAAAAATAAAAATCTTCTTCAAAAATTAAAAGAGAGAGAATGTTTTTTGGATGAAGCAAAAATATCTATGATTGATTCCTATGTTAATAAATCATATTAATATGATAGAAGTTAAAATTAATGAAAATGATGCAAATCAAAGATTTGACAGATTTTTAAGAAAATATTTACAAAATGCTCCCTTATCACTTATTCAAAAAAATATTAGAAAGAAAAATTTTAAAATAAATGATAAAAGAGCAAAAAAAGATGATTTCGTCAAAAATGGCGATATTATTACAATGTATATTAAAGATGAAGATTACAAAAAATGGGTTAGAAAAAAAGAATTTAAAGCTAGTGATTTTGACCTTGATATAATATATGAAGATGAAAATATTATTATAATCGACAAAAAATCTGGAGTTTTATCTCATGCTGCCAATAAAAATGATTATGGAAATAATATAGTAGATCAGATGACTTCATATTTATATAAAACAAACAAGGTAAACAGTAGAGATTTAACCTTTAAACCAAGTATAGTAAATAGACTTGATAGAAATACTGCAGGGCTTATTATTGGAGCAAAAAATGCAAAAGCACTTAGAAGTCTTAACAAAGCAATTCGTCAAGGAAAGATAAATAAATATTACCTTACTATAGTTGAAGGAGAAATTCATAAAGATTTTGAAATTGATACTAGAATTTCAAAAAATGAAAATAAAAACATGGTAAAAGAAAAAGAAGATGGAAAAAGGATTATTACAAAATTTCATCCTCTAGAAACAAAAAATAATTTTACTTTACTAGAGTGTAAGCTTATTACTGGAAAAACCCATCAAATTAGATATTCATTAAGCAAAAATTCTACACCAATAATCGGCGATAGAAAATATAGTAAATCAAATATAGATTATAAAAAAATAAATCTTAAAAATCAAGCTCTATTAGCCTACAAATTAGAATTTGATTTTATTGAAGATTTATCATATCTAGATAAAAAAATATTTATTTCAAGACAAGTAGGAAAAATTAATGACCTAAAAGAGGAAGTCTTCTATGGAAATCTTATTAAATGATGAGTTTTTAAAAACAAATAAAAAATTTTTATATGAAATTATAAAAGAAAAATACCCAAATAATTTTAAAGATTATGTTTTAGCAAATGTGAAAGGTAAAATTGTAGATCTTAATTATGAAATTTCTCAAGATGACAAAATAGATTTAATAAAAAAATATACTCACATAGCAAATTTATCCTATGAATCTACCATAGCTTTGATTTGTATGCTTGCAATAGAAAAAATTTATAAAAACAAAAAAGTTAATATAGAATATTCTGTTAATAATTGCTTATACTTATCAGTTGAAAATTTTAAAATCTTACATAAAGATATAGAAAAAATAAAAAAAGAGATGGAAAATCTAATAAAAGAAGATTTTCCAATTGTTAAAAAAACTTACAAAAAATCTGAAGCTCTTAAAATCTTTAAAGAAAATGATGACTTAGATAAGTACAATTTATTAAATAGCTTAGATTTAAATGAAATAAATATATACGACGTAAAAGATAAATTTTATTTTTTTACTAATTATTTATGCCCAAAATCATCTTGGATAGAAGATTTTGATATAATTTATTATCATCCAGGAATTTTAATAAATTATAAAAAATCTGAAAATTCAAAATTATTAGATTTTAAAGAGCAAATTAATATACCAAAAATATATGAAAGATCAAAAAGATGGACAAATCTATTGGGGATTAATTTTGCAAGCGACTTAAATGAATTAGTAATAAATGATAAAATTGAAAGCTTGGTTAATGTTAATGAAACATATTATAATAATCAGTTAAATAAATGTGCCAAAGATATTATTGCAAATAATATGAATATAGTTATGCTTGCAGGTCCTTCCTCATCAGGAAAGACAACTACAGCAAAAAAATTAGCAATTCAACTTGCGGTATTGGGAAAAGATGCTTATGTAATTTCAACTGATGATTATTTTGTAGATAGAAATAAAACGCCCTTAGATGAAAATGGAAATAAGGATTTTGAAAGTATTGATGCCATAGATCTACATAGTTTAAATGAAGATTTATTAGATCTTTTAGAGGGCAAAGAAGTTATTTTACCTTCATTTAATTTTATAAAAGGAATTAGAACCTTATCAAATAAAAAAATAAAAATGAAAGATAATACGATTTTGATAATAGAAGGAATTCATGCTCTAAATCCAAAACTAACTGACTATATACCAGAAAAAAATAAATACAAAATTTACGTTTCAGTTTTAACAGGTATAAATATAGACTCAACAAATAGAATTTCATCAACTGAAACAAGACTTATAAGAAGAATAGTTAGAGATAACAAGTACAGAGGATATGATACTTTAGAAACTTTAAAATCTTGGGATAAGGTAAAATTAGGAGAGCAAAAATATATTTTTCCTTATCAAAACAGGGCAGATTTTTATGTTGATTCATCACTTATATATGAATATAATGCATTAAAAAAATACGCCATAGAATGTTTCAAACAAGTTTCAAAAAATTCTAAATATTATTATATGGTTGATAGGCTTGAAAATATTTTGTCATATTTTGTAGAAATTGAAAATACAAAAATAATTGACGATCACTCAATACTAAGAGAATTTATAGGAGAAGATAATGACTAAAACAATAGGACTTGATATAGGTGGAACAAAAATCCAAGGTGCTGTAATTGATGAAAACGGAGAAATTTTAAAAACTTATAGACTTGAAACTTGTGCTAGAGAAGGAAAAGATAAAGTTTTAGAAAATATTTCAAAAATTATAGAGTTTTTAAAAACTGACGAAATTGAAGCCATTGGCGTTGGAACACCTGGTTTTATAGATTCAGAAAATGGAATAGTTACTTTTGCAGGAAACATAGATGGTTGGACAGGTCTTAATTTAAAAAAAGAACTTGAAAAAATATCAGGACTTCCTGTATTTGTAGAAAATGATGCAAATATAGCTTTGGTTTGTGAAAAATGGCTAGGGGCTGGTAAAGGTTATAATGATATAGTTATGATTACAATTGGAACAGGACTTGGCGGGGCTGTTTATAATGAAAAAATGGGATTATTATCTGGAAGTAATTTTCAAGGAGCAGAGCTTGGACATATAATTTTACATCCTGATGGAGAATATTGTACATGTGGACAAAGTGGTTGTGCAGAAAGTTATTGTTCTGGAACTGCTATTGTAAGACATTATGAAGAATTAACAAGAAATGAATTAAATGGGCAAGAAATATTTAAACTTGCTAATGATGATGATGAAAATGCAAAAAAAGTCATTGAAAGATTTACAAGCGATTTGGCTTGGTTTTTAACAAGCTTGAGAAATATTTTTGATCCTCAATTAATAATTGTTGGTGGTGGAGTAATAAATTCTAAAGATTTTTGGTGGAATGAAGTTTTGGAAAATTTCAAAAAATATTGCCATTTATCTGATAAAATTGAAATCAAATCAGCTAAATTTTTAAATGAAGCTGGTGTTATTGGTGCAGGAAGAATTGCAATGGAAAGGTTAAAAAATGAGTGATAAAATTTTGATTTGCGATGACGAAGAACATATCAGACAATTTATGAAAATAAATCTTGAGTATGCTGGATTTAATATTATTGAAGCTGGTAGTGGAGAAGAAGCATTGAGATTAGCAGATGAAGAAGAACCTTTGGTTTGTATTTTAGATATAATGCTACCAGGAATTAGTGGCTATGAAGTTTGCGATAGCATAAGAAAAAAATATCCAAAAGTTGGAATAATTATGGTGTCAGCAAAAAGTCAAGATATTGATAAAATTTTAGGTCTTGAAAGAGGGTGTGATGATTACATTATAAAACCGTTCAATCCTCAAGAGCTAATTTTAAGAGTTAAATCTTTGATGAGAAGAGTTAAATTTATTGATGTAGAAAAAGAAGAAAAAAATGAAAATGTTCTCGAAGATGGTGTATTCAAATTAGATTTGTATTCTAGAAATTTTTATAAAAATAATATAGAAATTGATGTTACACCAACTGAGTTTACAATATTAAAAAACTTTATTTTAAATAAAGGTAAGGCAATGAGTAGAATGGAAATAATGAAAGATACTTGGGGCGATAATTATAGCACAGATACAAAAATCGTAGATGTAAATATAAGAAGAATTAGAGCAAAAATTGAAGAAAATCCAGCAAGACCCGAGTATATAGAAACAGTTTGGGGAACAGGTTATAGATGGAGATAGAAAAAAAGAAAAAATCATTATTTAAAATAAATTTTAATAGCATAATTTTTAGTATTATGAAAATAATAATGATTTTTGTAACTTTAGTTGTTGTAGGATTTGAAATTTTTTCATATAGGTCAATTACTAATTATTATGAATCTGCACTTGTTGGAGCTATGCTTAATCAAGCAAAATACAATCAGGTTTTATATTCAAATTATTTGTCAAGATATGATCTTTCGGAGATTGTAATTGGAGATAAAAATTCTTTTTATAGAAATAATGTTAGCCAAGTTCAAATCTTAGATAATTCTTCCAATGTTTTATTTGATTCACTTGGCTCTTCAAAAATTGGAACTAAAATAAAATCAACTGATGTCATCAATGCAAATAAAGGGGAATATTCTTACCAAAAAATAATAAATCAAAAAACTGGAGAAGAAGTTATAGCTCTTTCATATCCATTAAGCGATAACCAAAAACAAATTGGCATTATAAGGCTAATTTCTTCTACTGCAAAAGTAAAAGAAAATGTAAATAATCAAATGATTATATTTTTATTTTTTGGCTTTACAATTTTTCTTTTTGCGCTGGTGGTTTCTTTTTATGCATCAAAAAGATGGATTGTCCCAATTAAAAATTTGACAAAGGTTGGAGAAAAATTAGCTCAGGGAGATTTTAAAGTAAAAGCCAGTGAAGATGGAAAAAATGAAATTTCCGAACTAGGGCAAACTCTTAATTATATGAGTGAAAATATAGTTAAAAGAGAAGATATGAAAAATGAATTTATATCTTCTGTTTCACATGAGCTTAGAACTCCACTTACTTCTATTAAAGGTTGGGCAATAACTTTACAAGCAAAAGAAATTCAAAAAAATGAAGATATGCTAAATCAAGGATTAACTATAATTGAAAATGAGGGAGAAAGATTATCACTTATGGTAGAAGATCTTCTTAATTTTTCAAGATTATCTTCCACATCTTTTCAATATGAAAAAGAAGATCTTAATATTGTTGAGATTGCAAAAGAAGTTTATCAACAACTTTATCCTAGAAGTTTAAACGAAAAAATAAATTTTGATTTTAAAACTGCTTATGAAGAAATTATTGTTAATTGTGATAAAAATAGAATGAAAGAAGTCTTTATAAATATCATTGACAATGCCATGAAATTTACTCCAAAAGATGGACATATTGATATTTTTATAAGCAAAGAAGACGAAAATGTAAATATTGAAGTTAAAGATGATGGGGAAGGAATAAAGGAAGATGAAATTTCTTTTGTTTCTAGTAAATTTTTCAAAGGTTCTTCATCAAAAAGCCAAACTGGATTGGGCTTATCTATTTGTGAGGAAATAGTAAAAGCTCATGATGGAAAACTTGTAATAAAAAGTAAATATACAGTTGGGACTTCTGTCATTGTAGTTTTACCGAGGGCTAAAGTATGAAAAAATTTAAAAAATTAATACTATTAATATTTCTTTTTGTTTTAACTGCATGTAGTTTTGGAAGACCTGAAGATGTGACAGAATTAATTGAAGCTCCAAAAGTAGAAGATCCAATTTTAAAAGGAACATGGCAAGTAAGCGAAATAAAAAAGGCATCAGGCACAACTGATTTATCAAATGTAAAAATAAATGACAAATTATATATTGATAAAAATTTAGTAGCTTTAAATGATGATTATGCTTATCCACCAAAATTTTCTACAAAATATGTAAATTTAAAATCCTATTTAGAAAGTAGGTCCTTAGATTTAGATTTATCATCAAAATCATACGTAAAAATCTTATCAGCAAATCAAGGACAATTGTATTCTAGAGATTTTGTTGTTTTGGACAAAGATACTATCTTTTATATTCAAGAAGATTGTGCAGTTATTTTAAAGAAAATAGATAAATCTGTAAAAAGAAATGTTATAAAAAAATATGCAAAGAGAGCGTCAAAAGAAAGAACTACTACAAAAACTGGAGAAAAAGTAGAAGAAGATACAAGTGTATTAATAGGCGTAAGGGAAAGAGTTGATAATAATACATCAAGTCCAAATTATTATTACTATACTTATTGTATTAGACTTGAGCCAAATAAAATGGCGAGAATTGAAAAAGCTGAGCATATATTTTTCCCTTTAAAAGAAGAATTTTGGCGTTTAAAATGTGAAATAAATACTAAAAATAAAAAATACGATAATATTTTAGCTTATCCAATAAAATTAGAAAACAAGATGAATGATAAAAAATATAAGGATAAGTATAAGTTTGAAAACAGTGATATTGATTTAAAAATCAATTATGTAGATGAAGATTATATTTCTTTTGACTACAACTTAGTTTCTGATAAACTTCCAATAAATAAATATGCTATGTTAAAAACTGACCAGTTATCAAATGATTCTTTTCTTACAATTAAAGAGTTTACAGGAGAAAGTAAGAGTAAGGACATATTTAAAAATGTAGTTTATGATCAAATTAGTCAAAATGTAGGCTCTCTTGATGATAATAAAATATCTTACGATTTTACAAATTTTGGTTTTATAAGAAATTTTGGTTTGTGGCAGTTGGAATCTTCTTATCAAATGAAAAAGGATGAAAATTTAGAACAAAAATCATTTCCTATAGATATGGCAATAACAGAAGAGCTTTTAGAGCAAAATAAAAAGGACATAACAGTTGATATGATAAAAAATATTAACAGTCATGCCAAAGATTATTTTGAGCTAGTTAATGGACAATATGTTGCTGTACAAACTCCAGATGAAATTTTATTTTATAATGTAAGAAATGGACTAATAGATCCAAATCCTAAATTTTCAATTCAACTATCAAATTCAACAGATATTATTATGTTTGAACAAGGTTTGGGTTCGTATGCTGAAAAATGGGAGAAATTATTCAGCGATAATAATATAATCATACATTAATAAAACAAAAAATTGACTTGACTTTAAAATATTTGATAAGATTTATTAAGAGGTGAATATGAAGATAGTATTAGCAACATCTAACAAAGATAAGGTTAGAGAAATCAAAGAAATTTTAGGGGAGAATATAAAAATATATACAACTAAAGATTATAATGTAGATAATTTTGAAGTTGAGGAAGATGGAGAAACATTAAAAGAAAATGCTTATAAAAAAGCAAAAACTTTATATGATATTTTAAAAGTACCAACACTTGCTGATGATACAGGTTTATTTGTAAAATCACTAGATTTAAGACCAGGTGTTTATTCTCATAGATATGCTGGAGATAATCCAACATATAAAGACAATAGGGATAAACTATTAGATGAATTAAAAAATTGTGAAAATAGAGATGCTTACTTTAAAACTACAGTTTGCTTTATAGATGATAAAGGAAAAGATTATTATTTTGATGGCCAAATAAATGGAGAAATAAGCAAAAAAGAATATGGCGATAAGGACTTTGGCTATGATCAAATTTTTAAAATTAAAGAATTGGATAAAACATTTGGTCAAATGACTGATGAAGAAAAAAATTTATACAGTCATAGGTCCTTGGCTTTAGAAAAATTCAAAAAATTTTTGTTGAAAGAAGAATTTAATGAGGATATTGGTAACAAGTGATACTCATGGAGATTATCATTCTATAGTGAATTTTATATAAAAAAATCATGTAGATTTTATGATACACGCTGGAGATTATACCAGTGATGCTTATAATATTTCAAAAATCACTGGTATAAATTATATAACAGTTAAGGGGAATAATGATTATGGAGATTATAAAAATCCATTTGAACAAATAATACCTCTAGGAGATAATAATATCTTGTTAGTTCATGGCCACAAAGAAGGGGTTTACTTTTCTAAAGAAAAGCTTATTCAAAAAGCCCTATATTATGATTGTAATATTGTAATTTTTGGTCACACTCACACTTATTTTTTTGAATATTTAAAAGATTTTAACTTATATTTACTAAATCCAGGTTCTCCGACTCTTCCAAGAGATAATAAGGCTGGATTTGTAATTTTAGAATATGATAAAAAAATAAAATTTGATAGAATAGATTTAAAAAAGGAATAAATATGGCAGGTTTAATAACTTTAGTAGCAAATAATATATCAAAGCTTATTGTTTTGCCAATCTTATCATTAGTGATAATAGGGTTGACATATTTTATAAGCAAAAATAATGACGATAAAATTGTAAAATTTTACCCATCTTTTATAATAGGAATTGTTGGATTGGCTATTGGAATTATAGCTTTTGTAAATTTAACAACAGCAATAGGACTTAATTTGGCATGGATAGGAGTGATTTTACTATCAAATGCCTTTATAGGAATATTTGCTGCAATTATAATCGATTTGGTTAATGGTGTAAAAGATGATAGCAATCAGCAAAAAAAGGTGAAAAAAAATGCAAAAAAATAAGGCAGCATTTTTTGATATAGATGGAACCTTATTTAGAAATTCATTATTAATAGAACATTATTTTTTGATGACAAAAGATGGAATTTTAGATAAGGAAAATTGGGAAGAAAATGTGAAACCCTTATATCAAAAATATCAAGATAGAAAAGGTCCTTATGAAGATTACCTTGATAAAGCATCATTGCTTTATCAACAAAATTTAAAAGGCATCGATAAGCTTACTATTAATATATACGCAAAAAAAGTTATCGAAAATAATCAAAGTAAAATTTATAGAGTGACAAAAAATGCCTTAGAATATCACAAAAAAATGGGATATAAAATATTTGTGATTTCAGGCTCTCCAGATTTTTTGGTTAGAGATTTTGCAAAAATTTATGGAGCTGACCATACTATTGCAACAAAATATATTTTTGATGATAAAGATAAATTTACAGGCAAAATATTGCCAATGTGGGATAGCAAAAATAAGAAAAAATCAATTGATTTTTTGACAGAAAAATATGATATAGACTTAGAAAATTCACATGCTTATGGAGATACTAATGGGGATTTTTCTATGTTTGAAAAAGTTGGAAATGCTCATGCTATAAATCCAAGCTATGAACTTATAGAAAGATTATATAATAATAAAAAATTAAGAGAAAAAACGAAAATTCATGTTGAAAGAAAAGATGTAAACTATACTTTTTTGTTAAGTGATTTGAATGTAGATTTTCATCAATTTTAATAAATTTTTCAATGAATAAAATTAAATTGAATTTTTTTAAATAGCTAATTTACAATTAATTTATACAATATTTAGGAAATATTGCATAAATTATTCATTTGTTTTAGCTATTTTTATTTTTCTGTAAATAAACTTAAATAAATTTATTTGATTTTATGTTAAAATTTATTTACAGACTAAGAAGAGGGATAAGAAATATGACATCAAGTGCGGAAAAAAAACCAATAATTGAAAAACTTGAATATGATTATTTAATTAATGAAGATATATCTTCATTAAATACATTGATGTCATTATATGATAATAAAAATTTTAGAAATTATAAAAAAAATAAATTTTTCATAAAACCATATATATTAAAAAATTTGAAAAAGAATTTTTGGTATCTGTCTGATATAGATCAAATCATTATTAGCTTAGATAAAACAATAGGAAATGATTTGGACAGGTTTGAATTTTTATTGACTTTAAAAAGTGAATATGAAGCTTTTAAAGATAAAAAATTAATTGATGATTTAGAGTATCTTGCTATTAACTATTATGGGGATGTTTTTTTATTTGAAGAAAATGAAATTTTTACAGAAGATAATCCTTATGTTAATCAAGAGAAAAATAATTATATAAAAAAGATTTATGACAATAAAGATTTGGTTTCAAGTATTAGAAAAAGTGTAAAAATATATGCTGATACGTATTTAAAGTTAAAAGTTTTAAATCTTGATGTGAACACTAATAAGCAATTAGCTTTTGATATTGATATGATTTATACCGAAGATATTACATTAAAGCAGGCTCAAGAAATTAATGATAAATTAGTAAGCCTACTTTACAATATAGCTATTGATGTCTATGCTAATTATTATTGGAAGGGACTTTGTATAGAAGTTGTTAATAGGTATCATTAAAACAAAAGGGCAATTAGCCCTTTTTTAATTGTAAGTTTAAGAAAGGTTAGTATGATTATTTTAGGGATTGATCCAGGAATTGCTATTATGGGTTATGGAGTTTTAGAAGTTAATGGAAATAGGTATAAGGTTTTGGAAAATGGTGTCGTTACAACTTCTTCAAAAACTAAAACTCCTGAAAGGCTCAAAATTTTATATGATAATTTAAATGATATAATTAAACAGTATAAGCCAGATGAATTTGCCATAGAGGAATTATTTTTTAATCAAAATGTTAAAACGGCTATTACTGTAGGACATGCAAGGGGAGTGCAAGTTTTGTGTGCGCAAGTAAATAATCTTCCGATTTACGAATATACTCCTTTACAAATAAAACAAGCTATTACTGGATTTGGTAGGGCGAATAAAAAACAAATGCAACAAACAGTTACAACTTTACTAAATTTAAGTGAAATTCCAAAACCTGATGATGCTGCTGATGCTTTGGCAGTATCTTTAACTCACGCTTTTAGTCAAAGATTTAAAGAACAATTTAGGATGAATTAATGATTAGTTATATAATTGGAGAAATAAAATATATAGGAGAAGATAATTTTGTAATTGAAAATAACAATATAGGTTACTTTATTAATTCTTCTTTTAATACTATAAAAACTCTTGAAATAAATAATGAATTTAAAATTTTTACAAAAATGAATGTAAGAGAAGATGATATATCTTTATTTGGTTTTTCATCAAAAGATGAATTAGAAGTTTTTGAGCTTTTGACAAGTGTATCTACAATAGGACCTAAAAACGCTATAGCAATTTTGTCAACTTTAAATGTAGATAAGATTAAACTTGCTATAGTAAATAATGATATTGATACTTTAACCAAGGCTAAGGGGATTGGTAAAAAAACTGCATCAAGAATTATTCTTGAGCTTGTTGATAAGGTTAAGAAAATGGCTATTAATGATGATATTTCAATTTCTAACCCGGATATTGATGATATTACTTCTAATGGAGAAATTGAAGTTGCAAGAGAGGCTTTACTTAATCTTGGCTATCAAAGAAATAGCATAGATAAAGTTCTTGCTAGCCTAAAAGATAGTGATCTTAGTCTTGAAGAAATTATTAAAGAGTCTTTGAAGCGAATGATTTAAGGTGATTATATGTATGATCAAAACGAAAGAATAGTTGGCTCTAATGAGCAAATAAATGATAAATATAAGGAAATGACTATAAGGCCAAAGTGGCTAAAAGATTATATAGGTCAAGATAAGGCTAAAGAAAAATTGAAAATTTTTATTGAATCATCAAAAAAAAGAGAAGAAGCTCTTGACCATGTTTTATTGCAAGGTCCTCCAGGACTTGGTAAGACAACTCTTTCAAATATAATTGCCAATGAATTGGGAGTTAATATTAGAATTACAAGTGGACCTGCTATAGAAAGACCATCCGACCTTGCAAGTATTCTTACAAATCTTGACAAGGGAGATGTCTTATTTATTGATGAAATTCATAGGATAAATAGATCAGTTGAAGAAATTTTATATCCTGCTATGGAAGATTTTGCCCTTGATATTATTGTAGGAAAAGGACCAAATGCTCAGTCTATTAGAATAGATTTGGAAAAATTTACTTTGGTTGGTGCTACAACAAGAGCTGGAATGCTTTCTGCACCATTAAGGGATAGGTTTGGCGTTTTATTATCCTTAAACCTATATGATACAAAAGATTTAACAAAAATTGTAAAAAGGTCTGCTGATATTTTAGAAATTCCAATAGAGGATAAGGGAGCTTTTGAAATAGCTAGAAGAAGTAGAGGAACGCCAAGAATTGCAAATAGACTTTTAAGAAGAGTAAGAGATTATGCAATAGTAAAAAAAGATGAAATTATAGATTATGAAACATCTTGTGAGGGCTTAGAATTATTAGAAGTTGATCCTATGGGACTTGATAATATGGATAAAAAAATAGTTCTAACTATGTATGAAAATTTTTCAGGAGGTCCTGTTGGAATTGATACTATTGCTGCATCAACAGGAATTGAAAATATTACAATAGAAGATGTTTATGAGCCATATTTATTACAAATTGGGTTTTTAACAAGAACTCCAAGAGGAAGAATTTTGACAAGAAAAGCTTATGAACATTACGGATTAAAATATGAGGATAAATAATGAGAACAGAAGATTTTGATTACAATTTACCAGAAGAATTAATTGCTCAACATCCAGCAGATAAGAGAGATTTTTCTAGATTAATGGTTGTTGATAGAAAAACTGGTAAAAGAGAAGATAAACATTTTTATGATATTATTGATTATTTAAATGAAGGCGACCTTCTTGTAATGAATGATACAAGAGTTATTCCTGCAAGACTTTTTGGTCATAGAGAAGGAAAAGAAGAAAAAATAGAAGTATTTTTGCTTGAAAATGTTGAAGATGATAAGTGGGAAGTACTTGTAAAGCCAGGGAAAAAAATGAAAATCGGAACAAAATGTATTTTTTCTGATGAATTAAGTCTTGAAGTTATTGATATTAAAGAAGATGGAAATAGGATTGTTGAATTTTTCTATGATGGAATTTTTCAAGAAATTTTAGATAGACTTGGAAATATGCCTTTGCCACCTTATATAAAAGAAAAACTAAAAGATAAAGAAAGATACCAAACAGTTTATTCCAAAAATCCTGGTTCAGTTGCTGCACCAACAGCCGGTCTTCATTTTACAAAAGAATTACTTAAAAAAATTGAAGAAAAAGGTGTTAAATTAGCATATATAACTTTAAATGTAGGGCTTGGAACATTTAGACCTGTAAAAGTTGATGATGTAAAAAATCATAAAATGCATTCTGAATTTTATCAAATAAGCAAAGAAACTGCAGATTTAATAAATGAAACAAAGAAAAATAATAAGAGAATTATTTCAACAGGAACTACAACTACAAGAACACTTGAATCAGTTTACAAAAAAAATGGACAAATAAAAGAAGATTCAGGTTGGACTGATATATTTATTTATCCTGGATTTGAATTTAATGTTATAGATTGTCAAATAACAAATTTTCATTTGCCAAAATCTACTCTAATAATGCTTGTGTCAGCTTTAGCTAGCAAAGAAATAATTTTAGATGCTTATAAGGATGCTGTTGATAAAAAATATAGGTTCTTTAGCTTTGGCGATGCAATGTTTTTGAAATAGGAGAGAAAATGCCGATAAAATATGAATTAATAAAAAAAGATAAATATTCCAATGCAAGATGTGGAATAATTCACACAGACCATGGAGATATACCAACACCGATTTTTATGCCAGTTGGAACAAAGGCTACTGTAAAAACTATGAGTGTTGAAGAATTAAAAGAAATTGATGCAAAAATAATTTTGGGAAACACCTATCATTTGTATTTAAGACCAGGCATGGATATTATGAAAAAAGCTGGCGGTCTTCATAAATTTATGAATTGGAATGGACCAATTCTAACAGATAGTGGTGGATTTCAAGTTTTTTCTTTGTCAGATACAAGAGATATTTCTGAAAAAGGTGTAGTTTTTAGATCCCACATTGACGGTTCAAAACATTTATTTACACCAGAAAAGTCAATTGAAATTCAAAATGATATTCATTCAGATATAATGATGAGCTTTGATGAATGTATTCCTTATCCTGCAGATTATAAATATGTAGAAGAATCTATAGAAAGAACAATTAGGTGGGCAAAAAGAGGACTTGATTATCACAAAAAAAATTCCCACAAAGATCAATCCTTATTTGGAATTATTCAAGGTGGAATGTTTGAAGATTTAAGAAAAAGATCAGTTGAAGAAACTTGTGCAATGGATTTTGATGGATATTCATTGGGAGGTTTATCTGTTGGAGAGCCAAAAGAGGAAATGATAAGACTTTTAAAATATACAACTCCACTTTTACCAGAAGATAAACCAAGATATAATATGGGTGTAGGAAGTCCTGATTATTTATTTGAATCTTTTGAAGCAGGAATTGATATGGCTGATTGTGTTTTGCCTACAAGAATTGCAAGAAATGGAACAGCTATAACATCAGAGGGAAGACTTGTTGTAAGAAATGCAAAATACAAGGAAGATTTCACGCCACTTGATCATGATTGTGATTGTTATACTTGTAGAAATTATTCACGAGCTTACCTAAGACACCTTGTAAATGTAAATGAAATTTTGGGAGCAAGGCTTTTAACTTATCATAATTTATATTTCTTACTTAAATTATGTGAAAATATAAGAAAAGCTATAATGGAAGATAGATTTTTGGAATTTAAAAAAGAATTTTATAAAAAGTATGGATATGAATCTTAAATTAGAATATATTATTTTAATAATTTTAGCTTTGATGTTTTATTTTTATTCCTTAAAGGACGATATAAATAGGAAAAAGAATAAAAAATTTATAAAAGAAAATCTTAAAATCGGTTCAAAAATTATAACTGAAAGTAAAATTATTGGAGAAGTAGTAGAATTTAATAAGACAGATTGCCTTATTGTTAGCGGAAAAGATGACAAATTTTCATATATTTTAGTAAATATTGAAAGTATCGAAAATATTATAGAAATTTAAAATAAAAAAGCTTAGCTTGGACTTTAATTAATTTGGTCTAAGCTAGGCTTTTTTATTGGGGATTATATAAATATTTTATTTTATTTCTATACATGATTTATATTCTTCTGGACTTTTTCTGATTTTTTCTGGATTTTTAAAGAAATCATTACTTAGTTTCACTACAACAGGACTAAGAGTGACAACTGCAAAAAGATTTGGCAAAGCCATAAAACCATTTAAAATATTTGCCACAATCCAAGCTACTCCAAGATCAATATTTGCTCCAACAAAAACGAAAATAACATACAAAATTCTATAATGAATTATAATTTTATCTCCAAATAAATATGTAAGAGCAGTTTCTCCATAATATGCCCATCCAAGAATTGTTGATAAGGCAAAAAGACTTAAGCCAACGCATACTATAATATTTCCAAAACTTGAGCCTGTTGCAAAAGCACGTGCAACAAGGCTTGCTGCATTGTTTGTATCAGTAATATCTACATTTGTAGAAAGAATTACTAAAGCTGTCATGGTACAGATTATAATTGTATCTACAAAAACTTCGCTAATTCCCCAAAGACCTTGACGTACAGGATGATCAGTTGTTGCACACGCATGAGCCATAGGAGATGAACCTAAACCAGCTTCGTTTGTAAAAACTCCTCTAGCAACACCAGCAGATATAACTGCTTTAACAGAAAGACCAGCAAAAGAACCGCCAAGACTTTTTGGACTAAAGGCTCCTAGAAAAATTGATTTAAAAGCTGGCAAAATATTTGCTTTGTTTAAAAATAAAATCCATAAACAACCAAGAATGTAAAGAAGGGACATTAATGGAACCAACTTTTCAGTAACTTTTGTAATTGAATTTATTCCTCCAACTATTACAACACCCGCTATAATCGATAAAATTATTCCACTAATTATTGTATTTACTCCAAAAGTATCTTTAAGTACACCTGAAATTGCATTTGATTGGGTAGAATCTCCAATTCCAAAAACGGCAATTCCTGCAAAAATTGCAAAAGTTTTTGCAAGTTTTTTATTATTTAGACCCTTTTCAATATAATACATTGGTCCGCCAACATATTTTCCATTTTTCTTTTCCCTATAAGTAACTGCTAAGGTTACTTCAGAAAATTTTGTAGCCATTCCTAATAAGGCTGCAATCCACATCCAAAATATTGCACCAGGTCCTCCCAGAATAATTGCAAGAGAAACACCAACAATATTTCCAGTACCAACTGTAGCTGCAAGAGCCGTTGCTAATGCACCAAAAGGACTTATATCTCCCTTGGCATGATGGCTATTTTTTTCAAAAATTTTTCCCAAAGTATTTTTTAAAGCGTATCCTAATTTTCTAAATTGAATTGCTTGAGTTTTTATGCTTATGTATATTCCTGTTCCAGCAATTGCCAAAATCAAAGGCAAACCCCATAGCAAATCATTAAAACTTTTTAATATATCTACCATATAATTCTCCATTAAATTTTATTTTATTATTTTATCATCATTTAAAATAAATGCAAAATAATTTATAATTTATCAAAATTTTTAACTTTGTATTTTATAATTAACATTGCTTGTACCCATATCTTTATATTGATTCTAAAAATGGTATAATTTATTCATAAGAGAGGAAATTATGACCAAGTGGTATATATATAATAAAAAAAATAATTATTTATCAAATTTAAAAAATAAAAATATTACCAAATTAGAAGCATTGATACTTGCAAATAGAGATATAGTTGATCCGAAAGTTGTTGATAGTTTTATTAATCCTACTTTAGAAAAGCTTCATGATCCTTTTTTATTAAAAGATATGGAAAAAGCTATTGATTTGATTATTGAAACTATGGAAAACGGAGAATCTATTAGGATTTTTGGAGATTATGATCAAGATGGTATAAGCTCAACTATGACACTTTTGGATGGCTTATTATATTTTTATGATGATATAAGCTATGATATTCCAGATAGGGTTATTGATGGCTATGGGATTAGCGATAGAATGATTGATAGGGCGATTGAAGCAAATGTAAGTCTTATTATCACTTGCGATAATGGAATTAGTGCTATTGATCAGGTTAAAAGATTAAAAGAAAATGGGATTAAAGTTATAATAACCGACCACCATCAAGTTTCAAAAAAAGAAGATGGGGAATGGGTTGAGCAAATTTTACCTCAAGCTGATTGCGTTATAAATCCAAAAAGACTTGACAATACTTATCCATTTGATGATTTGTGCGGAGCAGGAGTTGCTTTTAAATTAATACAAGCTTTGTACCAAAGACTTGATGGAGATATGGAATACTTATATGGTTTATTGGAATATGTAGCTATGGGAACTGTTTGTGATGTTGTTTCACTTACTGATGAAAATAGAATTTTTGTAAGAGAAGGTCTAAAAAGAATTAATAATACTGAAAAACTAGCTATAAAAGCCTTGGTTGAAGAAAATTCTTGGAATAGAGAAGTTAGTGCTTATACGCTAGGATTTATTATTGGACCATGTATGAATGCTACTGGTAGACTTTCTACTGCAAAACTTGCTATTGATATGCTAATGGAAGATGATATAGAAAAAATTCGTACTTATGCAAAAAAACTTGTTAGCTTAAATACTGAAAGAAAAGAATTGACTAATATAGGTCTTGAAAAAACTTTAGAAATTATAAAAGATAAAAAATATTATAATGATGATATTATTATTGTAGATGTTGAAAATATTGAAGAAAGTATTTGTGGTATTATAGCAGGAAGAATAAAAGAAAAGTTTAATAAACCTACTATAATTATGACTCAGTCAAGTCAAAATGGGATTTTAAAAGGCTCTGGAAGAAGCATAGAAGCTTATAATATTTACAAGGAAGTTTTTGAAATAAAAGACCTACTTGAATCATTCGGTGGACATCCTATGGCTTGCGGACTTTCTATAAAAAGTGAAAAAGTTGATGATTTTAGGCAAAAATTAAATGATAAATCAAAATTAAAAAAAGATGATTTTGTAAATATTATAAATATTGATGCTCAAATACCTATAGACAAACTTTCACTCGAATTTGCCGAAAGTTTACAAAGGCTAGAACCTTTTGGAAAAGACAATCCAAAAGCAAAATTTGCCGACAAAAACCTATTTATAAAAAATATAAATATGATTGGAAAAAACAATAATACCATGAAAATGATCTTAAATAAAAATGGTCGTGATATAGAAGCTATAAAGTTTAACGCACAAAAAGATTATAAATATTTAAGTGATAAATTTAAGGCAAATATAATAGGAAATAGAATTGACGCTGTATTTTATCCAGATATAAATGAATTTAATGGTAGAAGAAATTTACAAGTGAAATTAATAGATATAAGGTAGGTGATATTATGGCAAAAGATTTTCAAAAAGAATTTTTAAATTTCAAAAAAATTATTTTAAAAAATAATGAACAAGCAGATATTAATTTAATAAAAAAGGCTTATGATTTTGCTGAATATCATCACAGAGGTCAAAAAAGAAATTCTGGAGAAGATTATTTTATTCACCCAATAGCTGTTGCAACAACTATATCTAATATGCAGTTAGATGACCAAACAATTTGCGCTGGATTGATGCACGATGTTTTGGAAGATACGCCTGTAACAGAAGAACAAATGAAAGAAATTTTTGGGGAAGAAATAACTTTTTTAGTAGATGGAGTTACAAAGCTTAAAAAATTAAATTACAAAACAAAAGAAGAAAAACAAGCCGAAAACATTAGAAAAATGGTTTTGGCTATGAGCAATGACATTAGGGTTATTTTGATAAAGCTTGCTGACCGTTTGCATAATATGAGAACTTTGGAATATAAGACTGAAAAAAAACAAAAGCAAACAGCTAGTGAAACTTTAGAAATTTATGTTCCACTAGCACATAGGCTTGGAATATATACTATGAAGTGGGAGCTTGAGGACTTATGTTTTAGGTATCAAAAACCTGAAGAATATTATGAGCTTGCTCAAATGGTTCATAATAAAAGAAGAGAAAGAGAAGCCTACATAAATCAAATAATTGAAACTTTGGATAAGGCTCTTTCATCCTCAAATATAAATTATGAAATTTCTGGAAGACCAAAAGGTTTATTTTCAATTTATAAAAAAATGAGTAGAAATAAAATTGAATTTAACGAAATTTATGATTTGACAGCTGTTAGAGTTTTAGTTGATACGGTTGCAGATTGCTATGAAGTTTTGGGAAAAGTTCATTCAATCTGGAGACCAATTCCAAATAGAATTAAAGATTATATTGGACAACCAAAGCCGAATGGTTATAGGTCTTTGCATACAACAGTATTTGGAGAAGATTCTAAGCCATTTGAAGTTCAAATAAGAACAAGGCAAATGCATTATGAATGTGAATATGGAATTGCAGCTCACTGGAAATACAAAGAAAATAAAAGTAAATCAACAGAATTTGATGAAAAACTCACTTTTATTAGACAAATTATGGAATGGCAAAAAGAAGGTGGCAAGGATGTAGATAGTAAGGAATTTTTGGACACCTTAAAAGGAGATTTTTTCTCAAAAGAAATATATATATATTCTCCAAAAGGAGAAATTTATTCTTTGCCAGTAAATTCTTGTGCAATTGATTTTGCTTATAGAGTTCACACAGAAGTTGGAAATAAATGTGTGGGAGCTAAAGTAAATGGAAAAATTGTTCCATTTTCCCACAAGCTAAATACAGGAGATGTAGTTGAAATTCTTACAAGTAAGAATTCTCAAGGTCCATCAAGAGATTGGTTAAATATGGTCCAATCAAACCAAGCCAAAAGCAAAATCAAACAATTTTTCAAAAGATATAGAAAAGAAGAAAATATTGAAATAGGAAAAGATTCCTTATACAGGGAGCTTAGAAAATCAAACGAGATTTACAAAAAAGATATAAAAGATGATTGGCTAATAGAAATTGCAAACGACTTAGGTTATCCAACAAAAGATGAAATGTTTGCATCGATTGGATTTGGCAAAACAAATACAGACCAAATAATTCAAAAATTGATAAAAAAACACAAAGATGAATTGCCTAAAAAAATTGAAGATTTAGATATAAATAAGGAAAAACCAAAAAAATCTTTTTCTAATGAAGTAAGGGTAAGCGATCTTGATGACCAAGTGGATGTAAAATTTGCAAAATGTTGTAATCCAGTACCAGGAGATCAAATTGTTGGATATATTACAAAAGGAAATGGCATAAGCGTTCATGTAAGGACTTGCCCAAATATAACAAGCTTAAAATCTCCAGAAAGATTAATTGATGTATATTGGCAAAATAATTCTGATGATATGTTCCCTGTAAGAATACAAATTACAACAAAAGATAAAACTGGAATTATTTTTGAAATAACTAAATTAATTTCAACAGAAAATGTAAGTATTGAGGCGATGAATGTAAGAAGCAATGAAAATCATGAGGGAATTATTGATCTTACAGTTTCAGTTCCAAATACAGAAAAACTTAATGAATTAATTATGAAATTGAAAACAATAAAAATGATTGAAAGTATATATAGGGTGAAAAGTTAATGAGAGCAATTGTACAAAAAGTAAAAAAAGCAAGTGTAAAAGTTTCTGATGAGTTGATTTCAGAAATAGGAGAAGGATTATTGGTTTTTGTAGCAGTAACAGATTCTGATACAAAAAAAGATATTGATTATATAAAAAAGAAAATTGAAAAATTAAGAATTTTTGAAGATGACCAAGGAAAAATGAATTTGTCTGTAGAAGATGAGGGGGGCGAATTATTAATTGTAAGCCAATTTACCTTATATGGCGATGCAAGAAAAGGAAATAGACCTTCATTTATAAATTCATCAAGTGCAGATAAGGCAGAAGAATATTATGAAATATTGATTAAAGAGTTAAAAGATGATGGATTTAATGTAAAAACCGGAAAATTTCAAACACATATGGAAGTTTCATTAATAAATGATGGACCTGTTACTATACAGCTTGATAGTGAAAGGTTGTATTAATGAATATATAAAAAATCACAGAAGGGCCAATGATGGCTAATTGTTATGTAGTTTATGACGAAAATAAAAATGGATTTTTGATTGACCCAGTTTATCCAGGTGGAAAAATTGAAAATTATATAGATAAGAATAAAATTAATATAGAGTTTATTTTATTAACCCATACACATTTTGATCATGTGTTGGGGCTTGAATATTTTAAAAACAAATTGAATGTAGATGTTTACGCTAGTGATGATAGTAAAAATATTGCAAATGATCCAGACTATAATTTATCTAGAGGATATTGCAATATAAATGTAGAAATTGATTCATATTTAAAAGATGGTCAAGAATTTTCTCCATTCAAAATAAAAGCTATCAAAACTTCTGGTCATAGTTTAGATTCAATGTCATATAAAATTGAAGATGATATTTTTTCTGGAGATACTTTATTTAATTTATCAATTGGAAGAAGTGATTTTCCAGGAGGAAATTTTAACACTTTGATTAATTCTATAAAAAATAAAATATTTATATATGATGAAAAAACAAGGATCCATCCAGGACATGGACAATCAAGTAATATTGGTTTTGAAAAAGAAAATAATCCATTTTTAAATTAGGAGGTTAGTATGGAATTTAAAAGAAGTCACATGTGTGGCGAACTTAGAGAAGAAAATATTGGAGATGAAGTTGTACTTATGGGCTGGGTTGCCAAAAAAAGAAATCTTGGCTCATTGGTGTTTATAGATCTTAGAGATAAAACAGGTATAACACAAATTGTAACACGTGAAGATGATAATGAAAATTATAAAATAGCAAAAGATGTAGCTGGAGAATATGTTTTGGAAGTTAAGGGAGAAGTTAGAGAAAGAGAATCTAAAAATCCAGAAATTCCAACAGGAAACATAGAAATAATAGCTAGTAAAATCAATATTTTAGATAAGGCAAAAACACCTCCTATTTATATTAAAGAAGATGATGATGTAAGTGAAAATTTAAAATTAAAATACAGATACCTTGATATGAGAAAACAATCAGTTCAAAAAAATTTAAAATTAAGATCTGATATTGTTAGGTGTATGAGAGAGTATATGTATGATAATGGATTTACAGAAGTTGAAACACCATTTCTTACAAAACCAACTCCAGAAGGAGCAAGAGATTATTTGGTTCCATCAAGAGTTAATCAAGGAAAGTTTTACGCATTGCCACAATCTCCACAATTAATGAAGCAATTGTTAATGATTGGTTCATTGGATAGGTATTTCCAAATAGTAAAATGTTTTAGAGATGAAGATTTAAGAGCAAATAGACAACCAGAATTTACACAACTGGATCTTGAATTAAGTTTTGCAGATCAAGATGATGTTATTAAAGTGAATGAAGGATTATTAAAAACACTTTTTGATAATTTTACTGACTATGATTTAAAACTTCCAATCCAAAGAATGGATTATTCTGAAGCTATGAATTCATACGGATCTGATAAACCAGATTTAAGATATGGATATAAGATAAATGATATTTCAGAAATATTTAAAAATTCTGACTTTAAAGTTTTTACAGATAATATCAAAGAAGGCCATTCTGTTAGGGCAATTAATTTTAAAGGACAAGCAGGAAATTATTCAAGAAAGCAATTAGATAAATTAACAGATTTTGTAAAAGATTATGGTTTAAAAGGATTGAGTTTTATTAAATTTAATTCAAAAGATGATATAAATTCTTCTATTAAAAAATTCTTAACTGACGAAATTGTTGAAAATTTAATAGAAAAATTAGATATTTCTGATAATGATTTGATTTTAATTGGAGCTGATAAAAATAAAACAGTTCTTGAAGGACTTGGAGCTTTAAGAAGAAAAGTTGCAAAAGATCAAAATCTTTATGAAAAAAAATATGCTTTTTGTTGGGTTGTAAACTTCCCTATGTTTGAATATAGCGAAGAAGAAGACAGATACGTTTCACAACACCATCCATTTACAATGCCAAATGAGGAAGACATTGATTTATTACTTACAGAACCTGAAAAGGTAAGAACTCAAGCTTACGATATTGTAATAAATGGTGATGAAATGGGTGGAGGTTCAGTAAGAATAAACAATCAAGAACTTCAAGAAAAAGTATTTAAGGCTTTAAAATTATCTGATGATGACATAGAACAAAAATTTGGTTTCTTTATAGAAGCTTTACAATATGGAACACCTCCTCATGCAGGACTTGCTTATGGACTTGATAGGTTGGTAATGTTATTTGCAAAAACTGAAAATATTAAAGATATTATTGCATTTCCAAAAACTCAATCAGCAACTTGCCCATTAACTCAAGCTCCAAGTATAGTTGATGAAAAAAGTTTAAATGAATTAAGCATTGAGGTAAAAGAATAAAAGGAGCATTGGATGCAAACTATTAGTAAAAAAGGAATAGTCGTAGAAAATTTAAATGGCAATGTAAAAGTAATGATTCAAAAGGAATCAGGATGTGGATCTTGCTCTTCATGTGGTGGTTGTGAAATAAAACCATCTTACTACACTACATTTACTAATGAAAATCTAAATCCTGGAGACTTTGTTTATCTAGATTCAGATGTAAAAACTGTAAATAGACTTTCTTATTTCACTTATTTATTTCCAGTTTTTATGATGATATTTGGAGCTGTTTTAGCCAATACAATATTTAAAGATAAGTTTCTAGATAATAATTTACTTACTGTTTTGTTTATATTTTTATTTTTAGCAATATCTATTTTTATTCTAAGAATGATGGATAAGAGATATGAAAATAAGGATATAATTACAATAAGAAAAGCCTAATATAGATAAGGTTAGCTTTGCTAACTTTATCTATTTATTTATCTTAAAATTAATGGAGAATATAATGAACGCACCAATAGTTACACTGGTAGGAAGAACTAATGTTGGGAAATCGACATTATTTAATAAATTAGTTGGCAAAAGAAAAGCTATTACAGAAGATGTGAATGGAGTCACTAGAGATAGGGTTTATGACAAAGTTGAATGGATAGGTCATGAATTTATACTAGCTGATACGGGTGGACTTGATATTTCAAATAAAGAACTTATGAATCAAGAAATAAAGTCTCAAGTTGAAAAAGCCTTATTAGAAAGTGATTTAATTCTTTTTGTTGTAGATGGAAGAGAAGGAATAAATCCACACGATTATGAAATAGCTGATGAAATTAGAAAATATAATAAAAAAGTTATAGTTGTAGCAAACAAAATTGATGGAGCAAATATACCAGATCATATTTATGATTTTTATCAATTTGGTTTTGATGATTTGATTAGTACATCTGCAGAAGGTTCAAAAAATCTTGGAGATTTGTTAGATAAAATTGTTGGTTTTATAGATTTTTCTAAATTCGATACGGATTTAGATGCTACAAGAATTGCAATAATTGGAAAACCTAATGCTGGTAAATCATCTCTTGTAAATCATCTTTTGAATGAAGAAAGAATGATTGTTACCGATATTGCAGGAACTACAAGAGATGCCATAGATACTTATTGGCAATATAAAGATAATAACTATGTTTTGATTGACACAGCAGGACTTAGGAGAAAAAATAAAGTAAGCGATAATATAGAATATTATGCTAATCAAAGAACTTTTGATGCTGTTGATAGCTCAGAAATTTGTTTGTTTTTAATAGATGCAACAGTTGGAGTAACTGAACAAGATACAAAAATTGCAGGATATGCTCACAACCAGAAAAAAGCAATTATAATTGCTGTTAATAAATGGGATAAGGTTCAAAAAGAAACAAATACAATGAAAAATATGGAAAAAGAAATTAGAAATAAACTTTCTTTTGCTTTATATGCCCCAATTATTTTTATTTCAGTTTTAAAAGGACAAAGGATTACAGATCTTTTGAATTTAATTGAAATTGTAAATAGCAATTATCACACAAGAATAAAAACTGGAGTATTAAATACTATCTTGCAAGATGCAATAATGATGACAGCACCTCCTCAAGATAAGGGGAAAAGATTAAAAATTTTCTATATCTCACAAGTTCAAACTGCTCCACCAAAGTTTTTATTGCATGTAAATGACAAAGAGTTGATGCATTTTTCATATCAAAGATATTTGGAAAATCAAATAAGACAAAATTATAGTCTTCAAGGAGTACCTTTTACTTTTGAAATTAGAGAAAGGAAAGAAAAATGAAATTTGTTTTAGTTGCACTTTTTTCATATTTAATTGGTTCTATCCCTTTTTCTTATATAATAGCTAAAGTTTTTTTCAAAAAAGATATAAGAATTATGGGAAGTGGAAATCCTGGAACTACAAATGTATTTAGAAATTTTGGAGCACTTGCAGGTTGCTTTTGCTTGTTTTTAGATATGGCTAAGGGATTAGTGGCAGTTTATTTTTCTATGTTTTTCCTTGGCGAAAAATATGCTTTAACTGCTCTTGTTTTTGTAGTTTTAGGTCATATATTTTCAATTTTTTTAAAATTTAAGGGCGGAAAAGGGGTAGCAACATCTGCTGGAGCGTTGTTTGCTTATGATTTGAGAGTTTTCTTGTGTCTATTAATTTTATTTTTAATAGTTTTTTTACTTACAAGAACAGTTTCAAAAGCATCATTAAGTGCAAGTTTACTTGCTCCATTTATTTCTTATTATTTTCAAGGTCTAAGTGCCTTTACACTAATTATATTATTTGTAGCAATTACAATAATAATTGAACATAGGTCAAATATAATTAGAATTAAAAATCATGAAGAAAAGAAAATGTTTTAAAGGAGTATTATGAAAATTTCAATTATTGGAGCAGGAAGTTGGGCAAGTGCTATTGCTGATTTCCTTTCAAAAGACAATGAAGTTTTAATGTATGCTAGAAATATTCAAGATGTAGATAATATAAATGATTTGCATATCAATAAAAAATATTTTGCTGATATAAAATTAAGTGAAAATATAAAGTCTACTAATAAAATAGAAGACTTATTAGAAAATAAAATAATAATTAATGCTATACCAACTCAACATACAAGAGAAGTATTAAGCAATATAAAAGATGGTCTTGATGAGAAAATTTTGGTTAATTTATCCAAGGGAATAGAAATTAAAACATTAAAAAGAATATCACAAGTAATTTACGAATTAAATCCAAATTGCACTTATGCAGTCTTGTCAGGGCCAAGTCATGCTGAAGAAGTGATTAGAAAAATGCCTACAGCTTTGGTTTGTGCTTGTGAAGATGAAAAAATCGCAAAAGAAATTCAAGATATATTTTCAAAATATTATCTAAGAGTATATACTTCAACTGATGTTATAGGATGTGAAATTGGTGGAGCTATAAAAAATGTACTAGCTTTTGGCATAGGAATGGTTACAGGTTTGGGATTTGGAGATAATACCAAGGCTGCGATTATGACTAGAGGAATCTATGAAATGAATAAATTTGCTATAAGCCAAGGAGCAGATAGAAAAACAATAAATGGACTTTGTGGAATAGGAGATTTAATTGTTACTGCTACAAGTATGCATTCAAGAAATAATAGGTGTGGAATATTATTTGGAAAAGGCTATTCATTAGATGATGCTTGTAAGGAAGTTAAAACAGTTGTTGAAGGAATTCCAACTACAAAGGCTCTTTACAATCTATCATAAAAAGAAAATATTGAGCTACCTATTACAAACGAAATTTATAAGGTGATTTTTGAAAATAAAAATCCAAAAGATTCTGTAGAAGTTTTGATGAATAGAGATAAAAAAAGCGAATATTAGATTGGATGTGTTATGAGTATAAAAGATAATATTGATGATTTAAAAAAAGACTTAGAAAATTATAATGCTAATCTATTGGCTGTAACAAAAACTCATGGAATAGATAAAATTATGGAAGTTTACAATTACGGTTTAAGGGATTTTGGAGAAAATAAAGTTCAAGAATTAATAGAAAAAAAAGAAAAAATGCCAGAAGATATTAATTGGCATTTGATAGGTCATTTACAAACTAATAAGGTTAATAAAATTGTAGGAGAAGTTTCATTAATTCATTCTGTTGATTCTTTAAAAATTTTAAAGAAAATTAATAACAGGGCAAAATCTTTATCAATTGTTCAAGATTGTTTGATACAAGTAAATGTTTCAAAAGAAGAAACAAAGTCAGGATTTTTTGTTGATGAGATTGATAAAGTTATTGAAGAGGCCTCAAAATTAGATAATATTAACATAAAAGGTTTAATGACTATGGCTCCTAATACAGAAGATGAAAATCTTATTAGAAATTGCTTTAGGGAACTTAAAAAAATATTCGAAAAATTATCCAATTTAAGTTATAATAATATTGAAATGAAATATCTTTCTATGGGAATGACTCATGATTATAAAATAGCTCTTGAAGAAGGAGCTAATATAATTAGAGTAGGATCAAAAATATTTGGTAAAAGGATGTATAAAAATGTTAGATAAATTTAAAGAATTTATAGGAATTGACGATGATTACGATGAATATGATGAAGAAGTTGATGAAGAGGAAGAATTAGAAAAAACTAGCGAAAAAACTTACAGCCCTAGCTCAACTTATGATTTTAGTAGTACAATGGGCTCAGATAACGCTAAGACAAGCACCTATTCATCATTTTCAAATGATTATTCTTCTAATAACAAAGCTAGAAAAATTAGGGGAGGAGACAATATAGTTAGTATGAATAGTAATAATAGAAGCTTCGGCAAAAGCACATCAAATTCTTTTAGAATTTCTATTCAAGAACCATTAAGCTACGATGAAGATGGTCCAAAAATTGTTGATGATATTTTAGATAAAAAAGTTGTAGTATTAAATCTTGAAATGCTTGAAGTTGACAAAAAAAGACAAATTTTAGATTTTGTATCTGGTGCTGTTTATGCTCTTGAAGGAACAGTAGAAAAAGTTTCTAAAGGAATTTTTGTAATTTGTCCAAAGGGCGTAGATATTGATAATTATGTAGAAGATCAAATTTCTAGCGGAAATTACAATCAATTATAATTTGTAATTTAATAAATCTTTTATGAAATTAGAATATAATATTGATTTTGTTGAAGATAAGTCTGTCAAAGCAAATATAAAAAAAGCTATCTCTTTATTAGAAAAATCATTTTATACTAGAAAGGAAGTTTCAAGTTTTTTCTTAAATCCATTTGAGATTTCTGTATTAAATGATATAGCAAAAATTAATAATATAGAGATAGTTTTTTTGTCATGCAATGAATCTAGCGAAAGACAAATATTTGTTGCAAATCCTTATTCAAATGAAATTAATACTAGAAACTACATAAGTGTATTAGAATTCTAAAAAAATAATATAAAACATCCAGATGTCCTTGGAGCTCTTTTAAATTTAGGTCTTGAAAGAAATGATATTGGGGATATTTATGTTGGAGATAAAATTTGCGAATTTGTAGTTTTAAATAAGGATAAGGATTTTGTTAAATTTAACCTAAGTAAAATAAAAAATGAAAGAGTAAATATTGATTTTAAAAAAGATAATATTTTAAATTTGCCAAAAATTGATTATATAGAAAATAGAGGATTTGTTTCTTCGCTTAGACTTGATAATATTGTTAGTGAATTTATAAATCTTTCAAGATCAAAGGCAAAAATTTTAATTCAAAGAAGGTTAGTGAAGGTTAATTATCAAATTATTGATAATCCTTCAAAAATTATTGATGATAATTCTTTAATATCGATTAGAAAAGAAGGCAGATTTATTTTTGATAAGGTAATAGGAAAGAGTAAAAAAGATAATTATCACATAGAATATAGGAAGTATAAATGATTTACACAATTTTAATAATTATTGGAATAATACTAGATAGGTTTACAAAAGCTTATGCAATATCACATTTTATTGAAAATCCAGTTTTTACAAATTTTATTAATTTTCTTTATGTAGAAAACAGGGGTGCAGCTTTTGGGATATTGCAAAATAAGAGGATATTTTTTCTTGTATTGACTTTAGTTGTTGTTATTTATTTATTGTATTATTTCATTAGAAACATAAAAAGCAATCCGAAATTATTAAACATTTCATTATCTTTAATTGTTTCTGGAGCTTTAGGAAATTTCTATGACAGATTATTTCATGGATTTGTTGTAGATTTTATAGAATTTTCTTTTTTTGATTTTCCAGTTTTTAATGTAGCAGATATTTTGGTTACAACTGGATCAGTTTTGTTGATTATTTTTATAATTTTCGGAAAAATGGATGGAGAAGAAAATGTCAGTTCAAATAGGAAATGATTGGGATGAAATTTTAAAAGATGAATGGAAAAAAGATTATTATATTAGATTAAGAAAAAATCTTATTAATGAATATAAAAATTATACAATTTATCCAAATATGTATGATATTTTTAATGCATTAAAAAAAGTTTCTTATGAAGATACAAAAGTTGTAATATTAGGGCAAGATCCTTACCATGGTGTGGGGCAAGCTCATGGATTTTCTTTTTCTGTTCAAGAAGGTATAAAAACACCCCCATCATTGTTAAATATTTACAAAGAATTACATGATGATTTAGGCTTATATATACCTAATAATGGAAATTTAATTAAATGGGCTAATCAAGGAGTTTTGTTATTAAATTCTACATTAACAGTTAGAGCTCATCAAGCAAATTCTCACAAAGACATAGGTTGGACAATATTAACTGATAATATTATAAAATTATTAAATCAAAGAGAAAAACCTCTTGTATTTATTCTTTGGGGAAAGTTTGCTCAATCTAAAGAAGAGTTAATAACAAATAATAGGCATTTAATTTTAAAAAGTGCTCACCCATCTCCATTCGCAGCTCATAGAGGATTTTTTGGTTCAAAACCATTTTCAAAAACCAATAATTTTTTAATAAAAAATAATATGAGTTCAATTGATTGGCAAATAGAAAACCTAGACTTATAAATCTAGGTTTTTTTCGATTAAAAATTTCATAATATTTAAGATAGTTTCACAAGAAAAAATCTTATCTTCCAATATGGATATTAAATTTTTATTTATTTTATACTTTCCTTTATTTTCGATATTAAAATTATTAACTGTTACAAAACCCGATGAATTTTTTGATAATTTCCCATACAAAACTATAATTTTTAATTCAATAGAATGGTCGTTAATATTTAATGAATAGTTTTCTCCACGAAAATATGATTTTTTTAAACTTTTGTTTGAAAAAAATTTTATATAGGCAATATCCTTATCAATATAAGCACTATCTAAGTGAATTTTGTAATTATTTATTTCAAATGAAAGTTCATCATTAATAATTTCTTCAATGTTAGCAATAGCTTCTGTTGATATTAGGTCATTTTTATTATGAATTAATATAGGCCATGGATTGTTCCTGTTTTTAATATCATCATTTAATTTACTAATAACCTTGTATCTAGATGGGTCATTTCTTTCTATTCCAACAATTTTTTCAATATTAGTAAGTTTCATAGAATCAAATTCTATTAATTTTCTTTTATTCTTTATAATTTTATAAAGGTCCAAATTAATTTGCCAGATTGGTTCTTCTTCATTTTCTATTAATCTAATATTTAAAAAAGGTAGATCAAAAATATCTCCATTATAGGTTATTAATTTTTTATTTTGAATTTTTTCTTTATAAATTTTTAATAATTTTACTTCTTCTTTATCATTTTTTGAAAAATATTGGTCTATATAAAATTTACTTTTTTTATAATCAAAATATATTAGTCCTAAAACTACAAGCTTATCTTTTTTTGGATCAAGTCCTGTAGTTTCAATATCTAAAATACATTCATCTTTTTTTAAATTTTTCCCATAAAAAGGGTATCTAACACATAACATACTTATACTATACCTTATATTTGATTTATTTTCTTTCTAATAATATAATAAATAAGTTAAAGGATGTGATAAAATGATATATTTAGATAATGCTGCTACAACAAAAATGTATGATGAAGTTATTGATATAGAAAAAGATTTTGAAAAAAATTTTTTTGCCAATCCATCAGCCTTACATAGTTTTGGTATGGATGTGGAAAATAAAGTAAAAGAGGCTAGAAAAATTATTTCCTCTTACATAAATGCAAATGAAAGAGAAATTTATTTTACAAAAGGAGCAACAGAATCCAATAATATAGTAATAAATTCATTAGCAGGCGAAAATAATAAGGCGATAACAACAAAATTAGAACATTCGTCTGTTATTGATGCTTTTGATAATTCAATTTATAAGGAAGTAAAACTTATTTCAAATGATGAATTTGGATTTGTTGATGTTGATAAATTAGAAAAAGCTATTGATGAAAAAACAAAATTAGTATCAATAATTTATGTTCAAAATGAAATAGGAAGTATTCAAGATATAAGAAAAATTTCTGATCTTATTAAGAAAAAAAATAAGGATATTTTATTTCATATAGATGCAACTCAAGCATTAGGTAAAATTTCTTGTGATGTTAAAAAATTAGGGGTTGATGCTATGAGCTTTTCATCACATAAAGTTCATGGACCAAAAGGAATTGGTGGTTTATATATTAAAAATTCCTTTAAAAATAAAATTAAACCCTTAATGTATGGCGGAAGGCAAGAAATATTTTCTTCAGGTACAACCAATGCTCCTGCAATTTACAGCTTTGCTAAGGCATTAGAATTATCAAAAGAAAAAGAAGATTTTTCTTATGTTAAAAATTTAAATATTTATTTAAGAAATAAAATTTTGGATAAATTTTCTGATATTCACGTAAATTCTCCCTTAGAAAATTCAAGCCCTTATATTTTAAATATATCTTTTGGTAAAATAAAATCAGAAGTTTTACTTCACATGCTAGAATCAGATGAAATTTATGTATCAAGCGGTTCAGCTTGCTCAAAAGGAAATAATAGCAGGATACTTTCAGCACTTAATTTGAATGAAAAATATATGGATGGAGCTATTAGATTTTCATTTTCAAATGATATTTCCATCGAAGATTTGGATCTTGTAGCTAGTAAATTATATGCTTATGTAGAAGAAATAAGAAAGGTGTTTTAATGGAAGATTTACTATCAGTAAGCTTTGGGGAATTGTTTTTAAAAGGAAAAAATAGAAATAAATTTTTTAAGGCTGCAATCGATAATATAAAAAGAAATATAAAAGACATTGGCTATGAAGATATGTATCTTGAAAGCTCAAAATTATATATAAAAGCCGATAAAAATGATTTTGATGATCTTATTAGAGAAATAAAAAAAGTTTTTGGAATAATTTATATTTCCGAGATAAAAAGATGCGATAAAAAAATCGAATCAATTGAAGATGCTTTAAAAGAAATCTTGGATAATATGGATATAAAAAATAAAAGTTTTAAAGTTATAACAAATAGAGTTGATAAATCATTTGAAATAAAATCTCCAGACTTTTCACAAATGATGGGTGGATTTATCCTAAAAAATTATGCAAAAGAAAATAATTTAAAAGTTGACGTTCATAATCCAGATTTTAAAGTTTTTATAGATATAAAAAAATACGCTTATGTTTATGCAAATAGACACGAAGGAATGGGAGGACTTCCACTAGGCTCAAGTGGAAATGGACTTTTGTTATTATCAGGAGGAATTGATTCACCAGTTGCAGGTTTTATGATGGCAAAAAGAGGAATGAGAATTAATTGTCTGCATTTTCATTCTTATCCATTTACATCAAAAAGAGCCTTGCAAAAAGCTGTTGATTTAGGAAAAATATTATCCCAATATACTGGGAAAATGAGAATATATTCTGTAAATATGGCAGAAATTTACAAGGCAATAAATAAAAATTGTCATAGAAATCAAACAACAATTTTATCAAGAAGATTTATGATGAGAATAGCTGAAAAAATTTCAGAAAAAAATAATTACCATGCTTTAATTACAGGAGAAAGTTTAGGTCAAGTTGCAAGCCAAACAGTAGAGTCTATGACAGTAATTGAAGATGCAACAAAACTTCCAATTTTTAAACCATTAATTGCACTTGATAAAACAGAAATAATAGATAGGGCACTATTCATTGGTTCTTATGAAAAAAGTATTGAACCTTATGATGATTGTTGCTCAATTTTTGCCCCATCAAATCCAATTACAAAACCAAAACTAAAATATATAAAAGAAAGTGAAAGTAATTTAGATATTGAAAATCTAGAAAATAAGGCAATTGAAAATATGGAAATATTTGATATATAAGTTGACAAAACTTGTATTTATTGGTAATATATTATGGTAAACCGCTCAGTATGGGTACTGATCACCTTGACTGGCGAGAATCTAAATAGGAGGTGTACTATGTACGCTATAATTAAGACAGGTGGAAAACAATATAAAGTATCAGAAGGCGATCTAGTTAGAGTTGAAAAACTTAATGCAGAAATAGGAGATAGTGTAAGCTTTGAAGATGTACTATTAGTAAAAAGCGATAGTGATTTAAAAGTTGGAACTCCAATAGTTGAAAATGCAAAAGTTGAAGCTACTGTAAAAGATCAAGCTAAAGACAAAAAAATAGTTGTGTTTAAATATAGACCTAAAAAAGCATCAAAAACTAAAAAAGGTCATAGACAACCATATACTTTAGTTGAAATTAACAATATTTCTTGTTAATGATTGATGTTACTTTATTAATAAAAAAAGAAAAAAGATTAGGATTTGCAATAAAAGGTCATGCAAATTTTGATCAACACGGATATGATATAGTTTGTGCTGCAGTGTCTATTTTATCATACACAGCAGTAAATACCTTAGATTATTACGAAGTACAATTTGATTTTTTTGATGATAAAAACGAAATGAAAGTTTCGTTAAAAAATTCAAATGAAAAATCTGAAATTATTTTAAATGATTTTGAAATTGGTATTAAAACTTTACTCACAAATTATAATGAATATGTTAATTTAAATTATAGGGAGGTTTAGGATGTTTTTAAACATAAACTTACAAAGATTTTCTAGTAAAAAAGGAGTTTCTTCTTCTAAAAACGGTAGAGATTCTAATGCAAAAAGACTTGGCGTTAAAAGAGCTGATGGACAAACAGTAAATGCTGGAACAATTATCGTTAGACAAAGAGGAACAAAAATTCACCCTGGCGAAAATGTAAAAAAAGGTGGCGATGACACACTTTTTGCTGTATGCCAAGGAGTAGTTAAATTTGAAAGAAAAGGAAAAAATAGAAAACAAGTTTCTGTATATCCAAAGCAAGACATTGCTTAATAGAGAACTAGCTTGCCCACGGGCAAGCTTTTTTTGTAAAAAGGAAATTTACACCAATGATTGATTATGCAAAAATTGAACTTCAAGCCGGAAAAGGTGGAGATGGAGCAGTCGCCTTCAGAAGAGAAAAATATGAACCTACAGGAGGGCCTGCAGGTGGAGATGGAGGAGATGGAGCAAGTATTTATATAAAAGCTACAAATTCCCTTTCAACGCTTGAAGAATATAGATATAAAACAAAATATAAAGCAACAAATGGCGAAGACGGTATGGGTAAAAAAAGATTTGGGAAAAAAGGAGAAGATCTTTATTTATATGTACCAGTTGGAACAATTGTTAGAGAAAGTACAAGCGGAAAAATTATAAAAGATTTGAAAAAAAATGGAGAAGAATTTCTAATAGCGAAGGGTGGCAAAGGTGGAAAAGGAAATGTTCATTACAAATCTTCCACAAGACAAGCTCCACGTTTTGCTCAAAAAGGAAAAGAAGGTCAAAAAATAACTATAAGTCTTGAGCTTAAAATTTTGGCTGATGTCGGTTTGGTTGGACTTCCAAATGTAGGAAAATCAACCTTGATTTCTGTTATTTCTAAAGCAAAACCAAAAATTGCAAATTACCATTTTACAACTCTTGATCCAAATCTAGGAGTCGTTAAAATTGATAAAGAAAGATCTTTTATAGTTGCTGACATTCCAGGACTAATAGAAGGTGCCAATGAAGGTTTAGGTCTTGGCCATGATTTTTTAAAACACGTTCAAAGATGTAAAATTCTTGTTCATTTAGTAGACATTTCAGGTTTTGAAGGACGAGATCCTATTGAAGATTTTGAGCTTATAAATAAAGAATTAAAATTATTTGATGAAAATCTTTATAACAAATATCAAATAGTTGCTCTTAATAAATCAGACTTAGATTTTAATGAAAATTATAAAAAATTCGAAGAAAAATACTCAGATAAATATAAAATTTTTAGAATTTCAGCTGCTACAACAAATGGAATAAAAGATTTGATTGATGAAGTTTCAAGAGTTTTATATAATTTTGAAGATGAACAATACGATCTTGATGAAAAAGTCGATGAAGCTTATCTTGAAGAATTTTATGATAAGTCAATTGCAAGTGATGAATTAAATTTTGAAATAGAAGATGGGATTTATGTTTGCAACGGATATAGAATCGATAAGCTTTTAGAAAAAGTTAATTTAGATGATTATGATAGTCGTATGTATTTCGAAAAAAATCTAAGAGAAATGGGTGTTTTTGAAAAGTTTGTAGAAATGGGAATCCAAGAAGGAGATTCTGTTGCTATAGGAGATATAGTTTTTGATTATTATGAATAGGAGATAAAATGATTTCAGGAAAACAAAGATCATATTTAAAATCTTTAGCTCATGATTTAAAGCCAATTGTTAATATAGGAAAAAATTCATTAACTGATGAAGTAATTACTTCAATTGATGAGGCTTTGGAAAAAAGAGAGCTTATAAAAATAAAAATACTAAATAATAACTTAGACGATAATGATGAAATTGTTGATGAAGTTATTGAAAAATTAAATTGCGAATTTGTTTCTCATTTAGGTAATATTTTTACCATATATAGAGAAAGCAAGAAAAATAAAAAGATAGATTTATAATGAAAATTGGTCTATTTGGTGGTACATTTGACCCGATTCATATTGGGCACATGATATTGATGGAAAATGTGATTAATAATTTGGATTTGGATAAAATATATGTTCTTCCAAATTCAAATCCACCACACAAATTAGAAAATAAAAAAACAGCCTTAAATTTAAGGCTAAAAATGGTAAATGAAACAATAAAAGACAATCCAAAACTTGAAATAAATGATTATGATTATAGAGATAATGAAATTCACTATACCTTTAACACAATTAATTATTTTAAAAAATCTTATCCCAATGATGAATTTTTCTTTATAATGGGCGAAGATTCATTTCTTGATATTGAAAAATGGAAAAATTACAAAGAAATATTAAAAGAAAATTTGATTATTTTTAAAAGATATAGCAACAAAAATTTTTCTCTTATATCTAAAATAAATCAAGTAAGAAAGTATAATAAAAATATATACCTAATTGATAATATAGCTTTAGATATTTCATCAACTTTGATAAGAAACTTAGTAAAAGAAAATAAAAGTATCAGATATTTGGTAAACGATGAAGTTATAAATATCATTAAAGAGGAGAAATTGTATGTTTGATTTTTCTAAATATAAAGACAAGCTTAAAAATGATATTGGAGAAAAAAGATTTAATCATGTAATCAGAGTTAAGGATATGGCCTTAAAAATCAATAAAAATATAGATATTGAGAAAATAAAAACAGCAGCTTTATTACACGATTGTGCAAAATATAATGAAAAATATTATTTAGATAAGTATAAGAAATATTGTGATTTTTCAAATGAAATTATTTCTAATAAAGCAATTTTACATTCATTTTTAGGACCTATTGTTGCTAAATATGAATATGGTGTAGATGATGAAGAAATTTTAAATGCAATTAAATATCATACTACTGGAAAAGAAAATATGACTGATTTTGAAAAAATAATATTTCTTGCAGATGCTTGTGAAGAAAATAGAAATTATGAAGGCGTGGATAAGTTAAGAGAGTTAGCCTTTAAAAATTTAGATGATGCTGTTTTATTTAGCTTAGATGGAACTATAAAGTCATTGGTTGATAGGAAGATGGTAATATTTCCTTTGACTATAAAAGCAAGAAATTATTTATTAAGGGAGAAAAATGGGTAAATTAGATATTATAGTAAAAACTTTAGAAGATAAACAAGCTTATGATATTAAAGTTATTGATCTTGAAAATAAATCTTCAATAGCAGATTATTTTGTACTTGCTACTGGAAATTCAATTAATCAAAATAAAGCTTTAATAGAATATATTGAGGAAAATCTTAAAAAAGAAGGATTTGATGTTTTATCTATTGAAGGATTGAGAGAAGGAAAATGGATATTAATGGACTGTGGCGAAGTGATAGTTCATATATTTTCATCAAATCAAAGAGAATTTTATAATATAGAAGATTTATGGGAGTCATAAATTATCGTTAAATAGAGGTATTTTATGGAAACTGATAAAAAAGATAAGATTATCATTGCTTTGATAATTGGAATTGTTATTGTTATATCTCGAAATTTTGTTTCAAGTCGAAATAATGATGAGCTTGTATTTGAAAAACAAGGCTTGTCAATTGAAATGAAATCAAATGAAGATAAGAAAAATAATGATGATAATAAACTAAATTCTGAATCTAAAAATTCTATTAGAAAAGTACATATTAGTGGTGAAATTAATAAGCCTGGAGTTTATAAAATAAATGAAGATTATAGATTAGAGGATTTAGTAAATGATGCGGGAGGGCTTACTGAAAACGCTGATATTGATAAAATAAATTTGGCATTAAAGCTTGAAGACCAAATGAGAATAATAATTCCAAACATCAATGACAAAAATAATGATGTGGATAATTCTACAAATCAACTTATTAGTCCCGTAGAAAAAATTGACGATAAAAAAGTTAATATTAACAAAGCTGATAAGGCTCAGTTGATGACTTTGCCAAATATTGGAGAAAAAAGAGCGCAAGCTATTATCGAATATAGAGAAAAAAACAAATTTAATAAGATTGAAGATATTAAAAATGTATCTGGCATTGGGGATAAGTATTTTGAAGCGATGAAAGATATGATAGTGATAGATTGAGGAGTAAATATGAAATTATCAACTAGAGGTAGGTATGGACTTAGAGCTATACATTATTTAGCAGAAAATGAAGATAATGGATATATTTCAGTTTCTGATATTTCTAATGCCTTAAAGTTGCCAGAAAATTACTTAGAACAATTAATAAGAATACTTAAAAGAAATAATTTAGTAATATCAGCAAGAGGTGCTAAGGGAGGTTACAAACTTTCTAGAAATTCTAGCGAAATTACAGTTGGAGATGTTTTGAGAGTATTGGAAGGCGAAATGACCTCAAGCGAATGCGTAGCTGATAGAAATAACTGTAATAATTCAGAATGTGAAGCTTATTATGTTTTTGCAAAAATTGATGATGCTATCAACAAGGCAGTTAATTCAATAACTATAAAAGATATGGTTAATGAAAAACTATAAATTAGGAGAAAATTATGAGAAAACTAGGAATGAACGAACTTAGAAAAGAATATTTAGATTTTTTTGGCTCTAAAAAAAATCATACAGTATTAAAATCATTTTCTTTGATACCAGAAGATGACGAATCATTACTTTTAATCAATGCTGGTATGGCACCATTAAAAAAATATTTTACTGGCGAAAAGAAAATGAAAAATAACAGAGCTACATCTTCACAAAGATGTATAAGGACTGGAGATATTGAAAGAGTTGGAATAACCGAAAGACATGGAACTTTTTTTGAAATGCTTGGTAATTTTTCTTTTGGGGATTATTTTAAAAGAGAAGCTATACATTGGGCATACGAATTTTTAACAGTTAATCTTGAAATTGATAAAAATCTTTTGTGGGTTTCAGTTTATGAAAATGATGATGAAGCATTTGATATTTGGCATGATGAAATAGGAATTGCCAAAGATAGAATTTTAAGATTTGGAAAAGAAGATAATTTTTGGGAACTAGAAGTAGGTCCATGTGGCCCAGATTCAGAAATTTTTGTTGACAGAGGTATAGAAAAAGCTGTTGATGAAAATGATAATAAACCAGGAAATGATGATTCAGATAGGTTTATGGAAGTTTGGAACTTAGTTTTCACTCAATTTAATAAAAACGCAAATAAGGAATATATACCATTAGCTCATCCAAATATTGATACAGGAATGGGACTTGAAAGAATGGCAATGGTTCTTCAAAATAAAGACAATATTTTCGAAGTTGATGTAAACCAAAATATTATCAAAGAAATTGAAGAATTATCAAATAAAAAATACAAGGAAAATAAAAAAGATGATATTTCTATAAGAGTTATTGCAGATCACGCTAAAGCCATGACTTTTATGGTATCAGACGGTATTCAACCTTCAAATGAAAAAAGAGGATATGTTTTAAGAAGACTAATAAGAAGAGCATTTAGACATGGAAAACTATTAGGAATTGAAGGAGAATTTTTATCATCTATTGTTGATTGCGTTATTGATTCTTATAAAGTTGAGTATGATGAACTTACAAAAAATAGAGAAAAAATCATTAATATTATAGAAAAAGAAGAAGAAAATTTCCAAAAAACAATTGACAGTGGTCTGGATATTTTAAATTCTTATATTAAAGAATTAAAAGAAAATAATAAAGATATACTTAGAGGTAAAGATGCATTTAAATTGTACGATACTTACGGTTTTCCATTAGATTTGACAAAAGAAATTCTTGACGAAAATGATTTAAAAGTTGATACAAAAGAATTTGATGAATATATGGAAAATCAAAGAAACCTTGCAAGAAATGCAAGAAAATCTGATGCAGGTTGGTCTCTTGAATCGATAAATGTAGATGAATTTAAACAAACAGAATTTGTAGGTTATGAAAATTTTGAAATAAATGCAAACATTATTGGCTTATTTGATAATAAAGAAAAAGTAAACTTTATAAAAAAAGGTCATAAGGGTATAATTGTAAGTGATAAGACTTCTTTTTATGCAGAAGGTGGCGGACAAGTAGCTGATACAGGATTTATTATCACAGATGATTCAAAAGCAAGAGTTTATAATGTACAAAAGAAAAAAGATGTTATACTTCATTATGTTAAAGTTGAAGAAGGTAAGTTAGAATCTTGTAATGCATTATTTAAAGTTAATAAACAAAGAAGATTAGATATAACAAGAAACCACACTGCAACACATCTACTAGATCAAGCCTTAAGAAATTTATTAAGTGATGAAGTTAAACAAGCTGGATCATTAGTAGATGAATATAAATTAAGATTTGATTTTACTTATCCAAATGCTTTAACTAAGGATGAAATCAAGAAAATAGAAGATGAAGTAAATGAAAAAATCAGAGAACAATTGCCTGTAAAAAAAGAAATTATGTCTTATAAAGAATCAGAAAAACTTGGAGCTATAGGTTTATTTGAAGATAAATATAAAGATATGGTTAGAGTTGTTTCAGTTTCTGATTATTCAAAAGAATTATGTGGTGGATGTCATGTAAATAATTCATCTGAGATTTTAATATTTAAAATAATTCAAGAATCATCTGCAGCTTCAGGTATAAGAAGAATAGAAGCTATAACAGGAAAAAAAGTTTATGAATATTTAAATAATAATATAGAAATAGTTAACTCAATTTCTGATGAATTAAAAACAAACCCTAAAAATGTATTGTCAAGAGCTAAATCTTTAAATGAAGAAATAAAACAGCTCAAAGATGACATTCAAAAGCTAAAAGAATTCAATGAAAAAGATATTTATAAAGATATAGAAAGTGAAGTTAAGGATATTAATGGAATAAATCTTTTAGTTCATAAATTTGAGAATGAAGATCTTGATACATTGAGAAATTTTGAAAACAGAATAAAAGACAAATACAAAGATTTAATAATTGTATTTGCTACTGTAAAAGATAATAAAATAATCTTTACAGCATCTGTTTCTGATTCATTAACAGATAAATACAATGCAGGAAAAATTGTCAAAGAAGTTAGTAAAATAACAGGTGGAAATGGTGGAGGAAAGAAAAATTTCGCTCAAGCTGGAGGTAAAGATATTTCTAAACTAGATGAAGCTTTAGAAAAAGTTTATGATTTAATATAAGGAGAAATTATGTCAGACAAAAACTTCAATGAAACTATGCGTTTCAATCCACAAGATGAGAAAAAAGTTGATATAAGAGAAATTATTACAGAAGTTTATAATGCTTTAGAAGAAAAAGGATATAAGCCAACAAACCAAATTATTGGATATTTAATTAGTGGAGATCCTACTTATATTACAGGACACAAAAATGCTAGAAAATTGATAAGACAAGTTGATAGAGATACTATTCTAGAAGAAATATTAAAATATTATATTAATGAGTAGAATTATGGGATTAGACTTGGGTGATAAAACAATCGGAGTCGCATTAAGCGATACGTTTTTTATCACTGCCCAAGCCTATATTACAATTAAAAGAAAAAAAGCAAGTTTAGATATTGAAAAATTAATTGAAATAATTAATGAAAAAGAAGTAAATTTAATAATTATTGGACTTCCAAAAAATATGAATAACACCTTAGGTCCTCAAGCCATGAAGGTGATTTCTTTTGTCGATTTATTAAAAAAATCCACTGATATTGAAATTAAATATCAGGATGAAAGAATGACTACTATACAATCAGATCAGGTCTTGATGGATATGAATGTTAATCTTAAAGATAGAAAAAAATATGTAGATAAAATTGCTGCCTCTTTTATTTTACAGACCTATTTGGATGGGAGAAATAATGAATAAGATAATTTTAACAGATGAAAATAATAACGAAGTCGAATTTAATTTGATAGATACATTCGGAGTAGACGATAAAGATTATGCTGTTTTAGAGCCAATAGATGAAGATTTTATATTGATTTTTGAAATGATGAAAAGTAAAGATTCTGTTAGCTTTAAGGCAATCGATAATAATAAAGAATTAGACGAAATTGTAAAAATATATGAAGAAATGAAAGAAGATGAAAATGAACATTGAACAGTTAAAAAAAGTATTTGAAAAAAATGGTCATAAATTTACAAAACAAAGACAAATAATTTTCAATGCTCTTAAAAATTCTAATTCAAAACATTTGACACCAGAAGAGTTGTTTTCTATAGTACATGAAGATAATAAACAAGTTGGTATAGCAACTGTTTATAGAACTCTTAATATTTTTGAAGATTTGGGAATTGTTAATAAGCAAGAATTTACAGATTCTGTGAATACTTATGAGCTTATTAGTCAAAAAGATGCACACCATGACCATTTAATTTGTACTAATTGTGGAAAAATTGTTGAAGAAAAAATTTTAGATAATGAAAAATTAGCAAAAAGTTTAAAAGATAAATATAACTTTGAATTGGATTATTATTCTTTAAGAATATATGGTATTTGCTCCGAATGTGAAGATAATTTAAGGAGTAAAAATGAGAATGCAAAATAAACTAAAAGTCATCCCATTAGGAGGACTTGGAGAAATAGGTAAAAACTGTACAATTGTCGAATATAAAAATGAAATGATTATGATAGATTGTGGCTTAACTTTTCCAGATGAGGATATGTTAGGTGTAGATATAGTTATACCAGATTTTACCTATGTTGAAGAAAACAAAGATAAGTTAAAAGGTATATTCATTACTCATGGTCATGAAGACCACATTGGAGCAATTGCATACCTTTTAAAAACAGTAGATACTAATGTTTACTGTTCAAAACTTACAAAAGGATTATTAGAAAATAAATTTAAAGAACATGGACTTAATTCTAATAGATTAAAGATGGTTAATGTCAATAATACAGTAAAAGTTGGAAATCTAAGTGCAGAATTTATCAGAGTAAGTCACTCAATTCCAGATTCTTGCGCAATAGCTGTAAAATCTCCAATAGGAACTATATTATTTACTGGCGATTTTAAAATGGATTTTACGCCTATAGATGGCGAACCTACTGATATACAAAAGCTTGCTTCTTTAGGTAGAAAGGGATTATTATGTCTTTTTTCTGATTCTACAAATGTAGAAATAGAAGGAAGTTCAATGAGTGAGAAAGAAGTAGGAGAAACTTTTATTAATTTATTTGGACAAGCACCAGGTAGAATAATTGTAGCAACTTTTGCTTCAAACCTTCATAGAGTTCAACAAGTAATATTTGCTGCTGAAAAATATAATAAAAAAGTAGTTTTATCTGGAAGATCTATGATAAATAACGTAAAAATTGCAAGTTCATTAGGATATTTGAAAATTAGAAATAATACTTTAATTGATATGAAAAATATTAAAGATTATTCTGATGATCAAATTGTTGTCTTGTCAACCGGAACTCAAGGAGAACCACTATCTGCATTGACAAGAATGGCAAATAATGAACATAAGCAAGTTCATTTAAATTCATCAGATACTGTAATTTTGTCATCATCAGCAATTCCTGGTAATGAAATGCCAATTAATAATACAATTAATAATTTAACAAAAATTGGTTGTGATATTATATATGATTCTTTGGCAAAAGTTCATGCATCAGGTCATGCTTGCCAAGAAGAAATTAAATTAATGCACCAATTAACAACACCAAAATATTTTATTCCAGCTCACGGGGAACCACGCCAATTGAAAAAACACATGGAAATAGCTATGGATATGGGATTGAATAAAGAAAATATTTTAGTCGGTCAAAATGGAGACGTTTTTGAATTTACCAAAAAATCTGCTAGAATTAATGGTAAAGTTCAAGCAGGAAATGTTCTAGTAGATGGTTCCGGTATTGGCGATGTTGGAAATATTGTTCTTAAAGATAGAAAACATCTTTCTGAAGATGGACTTTTAGTTGTAAGTTTAACAATTGAAAAACATACACAAAGAGTTTTATCAAATCCTGAAATTGTTTCAAGAGGATTTATTTATGTAAAAGAAAATCAAGATCTTATTGAAAATTCAAAAGATATTGTAATGAGAACAATGAAAAAATGTGAAAAAAAAGATATTCATGCTATTAGTCAAATTAAATATCAAATAAGAGAAGCATTGAAATCATATATTTATAATCAAACTGGAAGAGATCCTATGATTTTACCAGTTTTAACAGAAGTTGATAGCAATGAATATTAATTATAATCATATAGTTGATTATTTAAATAATATTTATATTGATGAAGATTTTATTGAATTAAGAAATTACGGAATTGAAAATAATATTCCTATAATGAAATTAGAAACAAAAGAATTTCTTAAAACTTTAATTTCAATTTCAAAACCTAAAAATATTCTAGAAATTGGAACAGCGATTGGCTATTCTTCATTACTTTTTTCTAAATATTCTAATGCAAATATTACTACAATTGAAAAGAGTAAAGATATATCAGAAATAGCAAAAGCTAATTTTTCTAAATATAATAAAAAAATAAATTTAATAAATATGGATGCAAAAAAAGCCTTGAATAATTTTAATCAAGGCTTTGATTTTGTTTTTATAGATGCAAATAAATCACAATATGAATATTACTTTAATGAATCATTAAAATTATTAAATGAAAATGGCCTTATTGTTTGTGATAATATTCTCTTTAGGGGAGAAATTACAAACGATGATTTAATTAATAGACGACACATAACTATGGTAAAAAATTTGAGAAAATTTTTATCTCATATTACAAATTTAGATGAATATGTAACAAGTATAATACCAATAGGCGATGGTATTAGTTTAACGACAAGGAGAGTTGATGAAAGATAAAGTTGAATTATTAGCACCAGCTGGAGATATGGAAAAATTAAAAGCAGCTATAAAATTTGGAGCAAATGCTGTTTATATGGCTGGAAATAATTTTGGTCTTAGAAAAAATTCAAAAAATTTTGATAAAGATGAACTTAAAGAAGCAGTTGATTACGCACATGAACATGGAGTTAGATGTCATATTACTATGAATATAGTTCCTCATGATAATGATCTTGAGGGAATTGTAGAATACATCAAATATCTTGAAAAAATTGGAGTAGATGCTTTAATAATTTCAGATCCTGGTATTTTTAATATAGCAAAAGAAAATTCTAATATAGATTTACACATTTCAACTCAAGCATCTGTAACTAATTCTCACACAATTAATTTTTGGTATAAACTTGGTGCAAAAAGAGTTATACTTGCAAGAGAATTATCACTTGATGAAATAATAGAAATTAGAAAAAATGTTCCAAAAGATTTAGAAATTGAATGTTTTATTCACGGAGCTATGTGTATTTCATATTCTGGAAGATGTTTATTAAGTAATTACATGACAGGAAGAGATGCAAATAGAGGAGATTGCGCTCATGCTTGTAGGTGGAAATATGCCCTACAAGAAGAAAAAAGACCAGGCGAATATTATCCTATAGGCGAAGATGAAAATGGAACATTTATTATGAATTCCAAAGATTTATGCCTAATAGATGAAATTGATAAGCTAATAGAGGCAGGAGTTGATTCATTTAAAATTGAAGGAAGAATGAAAACCGTCTTTTATGTTGCAACAGTTATTAGAAGCTACAGACAAGCAATTGATGCATACTATAATGGAGTTTATAATAAAGAAATTGCTAAAAAATATATGGATGAAATAAAAAAAGCTAGCCATAGACATTTTACAAAAGGATTTTTCTATAATAAAGCGGATTCTTCTTCTCAAATTTATGAAAATTCTTCATACATTAGAAATTATGATTTTATTGCTGTGGTTTTAGATTATGACAAAGAAAATAAAATTGCAAAACTAGAAGAAAGAAATAGATTTGTTTTGGGAGATGAAGTCGAAATTTTTGGAGATAGTCCAGACTTTATAAAATTTAAAATTGAAAATATGAAAGATTCCAAAGGAAATGGTATAGAAATAGCCAACAAGGCAAAACAAATAGTTTATATAAAAATTGACCATGAGCTTAAAAAAGGAGATATGGTAAGACGCAAAATTGATGAATAACTTTAAATTTTAAATGATTTTTTAAATCATATAAAATTTTTGCAAGCACCTTCTGATTAGGATTAACAAAACTAATCAGGAGGATTTTTTATTTCAAAAAGAAAATTATTAAATTTTAATTATTTATTAAAATTGGTATAATCAAGATAGTAATTTGGAGGATAAATTGTTAAGTAATAAAGGTTTTGATTTGTGGGCTGATGATTATGATCAAAGCGTTGAAATATCTGATAATGATGGTTCATATCCTTTTGCAGGATATAAAAATATACTTAATGAAATATATAATAGGATATTAAATGAATCTTATAGAAATATTTTAGACATTGGATTTGGTACAGGAACTTTAATATCCAAGTTATATGATCATGGCTATAAAATCTATGGGCAAGATTTTTCTAAAAGAATGATAGAAATAGCACAAAATAAAATGCCTAATGCGAAGCTTTTTTATGGAGATATTTCTAAGGGCTTGGTTAATCCCTTGTTAGAACATAAATATAATGCAATAATTGCTACATATTCACTTCATCATATAACTAATGAGAAAAAAGTTATATTTTTGAAAAAATTACTAGAACAATTAGATGGTGGGGGATGTATATACATTGGAGATATAGCTTTTGTATCTCGTGCTTTACATGATAAATGTATGAAAGAATCTTATGAACAGTGGGATAATGATGAGATTTATTTTGTTGTGGATGAATTTAGGTCTTATTTTCCTAAATTGAAATTTGAAAAATTTTCTGAATGCTCAGGATTAATTACATTAAAAAAATAGGATATTTTCTAGATAAATTAAATGGTAATAATAAAATTTTAGATAAAATACAAAAAAGGCTGTAATTATTTTACAGCCTTTAAATTTACTTATCTTTTGATGGATTTTCAGAAAAATCTGATCTTGTTCTTCTTGCTTCTGCTCCAACGTTTGAGTTGGTGTCAGCTTCATCAGTTATACTTCTTAAATTTTCTTGATCTGCAGTATGTTTTTTATCTAGAGATTCACTACCATCAGCTTTATTTGCTTCTCTTGATTTTTTATCAAGTTCTTTGTCTCCTCTGTATTGGTTGTCATTGCTTATTCTGTTTTCGTCAGTCATTTTAATCTCCTTTTAAATTTTAAAATTAGAATCTTACTATTACTATACCCAATTGAATAAATTTAACCATTTTATTTTTTTGATATTTCTTTTATAATTTCTACAATTGTATCAGATGCTTTTTTCATATCTTCAATAGGTATCAATTCATAAATACCATGGAAATTATAACCACCCGTAAATAAATTTGGACAAGGAAGATTCATAAATGATAATTTTGAACCATCAGTTCCGCCTCTAATAGGTTGTGTTATTACTTTTATTCCTAAATTTTCCATAGCATCTTTTGCATAATCTATTATTTCTTTATGATTTTTTAAAACATCTCCCATATTATAGTAAGTGTCGCTCATTTCTATTTTTATAATATTGCCATATTTTGAATTTAAGAAATTCACACAATCATTTAGGAATTTTTTCATTTTTTCGAATTTTTCCTTATCAAAATCTCTGATTATATAAACTAAATTTGTATCTTCAATACTTCCATCAATTGAAATCATATGATAGAAGCCCTCATAGCCTTCTGTATGCTCTGGTCTTTGAACTTGACCTATTAAATCATCTAACTCTTTTGCAACGCTTATAGAGTTAATCATTGTGTTTTTTGCAGTACCTGGATGGACGGATTTGCCTTTTATTGAAATTTTTGCTTCTGCTGCATTAAATGATTCATATTCTAATTCTCCAAGTCGTCCTCCATCTAGGGTATAGGCAAAATCTGCATCAAAATAATCAACATCAAAGCTATCGCATCCTGTTCCGATTTCTTCATCTGGTGTGAAAGCAATTTTTATATCTCCATGCTCTATTTGTGGATTATTTATAAGAAATTCTATGGCATCCATTATTGCAGCAATTCCTGCCTTGTCGTCAGCTCCTAATAACATTTCTCCATTTGTTGTAATTAAAGTTTTTCCTTTTAAATATTTTAAAAATGGAAAATCTTTTTCTTTTATAAATATATTTTCTTTTAATTTTATATCTCCACCTTCGTATTTTATAATTTGTGGATTTTTTATTCCTCCTGGCATTTCTGGAGAAGTATCCATGTGAGCAATGAATCCTACTTTTGGTAAGTTTTTATCTGTATTTGCTTTTAGGCATGAAAAAACAAATCCTTCTTCATTTATATAGGCATCAAGACCTAAATCATTTAATTCTTCTTTTAAAATTTTACCTAATTCTAATTGACCTTTGCTTGTTGGTTTTATCAAATTTGCTTTTGATTCGTCACTTCTTGTATCTATTGCAATATATTTTAAAAATCTGTTTTTTATTTTTTCCATTTTATCCTCCTATAAATTAATTATACACCCTTAGAATATTTAATTATACTGGTATTTTTAATTCAAATTTCTATTGATATATGATAAAATATAAAAGACGATTAGATAGGAGAAATTATGACTAAAAAAATTTTAAAAATAAAAACTAATAATATATTACCAGAATATAAGACTTTTTATTCAGCTGGTATGGACATATATTCTTCAAATGAAGAAGAAATTATAATAAAGCCAGGAGAAGTAGGCAAAGTTCCTACTGATTTAAAAATCGAAATTCCTGAAGGCTTTTTTGTTGCCATTTATCCTAGGTCATCTACAGGTGTTAAAAGACAATTAATGCTTGCTAATTCTACAGGAATTATAGATAGTGATTATAGGGGAGAGATAAAATTATTTTTTTATAATTTTGGGAAAAATGAACAAGTTATCAAAAAAAATGAAAGATTGGCTCAAATGGTAGTTCAACCTTATGAAAAAGTTGAAATTCAAAAAGTTGATGACTTATGTGAAAGTGAAAGAGGAGAAGGTGGATTCGGTTCAACCGGAAAATAATGAGAAATAATAAAAGTAACAATATTTCAAAACTTTATAATAAAAATAAATACAATCTTGTTTTACTTGTAATAGTATTATTGATTTCAATCTTTTTATTTTCAAAGCTAGCAAGTTATATTTCTAATAAGTCATTATCTAATTATGATAATGAAATTATTGTAATTAAAAATAATGATAGCGAAATAGATTCCTTGTCTTTGAAAGATATAAGAAAAATGGGAAAAAACGAAATGAAATTTACTACTCCTAAGGGAGAGGAATTTAAACTTGTGGGAGTATCAATTGAAAAAATCCTAAACAAAGAAGGTATTAATCCTAATTTGAATAATACAGTTGAGTTTTCGGATGGGTATGGACACACTACAAATATGAGTATGGAAACTGCTCTTGAAGTAAACAGAGTTTTATTAGTTTATAAAATCAATAATAAGGCTAATATGGACTATGACAAAAAATTGGGCATATTTTTTATAGTTGACAAGCAAGAAAAAGATTCAAGTAAATGGATAAAAAATATTCAATCAATAAATATTAAATAACTCATGATTTATCATGGGTTATTTCTTTTATATGAATTTTCCTATATGTTATAATAATCAAAGGATGTGATTATATGAATTCAGATTTTAAATATGATAAATTAACCCCTATGTTAAGGCACTATGTGGATGTCAAAAAAAACTTTGAGGATTCTCTATTACTTTATAGAGTCGGAGATTTCTACGAGGCTTTTTTTGATGATGCTATAATTATTAGCAAAAATCTCCAATTAGCTTTGACTGGAAAAGAATGTGGTCATGACAAAAGAGCACCTATGTGTGGAGTTCCTCATCATGTTATTGATACATATATAAATAAATTAGTTCAAAATGGATTTAAAATAGCCTTGTGTGATCAAGTAGAAGATCCAAAAATGGCAAAAGGCCTTGTAAAAAGAGCTATAACAAGAGTTATAAGTCCAGGTACAATAATAGATTTGGAATCGCTTGATAAAAAAGAAAATAATTTTTTACTTTCAATATATGAAAATAAATACGGAATTGGCGCTTGTTTTTCAGATATTTCAACTGGTAAATTAATGGCTTTTGAAATAAGAAATAATCAAAGCATTAGTGCAAACAAGCTAATAGATGAAATAGAAAAAATTTCTCCATCAGAAATAATAATAAATTCAAATTTTTCTAATAAAAAAGTTTTAAAATATCTAAACTTAAATAAAGAAATCCTTATAAATAAAATTGACGATAGCAAGGACTATGAAAGTTTAAGTGAAAATGTATATAAAAATTTGGGAGTAGAAAATTTCAAAAAAATAGAAAATATGAGAATTGCTTTAATAGCTATTTCAAATTTATTGGATTATATTTATAGTTATCACAAGGAAAAATTAGCTCATATAAATGATATTGAAATTTTAGATATTGCATCTTATATGCAGTTAGATGCAAATACACGAAGAAATCTTGAACTACATTCAAATATTGATAAAAAAGGTAAGGATAATTCTTTATTTAAATTAATAGATAAAGCTGATACTGTTATGGGTTCAAGGCTTTTAAATATGTGGCTTGAAAGACCACTAATCGAAAAAGAAAAAATTGATAAACGTCTAGATTTAGTCGAATTTTTCTTTTTAAACCCTGATTTATCAAATAAAGTTTCATATTTTTTGGATGATATATTTGATTTAGAAAGAATTATTGGAAAAATTTCTTATCAAAGAGCTAATGCAAGAGATTTTATTTCTTTGAAAACATCAATAAGAAATATTCCAGAATTTAAGAAATTTTTGGCAGGACTTGATAATAAAGATATTATTTCTTTTTCAAAAAATCTTCCAGATGTTTCAAATATTTATGATATTTTAGATAAATCTATAGTTGAAGATCCACCTGTTTTAATTACTGAAGGGGAAATTATCAAAGAAGGTTTCAATGATGATTTGGATAAGTTAAAAAAAGATTCTTTGTCAGCAGAAAATGATTTGATTGCTTATGAAAATGAACAAAAAGAAAAGACAGGCATAAATAAATTAAAAATAAATTACAATAAAAATAACGGGTATTCAATAGAGATAACTAAATCAAATTTAGATTTAGTTCCTGATACTTATATAAGAAAACAAACTTTAATTAATCGAGAAAGATATACTACAGAAAGACTTGAGGAGCTTTCAAATTTGATTTTGGGCTCTAGCGATAGGATAAATAACCTTGAGTATGAAATTTTTTGTCAAATAAGAGAATTTATATTGGATAATACCAAAAAACTCCAATACTTATCAAAATTAATTTCAATTATTGATTCTATTAATGCATTGTCAAAACTTGCTAGGGAAAATAATTATTGTAAACCTAAAATTACTACAGATAATATTATAAAAATTAAAAATGGCAGACATCCTGTTATTGAAAAAAAACTTAAAGAAAATGAGTTTATTTCAAATGATACGGACATCGGAGAAAGTAATAATCTAATTCAAATAATTACAGGGCCTAATATGGCAGGAAAATCTACTTATATGCGACAAATGGCTATAATTATAATTCTTGCTCAAATGGGTTCTTTTGTTCCTTGCGAAAAGGCAAGTATTTGTATTTGTGATAAGGTATTTACAAGAATTGGAGCTAGCGATAATATTTCAAAAGGCGAGTCAACCTTTATGCTTGAGATGAATGAAGTAAGTAATATATTAAAAAATTCAACTGACAAGTCCTTCATTATTTTAGATGAAGTAGGGAGGGGGACAAGCTCTGATGATGGTTTATCAATAGCTATGAGCTTGGTTGATTATTTAAGCAAAAAGAAGAAGGCTAAAACAGTTTTTGCTACGCATTTTCATGAATTGACAGTTCTTGAAAATAAATTGGATAATGTCATCAATTTAAAAATAGATATATTAGAAGAAAATGATAGCTTAGTTTTTTTGAGAAAAATTTCTAGAGGAAAATCTGATAGGTCTTATGGGATTGAAGTTGCTAGAATGTCCGGCTTACCATTAGATTTAATAGAAAATGCAAAAGTATTTATGAATAAACTTGATGAAAGTGATGAGATATTCAAAGACAATAACAAAATAATAAAATCTTCTATAGATGATTTGAATAAAATTAAAATTGATGAATTGAAAAATAAAGTAAATTTGATAAATATAAATGAATTAACCCCATTAGAAGCAATAAATATTCTTAATAAGCTTATTGATAATATAAAGGAGATATGATGAAAATCATAGAACTTGACAAAAAAACAATAGAAAAAATAGCGGCAGGAGAAGTTATAGAATCTCCTGTTTCTATAGTAAAAGAATTAGTAGAAAATTCAATAGATGCAAATGCCAAAAATATAGTTGTAGAAATAAAAAATGGCGGAAAATCTTATATAAGAGTTACAGATGATGGCATAGGAATTGATGAGGATGATTTTAAAAGAGCCTTTAAAAGACATGCAACTTCAAAAATTAAAGACTTCTCAGATTTATATGATTTATTTACTCTTGGATTTAGGGGCGAAGCCTTATCATCAATTGTTGCTTGTGCAAATATAAAAGCAATTTCAAAAACAAAAAATCAAAATCTAGGAAAAGAATTGATTTTTGAAAATGGAAATATAAAGTCATACAATTCTATAGCTACAAATATGGGGACAAGTATAGAAGTTTATGATTTATTTTTAAATCTTCCTGTAAGACGTAAATTTTTATCATCTGATATAAATGAATCAAATAAAATAGCAAAAATAATGCAAGCATTAGCTCTTGGATATAATGATGTTTCATTTAAATTTATAAAAGATAATAGGCTGATTTTTCATACATTAAAAGACCAAGCTATGGATAATAAAATTATTGAATTGTTGGATGAGAATCTAAAAGACAATCTTATCAAAATAGAAATTCAAAATTCTCTTTATAAAATTAATGGATTTATTTCAAAAGTTAATTATTATAGGGGAAATAGGTCTTTTCAATATATTTTTGTAAATAATAGGCTTATTGAAAATGAGAATATAAGCAAGGCTATAGAAAATGAATATAGAACACTTATTCCAAGTCAAAGATTTCCAGCTTTTTTTATCTTTATAGAAACAAATTCTAACAATATTGATGTAAATATTCATCCTAACAAAAAAGAAATTAAATTCACATATCAAAATGAGTTGATTGATTTATTAGAAGATGAAGTATCTAAAATCTTATATGAAAATATTAATATTAGGGAAGTTAAAGTATCAGAAAAAAATAAAGAAGAATTGAATTTTTATGATGATTATAGCGAGATTTTAAATTCATACAATAGGGTAAAAGAGGAAGATAATTCCTATAATTTTGAAAAAAATCCAGATACAAAAGACCAAGCAAAAAAGGAAGAAGATTTCTTTAGAGGTGCAGAATTAAATTTTATAGAAAAAAATGAAAAAATAGAAGATATAGACTACGATAAGAAAAGCCTTGGAACAGTAAAAAAATTAGAAATTGATAAGCTTTCTTATAAGTGTTCAATTTTTAATAAGTATGCTTTATTTTCTTATAATGATAAAATTTTAATCCTTGATAATAGAAGAGCTGATCAAAGAATTAAATTTGATAAATATATAGAAAATTTTAATAATGGAAAAATTTCCTCTCAACAATTAATTGAATCAAAAACTATTAAAGTAAATCTTCAAGAATATAATAAATATCTTGAAAAAAAAGAAATTTTCAAAAAAATGGGTTTTGATATTGAGGAATTTTCTTATGACAAATTGATAATTAGAGCTGTTCCTTTAATATTTGAAGAACCTGAAAATAAAAATTTTTTCTATGATTTATTAGATATTGATGAGAAAAATGAAAACTTATTTTTAAATAAAATTTCAAAGCTAATAAACAAAAATGTCTTTAGAAAAGGAGACATTCTTAATAAAGCAGAAGTTATGGCTACAATAGATAAATTAAATAAGTGTGATAATCCATATAAAACTTACGATGGAAAATCGACTATTATTATGATTGAAGAAGATGAATTGGAGAAATATTTTGATAGATAAAGTTTTGATTGTAACAGGACCTACAGCTTGTGGGAAAAGTGAGTTTGCTATAAAACTTGCCAAAAAATTTGATGGAGAAATTATTTCTGCTGACAGCCAACAAATTTATAAAGATATGTATATAGGAACAAACAAAATAAAAAAAATCGAAACGGATGGCATAAAACATTATGGGCTTGATATAAAATATCCTAATGAAGAATATTCTGTTCAAGAATTTAAGGATATGGCAAGAAATCTAATTAGTGAAATCAATTCAAAAAATAAAATTCCTATTGTGGCTGGTGGTACGGGTTTTTATATTGATTCAATTTTATTTGATATGAATTATGGAACAAATAAAAAAGATAAAAATTTAAGGGATAAGCTTACAAAAGATTTTCAAATGTATGGAAATGAATATATGTATGAAAAATTTTGTGAAATTGATCCTATAGAAGCTAAAAAATATCATCCAAATGAAACTCAAAGAATTATAAGAGCCTTTGAAACTTACAAATTAACTGGAAAAAAACCAAGTGAATTAAGAAAAGGTCTAAAAAATTTAAATAAAAATATAAATCCTATATTATTTTTTATAAACTATAAGGATAGGTCAAAACTTTATGAAAAAATCAATCTTAGAGTTGACCAAATGATTAATGACGGATTAGAAAATGAATTTGATAAGCTAGTTAAAAACTATAAACTAAGTTCATTATCTAAGTCATTACAGGCTATAGGTTATAAAGAATTTTTTACTTATAAAGAAAATGAAATTTCTTATGATGAGCTAAGAAGTGAAATTAAAAAAAATACAAGACGATATGCCAAAAGGCAAATCACATGGATGAAAAAATATTTAAAATATGATTTTTCTAATTTAATTTATAGGGATGAGGATATGGATGAAAAAATCTTGGAAAATATGGAAAAAATTGTAAAGGAGACTTATGATTTACAATAAATTATATGGAATTGATACAAAGATTGAAAATTATATTGAAAAAATAGATCTAGATTTAGAAGATAAATTTAAAAAATTAGATAAGATAAGTGAATACAATCAAATAAAGGTCTTAAAATCTTTTAGCGATAATAATCTTTCCGCTATTCATTTTAACTCTGCAACAGGATATGGATATGCAGATATTGGTAGAGAGGTGGTTGAAAATATTTTTTCTTCAATTTTTAAATCTGAAGATTCTCTTGTAAGACCAAATATAGTATCCGGCACTCATGCTATTTCTTTGGTTTTATTTTCTCTTTTAAATTATGGAGATAAGATTTTATCAATAAATGGAGATCCTTATGATACTTTACAACAAGTTATTGGAATTGAAGGAAATAAAAAAGGAAATTTGCTTTCAAAAGGAATTAAATACGATAAATTAGAATTAAAAAATGAACAAGAAATCCAATATGAAAAAATAAAAGAGAAATTAGATGATAAAACAAAGCTTGTAATGATTCAAAGATCAACAGGATATACAAATAGGAGAGCTTTTAGTATTAGTGAAATAGAAAAAGCTATTATTGAAATTCGAAAAATAAATAAAGACGTAATTATTTTTGTAGATAATTGTTATGGGGAATTCACAGAAATCAAAGAACCTATAGAAATAGGTGCAGATATAATTGCTGGCTCTTTAATTAAAAATCTTGGTGGTGGAATTGCAATAACTGGCGGATATATTTCTGGAAAAAAAGATTTAATTGAATACTGTGCAAATACCCTTACAGCACCTGGAATTGGAAAAGATGAAGGATTAAGTTTTGGAATGAATCGAAATGTCTTGCAAGGTTTATATTTTTCAAGCAAAACTACAATTGAGTCTATAAAAGTTGCTCTTCTTTTCGCGAAAGTTTTTGATGATTTAGGGTATGAAATAATCCCAAAATTAGATGATCCAAGAAGCGATATAGTCCAAGCTATAAAATTACATTCTAGCGAAAAATTAGAATTATTTGCAAAAGCAATCCAAGAATCTTGTAGTGTAGATTCCAATTTAACACCAATAGCTGACCAAATGCCTGGATATGAAGACCCTGTTATAATGTCATCAGGAGGCTTTGTAGAAGGAGCTACTTCTGAACTATCCTGCGATGGTCCTTTGAGAAAACCATACACAGTTTATTTGCAAGGAGGATTAAATAAATACCACGGAAAACTTGCCTTGATGAAGGTATTAGAAAAATTTGTGGATAATAAAATTTTAGATATAAATTCCATAAAATAAGTGATGAAACTAAAAAATACTCAACCAATAAGAATTAGTTATTGATTGAGTATTTTTTTATAAATTCTAACTTTGAAAAATTAATATTAATAGATAAGAATTTTTTTATATTTTTAAATTTGATAAAGGATTTTTGTTTACTGCTTTTTTCAAATCTTCATCATCCAAGTGGGTGTAAATTTGAGTGGTTGATACACTTTCGTGTCCTAATACGTCTTTTAAAGCTCTTATATCCACATTTCCATACTTATACATCAAAGTTGCTGCTGTATGTCTTAGTTTGTGAGTTGAATAGATTTTTGTATCAAAACCTGCTTTTTCTAAATATTTTTCAACAGTTGATTGAACAGCCCTGTTTGATATTCTTTGTTTTCTAGTAGATATAAACAAAGCGTCGATTTTTTTATCTTTTAAATATTTTTTCCTAATCTTTATATAATTTTCAATTAAATCTATGCAATTTTTAGTTAAATATATAGTTCTTTCTTTATTGCCCTTGCCAATAATTGAAAAATGATCATCTTTAATATCTTTTAAATCTACACTAACAAGTTCGGAAAGACGCATGCCTGTTGTTAAAAAAGTGAAAACTATAGCCATATCTCTATTTTTTAGAAATTCATTTTTTTCTTGACTAACAATTTCAAGTAAGTGTTCTGTTTCGCTCAAAGTGAGGTAGACAGGTTGTCTTTTTTGAATTTTTGGATTTCTTAATTTTTCTGTTATATTATTATCGATAATTTCAATTTCTTGATGTAAATATTTATAAAAAGAACGTAAAGCAGAAATTTTTCTTGACCTAGTAGAAGTGTTATCGTTTAATTCGTTATCCAAATAAGATATATAAGAATACATATCCTGAATATTAATATCATTAATAAAAGATTGATTGAAAATTTTATTAGAATCAAAATTTGATTTTTTTAAATCATAATCAAATTTTTCCTTATCATCAAAATAAACCTTTCTTAATATTTGAAAAGAAATAAAATTAATAAGGTCATAATGATATTCACTAATAGTTTTTTCGGATAAGGCTCTAATAGATTTTAAGTAGGAAAGATAATCTTTTAAAATTAAGGGGGACTTTATTTTAGTCATAAAAAAACTCCTAAATATTTTGTGCTAAGATCATTATAGCAGAAAAAAATAAAAATATCAATTATTGCACAAAATAATAATTTTGTGCAATAATTTTAGAATCAAAAAACCTCTCCACTAATAAAGTATTTTTGTTCAAAATATTTAGCATAAAAACTTTTTGGAAATAAAATTATAAATAAAAACAGCAGCTTTATAGTTGACTCATAAATCATTACAACAAATTTTAAAAATATATTAAATTTCTAAAAAATCAGACGTCGTATTTTGCGTTTTAAGCGATTTTATATTTTTGCTAATACAATTCTACTCCTAAATAAATAATAAAAATCGAATTTTTATATTTGAGTATTGATTTAATTTTAAATCGATTTAAACAATTCATTACAGTATAATTTGAAAAAATATATAAATAAAAAAATTGGATAAAGAATTTTCTTTATCCAAAATTTAAATAATTATTTCTTTTCTTAGATGCTATTAGAGCAAAACTTGCTGCAGAAAGTGTGGTTAAAATAGAACTTAGTGAACCTATTCCAGTTTTTACATTTTTTGAACTACTGTTGCTGTAAGTAGTATTTGTTGTTGCACTTACATTATTATCTGTAGTTTGTGATTTCTTTCTATTATTTATTGGGCTAGATTTTTTAGTTTCATTATTTCTACATTATTATTTGCCTGAATATTTTCAACCGGTTTTTTACTGCGTTAGCTGTTGAAGCTACAATAATATTTTGCTATCGCTTGAAAGTTTTTAGATTTAGTAGATGATGCAAGAATATTTTGTGGATTTGTAGTTGATTTAGTATCGGCAACTTTAACACTTGGTTTTTGTGTAGCTTTAGCAACTCTTTGACTTTGCTTGCTATTTGCGTTAGCCTTTTTGTCGGTTTTAATTGTACTTATATTTTTATTAGATGTATTAGATGCTAAAGTATTAGAGTTTTTCTTTGCGTTATTTGGTTTTGCAGCAGAATTATTAGCTCTTGTTGTATTTGAATTTAAATATTGATTAGCTAATGCAGATAAATTATTTCTAGTAATTACATTCAAAACAGCATCAACATAATTACTAGCTGTTGCATATCCAGCTTTTTTAATTAATCTTAGTTGTTCTTTATAATCTTTAGCTTTAGTAACACCAAAACTGCTATAATATCTACCACTTAGTAAGCTTAGGTATTGTCTAATACTTTGTTCGTAAGTATCAAATTTTCTAAACTCGTCTTTTATTTTTATATTTTTACCGTTAATTTCTTCGTTAGTTAGGTAAACGTGACCTTTACCTTTTCCTTTTTCAGAATTAGGAACTTTTACTCCAAATAAATTCTTACTATATTTTGCAAGTGTAGATTCTCCCCATCCTGATTCAAGGATAGCTTGTCCCATCATTACTTCCGGGAAAATATTATATTCTTTAGCAAGACTTGAATGGCTTGCAAGCATAGCAAGAAATTCTTTTCTATTATTGTAGTTATTTATATATTTTCCATTATTAGAAGATTTATTTTGGTAAGAAACAGCTTTAGGCGCAGCTTTTAATGCAGGACTTTTTACAGCAACCTTTTTAATTACAGGTGCTACTTGTAAAGCTTCATTAGAATTTTTTCTTCTTTTTGCTCAATAACAGACTTTTCTTCTTTTATTAATTCTTTTTCAGAAGTTTCTATTTTATTATCAACAGCCTTATTTTCTTCAGCTTTTTCCCTAATAGGCTCTTCATCCTTTTTATCATTTATAGGATTTTCAGGTAAATTTTCTTTTACATTATCAATATTTTCTTCTTGAATATTGTCTTTTTCATCTACTATAAGCTTATCTTCATCAGTTTCTTCAGTTTCTTCTTTTACATCTTCAACATTTTCAACTTTTTCATTTTCATTTTTAGAATTTTCTATATTATTTTCTGAAACTTCAGGATTTTTAACTTCATTAAGATTTTCCTCCAAAGTTTCTTTTTCTGATTCTACAGTATTTGTTTGATCATCTTCTATATTATCTACAAGAGTTTGGATAGTTGAATTTTCCTCAGATTTATCTTCATTTTGATTATTTAAAACTTCTTCAATGTTTTTATCAGTGTTTTCAACTTCTTCATTTTTTCTGATTCTTGTATAGATTCATTTTCCTTGATTTTGTCTTTTTCTTCTAAGTCAAGTTTTTTATCAACTATAACCTTTTCAACATTAGTGGATTCAAGATCTTTAGCAGAAGAATTAGAAAACAATCCACCACTAGCAAGTAATAAAACTAATGCTCCACTTGTAATTTTTGTTATATTCTTGTTACTATTTTGTTTCATTTAAAACTCCTTGTATTGTTATTACTATAATAATATATTGTTTGTAATAATTGTCAATATTTAGTTTAAAATTCAATATATTTGTAATATTTTTAGAAAAAGTTTTGGATTTGTAATATATATTTAAAAGCAAATAAAAAGAGAGGATGATTTTTCCTCTCCTTAAATTTTATTTAGCATATTCTATTGCTTTTGATTCTCTAATTACATTAACTTTTATTTGACCAGGATATTCTAATTCATTTTCGATTTTTTGTGCAATCTCTCTAGCAATTACAACCATTTGATCGTCCGATATTTTTTCAGGTTTTATCATTACCCTAAGTTCTCTTCCTGCTTGAACAGCGAAAGTTTTTTCTATACCATCAAATGAATTAGCAATTTCTTCTAAGTTTTCTAGTCTTTTAATATAATTTTCTAAGCTTTCTCTCCTTGCTCCAGGTCTTGCTGCTGAAATTGTATCTGATGCTTGTACTAGGATTGCAGCTATGCAATTAGCTTCTACATCTCCGTGATGGGATTCAATACAATTAATTACATTTTTGTTTTCGCCATATTTTTTTGCAGCTTCGACTCCTATTGATATATGAGTTCCTTCTACTTCATGATCTATAGCTTTTCCTAAATCATGTAATAGTCCTCCTCTTTTAGCATCCTTGTCGTCGAGTCCTAGTTCTTGAGCTAACATTCCAGCAATTTTTGCAACTTCTATGGAATGTTTTAAAACATTTTGTCCATAAGAAGTTCTAAATTTAAGTTTTCCTACAAGTCTTACAAGTTGAGGATGAAGATTGTGTATTCCCACTTCTTCAATTGCTTTTTGTCCGTCTTCAATTATTCTTTGTTCAACTTCATCTTCTGCTTTCATTAGCATTTCTTCGATTCTTGAAGGATTTATTCTTCCATCAAGTATTAATCTTTCTAATGCTACTTTAGCTATTTCTCTTCTGATTGGTTCGAATGCAGATATTACTACAGCTTCTGGTGTGTCATCAATTATCATATCTGTTCCTGATAATTGTTCAAAAGCTCTGATATTTCTACCTTCTCTTCCAATTATGCGACCTTTCATTTCATCGTTTGGCAATGATACTACTGTAACTGTGCTTTCTGCTACTTCATCAGCCGCATATCTTTGAATTGTTGTTGCTAGAATTTCTGAAGCTAATTTTTTACTTTCATTTTTTGTTTTTTCTTCAAACTCTTTAATGATTTTAGCTTGTTCATGAACAACATCATTCTTTAAGCTTTGAAGTAAAATATCTTTGGCCTCACTTGTTGTAAGCCCAGCAATATCTTGTAACTTCAACTCTTGTTCTTCGATAAGTTTCTCAATTCTGTCTTCTTTTTGTTTTAACTTTTTTTGGTCACTAGAGATTTCATCAGATTTCTTATCTAATAATAAGGATCTTTTGTCTAGACTCTCTTCCTTTTTTAAAAGATGACCTTCTTTTGTAGCAAGTTCATTATTTTTTTTGCTAATTTCTTGCTCGCTTTCTTTTTTGCGTTTAGAAATCTCATCTTTAGCACTTATTAGCGCATCTTTCTTTAGAGATTCGGCATCTCTATTTGCTTCATCAATAATTCTTGCAGATAATTCTTCTGCAGAAGAAATTTTTGATTCACCTATTTTTTTTCTACAAAGATAGCCTATAAAAAAAGCTAATATTATGAAGGCGACAGATAGAATAATTTGATTAAAATTCATTTTATCACCTCCTGTAATTAGGATTTTCATCCTATAAATAATTATATCATAAATCTATATTTATACGAAAAAGTTTTTCTAAATTTATTTTTCTTTCATTTGCTTTAGATACATTTTTTTGTATTCTCCATTATTTTGGATTAATTGTTCGTGATTACCGCTTTCTAAAAATTTGCCGTGGGATAGGACAATAATTTTATCTACATTTTTTATTGTTGATAATCTATGAGCAACTATAAAAGTTGTTCTGTCTTTTTTTAATTCATTTATACCTTCTTGAATTATTTTTTCGGTTTCTGTATCTATATTTGATGTTGCTTCATCTAAAATTAGAATTTTTGGATCTCTTATATAAGCTCTTGCAAAAGATATGAGTTGTTTTTCTCCTTGGCTCAAATTAGATCCATTTTCTAAAACTTTGCTGTCAATACCTCGTTTTAATAATTTTTGTCCACCAACCTTTTTTAGTGATTCTATAACTTCTTTGTCTGTAAAATTTTCTCCCAAGCTAATATTTTCTTTTATGCTAGCCTTGAATAAAAAAGCATCTTGCAAAACAACTGCCATATCTTTTCTCAATAAATCTCTATTTATTTTATTAATGTTGGTATTTCCTATATATATTTTTCCCTTTCTTGGGGAATAAAAATTTAAAAGCAGATTTATCAAAGTTGATTTGCCCGAACCTGTTTGCCCAACAAAAGCTAGGGATGTTCCATTTTTAACTTCAAATGAAATTCCTTTTATTACATCTTCATTATCATAAGAAAAATAAATATCATCAAAATAAATGTCATTTTCTAAATTTATTTTTTTATTTTCTAATTTTTCCATAGATTTCATTTCTAAAAGTTCAAATATGTGATTTGCTGAGCTTAGAGCATCTTCAACATCTCCAAATCTCATAATTATTGTATTGATATTATTGAAAATTTTAGTTGTATAGTCTATTGCCATATATAAAGAACCTATTGTTACAAAATATATATTTGTAATTGAGCCAATTCCAAAATAAATAAGTACGATTATTATAGCTAAAAATTGAATAATATCCATAGCTCTATAACCTGAATAAGATCTTAATTTGGATAATTTAATATTCAAATCATATATTTTTCTATTTATTTTATCAAATTTTTTGAAAATATAATTTTCTCTATTAAAAACTTGAATGATTTCCATATTTTGAATATATTCATTAATTTTTGCATTAACATCTGCAGTATAGATTTTTATATCTTTAGTATATGCATAAGTTTTATTTAAATAAGTTTTAAATATCAAATACACAATAGGCATGAGTATCAAAAGCATTAAAGCTGCTATTGTATCAGTAAATAAAAGTGTTATATATAGACCAATAATTAATATTAAGGAATTTATAATATCAGAAAACAATAGTTGAAACATTGTTTTTAATTTATTTGTGTCATTGGTTATTCTTGATGCGATTTTTCCTGAAGGAAGATTATCAAAATAGGAAATTGGAAAAGTTGATACTTTATCATAGACATCTTTTTGTACTTTTGATGCAATTTTATTGGCTGCAATTTGAAAATTAACTCTAGACCTGTTTAATAAAATTCCTGACAATACAAAAACGATAAAATATATAAATAATAGTATTGCAATTTTTTTGTAGCTTTGTGGTGTAAGCTTAGATTTTAATACATCATTTATTATAAAAGCAATAATCATAGGTCCGATTATTTCAAGTATAGTTCGAAAAAAAGAAAAAATAAATCCAATAAGCAAAGACTTTTTTTCATCTAATGCGTAAGTTTTTAATTTATTATAATTTTTCTTTTCATTTGCCTTAATCATACATATCACCTAAAATTTGATTTTCATATTGTTTTTTATACCATTTGTCATTTTTCATTAGCTCATAATGGTTTCCTTTTTCAACAATTTTTCCATCTTCTAAAACAATAATTTCATCACAATTTTGCACTTGGCTTATCCTATGAGCTACTATAATTGTTGTTTTATTACTCCTATATTTATTTAAATTCGTAATAATATTTTTTTCGGTATTAGCATCAACAGCGCTCATAGCATCATCTAGAATTAAAATTTCTGGATTTTTTAATACAGCCCTAGCAATAGACAATCTTTGTTTTTGTCCACCTGATAATGAAACTCCTTTTTCGCCAGTAATAGTTTCAAGACCTTCAGGAAAATCAGCTATATCTTTTTTAAAATCTGCTATTTCTATTGCCAAATTCAACTCTTCTTCACTTGCATCTTCTTTTGCAAATAATATATTATTTCTTAATGTATCTGAAAAAATCATATTTTCTTGTGGAACATACCCAAGATTTTCCTTAAAACTTTTAAAATAAATATCTGATGAAATATCATCATTAAAATATATATCAGATTTATCAACCTTATATAAGTCTAAAATTTGTTTAATCAGGGTAGTTTTGCCTGATGAAGTTTTTCCTAAAATTCCCAAAGATTTAGAATTTTTTATAGATAAGTTTATTTCGTTTAATATATTTTCTTTTGAACTTGGATATTTAAAATTATGATTATCAAATTTTATATCCAATGGGAAATTGACGCTTTTTTTATTATCTGTATTTTTTATTTCCTCTTTATAATTTAAAGTTTCATCTATCCTATCCATAGCAGCGCTTGCTTGCTCTTTTAAATTTATAAAATCTCCTAGAGCATACATTGGCCAAACTAGCATATTTAAATAATAGGTAAAAGAAACAATTTGACCTATAGAAATTTTTCCTAAACTCATTAAATATGAGCCAAATCCTATTGCTATAATAAAAGTAAGTGACGTTATAATTCTTTCTACAGGAGCTAAAAGAGCCTGATATTTTGCAAGAATTATATTGTTTGTAGCTAATTCATCAGCGTTTTTATAAAATATTTTTCTCCTATTTTCAACTATGTTGAAAACCCTAATAAGCCTTATACCTTCAGCGTCTTCTAAAACACTATCATTTAACCTATCGAAGGATTGATTTACTTTTTTTGACTTATCATAAATCTTATCCCCTATTTTAAAATAGATAATAGCAATAAAAGGTAGTGGTAAAATAGAAAGTAAAGTTAGTTTTAAATCAATAGTAAAAACCATAACCAAAATTATACTAAAAGGAAGAATTGTAGCATCTATTAGTGCTAGAGTTCCATAACCTGCCATTATTGATATTTGAGAAATATCATTGGTAGATTTTCCCATAAGAGATCCTGTAGAATTTTTTTCGAAAAATTCTTGAGATTGGTTTAAAAATTTTCTCATTAACTTATTTCTTGCTAAATATTCTATGCTTCCACTAGCCTTAAAAACATTATAAGACCAACCCATAGCCAAAAAATATTTTAAAATAACCACAAATATAGTAAAGGATATAATTTTAATAAAATTATTTAAATCAATTGAATTGTTGTATATTAAATCAATTAATTTTCCAATAATATATGGCAAAAATAGTGAAACAATATCACTTAATAATAAAAATATAACTCCAATGATATAATATTTCTTATAATACTTGATAAACCATTTAAATTTTTTGTACATACTACCTCTTAAAATTAAAGAGCTGTTAATTTTAAAATATTTGTTAATAATTTAAAATTAAATAACAGCCCTTTTCTTATTTATTATGTTTATGTTTTATAATTTTAGCTGGAGCTCCTACTGCAGTACAATCATCTGGCACATCATCTAAAACTACAGAATTTGCACCAATTTTACAAAAATTACCTATGGTGATATTTCCCAATAAAATTGCACCTGCTCCAATTAAAACATTATTACCAACAGTTGGATGTCTTTTTACTCTTGCATTTTTTAAACCACCTAAGGTAACGCCATGATACATTAACACATCATCGCCAACTTCAGCAGTTTCTCCGATTACAACACCCATTCCATGATCTATATAGCATCTTCTTCCAATCTTAGCACCAGGATGGATTTCAATTCCAGTTTCTCTTCTAGCTTTTTGACTAATCTCATTTGCCTTAGAAAATTCTCCTTCTAAATATAATTTGTGTGCCTCAAAATGAGCTAATAAAGCTCTAATTCCCGGAGAAAATCTCAAAGCATCTTCTGCCTTAGTTAAGGCAGGATCTTTTTCCAAAGCTGCCTTAACTAATTCATCTTTATATTCTTCAAAAGTCATATTGATCTATATTATATAATTCTGTTGATAAATATCTTTCGCCTGTATCTGGCAAAACAGTAACAACCTTTTTACCCTCACCAAGCTTATCAGCAATTTCTATTGCACCACATACATTAGCTCCTGAAGAAATTCCAACAGCTAAGGCTTCGTTTTTAGCTAAATATCTAGACATTTTTATAGCATCATCGCCTTTAACATCAACAATTCCATCTATTAAATCAAAATCTAAATTTTCAGGAATAAAGTTTCCACCTATTCCTTGAATTTTATGACCTGATGCCTTACCACCTGATAATAAAGGACTTTCTGCTGGCTCAATTGCAAAAATCTTTACATTTTTATTATTTTCTTTTAGTCTTTTGCCAACTCCTGTTACAGTTCCACCAGTTCCAACTCCTGCAATAAAAGCATCTGGAGATATTTCATTTAAAATTTCAACACCAGTTGTTTCGTAATGAGCTTTTATATTAGCGGGGTTTGAGAATTGGTCTGGCATAAAATATCCGTCTTTTTTTGATAATTCTATAGCCTTATCAACTGATCCTTGAAGACCATTTTCTGTTGTCCTTATTACTTCAGCTCCGTAGGCTTGAGCAAGTTTCGATCTTTCTATACTCATTGAGCTTGGCATAGTTAATATACATTTATATCCTTTTGCAGCAGCAAGGGCAGCAAGAGCTAGGCCAGTATTTCCACTTGTTGGCTCTACAATTGTATCGCCTTTTTTTAGTTTTCCATCTTTTTCTGCTTCTTCTATCATATACAAAGCTATTCTATCTTTAATAGAGCCTGCTATATTATTTTTTTCAACTTTTACATAAATATCTGCTCTACCTTCTTTTTTCAAGGAATTTAATTTTAATAATGGAGTATTTCCAATTATTTCTTTTGCGTTATTATAAATTTTCATTAATTCTCCTTTCAAAATTATATATAAAAATTTAAAATTTAAAATTTAAAAATCATTTAATTTTTTCAATTGTTAATATTATATAGTAAAAAAATTATCTTTCAAACGATTAAGAAAAAAATCATAGTAAATTACTATGGATTCTTTGTAAAAAAAGAAAGCCAAACGGCTTTCTTTATAATTTAATTATTAAGCATTCATTTGGCTTTGAACTTCTTTAGCGAAATCTTCTTCTTTTTTCTCTAAACCTTCGCCAACTTCAAATCTAGCAAATCTTCTGATTTTGATGTTTTCTCCTACATTATTTGCAGTATCTCTTAGATATTGTTCAATTGTAAGATCAGGATTTTTGATATATTGTTGATCCATTAAGCATACATCTTTGAAATATTTTTTAAGTCTACCTTCAACTTTTTTGTGAGCTATCATTTCTTTTTTGTCTTCAGGCATATTTGGATTAGCTTCATTCATAGCTTGTTTAATTAATATTTCTTTTTGTTCTGCTACATCTTTTTCATCAGCGTCTTCTTCTGAAATATATAGTGGATTTAAAGCAGCTATATGCATAGCTATATTTTTTGCAAATTCTTTAACTGTGTCAGTATTTGCTGAAAAATCTGTTTCAGTATTGATTTCAACAATTACACCAATTTTATCGTTGTGAATGTATGAACCAATAATTCCTTCAGCAGCAATTCTATCAGCTTTTTTATCCAAAGTAGCTTGTCCTTTTTCTTTTAATAGTTTTATAGCATCATCTATATTACCATCAGTTTCAGTTAAAGCTTTTTTACAATCCATCATTCCTGCGCCAGTTTTTTCTCTTAATTCTTTTACTAATTTTGCACTTACTGCCATGATTTCCTCCTAATTATTCCTCAATAGATTCTTCTTCATCGTTTTCTTCTAACTCTTCTGATTCTGTTTCTTCTTCTTCATCATTTTCTTCAAAGTCTTCTTCGCTTACTGCGAATTCACTACCTTGATTTCCTTCTATTACAGCATCAGCCATTAATGAAGTAATAAGTTTTACAGCTCTTATAGCATCGTCATTTCCAGGAATAGCAATATCTACTACATCTGGATCACAGTTTGTATCTACAATTGAAATAACTGGAATACCTAAGATTCTAGCTTCGTGAACTGCTATTTGTTCATTTGATGGATCTACAACAAATAATACATCTGGTAAATCTTCCATATCTTTGATTCCACCAAGATTTTTTTCTAATTTATCCATTTCTTTGTTGTATTGTAGAACTTCTTTTTTTGGTAAAAGATCAAATGTTCCATCTTCTTCCATTGTTTCATATTTTTTAAGTTTGTTTACACTATTTCTAATTGTGTTAAAGTTTGTCAACATACCACCTAACCATCTGTTAGATACATAGTATTGACCACATCTTTTAGCTTCTTGTTCAATTGAATCTTGAGCTTGTTTTTTTGTTCCTACAAATAAAACTGTTCCGCCTTCGCTAGCAATATCTCTAATTGTTTCGTAAGCTTTTTCAATTTGATTTGCAGTTTTTGCTAAATCTATAATATAGATTCCATTTCTTTCTGTGAAGATGAATTTTTTCATTTTTGGGTTCCATCTTCTTGTTTGGTGTCCAAAATGTACACCAGCTTCTAATAATTTTTTCATTGATACTATTGACATATATCTTACCTCCGTTTATTTTCTTCCATCTTTTTCTTCTAGATTTTAAACTAATTAAATTAGCAACGTAAATCTATCCAAAGATGTGCATAGTACTTATGTAATATACCATAAATTATAATATATTACAAGTTTATTCGAACATTGCTTCAACAAATGATTTAGAATCAAATTTTTCTAAATTATTTATTCCTTCTCCTACACCAATATACTTAACAGGTACTTCAAGTTCAACTTGTAATGGGAAAATCACACCGCCTTTTGCAGTTCCATCTAGTTTGGTTAAAATCAATCCTGTAATATCGCAAACATTTTTAAACTCCCTAAGCTGACTTATCGCATTTTGTCCTGTAGTTGCATCCAAAACTAATAAATTTTCTCTATTAGCATTATTAGCATGAGTTGAAATTGTTCTATTTATTTTTTCTAATTCATTCATAAGATTTTTTTTGTTGTGAAGTCTTCCTGCTGTGTCACAAATCAAGACATCAGACTTATTTGCTTTTGCTGCTTGAATTGCATCAAAAATTACTGCTGATGGATCTGAACCTTCTTTGTGAGCAATCATTTGTGTATTTGATTGTTTTGCCCATGAATCGAGTTGCTCAATTGCTGCTGCCCTAAATGTATCGGCAGCTGCTAAAGTCACTTTGTATCCATCTTTTTTCAAGTTATTTGCAAGTTTTCCTATAGTAGTTGTTTTACCAACTCCATTAACCCCTATAACTAAAATTACTGTTAGCTTATCTTTTGAAATATTTAATTTATTTTCAAGATTTTTTTCATCTAATTTTTTTTCCATAATTTCTTTTAGCAAAGGAAAAATTTCATCAGCATTTTTAACTGATTTTTCTTTAATTTCATCTTTTAATTGGTCAACTATTTCAATGGTAGATTTCATACCAATATCTGCTGATATTAAAATTTCTTCTAATTCATCATATAAGTCATCATCAATTTTTACATTTGCTGTAAATAAGTTTTTAAGTTTTGAGGAAAATTGCTCTCTTGTTTTTGATAAACCCTTTGATAATTTAGTAAAAAATCCTAATTCTTCTTCGGTATCGTCATCTTGTAATTGTTTTGAATTTTCATTTTCAAAATTTTCTTCTATAGTTTCTTCAAATCCACTTTCTTGTATTTTTTCATTTTCTTCGCTTTTTTCTAAATTATTTTCATCTGATAGATTTTTTTTGCTATTTTCTTCTTCATCATTCTTTTTTTTCTTAAAAAAATCAAACATTTTTTCTCCTTAATTTATATCACTTGGATTTAGTGCAATCAGTATGCTTGTGTCTTTGCTTTTACTTATAAAGTAATTTTTAAGTCTTGTAAGAAAATCAGATATTTTTTCTAATTTTTCCTCATTCGTTTTAATAATTATATTATATCTATATTTATTATTTATACGAGAAATTTTGCATGGATTTGGCCCTATTATTTTAACATCCAAATCTTTTTCATATTCTAAATCAAGATAATACTTTATTTTTTTTGATATGTCTATGCATTTTATTCTCGACTTGTTTAATACTTTAATAGTAATCAAATTTACAAATGGTGGATAATCGAAAGCTTTTCTTGCTTCTATCTCATATTTATAAAATCTTTCGTAATCATTTTTACTTGCTGCATTTATTACAAAATTATCCGGTCTATAGGTTTGTATTATTACTTCGCCTTTTTTATCTGCCCTTCCTGCTCTTCCTGAAACTTGGGTTAAAAGTTCAAAACTTGTTTCGTATGCTGTGTAATCATTAAGATTTAAAGATAAATCAGCACTAATAATTCCAACTAAGGTTACATTTTCAAAATCAAGACCTTTTGCTATCATTTGTGTCCCAATAAGAATATCAACTTTATTTTCTTTCATATTCTTATACATTTTTTCATAAGTTTTTTTATTTTTTGCTGTCATTGAATCCATTCTTATGATATTTGCTTTTGGAAACAATGCTTTAATTTCTTCTTCCAGTTTTTCAGTTCCAGCACCAAATTCTTTAATTTTATTTGAGCCACAAGAAGGACAAATATGAGGTTGGTTTTTTGTTCTTCCACAATAATGACATACTAATTTGGATACATTTTTGTGGTAGGTCATAGAAACATCACATGCTTCACACTTTATTACGTATCCACACTGCCTGCAAAAAGTAAAAGAATTATGTCCTATTTTATTCAAAAATAAAATTGTTTGCTCTTTATTTTTTAGTTTTTCTTTAATTTTTTCATATAGTAAAGAGCTTATCATTGAATAATTTGAACTTTTCAATTCTTCTCTCATATCAACAATATTCACTTTTGGGAGTCTTCCATTTACTCTATTTTTTAGTTCAAGTAATTTATAGTCTCCATCTATAGCTTTAGTCATAGTTTTAATAGATGGAGTAGCCGATGCAAATATTAAAGTTGCCTTGTTGTATTTTTTTCTAAATAAGGCCAACTCATCAGTATGAAATTTTGGATCTTGGGAAGATATATAACTTTTGTCGTGTTCTTCATCAATTATAATTAGACCAAGATTTTTAAATGGAGCAAAAATTGCGCTTCTTGCGCCTACAACGATTTTAACTTCTCCATTTTTAATCATTCTCCACTGTTGAAATCTTTCTTTTTGACTTAGTCTTGAGTGCATTATAGCAATTTTTTGTTTAAATCTTCCTTGAAATCTCTCTATAGTTTGGGGAGTTAATGATATTTCTGGAACAAGAATTATTGAATCTTTTCCCTTTTTTAGATTCTCTTCTACAATTTGTAAAAAAACTTCAGTTTTTCCACTGCCAGTAACTCCCTTTAATAAATAAGATTCATTAGGATTTTTTATAATTTTATTAAAGGCTTGACCTTGCTCGTTATTTAATGAAAATTTGCCATAATTTTTTATTTCTTTAACCAAAGATTCATTTACTTCTATTTTTTCAATTTTTACAATATTTTTTTTAACAAGAGAATCTAAAGAACTTTTACTTGAGCTTGTCTTACTTAATACATCTTTATAATCTGAATTTTTATTATTTTTGAGATAATTAATAATTTCTATTTGTTTTTTGGCATTTTTTGGAATTTTGATTTCCTTATAATTTTCAGATAGACTAAGTAAGTATTTATAATTAATATTTTGATTTGAATTAATGTCAAAATAAGAATCTATTAGTTTATTTTTTTTATATTTTCTTAAAGTATCTATATCTAAGCCATAATTATTAATTAAATCTTCCAAAGACTTTTTATCTTCTAAAATTTTATATAGCTTATCTTTTTTATCCAAATTTTTTGTTTTATAAAAATATTCTTTGATTTCTTTAATATTTCCAGGTGGTAAGACTTGTTTTATACAAGCTCTTAAAGGCGAAAGGTACCTTTTATTCATAAAAAAAGCTAAATTAATTAATTCATCATCTACGAGATTTTTTGAATCAATAATATCTACAACATCTTTTATTTCAAAGTTTTCATTCAAATTTTCCACTATATCGTAAACAAAGGCAATAGTATTCTTATTGCCTTTGCCAAATGGGACAATAATCCTCATCCCTTTTTTTATTTTATTTTTAAATTTATCAGGTATGTGATAAGTAAAAGATTTATCCAAAAATCTACTTTTACTATCAAGTATTACATAACAAAACAAATTATCACCTAAACCAAAAGATCCAAAATTTTATTAGCTAGTTCTTTTTTTGTCATTATATCAAGTTTTTCAACCTTATCTTTTGAAAGAATTGATGCAATATTTGTATCTACATCAAAACCTGCGCCCTTCTTTTTCAAATCATTGGCTATAATATAATCTGCCTTTTTTGATTCTAATTTTATTTTTGCATTTTTTATAAGGTCATCTGTTTCTGCAGCAAAACCAATCAAAACTTGTTTATCTTTTTTATTTCCAAAATATTTTAAAATATCAACATTTTCAATCAATTCTAGATTTAAATTGTCGCCATTTTTTTTGATTTTTTTATCGCTTACTTCTCTAACTTTATAATCTGTAGGAGCAGCTGACATAATTAAGGCATCGCAATCATCAAATTCTTTATCAATTGCTTCTTTTAATTCTAAATTAGTTCTAATATTGATTTTATCAATTCCATTTGTCTTAATAGGATTTACAGGACCAGATACTAATTTAACATCAGCACCTCTTTTAAAAGCTTCTATCGCTATATTATATCCCATTTTGCCACTGGATTTATTTGTTATAAATCTTACATAATCAATTGGCTCTACAGTTGGTCCAGCAGAAACAATAATTTTTTTTCCCTTTAAATCTTTTTTTGTAAAATAATAATCAAGGTATCTTACAATATTTTCAGGTTCTTCCATTCTGCCATCTCCTCTTGTATCGCAAGCAAGAATCCCTGAATTTGGATTAATTATATGTACTCCTCTTTCTTTAATTGTTTTAAGATTACTTTGAGTTGCCTTATTATTTAACATATTTGTATTCATAGTAGGAGCTACAATTATGTCTTTATCACAAGCTAAAAGTGAGGCTGTAAGCATATTATCTGCAATGCCATAAGTCATTTTAGCAAGCGTATTTGCACTTAATGGTGCAACCAAAAAAACATCTGCCCATTTTGGAAGCTCAATGTGATGAACCTTTTCATGACTTCCTTCAAACATATCAGAATAGACAAGACATTTTCCCATAGTTTCAAAAGACAAAGGACTAACAAATTCACAAGCAGCCTTTGTCATAATAATTTTTAAGTTTGCTCCTTCTTTTTTTAATCTTGAGCAAAGATCTAAAACTTTATAAGCGGCTATTCCCCCACTAACACCTAGGAGAATATTTTTACCCTTAATCATTTTTTTCTACTTTTCCTTCCATTATTTCATGTAAAGCTTGAGTTACAGGTTTGTCTTCAACTTCTTTAGTTAATAAATCTGATCCATTTACAATTCTTCTTGCTCTTTTTGCAGCCATCATGCAAATTTCGTACCTACTTGAACTTATTTCTGATAATTCTTTAAAAGATGGATTATTCATATTTACTCCTTTTCAAAATCTATTTCTTCTCTAAAAACTTTATGTTTTTCTGCATTAATAATTTCATTTACTAAATTTATAGCAGAATTCAAATGATCATTTACAACCAAGTAATCATAATCTTTTATATAAGATAATTCTTTTCTTGCATTATGCATTCTTAGATTGATGTCACTTTCTGTTTCAGTTCCCCTATTAACAATTCTATTTTTTAGTTCGCTAAGGCTAGGAGGCGCCAGAAAAATATAAACTCCATTATCAATATTTTTCTTAACATTTAATGCTCCTTGAACATCTATTTCTAAAATTACTATCTTACCTTCATTGATTTTTTCTTCGACGAAGTCTTTAGGTGTACCGTAATAATTATCGTGAACTTTAGCATATTCCAAAAATTTATCTTCTTCAATCATTTTTTCAAATTCTTCATGACTCTTAAAAAAATAGCTTACTCCTTCTATTTCCCCAGGCCTTTGTTTCCTAGTAGTCACAGAAACTGAATAAACTAAGTTTTTTTGTGTATTCATAAGGTCATGCAATACTGTTCCTTTACCTACACCTGAAGGTCCAGATATTACTAATAAAAATCCTTTTTTCATCGTGCCTCCTTATTACTACTATTTTACATTATGCAAAAATTTAGTTCAAGTATATTATTCTGATATAATATAAATATAAAAATTAAAGAGGTGATTTAATGAGTTACGATGGTTTAGTAACAAAAGCCATAACTTTTGAAATAAAAAAATTATTGCTTGGAGGAAAAATCCAAAAAATTAGCCAACCTTCCAAAAATGATATTGTTTTAAATATCTATTCGATTGGAAAAAGCTACAAATTATTATTAAGTGCAAATAATAATGAAGCCAGAGTTCATATTACAGAAAGAAAATATGAAAATCCTATAAGCCCTCCTAATTTTTGCATGGTTTTAAGAAAATATTTAAATCAAAGTAAAATTGTTGAAATTGAACAATATCAAATGGATAGGGTTATTATTTTTCATATATCTTCAGTTGATGAAATGGGTTTTGATATTTCAAATAAATTAATAGTAGAAATAATGGGAAAATATTCCAATATAATACTAACAGATGAAAATTATAAAATAATAGATTCCATTAAAAGAGTAAATTTTAAAATGTCATCAGTTAGAGAAATCTTGCCAGGTCTAGAATATAAATTTATAGAAAGCAATAAAATTAATATTTTAGAATCAGATTTTTCACTTGATATTTTAAAATTAGATAAAAACATAGCAGATAATCAAAATCCAGAAAAACTTTTATATGAAAATTATTTAGGATTCTCCCCTACAATTTCTAAAGAGTTAATATACAAATCAAATATTGATCCTAGAATAAATTGGGGACTTGTAAGTGAAGATGAAAAACAATTGCTTAATGATAATCTATATGAACTTAGAAATTCATTAATTAATAATACCTACAGCCCAGTTTTATATAAAAATAGTAGAAAATATAAGGAATTTTATTCCTTTGATTTATCTGGTCTTGGGTTTGAAAAAATATTATGCAATTCTATGAGTAATGCTATTGAAAATTTTTATGAATCAAACAAATCCAATGATAGACTTAGACAAATTAAAAATAATTTATTAAGAAAAATAAATAGCCAAATTAAATTAGTTAATAAAAAAATAGATATTTTAAATAAAAATCTAAGCAAAGAAAAAAATATGGATTCTATAAGAATGAAAGGCGATTTACTAGCAGCAAATGTAAATAAATTAAACAAAGGCTATAAAGAAATAATTTTAAAAGATTTTTATAATAACAATAAAGATATAAAAATAAGCCTAGACTCTAGAAAAAATCCATGGGAGAATGTTGATAGTTACTATAAAAGATACAAAAAAATTAAAAATTCCATAGATTTTGCAAAAGATGATCTTCCAAAGCAAAATGACTTATTAGAGTATTTAAATCAAGTATCTGATTTTGTTGAAAGAAGCGAGAGCATAAGTGATTTAGATGAGATAAAAGAAGAACTAATTGAAAATAAAATAATTAAAAATACGAGTAGAAATAAGAAAAAAACTAAATCCAAATCAAAACCTATGCAGTTTAAAACTGTGGATAATAGTAATATATATGTTGGAAAAAATTCAAGACAAAATGACTATATTACTTTAAAACTTGCAAATAAAAATGATTATTTTTTCCACGTAAGAAATGCTCCAGGAAGTCACGTTATTTTAAAAACCAATTTATTAAATGAAAATGATATAAAAATAGCCTCCTATCTTGCTGCATCAAACTCATCACAAGCTAAATCAAATAAAGTTGACGTTGACTACACAGAAAAAAAGAATGTGAACAAGGCAAAGGGAGCTAAACCTGGTATGGTTTATTATGAAAATTTCAAAACAGTAACCGTAAATATGGATGAGAATCCAAAAAACTTATATGAAAAAATAAAATAAATTAAAAAGCCCAGAAAAAAATCTGGGCTTTTAACATATAAAATTGAATTATTATTTATTGTTAACTGCTTCTTTAAGAGTTTTACCAGCTTTAAATACTGGAGCTTTTGAAGCTGGAATTTTGATAACTTCATCAGGTTTTCTAGGATTTCTTCCTTCTCTAGCTTTTCTGTCTCTAGTTTCAAAAGTACCAAATCCTACAAGTTGAACTTTTTCTTCTTTTTTAAGAGATTCTGTTACAGTTTCGATGAAAGCATTTAATGCTCTTTCAGCTTCTACTTTTTTAAGTCCACTTTTTTCTGAGATATTAACTAATAATTCTGATTTATTCATATATCCTCCTTATAAATCAATCTTAATCTATTCTGCTTAACTCTAAGTAAGATTATACATATATATTTTATTTATTTCAAGCGTTTTTCAAATAAAAAGCTTGATATTTGAATTTTTTATAAGATTTTTCAAATAATTATTATATTCGTTTCTTAAATATAATTCTTTTGCATCAAGCAAAAGACTTTTTTTGTTATTATTTATTGAATTAACCATTAAAATTATGTATGAATCTTTGTATTTGAATACATTACTTATTTCGTTTGCCTTGGTTAGTGATGATTCTTTAAGCAAATTATCATCGTTATAAACGAACTCAGACCTATAAATATCATAATTTCTAACTTTATTTTTAAGATTATTTTTAAAATCATCAGAATTTTTAATATTAGACCTTATTTTTATAGCTTCTTTTTTATCATCAAAAATCAAGCAATCATACTTATATTTTTTATGGAGATTTTTATTATCTTCATAATATTTTAAAATTTTAGAATCTTTAACCTTATTATTGTTTAAAAAATAATCATAGTGTTTTTTTCTAATTGAATCTTGATATGAAATTTCTTCAAATTCATCTTCTGTAACACCAAATGACTTTACATTTTCAATTAGTGAATCCTTTGATGAAATTTCTTGGCTTATTTTATCGATTATTTCTTGAGAATCATTTTTTGTTACTTTGATTCCATTTTTTTTCAAATCATCAAGCATAGCTTGATCCATAATTAAAGAATCTAAAAGTTCAGATTCTAATTTTTTGTAATTAGAATCTCCCTTTTTAGATTTAGAATCTAAGAATTTATCCCCATATTTTTTTAAATAAAATTTTTGATAATAACTTAATTCTTTTTCAAATAATTCTTTGCTTATTCCTTCATCATTAACAACAGCTACATACTTATCCTTATCAAATTTTTTTGAACAAGAACTTAGTAAAATTAAAGAAATACTAATTATTACTATTGGAATTTTCTTTATTATTTTCATCTTTTTTATTATCAGATGTTTTTGATTCTTTTTTTGTTTCCTTCTTTTGAGGACCATCTTCTGTTACTACTTTTGCTTTGTTAAATAGGTCTGTTAGGTAATCAGAATATTTTTTATCATTTAAGGTTTTAGAAATTTCATCTTTTAATGCTTCTGGAGAATCTTTTTTATCTGTAACTTTTATTATATGGTATCCATAAGAAGTTTTAACAGGATCAGAAACTTCATCTTTTTTCATAGAAAAAGCTTTATCTGCAAATTCTTTAACCATTTTATCTTTAGTAAAGTATCCTAAATCTCCACCTTTTTCTGCATTAGCAGTATCTTTTGAATATTCTTTTGCAAGTTTTGCAAAATCTTCTCCATTATCTAGTTTTTCTTTTACTTGTTTTGCTGTTGCTTCGTCAGCTACTAAAATATGGCTTGCTTTAACTTGAGATAGAGTATCTTTATTTTCTTCATAATATTTTTTAATTTGTTTTTCATCTACTGGATTTTTTTCTTCAAACCAAGCTCTGTGTTTTTGATAAATTTCATCTTTTTTAATTGTTTCTTTAAATTTATCACTGCTCATATTATAATCTTCAAGCATTTTATCAAATTTTTCTTGTCCACCAAATTGTTGAACATATTGTAAAAATTTGTCATCAAGAGCTTTATCATCAACTTTTACATTATTTTTTTTCATATCATCTGCTATAAGTTTATCTTGAACTAGCATTTGAACAATTGAAGGTTTTAATTGTTGTCTGCTTGCAAGCATTGCAGAATAAAAACTCATTTCATCTTTATAAGAATCTTTTGTGATTTTTTCGCCACCAACTAATGCTACTGCATCATCTGGTAATTTTTCTCCTTTTGCACTTTCTGAAGTTTGAGTTTCATTTGATCCGTTGTCTTTTTTGTCTTTTGCTCCATCATTAGCACAAGCACTTAATGCAAAACTTGTTGCTAAAACTAAGGCTATAAGTCTTTTGTTCATTTTTTCTCCTTAACATTTTTAATAACTTTTAATAATTCGTAACAGTCTAACAGTTTTGTATTTTTATTTGGTAATTTAAAAGCTGGATTTTGTGAAAGGTCAAATGAAAGTTCTCCGTGATAATTTTCATTAATTTGAGATAATTGCTCAAAAGTAAATTTATTTCTATCGTCATAAGATATTATTATTTCATTTTTTACTTCTCTAATTTCATCAAAACCTAATTTATCAGCAAGGGATTTTACCAATGATACGTACATTATATTGTCAACCATTAATGGAATATCTCCATACCTATCAATCAAATCTTCAACAAGAAAACTATAGTCTTCCAAAGTTTCAATTCTTGATATTCTGGTGTACATTTCTATTTTTTGTCCTTGATCTTCTATATAAGATTCTGGAATATAAGCATCCACTTTCAAGTCAATATATACGTCATTTAAATCGCTAGATTTAAATTCTTTTCCGCTTGCTTTATTAACAGCTTGTTGCAAGAATTTAACATATAAGTCATATCCAATAGCTTCTACTTGCCCACTTTGGCTTTCACCTAAAATATTTCCTGCGCCCCTAAGTTCTAAATCTCTCATAGCAATTTTATAACCACTACCAAAGTCAGAAAAATCTTTAATTGATTTTAATCTTTTTTCACCTATTTCAGTTAAAACTTTTCCTTTGGCATAAGTAAAATAAGCATAAGAAGACCTAGATGATCGACCTATTCGTCCTTTCAATTGATAAAGTTGACTAAGTCCCATCATGTCAGAATCATAAACTATAATTGTGTTTACATTTTGTATATCCATACCAGTTTCAATGATTGTTGTGGCAAGAAGTATATCAATATCCCCATTCACAAAATCTTCCATTATTTTTTCAAGATTTTTTGCAGACATTTGCCCATGAGCGATAGCAATATTTGCATCTGGTATTAATTCAACAAGTTCATTGTAAATTTTTTCGATATTATAAACTCTATTATAGACAAAATATACTTGCCCATCCCTATCAAGCTCTTTTTCGATAGCTCTTTTTATAATTGATGAATCATATTCTAATACGTAAGTATTTACAGGAAGTCTTCTTTCTGGAGGTTCATCCAAAGTTGACATATCCCTTATCCCAGTTAATGATAATTGTAAGGTTCTTGGAATTGGCGTAGCAGACAAAGTTAAAACATCAATATTTTCTTTTAATTTTTTTAGTTTGTCTTTATGTCTTACACCAAATCTTTGCTCTTCATCTATAATTAACAAGCCAAGATTTTTAAATTTTATATCATTTGATAGTAACCTATGAGTTCCTACAATAATATCAATTTTACCTGATTTTAAATTTTTTATATTTTTATCTTGTTCTTTTTTACTTACAAATCTAGATAATAAAGCACACTCGACAGGATAATCTTTAAACCTTTCTTTCATTGTAGAATAATGTTGACTTGCAAGAATTGTAGTTGGTACTAAAAAACAAACTTGATAGCCGTCCATTATTGCTTTAAATGCAGCTCTTAAAGCTACTTCAGTTTTTCCATAACCAACATCTCCACAAAGAAGTCTATCCATTGGTTTGATATTTTCCATATCATCTTTAATTTCATTAATAGATCTTACTTGGCTATCCGTTTCTTCATAAATAAAAGAATCTTCAAATTCTTTTTGCCAAGTTGTATCTTCACTAAAAGCACGTCCCTTGGCTTTTGATCTTTTTGCGTAAAGTTCTACCAAATCATCTGCTATTTCATCTACAGCTTTTTTTGCTCTTTGTTTAGCTTTTTTCCATTGATTACTTCCAAGTGATGAAATTTTTGGCTTGTCCCCTTTGTTACCAATATATTTACTAACTAAACCCATTTGGTCAACAGGAACAAATACTTTATCATTTCCCTTGTATTCAATTACAAAATAATCTTTTTTGGTATTATTTACTTCAATTTTAGATATTCCTTTATATATACCAATACCATTATTTTCATGAACTACATAATCGCCAATTTCTATATCAGAATAATTAATTATATCTTTAGCGCTTACTTGTTTCTTTCTTGTTTTTTTATTCTTAAATTTATCTTTACCAAAAATATCCCTATGAGAATATACATTTATTTTTTTGTCAGTGAAAATATAACCTCTTGATAAAGAATTTTCAGTTAAGATTATATTAGTATTATTTAAATCAGAATCTAGACCAATAGAAAAATTTCCAATATTATTTTCATTAAAAATTTCTTTTATACTTTCTAGAGATTTTTTATCAGATGCAAAAATAATAGCTTTTTCATTATTTTTAATTAAAGAATTAATATTAAAAATGAAATTTTCAATATTTTTATTAAAATTTTCTTGCTCAATAGATTTTAATTCAATAATTTTTTTTGCTTTTATTATATTATTGTTTTTTAATAAACTTGAAGAATTTATTATAGGATAAGATTTGATATTAGTAAAAATTTTATTTATATCTATTTTAATATTTTTAAATGATGGAAATATTTCCTCATTTTCTAACTGATTTGTAAAATCTAGATCTGATTTTTCCTTATCTTGTGAAAAATTGTCAATTGACCTATTTAAATCTTGAAAAAGAAATATTGAATCTTTATCTAAATAATCAAAAAAGTCATCAAAATTTTCATTTCTATAGGGAGTAATTAAATCTTCATTTGCGATATATAAACTATCACTGAGATAAGAAATTATTTGGTTATATTTATCTTTTAATTTTGTAGAATTACTTGAATCTGATATATTTTTTATATCTTTTTTTATTAATTCAATTATTTTCTGATAATCATTTTTATCATAAATTAACTCTTTTGTTGGTCTAATTATTATTTCATCAATATTTTCAAGAGATCTTTGAGTGTCTTTATCAAAAAATCTCATTGAATCTATTTCTGTATCAAATAATTCTATTCTTATAGGATTATCATATTCTATAGGCCAAAAATCTATTATTGAGCCCCTAATAGAAAATTCTCCTTTTGACTCAACTAATTTTGTAAAATCATAATTTAATTCTATAAATGATTTTTTTACCTCTCTTAAATCTAATTCACTATCAATATAAATTTTAAATGACTTATCTTTAAAAATTTTTCTTGGAGTTAATTTATTTCTTAAGGCATCTAAAGTAGTAGTAATTATAAACTTATCCTCATTAATAAGCTTTGTTAAAACTTCAATTCGATTTATTTCATTATTATTTTCTAAATTTTTAATATTGTAATAGTTAATTTCAGTTGATGGAAAATACATACAAGAATCATCTTGCAAAGAATTAATGTCATCACACATTAACTTTGCTTTTTTTTCATTCTCGCAAATAATAATTAATGTTTTTCCGGTGTAAGTAAATAGAGTTTGAAAAATATGAGCCTTGCTCTCATCAGTTAGGCCATGTAAAAATATTGGAGATAATTTTTTATAATTTTCAATTATTTCCTTAACTTGACTAATATTATAAATTTCATTAATAAGGCTATTCATTATCTTCAACTAGCCTTTTTGAATTAAACATACTCATAGTTTTTTCTATTCCTTCTTCTAAAATCATCTCTATAGCATCACTTGCAAGCTTTACTTCTTCTTCAATGATTTTAACTTCTTGTTTTGAAAATCCACTTAATACAAAATTCGCCAAATCCATATATGAAGGTTTTTTTCCAACTGCAACTTTTATTCTTGGAAAATCATCAAATTCTAGATTGTAAATAATTGACTTCATTCCATTATGAGTTCCAGCTGAACCTTTTTTTCTTATTCTAATACTTCCAAAATCAATATCTATATCATCATAAATAACTATTAGTTTATCATGGTCAAAATCAAAATATTTATATATTTCTCTAATAGCTTCTCCTGAATTATTCATATAAGTTTGAGGTTTTACAAGCATAACTTTATGGCCAGAAATTACTCCCTGGCCAATTAAAGATTTAAATTTAATTTTTCTTACATCAATACTATATTTTCTAGCTAAATAATCAATAGTTATAAAGCCAGCGTTATGTCTTGTGTTCTCATACTGTATACCAGGATTACCCAAGCCTACAATATAATACATTTTTATTTACCGTCCTCAAAAAGACCACTTATTGATTCGTAAGTGTTAATTCTATTTATAGCTTCAGCTAATAAAGGAGCTATTGAGATTTGTTTGATTTTTTGAATTTTCTTTTCTTCAGGTAATTTTATTGTATCTGTAATAACTACTTCTTTTACACAAGAATTTTCTAAATTTTCGCAAGCATTTCCACTTAAAACACCGTGAGTTGCAGCAATTGAAACTTCTTTTGCACCATGTTCTTTTAGATAATTTGCTGCATTGCAAATAGTTCCAGCAGTATCAATAATATCATCAACTAAAATACAATGTTTACCTTCAAAATCTCCAATTACATTCATAACTTCTGAAACATTTGGTCTTGGACGTCTTTTTTCAATTATTGCTATTGTTAATTTTAAATAATCAGCAAAGCTTCTAGCTCTAGTTACTCCTCCTAAATCAGGACTTACTACTACATATTCATCTGGATTGTCAAATGCTTTTTCTTTAAAATATGATGACAATAATCTAATAGCAGTAAAGTGATCAAGAGGTATATCAAAATATCCTTGAATTTGACCAGCATGAAGATCCATTGTTATAACCCTATCAGCTCCAGAAACAGTCATAAGATTTGCTACAAGTTTAGCACTAATTGGTTCTCTTCCTCTAGTTTTTCTATCTTGTCTTGCATAGCCATAATACGGAACTACTAGGTTAACATAACCTGCAGATGCTCTTTTACATGCATCTGTCATAATTAATAATTCCATTAGATTGTCGTTTGTTGGATAAGAAGTAGGTTGAATGATATATACATCCTTGCCTCTTACAGCTTCGTTAATTTTTACATTAATTTCACTATCTGCAAATTTTTTAACTTCAACTTCTCCTAATTTAATGCCCAATGATTTTGCAACAGCTTCTGCTAAATCAGGATTAGAGTTTCCTGCCAATACAACTAAATCGCCTCTTTTGATATGTGATGAACTTGAACATTCACTCATTTTTAATTTTGCTCCTTTAACTTTTCCAAATCTCTTTTTTTCTTTTTTTCAACGTAACCAGATATATTTTTTTGTTCAGCTCTTTCTATTGAAAGCTCTCCTTGGTCAACATCTTTTGTTATTGTTGAGCCTGCAGCAATATATCCCTCTTTTTTCACATGAACAGGTGCTACAATATTAGAATTTGATCCTATAAATGCTCCATCTTCAATAATTGACCTATGCTTAAATTTACCATCATAATTTACAAAAATTACTCCACAACCAATATTTATATCTTTACCTAAATCACAATCTCCGATATAAGCTAGGTGTCCTGCTTTTGTATTATCATCAACATTAGAATTTTTAACTTCCACAAAATTTCCAATATGGACATTTTTGCCAAGTTTAGCCTTAGGTCTTAAATGTGAAAACGGACCAATATCTGTACCTTGATCAACAAAAGATTTTTCTATTACAGAATTGTCAATTTTAACCTTATCTTTTATTATTGAATCTTCAATTCTAGATGAGCCTTCAATAATACAATCTTCGCCAATTTCTGTATTTCCTATAATTTTACATGGACCAGATATTACAGTATCTTTTCCAATTTTTACGCCCATTTCAATATCTACTATACTAGGATTATCAATAATTACACCATTTAACATGTGATAATCATTAATTCTTTGTCTTAAAAGTTTTGTAGCATTTGCTAGCTCTTTTTTATTATTTATTCCATAAAATTGATCAGGATTGTCAGACATATAAGCTTCTACTTTTTTTCCTTCATTATTTAAAATTTCGATACAGTCTGTTAAATAATATTCATTGGACTTGTTGTCAGTGTTAATCTTTTTTAAAGAATTTTTTAGATCAATCCCTTTTAAAGCATAGATACCAACGTTGATTTCATTTACTTCTTTTTCTTTTTCGCTTGCATCTTTTTCTTCTACAATTTTTTGGAATTTATTATTTTCTCGTATTATTCTTCCATATCCTTTTGGATTATCAACTTTTGTTGACATAACAGTTAGACTATTGTTATTTTCTTTATGAAAATCAATAAAATCTTCAAGAGATTTTTTTGTAATTAGTGGAATATCTCCATTTAAAATAAGACAATCATCATCGTCATTTATTAAATCAATAGCCATACTTACAGCATAAGCTGTTCCGTAAGGGAATTCTTTTCCAATCTTTTGTTCTTTTATTTCAATATTTGGAAATTTTTCTTTTAATAAATCCTTATTTTTTCCACCAATTATTATAGTATTTGAATTTTCAAATGAGCAAGCATCAACTATATAAGTTATAAGCTCTCTATTTAAAATTTTAGTCATAACTTTTGAGGTATTAGATTTCATTCTAGTACCTTCTCCAGCAGCAAGTATTACATTTTTTAACATCTAATCTCCTTATTCTGGTGCAACTTCTAAAGCAAGTGTCATCATTTGTGTATAAGCACTTTGTCTATTTTCTGCACTATCAGATTCGTTAGATACTAAGGAATCACTAATTGTAAAAACTCCTAAGGCTCTTTTTCCATATTTTCTTGCTACAGTAAAAAGACCATAAGATTCCATCTCTACACATAAAACTCCATATTTTTGTAAATTTTCAAAAACTTTTGGATCCATTTCACTATAAAATTGGTCTGATGAATGAACTTGACCACAGTGAGTTGTGTATCCTAATTCTTGACTTTTTTTGTATGCATCAAGTAATAAATCAAAATCAGGTGTTGGAGAATAATGAATATTTCCAAATAAATTATCGTTAATTGATGATTCACTACAAGCACTTGTTGCAAGAACAATATCGTGTAATTTTATATTTTCTTGCATACTTCCAGCACTTCCAATTCTGACTATTGTATCGACATCATAAAAATTAAATAATTCATTAAAATAAATCATTGATGAAGGAATTCCCATTCCACTTCCCATTACTGAAACTCTTTTTCCTTTATAATAACCAGTATATCCGTACATTCCTCTTGTATTTGTAAATTCTTTTGCATCTTCAAGAAAATTTTCTGCTATATATTTAGCTCTTAAAGGATCTCCTGGCATCAAAACTGTATTTGCTATTTCATCTTTACTTTTTGCTGAAATATGTGGTGTTGGTATTGTCATAATTACTCCTTATTTTTATATTTCTAGTAATATAATATCACTTTTTAAAATATTTTTAAAATAAAAAGGGCTATTGCAAAATTATAAATAAATAATTCTGCAACAGTCCCCTACAAATTAATTATATTTTTCTATATATTTTTTAGCTATCTCTTCTTTAGTAAATCCTAATTCTTTTTGCACATCTTTAAAATTACCTGATATTCCAAATCTATCAATAGAAATATTTATTCCCTTATCTCCTGTAAATTCGCTCCATCCAAATGAACTTGCCATTTCAATTGAAACTCTATTTTTAACATTAGCTGGAAGAATTTTTTCCTTATAAGCTTGGTCTTGTTTTCTAAATAATTCCATTGATGGCATTGATACAACTCTTACATCAATATCAGATTTTTTCAATTCATCTCTTGTTTGTAAAGCTAATTCTACTTCACTACCTGTTGCAATTAAAATTCCATCTGGAACTTCTTTATCAGAATCTTTAATTATATAGGCTCCATTTGAAATATCATCAATATTTTGTGTAGCTTCAAGATTACTTACGTTTTGACGTGTTAAAGCTATAACTACTGGGCAATTTTTGCTTTCAAGAGCAATTTTCCAAGAAAGTCTAACTTCATTTGCATCTGCTGGTCTTAGCATTATTACATTTGGTATTGTTCTAATCATTGCTAATTGTTCTATTGGTTGGTGTGTTGGTCCATCTTCTCCAACAGCAACAGAATCATGAGTGAAAACATAAGTTACAGGAATTTGTGAAAGAGCTGAAATTCTTAAACCTGCTTTTAAATAATCTGAAAATACAAAAAATGTAGAAACGTGATGGAAAGTTCCGCCGTGTGCTACAATGGCATTTGCTATTACACTCATAGCAAATTCTCTAACTCCATACCAAACATTTCTTCCACAAGGATTTGTGTCTGAAAATCTTTCAGCATTTTTTATATTTGTTTTGTTAGATGAAAATAAATCTGCGCTTCCGCCCCAGAAATTTTTTGTGACTTTTGCTAAATCTTGGATTATTTCTCCACTAGAAGCTCTTGTTGCAAGACTATCATCAGATGGAGAATATTTTTTGATTTCTTCCATCCAATTTTCTGGTAATTTTCTTTCAAATCCATTAATATATTCTTTATAGTCTTTTGGATATTTTTCCTTATATTCTGCTAAAAGTTTTTCCCATTTTTCGTATGATTTTTTACCATTTTCTATAATATTTTCTTTGAATGTATCATAAACATCTTCTGAAATTTCAAAATCTTCATATTCCCAATTGTAGAATTTTTTTGCTTCTATAAAATCGTCATTTCCAATTGGTGCACCATGAACTTTATTTGTTCCTTGATTTTTTGAACCATAACCAATAACTGTTTTAACTTCTATAAAAGTTGGACCATTTTTATTTTCTTTTGCTTTATTAATTGCATCATAAATTTCTTCAAGATTATTCCCATCCAAAACTTTAATATAATTCCAATTTTGAGCTTTAACTCTTTGTTCAATATTTTCTGAAAAAGATGTATTTAAATTTCCATCCAAACAAATATCATTTGAATCATGAAGAATTATTAATTTATTTAAATTTAAATGACCTGCTAAAGACATTGATTCGTATGAAATTCCTTCCATCAAATCTCCATCTCCGCATATTGCATAAGTATAATGATCAACTATGTTAAATCCATCTTTGTTATACAATGCAGCAAGATGTTTTTCAGCTATTGCAAATCCAACTGCATTTGCAATTCCTTGGCCCAAAGGACCAGTTGTTACTTCAACACCATCTGTATGTTTTCTTTCTGGATGGCCTGGAGTTTTTGAGCCAATTTGTCTGAAATCTTTTAAATCATCAATACTCAAATCATAGCCTGATAAATGTAATAGAGAGTAAAGCATAGCTGAACCATGGCCAGCTGACAAAACAAATCTATCTCTGTTGTGCCAATTGCTTTTTTTAGGATTAACATTCATTATTTTATTCCACAAAACATAAGCCATAGGACTTGCTCCCATTGGAAGACCTGGATGGCCACTATTTGCTTTTTCAATTTGTGCTATTGATAAACATCTTATTGCATTTACAGCTTTTAAATCTTTTTTATCAAACATTAATTATTCTCCTCAATTTCTTTGATTTTATTTACTCTTTTAAGATGACGTCCGCCTTCAAATTCTGTTGTAGCAAAAATCTCTACAATCATTTTTGCAACTTCTGAGCCAATTACTCTTGAACCTATGCACAAAACATTACTATTATTGTGCGCTCTAGACATTTTTGCAGAATATGTCTCAGACACGCAAGCTGCTCTTATACCTTTAAATTTATTGGCAGCAAGACTCATTCCTATTCCTGTCCCACAAATTAAAACAGCAAAATCAGCTTCTTTGTTTAAAACTTTTTCGCATGCAATTTTTGCAAAATCTGAATAATCACAAGATTCTTTTGTAAATGTTCCAACTTTTTCAACTTCATATCCAAGTTCTAAAAGTTTTTCTTCTACGCTATCAACTAGATCAATACCACCATGATCATTTCCTATTATATATTTCATTAAAAACCTCTCTAACTATTTGCTTATAAATAAAGATTATCATTTTATGACTTTACTGTCAATTTGGTAAAAGTTGTTAGAAATATCAAATTAATGGTCTTTGTATAAATTTTATGGTATAATAGTTAGGCAAAAAATATAAAAATAAAGGAGCATCAATGTTCGAATTTAACATAAATGATTATAAATATAAAAATATACATATGATAGGAATTGGTGGAATTTCCATGAGTGGTATTGCTATTTTATTAAATAATAATGGTTATAAGGTTACAGGATCTGACATTTCAATTTCTGAAACAAGCAAACATTTAGATAAAAATGGAATTAAATATACAATTGGACAAAAAAAAGAAAATATTAAAAATCCAGATTTAGTTATATATACAGATGCAATCGCCGAAAATAATGAAGAATTAGTTGCAGCTAGAAAACTTGATATTCCTGTAGTAAGCCGTGGGGTTTTCTTGGGTGGTTTGATGAAAAACTACAAAAATTCTATTGCAGTTTCTGGTTCTCATGGAAAAAGTACAACAACAAGTATGATTTCAAAAATTCTTATGAATTCTACAAAAAATCCTACTATTTTATTGGGTGGAGATCTTGATGAAATCGAAGGAAATGTTCATGTTGGCGATAAGGATATATTAGTAACAGAAGCTTGTGAATATAAAGGAAATATAAGATATTATTACCCTTCAATTGGAATAATTTTAAATATTGACGAAGATCATCTTGATTATTATAAAGACATAAATGACATAGTTGAAACTTTTAAATTTTACTTGAGAAATCAAAGTAAAGATTCAAAAACAATTTTGAATTTAAATGAAGAAAATAATAAATTAGTTATAGATGCAGTTCAAGGAGAATTGATTACCTATGGACAAGATAATCCTGATGCTGATTATAATGCTACAAATATAAGTTTTGATGAAAGTGGTAAGCCTAGATTTGATTTGATAATGAAAAATGGAGATGTTGAACATTTTGAGCTAGCAATTCTTGGAAGACATAATATAAATAATGCTTGCGCATCAATCATTGCTACTTTAGAAAGTGGTGTTGACATAAAAACGATCAAAAAAAATATCGAAGCCTACACTGGTCTTGAAAGAAGAATGCAATTAATAGGAAATGTTAATGATTGCAATATTATTTTAGATTATGGTCACCATCCTTCAGAAATTCAAGTTAATTTAAATGCCTTGGCTGAACACACAAAAGGAAGACTTATTTGTGTATGGCAACCTCATACTTACACAAGAACTAAGAGATTGTTTAATGAATTTGTTAAATGTTTTGATGAAGCTGATGAAGTTATAATTACTGATATTTTTGCAGCACGTGAACCATTTGATCCAAGTATTTCTAGTAAAGATGTAGTTGATGCTCTAATTAAAACTGGAAAAAGCGCAAAATATATTCCTACATTTGAAAAGGTAAAAGAATACTTATTGTCTGATATTAAAAAAGATGATCAAGTTATAGTTACAGGTAGCGGAGATTCAGATCGTTTAGCTAGAATGATAGCAGGTGTTAGTGAATAAAAGAAATTAAAAAGCAAGTTTTAGAAATTCTTAATTAAAAGATTTTCTTTAACTTGCTTTTTTTTTAAGGTTTTTATTTTTAATATAAGTATAATAATATCTACTATTAGACCTATTTCCCCCATCTATTAATAGACTTTTGTCCTTTGTTTTTACTAAAACTGCATTTCCTTGACCTACGTCTATATAAGTAATTTCTAATTCATCTAAATTTGTATATGTATTTTCTTTTTTATTAACAAGCAAAAAAATAAAAAAAGCCGACAGGAATACTATTAATAAGTTTTTAAAATTTATTTTCACTAATCTATTCCTACAGATATGGCAATTGCCGCATCAATTTTTAACATTACCGACTTATCAAAAGAACCTAATTTATCTCTTAGCCTTCTCTTATCGATTGTTCTCAATTGTTCAAGAAGAGCCACGCTATTTTTTGGCAAACCAAATTGATTTGCACTTAAAGAAACATGGGTAGGCAATTTTGATTTTTTTAATTGACTTGTAACAGGAACTACTATAATTGTTGGAGAATATTTATTTCCCATATCATTTTGCACAACAATTACAGGTCTTACTCCTCCCTGTTCGCTCCCTACAACAGGAGAAAGATCTGCATAAAATAAATCTCCTCTTTTAACTTTCATTATTTTCTCCTATAAATTTAGAATTGCATTTATAAATCCTAGGAACTCTTTTTGAAATTGAAGTCATTAATTCATAAGGGATTGTATTAATTTTTTTTGCCTCTTTGTAAATATCTGGATAAATTGTAATATAATCTCCTATTTTACAATCAATATCACTTACATCAATCATCATTTGATCCATACAAACTCTTCCAACAACTCTTGCTAGTTTCCCATTTACTAAAACTTCTCCTATATTTGAAAATGCTCTTTTAAATCCATCTGCATAACCTATTGCAACTGTAGCAACTTTCATATCTTTATCAGCAGTAAAGGTTCTGCCATAAGAAATGCTTGTTCCTTTTTCTACATTTTTTACAAAAGAAATTTGTGCTTTAAATTCAAAAGCTTGTTCTAATTTAATTTTTGAAATTTCTTTTATATAATCAGATGGATAAACGCCATACAAAGAAATCCCTACCCTCAACAAGTCTGATTTAAAATCATATTCCATTGATGCTGCAGAATTTGCAATATGAACTAATTTTAAATCAAAATCATCTTTGATTTGGTCTATTATGTATGTGAATTTTTTATATTGTTCATTTGTATATGTTAAATCTTTCTCATCAGCTGTTGCAAAATGAGAAAAAGCTCCTATGAAATTTAAATTTTCAAGCTCTTTTAATTTTTTTATTTTTTCTATTTCAAAATCTCTAAATCCAATTCTTGTATGTCCTGTATCAAGCCCAATATGACAATTTATTTTTGAATTTAATTTACTATTTATTTCTTTAGCATAATCTAAATCATAAATTACTACATCAATATTTAATTTGCCACATTCATTATATTTATCTATAGGCAAATATCCTAATATTAAAATAGGAGTATTAATTCCATTGTCTCTTAAATATTTTGCCTCTTTAAATTGAGCTACAGCTATGTAATCTATGTAATTTTTTATGTAATTTGCAACTTCTAAAGAACCTAGCCCGTAAGCGTCAGCCTTTAAAACTGCACAAAATTTTGAATTTTGAGATTTTTCTTTTATTGATTTGATATTATTTAATATTTTGTCTAAATCAACTAATAAATAATTTTCTTCCATCATTAACACCTCATTAATTTATAGGTCTTTGGTAAATTTTTTATAATATCACTAGCAATTAGTGAATCTTGAGAGTTTTCTAAAGAATAAATATCTCCAGCAAGCCCATGAATGTAAACAGACAAAACCGCCGCATCATACGGTTTCATAATAGCTAAATTTGAAAGTAAAATTCCTGTCAAAACATCTCCGCTACCAGCTGTCGCCATTCCATTATTTCCAGATTCATTTATGTAAATATTTACACCATCTGTAACAATTGTATTTTTTCCTTTCAAAACTAAAACAATATTATGTTTTTTTGCAAATTCAAAAGAAACTTTTGCCCTATTGTTTTTTATATAATCTAAAGGCAAATTTGAAATTCTAGAAAATTCCATTTCATGCGGAGTTAAAACAATATTTTCTTTCTTATCTATTATTTCAATATTTTCTTTCAAAGCATTTAGTCCATCTGCATCAATTAATAGATTTTTTTCATAATTTTGGATTATTTTTTCTATTAATTTATAAAGATTATTTCCCTTGCCCATACCAGGACCAATTCCTATTGCATCTTTATTTTTTATTAGTGATAAAATTTTATTGCTTATTTTTTCTGAGTAATAAAAATAATCACAATCTACCTCATTTATTATACTTTCTGTAGATTTTATTTGTAAAATGTCAGAAATAGATGAAGGACAAATAATATAAGAAAGACCACATCCCGAACGTAAAGATGCACAAGATGACAAATAAACAGAACCAGCCATTCCTTTTTGCCCACCAATTATTGCAACTTTTCCAAAATCTCCCTTGTGTCCATCTTTTGGTCTATCTTTTAATAATTTTTTTACAGATTTATTTATTTCAATATAATTTTCTTTTTTTAAGCAAATAGCAAGAGCATAATTTCCGTCATGGCTTATACTCAAATTTAATTGTGTTTTATTATTATCAATAAAAACAATCGGTTTATTACCTATATGTTTGATTTCTATTTTTTTTCTCAATATGTAGGCTAAATTAAAACCACAAGCCTTAATAATAGCTTCTTTTGCTGCAAAAATTCCAGCAAAAGTTTGTAATGAATTTTTCTTTTTTTTAGAATAATGAATTTCATTATCAGTAAATATTTTACTCTCAAAATCTTTTTTTTCTAATTTTTCTTTAAATTTTTCAATATTTACTATGTCAATTCCTATCATTTTCTATTCCTCAATTTTTGAAATGATTCTTCTGCATTTTTAATTATTTCTTTCTCATTTAAATAAACAAATTTTTTATCATCATACACAAGATCACCATTAATTATTACATAAGAAACATCTTTATCAAAAGTTGAATAAGGCAAGGATGAAATCAAATTATTTTGTGGTGTATGGTTAGGATTATTTAAATCAATTAAAATAATATCTGCAAGTTTTCCTTCTTCCAAAGTTCCAATTTTATCATCAAGTCCCAATGCCTTCGCCCCATTTATTGTAGCCATTTTTAAAACATCATAAGCTTTTAAATTTTGAGGATTTTTATATTTTGACACAAGTGATGCTAAAGAAATTTCTTTTATCATTGATAAATTATTATTGCTTGCAGATGAATCTGTACCCATAGCTAAATTTATTTTCTTATTAATCACTCTTGTACAATCTAAAAATCCCGATGAAAGTTTCAAATTACTTGAAGGATTGTGAACTACACTAACATCATATTTTGATAAAATACCTAAATCTTTATCTGATAAATAAACTCCATGAGCTGCTATTGTTTTATTTTCAAAAATTCCACATTCTTCAAAGACTTCAGTTGGACTTTGATTAAATCTTTTCATACAATCTGTGTTTTCTGTTTTTGTTTCAGATAAATGAATATGAACTGGCATCTTATATTTTTTTGCGTATTTATTTATTTCTTTTAGATAATTTTTATCTGTTGTGTAAACCGCGTGAGGTCCAAAAGCTATATTTATTCTTCCATCTTGAGAATTTTCATATTTTTTAAAAAGATCAATATTTTCTTTTATTTTTGTACAGTCTTTATCTTCAAGAGTAAGTCCTCTTGAAATTTGCGCTCGCATTTTTGATTTTTCTAGGGCTTTTATAGTTTGATCTTCAAAATAATACATGTCTGCAAAACTTGTTGTTCCTGTCATAATCATTTCAGCTTGAGATAAGAGTGAGGCCCAATAAACATCTTCTGCAATTAATTTATCTTCCAAAGGCCAAATTTTTTCATTTAGCCAAGTCATTAATTCAACATCATCGCTAAAATTTCTAAATAAACTCATCCCAACATGGGTGTGAGCATTTACAAAACCAGGCATTGCAAGATAATTTTTGCCATCTATTTTTTTATCATAAGAAAAATCAATTTTATCACTTGTAATCTTTTTTATTTTTTCATTTTCTATATAAATATTTCCATTTTTTATTACTTCCCCATCAACCATTGTGAGGATTTTTACATTTTCTATAAGTATATTCATAATAAATAAGAGTAGCTAAAAAGCTTACTCTTATAACTCTCCTATTCTTTCTTTTAATAAGATATTTATTTGTTGTGGATTAGCCTTTCCTTTAGTTTTTTTCATACATTGACCAACTAAAAATCCAAAAGCTCTATCTTTACCATTTTTTATGTCTTCAATTGATTGAGAATTTTCGCTTAAGACTTCTTTAACTACATCTTCTAAGAAATTTTCATCATTAATTTGAAGAAGATTTCTATCTTTAGCAAGTTTTTCTGGATCTTCATTTGATTCAAAAATTTCTCTTAATAATTTTTTTCCAACATTATTGTTAATTTTATTAGACAAAACTAAATTTATTAATTTAGAGAAATTTTCTACAGATAAATTCATTTGATCTGCTTCAATTTCACTTTCATTTAGCCTTCTTGAAAGCTCACTTAGTATCCAATTTGAAACTTCCTTAGGATTTTTTACCAAATCATTTGTTTTTTCAAATAAATTTGCAAGATTTCTATCGTTTGACAAAAGTTTTGCATCATATTCTGAAAGCTTATATTCTTTCATATATCTTTTTGCTTTTGCTTCAGGCAATTCTGGTAAATTTTCTTTTATTTCATTAATAAATTCTTTGCTAAGCTCAATTCTTGGTATATCTGCTTCTATAGAAAATCTATAATCATTAGCAGTTTCTTTAGTTCTCATAGAAATTGTAGTTTGAGAATCGTCATCCCATCTTCTGGTTTCTTTTACTGATTTTTTTCCTTCTTCAAGCATTTTTTTATGTCTATCAGTTTCAAATAAAAGAGCATCTTCGATTGCTTTTATTGAATTTAGATTTTTAATCTCAGATATTGTTGTTTTTTCTCCATTATCAAGATTTTCTAGATTTATATTTACGTCGCAACGCATTTGCCCTTCTGCCATAATACAATCGGAAACTTCCAAAAATCTTAAAGTTTGAGCTAATTTTTCAACAAATTCTCTTGCTTGTTTTGCAGATTTTAAATCTGGTTCTGTAACAATTTCGATTAGAGGAAGTCCTGCTCTGTTATAATCCATTAGGGTGTTATTACTTTCATCGTGATTAGATTTTGCTGTATCTTCTTCCATGTGTATAGAATTTAGTCTAATTTCATCTCCATCACTTAAAATAATATGTCCACCAACAGCATAAGGCTCGTCTTGTTGGGTTATTTGGTATCCCTTTACAAGGTCTGGATAAAAATATTTTTTTCTATCCATTTTCATTGATTCTCTTATTTCACAATCTAAGGCAAGACCTGCTTTTATAGCATATCTTACAGCTTCTTTATTAATTAAAGGTAATGTTCCTGGGTGTCCTAAGCAAATTGGACAAGTGTTTGTGTTTGGAACAGCTCCAAATTCATTTTTACAGGAACAAAACATTTTGGTTTTTGTAGATAATTCAACGTGAATTTCTAATCCTATAATAGTTCTAGTTTTCATTTATTTTCCTTTCGAAAGTTTCGCAAGCATTTATTATATCTTTATCCTTAAATCTATCTCCAATAATTTGAATACTTCCAGATATTCCATCTCTTACTGGAATAGAAATTCCGCAAGAACCTGTTAGATTTACACAAACATTAAATATATCTGAAGAAAAATCTTTTAATGGATCATCAGTATATATTCCTAATTTTGATGGAAGATCCACTGTTGTTGGAGTAATTAATAAATCATAGTTTTTAAATATTTCTTTAAATTCTTCCACTATCAAAGTTCTTAATTTTAGTCCTTGCTTGTAAATTCTTTGGTCATCTTCACTTGATAAATACATAGTTCCAAGTGCAATTCTTCTTTGAACATTTTCTCCAAAACCTTCAGACCTATTTTTTATAAATAATTCTTCAACATTTTTATACTCATCAGTTTGGTGACCATATCTAATTCCATCAAATCTTGATAAATTGCTTGAAACTTCAGAGCTCATTACAACATTATAAACTTCATTTGCATATTTAGAATATTTTAAATCTATTGGACAAATCTCTGCTCCCAATTCTTTTAAAATATTTATTGCATAATTGTAATCATCTTCTACTTCTTTATCTAAATTATAAAAATTAGCTTCATTTTTTATGACTGCAATTTTTTTATCAGAAAAATCAAAATTTTCTTTTTCAAAATTATAAAAATCTAGGCAAGAAGTCATATCTAACTTATCAGGAGATTGGCTTGCACTAGCAATTATTCTCAAATCTTCTACATTTTTTGCAAATAATGAAACTTGATCTAAACTATTTGCCATAGAAACAACACCATACCTACTCATAAGTGAATATGTAGGTTTATAACCAATAATACTACAATAACTTGCAGGTTGTCTTACTGACCCACCTGTATCAGTTCCAAGAGAAACTAAAACATCTCCTTTTGCAACACTAACAGCAGAGCCTGATGAAGAACCACCTGGAATTAAACTTTCATCTAAAGGATTTTTTATTGGGCCAAAATATGAAGTTTCTCCAGAGCCTCCCATTGCAAACTCATCCATATTTGTTTTTGCAATAATAATAGCATCTTCTTTTAATAGATTTTCTACAACAGTTGCATTATAAACTGGCTCGAAATCTTCTAACATTTTTGATGCACAAGTTAGTTTCATATTTTTATATGAAATATTATCTTTTACACTCACAGGAATTCCAAATAAAGCTCCAATTTTTTCGCCTTTATTTAATTTTTCATCTAAATATTTTGCCCTATCCAAACTATCTTGTTCATTAAAAGAAATATAAGCATTTAAATTATCGTTTTTAATTTTTTCTAATACATTTTTTGTATTATCATAGACTGAAATTTCTTTATTTATAAATTTATCTATAGTATTTTTAATATCCATAATAGCTCCTTATAATTTCCAATTCAATCTAAAATAACCATATTCTTTATCTTTTGCATTTTTTAGAGCATCTTGTCTATCTAAAGATTTTCCTTCTATATCTTCTCTTAATACAGCCTTATGATTATCTAACATTTCAGTCATTTTTACATCTTTACAATCCACATCAAAAATATGGTCAATAAAATCTAAAATTTTATTATATTTATCAGAAATTATATCAATATCTTGATTTGATAAATCAAGATTTGCTAATTTATAAATTCTTATAACTTCATTTTTGTCCATTTATTCCTCCTCTAATTTTTTTAAAAATTCAAATAATTCTTGATTTTCTAAAATTTTTACACCCAAATTTTCTGCTTTTTCTTTTTTACTTCCAGGTTTTTCTCCACACAAAACCAAATCAGTATTTTTTGATACCGAAGAAGTAACATCTCCATTATTTTTTATAATTAAATTTTTAATATCATTTCTTTTGTAATTTTCTATTGTACCAGTTATAACAATTTTCATTCCATCAAGTGAATTAGATTTTTCGCTAGTGTCAATAGCTTTTATTTTAATTCCCTTAGACAATAAAATATCCAGTGATTTTTTGATATTAGGGTCGTTGAAAAAATCAACTATGTCCTCTGCTGTTTTTTCCCCTATATCTTCAATCTCGATTAAGTCCTCTTGCTTACTTTCTCTAAGTTTATCAAAACTTTTATATTTTTCTGCCAAATCTCTTGCAGTTTTTATACCTACATTTGGAATTCCAATTGCATGGATAAAATGATTTAATTCACAAGATTTGCTATTTTCAATGGCATTTAATAAATTATTGGTCTTTTTTTCTTTAAAAGATTCCAAATTAATCAAATCTTCATAAGTAATATCATAAAGGTCGTAGATTTCCTTAATGCCTAATTTATTTATAAATAATTCAATGGTTTTTTCAGACAAACCTTCTATATCCATTGCATCTCTTGATGCAAAATGTACCATTCTAGCTTTTAATTGAGGAGTACATGAAATTGAATTTGGACAATATATATGAACATTTCCTTCAATTAATTCACTGTGACAATAAGGACATTTATCCGGTTTTTCTATTTCTTTTGTGTTTTCTTGATTTTCATCAACAACTCCCAAAATTTCAGGAATTACATCATTTGATCTTCTAATAAAAACTTTTGAACCAATTTTTAATTTTTTTCTTAAAATATCATCGTAATTATTAAGGGTGGCTCTTTGAACAGTCACTCCAGAAAAGTCAACTGGTTCAAGGATTGCTGACGGTGTAACTTTTCCTGATCGACCTACATTCCACACAACATCTAATAAAGTTGTTGTGTATTCCTCTGGATCATATTTATAAGCAATAGACCATCTTGGAAATTTATTTGTATAGCCTAAAACTTCTTGAGTTTTTACATCATTAACCTTAATTACAACACCATCTGTCAAAACATCAATATGATGTCTTTCTTCTTTTATAAAATCAATTTCTTTTACTATATCATCAAATTTATTTATTACTTTTTTATAAGGATAAACTGGAAGTTTTTGTTCTTTTAAAAAATTTAATTTTTCTTCTTCAGTATTAAAATCAAGACTATTTGTTGAAATTTGATAAAAATAAGCTTTTAAATTTCTTTTTTTTGTTTGACTTGTATCAAGATTTCTTATTGCGCCCGCCGCAGCATTTCTTGCATTTTTTAAAGGTATTTCATTTTCTTCATTGTATTTTTTAAGACTAGACAAGGGCATTACAGCTTCCCCTTGAATTTCTAATAATGATTTTTCTTTTATTTTTGTTGGAATGGTTGGAATAGTTAAAACTTGTTTGGTTACATCTTCTCCTTCTATACCATTTCCTCTTGTAGCTGCAGTTTTTAATAAACCATTTTCATAAGTTAAATTAATAGTTAAACCGTCAAATTTATATTCTGTAATAAATTCTAATTCTTCTAATTTATCTTCATGAGTTTTATTATATTGGTCTCGTAATTTTTTAGTTCTTATAAGCCAATCTTTTAATTGAGTTATATTTTGCGATTTATCTTGGGAATATAATCTTGTAATATGAAAGTGCTTTTCGAACTTATCTAATATTGCTCCACCAACTCTTTGGGTTGGAGAAAATTCATTTACATAGCCTGTCTTTTTTTCTAGATTTAAAAGCTCATCATACAACTTATCATATTCTCCATCTGAAACTATGGGATTATCTAAGGTATAGTAATGATAATTTAATTCATTTATTTTATCAATTAACTCATCTATTTTTATTTTATCTATATTATCCATTTTAAAGCCTCTTAATTGGAGCATAGTCTTGGTTTAGCTTTTTTAATCCTTTTTTATCAAAAGCTACAACAAGCTCATTGCCATCGTCTGATTTTTTCACTTGAACTATCATTCCCTCTCCCCATTTGGTGTGAATAATTTTATCTCCAATTTGAAAATCTTCTTTTGATGATTCTTTTACAGTATTTTTCTTTAGAACACTCTCTCTTGCCTTATCTCTCATATAAGCTTCATTGCTTTTCATTTTTACATAAGGGGAGTAGGCAGGAGTTTTATCTTGATCAATTTTTTTGATTAGAGATTTCACTTCATTTAAAAATCTTGAAGGCTTATAATATACAGCCTGACCAAATTGTCTTCTAATTTCTGCACTTGAAAGATATAATTTTTCCATTGCCCTTGTTATTGCAACGTAGCAAAGTCTTCTTTCTTCTTCAATATTTCCCTCATCAATACTTCTTTTTGATGGAAATAAACCTTCATCCATTCCAACGACAAAACAAACTTTAAATTCAAGTCCTTTGGCTGAATGAATCGTCATAAGAGAAATAGCATCATCACTATTTTCAGTTTTATCTAGATCTGATAAAAGAGATAAATTTTCTAAATAATCATAGATATTATCTTCTGGATTATTTGACTGATATTCTGCTGCTGAGGAAATAAATTCATTTAAATTATCAATCCTCGACCTATTTTCTACAGAATAAGATTCTTCCAAAGCTTTTATGTATCCACTTTTATCAAGTATTTCTTCTATCAATTCCACAATGTCATAATCTTTATAATTGTCAAAAATTTTTGCCAATGGATTATAAAATTTTTCACAAGAACTTTTTAATTTTGTAGGAAGATTTGAAAACAAAGACGGATCACAAACAAGCTCTGTTAAAGAAAATCCTAATTTATTGGCTTCTTTTTCTAATTTTTCTACAGTTTTATCGCCTATTCCTTTTTTTGGTTCATTTATTATTCTTTTTAAACTAATATCATCTTTTGGATTCACTAAAATTTTTAGGTAAGAGATAAGATCTTTTATTTCTTTTCTATCATAGAATTTAAGCCCACCAATAACCTTATAATCAAGTAGATTTTTCATAAGATATTCTTCAAAAATCCTTGATTGAGCATTCATCCTATATAAAATCGCCATATCTTTAAGTCTATAGCCATCATTTAGTAAAGAATTAATCTCATCTATAACAAATTTTCCCTCTTCTGATTCTACAGAAGATTTTTTATATAAAACTTCTGATCCATCATTTTTTGATGTCCAAAGATTTTTTTCTTTTCTTTCGTTATTATTTTTGATTAGTTTATTTGCAACATTAATAATATTAGAAGTTGACCTATAATTTTCTTCAAGTTTTATAGTTTTTGCATCCTTAAAGTCTTTTTCAAAGTCCAAAATATTATTAATATCAGCTCCCCTAAAACTATAAATTGATTGGTCAGCATCTCCAACAACTCTAACGTTATTGTGACCTTTTCCAATAAATTTAATAAGTTCATATTGGCTTTTGTTAGTATCTTGGTATTCATCTACAAAAAGATATTCAAATTTATCTTGATAGAATTTCAAAGTATTTGAATCTTCAGCAAATAATTCCAAAGTTTTTAAAATCAAATCATCAAAATCTAAAGAATTGTATTCAAATTTTTTCTTTTCATAATTTTTATAAATATCATAATATTCTTCTTGCTTTGCATAAAAAGTATTAATATTTAAAAATTCTTTTGGACTAATTGATTTATTTTTACAATAGCTTATAAGGTTTAAAGCCTCTTTTGGGCTAATATCATCTTTATAATTTAAATCATTAATAATTTCTTTGACCAAGGTTTTTTGATCATTTGTATCGTATATAGTGAAATTATTATCATATCCTATTTTATTTATATTCATCCTAAGTATTCTTGCACAAATAGAATGAAAAGTACCAATCCATAAGTGAGAAACATCTTCATCTAACAGATCTGATATTCTTTCTTTCATTTCATTGGCAGCTTTATTTGTAAAAGTTATAGCTAAAATATTAACTGGATTTACATTTTTTTCTTTTATTAGATAAGCAATGCTTGTGGTTAATACTCTAGTTTTTCCACTCCCAGCTCCTGCAACAACAAGAAGGGGTCCTTTGTCGTGCAAAACTGCCTCTTTTTGTTTATCATTTAAATTAGATAAGTCCATTTTTCACATCCTTTCATCCTAATAATTATACCACAAGAAACAAAGTAATCTAAAGCATAAAAATTTTATTAAAAAAATAAATTAATCAGAGCAAAGACAATTTTAAAATAAAAAAACGAATCTATCAAATTGATAAATTCGTCTTAATTTTTAAATTTTTTTAATTTATTTTTTATTTTTTTCTTCTTTTAAATTATTTTCAATTAATTTTTCCAAAACTAAATCATATCCATCAGTTCCATAATGAAGTGATCTATTTACTCTAGAAATTGTTGCTGTTGATGCTCCAGTTTGTTCTTCTATTTCACTATAAGTTTTTCTGATTTTTAATAATTTTGCAACTTGTAGTCTTTGAGAAATTGATTGAAGTTCCCTTGCTGTGCAAGCATCTTCAAAAAAATCGTAGCACTCATCTCTATTTTTTAACATTAAAATAGCATCAAAAAATTCATCTAATTCTTTACTTTGTAATTTTGAATCTGTCATATTTATCTCCTAAAATAATCCCATGATATTACCATCATCATCAATATCTATATCGTATGCTGCTGGTCTTTTTGAAAGACCTGGCATTGTTAAAATATTTTGAGTTAAGGCTACTATAAAGCCTGCACCTTGATTTAATCTAATATCATTTATAGTAATCTCATATTCGCTATCTGGATTTAAATTTGTTGGATCATCTGATAAGGAATATTGAGTTTTAGCAATACATATTGGTAATTTATCAGAATTTAAATTGTTAATTCTTTTAATTTCATTTAAAGCTTTTTTAGAATATTTTACTCCACTAGCCCTATAAATTTCTTTTGCTATGATTTCAATTTTTTCTTCAATCGGTAATTTTTCATCATATAAAACTTTAAAATCATTTTCGTCTTTACTTTTTTCAATAATATAATTACAAATTTCAAGACATCCTTCAGAGCCTTTGTGGTAAACATCACATTCAAACGCTTTAAGCGATAAGTTTTCTACGAGATTTTTTAGAGTTTCTAATTCTTTATTTGTATCTTGATCAAATTTATTTATAGCGACAACGATATTTTTTGAAAATTTCTTTAGATTTTCAAGATGAATTCTTAAATTATCAAATCCTTTTTTTAGACTTTCAATATTTTCTTCATCAATTTTTTTCAAATCTTGTCCACCATGATATTTTAGAGCTCTTATTGTAGCTACAACAACTGTCATATTTGGTTTTAGTCCAGCTTGTCTACATTTAATATCATAGAATTTTTCAGCTCCAAGGTCTGCACCAAATCCTGCCTCTGTTACAGCGAAATCCGCCAAAGATAATGCAGTTTTTGTAGCAATAATTGAATTACAACCATGAGCTATATTTGCAAATGGTCCACCATGAATGATTGCTGGTGTGTTTTCTAAAGTTTGACATAAATTTGGTTTTAATGCATCTTTCATTAACACGCAAACAGGACCTGTTGCTTTTATATCGTCAACAGTTACAGCATTGCCATCTGTGTCATAAGCTACTATCATTTTTGCAACTTTTTTCTTAAAATCGTAAAGATCATTGCTTAGACAAAATACTGCCATCATTTCTGTTGCAACAGTAATATCAAATCCATCTTGTCTTGTAACTCCATCAGTTTTTTTGCCTAAACCTACAACAACTTCTCTAAGAGCTCTGTCGTTTAAGTCAACGCATCTTTTCCATAAAATATTATTTAGATCAATATTTTTTTCATTTCCTTGGTAGATATGATTGTCAATCATAGCAGCTACTAAATTAACTGCACTTGTTATTGCATGAAAATCTCCTGTAAAATGAAGATTTATATCTTCCATAGGAATTACTTGAGAATATCCTGCTCCACAAGCTCCTCCTTTAATTCCAAAAGAAGGTCCCAAAGATGGCTCTCTAAGAACTGAAATAGATTTTTTGCCCAATTTATTTAGTCCCATAGATAAGGCAACATTCATAGTAGTTTTTCCCTCACCAAAAGGTGTTGGAGAAATTGCTGTTACTAAAACAAGTTTTGAATCTTTTTTTTCATCAAAGCATGGATTAATTTTGGCTTTGTATTTGCCATATTTTTCATAATCACTAATTTCAAGATAATTTGCTATTTCTTCAATATCTTTTATCTTTGCTTCTCTAGCAATCTCAATATCTTTTTTCATTTAAACTCCTATAATTATAATTACAATACGTTTTGCTTTTCATGTATATTATATCAACTTATTACATTCAGTGCAATAGTCGATTAAAGCGAATTAAAATTTATTTATTTATCTTTTGTTACTCTCTATAATCTTAATGAATGTATTTGCCAAATTTTCATTTCTAGCAAGAAGTGGTCCGTGTAAATAAGATGCAAAAGTATTTTTATATCTAAATCCTTCTGTTAAATCCTCACCATTGTTTCCATTGCCTGACACAACACTTGCAAAAGCTTTGTTTTTATCATTTAAAATAGTTATTCCACCGTGGTTTTCAAAACCATGATAAATTTGTCCATTTTGCAAATCTTTAATTTCAATATTTCCAACAAATCTATTTCCATTTTCTTGGTTTTTTGTATAATAATCAAATATTTTTAAGCCTTCAATTTTTTTGTTGTAAGCATCATAATAATATTGTCCCATTAATTGATAGCCACCACAAATTGCCAAAAATAAGCCATTATTTTCAATATATTTTATTAAATTTTCTTTTTTACTTTCCAAATCTTTTTCTACAATTGATTGTTCATAATCTTGTCCACCACCAAAAAAAACAAAATCATATTTTCTATAATCAAATTCATCTTTTAAACTTACTACTTCAATATTTACTTCGTGACCTTTTTTTTGAGCGAAATATTTTAAAGCCATAATATTTCCTACATCACCATAAGTATTTAATAAATTTCCATATAGATGACAAATATTTATAATCATTTAAGTTTTAGTACCTCCCTAAGTCTTAGCATAGCTGTGTAAGTAGAAAGTATATAAATTTTTTCTGTTGGTTCATTTTTTATATTATCAAAAATTTCATTCTCATAGTCTATTTCTACGATTTCTCCACCATAAATGTCAGCTATTTCAAGTCTTCTTTTCATATCAGTTTTTCTAGTTCCTGAAACTTTTATGCTTTTAATATTTAATTTTTTAAGTTTTTCATAATAAGAATCATATATCCAAGAAACGTCAGTTCCATCAGCGTAGTTATCATTTAACAAACAATATAAACTAATTGGCTCTTTTTCTAATAACATTAAATTAATAATTTGATTTAAGCCTGTAGGATTTTTGACAAGATTTATTATCACTTCTTTATTTTCAATCTTAATTATTTCTTGTCTTCCAAATACGTGTTCTTGAAATTTTAAGCCTTCATAGATTTTTTCATAAGGTATTTTCAATTCTTTAGCAAGAGCTATAGCACTTAAAGCATTATAAATATTATAAAATCCTCCAATTTGAGTTTCATAAATTTCTCCATTTACTTTAAATTTTGAAAAATTTGCATCCATAGAAATAATCTCTCCAATATTATAAGATAATTTAGGAGAATGAAAATCACATTCTGGACAAGAAAAATCTCCCAAAGAAGAATAATTAACTAATTTATATTTTAAAATTGAATTACACTTTGGACATAAAATTCCATCACTATTAAATTCTGCCTCAAGATTATAAGAATTGGATTTTTTATCATCTTCTCTTATTCCATAATAAATAGGATTATATTTTTTTAGCTCATCGTATGAAAAAATAGGCAAATCTCCATTGGCAATTATTTTTACATCACTACATTCGCCAAGTCCATCCATGATTTTTTTATAAACATTATAAATTTCTCCAAACCTATCCATTTGGTCTCTAAAAATATTGGTTAAAATAACATAATCTGGTTTTAAAAATTTACTTATCCTAACAAGATTAGCTTCATCTACCTCCAAGATCGCAAGTGCATTTTCATTTTTAGGAATATCCAACAAAACTGTTATTATACCTTGAATCATATTAGAACCAGAATCATTTGTAAAAACATTTTTATAGTGCTTTCTCAAAATATTTGTAACAAAATGAGTTGTCATAGTTTTCCCATTAGTACCAGTTACAAAAATAAATTTGGTATTTTCGCTTAAAGCATCCAAAATATCATTATCTAAATTATAAGCGATTTTCCCTGGCAAGCTTGTAGCTTTATGATTTGTAAGTTTTAGTAAAAATTTACTAAATTTTGCAATTTTAATAATTAATTTATCTTTTATATTCATAAAAAAATTATAACAGATTAAAGGCTAATAAGTCTATAAAATTTTTATTCAAATTATTTTAAATAATAAAAGAATTAAATTTATTTTAAAATTAAACAAAAAAATAGACTAAAACTTTTAGTTTAGTCTATTTTTCCTGAAGAATATTTCTACAAACTTCTCTCATCATATAATCTACCTTATTTGACCATTCTGGATCGCTAGCATATAACTTTCCTATAGATTTTGTAGATATCCCATTATAATATTTTCCATCTTCACTTAAATAATTTTCTTTTAGAAATTTAGCAACGTGATCTATTGATTCGCCCTTATCTTTAAAAGTATTTGCACTGTTAATAGGATCTTGGTCGATAGCATTAAAGCCAAATAAATTATTTTTTGTTTTAGCAAGGTATGAATGACCATTTCCAGTTTCATGTTTTGCCATTCCCATCAATAAAATCGCATTTACTTCATATTTTTCTTCTGCTTTTTTGAAATCTTTTCCAAGACCTTGTAAATTTGTATTTTTAAGACCATATTCAAGTTCCTCAGCAGTTAAATTAGTTTTGTTTGTCAAATACAACATTGATGTTTTGCTTAATTCATCAGATCCTTTATCGTTCAATTCTTTATAATCTTTTTCTAATTTTTCAAATCTTTCAATTCTAGATTGTCTTAAAGTTAAGGTTTCATTGCTAATTTCATTTACTCCATTAATCAAGCTATCTCTTTTACCTTTGTTTTTTGCAGCTAGAGATGATTTTTCCAATCCTGTTGAAATAACTAGCACAAGAACAATAGCTAAAAAAGATAAAAATGAAATTTTAATTCTATTTTTTTTCATCCTTTATCTTCCTTCTTTCATAAATAAATAGTAACAAAACAATTACAACTACTATATCATTTCTTATGCTAGATTGCAAATTTTATTTTCTAGAACCTGGTTTTATAGCTGGTGTATTTTTTAAATCTTCTGGTAAATTATCAGGATCATAAGTTTCAATGTTAAGCTCAGTTGCAGATAATAATTTTAAACCATTAATTTCTTTTTTTCCAGATCTATTTACAATTGATGTTAAAGCATTTACTTTTGCTCCATAGCTTTCAATTACATCAACAGTTTCAAAAGAAGATTTGCCTGTTGTAACTACATCTTCAACTATAATTACATTCATACCTTCTTTTATTTCAAATCCCCTTCTTAGAGTCATAATATTATCAACTCTTTCAGTAAAAATTGCATTAACTCCCAAAGCTCTTGCAACTTCATAAGCTATAATTATTCCGCCCATTGCAGGTCCTACACACAAATCTACTTTTATACCAGATTCTTTTATTTTTTCAGCAATTATTTTTGAAACTTCTTCGCAATAAACAGGATTTTCTATTAATTTTGCACATTGAATATATTTTTTTGAGTGTTTACCACTTGATAATAAAAAATGTCCTTCTAATAGTGCATCAGATTTTTTTAATAATTCAATTGTTCTATCCATAATCTCTCCTATATAATTTTTCTTATTTCTTCTAATGAATTTAAATTTTCTCTTTGCATGTATTTTTCTAAATCATCAACTATATTTATCATTGTGTTAAAATCTACAAAATTGCTTGTTCCAACTTGCACTGCACTTGCTCCTGCCATAATAAATTCCAAACAGTCCCTGTAATTTGAAATTCCACCCATACCAATTATTGGTAAATTTGTAGCATTACTTGCTTCATAAACCATTCTTAAAGCAATTGGTTTTATACAAGGTCCAGAAAGACCTGCCGTTTTATTTTCAAAAACAGCTTTTTTATTATCAACATCAATTGCAAGGGCATTAAAAGTATTTACTAGAGAAATACAATCAGCTCCTGAATTTTCTGCAATTTTTACAAATTCTTTTATATCTCCAACATTTGGAGAAAGTTTTACCATCAAAACTTTTTTTGTAGCTTTTCTTACTTTTTCTATAACTTCGCAAGCTTTTTTAGGATTTGTTCCAAAAGCCATTCCACCTTCTTTTACATTTGGGCAAGAAATATTTAATTCAATTATTGGGACAGATGTTTTATCAAGCAAGATTGCTCCCTTAACATATTCATCTACGCTGTGTCCGCCAAGATTTGCAATTGTTACAGCATCTTTTGTTTCCAAAAATGGCAATTCTTCTTTTATAAAATATTCTATTCCAGGATTTTGAAGTCCAATTGAATTCATAATTCCAGCAGCAGTTTCATAGATTCTTATCCCCTTGTTTCCCAAATTTTTATGTAGGGTTAGTCCTTTTGAAGAAATTCCTCCAAGTTTATTTATATCAATATAGTCTGCAAATTCTTTACCAAAACCAAAAGTTCCACTTGCAGCTATGACCGGATTATTAAATTCAATTCCGCAAATATTCACTTTTAAACTCATTAGAAAATCTCCTTTGAATCAAAAACCGGACCATCTTTGCAAACTCTTATAAAATCGCCTTTTACATTTTCTACTGTGCAACCAAGACAAGCTCCGATTCCACATGCCATGTGTGCTTCCATTGAAATTTGAATTTCAGCATTTTTATTTTTATTCGCCAAAGTTTTTAGCATTTGATTTGGGCCACAAGCATAAATTACATCATATTTTTCTGTATCAATTTTTTCAGTTATAAAAATTTTATCTTTTTTATCAATAGTTACAGTTGTAGAATTTACATAATCTTTAAAATAATCAGTAAAGTATTCTTCATCGCTAAATCCTGCGTAAAAATCTGCCTTTAAATCTAATGATTTTGCCAAATATAAAAGTGGAGCTATTCCAATTCCACCAGCAACTATTGCAGCTTTTTTTCCTTTTTTTATTTCAAATCCATTTCCCAAAGGGCCTAATATTTTTACTTTTGAACCCTCTTTTAAATCACTTAAAATTTTTGTTCCAACGCCTTTTACTTGGTATAAAAAAGACATAGACTCATCATCTTTATCACAAACACCAAAGGGTCTTGAAAGAAGGGGCGAATTTCTAAAGCTATCGCATCTTAACATAAAAAATTGACCTGCTTTTGCATTTAATTTGGTTTTTATTTTACAAAAATAAATATCATCCTTTATTTTTTTATTAAAAATTACAGAAGCTTCTCTATAAGATTCCATTAGCTTGGATTTCCTTTCTAGTTTCTATACATTTTTCTCTTGCATAATATCCTATTTTATCTTCCCCATCATCATAGTTTAAATAATTTTTAAGTATTGCCCTTGATGAATTTACAACTCCTCCATTTAATGAATTTAATAAATTATAAACATTTAATGAATCGGCTTTTTGTGCTCCAAAACCTGGAATCAAGAAAAACATATTATTATATCTTTTTCTAATTTTTTCAACTTCCTCTTTGTGAGTTGCACCAACTACAAGTCCAATTGGTCCGTATCCTGAATCATCAATCAATTTATCATTTAATTCTTTTAATTTATCTCCAATTGTATAAAATAATTCGCTGTCATCTTTTAATCTTAAACATTCAAAATCATTTGCTCCTGGATTTGAAGTTCTTAAAAGAACAAATACTCCTTTATCTTTAGTTTTTATAAATTCAAGATATGGAGAAATTGAATCCATTCCCATATAAGGGTTTAAAGTCATAAAATCAGCCTCAAAATCTCCAGAAAAATGTGCTTTTGCATATTGACTTGCACTTTGAGCAATATCTGATCTTTTTACATCAGCAATTGATAACAAATCATTTTCTCTTAAATATTTTAAAGTATTTTTGTAAGCAAGCATTCCTTCAATACCATAAGATTCGTAGTAGGCAATTTGAACTTTATAAATAGCACAAACATCTTTTGTATTGTCAATAATTTCCTTATTGAAATCAAATAATTGTTCGCTTACACTTTTATTTTTCTTCATTTTTTCTGGAATATAATCTAGTGATGTATCAAGACCAACGCAAACAAATCCATTTTCTTCGATTTTTTTATAAAGTCTTTCCATTAAGGTCATATTTCAAAATTCCTTTCTTGTAAACTCTTACTATTTGTCCTTGGAGTTTTTGATTTATAAATAATGAATTTTTTGATTTTGATAAAATATCTTCTTCTTTATATTCGTATATTTTATCCAAATCTATAAGAGTAAAATCAGCCATATATCCTTCTTCTATTTTTCCTTTTTTTATTTCAAGAAGTTTTGATGGATTTGTTGACATTAACCTGATTAAATCATTTAATGAAATAATTCCACTTTTCACTAAAGTCATATAAGAAGTTGAAAAAGCTGTTTCAAGTCCAATGAAACCTGGCTTACCGTTTTCTTTTTCCTCCTTTGAATGAGGAGCATGGTCTGTGGCTATACAATCAACATATCCTTTTTTTATCATATTTAATAAAGCCAATCTATCTTTTTCTTTTCTAATTGGTGGATTTACTTTTAACTCTTTTCTATCAGAAAAATATATATGATGAGGTGTTACTTCGCACGTGATTTTCGCTCCCAAATCTTTAAAATATCTTATTGCCTCAATTGCTCCTTTTGTAGAAACGTGAGAAAAATGAATTGGCATATCCATCTTATAAGATAAATAACAATCTCTCAAAGTCATAACATCTTCTGCTATTTCATAATCATATTTTGAAATTTCCTTACATTCTTCATGCAAGGTAAATTTTAAATTATTTTTCTTTGCGATTTTTATGGCTTGATACATGGAAAAATCATCATCAACTCCCTTACCATCATTTGACAAGAACAATAATCCTTCTGGTAAATCTTTTAAATGAGATAGGTCATCGCTTTTGAAATCTTTTGTTATTGAGTAAACTTGTTTTATATCTATTAAATCTAAATCTTTTGCTCTTTTAACAATATCCTCATATACTTTTTTGCTTGATACAATTGGATTTGTATTTGGCATTAAATTTACAGTTGTATATCCACCTTTTAGAGCTGACATTGATCCTGTTTTTAAATCTTCTTTGTAGGTAAATCCAGGATCTCTAAAATGAGTATGCATGTCCACAAAAGAAGGAACCAAGACAAGACCATTACAGTCTATAATCTCAGTTTCCTCATCAGATTTAAATTCAGTTGTTATAAATCCATCTTCTACAAAGATGTCCCTTTTTGATATATTTATATCATCAATGGCAACAAGATTTGTAAAAATTTGTTTCATTATTCCTCCACATCATATATGTGATCGCAATAAGCACATTTGTACATTTTTTCTTTTTTATCTATCAATATAAATTTGCTTTCAATATTTCTTTCTGTGGTTGATACGCAAGTTGGATTTTGACATTTTAAAATTCCCTTGCTAACTTCTGGTAATTCTAATTGTTTCTTTTCTACAACTTTTTCTTCTTCAATGAAGTTTACTGTTGCACTTGGGTCTATTATTGATACAGCATCTAAATTAATATCTAAGTTATTTGCAATTTTTACTATATCTTTTTTTCCTTGAGAGGAAGAATTTGCGTTTAATATTAGTGCAACTTCATCATCAAGTTGGTCTAGATTTAAAAGATTAAAAATTTTTATTCCTAATCCTGGTTTAATATGGTCTATTACAATTCCATTTTTTAATGAAGTAATCTCAATCATTATTAGCCTCCAATAATTTTATAATTAGTGCCATTCTAGCATACATTCCGCATTTAACTTGTTGGAAATATAAAGCTCTAGGATCATCATCCACATCTTTGTCAATTTCATTTACTCTTGGAAGTGGATGTAGGATTGCAAGATCTTTTTTTGCATTAGCTAATTTTTCTCTATTTAATACGTAAGAATCTTTTAATCTTGTATATTGGTTGTCAGAGAAAAATCTTTCTTTTTGGATTCTTGTCATATATAAAATATCTAGATCATCTATAGAATTATCCAAAGATCTTTTTTCAACATATTCTATATTATTTTTTTCAAAAACACTTTTTTTAATGTAGTTAGGAAGTTTTAATTCTTCTGGAGAAATTAGAACATATTCGTTATTATCAAATAAGGTCATAACTTTAAGTAAAGAGTGAACAGTTCTTCCATATTTTAAATCTCCACAAATTCCTATTTTTAATCCTTCAAGTCTTTTCTTATAAGTTGAAATTGTCAAAATATCTGTAAGAGTTTGAGTTGGATGTTGATGTCCACCATCTCCTGCATTTATTATTGGACAATCAGATGTTTCTGATGATAATTTTGCAGCTCCTTCTTGTGGATGGCGCATTGCAATTACATCAACGTATTGGCTTACAGTTCTAATTGTATCTTGTAAGCTTTCTCCCTTAGCTTGGCTTGATGCTTTTGGATTTGAAAATCCTTCAACACTTCCTCCAAGTCTTAACATTGCTGATTCAAAAGAAAGTCTTGTTCTAGTAGAAGGCTCAAAAAAAAGAGTCCCTAATAACTTTCCATTACAATAATTGGAAAATTTTTCAGGACTCTTCATTATGTCTTCTGCTAAATCAATTATTTCAAGTAAATCATCTTTAAACAAATCTTCTGCACTTAACAAATTTTTAATCTTTAGCATTTGACACTCCTTTTTTTGTTTTTACTATTATACCAAAAGCATATAGACTCGTCAATAATTATTTACGCTTTTCGATTAACTCGTTAATTGATTCATTTGTCACATTTTTTCTATCAATTTCAAATTCATCTAGAATTTCTTCCATTAAATTTACATTAGTAAATTCAATTTCCATATAAGGATCAGGATAAACATCTTTGGACCAAATATCTATATCAAATCTTTGTCCCCTATAATTATAAGAAATTCTTTTTTTATCGCCAACATATCTTTCAACTAAGCCAATTTCTTCTAAAATTTTTATCATATTTGAAGTTGAATTTATTGTAGTAGTGTATTCATTATTTACTCTTATATTATCTTTGTTATCAACAACTTCTTTGAAAGTTAGCTCTGTAGCTTCTCTTTTATCATCTACAGTTTTTTCTCTAATTCTCAAATAACCATTAGAAAATTCTTTTGCGTTTTTTGGAGCAAAGGTATAATTTTTTTGAATTTCTACTCCCAAAAATTCTGCACCTTTTGCTTTTAATTTTTCTTCAATTTCTTCGATATTAATATTTAATACCTTGATTTCTAATTCTCTATCCATTAACTTATCCTTTCTGGCAAAAAATTTATATAATCTCCTGCCACACATTTTATTTCTATACCATCTACTATACCTTCAAAAATTTGTTTATGCCCTGGTCCATGTAGATGTCCATACAATACACATTCTACTTGATACTCTTTACAAATTCCAAAAAATTCATTCAAAGATTTATCGCTGTTAAGAGGTGGATAATGTAATATAACAATTTTTTTATTATTTGTCTTACTAGAGTCCAATGAATTTTTAAGTCTTTGTAGCTCTCTTTTAAAAATTTTCTCATCGTGTTCTGTAAATTCACTATTATCTCTGCTAATCCATCCTCTTGTTCCGCAAATTTCATAGCCTTGTTCAAAAAAAGAATTATTTTGCAAAAATTTAATAGATTTTAAATCTAATTCATTGAGTTTTTTTAAGGATGACCACCAATAATCATGATTGCCTTTTAGCATTATTTTATTTCCGTTAAGATCATCGATTTTTTTAAGATCAATGTAGGCGTCTTCTATATTCATAGCCCAAGAAATATCCCCCACAATCAAAACTGTATCATCAGAATTTACAATCTTATTCCAATTGTTAAATATTTTTTCTTGATAATTAAGCCATGATTTTCCAAATACTTCCATGGATTTTTCTTCTGTATAATCAAGATGTAAATCTCCTATTGCATATATCATACTTGCTCCATATTTTTTATATCTATATTAATAGCCTCTGCATCAAAAATATCTTTTTCTCTTTTGTGACATGTAAAATAAATAATTTGAAATTTTTTTGATAAATCCAACAAATTTAACAAAGCCATCCTCAACCTATCATTGTCATAATTTATAAAAGCATCATCAAAAATCAAAAATAAATTATCTAATAATTTTTCACAAAGAGCAAATCTTAAAGAAAAATTAACTTGGTCAAAAAAACCTATTGAAACTTTATCAATATCAATTATTTCATTATCAGAACTTATTATGATAGGCTCTAGGTTTTTGTCAAAATCAATTTTTTTATATTTCCCCTTTGAAATTTCTCTAATTATTTGACTAATAAATTGAGATAGAATTTTTTTATTATAAATAAATTTATCCTTGTTTGAACTTATAATATCTATAGCTTTATTGCACGCAGAAATTTCTATTTCTAAATTATTTAATTTTTCCTTTAATTGATTAATTTCATCAATCAAATCAACTTCTTTTGATATTTTTTCCTCAACACTTACAAGCTTTTTTTCAAGTTTTAAATTATCATCTAAAAGTTTATAATATGAATTTTCGTAAAATTTAATTTTATTTTCTAATTTCAAAATATCAATTTCATCACAAGAAAAATCAACAGGCACATCATATTTTTCCTGTTTTTGAAGAATATTTAAAATTTCTAAAGTCTTATCTCTTTCTATAATTAATTTTTCATAGTCTTTGTATTTGTTTTTTGCATTTTTATAAGAAGATTTAGAATTTACAGAAATTTTAGCAAATTCATTTTTTATTTTTATATTTAAATTGCTAATCTCTTCTCTGCTATTTATATTTAAAATTTTACCTTTAAAAAAATAAAATAAAAAAAGTGGAAGCAGGAATAATAAAATAAAATATTTTTTTGTAAAAATTGATACAAATAAAATCATAAATCCTATTAAAAAATAAAGTAAATTTATCTTATTATCTTTTTTATTCTTATAAAAATCATCCTGCTTTTCCAAAAGCCTATCAAGATTATCAAAAAATACTTTGTCAATTCCTGAAAATTCCTTATATTCTTCTAATTTTTTATCAATTATTTTAAGCTGGTCTTGCCTAGATTTTTCTTCAATATAATTAGAATTTGCTTTAAATTTTCTGTAATTATCCCTATCAATTTTTAATTTTTTGAGATTTTCTTCTAAGAGTTTTATTTCTTCTCTTTGTCTTTTCAAATTTATTATGTCGTTATTATAGGATTTTCTAAGATTTCTAATATTATCCAATTTTTCATTTTTATTTTCCAATTCTTTTAAAGTTTTTGCATAAGGCTTTGTATATGCCCTTGAACTTCCAATTTTATTTAGCCAATCTTTTATATTATCAATAGCTTTTAATTGAGAAAAAATTATATCATTTGATGGATTTTTTAAAAAATCTATTACAACCTTTTTAGAATCCTTATCAAAACTTTGAAGTTGGTAATTGTTTGCTATACTCTTATACAAAGAATAATTTAATTTTAAAAAATATTCTCCAGGAAAATTCAAATTTGATTTTTTTCCCAAAATTTCTTTTTTCAAAGACAAGTTATATATTTTATATGAACCATCATCAAAATTTCTTTCTATCCTAAAATCCTCATTATTAGATGATAAGATCAAATTCCCAAAATATTTATAAGAGCCTAAAGGTTTGTATTTTTCTTTTTTATAGGAGAAATGCCTTTTATTATTTCCATCATCAAAGCCATAAAATACTCCTTCAATAAAATCAGAAATTGTAGATTTACCACTTTCATTATCCCCATAAATTAAATTGAAATTTTGATTTAATTTTATGGATTTATTTTGAAATTTACCAAAAGAAATTAAATTCAATTCTTTAATAAAAACCTTACTCATCCTTGCTCCTCAATATGGCATCAAAGCCAATTTCTAAACATCTTTTATTAATAGGATCTTCCATATCCAAATCTTTAACATTTTTATAAAAATCTCCAAGCAAAGAAGATTCGTAAATTTTTCCTAAATTTTCATAATAATCTATGCTTTTTTCCCTATTAATTTTAAGATAAGTAATATCTAATTTTTCCTTTAAACTTTTCTCATCAAAAGCAAATTTATCATAATTTAATAAATTTATAGATAAAAAATTATATTTTTTCTCCAAAAAATTTGCCAAATATTTTTTTAATTCATCAAAATTTTCAAAATTGTTTAAGTCAATTTTTAAACTTTTAAAACTCATTTGTGAAGAATCTATAAAATTTATGCCATAATCATCTACTAAATTATAGCCAAAATCGCCCTTATCTTTGAAACTAACTGGTTCTATACTTCCTACATAAAAAATATTTTTAAAAAACTCTTCTCTTTTGTGAATATGTCCCAAACCAACATAATCAAATTTAAGATTTTTTATTTTTTCCAAATTTAAATTCATATAAGTTGAATTATTTTGATTAAATTCCCCATGACCTAAAAAGATATTATAAAAATTGTAATCAAGCCTTATATTATAGTTAAAATTTTTATCAAATATCCTATCATTATAAGAAATCCCATAAATTCTTACATTTTCATATTCAAAAAAATCAAATTTTTCACTAGAAAATATGTGAAGATTTTTAGGTTTATCTGAGAAAAATATTTCATTTTTTGAATCTATATAATCGTGGTTTCCGCAAAGATAATATATATTTTTAGAAAATTCTTCAAATATTTCAAATAATTTTTGATAATCCTTTAAACTAAAATAATCTCTTTCAAAAAGGTCTCCCGAAATTAACAAGAAATCTACATCCTTACTTTCTTTCAAAATTTTTTCAAAGCTATCCCATTTTATTTTTCTTATAAGCTTGCTATATGAACTATCAAAATCCAATTTATCAGCCAAATGTATATCAGAAATATGGAGAAATTTCATATCAAATTCACACACTCAATCATTGTTTTATTTTCACTTATATCAAAAACTGTAATAGAGCCGTTATCTATCCAAAAATTTTTGAAATTGTCCAAATCTTTTAAGACTGTAAATAAAGTTGCTCTAATTGCAATTCCATGACTTACACACAAAATATTTCCATCATAAGTAGATTTTTCTTTTATAAAATCATTAACTCTTTTTATTAAATCTTCAACGCTTTCTCCATTAGGATATTTAGTTGAGTAAGGATTATTTTTTAAATTTTCATAGAAATCTTTATATTTTTCTTTTGTATCTAAAACTTTTTGTCCCTTAAAATCCCCAAAATCTAATTCATTTAATCTTTCATCTTCAATAAATTCATCAAAGCCCAAATATTTTGCTGTTTCTTGACTTCTTATTAATTTTGATGTGAAGACCTTATCTATTTTGTAATTTTTTAAATTTTTTTTGCTTTTATCCAAATCAATATAAGCTTTTTTTGAAAGTTTTGTTTTAGGAGTTGAAAATTTTAATTCTTTATTTGATTCTGTTAATCCATGTCTTAAAAATATTATTTTCATATTATCACCTTTATTATTATAACATATAAAAAAAGCAGGCTCGAATGCTTTTTATTCGCCTGCTTTCATTGCTTCTGCCATATTTATTTTTTTTAATTTAAAATGAACAATCAACATTATCAAAAATGATGTAAATAATGTTATAAAGGCAGAAAATATATATGATGATAAATGAGTTTTGTAAGAAATAAAAATTCCATCTGGTGCTGCTACAATTAAAACATATCTTAGCATAATATATCCCAAAATATATCCAAGAATAATGCCAAAAAATGTTAAAATATATGTTTCCCTATAAATATAGGAAGTTGTTTCTCTAGGATAAAATCCTAAAACTTTTGTAGTTGCAAGTTCTTTTTTTCTCTCGCTCACATTAATATTAGTCAAATTATACAAAACTACAACGGCAAGTAGCATAGAAACCACGGTAATAATTCCAATTACTAGATTTAAATTTGCCATTAAAGTGTCCATCGTTTCGTAAAATTTACTTGGCTCTATAATACTTTGACTTATTTTATTTTCCAATATTTTATTTTTAATTTGACCGCCTGCTTTTACTAGATTAGCATTTGCAATAAAATCTTTGCCAAATTTATTTTTATATGCATTTTTTGTCATATAAATATAATCATCAATATAATTTTCGGCAATATCTTTAATGTCCGTTTCTACAATTTTATAATCTAATTCAAATTTTAATTTTTTGTTTGATTTTAAATTATTTGATAAATTTTTACTAATTACAACTTTATTATTATCAAGTGAAATTTTTTTCTTATTTTTATCCCTTATTTTTATAAAATCATCAATTCTTTCTCTATCATCAAAAACAATTAAATTAACTTTTTTATTTTTATCTTTCAAGCTTACATCTACATTCTCATAGATAATTTTCATAGATTCTGTATCTTTTAAAATACTTTCATAAGATTTTTTATCTTCTTTTTTGGCATTTTTATCAAAAATTGATATAAAATCATATTTTGTAATTTCTTGTTTTTGCAATTTAGATGTATCTTTAACAGAATCAATCATGGCAAAACCAAAAAATAAAAGTGCAGTACAACCACCCACTCCAAAAATTGTCATAAACATTCTAGATTTATACCTAAATAAATTTCTAAATGTAATTTTTGTCATAAAAGATAGGCTATTCCAAATAAATTTAATTTTTTCAAGAAATATCCTAGATCCATTTTTTGGAGCTTTAGCTCTTAATAAATCTGCTGTTTGCTCTTTTACTTCGCTTATGCTTGTAAAATAAACAGTTAGTGAAATTAAAAAAGTAGATAAAAATATAGTAAATAAAATTATCCAAAACGAATTTATAAATTCCAAATCTAAAACTCTAAATCCAGTTGAATATGCTTTAAAAATAACTTTACAAACTATATATTTTCCAATTAATGAACCGATTAAAGAACCAAAAATCGTAGGAATTAATCCGTAAATAAAAAATTTTCTACCTATATCAAAATTAGAATAACCCAAAGCTTTCAAAGTTCCGTTTTGTATTCTTTGTTCTTCAATATATCTTTTTATTGTTGTAAGAGAAACAAGAAGGGCGATAAAATAAAAAAATGTTGGAAAAACTTTTGATAATTCGTCCATATTTAAACTATTTTTGTAATAGCTATCAATAGATTTATTTAAAAATATGCTTTCAAATTCATAAGTAGGATCAATTAAATTTACCAAATTTTCTCGAGCTTCATTAATTTTTTCATATCCCTTTTTGATTTTATTTTTAGCCTTTTTTTCTTCGTCTTCAAACTTTTTATTCGCCTTATCAAGCTCACTTTCTTTTTCTAAAAGTTCATTAAAAGAAGACTTTAACTTTTCTTCTCCCTTAATTTTTTCATCATCTAATTTTCTTTTTCCATTCTTATAAGAAATCAAAGCTGAGTTTAATTTTTTTTCATTATTATCAAGTTCTATCTTGCCTTGTTTTAATTTATTTGATGCATCAATTTTTTCTTTTTCAAATTTCTCTTTTGATAGCTTATATAAAGAGTTTTTTTCATCCAACTCTCTTTTTGCTTTATCTAATTTTTTCAAATTTTCATTTATTGGACTCATAGCATTTTGGTAAGCTTCATCAAATTTATTTTTATTTGCTAAATACTCCTTATTTAACTTATCCAATATAATTTCACTTTGAGAAATTTTAATATTTAAATCTTCTTTTTTTTCATTTAAAGAAAGTAATTCTTTTTTTATATTTTCAATTTCTTTTTTATTTTCTTCATTATCACTCAAGTTTGATAATACTTCTAATTTTTTCTCTAAATTTTCTATTTTTGAATTTATTTCATTTAATTCAGATTTGTAATTTGTTAGATTTGTATTTTCCTCATTTTTTTTATCTTCCAAATTTTTAAGCATAGCTTTTTTTTCTAAAAAAGAATTTTCGATTAAAGACTTGCTCGAATTTATCTTATTATAATTTTTATCAATTTCTTCATAAGCCTTATCTATTTTCTCTTTTGAATCGTTTAATTTTTCTTCATTTTTTTTCATTTGTTCATTAAAAGAAAGAAAATTTTTATTGTAGCTTTTTTTACCACTATTTAATTTAGAAAATCCTTGGTCAATTTGTTTTTTTGATGCACCTAACTTTTCATAGGCATCGTTAATTTTAACCTTAAATTCATCTTCTGCTTTGTTGTATGAATTTATACCATCTAACAACTTTTCGTTTGCATCTATAAGTTTATCTTTTTGTTCTTGTAATTTTTTCTCACTAGAAGATAGTTCATTTTCTTTTTCATTAAGTTTTTTATTAGCATCAGCTTTTACTCTTTTTAAAACTTGACTAGGTCTGTTTTTTAAATCTTTTTTTAGATTTTCTCTTTTTTCTTTTACATAAGATTTATATTCATCAGAAAATCTATCCATATTTTTTGTTTTTTTATAACTAATATCAACTTCACTAATCTCATCAGTTTTAAAATTATCTTTGTTTATATAGGCAAAAGAAAAAACCATTTCTTTTCCCTTATAAGAAACATCCCTTACTTCATCCATCAAATATTCAGAAGAATTTGCAAAACCTACGACCTTATATTTTTTATATTTTAGTAAATCATCTAATTTTTCATCATCTATTGACTTAAAATATATATAGTCGCCTAGTTTATAATTTTTTTTCAATAATTCATCTAAAATTATTTCTTCATCATTTTTGATTTTTCTTCCCTTTATTATATTTAATTTTTCAATATCTTTATCATAAGATTTTACAGAAATAAGCTTATCTTTAGCATATAAATCCAAATTTTTTTTATAAGCAAGCTTATCAATATCCTCATCCTTTTCGATAATTAACTTATCTTCGTTTTTAATTCCATAAGTTGCTTTAATAATTATATCTGGATGTTTATTTTTATTTAAAGTCTTATTTAGAGTTTTTCGCATTGAAGGCCCAGTCATAAAAAGGGCAACAACAACCATAGAAGCAAGCATTATCATAACAAAAATCGAAAAAATCTTGCCTTTGGTTTGTTTTATATCCCTAAAAATTGACCTATAATAATTATTTTTTTTCATTTTACCACTCTATATTTTCAACATTTTCCGGATTTTCATTGACATAAGAATTTACAATTGTGCCATCTTTTAGTTCAAAAACCTTATCTGCTATATCTTTTATTGCACCATTATGAGTTATAATAATTACAGTAGTGTTTAAATTTTTTGCAGTATCTTGCAATAATTTCAAAATTGATTTTCCAGTTTTATAATCCAAAGCTCCTGTTGGCTCATCGCACAATAAAAGTTTTGGGTTTTTGGCAATTGCTCTTGCAATTGCTACTCTTTGTTGTTCCCCACCTGAAAGTTGAGAAGGAAAAGAATTCTTTCTATGAGAAAGTCCTACCTCATCCAAGGCTTTTTCAGCATCCATATTATCTTTTGCGATTTCACTAGCAAGCTCAACATTTTCGATGCTTGTAAGATTTGGTATTAAATTATAAAATTGAAAAACAAAACCTACGTCATCTCTTCTATATTTAGTCAATTCTTTTTCATTCATTTTTGATAGATTTTTCTTATCAACAATTATTTCTCCATCACTTAAAGTATCCATTCCACCAATTAAATTTAAAAGTGTAGTCTTTCCTGCTCCACTTGCTCCTACAATTATAACAAGCTCGCCTTCATCTATACTTAAATTAATATTATCATTTGCAACAATCTTATTTCTACCAACTTCAAAATACTTGTATACATTTTTTAATTCTATATATGCCATATCATTAATAATTTTTGAGTGCTCTTTCTATTTTTCTTTTAGCATCATTTTTCTTTATAGTTTCTCTTTTATCATAGATTTTTTTACCCTTTGCAAGAGCAATTTCCGCTTTGATCAAGCCATCTTTTAGGTAAATTTTATTTACAATCATAGTATAACCTGCTTGAGAAACTTTTCCAATTAATTTATCAATTTCTTTTTTATGAAGCAAAAGCTTTCTAGTTCTAATTGGATCAATATTTTTTTCGTAGGATTGTTCATAAGGTGTAACATTCATATTATAAATAAATAATTCTCCCTTATAATCCCCAACGTGAGATTCCTTTATCGAAACTTTTCCTTCTCTTATACTTTTTACTTCATTTCCCTTTAATTCAATTCCAGCCTCATATTTTTCTTCCAAAAAATAATCATGTTTTGCTTTTTTATTATTAGCTAAAATTTTCAAATTCTTCCTCCAACAAATCGAAATCTATATTTCTTTTTTCAAGATCTACATTTTTAACTTCAATCAAAACTTTTTGTCCAATTTTATATCTTTTATTATTATCTCTATTTACACAAGATAGCTTTTGTTCAATATATTCAAAATGATCGTCAGAAAATTTATACATAAAACATCCTTCAACCGTATTTTCAAGTTCAATAAAAATCCCAAAATCTGTAATCGTTGAAATAATTCCTTGAAATTTCTCTCCAATATATTTTTTCATATATTTACACTTATATAAATCTTCTACATCTCTTTCACATTCTTCACTATTTCTTTCTGTAATTGATAAGTGTTCTGCATTTTTTGCTAATTGTTTTTCTAATGATGATTGGCTTATATTTTCAAATTTATTATCAACAAAATCTTTTACAAGCCTATGAACAATTAAATCAGGATACCTTCTTATAGGAGCTGTAAAATGTGTATAATATTTTGTTGCTAAACCAAAATGAATATCCCTATAATTTGCATATTTTGCTTTTCTCATTGTCCTAAGCATTAACATATTTACAAGACTTTCATCATCTTTTCCTGAAACTTCTTTTAAAATTTCTTGGAAATCTTTTGGATGAAGTTCTTTTCCCTTAATATTATAGCCTAATGTGTTTAAAATATTTTTGAAAGATTCTACCTTTTCATCTTTTGGCTTTTCATGAATTCTATATAATGATGGAAAATCCATGTAAGCAAATAAACTAGCTATAGTTTCATTTGAAACTAACATAAATTCCTCTATCATTTTATTTGCAGATCCTCTTTCAAAAATAGAAATATTTAAAACATCTCCTTTTTCATTTACATCAATTTGACTTTCCGTAAAATTAAAATCTATAGCTCCTCTTTTTTCTCTTTTATTTTTTAAAATTTTGTATAATTTGTCAAATAATTCTAATTTTTCTATCAAAATTTCATCATCATAAACTTTGTCTTTATTATCCAAATAATCATTTACATCATCGTAGACTAACCTATAGTTAGATTTGATCATAGACTTATATATTTTATAATCAACAACTTTACCTGATTTGTTAATTCTCATTTTTAAACTTAAAGCAAGTCTATTTTCATTTGGATTTAAAGAACATATTCCATTAGATAATTCCTCTGGTAGCATAGGCAAAACTATATTGTATAAATAAGTTGAATTTCCTCTTTGATAAGCTTCCTTATCAATTTCACTATTTTCTTTTACATAATGGCTTACATCTGCAATATGAACATATAAAATAAAATCTTCTTCATCTTTTTCTATAGATATTGCATCATCAAAATCTTTAGAATCCCTACCATCAATCGTAACTGTAAATAAATCCCTTAAATCTTTTCTATCTTTTTGTTTTGAAATATCTATTTCTTTTTCAATAAAAACAGCTTCTTTTTTTGTTTTTTTTGAAAAATTATCTTTTAATCCGTAAGATCTTATTATTGATAAAACATCAACATTAAAATCATTTTTATTTCCTAAAACTTCTACAATTTTTCCTTCTGGAGAGCCATTTTTTGGATATTTTATAATTTCACAAACTACCTTGTCATTATTTTTTGCTTTTTTTGAAAATTTTTCATCAATATAAATATCTGAAGATAAGTTATCTCTATCGCTTATTACAAATCCAAATCCCTTATTTTTTTTATAAAGTCCAACAATTTGATTTGTATTTCTTTGAAGAATTTCTACTACTTTTCCTTCAGCATTTTTCCCATATTCTTTTTCTTTTATAATTTCAATTTTAACCCTATCTTTGTCATTTGCTGAATTTAAATTATTTTGAGAAATAAAAACATCCATATATTCATTATTATCAGAAATAAAAAATCCATATCCACCTTGAGCGAGTGAAATTTCTCCCATAAGTGATTTATCATCATTACTTAATGGATGAATTTTATTTTTTGAGCTTATTTTGATTTCATTTTCTTTAGCAAGTTTTTTAATAATTTTTTTTACATCTTTTTTTATATACTTATCACAATCCAAATATCTTAACATCTCATCAATAGTCATTGGCTTGTAATTTTTATCGTTTACTATATTTATAATTAAATCTTTAAAATTCATATTTTCTCCTATTAAAAAAGAGGCTAGTGAAAGCCTTCTTAACTTGCCTTACAAATTAAAAATCTTTACTAAACCCCTTAGTTTATTGCAAGAAGTATTGTACTTAATAAAAATAAGACAACACCTGCAAAAATTACAACCTTATCTAACATTTCGTTTTTTGATTTATGAGCGCTTCTACCAAATACATTTGTTTCTTGACCAGCTAAGGTTCCAAGCCCATCAGTTTTTGGTTCTTGTAAGGTTACTGCTATAACCAAAATTACAGAAGCTATCATCAATAATACTGATAATACTGTTGTCATCTGACACCTCCGTTTTCATACTATTTTATAATATCACAATTATATAAATTTTACAATAAAAAGAGGGGCTTTCTATTATTTTACCCCTCTATTTATTAAATAATAATATTATTTATTAATATTATAGAATGCTTTAAGTCCTTTAAACTTAGCTGTATCAAATAATTCATCTTCAATTCTTAGAAGTTGATTATATTTTGCAACTCTATCAGTTCTTGATGGAGCTCCAGTTTTAATTTGTCCAGCATTAACAGCTACAACTAAGTCTGAAATTGTTGTATCTTCAGTTTCTCCTGATCTGTGAGAAACAACTGCAGTATATCCTGCTTCTTTTGCCATTTCAATAGCATTTAATGTTTCAGTTAAAGAACCTATTTGGTTTACTTTGATAAGGATAGAGTTAGCAACGCCTTCTTTAATTCCTTTTTCAAGTTTTTTAGTATTTGTTACGAATAGGTCATCCCCTACTAATTGAACTTTATTTCCAAGTCTTTTTGTAAGTTTTGCCCATCCTTCCCAGTCATTTTCATCAAGTCCATCTTCGATTGAAATAATTGGATATTTTCCTACTAATTCTTCTAACCAATCAATCATTTCATCTTCTGTTTTAACTGTGCCTTCTCCATCTAAATGATATTTTCCATCTTCTTTGTTGTAAAATTCACTTGATGCACAGTCCATAGCTATATAAACATCTTTTCCTGGTTCATAGCCTGCTTCTTTTATAGCTTCACAGATAATTTCTAGAGCTTCTTCATTTGATTTTAAGTTTGGAGCAAATCCACCTTCATCACCTACAGCTGTATTGTAGCCTTTGTTTGAAAGAACTTTTTTAAGGCTGTGGAATACTTCTGCGCCCATTTGTAAAGCATGTGAAAAACTTTCAGCTCCTAGTGGGAAAATCATAAATTCTTGAATATCTACAGAGTTATCAGCGTGTTCTCCACCATTTAAAATATTCATCATTGGTGTAGGAAGAAGCTTTGCATTAGCTCCTCCAATATAATTATATAGAGAAACACCTTGTTCATCTGCTGCAGCTTTTGCTACTGCAAGAGAAACTCCAAGAATTGCATTTGCACCTAATTTTCCTTTATTTTCTGTTCCATCAAGTTCAATCATTGCTTTATCTATTCCGATTTGATCAGAAACATCATAAGTAAATTCTAATTCTTCAGCTATGATTTCATTTACATTATTAACAGCTTTAAGAACAGATTTTCCTAAATAATAATCTTTATCGCCATCTCTTAGTTCAACTGCTTCCCATTCACCTGTTGATGCGCCTGATGGTACGCTTGCTCTACCGAAACCACCTTCTTCTGTTACTACTTCAACTTCTACAGTTGGATTTCCTCTTGAATCTAATATTTGTCTAGCATATACGCTTGAAATTAAGCTCATCTTATTCTCCTTATATTTTTATTTTTTGTGATTAATTAATTGTTCAAAGTCATTTGCTTTAAGGCTTGCTCCACCTATTAGTCCACCGTCAATATTTTCTTTTGCTAATAATTCTTTAACATTAGCTGGTTTCATTGAACCACCATATTGAATTCTAATTTTTCCAGCACAATCTTCACAGAATGCTTCTTTTATATAATTTCTAATAAAAGCACACATGTCATCAGCATCTTCTGCAGATGCAGTCTTGCCAGTTCCTATAGCCCAGATTGGTTCGTAAGCAATAATAACTTTTGTTATATCTTTACCTTCAATTCCTTTAAGATCTTTTTCAAGTTGTTCTTTAACTTTTTCTTCTTGTTTATTAGCTTCTCTTTCTTCTAAAGTTTCGCCAACACAAAGAATTGGAACTATATCATGATCAAGTGCTGAAAGGACTTTTTTGTTGATTAGTTCATCGTCTTCATTAAAATATTCACGTCTTTCAGAGTGTCCCAAAATTACGTAATCAGCTTTTATGTCATTTAACATTTTTGGAGAAATTTCTCCAGTATAAGCTCCACTTTCTTCAAAGTACATGTTTTGAGCACCAAATTTTATATCTGAATCTTTTAAAATCTCACTTGCAAGTAAAAGGTCAATCGCTGGTACACAAACACCTTTTTCTACGCTTTCATCAAGGTCAAGTTCTACTAATTCTTCTAGCAAAGATTTAGCTTCGCTAGGAGTCATATTCATTTTCCAATTTCCTACTATTACAGGTGTACGCATATCTACTCCTTATTTTTCATCTATACAATCAATTCCTGGTAGAGTTTTTCCTTCTAAAAATTCTAGACTTGCTCCACCACCTGTTGATACGTGAGTAATTTTATCCTTATATCCTGCTTCTTCTATAGCAAGTGCACTATCTCCACCACCTACTATTGTTGTTGCAGAAGAATCTGCCAAGGCTTTTGCTACTTCATTAGTTCCATTAGCAAATACTTTTACTTCAAATACTCCCATAGGTCCATTCCATACAACTGTTTTTGCTTTCTTTATAATATCAGCATATTCTTTTGCAGTTTTTGGTCCAATATCTAAAGCTTCTTTATCTTGTGGGATATTATCAATATCAACTATTTCAGTTTCAGCATCTTCTTTTATTTCATCAGCAATAACTACATCTTTTGGTAAAAGTATTTTTACATTATTTGCTTCAGCTTTTTTAATTAATTCTAAAGACAAATCCATCTTGTCTTCTTCAAGAAGTGATTTTCCTATTTCTTTTCCTTGCGCTTTTAAGAAAGTATAAGCCATTCCTCCGCCGATTAAAATATAATCAACTTTTGAAATTAAATTTTCTATTACGCCAATTTTATCTGAAACTTTTGCTCCACCTAGGATTGAAACGAATGGTTTTTCTGGATTTTCCAAAGCTTTGCCCATTATTTCAATTTCTTTTTGAATTAAAAATCCTACAGCACTTTCAAGATTACTTGCTACACCAACATTAGAAGCGTGAGCTCTGTGGCTTGTTCCAAAAGCATCATTTACAAACAAATCAGCAAGTGATGATAATTCTTTTGCAAATTCTGGGTCATTTTTTGTTTCGCCTTTTACATATCTTGTATTTTCAAGCAAAGCAAGATTTCCATTTTCAAGCTTTTCTACTTCCTCTTTTACTTTTTCATCAACTACTACATCTGATGGTAAAAAGTGGAATTTTTCTCCATAGTGATTTTCTAACCACTCTGCTACTGGTTTTAATGAAAATTCTGGATTTGCTTCTCCTTTTGGTCTTCCCAAATGGCTCATCAAAATAACTTTTGCATTATTTTCTAATAGGTAGTCAATTGTTGGAAGGGCAGCTTTTATTCTTGTATCATCAGAAATTGTATGATTTCCGTCTTTTGATAAAGGAACGTTAAAGTCTACTCTTACCAAAACTTTTTTACCTTCAACATTTAAGTCTTTTACAGTTTTTTTATTCATAATTCTCCTCTAAAAAAGGCGAGAATAATATCTCGCCTGTCTAACTCTTAAAGATTTGCTAAGTAATCAAGTGTTCTAACTAGGTTAGATACGTATCCCATTTCATTGTCATACCATGCAACAGTTTTAACAACTTGAGTTCCATCTGTTCCTTCAACTATTTTTGTAAGTTGAGAATCAAATATTGAACCTGCTGGATAACCTATTATATCGCTTGATACAATATCATCTTCTGTGTAAGCAAATGCATCTGATGAGTATTTTTTCATTGCTGCATTAACTTCTTCTACTGTAACTTTCTTTTCTAATACTGAGTATAGTTCTGTAATAGATCCTGTAATTGTTGGAACTCTCAATGCAGAACCGTCAATTTTTCCTTCTACTTCTGGAAGTACTTTTCCTACAGCTTTTGCAGCTCCTGTTGATGCAGGAATTGTATTTTGTGCTGCAGCTCTACCACCTCTTAAGTCTTTTTTAGAAGCTGGTGTATCTTGAATAGCTTGTGTAGCTGTATAAGCATGGATTGTTGACATTTGTCCTGAAACAAATCCAAATTCATTTTTTAGAACGTTAACCATTGGTGCTAAGCAGTTTGTTGTACAACTTGCTCCAGAAACTACAGTTTCAGATCCATCAAGTATTTCATGATTTACTCCAAATACTATTGTTTTTAAATCTCCTTTTCCTGGTGCAGAAATAAGAACTTTTTTAGCTCCAGCTTTTATGTGTGCTTCTGCTTTTTCTTTTTCTGTAAAGAATCCTGTACATTCAAGCACTATATCAACACCTAATTCTTTCCAAGGTAAATCTTCTGGATTTCTTTCAGCAAAAACTTTGATATCTTTGCCATTGATTTTAAATCCATCATCTGTTAGTTCAGCATCTCCGTTAAATCTTCCTTGAGCAGTATCATATTTAAATGCATATAATAAACCTTTTTTATCAATAAGGTCATTGATTGCTACTACTTCAATATTTTCTTCTACTTCAGAAATTCTTCTTAGTGTAAGACGTCCTATTCTTCCAAATCCATTAATAGCTACTTTTGTTGTCATTATTTCCTCCTAAGTGCTTTTTCAATGTGTTTTACAATAATTATTTTACTAATTGACGTTTTTTTGTCAAGTTAGTTCTACCAATTACCATTTTCAATATACTTATTTGCCATTTCGCTAGCAATACATCCATCACTTGCAGCTGTTACCATTTGCCTAATTTTTTTGACTCTAGTGTCTCCTACAGCAAATACTCCTTTAACATTTGTTTTCATATCCTCATCTGTTGGAATATATCCATTTTCTAATTCAACTTGGTCTTTAAACAAATCTGTTTGTGGAACATTTCCTATATATACAAAAACTCCAATTGGACTATCGTCGTCATTTTTTATTGTTTTTAATTCATTAGTTTGTGTATTTTTCAAAACTAATTCTTTTACTTCGCTATCTCCTTTTATTTCTTCAACTGTATAATTTAATAAGAAAGAAATTTTTTCATTATCTTTGCATCTATCAATAACAGTTTGACTTGCTCTAAGTCCTTCTCTTCTGTGAATTATTGTTACACTTTTTCCAAATTTTGTAAGGTACAAAGCTTCTTCAAGGGCAGCTTCTCCACCACCTACTACATAAATATCTAGTCCTTGATAAAATGGACCATCACAAGTTGAACAATATGAAACTCCAAGATTTGCAAATTCTTTTTCGCCTTTTACATTTAATTTTCTATGGCTTGCTCCTGTTGAAAGGATTACAACTTTCGTTTCATAAACTTCATCTTTTGTATAAACTTTTTTAACATCGCCCAAAAGTTCTACTTTTGTTACTTCTTGATATTTTATATCGCAAAACTGTTTGGCTTGTTCTTCCATTCTATCAGATAGGGCAAGTCCACCAGCATCTTTCATTGATCCTGGATAATTTTCTACATGTTCTGTTGTAGCAATTTGTCCACCTGCTATATCTTTTTCTAAAATTAATGTTTTTAATTTTGCTCTTCCTGCATAAAGACCTGCTGTAAGTCCCGCAGGGCCTGCTCCTATAATAATTACATCAAACATTTAATCACCTCTATTAATTAAAAAATTATTTTGCCTAAGACCTTCATATAAAACTATTGCAACTGAATTGGCTAAATTAAGTGACCTATCCATATTTTTTGTCATTGGAATTGTATAAACCCTATCTTTAAATTTTTCTATTATTTTTTTATCAATTCCTTCTTTTTCCCTGCCAAAAATCAAATAATCTCCATCTTTGTAAGAAATATCTGCATAATTTTTATCACTACCAGTTTCAATAAGATAAATATTTTTCCCTTTTATATATTCCAAAAATTCTTCCATTGAGTCGTGAACTACTAAATCAAGTTTATCCCAATAATCAATGCCTGCTTTTTTTAAACTTTTATCTGAAAAATCAAATTTAAATGGTCTTATTAAATGGAGTCTTGATTCGGTTAATACACAGGTTCTTGAAATATTTCCTACATTTCCAGGATGTTCTGGTGAAATTAAAACTATATTAAACATGGGAATTTTTCTCCAATACTATATTTATTGCCTCAACTAAGCCAAAATTTTCATTTGTTGAAACAGTATAGTCGCAAACTTCCTTTACCTTTTCAATAGAATTTCCCATAGCAAATGATAGTATTGAATTTTCTAACATAGGAATGTCATTATCTTGATCTCCAATTGCTGCAATCTCATTTTTATTTATACCCAGAAAACTTCCTATCTCACTTATTCCATTAAACTTGTTTACATCTTTTTCCATAATCTCAATAACTTTATCATTTGAGCTTGTAGCATAAAGGTCTAACTCTTTAACTTTTTCTAAAACCATAATCTTTTCTTCTTTTTTTTCTACATCTGGAAAAATTTGAAATTTTAAGGCGGTATTTTTTCTATTATTTAATTCTTTTAATGGATTTGTTGAAAATGAAAAATTCACTTGATAATTCATTCCGTACTGACTATCTTTTTTCAAATGATTAAATCTTTCTGGTCTAATTCTGTTTGAATAGTATGTATCTACGTCATAAAATTGATAGGAAAGCTCATAGTTTTCGCTAAAATTTATAAGCTCTTTGATTTTTTTATCTTCAATTCCTTTTGTGTATATTGGTTTTTCTTTATTTATCATAGCAAGTGCTCCATTGTTTGTAACAAATGGATTATCAATGCCTGTTAAAGACATTAAATATCTAACTGAAGGCATAGCTCTGCCTGATGTAAATACAAATTTAATTCCATTTTCATCTAATTTTTTTAGGGCATCTATTGTTTCTTTTCTTAAAATTGAATTATTGTCAAGACTTGTTCCATCCAAGTCCATTGCAAATAATTTTATCATCTTCTCTCCTTATAATCTTCGCATAAATCTCTTAAATCACATTCTTCACATAAGGGATTTCTTGCCTTACAAATTTTTCTTCCATGAGCAATTATTTGGTGATGAAGTTTTGACCATTTTTCTTTTGGCAAATTTTTTCTTAAATCTTTTTCTGTATTCAAAACATCTTTGCTAGCTGCAAGTCCAATTCTATTTGAAACTCTTTGAACATGAGTATCTACTGCTATTGCATCAATGCCAAAAGCATTGCTCATTACAACATTGGCAGTTTTTCTTCCAACGCCTGGAAGTTTTGTTAAATCTTTCATATTATTTGGAACTTTTCCATCAAATTCTCTAATAAGCATTATTGAGGCATTTTTTATATTTTTTGCCTTATTTTTATATAAACCACAAGTTTTTATATAAGATTCAATTTCTTTTATATCCATATTAGAAAAATCTTCTGGAGTATTTGCGAATTTAAACATATTGCTTGTAACTTTATTTACCCTAACATCTGTACATTGGGCAGACAAAATTGTTGCAATTAAAAGCTCAAATGGCGTTGTAAAATCTAAAAAACTTTTATCTAAATTTGGATACATTTGATCTAATCTATCAACAACTTCATTAATTTCACTTTTGTTTAAAATAATTATCACCTCTTTATCGTTTTATCATTATACCCTTAAATATAAAAATATTAATTGAAGAAATTTTCTGTCTATTATATAATTATTTTTGAATTGGAGTGATTAAATGTTTAATATAAAGAAAAAAGAATTCAAAAAATTTGATTGGCTTTTGTTTTTGAGCACAACTTTTTTGAGTATATATGGACTATTTGTCCTTTATTCTGCTTTTTCTGGAAATTTTTCAGAAATTAAAAGCCAAATTATTGCTAGTATTTTAGGATTTTCTTTTATAATACTTATTTGCACAATGGATCTAGATGTTTTAAAAAAAGCAGCTTACCCAGTTTATGGAGTTTCTCTATTGCTTTTGATTTTAACTATTTTTTTAGGACAAGGTGCTGAAAGATGGGGTTCAAATTCTTGGCTAATTATTGGACCTGTTCAAATCCAACCATCAGAAATTACAAAAATAGGAATTATTTTTGCCTTAGCAGCATATTTAGAAAAATATAAGGACGAAATTAACAATCCATCAAGATTGATAAAAACTTTAATTTTTGCATTTTTGCCAATAGTTTTTATTTTGTTGCAACCAGATTTTGGTACAGCTATGGTTTATATTTTCTTTATAGCTGTAATGCTTTTTTTGGCAGGTCTTTCTTGGAAATGGATTGTTGGACTTTTAGCTGTGGCAGTTTTGGGAGCTTTGTTTTTATTATTAAATCTAGAAGGCTATAAGGCTGATAGAATTCACGATTTTTTAGACCCATCAAGGGATACATCAGGAAGTGGATGGCAACAACAACAAGGTTTAATAGCTATTGCTTCAGGAATGTTATCTGGTAGAGGATTTATGCAAGGAACTCAAGCACAATATGGTTATATTCCAGAAAAAGAAAGTGATTTTATATTCTCAGTTCTTGCAGAAGAATTAGGATTTATTGGAGCTATACTAATGTTAATTGCTTTTGTAATTATGATTTATAGACTTTTAACAATAAGCAAAAATTCAAAAAACTACTTTATTTCTTTAATGGTTGCTGGTATCTGTGCAATGTTTTTTGTCCATATTTTTGAAAATGTGGCAATGACTATAGGACTTATGCCTGTAACAGGAATTCCCCTCCCATTTTTTTCATCAGGTGGAACATTCTTACTAATTTGTTTTATAAATATAGGACTTGCCCTATCAGCATCAATGCAAAAATCATCCTATGATATTGAAGATACAAGTTATTACGAAACTATAAAATTTAAAAATACACCTAATAAAAATATAAATTTATCTGAGAATAAATAAAAAAATCCTTGCAAAAATTAATTTGCAAGGATTTTTTTATTCGTATCTTGCCCTAATTCCACCAATTAATTTTGGTCTAGATTTTAAAGCAGTCAAATGAGCATTTCCAATATTTTTAATTTCTAATCTAAGAGGAACTTGGACAAATTTTATATGCATCCCTATATTTGCATCTCCAATATCCATACCAATATCTCCACTTATATGTTCAATTACAACAGGATCTTTAAAATATTTATAAGCAGCAGTTGCAAAAGAACCTCCTGCGTGTATTTGAGGAATGACAGATACAATTTCATATCTATCCCTAAAAGCAAGCTCTCTTTCAACAACAATCGCCCTATTTATATGTTCACATCCACCAACACCAAGATAAATTTTTTTCTCATTTAAAATTTCAAGTAAAGTTTTAATAACTTCCTCTCCAACTTCTACACTCGAATGTGAACCAATTTTATATCCCAAAATTTCAGAAGATGATCCACCTAGAATAAAAACATCTCCCGCTTTTGCCTTAGATTTTTCAAGAATTTCCAAACAAGCTTTTTTAACTTCATTTTTTATATCTTCCATAACCCCTCCTAATCACTCTATTAGAAATATACCCAATAAAAAAAGATAGATGACATAAGCACCTATCTTTTACTTATTAATTTTTTTGTCTTTAATCATTTTTGTTTTAGAAAATTCTTCTCTTTCTCTCTCTTCAATTTGGCTAGAAATTGATTTAATTATAGCCTTATAATTTGGAATTTGAACTTTTTCTAATGAATTTACTTTTTTGGATGTTTTTTTTATTTCTGTATCCAAATTTTTAATAGTTGTATCAAGCTCTGCAAGTTTATATACTTTCTCTTTTAAATCATTCAATGACAAAAGAGCCTCATCAAATAAAGAATTAGTCAAATTTAATGAATACGATAAGTCCAATTTTTTCGAATCAAAATCAATTTCAAAAATTTTTGTTTGCATAAACTTTTTTTCTTTCAAAGTAATGGATTCATCTAGGGGAACTGATAAGGCTATCGATTTTAACCTATCTTCCCCAGTTGTTACAATTGCTTTTTTTATATTTTTTTTAACATCTTTAATGCAAGAATTAACAATTTTATTCAATTCATTTCTTTGATTTATTTTTGCATTATATTGACCTATCAAAGCTTTTCTTTTTTTATCAAGAATATCATAACCTTCATTGATTAGGCTTAATTGATTTTTTGCCTTCATCAAATTTGCCTTAGTTGGGGCAAATTTTGTTTCAGTCATATTTAGCTCCCAAATATTTTTCCTTATTTTCCTTGCTTACCCTGTGAATTTCTTCAATTGGTAAAATTTTTAAAATATCCCATCCCAAATCCAAAGAATCTTCCAAACTCCTATTTTCATAAGAATCTTGGCTTAAAAATCTATTTTCAAAATTTTTACCAAAATCCAAATATTTTTTATCCAAATCTGATAAGTCATCTTCTCCAACTATTTGAGAAATATTTCTAATTTCTTGAACTTTTGAATAAGATTCGTAAAGCTGATTCATCAAATCATCATGATCACTTCTTGTAAAGCCTTCTCCAATTCCATCTTTCATAAGTCTTGATAAAGAAGGAAGAATATTTATTGGAGGATAAATTCCTTTTTGATCTAAGCTTCTATCAATTACAATTTGTCCTTCTGTAATATATCCCGTTAAATCTGGGATTGGATGAGTAATATCATCATTTGGCATTGTTAAAATTGGAATTAAAGTTACAGAACCATTAACTCCATCAATCATACCAGCTCTTTCATATAAACTTGCAAGATCTGAATATAAATATCCAGGATAGCCTTTACGAGAAGGGACTTCTTGTCTAATTGAAGAAACTTCACGAAGAGCTTCTGCATAAGATGTAATGTCTGTAATTATTACCAAAACGTGTTTATTTTTTTCAAAAGCCAAATATTCAGCAGCTGTAAGGGCACATTTTGGTGTAATTAATCTTTCCATAATTGGATCATCTGCCAAATTTTCATACATTACTACCTTATCTTTAACTCCTGCTTTGGTAAAAGCATCTTCAAAAAACATAGCTTCATCTTTTTTAATTCCCATAGCTGCAAAAACAAAACAAAAATCCTCTTCAGTTTTTAATTTTGCTTGCCTTACAATTTGGGCTGCGATTTCGTTGTGTGGCATTCCTGATCCAGAAAAAATTGGAAGTTTTTGTCCACGAATTAATGTCGTAAGAATATCTATTGATGAAATTCCTGTTTGGATAAAATTTCTTGGATATTCTCTAGAAACAGGATTTAGAGGATTTCCTTCAACCGAATAAAATTTATCAGAATAAATTTCTCCACCATCATCAATTGGTCTTGCAATCCCATTAAAAATTCTTCCCAAAATAGATTCGTTTAAAGGAATTTCTAAAGGTTTTTCCTCAAATTCTACAACAATATCATTTAAGGAAAAATCTTGTGTATTTCCAAAAACTTCTACTGTAACTGTATCATCATCAATTTTTACAACTTGACCAATAAAATTTTCTCCCAAAGTGTTTACTTTTACCACAGCATTGTAAGCAATATCTTCTACCTTATCAAGTTCAATAATTGAGGCCTCAATTTTTTTGATTTTTGTATATTGCTTTTTCATTTATTACCTTCTTTCACACTTTGAAAATATGATTGAATATTGTTATTTAGTGATGCAAATTTTTCAATTTCATCATTTTTAATATCATATTTCATTGAATTAATTTTGGCTATTAATGTTTTATCGTAAATATTTTTATAAGATATTCCTTCTTCGATTAAATTTTTTGAAATATTATAATAATTTTCTATAACTTTTAGCATTTGAATTTGCTTATTTAATGGAACATATTTATCGGTATCATTAAAGGCATTTTGTTGAAGAAAAGCAATTTTAATCATACTTGCTACATCCAAAAGATTTTTTTGCTTATCTGATAGGGAATCTTTTCCTACCAGCATTACTATTGATTGCAATTTGTCTTCCTCAGTTAAAATTTCCATCATTTTATTTCTTAAAGAAACTATATCTTCCCCACTAATATTTTCATAATAATTTGCCATTTGATTTAGGTAATTTGAATATGAATTTAACCAATTTATAGCAGGATAATGTCTTGAATAAGCAAGATTTTTATCAAGTCCCAAAAATACATTTACACTTCTTCTAGTGTTTTCTGTTACGGGCTCAGAAAAATCTCCACCTGTTGGAGAAACTGCTCCAATAAGAGTAACAGAACCATGACTTCCATTTAAATTTATAAAATCGCCTGCTCTTTCATAAAATTGTGAAAGTCGTGAGCCAAGATAAGCTGGGTATCCTTCCTCCGCTGGAATTTCTTCAAGTCTTGCAGAAATTTCTCTTAAAGCTTCTGCCCATCTTGATGTAGAATCTGCCATCAAAGCAACATCATAGCCCATATCTCTAAAATATTCAGCCATAGTTATTCCTGTGTAAATACTCGCCTCTCTTGCAGCTACAGGCATATTTGAAGTATTTGCAATAAGAATTGTTCGCTCCATTAATCCTCTGCCTGTATTAGGATCAATAAGATTAGGAAAATCTTCGAGAACTTGAGTCATTTCGTTACCACGTTCTCCACAACCAATATAAATAATTATATCTGCATTAGAATATTGAGCTAATTGGTGTTGAAGCATAGTCTTTCCTGTTCCAAATCCTCCAGGAATTGCAACTGTTCCTCCCTTTGCAACAGGAAAAAATATATCCAAAACTCTTTGACCAGTAAGTAAAAGTTCACTTAAAGGTTTATTTCTTTTAATCGGTCTTTGAACTCTTACAGGCCAATATTGATACAATTTTAAATCTTCAATTTTTTCTTTAGTTTTAACTTTTACAATTGTATCTTCAATACAATATTTTCCATCATCTAAAACTTCTAGGACTTCTCCATCAAAATTTGACATTAGCCTATGTTCAATTATTGGACTTTCATCAATAGTTGCATATATTTGACCTTTTTTTATTTTATCGCCAACTTTTACTTTGATTTTTACATCCCATTTTTTCTTTTCATCAAGATTTGAAAGTCCAAGTCCTGATGGAATAAAAGAGCCATGATTTAAAGCAATTTTATCTAGCGGTCTTTGGATTCCATCAAACATATTTCCAATCATCCCAGGGCCAAGTCTTACTGATAAGGGTCTATTTGTTTTTATTATTTCGTCATTTATTTTTAAACCTGAAGTATCTTCATAAACTTGAATTATTGCATAATCCCCATCTATCGAAACAACTTCTCCAATAAGTTTAAGTTTACCTACAGTTACCATCTCTCTTATTTTTAAATCTGACGCATTTCTTGCCTTTATTACAGGACCATTTATAGATTTAATTGTTGGAGTCATCCTTATCCTCCATTTCTTTTTCAAATTCATCAGAAATTATTTTATAAAATTTGCTTCCTATTTCATATTTATAATTATCTAATTTCTTTTCTAAGGAATAATCATATTGATAAGTTAAATCTTTATTTTTTATAATAAAGCCTCCTATTTTCGAATCATCCATTTCTTCTGTTTTAAAATCAAATAATTCTTGGTCAGATTTTTTTACACATAAAATCAAATCTTTATCATTTTCTGATAAATTCTTATATATTTCATTTGCCTTTATTGCAAGTTTTTTCTTATATTCATTACTATTTGAATAATTTTTTAATTCATCTTTAATTTCTTCAATTAATTCATCAAGCAAAGATTCTTTGAATTTGTTATATGAAGTTTTTTTATTTTGAGAAATATTTGCAATTTTTTCATTTTTTCTTGCATTGGCAAATTCTTTTCTTTTTTCTATATAAAGCTTATAATTTTTATCTAAATTATCCTTAATTTCATTTAAAGTTTTTGAAGAAAAGTCTGTTGAATCATATAATTCTTTTTCGCTTTTTCTTTTTTCATTTGACCAAACCATCTTCCTAAAGCTTGAAATTTTTGCACTTAAATCTAGCATTTAAGTCTCCTTTACTAATCTAAAACTACTACTAAAGGAGTAGCATTTTCTACCCTATAATTTTCTACCTCATCTTTTATTTTCTCATAGCAATATTTTGAAAATATAATTAAAGCTAAGTCTTTTTCTTTTGTAAAATCTTTAAAATTATAAGATATTTCTTCTTCATTTTCTAAAATCAAACCATCAATTCCTCCAAGCCTAAAGCCAAGAAGAAAAGATAAGTCATTTGTAATTACTTTTGCTTTCATTTTAAGCAAATAAAATCATTATAGAAATAATTACACCAAAGATTGCAATACCTTCAGCAAGTCCTACGAAAATTATTGTTCTTCCAAGAATTGATGCATCTTCTGAAATTGCTCCAAGAGCTGCTGAGCCTACTTGACCAACTGCATATCCTGTTCCTATTGTTGCAAGACCTGTTGATAAGGCTGCCCCAATATATTTCAAGCCGCTTGCTGTTTCACTAGCACTTCCAGCTGTAGCTGCTTTAACACCGTTTGGTAAAACTAAAACCAAAATCATAACCATTATTGGAATAAATGTAGATAAATTTATTTTTAAAGCTTTTCTTATTTTTTCTTTAGAGCTATCTTCATTATTTTTTAATAAGTACAAACCTGAATAAATTGTTATAACAACGCATGCTAATGCTAATATTGAAATTAAAATCATTATTTTCTCCTTATAATTTACTTATTGGACTAAATTTTTGTCCATCTCCCTTGTAATATTTACTAAACATTTCATAAAATTCTAATCTTAAACCTTGAATAAATACAATCATTCCTTCAAGTCCTATTATTAAAATATTTCCAAATATTAAAATAATAATTCCTATAATTCCTCCGCCTACAAGCTTACTCATAACTTCAAAAGCCATATATAAACCTACGTGGTTTATAGCAAACGCACCTACTCTTGTAAAAGAAACAAGATTTGAAAATACAGAAAGCAAAGCTTCAATTATAGAAAATGAACTTTCTATATAATAATCAGCAGAAGATTGATCATATATTGGATTAATTCCTAATATTTTTCTAGAAATTGGTTGTTTAAATATCATCAATATAATTGATAATACAAGTAAAGTTATTGAAAATTTCATTGGCAATGGATTAATTTTTACAATATTTAAAATGATTAAAATAAATGAAATCATCATAATTAATCCTGCTATACCTTCTTTTCCAAAAACTCCTTCTTCTAAATCTTTTTGCTTGTGAAGTTTATTATAAATTCCTAAGATATAGGATATAAGAATTAGAATAACTCCAAAGGCGACTGAAGCAACTAATACTTTTAAAATATTATCAAATGGTTTAATTAATAATGTTGGTATTAAATCTTCAATTCCAAAAAATGATCCATACATTATGCCAAAAAAGCAAGCAGAAAATCCTATTCTTCTTACTAATTGACCAAATATTTTATTTTTCTTTTCTACTAGAAAACTAGCTAAGATGAAAATTAATCCTTGTCCTAGATCCCCAAACATCATTCCATACAAAAGCATATAAGTTATTGCGAAAAATCCTGTCGGATCTATTTCATTGTAGTTTGGTGCTCCATACATATTAACCAAAAACTCAAAGGGCCTAGTTAGTTTATTATTTTTTAATTTAGTTGGTGGGTTTGCTATTGTCTGGCTATTTTTTTTTTGATCTACCAAACTATCTTCATATTTTTCTACAGAATCTTTTACAACTTGTAATTTTGATTCTGGTACCCAACCTGAAAGATAAAAATACTTTCTACCTTTTAACATTTTATCTTTTATTTTAGAAGACTTCTTATAAAAATCTATAGTTTTTGGAAGGTTTTTCAATTCATCTATATTATCAATTTTGATTTTTTCTAGATTTTCATTTATTTTTTTAAGCTTAATTTTATTTTCTTGGTATTCTTTTTTTATTTCTTCTAAACTTTTATTTTCTGGAATATCCTTATCAATAAAACCCAAAGATGAAATTGTTCTATTTACTTCATCTTCAACACTTTTTGGATAAACTAAAAGATAATCTTCATTCCCACTTTCAATAGATTGGTTTATATTATTTTCATTCTTATCTTTAAATCCTAATTTTTCCAATAATTTCATAAAACCTGCCTTCTAGTCAATAATCTTTTCAAAGAATTCTTTTACTAACTTATCTTTCTTTTCATTAAAAACTTTTTTACTTTCTAATTTTTGCTCTTCGTAAAATTCTTCTATTTCTTTTTTCTTATAATCCGCTTCTTTTAAAATATCATCATAAATTTTATTGGAATCATCCTTAGTTTTTGAATCATAATTTTTGTTTAGTTCAAGACTAACTTTATTAACATTATCTTTTTCATTTTTTAGTATTACATCAGTATCATTTCTTAATTTTGTCGTTTCATCATCAATACTATAAATACTTTTCAAAGCTTCCTTATTAGTTTTTATATTTGGATCATTTTTTTGTAAATGAATAATTAATGATGGTATAGATTCGTAATTATTTTTTAATATAAACCTACCGTCTTTACTAACTTCTCCCAATCTATAATTAAAATAATTTAAATTTGTAATTTTATTTATATTAATTTCCTCGTTTTCAAGTGCTTGTAAGTTATTTATATATTCTTCAAGTTTTTTGTTTCTTTCTTCTAAATTCTTTTTCTTTTCTATATTATCTTCAAGCATTTTTAGCAAATTTTTAAGTTTTTCATCATTAATTCTTTTCCCATTATCGGAATCTTCTAAATTCAAAAATTCTTTAATATCTTCAAGATTTTTTATAAAAGTAGAATCTATTTTTTCAAAGCTATCTAGCTCATTAAAGTCCTCTGTTTTATCGATATTTTCTTCGCTAGCTTTTATAGAAAACTCTCTGTTTTGTACTTGCCTAAAGGCATCAACTTGATCAAATTCATCAATGTTAATTAAATCTTCTAGAAAATCATCTAAATTTTCAAGTTTAGCCATTATATTAACTAAGTGCATTTTTTCAACAGCCATTTTATCACCTCTTTATTATATAATGCTTCTTTTCATCCTTATCAAAAGTTTCATCAAATTCAAGCATACTTATGATATTTTTATTAGAAACTTCCATCATATCAACTATATAAATTAATTTGAGCAAATCATATTTTGAATTATTTAATCTTTTTGAATTATCACTCAATAAATCTTTCTTTGCTTTATAGAAATTAGAGGAATTATTAAATAATGAATTATAAGGACTTCCTAATATTCTTTCCTTAACTTTATCTAGACTTAATTTTGATAATTTTTTTAAATCTTCTGTTTTTAGGTATTTGCCTCCTTCAATTAAATAATTAAATATTTCATAATCATTTAAAATAAAGTAGTTTTTTAATCTAAATAACATTTCAATATTAAAAATATCAATTTCTCTACCTATAAATTCTCTAAGCTCCTTAGCAAGATTTTTTGGAAGTTTTTTAGTTTCTTCTAAAAGGTCTCTATAGTAAAATTTATTTAATGAATTAGATATTAGAAAAATTATAGAATTTTTTTGCATATTTTCATTTAAAAATGGATAAAGAGTTCTATAGTACCTAGTTGACTTAGATTTTTCTACAAAAGTTTGAAAATCATCGTCTTTCGATACATTTATGTTTTGAGAAAATTTTTCTCTTTTTATAATATCTAAACTGTCTTTCAAATGCTCATTTAAAATTGCCTGAACAATTAATTGAATTAATTGTAGTTCGAATTTTGAAATATATTTTATAAAGAAATTTTTCTCTTCTCCTTTAAGAAATTTCAAAAATGAATTTAAATCGTCATATAAGCTATTGGAAAGAAAAATTTCCACATCTTTTTTAGAGTAAATATTAGGTATTTCACTTTTATTTGCTCTAATAATATCTAATTTTCTTTCCAAACTGTCTTCGTACAATAAATCTCTACAAATTTCTTTACTAGGCAATTTCCCAAGTTTAGCTTTTGCTTTTACTACATAAGCTTTCATAGTGCCTTCTTTCTTAATATTTAATCTTGGACTAGTTCTCCTGATATTGTAAATGAAGTGTTATCTGTTATTTTTACCTTGACAATTTGCCCTATTAATTTCTTATCTGCTTTTACATGAACAAGTTTAAAAGTATCTGTTCTACCAGTCAAAACATCTTTATTATTTTTACTTTCAGATTCTAACAAGACTTCAACAACTTTACCTACATATTCTTTATTTTTTTCATTAAATATTGGATAAAGAGTATCCAGTAATCTATCAAACCTATCTTGAACAATTTTATCGTCAATTGGATCCAATTTAGCAGCTTTTGTTTTTGGTCTTGGAGAATATTTAAAAGTAAAAGCAGTATCAAATCCTACTTTTCTACAAACATCTAAAGTTTCTTGAAAATCTTCTTCTGTTTCAGTAGGATAACCTACAATAATATCCGTAGAAATTGCAATACCAGGAATCTCTTCTTTTAATTTTCTAGCTTTTTCTAAATATTGTTCTTTATTATATTTTCTATTCATATCTTTTAGAACTTTGTCAGAACCTGATTGCATAGGAAGGTGGAAATAATTACATATATTATCATTTTCTTTAATAACTCTAATTAAATCATCAGATAAGTCTTTTGGATGACTTGTTGTAAATCTTAATCTTTCAACCCCTTCAATTTTTGCGCATTTTTCTAAAAGCTCTGGAAAAGTTACATTAAAGTCTGATTTGTTTCCATAAGAATTTACATTTTGTCCTAAAAGTGTGATTTCTTTATAGCCATTTTTAACTAAATTTTCAATTTCTTCAATAATGTGAGATGGTCTTCTACTTTCTTCTCTTCCCCTTGATTGAGGAACTATACAATATGAACAGAAATTATCGCAGCCTCTCATTATATTTACATAAGCTTGAAAATTATTTTTGCTATTATAATTTACGTAATCATCTTTTACATTATCTTCTGAAACATCAATTACTCTTTCGCCTGTTTCTAAATATTTAAATAAAAGATCTGGCAAAGAATTTATATTTTTAGTTCCAAAAATTATATCAACTTCTTTGTGTTTTTTCTCTATAACTTCTCTAGCAACGCTAGTTTGCATCATACAACCTGATACTGCTATAATTTTTTCAGGATTTTTTTCTTTTAATTTTTTTAAACTTGATACTTGACCATAAAGTTTTAATTCAGCATTCTCTCTTACAAGACAAGTGTTAAATAAAATAAAATCAGCATTATTTCTATCATCAGTTTTTGTATAACCTAAATCTTCTAATATATAAGAAATTCTTTCAGAATCATGTTCATTCATCTGACAACCAAAGGTTGTTATATTATATTTTTTATTTTCAAAATAATTCTTATATTTTTCATTATTTTTTAATTGCATATATCTCCTTACAGCTAAAAAAGAGATGATCTAGACCATCTCTTTTTTGTATAATTGTAATTTATCAGATATTATTCTTCAGTAGAATCTTCGTCTTCTATTTCTATACCTGATAGTACTTCTTCTATAGCAAATCCAATGTTATTATTTAAATCATTATCGCCAAATTCGTTATTTGATTCTTTCTTTTCAGCTTTTCTTTTAGCTTTAGCATTAGATCTGTTTTTATTTTCTTCGTTATTTCTTCTTGGTTTTCTTTCAATTCTTTCTGGGGCTTCTTTTAAAGCTTTAATTGAAAGACCAATTTTTTCTTCTTCTGGGTCAATGCTTAAAATTTTAACTTCTACTTCATCACCAACATTTAATTCATCTGATGGTTTTTCAACATGATCCCATGAAATTTCAGAAACGTGAATTAATCCTTCAACTCCTTCGCTAACTTCAACGAAAGCACCAAAGTCTAAAAGATTTACAACTTTTCCTGTTATAACATCTCCAACTTCATGTTCATTTGTAAATTCTGCAAATGGTTTTTCAAGAAGTTGTTTTCTTCCAAGCGAAATTCTATTTTTTTCTTTGTTTAATTTTAAAATTTTAACTTCAATATCATCGCCGATATTTAAAACATCCTTTGGATGTTCTACTCTTGTCCAAGCTATATCAGATACGTGAAGTAATCCATCAAGACTTCCTATTTCAATGAAAGCACCAAAATCTGTAAGTCTTGCAACTTTTCCTGTTATAACTTGTCCTTCTTCTAATTCATCCCATTGTTCATCAAGTTTTTCTTCAACAATGTCTTTTCTTGATAAAACTAGACGATTTTTTCTCTCATCTATTGAAATGATTTTAAGATCCCAATGTTCTCCAACAAATTTTTTGAAGTTTTTAACAAAATATGGAGCTATTTGGCTTGCAGGAACAAATCCATTGATTCCCATAACTCTAGCTGTAAGACCACCTTTGTTTGCTCCTGTTACATCACCTTCAACAGTTTGGTCATTTTCGTAAGCTTCTCTAAGGTTTTTCCAATTTTTCATTCCTTCTACTCTTCTAGTAGATAATGAAACATTGCCTTCTCCATCATCAAGTTTTATAACATAAACTTCTACTTCTTGACCGATTTCAAAATTATCTTTTGGATTTTCTCTTTGTTCTTCAGTCATTTCATCCAATTTTACAATACCATCTGCACGATATTGAATGTCTACGAAAACTTCATCATCTTTCACATCAATAATTGTTCCGTTTACAACATCTCTAGGATATATTTTCTTCATACTATCTTCAATGCTGTTCATTAATTCTTCATTTGTTAAATCATCCATCCTATTAACTACCTCCTCGATAACCTGATCTGGTGTGGACGCACCAGCGATTACCCCTATTATATTAAAATTTGAGAGCTTTTGCAAAGGTAGATCTTTAACAGTTTCTATTCTTTGAACATTTTCACAATACTTTTGTGCTATTTGATAAAGCTTGTTTGTATTCGAACTATTAAAACCACCAACAACAATCATACAATCAACTTCTTTTGATAGGCTCTTACATGCTTCTTGCCTTAATCTTGTAGCATTGCAGATTGTATTTTCTATTACTACATCATCATTCGTCTTCTCTAACTCATGAGCAATATTCTCAAAAAAATCAATTCTGTTTGTTGTTTGACTAACAACATAAAGTTTTGACATATTTGTAATATTTTTTGCTTCAGTCTCATCTTTTATTATTATACCATTATTTACGTAAGATGCCATAGCTTTTATTTCCGGATGTTCTTTATCTCCAATAATTACTACGGTGTATCCTTCATTTTCTTTTTCAATTATTTTTTTGTAAATATTTAAAAGAACTGGGCAAGTTGCATCAACAACTTCATTAGAATTTTTTTTAAGATTTTCTTTTAAATTTTCACTTACTCCATGACTTCTTATTACTATTTGTGAATTTTTTATTTTTAAAACTTCATTTTCATCTACAACACTTACGCCTTTTTTTTCAAGCATTTTAACTTGCGTTGGATTGTGAACCAAAGGCCCTAGTGTATATGTTTTTATATTTTTTTCGCTTGCTTTATTTGCAAGGTCAACACTTCTTCTAACTCCATTACAAAAGCCAGAATTTTTCGCAACTATTACTTTCATCTCAAACCTTTCTTAAAAATTTGTGATTTTCATACATTTTCTCATAAGTTTTATCCATAATTTTTTCCATTGCATCTTTTGATTTATATTTTTCAAAATCTTCAATTTGTATAAGATTTTTTATGTATAAATCTGTTTTACAAAATGGCTTATAAGAAGATAAAATTTCTATTGTTAATATATCAGTTTTTGATTTAAGTGCAATATATCCTGCACCATCTTTTATATTTTCTCTTTTTATTTCCTTAACTCTTGTTCCTTCAGGAAATATTCCTAAAATTTTTCCTGTTTTTATTAATTTTATTGAATCTCTTAAAACCGATAAATCTTTTCCATCTCTTTGAGCTGGTATTGCATTTAAAGATTTTAATATATTTTTTAAAATTGGTATTTCAAATAATTCTTTTTTTGCTATAAAATGAATCTGCCTATCTAAAGCCATTGCTACAAAAACCGGATCAAGAAAAGATTTGTGATTTGCACAAACAATAAATTTTCTATCTTGTGGAATATTTTCATAACCGTGTACTTTTATCCTAAACAAAGGTGTTGCTATTAATCTTAATATTAAATATATAAATCTATAAAACATCTTCTTTGTCCATTTTATTTATAATTTCTTCAATAGTTTCATCAATTGTTAAATTTGAAGAATCTATTTCTATGGCATCTTCTGCTTTTTTTAATGGAGAAATTTCCCTGTGTGAATCTAAGTAATCTCTTTTTTCTATATCTTTTTGAATTTCTTCTAAAGGTTTATCAATTTCATTTTGCTCATATCGTCTTTTTGCCCTAACTTCACTTGATGCTACTAGAAAAAATTTGTACTTTGCATTAGGAAAAACAACTGTGCCAATATCTCTTCCATCAAGAATAATTGATTTATTTTGAGAAATTTTTCTTTGCATATCTACTAAATATTTTCTAACTAAGAAAATAGAAGATACCCATGATACATTTTCAGTTACTTCCTTATTTCTAATTTTATCGCTTACATCTTTTTCATTTAAAAATACCCTGTCACCTTTTATGTCGATATTAATTTTTCTAAGCAAATCTATATCAATCTTATCAGATTTTTCTATATTATTTTCTAAAAAAAATAAGGTTACAGCCCTATACATTGAACCTGTATTTAAATATGAAATTTTTAATTTTTTAGCCAAAATATTTGCTATTGTGCTTTTTCCTGAGCCGCTAGGTCCATCTAAAGCTATAATAAAATTACTCATTTTCCCTCCTTAAATCCTTAGCACAAGCATAGGCTTGTGAAAATGCAATTTGTAAATTATATCCTCCTGTAAGAGCATCAACATCTGTAACTTCCCCAACAAAATACAGACCAGAAACTATTTTTGATTGCATATTTTTAGGATCAAGTTCTTTACAATCAACTCCACCTGAGGTTATAATAGCATTTTTTATTTCACTTAATCCATTAAATTTTAAATGAAAATATTTAATTTCTTTTATTAATCTAAATCTCTCATCTTTTGTAATTTGGTTTGCTTTTGTATGAAAATCTATATTTGATCTTTTTAAAACTACATCTACAAAAGCATTTAGCAATAGTTTTTTTAAAATATTTCCTACATCTTTATTGGAATTATTTTCAAAATCTCTTAGAAGCCTATTATCTAATTTTTCAAAATCTAGACCTGCTTTAAGGTCAATATACATATTTTTGACTTTTTTTCTATTAATTAGTGATGACATAGTTAAAACAATAGGTCCAGTTATGAAATTTTTTCCTATTAGCATTTCTCCAAATTCACTAATTTTTTTATCTTCGCACTCCACATTCAAGCTTACATTTTTTAAGGAAATTCCATTTAAGCTATCTAAGTCATCATCTAAAAATTTAATTGGACAAAGAGCCGGTTTTGTACTAATAATTTTATGGGAAAAATATTTTGCAAATTTATAACCATCGCCAGTTGAACCTGTCAACGGATATGAAAGACCTCCTGTTGCAATTACAACTTTATCAAATTCATAAGAATTTTTTTGGGTAAGAACAATAAATTTATTTAAATCTTTGTCTTTATAGATTTTATTTACATTTTCATTTAATTTCAAATCTATATTTTTTTCTTTAATAAGCTTTTCAAATAATTTAATCACGTCATTTGATTTTTCACTTTTTGGAAAAACCCTATCTCCTCTTTGGGTTGTAAGTTTTAATCCCTTATTTTCCAAATAATCCATAAGAGCATAATTATCAAAATTTGTAAATGACGAATACATAAATTTTTTGTTTACAAGAATATTATCCAAAAATTCATCAAAAAATTTGGCATTAGTAATATTACACCTGCCTTTTCCGGTAATAAATATTTTCTTGCCAATTTTGTCATTTTTTTCTATTAAAGTTATTTTATTTTTTTCGTTTTTAGCATTTATTGCAGTAAAAATACCGCCTGCTCCTGCTCCAATTATTCCAATATCCATTTTTATAAACTTTCTAAATATTCCACTTCTTTTTTACTTAATTTTTTATAATCTCCATCTTTTAAATCATCAAGACAAATTTGTCCTATTTTTATTCTTTTTAAATCTAAAACTTTTATTTTGAAATATTCAAACATTCTTCTAATTTGCCTATTGTAGCCTTGATGAATTGTAACTTTGTAAGTAATTTTTTCTTTATCTATTAAAGAAATTTTTGCATCCGATGTTATTTCTTTTTGCGATAATTTTACCCCATCCATAAAAATTTTTTCTTGGTAAGCTGTAAGTTTTTTATCTACCTTAACTATATAAATTTTATCAATTTTTTTACTTGGATGAATTATTTTATTTGTTATTTTGCCATCATTAGTAATTATCATAAGACCATGACTATCTTTGTCAAGCCTTCCCGCACAAAAAAATCTCTCATCAATATTAAGCAACTTATTTAAATCTTTTTCGTTGTGAGGATCATAATTTGATGAGATATATCCAATAGATTTATTTAATTTATAGTAGAAATTTTTTTGAATTTTTAAAATTTTTCCATCAATTTTAACTTCATCTGTTTCTTTTACTTGATATGATAAGTCTTCTAATTTATTTCCATTTACATAAACTTTACCAGTTTTTATATATTCTTCGCTTTTTCTTCTTGATGCAAATCCTGTTTTTGCTATATATTTATTAATCCTCATCAATTTCTCCATCTATTTTTTCATCAATTTTTGGCAATTGGTCAAGATTTGAAATATTAAAATACTTTAAAAAAAGATCAGTTGTAACATATATAATAGGCTTTCCGATTTTATCAAGTCTGCCATTTTCTTTTATAAGTTTTTTATCTAAAAGAGAATCTATTGTTGATTGGGATTTGACTCCTCTTATTTTATCAATTTCTGCTCTTGTTATTGGTTGCTTGTATGCAATAATTGATAGGGTTTCTAAAGAAGAATTAGATAAATTTTTCTCCGATTTTTTTACTATATTTGAAATATATTTTTCGTGATCTGGTCTGGTTGCAAATTGGTATTTATCTTCATATTTTTTTATAATAAGTCCCGAAGATTTTAAATTCCTGTCATCAACCATCTCATTAATTGCCTTTCTTATTTCAGATTTTTCGGCGTCAAATATAATTTTTCCAAGATCATTGATGTCAATCGGTTCGCCCCAAATATATAAAATTTCTTCAATAATTCCTTTTAAGTAATCACTATTCATTCTTATCCCTTTTTACTATCAAAAATTCATTTATTTTTTCTTCTTCCAAGTATATTTCCTTTAATCTTACAAGCTCAAGAAGTGCTAAAAATGTTCCTATACAAGCATCTTTTGATTTTATTTCATCTGTAATTTTATTTAGCCTTATTGATTTTGTAAATTTTAATGTATTTCTTATTTTTTTTATATAATCATTTACATCAAGTCTTTTAATTGATTTAATAAGATCTGGTTTTTCTATTTTTTCATTCTTGTAAGCTCTTATTAATTTTATAAATTCATTTTTTAAAATATTTACATCTTTACTAATTATTTCATCGTTTGACTTATATTTTGATAAATCTTCTTGGTATTTTGTATAATAAGATTTCGCTTCATTTTCAAGAATTTTTAAATCATCTTCTACACTTTTTATTTTTTTATATTCTATAAGATATGAAATAAAATCTTCTTCTACTGTATCATTTTTATCTTTTGGCATCAATTTACTAGATTTTATGTATAACAAAATAGAAGATATATAAATAAACTCACTTAATTGACCAAGAGGAATATCCATTTCATTGATAGCCTCCATGTAAGGGCTTGTTATATCTTCTATTTTTATGTCATAAATATCTACTTTTTGTTTTTCTATAAGTCTTAACAAGACATCAAATGGTCCTGTGTAAACTTCTAAATCAATATTTAAACTATTACTTTTCATCAATCAATCTTTTTGCATACATTACAGCTATTATTGTTTTAGCATCTGTGATTTCGCCGTTAATTACCATATTATAAACATCTTCAATTTTATATGATTTTTTTTCTAAAAATTCATCTTCATCTAATTCTAATTTTGATTCTTCCAAATTTTTAGCCAAAAAGAATGATAATTTATCGTTTGTAAAACCAGGAGATGCGTGCATATCAAACAAATATTCAATATCTAATGGTTTATAACCAATTTCTTCTTGCAATTCTCTTTTTGCAGTTTCAATTGGTTTTTCATTTACTTCAACCAAACCAGCAGGAATTTCTAAAGTGAATTCATCGATTGCCTTTCTATATTGACGTACCAAATAAATAGAATCTTCCCCATCAAAAGCAATTATTCCTACGCCTTTAACGTGATCTACTATTTCTCTTTTTGAATACTTTTTATCAGGCATTTCCACAGTTTCAACTCTCAAAGAAAGAATTTTTCCTTCATAAATGTTGTCAACTTTTATCGTTTTTTCATAATTATCCATACTAATTTCCTTTTCTTAACTCTTCTGCCATTTCTATCATTTCTTTTGCAGATTCCATTGTTTTATCAGTAATATCAACGCCAGCCAAAAGCCTAGCTATTTCTTTTACCCTATCATTTTCTTTAATATTTGTAGATTTTGATATAGTTAAATCTTTTTGGTCAAATTTTTCTATAAGAATATGATTAGTTGATAAAGATGCTATTTGTGGAAGATGGCTTATAGCTAAAATTTGTCTTTCTTTTGATAAGTCTAAAATTTTTTCTCCAACAATTTGAGCTGTTCTACCGCTAATTCCTTGATCAATTTCATCAAATATCATGGTATCAATTTTATCATAATCTGCAAAAATTTTTTTAAATGACAATACAATCCTTGAAACTTCTCCGCCAGATGCGGTTTTTGATAAGGATTTTAAATCTTCTCCCTTGTTAGTTTTAATGAGAAAATCTATATCATCAATTCCATTAGAATCAATTTTGTTTTTATTTTTAAATAAAACCTTAAAATCCCCATTAATAATATTTAAAGATTGTATTTCACTTTTTATTTCCTTTTCCAAATTTTTAGATTTTTCTTTTCTAATTTTTGAAAGTTCTAGGGACTTTTCTTCTAAATTTTTATTTATATTTTTTATATCTTTGTCAATATTTTTCTTTAAATCACTTATTTTTTTTAATTCTTTTAATCTCAAAGAAATTTTATCATAGTATTCTATAATATCTTCAATTTCATTTCCATATTTTCTTTTCAAATCGAAAAGTTTTTGATTAATCATTTCAAGCTCGTATAATCTTTCAGGATTTTGATCAAGCTTATCCTTATAATTATCAAGCTCAGAATAAATTTCATTTACTAAGTCTATAACAGTATATATTTTATCGTTAACTTCTTCAATGCTCTTGTCTATTTCTGAAAAATCTGATAAATTTGAAGATAAATTAGCTAGAAGTGAGCTAATAGATGCTTTGTCATAATCAAAGGAAGAAATCAATTCTTCACTACTTTCAATACTTTCTCTAAGCTCAGTTATAGAATTTAATTTTTTATATTCTTGGTCAATTTTTTCTTCATCAATATTTAAAAGATCAATTTGTTCAATATCATCAAGTTGATAATTAATTAATTCTTTTTCTCTTGAAACTTCTTCTTGGGATAAATTAAATTCATCAAACTTTTTAAGCAAATTATTTTTTTCATTGAATAATTTATTAATTTCATTTTTTAGTTTGATAGTTTCCTTATCTTTTTTGTAGGCATCAATAATATCAAGATAATTTCCCTTATCCATAAAAATATTTGAATCGCCTTGTTTGTAAATATCAATTAATAATGAAGAAATTTCTTTTATTAACGAAAGATTTGCTACTCTTCCATTTATTCTAATTGATGAAGATTGTTGGTTTATTGTTCTTGTAATAATAAGTTTATTATCATCAAATGTAATATCTTTATCTTCTAATTTTTTTATTGTATCTTCGTCCAAATTAAAAACTGCTTCTATAATTGTTTTATCATCAAATTTTCCAATTATATCTTTATTTGTCCTTTTCCCCAAGACAATATTGATAGCTTCTAAAATTAAACTTTTTCCAGAACCAGTTTCTCCAGATAAAACATTAAATCCGCTATCAAAAAATAAGTGATCTCTTTTAATAATCACTAGGTTATTAATAAATAACTCAGCTAACACTTATTTCACCATACTTCTTATTGTTTCAATCAAATCGTCAATTTCATCTATATTTTTTGGTGTTATAAATATAGTATCAAGTCCTGTTACAATTCCACCAATATTTTCGAGTTTTGCATTTGTTATATACAAACCACAAACTGTTGCAGTATAAGAAATAGTTTTTATAACAACTAATTGGTAAGATCTTTCTACAGATAAGACAGATTCTTTAAATATTTTTTCCATTCTTTCATTTAATGAATCATAAACAGTATCTATTACTGTATATTTGTATTCATAATCATCTGTTTGTACTTTTGATATTCTAAGCTCTTTTATATCTCTTGAAATTGTAGCTTGAGTAGCATCTACTCCTTGATCTCTTAATAATTTAGAAAGTTGACTTTGTGTTTTTACTTCATTATTTTGAATAATATCTAATATAAGTCTTTGTCTAGTGTATTTTTTCATTTGATCCTCTCTGTTAAATAATCAATTAAATAAATGTGAAAATCATTGTTTTTAAAGTCATTGATATTTTCTTTAGCTTTTCTATTAAAGTCTAGTAGTAATTTTTTTGCATCATCAATAGAAATACATGATAAAATATTTAATTCAAACTCATCATATTTGTCTAAAATATCGTCTTGAAGTTGGAAAGCAAGTCCTAGATAATATGCGTAATTTTCTAATTTTTCTAGCTCATCTTTTTCAACATTTGCATACAAAGCTGCCATCATAATTGCAGCCATAAAAAGTCTTGCAGTTTTATTTTTATAAACATCAAGAATATATTCCAAATTTTCATCCTTTTTTGCCTTTATATCAAAAACTTGTCCTTTTATCATTCCATCTTTACCACAAGCATTTGCCAAATATTTTCCAGCTTCAAGAAAACGTTGGTCATATATACTCAAATCAAGAATGATTTCAAAAGCATAGGATAACAAACTATCTCCAACCAAAATCGCAAGATCTTCTCCATATTTTTTGTGGACTGTAAGTTTTCCTCTCCTATAATCATCATTATCCATACAAGGCATATCATCATGTACCAAAGAATAGGCATGAACCATCTCAAGTGCCAATGATAAATCAATTATTTTTTCATTAATTGCATTTTCTCCCAAAAGCATTTTTATAGTTTCCAAAAAAACTACAGGTCTTATTCTTTTTCCAGAATCACTTGCATAAATCAAGGCCTTACTTAAAGGATTATCTTCATCAAATTTTTTTATCATTGCCCTATCAATTATATTTTTGTCAGCAATTAAAATTTTATCAAATTTTTCCTTATTCATTTTTGTCATTATTTATTATTTCAACCTTTGCCTTATAATCATTGATTTTTTTATTAAGTTTATCATAAATTTCTTTAGCCTCTTTATAAATTTCAAGGCTTTTATCTATATTATCTTTATTTTCTTCTAAATCTTTTAACAAAGATTCCATTTTTTTATAATTTGCTTCAAATGTGTTATCCATCATAAATCTCAGCTTTCACTTCTCCATCACTAAAAACTATATTTACCTTATCCTTATTTTTTAAAGAATATTTAGAATAAATAAAATTGCCATCAAAATCCTTAATAAAAATACTATTTTTCTTAATATCCAAAATTGATTTTAAAGAATTAAGTCTATATTTTAAAATTTCTAAATCTTTTTCTTTCTTTTCAATGTTTAAATTTAAATTATTCTTGATTTTCTCAAATATTTCATTTACATTTTTAGTTTTTTCATCAAGTAATTTATCTAAACTATAAGAATCTAAGCTGTATTTTAAATTATTAAGTTTTAATTCTTTTAATTCAATATTTCTATTTAAAGTTTTTTGGATGTCTATAAATATTTTATTTATATCTTGTCTAATTTTTTTATAATTTCTTACCAAATATGAGCCTGCTTCTGTTGGCGTTTGCAAGGACAAATCACTAACTAAATCTGTTAAAGACAAGTCTATTTTGTGTCCTATAGCTGAAATTATTGGACTTTTCGCCTTATATATTTCTTCTACTATATCTTTTTCATTAAAAACCTTTAAATCTTCTTTGCTACCACCACCACGGGTAATAACAATTGCATCTAAGTTTTTTTTATCAAGAACATTTATTGCATTAATTATTTCATCTTTTGCACTAAGTCCTTGAACCTTTACTGGATAAAGATAAATATTTATGTCTGAAATTTCTTTATTTATTACAGATAAAAAATCTACTATAGCTGCTGATTTATCCGAAGTTATAAGGCCTATTTCTTTGGGATAATCGCAAATAGTTTTTTTGGTATCTTTATCAAAATAACCTTTTTTTAAAAATTCTTCTTTGATCTTTAGAAAATTTAAATATTCTTCTGACAAGCCCTTTTTTTCCATATCATTTACTGATATAGATATTTTGGAAAAAAAGCTATTGTAAATCAAATTTCCATCTACAATAACCTCATCTCCATTATTAAAGTCTTCTATATCCTTTTGTTCATAATAATAAATCACACAATCAATAATTTCATTTTCCTCCTTTAAGGAAAAATATATATGATTGTGAGATATTTTGTAGTTGGCTATTTCACCTTTTACACTTACATTTTGAAATAAAGGATCGTGCTTAAAAGAAGTTTTTATATATTGGTTAAATTGTTTTACGCTTAAAGATTTCAATTATTTTCTCTTTTCTGCAATTTTACCTAACACGCTGTTTATAAATTTGTATCCATCACTTGTTGAATATTCTTTTGCAATATTTACAGCCTCATTTATAGAAACACTTATAGGAATATCTAAATTTTCCATTTCATTAACGCTCAAAAATAAAATTGACCTATCAACTTTTGCCATTCTTTGTAAAGATTTTAATCCTATTTGTTCTGCAATTATATTTTCTAGATTATCATAATTTTCTATATATGATTTTAATGACTTATATAAAAAAGAATCTTTATTTAAATCTATCTCATGATTAATAAAGGCTTGGTCTATATCGTCAATATTTTTTATTTGATTTTCAAATATTAACTTAAATACCCAGTCTCTTTGTTTTGCCCTATTCATTATATTACTAAACTATTTACTTCGACATTTACTCTCTTTACAGATAAGCCAGTCATAGTTTCAACTTGTCTTTTTACATTTTCTTGGACATTTTTTATTGTTTTTCTCACATTTACATCTGCACTAAGTACAAGATTTAAATCTATAATTACAAAGCCATCCATTACAGAAATTCTTGTATCTTTTTTTGCTTCCTTATTGGATTTTGTGTTTGATTCAATTACACCATTTACTTCACTACAAGCTTTTTTAGCTATTTCTTCAATAGTTTCATTTGCAATTTTAACACTTCCAAATTTAAATGCTCTTGTCATTTTATCTCCTTTATACTCTGGATAAATATTCCCCTTTTCTAGTATCAATTTTTATAACATCTCCCTCATTTACAAAAACTGGAACATTTATAATTGCACCTGTTTCAACTTCTGCAGGTTTTGTTACATTTGTTGCTGTATCTCCCTTAACTGCAGGTTCAGTTTTTACAACTTCAAGTTCTACAAAATTAGGTGCCTCAATTGAAAATGGATTGTTTTTATAAAATCTCATTGTAGCTGTATCATTTTCTTTTATATAAGGAATTGCTTCAGAAACTGCATCCTTATCAACAGGAATTTGTTCAAAAGTTTCTGGATCCATAAAATAATATAAATGTCCGTCGTTGTATAAGTATTGCATTTCTTTTGTAGAAATAATAGCTTGTTCAAACTTTTCATTTGGGTTAAAAGTTACATCTTTATTTCCGCCTTGCATAACAGATTTTATTTTTGCTCTTACAAAAGCTGCACCCTTACCTGGTTTTACGTGTTGGAAATCTATTACTTGATAAACATCTCCATCATATTCAAAAGTTATTCCTTTTCTTAAATCATTTGCTGATATCATATATCCTCCTAATAGGTTGTTTTCTAATATTATACCACTTATATTTTATTTTTTAAATAAAAATGTAAAATTATGTAATAATCTAAAATAAATTTTCACTTTATTTTTTACAATTTGATATAATAATAAAAGGAGTTGACATGAAAAAATTAGCAATTATTTCAGAATATAATCCATTTCATAATGGACACAATTATATACAAAAAAAAGCAAGAGAAATAACTAATGCAGATATAGTTATAGCAATAATGAGTGGAGATTTTGTTCAAAGAGGAGAAATAAGCCTAATAGACAAATATAAAAGAGCAAATTCTGCAATGCTTTCTGCAGATTTAGTTATTGAAATGCCTTCATTTATCTCTTTACAAGCAGCAAATCTTTTTGCTAGAAAAAATATAGAAATTTTAAACAAATTAGAAATTGATTATCTTGCATTTGGAATTGAAAATATTAGTGAAAAAAATTTTTTAAAGACTTGTGAGAAGATATTTGAAAATGAAAATAGAATAAATATTGATACAAAGAATTTTCTAGATGAGGGAATGTCTTTTGCAAAAGCATCATATCTTGCCTCAATCAAATATATAGAAAATAAAGAATTTTTTTCCGCAAATAATATACTTGCTTTAGAATATCTCAGAGCTATAAAAAAACTAAAAGCAAATATAGAAATTGTACCAATCAAGAGAAAAAATTCTATGAATAAAGATGTTGAATTAAGAAAAGATTCATTTTCTTCTTCAAGTTCTATTAGAAATAACATTGAAAATATAAAAATTAAAGATTATCTTCCAAGTCTTTCTTATAATTATATAAAAAAATTTAAAAATGAATACAATATTTTTCCACAAAATGATTTATTGTATGAGATTTTTAGGTATAAAATTTTAATAGAAGAAAAAAATATGAAAGATACTTTATGTTACGAAGACGGCATGGATAATTATCTAAAAAAAATAGCAAAAGATGAAATATTTTATAAAGATTTTATTAAAAATTCTACAAGCCAAAGATTTACAAAATCTAGGATAAAAAGGCTTATGATAAATTACCTATTAGAAAATAAAACTTATCTTAATGAAGTTGACATAAATTTTATAAAAGTTTTATCTTTTAATGAAAATGCCACAAAATTATTCAAAGAATGTAAGCTTAATGTAATTATGCAAAAAAAGGATATAGATAAATTAAATAAAGAAAATAAAATAATCTTTGAGCAAATGATTAAGGCATCAAATTTATATTCAATGATTATAGGAAGAAAATTTGATAGTGATTATAGAGAAAAAATTTCAATTAAAAAATCCTCATATTAGAGGATTTTTATTTTGCAAATTTTATTTTTGATTTAATATATGTTGTTTATTTTTTTCCAATGATTGAGCCAATTGGCTGAAATTTTCACATGATTTTGTAAATAATTGGTCAATGTATTGGTATGATTGTTGTTTAATTTTATTTGCTTCTTGGTTTGCTTGTTCAAGAATTCTTTGCGCTTCTTGTCTAGCCTCTGCTGTTATTTGATGTTCTGAAATCATTCTTTGATATTGGCTTTTAGCTTGTTCTTTGAAATTTTTGATTTCATTATTTGCATTTTGTACTTTAGATCTTGCTTCGTTTTCTGCTTCTTGCAAAATTCTTTCTTTTTCATCGTTAATCCATTGAGCGTTTTTGATTTCTGTTGGAAGAGAATCTCTCATATCTCTAACAATTTCAAAAATTTCATCTGGATCAACTGAAACCTTTCTTGAAAATGGAACAGAACTAGCATTATCCATTATATCTTCAATTTCATCAATTAGTTCGTTAATATTTGCCATTAGTTTTTTCCTCCTAGTTTATTTTTTTCATATATAGCTTTTTTTACATTTTTTGATACAAATTTAGATACATCTCCACCAAAACTAGCTAGCTCTCTTACTCCACTTGAGCTTATAAATGAGAATTTCGGGTCAGAAAGTAGAAATATAGTTTCAAGATCTTCATATAGGCTTGAATTAAATTGAGCAATATTCATTTCATACTCATAGTCTGTAACTGCCCTTAAACCTCTAACTATAATTTTTGAATTTTCTTTTTTTGCAAAATCAACTAACAAACCTTCGAAAGTTTTGACTTTGACATTATCTAGTTGAAATTCTTTAATTTCATTTTCTATTAATTGTTTTCTCTCTTTAATTGAGAAAAGAGAGTGCTTGGCTTCATTTATCAATATAGCAATGACTACCTCATCAAACATCTTATTTAATCTTTTTATTATGTCTAAGTGTCCGATTGTAATAGGATCGAAGCTACCTGGATATATCACTTTCATAGCAATAAATTTTTATGATTTTCCTTCCATATTTTTTTTCTTTAATCAAATTTAAATTAGTCATATCAGAAAAATCAATATTCCTATCTGATTCGCTTATTATTATACCATTTTTATTTAATAAATGATAGGTCAATATATATTCTAGACTAATTTTCAAATAATCTTCTTTATAAGGAGGATCTAGGTATATGTAATCAAAAGTTTTATTATTTTCTTTTAAAATTTCCAAAACTTTTCTAAAATCCCCTCTTATAGTTAGAGCATTTTGACTTTGAATTTTTTCTATATTTTCCTTGAGTATTTTATAATTTGAATTATTTAATTCTCCAAAAACAACTTCTTTTGCACCATGAGATAAAAATTCTATTCCCATTTGCCCTGTGCATGAAAATAAATCTAAGGCTGTAAAGTCTTTTTTGTAAGGATAAAGCATAGCCATAACTGCTTCTTTTACCTTGTTATCTGTAGGTCTTGAATTGTTAGCTTTTGGAGATTTTATATTAAATCCTTTATACTTTCCAGCTACTACTCTCATTAATTTAACACAATCCTTTTGTCTATATTAAAATATTTTTCTAAATAAGAAAAATTAACTCCTTCGAAATTTTTATCTTTAAGATATGTAAATATTTTAAAGCAAAGATTTATTTCATCTTCTTTTAAATTGAAATAATTTACATCATCAAGATTTTTTCCATGTTGAATTGTTGATAGAATCTTGCCAGCACCTCTTAGTTTCAAATCTTTTTTTGCAATTTCAAAACCGTCGTTTGAATTTTTTATTATATTTAGCTTACTTCTCTCATCAACTTTTTCGCTAATCAAATAGCAAAATGATTTATAAGATCCCCTACCTATTCTTCCTCTAAGTTGGTGTAGTGATGATAAACCAAAATTATTGGCATTATAAATTATCATACAATTTGCATTAGATACATCAATTCCAACTTCTATAACTGTAGTAGATATTAAAATATCAATTTTACCATCAGAAAAATCTCTAAGAATTTCTTCTTTTTCACTTGCCTTTAACTTTCCGTGAAGTTTTACAATTCTAATATTTTTAAATCTTTTTTTATAGCGTTTATATAAATTCTCTAAAGAATTTTCATCATCACTATCTATAGAATCACTTACAACATAAACTTGCCTACCACTTTTTATAAAATCATCTATTTTAGAAAACAGACTATTTTCCATTGACAAAAGAACAAGTTCAGTTATAATTTCTCCTCTTCCTTTTGGAAGTTCAGTAATTTGAGATAAATCTAATAATTTTTTCATCTTCAAAAAAAGTGTCCTTGGAATAGGAGTTGCTGTCATTGTTAGGTAATTTGCATCATTACCTTTTTCGTATAAGGCTTGTCTTTGCCTAACTCCAAACCTATGCTGTTCATCCGCAACAATTAATTTCAAATTTTTAAATTCCACATCATCTACAATAAGTGCATGCGTCCCAATAACAATGTCTATTTCGCCATTTTTGATTTTATTCTTAAGGTCTTCCTTATTTTTTGTTGATGATGTAAGTAAAGAAATTTTTAAGCCAAAGCTTTCAACAAATTCTTTATTTTTTTCATATTGTTGAATAGCTAAAACTTCAGTAGGAACCATCATACAAGTTTGGTATGAATTTATCGAAAAAATAATCATCACTATTAAAGCAATAATAGTCTTACCACTTCCAACATCCCCACACAAAAGCCTATTCATAATTGATTTACTTGTAGAATCTTTTAAAATTTCAATCAAAGACTTATATTGACTTGGTGTCAATTTAAAATCAAGCTTATTTAAAATATCATTTAGATTATATTTTAAATTTAAATCTTGGTAGGAATTTTCTTTTTGCATTACATATATAAAAATCAATTCCTTTAATAAATCTATAATCTTAATTTGACTTTTAGCACTTTTTAAATTTTCAAGGCTAGTTGGGAAATGAATTTCCTTCAAATTTGAAAGTTTATCCGAAAAATCAAAGTCATTAAGAACTTTTTTATCTAATAAAACTTCATTTTCATCAAAAAATTCCAAGGCTTGACCTATAAAATCAGATAAATTTTTATTAGTCAAAGATTTTGTAAGCGGATATATAGGTACAATATTTCCAATTCTATCGTCATCTATATCTGTAAATTCTGGATTATGGCATTCAATTTCATAACCATTTTTTACGATTTTTGTATAAAATTTATATGTTTGTCCGATTTTTAAGGATCTTGGCAAAAATTTGTCGTTAAAAAATACTATTTTTACTCTTTTATCATTTTCACTCGCATAAAGATAAGAGATAGAAAATTTTTTACTATAATTTGTATAAAGCTTTGATTCTATTTTCCATTCAAAATAATGTTTATTTCCATCAAGACCATGGGATAAGTCGTATTTTTTTGACCTATCCTCATATTCCCTAGGATAATAATTATATAAATCTTCTAGCTTATAAATTGATAATTTTTCTAAATATTCTTTTTTCTTTTTGCCTAAACCTTTTAGGTCCAAAAGATCCATCTATACTACTCCAAGGTAATAGTGTAATAATATAAAGGTTGTCCACCATAAATCAATTCTACATCGCAATCTTTGAATTTTTTTTGAGCAAATTTTTGGAGTTTTCTGGCTTCCTTATCTTCTATATCTTCTCCATAATATATAGTTATAAGAGATGTGTCATCATCGACCGCCTTCTCCAAGGTTTCTCTAGCAGTTTTTTCTATTGTTTTTTTGCTTGTAACAATATTATTGTCAACTATTCCAATGTATTCATCTTTTCTAATTTCTACATTGTTCACATTTGTATCTCTAACTGCTATAGTAACTTCCAAAACTCTTACATCTTCAATCGCATCGTTGAAATTTTCCATATTTTCATCTAGTGATTCATCTTCATCAAATGATAGTAGGGCAGAAAAAGATTCTGGAATTGACCTAGTTTCAACTACTCTACAAGTTTTATCAGACAATTGACAAGCTTGTTTAGCACTCATAATTATATTTTTATTATTAGGGAAGATAATAATATTTTCGCTATCTACTTTTTCAATTGCCTTAAAAATATCTTCAGTTGAAGGGTTCATAGTTTGCCCACCAGCAATAATCCTATCAACATTTAAACTTTCAAACACTTTATCATAGCCTTCTCCCCTTGAAACAGCTATGAATCCATATTTTTTAGATGGTTTTTTGTTTACTTTTATATCATTCAATACATCTGGATTAGTATTTTCAACATTCATCGTCAAAACTTGTCCATATTTTGAAACCACTTCTAAAAGTTCCTTTATACCATCGCAATCAAATGAAAGTCTCAAAATTCCATTATCAAAATCTTCTGTCAACGATGTAGAAAGCTCATTTAATTTTTCAAGTAAATCATCTTTTTCATCTTCACTTATGCTTACTGATAGGTCGATATTATAGTCTTTTGATGGCAAATCTTCAATTTCAATTTCTGATAAATCAGTTTCAATATCAATTTCTCCATTTAAGGCTTTTAAAGCGCCTTCAAGCAAAAACATCAATCCTTGTCCACCAGAATCTACAACCTTAGCCTCTTTTAAAACTGGCAATAAATTTGGAGTATCAAGCAAAGCCTTATGACCTGCTGCAATAATTTTATATAAATACTTATCAATATCAATGTTATTTTCAAAAGCGTTATTAGCTTCTTCTGCCATCAATCTTGACACAGTTAAAATTGTTCCCTCAGTAGGTTTCATTACAGCCTTATAAGCAGTTTTATTTGCAACTGTAAAAATATCTCTTATACTTTCTGCATCAATAATATCCTTGCCTTTGATAGCTTTAGACATTCCCCTACAAAGTTGTGATAAAATTACACCAGAATTTCCTCTCGCTCCCATCAAAGTGCCTTGGCTTAAAGCCTTAGCAACATCATAACAAGATGAAGTTTCAGTATCCTTTACTCTTTCTACACCAGATTTCATTGTCATAGTCATATTTGTTCCCGTATCCCCATCTGGAACAGGAAAAACATTTAAGCTATCGACAACATCCCTTTTCTCATTAAGTAGTTCAAAAGCTTTAATAATAATGCTTTTGAACTTATTACTATCGATTTTTTTCATATTTCACCTAACTTCTAATTCCTTGAACTAAAATATTTACACTAGATACACCAACATTAAGAGAATGTTCAACATTATATTTCACATTTTCAATTATATTTTGGCATACAACTGCAATTCTTACACCATAATTTAAAAACAATGATATATCTATAGTCACAGTTCCATCTATATTTCTTAAAACTTTTACACCTCTATTCATATTATCAATACCTAAAAGTTTATAAAATCCATCTTTTGTACTTCTGCTAGCAAGACCTACAACACCATAGGATTCCATAACAGAAGCTGCAGCAATATTTGCAATTACTGTTTCTGAAATACTAACTTTACCGTAATTGTTTTTATACTTAATTGCCATAAACTCCTCCATTTTATTTTTTTATATATAATTTATTATACCATAAATAGTAAATATTTATAATTGTACACTTTTAGCAAAATTAAATTTAAAATTTTCAAAAAGTTTTCAACATAAATTTTTTTGTAAAATTTTAAAAATAAAATCTTCAAAATTAATTTTACGCACAAAAAAAGGATGAGCAAGCTCATCCTTTAAAATTTTTATTTAATTTATCTTATTTTCCAGCTAATCTCTTATATGTTTGATATCTATCTTTTGCAGCTTTTTCTGCTTCTTGATATAATTGGTCAGCTGTTTCAGGGAATGATCTCTTGAGTGAAGAGTATCTAACTTCTCCTTGGATAAATTCTTGGAATGATTCCTTAGGTTCTCTTGAATCTAATTGGAATGGATTCTTTCCTTCATCAGCAAGTCTTGGATCGAATCTCCACAAGTGCCAGTAACCAGCATCAACTGCTTGTTTTTCTCTAAATTGAGATTTACCCATACCGATTCTTATACCGTGGTTGATACATGGTGCATAGCAGATGATTAGAGATGGTCCATCATAGCTTTCAGCTTCTTTCATAGCTTTGATTGTTTGATTTTGGTTTGCGCCCATAGCAACTTGTGCTACGTAAACATAACCGTATGAAGTCATCATTAAACCAAGGTCTTTCTTTCTTACCTTTTTACCAGATGCAGCAAATTGAGCTACTGCTGATAATGGTGTAGCTTTAGATGATTGTCCACCTGTATTTGAGTAAACTTCTGTATCAAATACTAAGATATTGATGTTTTCTCCACTAGCTAGTACGTGGTCTACTCCACCAAATCCAATATCATAGCTCCATCCGTCTCCACCAAATATCCAAACTGATTTTTTAATCATATAGTCTTTTAGTGAATATATTTTGTGTAGTAAATCTTTTTGTTCTTCATCACTTACACTGTTAGCTTTTTCTTCAAGGTTAAGAATTTTAGCTGTTGCTTCTTTTGAAGCTTTAACGTCTTCTTTTCCTTCAATCCATGCTTTGAATGCTTCGCTTAATTCACTATCAGCTTCTAATTCATTGAATTGATTCATATATGTTTCAAGAAGGTGTTTGTTTGAATCAGCTGCAAGTTTCATACCATAACCATATTCTGCTGCATCTTCGAATAATGAATTACCCCAAGCTGGACCTTGTCCGCAAGCATTTGTTGTATATGGTGTAGCTGGTGATGATGCTCCCCAGATTGATGAACAACCTGTAGCATTAGCTATATACATTCTATCTCCAAATAATTGGGTAACAAGTTTTGCGTATGGTGTTTCTCCACATCCTGCACAAGCACCTGAGAACTCAAGTAATGGTTGTTTAAATTGAGAACCTTTAATTGTCATTGGATCCATAACATCTTCTTTGTATCCAACTTCTTCATGAGCATATTCCCAATTATCTTTTTCTTTTTCTAATTCTTCCTCAAAAGGTTTCATTAAAAGAGCCTTCTTTGGAGCTGGACATACATCAGCACAGTTTCCACAACCTGTACAATCAAGTGGTGAAACTTGGATTCTGAAATCATATCCGTCCATTCCCTTACCAATTGCTTTCTTTGTTTCAAATCCTTCTGGTGCATTAGCTTTTTCTTCTTCTGTTAATAAGAATGGTCTAATTACAGCGTGAGGACAAACGTATGAACATTGGTTACATTGGATACAATTATCAATTTGCCATTCTGGCACGTTAAGAGCAATTCCTCTCTTTTCATATTGAGTTGTACCTGGTTCAAAGTCTCCATTTGTTCTATCTTTGAAAACTGAAACTGGAAGATCATCCTCTTTTTGTTCAATCATTGGTTTAACGATGTTTTTGATGAACTCTGGAAGTTCTTTTTCTTCTTTAACTTCATCTTTTGCATCTTTCCATGAATCTGGAACATTAACTTTAACTACTGCATCAATTCCTTGATCTACTGCTTTGTAGTTCATATTTACTATATCATCACCCTTGTGTCCATAAGCTTTTACTATAGAATCTTTAAGGTATTTGATAGCTTCATCTATTGGAATTACATTTGCAAGGTTAAAGAATGCAGATTGCATTATCATATTTGTTCTTGAACCTAATCCAATATTAGCAGCGATGTGAGAAGCATCTATTATATTAAAGTTAATATTGTGTTCAGCAATGTATTTTTTCATTGAAGCTGGTAGATGTTGTTCAAGTTCATCTTCTGACCATGGGCAGTTTAATAAGAATGTACCACCATCTTTAAGTCCAGCTAATAAATCATATTGATTAACGTAAGCTGGTTTTGAACATGAAATAAAGTCAGCTTCATCTAATAGATATGTTGATCTAATTGGATTTTTACCAAATCTCAAGTGTGATACTGTAAGTCCACCAGATTTTTTAGAATCATAGTCAAAGTAACCTTGAGCATACATATCTGTATTATCACCGATGATTTTGATAGCTTGTTTATTAGCTCCAACTGTTCCATCAGATCCGAATCCCCAGAATTTACATCTGCTTGTACCTTCTTGTCTGATTCTTAAATCTGTTCTTTCAAGTGATTTATTTGTAACATCATCTGTAATTGATAATGTGAAATCATCTTTCATTTCGCCAGCTAAATTGTTAAATGCTGCTTCAATGTCTGCAGGGATTGTATCTTTTGAAGATAATCCATATCTACCACCTATAATTTGTGGTTTATCTTCTACATCATAGTAAGCTGATTTAACATCAAGTAATAATGGTTCTCCAACTGAACCTTTTTCTTTTGTTCTATCAAGTACTGCGATTTTCTTTACTGTTTTTGGTATAGCTTTTAATAGATGGTCTTTTGAGAATGGTCTGAATAAGTGAACTTCAACCATACCAACTTTTTTACCATCTTCTACTAATTTATCAATTGCTTCTTCAGCTGCTTGGCAAACAGAACCCATAGCAATGATGATTTCTTCTGCATCATCTGCACCATAATAATTAAATAATCCGTAATTTGTACCGATTAATTCATTGATTTTGTTCATGTAGTTTTCTGTTATGCCTACTATATCAGTATATGCAGGGTTTGAAGCTTCCATTCTTTGGAAGAAAATATTCTTTTCAGCTGTACCGATTGTTTTTGGTCTTTCTGGATTTAAAGACTCATTTTTAAATTTATCTACAGCTTCGTAGTTTACTAATGGAGCTAATGTATCATAGTCCCAAACTTGTATTTTTTGAATTTCGTGACTTGTTCTAAATCCATCAAAGAAATGGCAGAATGGAATTCTTCCTTCAATTGCTGCTAAGTGAGCAACTGGTCCTAAGTCCATTACTTGTTGAACTGATCCTGAACATAGCATAGCAAATCCTGTTTGTCTTGCTGCCATAACGTCAGAATGGTCACCGTAAATTGAAAGTGCGTGAGTTGCTAGTGTTCTTGCTGCAACATGGAATACACCTGGCAATCTTTCTCCAGCAATCTTATACATATTAGGGATCATTAATAATAATCCTTGACTTGCTGTGTATGTAGTAGTAAGTGCTCCTGCTGCAAGTGCTCCATGTACTGCTCCTGCTGCACCAGCTTCTGATTGCATTTCCTTTACTTCAACTGGTCTTCCAAATACGTTTTTTCTACCGTTTGCTGCCCAAACATCTACTGCTTCAGGCATTGGTGATGAAGGTGTTATTGGATAGATTGTTGCTACATCTGTAAACGCATAAGATACGTGAGCAGCTGCAGTATTACCATCCATAGTCTTCATAGCTCTTTTAATTGTCATTTAAGACCTCCTAAAAATTATATGAATCAATTATCGTCAACACTATTTTTAGTATAATAAATATCACATCATTAGTCAAGCAAATATCAAATAATTTCACAAGCTAATTATCATTGTCAGAATTTTTAAATAGATTGTCTGTCATTACTTTTGCTGCGTTATATCCCATAGATTTTTCTCTTTGGTTCATAGCTGCAACCTCAATAATCATTGCTAAATTTCTTCCTGCTCTTACTGGAATTAAAATTTTTGGAATTTGAACATTTAAAATTTCTGTATAATGCTCATCAAGTCCCAACCTATCATATTCATAATCTTCTCTCCAATGTTCAAGCTCTATTACCAAATCTATGTCAGTTGAAACTTTTACAGAGCCTGTCCCATATAGTCTTCTTACATCTACAATTCCAAGCCCTCTTATTTCTGTATAATGCCTTATATTTTCTGGAGCTTGTCCTACAAGTTTATTATCGTAAGCAGCCATTTCTACGACATCATCTGCGACAAGTCTGTGACCACGATTTACTAAATCTAAAGCCGTTTCACTTTTTCCTACTGAGCTTTCTCCTCTAATTAAAACTCCAACACCAAAAACTTCTAGAAGTTCTCCGTGAATTTGAGTTCTATCAGCAAAAATATATTCTAGTTCTTGCGAAATTATTGATGTTAATTTTGTCGTAGGAAGTTTTGACCTTAAAATTGTAATATCATAATAATCAGCAAGGTCTAATATATCTTTTGGCAATCCTGCATTATATGAAAAAAGTATGGCTGGCATTTTGTATGATAATATTCCCCTAAATCTTTCATATTGCATTCTATTGTCAAGACTTGTTAGGTAAGTATATTCTACGCTTCCTATTATTTGTAATCTTTTGTAAGGAAATTCTTCCAAATATCCTGTAAGTTGAAGACCTGGTCTATTAATATCTGGACTTTGCAAAATAATTTCATCATAATCTGTGGATTTGTGAACTATTTCAAGATCTAAATTTTCAACCACGTCTTTTAATTTTACGCTTGTTTGTTTTCCCATTTTATCCTCTTTAATTGTTTAGTTTAAAATATTTAATTATTTCAAGTGCTTGGCTTTCCCCAATCAAATCTACTTCCATAAGCTCTTCTAAGCTTGCTTTTTTTATATTTTTTACGCTTTTAAAATGTTTTAGAAGATTTTCTTTTTTTCTTTTTCCTATGCCATTAATATTATCAAGTTCAGATTTTTTCATAGTTTGAGTCATTAATTTTCTGTGATAATTTATGGCAAATCTGTGGGCTTCTTCTTGGATTTCGTAAATTAATTTATATACTGGATCTCGTTTTTTTATTTGTATTTCTTCATTTTCATATATAATCGCTCTTGTTGTATGCTTGTCATCTTTAACAAGTCCTGCAACTTCTATTGAAAAATTTAAATCTTTCAAAACTTTTTTTGCTGACTTTACTTGACCTTTTCCCCCATCCATTAATATTAAATCTGGGAGTTTTCCAAAACCAGTATAAGTATTATTATTTTTAATTTCTTTTTTTGCTCTTTCAAATCTTCTTGTAAGAACTTCTTCCAAGGAATGATAATCATCTGGCCCTTCTATAGTTTTTATTTTGAATTTTCTATATTCTTTTCTTTCTGCTATCCCATTTTGAAATACAATCATTGATCCAACTGATTGTACCCCCGATGTATTTGAAATATCGTAAGCTTCTATCCTACTTAAAGATTTTAAATTCAAAATTTCTTTTAATCCATTTAAGCCAGAATGTTTTTTTCTTTCTTTTTCCTCAAGCCTTTTTTCGTATTTTTTCATCATATCGCTTGCATTTCTAAAAGCCATATCTACTAATTCTTTTTTCTTACCAAGTTTTGGGCAAGTAATTTTTACCTTAATGCCTTTTTTCTTTTCAATAAATAAATTAAGGGCATCAAGATCTGATGGCAATTTGTGAACTAAAATTTCTTTTGGTATATACATAAGGTTTAAGTAAAATTGCTTCATAAAAGATGAAATTATATCTTCATCTTTTTCTCTGTAATCATCTTTAATAATAAAATGTTCTCTATCAACAATCTTTCCATCTCTCATAAAAAATACCTGCATGGTGACATAAAATATTCCTTTGGACATTGCAATTATATCTATGTCATCACCATTTGTTGTAGTAACTTTTTGTTTTTGAGAAATGGTTGATAAGGCCCTATGGTAATCTCTGTATTTTGCAGCATTTTCAAAATCCAAAATTTCACTTGCCTTATTCATCTTATTTATAACTAAATTTGGTATATAATCAGATTTATTTTCTAAAAAATTTTTGATTTTATTTATATTATCCATATATTCTTTTTCATCTCCCTTACCAACGCATGGAGCTTTACACCTATTTATATAATAATTTAGACAAGGTCTATCTAATTGCTGTCCCTTATCAAAATTTAGATTGCAAGTTCTTATTGGGTAAAGTATATGAAATAATTCTATTACATCATTTACTGCATAAGCATCAGGATAAGGGCCATAGTAATAGCCCTTATCTTTTTTTACATTTCTTACTTTTTGAATTCTAGGAAATTTTTCATTTGTAATTTTTATATATGGATATTGCTTATCATCTCTTAGAACAATATTATATTTTGGTCTGTTTTTCTTTATTAGATTTGATTCTAACACAAGAGCTTCGACTTCATTTTCTACAATTATATATTCAAAATGATTTATATGACTTACCATAGCAAGAACTTTTCTGCCCTTATTTTTGTTGTTGTCAAAATATTGGCTTACACGTTTTTTTAAATTTATAGCCTTGCCAACATAGATTATTTCATCTTGGCTATTTCTCATTATATAAACGCCTGGTAGGTCTGGTAATTCTTTTAGCTTTTCCTTTATTTGATTGTTCATCAAATCTCTTTACATCTTTCTATCAAATATTCTAAATCTGATCCTTCAAGATATGGAGATAAAACTTCTTGGCATTTTTTGTTATATACATTTATCCATTCTATTTCCCACTTATCCATCATATCCATATTTATTGGTCTAGTATCAATTGGCACGTAAGTTAGACATTCGAATTTCATAAATTTACCAAATTCATTTTCCAAATCTTTTTTCACATAAACTTCGCTTTCAATTCTTACTCCGTGTTTATCTGCTATATATAGACCCGGCTCAATTGATGTTGTCATGTTTTCTAATAATTCTACATCATTAAATTGAGAAATATTATTTGGGCCTTCGTGAACTGTTAAGCTAAATCCGACTCCGTGGCCTGTTCCATGGAAATAATCTTTTCCAGCTTTCCACAATGGATATTTAGCAATTGCATCTAATCTTTGTCCTTTGGTTTTTTCTTTAAATCTTGCACTCATCAAGCCTATATGAGATTTTAAAACTAGGGTATAGTCTTCTTTTTCTTCATCAGTCAATTCTCCAAGGGCAATTGTTCTTGTTATATCTGTAGTTCCTTCTTTGTAATGAGCTCCTGAATCTACCAATAAAAGTGATTTTTCTTCGAGAGTTTTTGATGAAAGTGAAGTTGGTTCATAATGGACAATAGCTCCATTTTCTTTGTAGCCTGCAATTGTTTCAAAAGAATCTTCAATATATGATTCATTTTCTTTTCTTAAATCTTGCAATTTTTTGCTAGCTATAAGCTCTGTCAAAGAACCTGTACTTGTTCCAACTTCAACCCAATTAAAGAACTTAATTAAACTTACACCATCAATAATATAAGCTTTTCTTTCATTTTCTAATTCAGTTTCATTTTTAATCGCTTTCATTTGAGTTGAAATATTTACACCGCTAGTAATTCTTACATTTGAATTTATAGAATCAAAAATTGCAACGTTAGTTCTTTCTGGGTCTATATAAATTCTATTTTTCCCCTTAATATTTTTTAATAAAGAATAAATATAATCATAAGAATGAACTTTTACCTTATTTTCTTTTAAATAATCCAAAACTTCATCGTCAAGTTTATCTTGGTCTATGCAAAGATGAATTTCATCCATTGAAACCAACAAATATGACAAAACTACTGGAGTATATCCAATATCATTTCCTCTAATATTTAAAAGGTAACAAATATCTTCTGGAGATCCAATAAAATTATAATCGCAATCTTTTTTCTTTAATTCTTCTCTTAATCTATTTATTTTTGATTCTAAACTTTCGCCAACATATTTTTGATCATAAATCCAAACTTTTTCTTTTGGAAGGCTTGGTCTATCTTCCCAAATTTGAGAAATATAATCTATGTCATAAACCAAAGCACGTGATGCCATATTTTCACTTAAAGATTTATAATCTTTTACTGAATAACAAGTACCATCAAAACCAATTTTTCCAAATTCTCCAACTTCTTCCAACAAAAATTCTTCCATAGTTGGATCTTCATCAAAACCTTGTTTATAAAATTCAAATTCTGAATATTTTAATTCATTTGCAGCTTGCAAAAAATATCTTGAATCTGTCCAAAGTCTTGCCTTATCTTTTGTAACAACGCAAACTCCCGCAGAGCCAGTAAAACCTGAAATAAATTCGCGAGTTTTATAATAATCACTAATATATTCTGATTGATGAGGATCAGATGTATTAATAATATAAGCATCTATTTTTCTGCTAGCCATTAGCTCTCTAAGCTTTTCTAGTTTTTGATCAATATTCATAATTTCTCCTTTTTTTTTTATAATCTTATTCATATTATACCATTGTTGCATAATATAAAAATTGATTTTTTTAGGCGCTTTCTATATAATTAATAATGCTAAATAAAGAATAAAAAAGAGAGAGTGATTAAATGAAATTAGGAATAGTTGGCCTACCAAATGTAGGCAAATCAACTTTATTTAATGCAATTACAAAAGCTGGAGCAGAAATTGCAAATTATCCTTTCTGCACAATAGATCCAAACGTAGGACTTGTAAATGTTCCAGATTATAGAGTTGATTATCTTGCAAAAATGCACAATTCAAAAAAAATTGTACCAGCAGCTATAGAATTTTATGATATAGCAGGACTTGTAAAAGGTGCAAGCAAGGGCGAAGGATTAGGAAATAAATTTTTATCAAATATAAGAGAAACTGATGCAATAGTAGAAGTTTTGCGTTGTTTTAATGATCCAAATGTAACCCACGTAGATGGTAACATTGACCCATTAAGAGATATTGAAACAATAAATTTTGAGCTTATACTTTCAGACCTTGAGCTTGTTGAAAAAGTTTTGGTAAAAAGAGAAAAAGTCGCAAAATCTGATAAATCAGCAAGAAGCGAAGTTGAATTATTAAAAAGAATAAAAGAAGTTTTGGAAGAGGGAAAATCTGCCAGAGTTTTAAATTTACACGATGAAGAAAAAGCTCTTCTTAAAACCTACCAACTTCTTTCAACAAAACCAATAATTTATGTTTGCAATGTCGATGAAAGTGATGTTGCAAATAACGGAGATGATAATGAATTTGTTCAAAAAGTTAGGGAATTTGCCAAAGAAGAAAACGCTCAAGTTTCTGTTGTAAGTGCAAAAATTGAACAAGAAATATCAGAGCTTGAAAGCGAAGAAGAAAAGAAAGAATTTTTGGAAATGATTGGTTTAAGTGAATCAGGTTGCGATCAAGTTATAAAAGATTCTTACAAAACTTTAAATTTAATCTCATTTTTGACAACAGGAGAAGATGAAACAAGAGCTTGGACAATTACAAATGGAACAAAAGCTGTAGATGCTGCTGGGAAAATCCACACAGATATACAAAGAGGTTTTATAAAAGCAGAAATCGTAAGTTTTGATACTCTAAAAGAATATGGTAATATGGCAAAAGTAAAAGAACATGGTCAACTTCGTATGGAAGGAAAAGATTATGTTATGAAAGATGGAGATATTACCAATTTTAAATTCAATGTTTAGGTGAAATATGAAAAAACAAGCTAAACTTATTGTTCATACAGGTTCTATGTTTTCTGGAAAAACAACTTCCCTATGGCGTGAGCTTTATAGGATGAAAGTTGCAGGATACAAAACAATTGCATTCAAACCATCAGTTGATTCAAGACATGAAGATGAAAAAATAATAAGCCATGATAATTTGGAGCTTGATGCGATTAAAATAGAATCCATAAAAGAAATTTTGGATTATGCAAAAAATAATGAAATTGATGCTATAGGAATTGATGAAGTTCAATTTTTCCCAGACAAGCCATCAAAAATTGTAGATTATTTTGTAGAACTTATGCAAAATCATATTACAATTGTTGTGTCAGGACTTGATATGGATTATAAAACAAAACCATTTGAAGTTGTAAAAGAGCTGATGCCAATAGCTGACGAATTAATAAAACACCACGCAATTTGTGCATCATGCGGAGAAGATGCTTGGGTTTCTTTTAGAAAATCTTACAATGAAGAAAGAATAGAAATCGGAGCTCAAGATTCATACGAACCTTTGTGTAGGTCATGCTACAATAGAAAAATGAAAGATAGAGAAAAAAATAAAAATCAAATATCATTAGATGAAATTTAAACTGCTCTTTATTGGGTAGTTTTTATTTTTAAAAAATTTTATATTTACAAACGAAAAAAGGCTGCTATTTATAGCAACCTTATTTTTGTTTATAAAATTATTATCTTTCAACTACTAGAGCTGTTCCCATTCCTCCACCTATACAAAGTGTAGCAAGACCTTTTTTAGAATCTCTTTTTTCCATTTCGTATAAAAGTGTTGTAAGAATTCTTGCTCCTGATCCTCCGATTGGGTGACCTATTGCAATTGCTCCACCGTTTACATTTGTTTTTTCTGGGTCAAATCCCATTTCATTTCTTACAGCGTATGATTGAGCTGCGAAAGCTTCGTTTGATTCAACTAAGTCAAGATCTTCAACTTTCCATCCTACTTTTTCAAGAGCTTTTTTACTTGAAGGGATTGGACCTGTTCCCATAACTTTTGGATCAACACCTGCTGATGCATAACTTACGATTGTAGCAAGTGGTTTAACGCCTAATTCTTTAGCTTTTTCTTCGCTCATAACTACAAGACAAGCTGCTCCATCATTAATTCCTGATGCGTTAGCTGCTGTAACTGTACCATCTTTTATAAATGCTGGTCTTAATTTAGAAATTCCTTCTTGTGTTACACCGTCTCTGATATATTCATCATCTTCAACAACTGTAACATTTCCTTTTCTATCTTTAATTTCTACTGGAGCGATTTCATCTTTAAATCTTCCTTCAGCACGAGCCTTGCTTGCTCTTTGTTGACTTACTGCTGCAAGATCGTCTTGCATTTCTCTTGTGATTCCATATTTTTCAGCTACATTTTCAGCTGTAACTCCCATGTGATAATCATTGTAAACGTCCCAAAGACCATCAGTAATCATTTCGTCAACAAATTTTTTATTTCCCATTCTAGCTCCCCATCTAGATTCATTAGATAAGAATGGGGCGTTTGACATACTTTCAGCACCACCTGCTAAAACAACGTCAACATCTCCTGCTAAAATCATTTGAGCTGCAAGTGAAACAGTTCTAAGTCCTGATCCACAAACTTTATTAATTGTCATTGCAGGTGTTGTTATTGGGATTCCTGCTCCTAATGAAATTTGTCTTGCAACGTTTTGTCCAAGTCCTGCTTGTAAAACGCATCCTAAAACAGTTTCTTCAACATCTTCTGGTTTAATTCCAGCTCTTTCGATAGCTGCTTTAGCTGCAACAACACCCAAATCAACTGCGCTTTGTGATTTTAAAGCTCCACCAAAACTTCCTACTGGAGTTCTAGCTGCACTTGCAATTACTACTTTTCTTGTCATAATTTCCCCTTTCGATTTTATATCTGATAAATTGTTATCTTAACTTACAATACGATTATAACATGTAGTTAAAAATTTATCAAACATTTTCTAATAATTTTTATTTGGATTTTGAAATCCTTTTTCTAATATTTTTACTTACAATAAAAATATACAGGATAAAAAAATAATTGCAAAAAATTTCTAATAAAAAACATCCAAAAACAAATTTGGATGCAAAAATTTATTTATTTTTATTTAATTTTAAATATAGGCTAGTTAGGATAATTATAAGAATTAGAGGAATTATCCATGGAAAATCTACAATATTTAAGGAGATAACTTGTATAATTTTTTTCAACACAGATTCTAAACTTACTAAAAATGAAAGATTTACATTAAACATTTCTTTTAAAATATCTATCAAACTAATTAGAGCATCCATAAATGAAACAATTGTTACAACAATAAAAGAATTTCTAATTACTAATTTATCGAGAGAATTTTTCCCGATCAAATTAAATACTACTAAAACAATTGCTAAAGGATAGACAAATTGTAAAAATGGTCCTGTAATCTTTACTATTGATTCCACTCCAAGAACAGATAATAATAAAGACACTAAAGCTATTGCTATTGCAAGAAAACTATAATTGAATTTATTTTTAGAAAATTCTGCGAAAATATTAGAGATTGATGAAATCAAGCCTACAGATGTTGTAAAACATGCCATAATAATTGCGACTAATAAAACAAATTTGCCCTTATCTCCAAGAATTTTTTCTGAAATATAATTTAATAAAATAACTCTTGAATCTGTATCAATACTTGTTGAGGCACTTGCTCCCAAAAAAGTTAATGAGATATACACAAAAGCAAGTCCAAAAACTGCAATTAGTGATGCCTCTATCGTCTTTTTTAATAATTGATTTTTATAGCCTTTTTTTATTACGCTTTCTACAATTATTGGTGTAAATGCGAGAGCTGCCAAAGCATCCATTGTATTATATCCTTCAAGCATTGAATCAGAAAATATTTTACTTAAATCTATATTAATTTCTTTTATTTGTCCAATTGGATTTAACATTCCAACAATTATCATTATAAATAAAGAAATTAATAAAAGTGGCGTCAAAAATTTTCCAATTAAATCTACAACAGAATTTTTTGCCAAAGACAAAAACAATGATAATCCAAAAAATATTAAAGTAAAGACCCAAATATTTACATTAAAGCCTGCTGATTGTACCATCTCAAAACTTGTAGCTGCAGTTCTTGGAATTGCTCCTAAAGGTCCAATACAAAGAGCAATAATTAAAACTATTGCTTTTGAAAGCCTATCTCCTGCAAGTGAAGTAAAAGTAAAAATATTTCCTTGCCTTTTTGCCATACTAACTACAGCAAGCAAAGTTAATCCGACTCCTACAATTGTAAAGGCAATAGATGCCAATAACCACTTATCTCCATAAGTATATCCCAACATTGGTGGAAAAATTAAATTCCCCGCTCCAAAAAACATTGCAAATAATGCAAATCCTATTACTAAAATATCCATAACTCCTCCTTAAAGCTGTACTTTTATATTTTACCATTTTTTTGATTACTTATTAAGTCTTTTTTAAAGTTTTTTACAAATTTTTAATTATTTTCTTTAAATTTTAATATTTTTCTTTGAGAAATATATTTATTTATAAATTTGAAAACATTTTATTATGAATTTTTATAAGATTTGACATATATTTCCAATGAAATAAGTAAAATTATCCATTTTTTAAAAAGCTATTTTTAACGAAAAAAATAGGAGATTTCTCTCCTATTTATATGATTCTATAAATTTTTTGTCATCTTCTGTCAAAGAAAAATTATTTTGGTCAGTTATTATTTCTGCTCCTTCTTTTCTTATGACAAGTTGGTGTTCAAATTGTGAACAAACGGAACCATCTTTTGTTCTTGCTGTCCATCCATTTGAGTCCATTTTTGATTTCCAATCGCCAACTGCTATCATTGGCTCAATTGTAAATACCATATTTTCTTCTATTCTAGGACCAAATCCTTTTTTTCCATAATGTGGAACTTGTGGATCTTCGTGCATTTCTTTTCCAATTCCATGACCTATAAAGTCCCTTATAACTGAAAATCCATTTTCGCCCTCAACGTATTGTTGAATTGCATAACCTATATCTCCAATTCTGTTTCCTGGTTTTGCAGCTTCAATTCCTTTGTAAAGAGCTTTTAAATTCACATCAACTAACTTTTCATTTTCTTCGCTCAATTTTCCAATTTTATAAGTCCAACAAGAATCTGCAAGTCCTCCCTTGTAATCAATTACATTATCAATTGAAACTACATCGCCTTCTTTTAGTACATAATCTGAAGGAAATCCGTGACAAATTTCATCATTTACAGATATGCAAAGTGTATATGGAAATCCTTGATAGCCTAATTGGGCAGGTCTTGCATTTTTGTGTTTTATAAATTTATTTGCAAAATCGTCAAGAAATTTTGTTGTTATTCCAGCTCTTATTACTTCTTTTATGGCAAGGTGTGTTTGGCAAAGAATTTCTGAAGCCCCATACATTTTTTCTATATCATTTTCTGTATAAAGTCTTATCATTAAAATTCCTTAAAATTTTATAATTCTTTTTGAGCAATAAATTGGAATTTTGAGCCGTCTAATTTTGGTTCAACTTCCCAAATTGAATTTATTGATATTTCTTTTGTTAATTGATCAAAATAATACATTACAATTCCTGCATCAACTAAATTTGCTTCGTCTTTGTAATCTTCTAAATATAAATTTACAAAATTATCTTTTAAAACAAATCTCCATGGTTGTGAATTGTATGATGATGGAGCAAATCTTAGGTATGAGAATAAATCATCAAGTCCTCTTTGGGAAAGTTCTTCTACGCTTGCCTTATGATCTAAATCATCAATAAATACAAATTCATTTATTCCTTTTCTATCATCGTATCTGTGTTCTCTAACTTCTTGTTTTGTAGCTTCGCCAATTGCAAGAATTGACATAATTTTTCCTTCAGCATTTACAAAAGCTGATTTTAAAATATCATCGCTTACTCCGCTTACTGTAATGTAACAAGAAGCTAGTCCTTGTTCATCTAATTTTGTAATTAATTCTTCAAGACCATAAGATCCTTTAACAAGAGCAGATTTGCTATCATTTGTAATATCAAGGGCAACATACAAAGGTGCTTTTATCATAACTCCCTTGTAGCCAGCGTTTCCTTTTAATTTAAAATAAACTTCTTCTCCCTTATTATTTACTTGGTAATGAAGATCCTTTTCACCAAATTTATTTTCTAATTCTCTTGTAATTTGGTAAATCTTTTTAATTTTTTCATCATCTACTTTTTCATCTTTAAAATCTCTAGTAGAAGTTCTTGTTTTTAAAAAATTTGTAGTTAACATAATTCCTCCCGTTTTAAATATTATACCTTAAATCGTCAGTTAATAAATAAATTTATTAAATCCTCTATAATTAAATTCTTATACTTATATGATAAAATATAAATATGAAATTTACAAGCAAACAATTACAAGCTGCAAAACATTTGGATGGTCCTCTTTTAGTTTTGGCAATTCCAGGTTCTGGAAAAACTACCATGCTTTTAGAAAGAATAAAATTTTTGTCAGAACATATTGATTCTTCAAAAATTTTGAATTTAACTTTTTCTAGAATCCAAGCTAATGATATGAAAAAAAGATTTGATAGCAAGGATTCAAATTTTATGACTATTCACGCTTTTTGCTATCTTATAATTAGAAATTATTTAAAAAAATATAATAGACAAGTAAATCTAATAGAAGATGAGAAAATTTACAATAAGTATAATCTTGTTGGAGAAATTTATAAAAGCATTAATAATAAAAAAATGTCCAAAGAAGATTTAAATTTATTTTTCCAAAAAGTATCATTTATGAAAAATTCTCTCCTTGATATTTCTTATCTGAAAAAAGTTGAAATTTCTAATATAAAAGGAATTTATCTGGAATATGAAAAAATAAAAAAACAAAAACACCTTCTAGATTTTGATGATATGCAAGTTTATGCCTTAGAATTATTAAATGATGAGTCTTTATTAAGATCAATAAAAAATAAATATAAATATTTTCAACTTGATGAAGGTCAAGACACTTCCCTCTTACAATTTAAAATTTTAGAAAAAATTGTATATCCAGAAAATAATATTCTAGTAGTAGCTGATGATGACCAATCAATTTATTCATTTAGGGCATCAAATCCTACTTACCTGTTAAATTTTACAAAAATTTACAAAGATGCAAAAATAATTACTCTTGATACAAACTACAGGTCTGGTAAAGAAATTATAAAATTGGCTAGCACTTTTATAAAACAAAATAAAAATAGGTACAAAAAAGATTTTAAAGTAAATAGAAAAAATCCAAGCCAAATAAAAATAAAATCTTTCAAAAATTCTTCAAAAGAATATGCTTATATACTTGAAAATATAGATAAAAACGAAAATACTGGAATTTTATTTAGAAATAATATTTCAGCAATTTCTCTAATTTCTTACCTATTAGAAAATAATATTGATTTTTCAATAAATTCTAAAATAATGGATTTTTTTGAATCAAAAATTTTCCTAGATATGATTAATATAATAAATTTTTCAAATGATTTTAATGATGTAGAAAGATTTTCTGAAATTTACTATAAGATTTCATCCTACCTATCAAAAGATGACATAGAAAAACTTATATATAAGCCAGTAAATGAGAATATTTTCGATTTTTTTGAAAATTCTGATATAGAAGATTTCAAAAAAGACGCCTTATTTAACATAGAAAAAAAGCTAAATCACCTTAGAAAATTAGACATTGATAAAAAAATTTCTTTTATATACCAAAGCCTTTCTTATAAAGATTATATTGACATGTTAAGTAGAAAATACAAGGAAGAAACTGTAAATAAAGATATTTATATAGAAAGCCTAAAATATTTTACAAAATCATGCGAAAATCTTGACCAAGTATATGAAAAAATTAAAATTATAGAAAAAAAATCTAAGTCTTTAAGCGAAAATAATTTAAAACTTTCAACTATCCACTCTTCCAAAGGACTTGAATATGACACAGTCTTTGTAATAGATTTAATTAAAAATGAATTTCCTATAATATTAGATGAAGAAAATTATTTTGAAAGATTGGAAGAAGAAAGAAGAATTTTTTATGTTGCAATTACTAGAGCAAAAAATAGCCTACATCTTTTATCACTAAAAAACAGAAATAACTAAAAAGTTGAACCATCAATTTTTTATAAAAATAGTCAAGAAATAATAAAAAATAGCCTTGGTTCAAAGTAATAAATCTTTGAGCCAAGGCTATCATCATATTTATATATAAATTTTTTCTAAAATTCCATTTAAATAAGCAATTACTATTCCATAATTTGTCATTGGAATATTTTTCTCTTTTGCAAGTTTAATTCTTTCTTTTACATATTTTTCATTAAACATACAAGCTCCGCATTGAATTATCAAATCATACTTTTCAATATTTTCAAAATCATCGCCCCTTGCAAATTCAATTTCTATATCATCATAATTTTTTTTCAATAATTTTGGAATTTTAACCCTTCCTATATCTTCACTAATTGGAGGATGAGAACAAGCTTCAGCAATTAAAATTTTTCTTGCTCCCTCATCTAATTTTTTTACAGATTCTATATAATAATCTATATCTGCCTTAAAAGCAGAAAACAAAACAGAAAAAGAAGTTAATTTTATTTCCTTATCCAAAATATTATAAACTTCTTTAAAATATTGAGAATCCGTTATTACAAGATCAGGTTTTTTATTAAAAGAATTTAAGGTATTTTCTAGATTTTTTAAATTTGTAGAAACTGCCGTTGCATTTTTATCTATAATTTCTCTTATAGTCATAACTTGCGGCTTGATAAGCCTAAATTTTGGAGCTTCAGCATCTTGAGGAATCACAAGCAAAACCAAATCATTTTCTTTAACAAGATTTTTTGTAATAGTCTTATCCTCAAATTTAAAATCCGACCTAATCTTATCAAAAAATTTGTCCCTATCATTTTTATTTTTTAAATTAATTTTTAAGGGATTTATGCTTTCAAATTTTTCAAATATTTTTTCTCCAATATCCAAATCTTGTTTGCTTGCAATAAAAATTATATTTGTATATTCCTTTTTTAATTTAAAAATATCATCAAGCTCATCTTCCATAGACAAAAAATACAAAATAAGATTAGCTTTTTCTATTGTTTTTTTTGTTTTTTCTATTCTTTTTTCGTACAAATTCGTATCATCATCAAATCCTGCTGTATCAAAAAATAATACCGGACCAAAATCATGAATTTCCATTGATTTTTTTATAGGATCTGTAGTAGTTCCTTTTTGACTTGAAACAATAGAAACATCTTGGTCACTTATATAATTTAAAAATGAAGATTTGCCAGAATTTGTTTTGCCCAAAAGAATAATACTAAATCTTTCCGAATTATATGCTATCATACGTGTATATCTCTTTTCCATCTCTAATTTCATCTAGCCATTTTTTTGTATTGGCACGAAGATTTGGATTTTGAATTTTTTCAATTTCCCTATTTATTAAAGCCCTACCATCTTTTCTAGTTTTTTCGCTTGCATAGTCTGTCAAATATTCATCCAAGGTAAGAATGGCGTTTGGTTGGCACATATTTCCTATTCCATGATCTTTTACAATTTTCATAAAATCTTTTCCAACCCTACCTTCTCTGTAGCAAGCTGTACAAAATGATGGTAGATAATCCATATTTAATAGCCAATCAACAACTTCATCCAAGGTTCTATTATCTGCAAGTTCAAATTGATTTGAACCTTCTACATCTCCAATATCTTCTGAATAACCACCTACCGTAGTTTTTGATCCTCCAGAAATTTGGCTTATTCCAAGATCCAATACTTTTTCTCTAACTTTTTAGATTCTCTTGTAGATATTATCATTCCTGTATAAGGAACAGCAAGTCTAAGACAAGCTACGATTTTTTCAAACATTTCATCGCTCAAAGAATTGTCAAATTCATTAGGGTCTATATCATCTGCTGGTTGAACCCTTGGAACAGAAATTGTATGTGGCCCACAATTAAATCTAGCCTCCAAATGTTCTGCATGCATTAAAAGACCAACAAATTCATACTCATAAGATTGAAGACCAAACAAAACTCCACAACCAACATCATTAATTCCAGCACTCATAGCCCTATCCATAGATTCTGTATGATAATTATAGTCATGTTTAGGGCCTGTTGGATGCAGCAATTCATAGTTTTTCTTATTATAAGTTTCTTGGAATAAAATATATGTGCCAATTTCTGCATCTAATAATTTTTTATAATTTTCTTCTGTTGTAGCTGCTATATTAACATTAACTCTTCTAATAGAACCATTTTTGTGTTTTATAGAATAAATTGTCTTAATTGATTCTAACACATAATCAATAGGATTATTTACTGGATCTTCACCAGTTTCAAGAGCAAGTCTTTTATGTCCTAAATCTTGAAGAGCAATAACTTCTTTTCTAATTTCATCTTGACTTAATTTTCTTCTAGGAATAGTTTTATTTTTTGCATGATAAGGACAATATAAACATCCATTTACACAATAATTTGATAAATATAAGGGTGCAAATAAAACTATTCTATTTCCATAGAATTTTTCCTTTAATTTTTTAGCTAATGAAAAAATTTCTTCATTCAAATCTTCTTCTTGACAAGAAAGCAAAACAAAGGCATCTCTGTGACTAAGTCCGTGAGCTTTTTTCGCCTTTTCTAATATTTCTTTAATTAATTTCCTGTCATTTTTATGTTCTCTTCCATAATCTAGTGATTCAAGGATTTCTTCGTGATTAATAAATTCTTCTGCATTATTAGATTTCACATCATATTTTGCCATTTCTTTCTCCTTTAAGATTTAAAAACCACCCTAATAAGGATGGTTTTGTTAAGTTTTATATTCAGCTTTAAATTTTTCCACTAAATTTTATAAGTTTTTCAAAGAATTATTAGATAAATTTCATTTAAAAACTTATCTCTATTTCTTTTTATATTATATCACAAATTATCTAGAAATTTCTAATATAATTAAATCTCTCTTCTATCTTCCAAAGCTCTTTCCAATGTCAATTGGTCAAAATATTCTAAATTTGATCCAACAGGAATTCCTGATGCTATTTTTGATACCTTTACATTTTTTCCTTCTAATAAATGTGCCAAAAATAAAGATGTAGTTTCACCTTCAATTGTAGATGAAATTGCCAAGATCACTTCATTAATGTTTTCCTTATCAATCCTATCCAATAATTTATCGATTGATAAATCTTCAGCTTTTACATTATCAGAAGGAGAAATAAGACCGCCCAAAATATGATATTTTCCATGATATACTGAGGATTTTTCAATTGCATAAAGATTTCTAACATCTTCTATTACACAAATTGTATTTTCTTCTCTCGAAATATCTTTGCAAATTCCACAAATTTCATCTTCAGTTAAATTTCCACAAATTTTACAAGGATGAATTTTGGATTTTACTTCTAGTAAAGATTTTGAAAATTCTTCTACGCTTTCTAAATCTCTTCCAACAATACTCATAGCAAGTCTTTCTGCGCTTTTTTTGCCGATAGTTGGTAACTTTTGAAATTGTTCTATTAATTTATTTAAACTTTCAGGATATAAACTCATTACATTAGTCCAGGAATATTAATATTTCCTGTTAATTTTCCCATTTCTTTTTGACTATATTCATCTGCTTTTTTCAAAGCATCATTTATTGCTGCAACAACAAGATCTTCTAACATTTCTGTATCTTCAGGATCTACAACATCTTCATCAATTTTAATTTTGACAACTTCTTTTTTTCCATTAACAACAGCTTCTATTACTCCACCACCAGCTGTTGAAGAAAATTCTTTTTCTTCAATTTCTTGTTGGGTTCTTGCCATTTCTTGTTGCATTTTTTGTACTTTTTTCATCATACTATTCATATTTCCGCCGCCTGGGAATCCGCCTCTTGCCATTTTTTACTCCTTTATTCTTCAATTATTAAATTATTTCCAAAAACTTTTTCTAGTTTTTTCATCACATCATCATTCGAATCTTTTTTTGATTCTCTTATACTATTATTCTTGTTAGATTTTTTTTTGTCAATACTTGATACCTTTATGGTAAAATCTCTTCCACTTACATTTTTTAAAATTTCTTTAATTTTTGCTTTTGCGCCTTCTAAAAATTGATAATATAAATTATTAGTAAAATAAATTGTAAAAATGTCACCATTTATGTCATAATTAAATCCTTCGTCTCTTATCCAAACTTTTAAAATTGGCGAACAAGATGAGGTAAATTCATTTAAAAATATATTTTCTTCTTCTTTTTCTAAACTTACATTTTCAAATGTTTTTTCACTTTCTATGTCTTCATTATCACTATGCTTATTTTTAAAATTTTCTTCTATTTTATTATCAATTTCTTTATTTTCTATTTCCTTATTTTTTTCTTCAAATATTTTTTCATTTTCATCAAGCTTTTCAATATTATTTTCTTCTTTTTTTTCATAATCTAGGCTAGGTTTAGAATTTTTTATAAAATTATCCAGATTAATATTTTCAAATTTTTTATCCACTAATTTGTTTATAATGTCTATTGAATTTGAAGAATTATTTTCTTCTAATTTTTTTAATCTTGATAAAATATTTTCATCATCTTTTAAATTAATTAGCCTTAAAATCGCCATTTCCATAAGCAAGGCTGAATTATCAGATATTTTCATCCTATTTGAATAATCATTTAAAATTTCCAAGTAAGATACTAGCCTATCAGATGAAATTTTTTCTATTTTTTCCTTTATCAAATCCAAATAATCTAAATTTTCAATATATTTTTGATTTTGACTTGTCTTATAGACCATAATATCTCTAAAATATCCTACAAGCCCATCTAAAATATCTTTGTCATCTTTGTTATTATTTCTTAAATCAAAAAGCAAGTCCAAGGAATCTTTTTGATTATATGAAATTATATTAGCTATTAATTTATCCAAAGATTCAAAATCAACAAGTCCTAAGATATTTTCTACATCATTCAAAGTGAAATTATTTTTGTCAATAGACAAAACTTGATCTAAAATCGAAAGAGCATCTCTCATAGCGCCCTTTGCTTTTTTTACAATAAGCTCTTTTGCCTCTTGTTCGATTGTAATATTTCTATCGGATAAAATTATATCAATTTGTTTGATTATATCTTCTCTACCAATCTTATTAAATTCAAATTTTTGAACTCTAGACAAAATAGTCTTTGGAATTTTTTCAATTTCTGTTGTTGCTAATATAAAAACCAAATGACTTGGTGGCTCTTCCACAATTTTTAATAAGGCATTAAAAGCCTCTCTTGTAATCATGTGAGCTTCGTCAATAATATAAACCTTATATTTTAAATTATTTGGTGGATAAACAACTGTTTCTTTTAAATTTCTAATATCGTCAATTCTTCTATTGCTTGCTGCATCCATTTCAACAACGTCCATTGTTGATTCTTCTTCTATTGATTTACAATTTTCACATTCTCCACAAGGAGATGAATCGATTGGATTAAGGCAATTAATTGCCTTAGCAAAAATTTTTGCACAAGTTGTCTTTCCGCATCCTCTCTCTCCTGCAAATAAATATGCGTGAGATATTTGCCCAGACTTAACTTGATTTTTTAAAACATTTACAACCCTATCTTGTCCCAAAACATCAGAAAATTTTTGGGGTCTATATTCTCTATATAAAGCTTTTGCCATAATAATTCCTTTCCCTAAAGATTATACCATAGTGAAAATATTTTTTTAATTTTTAAATTTATTTGAAATTTTTCATTTTTAAAGTATAGTTTTAATCTGTAAGCATGGAGAGCTGTCCGAGTGGCTTAAGGAGCACGATTGGAAATCGTGTATACATTGATAGTGTATCAAGGGTTCAAATCCCTTGCTCTCCGCCATGCACTAGATGGGGAGTTAGCGGTGCCTTGTAACCTGCAATCCGCTATAGCAGGATTGAATTCCCAAGTTAGGATTTTAAAATATATAGTCTGCCTTAAATAAGCGGTGTTGATTGATGGGTCTTACGCAATAGGAAACTATGAACCATGTCAGGACGGGAACGTAGCAGCATTAAGTGGATCTTCTTATGTGCCGTAAGGTCACCTATCATGAGCTGGCTGTTTGAGTAACGTATAGATTTTAATTTACGAGCTTGGGTGTGCTTACATAATATACTCTATAATGCCTTTTGTTTTGACAAAAGGCTATTTTTTAAAGAAGGAGTAAAAATGATTGGAGAAAATCTAAAAAAATTATTTAATCAACCTACGGCAAACATTATAACTCCAGCTAGCGAAGTTGCAGTTGTTAGAGAAAATGATACACTTTTACATGCGATTATTGTTTTATCAAATAGATCTTATCAAACAATTCCTGTTCTTGATGAAAATGACAGAGTTAGAGGGCTTATTTCTATTTCAAAAATTGTAATTTCATCAGAAGATGTAACATTTTTTAATGAAGATATACTAACACAAACAAAAGTTAGCGAAGTTATGGACCAAATTGTTCCAATATTATTTGATGATTCTGATCTTGAAGATGTTTTAAGACTTATAATAAATAATAATTTTATATGTATAACTCATAGAAATGGATATTTTGTTGGAATAATTACAAGAAAAACTATTTTGGAAAGATTTACAAATATAGCTCATAATTTAGAAAATGAGTACAAATTAATTAAGAAATTATAAGAAAGGGAGAAATATTCTCCCTTTTTTATTTTATTTTAAAAATTCCTGAGCCAAAAGCTGGTATATATAATTTATTTTTACTGTGATAATTTTCATTATAACTTGTTAAAATTTTTTCTATTTTTTCTGGCAAATCTATTTTATATTCCAAATCTGTCAAATTAACTATTATCAGATATTCTTCGTTTTTATATATTCTTTTAAATGCATACAAAGAGTATCCTTCTATTTCAAGAATTTTTGTCTTTGATTCATTTTCGTATAAATTTTTGTTTCTTATATAAAAATCGCTCAATTTTTTATAAAATTCATTAAAATCTTTTTCACTTTCATTTTGTTTGAAAATATTTATTTTCTTATCAAAATTAAAAGTTTCTAAGGAGCCAAATTCATCTGATGAAAAAATCATTTTATTGGAATTCAAAGTATAAACTAATAAAAACAAAGTTTTTAATTGATCATACTTTTTATCATTTGAATTCATTTTCATTGCAAGAGATGCCCCTTCACTAAGGCTATCAAAATAATTAAATCCAAGTAGATAATTCTTATAATCATTTTCTATAATATTTTTGACTATATAAGAATAATTAGCTCTTTCAAAAGGATTTTTTTGGTTGATTTTTATAATTTTTGCAAAAGTTCTATCATAAATCAAATCAAATCCCAAATCTTCCTTTATGTCGTTTTTCCAAATTGAATTATAAAAACCAATAGATATTTTATTTAAATCATTTATATATTCATTAATATTTCTTATAAAACCTAGCCAATTTTCATTGTATCCTCTTGACTTATCCCCTTGCCAAAATATAAGATTTTCTAAATTTGCAATTGCAATTGCGTCAATATTAAATTCTTTAATCAAATAAGTTACAAATGATAAAATAAAAGATTTTGCTAGATTTTTTGTTGGATCTATGTTTATTAATCCACTATAATTATACAAAATATCATCGTAATCATAATTGTACATATTTGAGCCATCAAATTTATTTAAATATTTTCCAAAGGGAGCAAAACTGCTTATATCAATTTCAAAAATAATTCCAAGCTTATTTTTATGGCACAAATCTATAAATAATTTTATTTTTTCAATTTCAATACAGTTTTCATTTATAGAAAAATAAAAACTTGAGCCGTAAGAAAAATCTTCTTTAAATCTATTTGCAAAAATAGGCATAAAATCAACATGGAAAAAATTATTTTCTTTTAAATATCGGATAAATTTATCCATATATTTTTCATCTTCAAAAATTTTCCTATCAAAATTTTTTGCACTCATTTGGTATATATTTAGATTATTTTTATTTTTGTACTTGTAAGAAAATTTGTAAGATTTATCATAGACGATTGAATTTTCATTTTCCTTATCAATTAATTTTGCGTATGGATCTAATTTATAAAATTTTTTCCCATTTTCATTTTCTATTACGTACAAATATTTATCAAATTCTTTAACATTTTTAATAGTTTTTGAAAAAACACCCGTAGAATATTTTCTAAGTTTTTCTTCTGTCCAGGAGTTAAAATCTCCTATTATATAAACATTTTTTGCATTTGGGGCAAGGATTCTAAATATATATGAGTTATTCGCCTTTTTATGATTTCCAAAAAATTTGTAACCATCGTATCCCTTACCTTCCAAATATTTTCTAGTATCCATTATTCTTCCTTTCTATATATTATTGCACACATTATTAATTATATTTTTAATAATGATTTATTTAATATATTATATCACAAAGTTAAATTCTTAGCTTATAGCAAAATTTATCTTGTAGTAAAAGGCTTTTTTCTGTATAATGTATATATAAATAAATTAAAAAGGACAAGATTTATGGAAATTTTAGATAAAAATGAAAACGAAAGTGTAACAGTGCAAAGTATTTACCTAAAAGTACTCTATGCAAAACAATTTTCTTCTTCTGATAAAATAAACTCTAGGATTCATTTTCATCCCTTTACTGAGTTTTATTATATTTTAGATGGGAAGGGAAAATTTTCAATTGAAGATAAGATTATCGATACCAGCAAAGACGACTTTTTTATAATTAATTCAAATGTTGGTCATAGCATTTATTCAAATGAAAATGAAAATTTAACTTTTATTTCTTTTGGTGTTGATAGTATTTTTGTAAAAAATATCAAAAATGATGAAAGCTTAGAAGAAGACAAATACATATTTAAAAATATAGAAGAAAATAAGGATTATTTTATAGATTCTTTTAATACAATTCACGATGAATTTAATTCTGGAGATATGTTTGCCCAATCAATGGCAAACGCCAAGGCTAGCGAATTTGTTATCTCCTTACTTAGAAAATATAAAAATGATTTTGAAATAACAAATGATATAAAAATAAATAAACAAATTGATTATATTAAAAATTTCATCGACAATAATTATTCTGAAGATATAAAACTAGAAAGCCTATCAAAAATGGCCTTTATGAATAAGTTCCATTTGATTGCAGAATTTAAGCAATCATACAGGGTTACACCTATTGATTATTTAATTTTAAAAAGAATAGAAGTAACTAAAAATTTACTAACAAGCACGAACCATTCAATGGAAGAAATTTCATCAATAGTTGGTTTCAATTCACAATCTTATTTTAACCAAGTTTTTAGAAAAAAAGTTGGTATAACTCCATCACAATTTAGAAAAAATCACAGAATTTAAAAAATCATTAGCCACATTCAGGCTAATGATTTTTTATTTCAATTCTTCAATTCTAATTCTTTCAATTACTCCATCTTTCATGCTTATAATTTTAAATTTATAAGAGCCATAAATTAATCTTGTGTTTTCTTTTACCTCGTCAATTCCTTCGATTTTTGCAATTTCATAAACTAAACCGCCCAAAGTATTTGACATATCTTGAGGTAAATCTAATTTGTATTCTTTTTTAATTTGCCTTACAGTCATTGCTGCAGAATAAGTATTGTCGATTTTCGCCATCAATTTATCATCTTTTACAACAAATTTAATAATAGCAAAAATAAGACCAATTGATATAGATCCAATTAAAATATCAATTAAATCAACAGAATACAAAAGCATTTTTCTTGCAATTACAAACAAAATCAAAGTTAAAATAGCTTCATGAGATCTAGTAATTATCATCTCTATTAGCTCAATACCTACTACCAAAAGAAGGGCATACTTCAAAAATTCATTTAATAGCTCATAATTTTGCCTTAATTGTAAAGTTTGTACAATATCAATCGAATATCTAATTAAATTTGGTACAGACAATAATAAAGTAAGCAAAATAGTCAAACAAATTAAAACTTCAATTATTTTTATGCCCTTGTCTATTATATCTTTTATTTTTTTTCCCATAAAATCCTACTTTTTAGTAACTTACACCTTCAGTATATTTAGACGCTGAATTCCAAATTAAAAATTCATCTTGACCACTATCGTAAATTGCTTTTATTTGAGCCTCAACAGCTTTAGCATCATAAACCATATAATTTCCTTTACCAATCCAAGATGCAGTAAAATCTTGAATCCACGGTCTTGATTTTGGTTTGTGTTCAATCTTAGATAATTCTTCTTGTTCTTCTTTTAAATATCTTTTAACTAATTCATAAGGTTCAAGATCAGGTTTTTCTATATCAAAAGAATAAAGTCCCCAATGAGAAGGGTATATCATAGAACTCATAACATCAGCTTGATTAGATATTTCTTTAAAATCTTGTCCAATACCACCAGCTTTTCCAACTTGCATTGAATAACCAAAAACATCAATTCCACAAGGAGTATCATAAGCTTGGAGCATCTCCCTTGCTTCTTTTACAAAGCTAGTAATGGCATCAACCCTCTTATCCTCATCTTTTTTTTGAATTTTTTCCCATTTTCCTTTTGAATAATCCAATTTATCATTAAAAGTTTCAAAACCTTCTGCAAATCTAACATAATCAAATTGAATTTCATCAAAACCTACATTTGCTGCAAGCTCAGCAATTTTCAAATTATAATTTCTTACCTCATCCAAATAAGGATTCATAAAAGCTTCATCAAGTCCATTTGTCCACAAAGAACCATCACCCAAACTAAATCCCCAATTAGGATGTTTTTCGGTAATAACAGAATCCTTAAAAGTGGTAATCCTACCAATAACATATATGCCTTTTTTATGCATTTTATTTATAAAATCTTCAGCATCAATAACTTTATCAGTAGCATATTTTATATCTTTATTATCAGATTTAAAATCACAAGTAATATTTCCCCAATCATCCTTTATGTCAATAACAACAGTATTTAACTTAGTGCTATCAATCAAATCAAGATTTTTCTTAAAGGACTTTGGATTATTTATTGAATAAGCATTAATATAAATTCCCTTAACACCATCTTTAGGATAATATTTAGATTTCTTTTCATTTAAAGATTTAAGTCTAGATGTATCATAATCCATATTATAATCATCAGGTGTAACTCCAACAAGATAAGCCTCTCCTGTTGGTTTCTTATCTTTCTTATTATTTTCACTTAAATTAGAAGTTATATTTGAAGATGAACTATTATCACTCATTTTTTTATTATTTTTACTTGATGAACAAGAAGAAAAATTAATAGATAATATGAGCAAAAGCAATAAAAATATTTTTTTATTTTTCATATAAACTCCTAGCTAAAATAGATAAAAAAAGAGCAAGTCTAAAAGACCCGCCCTAAATTTATATTATTGAATTACTTTAGAAACAACTCCAGATGCAACTGTTCTTCCACCTTCTCTTACTGCGAATCTTAATCCTTCTTCTAGAGCTATTGGTTTTTGTAATTTGATTTTGAATGTTGCGTTGTCTCCTGGCATTACCATTTCTGTTCCTTCTTCTAGTTGGATATCTCCTGTTACGTCTGTTGTTCTGAAGAAGAATTGTGGTCTATAGCCTGAGAAGAATGGGGTATGTCTTCCGCCTTCTTCTTTTGTTAATACGTATACTTGACCTTCGAATTCTGTGTGTGGGTGTACTGAGCCTGGTGCTGCTATTACTTGTCCTCTTTGGATTTCGTTTCTTTGTACTCCTCTTAGTAGTAATGCACAGTTGTCTCCTGATTCTGTTGTTTCTAGGGATTTGTGGAACATTTCGATTCCTGTTACTACTACTTCTCTTGTTTTGTCTGTTAGGCCTACGATTTCTACTGTTCCGCCTAGTTTTAGGGTTCCTCTTTCTACTCTTCCTGTTGCTACTGTTCCTCTTCCTGAGATTGTCATTACGTCTTCTACTGGCATTAGGAATGGTTGGTCATTGTCTCTTTCTGGTATGTCAAAGAACTCGTCTACTTCGTCCATTAATTGTAGAATTTTGTCTGACCATTCGCCTTCTCCGCCTTCTTGTAGGGATTTTAATGCACTTCCTACTACTACTGGGGCATTGTCTCCGTCGAATTCGTATTCTGATAGTAGATCTCTTACTTCCATTTCTACTAATTCGATTAGTTCTGGATCGTCTACTTGGTCTTCTTTGTTTAGGAATACTGCGATTTTTGGTACGCCTACTTGTCTTGCTAACAAGATGTGTTCTCTTGTTTGTGGCATTGGACCGTCTGCTGCACTTACTACTAGGATTGCTCCGTCCATTTGGGCTGCTCCTGTGATCATGTTTTTAACGTAGTCTGCGTGGCCTGGGGCGTCGATGTGTGCGTAGTGTCTTTTTTCTGTTTCGTATTCTACTACTGAGGTATTGATTGTGATTCCTCTTTCTCTTTCTTCTGGTGCTTTATCGATTTTATCGTAGTCTACGAATTCACCTGTTCCATATTTTTTGTTTAATGCTTGGGTGATTGCTGCTGTTGTTGTTGTTTTACCGTGGTCTACGTGACCTATTGTTCCGATATTAATATGTGGTTTGCTTCTTTCAAATTGTGCTTTACTCATTATTTCCTCCTAAATATTATAAGCTTACTATACCATAAATTTCATAAATTTACTACAATTACTCATATTATACCGTTTTTTTTGAATAATTTAAAATTATTTGCAAAAATATTTTTTCTGTGGTATATTACATTATGTGCCACTTTAGCTCAGTCGGTAGAGCGCATCCATGGTAAGGATGAGGTCCTCAGTTCGATCCTGGGAAGTGGCTCCATTTTTTTGCCCATTTTTAATTTTAAAATTTTAAATTTTATAATTTTACATTATTAAATAAATTTATTTCTTTTTTGTTTATCCAATTTTAATAAAGAGACTTTTAAAAATAAATTTATTTCATTTTTTATTAGTCTCTTTTTGAATTTTTATTACTAAAAAAATCAAGCCATAAATTTACAGCTTGATTTTTATTTTTATTGATTTATTAAATTTAATTTTCTAAGCAAGGTCATAAAAGCTGATAAGAGGACTGCTACTACTGATGCTAGTACCATGCCTTGTAATTGGATTGAGCCAAATTTTATTGATAATCCTGAAAGTCCTGCTATAAATATTGTTGATGTTAGGATTAAATTTATTGATTTTGAATAATCTACTTTTTGGTCTACTAATAATCTTATTCCGCTTGTTCCTATCATTCCGTATAACAAGAAGGTTACTCCTCCTATTACATCTCCTGGTATTGTTTGGATTAATGCTGCTAATGGTCCTACAAATGCCATTAATATTGAAATAATTGCTGCTGCTCCTATTACTTGGACTGAATATACTCCTGTTATTGCCATAACTCCTATATTTTCTCCATAAGTTGTTGTTGGAACTCCTCCAACTAATCCTGAAAGGGCTGATGAGAAGTTATCTGCAAATATTGACCTGTGTAGTCCTGGATCTTCTAATAAATTTCTTCCTATAATATTACTTGTTACAACTTGGTGGGAGATGTGTTCGCTTGTTATTACTAATATTACTGGTAGCATTGATAAAATTGCTTCTATCGAAAATTTTGGTGCTGAAAAGTTTGGTAGGGTAAATAATTTTGCTTCTAATACTGGTGTAAAATCTACCATTCCAAAGAAAACTGAACAAATATATCCTACTACTATTGCTATTAGGATTGGAATTGTTGATAAAAATCCTTTGAATGATACTGAACCGATTATGGCTGTAAAAAGTGTAATTCCAAATATTATAAAATCTTTATAATTTGCAGTATCTGTCATCAAGTTTGCTCCGATTGAACCGCCTGTTACTGTATTTCCTGCAAGCTCAAAGCCTATTAGGGCAACGACTGAACCCATGGCTGCTGGTGGCAATACTACATCTATCCATCCTATTCCAAATTTATAAATTATATATGCCAAAAAACATCCTAGAGTTCCAACCACAATAAAAGCACCTTGCGCATATTGAAATCCTTGACTTGCAATAATAGCTGTTCCTGGTGCTAAAAATGCAAATGATGATCCCAAATAAGCAGGTGCTTTCTTTTTGGTAATTAATATAAATAATAATGTTCCGATACCATTCATAAAAAGTACTATTCCTGGATTTATTTTAAATAAAATAGGGACTAAGACACTAGCTCCAAACATTGCGAATGTGTGTTGGATTGAAAGTGGTAACAATAATTTAAATGGTAACTTATCTTCTACGTGGTAAATTTTTTTAGAATTTTTCATAATGCCTCCTTGTTTACATCAAAAAATATATTAGCAAAAAATGTAAAAATTGTCAATTTTTTTTGTAATTATTAATTTTGTAATTTTTAAAGATTTTAAGCAATATAAAAGACTCAGCAAAAACTGAGTCTTACTTTTTTTATGTATATATCTTATTCTGCTGGTGAGATTGCTTCTACTGGACATACAGCTGCACATGATCCACAATCGATGCAAGCATCTTCGTCGATTTCGTAAGCTGCGTCTCCTTGTTCAATTGCTTGAACTGGACATTCACCTTCGCATGATCCACATGATATACATGTATTTTCATCTATTCTATAAGCCATAATTTTACCTCCTAATTTGTTATATTAATATTATATTAGTTAAATTAACTAATGTCAAATGATAGTAAATCTCAAGATTTTCTTATTTTTATCAATTATTTGTCAACTATTCTTCTTATATCCTTTGGGCAATAAGATTTTTCGATTTCTGTATCATCTTCTTCTATTCTTACTCTGATTTTGCATTTTTCTTTTACATAGTTGTTTTCTACAACAACGCCAATTCCATCTTCTGTTTGAATTTTTTCGCCTACTTTTGGCATAGATTTTTTTGCTATTTTGTAGCTTTCATTTTCGTAAGATAAACAGCACATTAGCCTTCCACACAAACCAGAAATTTTATTTGGATCTAGGGTTATATCTTGTTCTTTTGCCATTTTTATTGATAAGGGTTGAAAATCGCTCAAAAATCTTGCACAACAACATTTTTGTCCACAAATTCCTACACTTGAAACCAATTTTGCATGGTCTCTTACTCCGATTTGTCTAAGTTCAATTCTATTTCTATAAATTGATGCAAGTTCTTTTACAAGTTTTCTAAAATCCACTCTATTATTTGATGAAAAATAAATGAGTAATTTTTTTCTATCGAAAGTAAATTCTGCTTCAATGGCATGAAGATTAAGTCCAAGATTGTCTGCCTTTTCTTGGCATATTTCTACAGCCTCAAGGGCATCTTTTCTATTTATTTCTTCTTCAACTAGATCCTCTTTGCTGGCTTTTCTAATAATTTCATTTAGTTCACGGTCAAAATCGCTTTTATTTATTTCTTTAATTGGCGTTTTAACTATTCCCATTTCAAGACATGAATTAGAATCAACTATGACCTTATCTCCAATGTGTAAATCAAAATCTAGTGGATTAAAATAATATATTTTTCCTGCTTTTTTAAAGCTTATCCCTACTACTTTCAATATTTCTCCCCTCTCTATATATAAAAATAAGGAAATTTTCAACTGCCATGTCGAAATTTGCATTATTTTTAAATCCTTTTGTTATTTGTTCGGCTTTTCTTATTATCCTATCAATAGAATCAAAAGGTAAATTTTCTATTTTTCTAAAGTAAAATAAAACTTTCTTGTTCTCTTTTGCATTATTCTTGTAATATTTTAATTTTATCAAATTATTGAAAAAATTTAAAATTTCTACAAATAATTCTTCCTTATAATCTTTTGCCTTTGAAAAGAAATCTTTATTTTTGTAATAAAAAGAAAAATTTCCAGAAATTATTTCACTTAATATATAGGATAGTTTTTCCCTATCTACAAATTCATTTTCTATTTGACTTTTAAAACTTATGATTTGACATCTTGATCTTATGGTTTTTAAAAGACTATAAGCATTATTAGTTGTAAAAATTAAAATTATATAATCTTTTGACTCTTCTATGCTTTTTAAAAGAGCATTTGAACTTTCAATGCTCAAATTTTCGCTATCTTTAATTATATATATTTTAATTTTTCCATTTGTAGGCCTAAGATACATATCTTTTATCAAAAGTCTAATGGTTTTTATGCTTATATTTTTTTCATTGTCATCTTTTTTTATTATTTCAAAATCAGGATTTTCTTCAAGCTTGGTACTTATACCAAAATTATTAAAAACGCTCTTAGAAAATTCCAATGCCTTATCTAGATTATAAGAAGAATTTTTTGATTCAAAGATATAGGCATTGGAAAGTTTATCATTTTTTATTTGATTTTCTAAAATTTCTATCATTTCAGATTCTTATATATTGGTCAACATCCAAAATAAATACAGTAGCTCCACCAACATTCACATCAACTGGTGCGCTTGTTGCCAAAAGTGGAGAATCTGCTGTCGGATTAATTACTGATGATTGAGTTGTTCTTTTTTTACAATTATCTTCAATAATTTGTTTTACTTCATCAAGATTTTCCTCTTCAATACCAATAAGAAGAGTAGTATTTCCTTCTCTCAAAAACCCACCAGTTGTTGCAAGCTTTGTTACCCTATATCTTTTGTCTGTCAAAGAATCCATCAAAAAATTTGCATCCGCATCTTGAACTATAGCTATTAAAAGTTTCATTTTTTCTCCTTTAAATATGTTTTTATAGTAGCCAAACAATTATCTACAACCGTATCTATACTTTTGTTAGCATCAATTGAAATAATTTCATCCTTAAATCTTTTGGATAATTCTATATAGCCATCATAAGTTTTTTTGTGAAAAGAATCATCTTCATTTTCCAAACGATCAGAAATGAAATTTTTCCTTTTTCTATCAATGGCAGTTTTATAATCAATATTCAAAAACAAAGTTAAATCCGCCCTAATTTCTCCAATGGCAAAATCATTAATATTTTTAACTTCGTCTACACCAAGACCTCTTCCAATTCCTTGATAAAGCATAGAGCTAAGAACAAATCTATCACAAAGAATTATAGAACCCTTCTCCAACAAAGGTCTAAGCTTCTCCCCTACCAATTGAGCCCTACTTGCTGCATACAACAAGGCCTCACACCTTGGATTCATTTCTATATTTTCATTATCCAAAATAATTTCTCTAATTTTTTCTGAAATATCAGTTCCACCAGGTTCCCTAAACTTATATATATCATACCCATCTTCCAAAAGCTTATTATAAACTTTTTCCAAGACAGTAGTTTTTCCAGAACCATCAGGACCTTCAAATACAATTAATAATCCATTCATAATATTATTATATCAAATACTTCAAACATTTAATAGTTTTATAAAACATTCCTTGATTAAAAAAATTTTATAAATTTAAAAACAAAATTCGTAAAAAAATTTTAAATTTTTTAAAAAATTCTAATAGAAAAATTTAAAATCAAAAATAATTTTTTGCAAAAAAAAAGACCAGTAAAGGTCTTTGTTTCTTAGACTTATTCTTCGTCTTCTTTTTCTTCAGTTTCATTAACAGTTGGTACGTCAGCTGCTGATTCGCCTTCGCTATCTTCATCAACAACAACTTCTTCTTGAGGTTCTTGAAGTGAACAAACAACTTCATCAGCTTCAAGTAAAATATTGATATTTTCATCTTTTGCAATATCAAAATCAGCTACTGTGAATGAATCCCCAATTTGCATATCAGTAACTTCCAATTCTGCATATTGTGGAATATACATTGGTAAACATTCAACTTCAACTGTATCAATATTTTGAACCAATACAGAAGGTTCAACCCTAATGTCATCTCTTCCATTTAAGTAAACTGGAACAGAAACTCTGATAGCTTCCTTAGCATTGATTGCTTGGAAATCTACATGGAAAAATTGAGATTTAAATGGGTGCATTTGATAATCTTTAATAAGTACCGGTACCTTTTCTCCGTCAATATCTAAGTCAATAATTGTAGTTGTACCTGCTTGAGACAATACTTTTTCAAAATCTCTAGAAGTAAATTGTACATTTATATTTTCTTTATCTTTAGCATATACAACACCTGGTACAATAGCTTGTTGTCTAAGTTTATTAACTTTATTTTTTCCGACAGCTTCTCTTTTTTCTGAATTTAAAACTATATCTGCCATTGCTTCCTCCTTATTTTCTAACTTTCATACTGATTAATTATACCTTATTTAAAAGCATTTGACAATAATAATCTAATTATTTAAAATTTCTCCTACAAAATAAAAAAAATGGGTATATTAATATAGAAACAATTATACATTTTAGGAGGTATAAATGACAGAAAGAAAGAAAAAATTCGGTGAAGAAGAAATCACAGTAATAGGCGAAGAACTAAAAGTAGGAGATAGCGCTCCAAACTTTAAGGCAATAAATAACGACTTGTCAGAATATGATTTTTATAAAGAAGAAGAAGGAAAAATAAAAATTATATCAGTAGTACCATCACTTGATACATCAGTTTGCGAAATACAAACAACAAAATTCAACAAGGCTGCAGCTGATATAAGCCCAGATGTTTCAATCGTAACAATATCAAACGACCTTCCATTTGCCCAAGCAAGATTTTGCTCAGCAAAAGGAATAGATCAAGTAAAAACAGTATCAGATTACAATTTCTTAGATTTTGCAGACAAATACGCAACACTAATCAAAGAATTAAAACTACAAAACAGAGCAGTTTTCGTTGTAGATAAAGAAAACAAATTAGTTCACGTAGAATACCTAGAACAAAACACAGAATTGCCTGATTATAAAGCTGCCCTAGAAGCCGCAAAAAAATTAGTATAAAAATAAAATCTTTAAAATCACAAAAATAGCTAGAGAAATCTAGCTATTTTTTATCTAAAATAAAAAAGCAAACTCAAAATTGAATTTGCCTTTAAAAATAAATTTACAATTATCTAATTACAAAAAATTATTTTATACTCTTAATCTAAAAATTTAAAATAAAATTATGCATACCTACATTAAAATCCTATGCAATTTATTTAATTAGAAAATTTTTTATAGTATTTAATAGTTGAAAATCTTCTTCTCATATAATTAAGGAATCTCTTAAAATTTTTGTCATTCTCATACCAAGTTGTAAAAACATAGCCTTTTTTTAACATTTTTAAAGCCAAGTCTTTATCTTTTCTATTAACATATTTTTTCAAAACTGATGGATCAACATACAACCATAATCCATTTTCATATTCATAATAGCATGGTTCATCTTTATTAAAAATTAAATCATCTACAAGATATTTAATAAAATTATTATTGGCTGCATTCATATAAAAACTTGACCTGCCTTGTCTTATATTTATTTCAAATACCTTATACTTTCCATCTCTCTTATCATATTTTAAATCAAAATTTGCATAACCAATATAAGAAATTTCTTCCAAAAATTTCTTATATTGCTTATATATATTGTCATCTCCCATTGTTACCAAAGCATTATAATTACCAATATTTAAAGGTAAGACTTCATCTAACAAACATTTACCAAGGCTCATCATTTTTACTTGTGAACTTGTATTTACATAAGCATTTAAAACATACATATCTGAACTATCTCCTGGAATAAAATCTTGTGCTATCATTTTTCCAGTATATCCAGCATTATAAATTTGATTTAAAATTTTCACTAATTCTTCATTATTGTAAATTTTATAAGCTTTTTTCTTACCCTCAAAATGAGTATTATAAAATTCAATTGAATCATTTGCCTTTAATGCTATAGGATAAGACAATTCTAATTCAATTTTTTTAATTGATTCATCTGTGTTATCATTTGTAATAACTGTATCAGGATAATCTAGACCATATTTTTCGCAAATTTCATAAAAATCAATTTTATTTTCCAATTTCTCTTGCATATATTTATCAACGTAATTAAATAGATAATAATCTTTTAATTTTTCTTTATTATTAACAAGCAAAGATGAATAACCATCGGAACAAGAAATCAGAATCAATTCATAATCTTTATATTTTTTCTTTAATTTTATCAGCTCTTCTACAAAAACATTATCGTCTTCAAAATTTTCATTTGTATGTACTTCACATATGTTAGAATCTCTTGTGTCTCTTAAATTTTTTATTCCCATACAAATAGATTTTATTCCATAAAGCTCATGGGCACTTCTTGCAACACCATAAGCATTTAAATCTGTACCCAAAATTACTAATTTAAATTTTTTCATATACTTCGCCTTTTATTAAATTTTTGCCATTTTAAATCACTTTATAATTATACCATAAAGAAAAATAAATGCTTTTCAACTATATAAAAGACTCTCTAATAACGATAAGGTTGTAATAGAACCTACTCCATTTTTGCAAGTAACAATTTTTATATCTAAATCTTTTATATATTCATAATCAACATCGCCATACATATTTCCATCTACAAAACTTACTCCTGCATCAATTATTATTTGTCCATTTCTAAAATAATCTTTATTATAAAAATTTGCTTTTCCAATTGCAGATATAAATATATCACAATTCTTAATTTTTTCTTTTTGATTTTTTGTTTTTGAATTAAAGAGTGTTACTGAAGCTTTTTTATAATTTAAATACATAGCTAATGGTTTTCCAATAATATTAGTTGAATTAGCTATTATTATATCCTTTCCCTCCAAGTCCAAATTCATATAATTAATAAATTTTATAATAGATTTTACTGTTTGTGGTAAATTCTCAAATTTTTTATTCATTATTTTTCCTAAAGAATCATACTTAAAGCCATCTAAATCATTAAAAGGAATATTTTCTCTTAAATAATCTAAATCTGTCGACTCTAAGAGAGGTTGGAGAACTATAAAACCATCAATATTTTTTAAATTATTACAATAATTTATTATATCTAAATGATTATCTTCTTTACTAAATTCTTTATCAATATAATCAATATTAAATTCATTACATCTTCTTATAATTGCATTTTTATATTGATTTACAGCTAAATCATTATTTTGAGATATTATTAATAAGCTTTTCTTTTTATTGCAATATTTTATATTTTTTAATATATCATTTTTTATTTCATTTGACTTAATAATCTTCATAATTTAATCCTAAAAAAACACCCCTAAGGGTGTTTTTAATTTATTTAATTAAAATATTCTTCTTGCTCCTGCAAATACTCTTTGACTCCATGAATTATAGATATTTCCAATTTGAACTCCAACTCCTGGACTTACTGCATGAACATAATTACCATTATAATCAACAATCATTCCTACATGGTCAATAGATCCACTTTGATTAAAGAATACAAGATCTCCTGGTTGCAAATTATTGATACCTACTGAATATCCATTAGAAAATTGTGCAGCAGAATTTCTATTTAAATTAACTCCAATTTGTTTATAAGCATAATAAACTAAACCTGAACAATCAAATCCACTTGGAGATGCTCCTCCCCACACGTAAGGATAACCAACAAATTGTCTAGCAATATTTGCAGCAGCTTGTCCACTTGCTGAAGCTTGAGGTGTTTGTGTTGCAGTTTGTTGTCCTATTGAATTATTGTTTGTTTTATTATTTTCTACAACTTGTTGTGGTTTAGCAACTTCTTTGCTTGAAAGTAGATTTGCACTTATATATCCAGTTCTTCCATTATAGTTTACTTTCAACCATCCATTAGCTAATTGTCCACTAACTTTATCTCCCATAGTATAAGAGCCTATTATACTGTATGATGTTGATGCACCTGATCTAACATTTAATGCAGCTGTATTTACCCAACCTGTATAAGCTTGAGATTGAACTGTATTTTCTTGTTTTGCTGGTGTATTGTTTTCTTGTTTTTTCTCAACAACTGGTTTTTTAACTTCTGTATTTGATAAACAGTTTGCAGATACATAAGCAACTTGTCCATTATAACTGATTTTTAACCAACCATTTTGAAGTGTTCCTGAAACTTTATCTCCAGTTGACAATGATCCAATAATACTAGAACCTGTTCCTGCTCCACTTCTTACATTTAATGCACTAACATTTACCCATCCAGTATAACTTGTTGCTTGGCTAGCTTGTGCTTTTTTAGCTTCTTCAGCTTTTCTTGCTTCCTCAGCTTTTCTTGCTTCTTCAGCTTTTTAGCTTCCTCAGCTTTTCTTGCCTCTTCTTGGGCTATTAAATCTTCTTGGTTAGTATCTTCTACAGCTTGATCAGATAAAAAGTCTAATTTTATGTATCCTTTATCAGTTTTTAACCAACCATCTTCAACTTGTCCACTTACTTTAGTATTTTTATTTAATATGTCTATTACGTTATTTTCTTGATCATTTTTTGAAGACCTAACATTTAATGATTCTACAGCTACAAACTTTTCAACTACAGGGCTTTGTTCTAAAGCTTGTTCAACTGTATTTTGATTTTTATTTTGATCTTCTTCTTTATTTTCTTGAATTTTTTCATCTACAGCTTTAACTATAGCATCTTCACTTGATGATTCAAAAAGTGTAGGATCAGCCAAATTTCTTGTTTTAGATATTTTTGCATCTTTTTTTGTCTCTGTTTTTTCTGCAAATTTAGTATTTTTAACTTCGTTAGAATAATCTTTTTTTACAGAATTAACTTTGGATGCATATTCTTTTTCAATATAAGATACATTATTTTCTAATACCTTTTTTGATTGATCTTCTTTATCTAAATTATTAATCGTAGAAGCATAAGCAGAAGCACCTATTGTAACTGCGGCTAACACTCCTATTGTCGATCCTATATTTTTCTTACTCATTGTTTCCTCCGTTTAAAATTTGTTTTTTTTATCTGTTATGAAATCTAGAATAATAATATAACTTTTTAACAAAATAGTCAATAATAAGTTACAAAAAAATTACACTTTTTGACATATTTTTTATATTTATTTGTGAAAACACTTGTATAAACCCAATTTATTTAAAATATTTGAAAAATAATTTTTATTTCGTAACTTTTTTTATATTTTTTTCTTATTTGTTACAATTTATTTTTAAATTTTTCAATAAAAAAACTACCCTTTTAAATTAGGATAGTTAAATTTAATAAAAATAGAGTAAATCTATAAGCCGTGTTCTGTTAAAAATAATCATCTATCTAGGCTAATTGTTGCCAATTAGCTCAAGCGAACTACCATACTGGACCGTTTCGAGTAGAAATCCTATTGTCCCTTTTGTTCTTGCACCGGATGGGGTTTACACAGCATAATTATCACTAATTATCTGGTGAGCTCTTACCTCACCGTTCCACCCTTACCAAAAATTTTGGCGGTATACTTTCTTTTGCACTTGCCTGAAGGTCACCCTTACTAGACGTTATCTAGCATCCTTACTCTGTGGTGCACGGACTTTCCTCGTCATTGACGCGATTATTCAATTTACTCCGTTATTTATTTTATCATAATTTTTGTATTTGTAAAGATTATATAAATTCTCTATATGAATCTTTTTTTGCACAAGTGTATATTCCCGTTGCAAAATTTTTTTCTAATAAATCTTTTATCATATAAATAATATGATTTTCGCTTGCGAAATGTCCTGGATCGACTATATTTATTTTTTTACAATTATCTATGGCCTCATGATATTTTACATCACTTGTTACAATAAGATCACAGTCTTTTTTAATTGCATCACTTATAAAATCACTGCCGGCTCCTCCACAAAGAGCAACTTTTTTTATTTTTTTATTTTTATCTCCATAAAGTATAAGTCCTTTGCAATTTAATTTTTCTTTTACAAATTTAGAAAAATCATAAGCTGTTATTTCATCTGTATATCCAAATCTTGCCATAGGATTTTCATTATTTGTATCTAAATTTGAAATATCTTTAAGCTCTAAAAGTTTTGCCAAATTATCATTCACTCCGCCTTTACCTATATCAAGATTGGTATGCATGGCAAAAACTGTAATATCATTTTTAATTAAATCTTTAATAATCTTTCCCTTTTCTTCGTTTAAGTCTATTGATTTAATTGAAGAAAATAAAAATGGATGATGATTTATAATCAAATTACAAGATTTCTCTTTTGCTTTTTGTATTGTTTGTTCGTCAAGATCCAAAGAAATCATTATATTTGTTAAGTCATTTTCAATATTTCCAATTTGAAGTCCAGAATTATCCCACTCTTCTTGTAGTGAAAGCGGAAATCTTTCTTCCAAAAATTTAATTATATCTTTTATCTTCATAATTTTTAACCTCTTCTATTGCTTGTAATCTTTCTTCAATAAGGTCTAATCCTTGTTTATTGTCTGAAAATTTTTCTATATTTTCTTTAAATTTTATATTTTTCTTATAAATTTGCTCAAGTCTTTTCTTTAATAATGGATTGAAATCTTTGTAGATAAATTTACCAAAATAAATTTCTCCCAAAGAAAGTTTTCTATCTTTTCCATTTTTAAATCTAATAATATCGTAGTGTTTTCTTCCATCTTTAATAAGAAAATCCTTGTCAATAAAAAAACTATTTTCATTTAAAAATTTTCTTAACTTTTCATTGCCAATATTTCCCTCACAAATTACATAATCAAGTTTTCTTATCTTTTCTATATTATTAGAAATAATTTCAATTATAGTAACTGCACCCATTCCTGCAATTATGGCTATTTGATTGTCTTTTATTTCTATATCATTTAGTCCGTCACAAACTTTTGTTTCTATTATTTTTTTTAAATTATCATCTAGCTTTTCTTCTAGTTTTTGAAGGCTTTTTTTTGAAATATCTGTTGCAAGAATTTCTTTTGATATTTCATTTTTTGCTAAATATAAAGGGACTAATCCGTGATCAGTCCCAATATCAATTACTTTTTTACCTTCATCAACTAGCTTTGCTATTTTTTCTAGTCGTTTAGTAATTTTCATTCTATAAAAAGTCTTTCAATAATTCACTCTTATTAGGCGATTTTAATTTTCTTAACGCCTTTGCTTCTATTTGTCTAATTCTCTCGCGAGTTACATCAAATTCTTTTCCAACTTCTTCTAATGTTCTTGGAGTTCCATCTATAAGTCCAAATCTTAATTGTAAAACTCTTTTTTCTCTTGCTCCAAGACAAGATAAAACATCATTTAGTTGATCTCTTAGCATTGAATAGTTTGCTGCATCATCAGGATTTATGGCTGTATCATCTTCTATAAAATCTCCCAAATGGCTGTCTTCTTCTTCGCCGATTGGTGTTTCCAAACTAACAGGTTCTTGAGCAATTTTTCTTATCTCTTGAACTTTTTCAACTTCAATTCCCATTTGCTCAGCAATCTCTTCGTTTGATGGATCACGTCCTAAATCTTGAACTAATTGTCTTTGAATTCTAACTAATTTATTTATTGTTTCAACCATGTGAACAGGAATTCTAATTGTCCTAGCTTGGTCGGCAATAGCACGAGTTATAGCTTGTCTTATCCACCAAGTTGCATAAGTGGAAAATTTAAATCCTCTGTTGTAATCATACTTATCAACTGCTTTCATAAGTCCCATATTTCCTTCTTGAATCAAATCCAAAAAGCTCATTCCACGACCTACATATTTTTTTGCAATTGATACAACAAGCCTTAAATTTGTCTCTGCTAATTTTTGTTTTGCCCTATTTGCATCAAATATTGCCCTATTCAATCTTTTTACATCGTCTGCATCAAATCCTTGATCTTCAAAAATTTTCTTGCACAGATTTTTGGTTTTTGTAAATCTTTCCAAATCTTTTATACTTGATTCTGAAAGCGGCTTATATTCATAAACTTGCCTGGCTTTGTTTGAAAAATTTATTAAATCGTTAATTATCAGCCTATCATTGGTTTTTAAAATTTCATTTTCAGCTCCCTTTTTGTAAAGGTCTGAAAAAGCTAAATAAATTAGTGAAACTATATCGTCAGATTCTTTTGTTGCAACTAATTTTCCAAAATTATCAAATAAATCACACAAAATATTTGCTTCTTTTTCACTTAATTCTTTGTCAGCTATAGATTTTTGTGCAATATTGCAAATTAATATTTTAGATTTTATTGCTTCCAATTGTTCATCTGTTAATTCTTGATTTAACATATTTTCAAATTGATTTCCAATTTCAATCAATGACTCAAGATTTGTTTTTGTTTCATCATCAAATTCTTTATTTTCTAAAATCGATTGATTTGCACCAAGTATAGTTAATGAAAGGTCTCCATAAAATATGTCTAAAGCAAGTTTTACTTTATTTTGTTTGGTAAGTTTTTTGCCACTTTTACTCCTGAACGCAATATCTCCCAGCTCCATTTTTTTTGCCAAAAATATTTCTTCGTGAGCATCTAATAGCTTAACTTTTCCAATTTCTTTTAAATACATTTTTACAGGGTCATCCAACTTTATACCAGTGATAGCTTCATCTTGTATAAACTTTTTTTCTAACTTTTGCTTGTTAGAAGCTTTTTTCATGTGATCTTCAAGTTTTTCATCTGAAAAATCTTCATCGTCATCATTATCAAGATCTTCTCTGATTTCTTCGTCATCTTCATCTTCGTCCAAAACAGTTCTTTGTTCTTCAACAATCTCTATTCCATTGGATATAATTTGGCCTATAACATATTTTTTGCTTTCATCTTCCATTTCTTTAAAGGTCTCAAAAGTGTAAACTTGTTTGTAAGTTACAACTCCATCTTGAGATTCACTAATAGATTTAAATTCATCTATTATTTCCCTTAGAAGATCATCTTCTAGCATCTTTTCGTTATCACTAGTCATAAGTCTCCCCTCCAGCTTTGAAGTGATTAGTCTCTATTTCTTAACTTTTTTAAAAGTTTTTTTCTATTTTCTAAATTTATTTTTTCTATTAATTCATTTCCTACAATCTTATTGGACTTATCTTTGATGTAATCTATAATAAATTGGTAGTCATTTGAAAAATTTTCGCTTATTTTATCAAAACCATTTTTGTCAATATATTGTTTTATTTCAAGCAATTTTTCATCCACTATTACTTGATCAAAAAAATCTTTATTTTTATCATACTCATCTTTTTGATTAAGATATAATCTTAACGTTTCAAGCTCATTTGTGGAAACAGAATATTTTTTTCTTTCAATAATTGTGCTTTGATTGGTGTTAAAATTTTTAAAATCATTTTTATTATAAAAACTATCTTTATTTTGATTTTTGTAAGTCTTTTTGTAGTTATCATTATACTTTAAGACAGATTCTTTTAAAGTAGATTTATCTATATCAAAAAGTTTGCTTACATTATTTATAGAAATTTCTCTAGTAAGATCTGATTTTATTGAAGATAAAAATTCTATAAATAAATTTAATTTTTCAAATTTTTCATTGTCCTTACTCTCTGCATATAAGTCGAGAATTTTATTATACTTGTAATTGTAAACATCACTAGCCTCATCCATCTTTTTTATAAAAGCATCTCTGCCATATTTTTTTACAAAATCATCTGGGTCAAGACCTTTTTCAAGGCTAATTATATTTGGTTTTATTCCTTCATCTAATAAAATTTCGATTGCCCTATCTGTAGCTTTTATTCCAGCATTATCTTCGTCGTAGCAAATATAAACATTTTTTGCATATCTTTTTAAAAGTTTTGCCTGATCGCTTGTAAGTGATGTTCCAAGACTTGCCACAGCTTGGTCAATACCTTGATTATTTAAACCAATTACATCCATATATCCTTCAACCAAGATAATATCTTTATTAGATTGTTTTTTGAAAATATTTAAACCATAGAGGTTGTATCTTTTTTTGAAAACTTGGCTTTCTGGTGAATTTAAATATTTTGGCATAGTAGAATCAATACTTCTTCCACCAAATCCAATAACTTTTCCATAGTGATTTATAATTGGAAAAATCAATCTATTTCTGTACTTATCATAATATTTTCCATTTTGAGATTTTTTAATTAAACCCAAATTTTCAATATCATCCAAAAGATAATCTTTCTTTTTTACATAAGATAATAAATCATCCCAAGAATTTTTAGCAAAACCAAGCATAAAAGTATTTACAATATTTGACCTAAATCCTCTGTTTTTCAAATAAATTTGACAAGCCTTATCAGTCAACAAATTTTTGTAAAAATACATCATTATATCTTTATTAATATCGTAATATCTATTTAAAATTTTATTTTCTTTAGAAGATTTTGTATCATCAAGTTTTATACCAGCTTTTTTAGCCAAATATTTCATAGAATCAATGTAGGAAAGTCCTTCTTTGTGCATAATAAAAGAAACAACATCTCCACCTTCGCCACAACCGAAGCAATGAAATAATTGTTTCCTGTCATCAACTGTAAAGGATGGTGTCTTTTCGTTGTGAAAAGGACACAAACCCTTATAAGAGTTTCCAGATTTTTTTAAATCTACATAATCTCCAATAATTGCTACAATATCTGAATTTTCTAAAATTTCGTTTTTCTTTTCATCAGATATAAACACCATAAAACCACCTCTTGATATAAAAGCTATTATACTTTTGTAATTTTTTTATTCAATAAATTAAAATAAAATAAAAAATAAGAATCCTAGATAAATTAGGATTCTTATTTGAAAATTTTTTTAATTATTTTTTCTTGACCTTTTGAATATGGTGGATATTTTATTTTTATATCAATATTGTTCGACCTAATCATTATAGATTTTCTGTTTGAAAAATTCATAAAACCAAATTTCCCATGATAACCACCCATTCCACTTTCTCCAACTCCTCCAAATTCTAAATTAGGATTTGTCAAATGCATTATCGTATCATTTATACAAACTCCACCAGATGATAAATCATAAGTTAGTCTATCAATATGTTCTTTATCTTCACTAAAAATATACATTGAAAGAGGCTTATCCATAAATTTTAATTTTTCTATAATTTTAAAAATATCATTGTATTCTATTACTGGAAGAATTGGTCCAAAAATTTCTTCTTGCATAATTTTATTTGAAAAATCTACATTATCAATTATTGTAGGCTCAATTTTTAAAGTTTTTGAATTATACAAACCACCTGTGTAAATATTTTGACCTTCCATCAGATTAATGAGTCTTTCAAAAGAATTTTTGTCAATTATTCTTGGATAATCAGGATTTTCCAATGCTCTATCGCCATAAAATTCTAATATTGTTTGTTTCATCAATCTTAAAAGTTCTTTTTTAACATCTTTATGAACCAACAAATAATCTGGTGCTACACAAGTTTGTCCGCTGTTTAAAAGCTTTCCCCAAATAATTCTTTTTGCGGCAAATTTTAAATTTGCACTTTCATCAACTATGCAAGGAGATTTGCCACCAAGCTCAAGCGTAACTTTTGTCAAATTTTCACTTGCTTTTTTCATAATTATTTTTCCAACTTTTTGAGAGCCAGTAAAAAATATATGGTCGTATTTGTAAGATAAAAGTTCATCATGACTTACTTTTTCATTATCAACGCAATAAATAAACGCCCTATCAAAACTTTCATCCAATAATTTTTTTATTATTTTTGATGTATAAGAAGATTTTTTTGAAGTTTTTAAAATTACAGTATTACCACTTGAAATTGCATTTACAATTGGATTTATTGCAAGCAAAAACGGATAATTCCATGGAGAAATAACTAGAGTTACACCCAAAGGTTCATATCTTGTAAAAGATTTTGCAGGCATTGCCTCCATATTTGTAATCTCTCTTGTATCTTTCATCCAATTTGATAAATTTTTTAAAGAAAAATCAATTTCTGCATAGGCACTTGCAATTTCTGAAATATAAGATTCTGTGCTTGATTTATTTAAATCCATTTTTAAGGCATAAATAATTTCTTCCTTATACTTATCAATAGATTTTTTTAAAGTTATTAAAGCTTTTTTTCTAAAATCTTCTGTATTGGTTAAGCCAGTTTTAAAAAATATTTTTTGTTCATTTATAATTTTTTCTAATTCTTTCATATCTTACCTCGCTTATTTTACCTATACCCAATTTCAAACAATAAAAAAACACCAGCTTAAATTATTAGGCTAGTGAAAATTATTTTTTTGATTTTTAATCATATAGCTTTATTCCCATTCTTCAAGCTCAACTTTTTTAAAAATTTCATCTATAAGTTCTTTTTCAGCAATATCAGGACTAAAGGCTGTTGCACTTCCACAAGCTATTGCAAGTTTATATGAATCAAGTTTTGAAAGTCCTTTCATATAACCGAAAATATATCCTGCAACCATGCTATCCCCACTTCCTACAGAATTAATTAATTTTCCTTCAATAGGTTTTGCTTTATAAACTATATTACTATCAATAAACATTGATCCATCTTTTCCAAGTGAAACAATTACATTTTCAGCTCCTTGGTCAATTAATTTTCTAGCATATTTTACAATTTTTTCATCACTATCAATTTCATCATCAAAAATTTCAGAAAGCTCATCCTTATTTGGCTTTACCAAAAATGGTTTATAAGATGAGAGTTTATATAATTTTTTACCAGAAGTATCTAGAGCAAATCTTACATTATCCATTTCAAGTAAATTTACAATAACCCTATAAAAATCATCTCTCAAAGATTTCGGAATTGAACCAGATATTATTACAAAATCATCTTCTTGCAATTGGTCTAAATAATTTAAAAATTCTTCAATTTCTTCTTCTTTAATTTGAGGACCTTGGGCATTAATTTCAGTTTCTGTTTCATATTTTAATTTCACATTTATTCTAGAATCATCTTCTATCCTTGTAAAATCTTCCGCGATTCCCAAATCATTTAATTTTTTTCTAATAAAATCTCCTGTAAACCCTCCAAGAAAACCAATATTTACAGATTTTTCTCCAAGATTTTTCAAAAGTTTTGAAACCATTATTCCCTTTCCGCCAGGATATTTTTCTTCACTATTACTTCTTAAAGTTTCTCCGTCCAAAAATTCATCTATTCTTAGAACATAATCAATTGATGGGTTTAAGGTAAGTGTGTAAATCATTTCTCCTCCTCAATAATTTCATTTACTTTTTTATTTATTTTAGAAAATAAATATTTTTAATTTAATATCAACTCTTATCCAAAAAAATGAGTCAAGATTATTATAGTACATTTCACATAGAAATGGAGCTTTTTACTTTAAATATTGATTTTTTCATTTCAACTTGTACAGTTAATATACAAAAATCATTTGAATCGAGGTGAAAATAATGACATTTTTAATTCAATGGATTGCAAACGCAATTAGTCTTTATCTTCTTGATATTTTATTTGATGGAATAACTTTTACAGAAAATAAGGCAATAATAATTACAGCTTTAATATTGATGTTTGTAAATGCAATTATAAAACCAATTTTAAAATTATTATCTCTACCATTAACAATTGTAACTTTTGGTTTATTTTCTTTTATAGTAAACGCAATTGTTTTACAAATTACATTTAATCTTGCAAGTGGTGCAAGCATAAATTCATTTGGAACTGCTTTAATTGCATCAATAATTCTTGCAATAATAAATCCTGCAATAAGCAATTTTTTCGACAAAAAATAAGACTCTTGTATTTTTTACAAGAGCCTTTTTTGGTTACAATTTAATTTTTATGACAATTTAAATTTTTCCTCATCATTTATTAATTCTTTTTCTTTAATTTCTATATCATCAATTCTTATAAATCTATCCTTAGCCAATTTTTCCAAAAATAAATCTATTTTTTCTCTATCTCCTTGAATATTTAATTCAACATCTCCATCATATAAATTATTTACATCTCCAGTTAAGCCAAGTTCATTTGCAAGCAAATAAGATTTATATCTAAAGCCAACTCCTTGTACTCTCCCTTTAAAAATCATATTATATCTTTTCATTTTTTACTCCTTATTTATTTTCTACCCATCAAAATTAAAAAATATTTCTTTACAAAAATTATTATAAGCATATAATAAAAATAACACCCCCACACGGTGTTAGTTAGGAGGTAAAATGAAAGAACGCTTTGATGTTAGTGGAATGACTTGTGCATCTTGTCAGGCAAATGTTCAAAAAGCTGTCGAAAAACTCGGCGTTGATTTTGTAAATGTAAATCTTATTTCGGAAACCATGACTGTTTCTTATGATGATGGAAAAATTTCTGAAAATGATATTATAAAAGCTGTTGAAAAAATTGGCTATGGAGCAAAGCCAAAAAATAAAAAAAATTTAAAAGAAAATAATAAAACTTTTGATGAAGAAAAAATTGTCAAAAACAGATTAATTATTTCTTTTATATTTTTGATTCCACTTATGTATGTTTCTATGGGACACATGATAAATCTTCCACTTCCTCATTTTTTAATGGGAGCGCGTGGCAGTGTAAACTTTGCTTTTTTGCAATTTTTATTAACCTTGCCAATAGTTTTTGTAAATAGAATTTTTTATATTTCCGGTTTTAAAGCTCTTTTTAACAAAGCATCTAATATGGATACTTTAGTAGGACTTGGATCTTTTGCCGCATTGATTTATGGAATATTTGCCATAATGAGAATGGCTTATGGTCTTGGCTTTGAAAAATTTGAAATTGTAGAAAATTATAGGCATAACCTATATTTTGAATCATCAGCAATGATTTTGACTTTGATTACTTTGGGAAAATATTTCGAAAAAAAATCTAAAGGTCAAACAAAAAAATCTTTGGAATCTTTGATGGATCTTGCTCCAAAAAAAGCTAGAATTTTAAAAGATAAAAATGAAGTAGAAATCTTGGTTGAAGATTTGAAAAAAGGAGATTTGATTTTAGTTAGACCAGGAGAGGCAATTCCTGTTGATGGAATTGTAAAAGAAGGTTCATCTCTTGTTGATGAATCTGCAATAACCGGCGAATCAATTCCTGTAAATAAAAATATTGGAGATGAAGTTATTTCTGCAACTTTAAATAAACAAGGCTCTTTTATATTTGAAGCTACAAAAGTTGGAGAAGATACTACGCTTTCAAAAATAATTGAACTTGTAAATCAGGCAAATGAAACAAAAGCACCGATAGCAAAACTTGCCGATAAAATTTCTGCAATTTTTGTACCAACTGTAATGATAATTTCTTTATTTACTTTTGTAATTTGGATGATTTTAGGATATGGATTCGAATTTTCTTTAAATTTTGCAATTTCTGTTTTAGTAATTTCTTGTCCATGCGCCTTGGGACTTGCAACTCCAATGGCAATTATGGTTGCTACAGGAAAAAGTGCCCAATTTGGACTCTTATTTAAAAATGCAGAAAGCTTAGAAAATCTTCACAAAGTTGATACAATTTTACTAGATAAAACTGGAACCATAACTGAAGGAAAACCACAAGTTACTGATATAATTTCAGAAATTGATGAAAATGAATTTATAAAAATTGCAAGCTCAATCGAAAATAATAGCGAGCATCCCCTATCACACGCCATAAGCGAATATGCAAAAGCTAAAAATATTCAAGCAAAAAATATAGAAGACTTTGAGGCGATTTCTGGTAAAGGAATAAAAGCAAAATATGAAAACAAAATTTATTATGGTGGAAATATTTCCTTGATGAAAGAAAAAAATATAGATTTAAAATCCTATGAGAAAAAAGCTGATAAATTTTCAAATGAAGGAAAAACTTCTATGTATTTTGCTGATGAAAAAAATGTAATCGGAATAATAGCCGTTCAAGATAAACCAAAAAATTTATCAAAAATTGCAATTGATGAAATGAAAAAAATGGGCTATGAAGTTAGGATGATTACAGGCGATAATGAAAAAACTGCTGAGGCAATAAAAAACGCCTTAAATATTGACGAAAAATACGCAGAAGTTTTACCCCAAGACAAGGAAAAAGAAATTAAAAATTTGCAAAAACTAGGAAAAAAAGTTTTGATGGTTGGAGATGGAATTAATGATGCGCCAGCACTTGCAAGGAGCGATGTGTCAATGGCAATAGGAAATGGAACAGATGTAGCCATAGAATCTGCCGATATTATTTTAATTAACAATAATATTTTGGATATTGTATCAGCATTAAAACTTTCAAAATCAACCATAAAAATTATTAAAGAAAATCTTTTTTGGGCATTTTTCTATAATATAATTGGAATCCCACTTGCAGCAGGTCTTCTCTATCCTGCTTTTGGATTAAAACTTTCCCCAATGTTTGGAGCCTTTGCCATGAGTTTTTCATCAATATTTGTTTGTTTAAACTCACTAAGACTTAGAAAATTTAAAGCAAATTTTGAAAACGAAGAAAAAATAAAAGAAGAAATTCAAAAAGAAAAAAATAAAAATATAAAGGAGAAAAAAATGAACGAATTAAACAAAATGATAGTAAAAGTAAATCAAATGAGCTGTAACCACTGTAAAAATCGTGTAGAAGAAATTCTTAAAAATATTTCTGGAATCGAAAATGCCGAAGTTAATTTAGATGAAAAATTAGCAGAAGTCGATTACTTTGGAGCAATTGATGAAAACGAAATAAAAGAAAAAATAAATGATGCTGGATATGAATTTGTCGGCATAGAGTATAAATAATGCAAGCTGACAAAGATAAAACCCTAAGAAAATTAAAAACAGTCAGAGGGCAGTTAGACGGACTTATAAAAATGGTTGAAGATGACAGATATTGTATAGATATTTCAAATCAAATAATGGCATCAATTTCAATTTTGAAAAATATAAATTCCGATGTCCTCTCTTCCCATCTTGAACATTGCGTCTACAAGGCACTTGATAAAAATAATGAAGATGGAATAGAAAAAATCGAAGAAATTGAAAAAATAATAAAAAAATTATCCAAATAATTTAAAATCTTTGTTAAAAATTGTTTATTTCGAAAAACTTCGGGTAACAATATAAGGTAAACAAGTTAATAAGTTGAAATTTAAAAGGAGAAAATTATGGATAGAATTGAAAACAAAGAAATTCAAGCAGAATACGCAAACGAAGTAAGTGAATATACAATTAACGACAATGTAATAGCAAAAATCGCAAAAAAAGTTTTAACAAAAACAGACGGAATTTTAGAATTGAAAAAAAATGTTTTTTCATCAATAGCTGATAACTTTACAGACGGAGAAAATACATCAGGAATTTCAATCGACGTTGACGATGCAAAAAATGCTGTAGTTCACACAAAAATAATTCTTGAATACGGCAAAAAAGCTCAAGAAGTATTCGCATCATTAGATAGAAATATCAAAAAAGAAGTTTATAGCCTAACAGGAATAAACGTACAAGCAGTTAAAGCAGAAATAGTTGATGTTTTAACAAAAGAAGAATACGAAGAAAAAAATTCAAAAGATAAAGAAGAAAAATAATTAAAAATATTTAAGGGACTGTTGTAGAATTATGATTATTTATAATTTTTACAACAGTCCCTTTTTCTTAGAAATTTTTAATCATATTCATAAAAGCAGAATTATTTTCTAAAATTTTAAAAATAAAAATGCCAATTATAGATACAACAATAAATTCACTCATCATAAATTGTCCAAGCATAATAATGAAAGCAGTTGATGAATCTAACAAAATATAAGTTCCAATAGCTGGAATAACCATAGATAAAACTGGAAACAAAGATGCTATGAACAAATTTTTTTGTCTAATTATCATCATAAAAGCCAAAAAAGATGCGAAAGTTCCAAAAATCACATCAAACACAGCAATATCAGACGCAAAATTAGCCAAAAAACATCCCAATAAAAGTCCCGGAATGAATCTTTTGTTATAAAAAACCAAAAGAACTAAAATTTCACTAAAACGTAATTGGATAGGTCCGTACGCAAGAGATGGGAACATTAAAGTGATTATTGCATACAAAGCCGCGATCGCAGCTGACTTAACTAAAAAATTTGTATCCTTAAAATTATATCCTTGACTAGACATAAATACCTCCTTGATTTTTTTCGGATGGGTCCCAAGTAAACATCCACTACACATTATAGCATATACAAACTTAATAATGAAATAAATAAAAAGATTTATAATTTCACTATTAAAAATTTCCCCTTGTTGACAAAAAATTTATAAAATGGTATTATTAATAAGTCAGCAAGTTAGTGCCATTAGCTCAGTTGGTAGAGCACCTGACTCTTAATCAGGGTGTCCAGGGTTCGAATCCCTGATGGCGCACCAAATTTAACGCAGATTTTTATCTGCGTTTTTTTATTTTTAATTTTTTTATTTCATTTCTTATTGTTTCAAAAATTATTTTTGCAAACTTCTTAGTTAATTTTTAGACATTTTAATTTTTTGGTATATAATAATTGTATAATGAACGACATCCGAAAGGAGTTGTATCAGGAGGTAATATGAATAATAAAGAAAAAACTCGTAAAATGGTAACTGTTGCTATGCTTGGAGCAATCACTATGGTTTTAGGATTCACTCCGATGGGATACATTCCCCTAGGTCTAATTAATATTACGACCATGCACATACCAGTTATTATAGCTGCAATTTTAGAAGGACCAATCGTTGGTTGTCTTGTGGGATTTATTTTTGGTCTATCTTCGATAGCAAATGCTATGCTTAGACCTGGTCCAATTTCATTTGTTTTTTATAATCCAATAATTTCAGTTTTGCCAAGAATTTTAATAGGAATTTTTGCAGGACTAACTTTTAAAGGATTAAAAGACAAAAATAATGAAAAAATTAGAAAAATTTCTTTGATTTTGTGGACAATTCTTACAGGATTTTTAATTTATTTGGTTTTTTATAATTTAACTCATCAAGCAAAAATATATCAAATTGTAATTTCTATAGTAATAACTATAATTGCTATTTGTATGCTTTATTTAACTTATAAAAATAAAAATTCAAATCTTTCTGTAGCTATTGCATCTTTTGTTGGAACAATGACTAATACTCTTTTTGTTATGGGCTTTATTTATTTGTTTTATGCAGAAAAATATGTAACAGCCTTGGGTATTTCTGTTGAGGCTGCAAGGAATACAATTTTTGGCGCAATAATTACAAACGGACTTCCAGAAGCTATTATGTCAATAGTTTTGGTTTCTGCGATTGTAAAAGCTGTTAGAAGATAATAAAATTAAATCCCCTAGCTTTTATATTTTTCTTATTGGCTTTGCCAGTAAAAATTTTAAAAAGCTGAGGGATTTTTTTTAATTATTTTTTATTATTTCTGTTGCAAGCTCAAGCATATCAACTGCCAAATAATAATTATCTCCTAATAGATCATAAACCAAATCTTCTGAAAAAATTCCTTGGCTAATTTCCGGATCAATTTTTCCTTGATTTGATTCTTCTAAGTCTTTCATATATTCTTCTGACGAATAATAATCGGATAATTTTTTATAATCTTTTTGGCTGTTCTTAAATTTTTCAAGTGCCTTTCTAAAATCTTCTACTTCTTTGGTGTTTTTGTTTAGAATTTCTTCCATTTCTTTTATTTTATTTATATCTGCCATTTTCTACCTTCCTTATAATAAATTATTCCTTATATTATTACCCTATTTGAATTTTTTAATATAAAAAGGACTGTTGCAAAGTTATAATTATCTATAATTTTACAACAGCTCCTAATTATTATATATTTGATTTATTTATTATTTCTTTTAATGTTTTTGCACTTTCTTTCATTCTTTCATCTTCTGTATCAGTAAGTGGAACTTCAAGAACCCATTTTACTCCATTTTTTCCGATAACTGATGGAGCTCCAATAAAAATATCTTCTAAACCATATTCCCCATCAAGATATGATGAAGTAGAAAATACAGAATTTTGATCATTTATAATTGCTTCAACAAGTCTAGCAAGTGCCATACCTATTCCGTAAAAAGTTGCGCCTTTTTTATCAATTATTTCATAAGCTGCATTTTTTACTTTTTCAAAAGTATCTAATAATTCTTTTTCGTCAGTTTCGCTGTGGCTTTTAACCCATTCATACAAAGGCATACCGCCTACATTTGTGTGTGACCAAACTGCAAATTCGCTATCTCCATGTTCTCCCATTATAAAAGCTTCAACGCTTCTTGGATCAATTCCTATTAAATTTGCAATTTCTTTTTTAAATCTTGAAGAATCAAGAGTAGTTCCTGTGCCTATAACTTTATTTGCTGGAAATTTTGAATATTTCCAAGTTGCATAAGTCAAAATGTCAACTGGATTTGATGCAACTAAAAATATTCCATCAAAACCACTATCTACAATTTGTCCAATCATATCTTTAAAAATTTTAAGATTTTTTTCTATTAAATCAAGTCTAGATTCTCCAGATTTTTGTGGAATTCCAGCAGTAATAACTACTACTTCTGCATCTTTACAATCGCTATAATCTGCCTTGTAAATGTGTTTTGGATTTGTAAAAGAAAGCACATCGGAAAGATCCATGGCATCTCCTTCTGCTTTTTTTTCATTTATATCTATAATTCCCAATTCTCTTCCAATACCAAGAATTGTAGAGGCATAAGCAAAAGAACTTCCTACAGCTCCATCGCCAACTAAAATTATTTTACTGTCTTTCATTATTCCTCCCTAAAAATTTTATTCCTAGCTTTTTACTAGGATTTATAAAATTATTATACACCTTTGCGAGGAAAATGATAATAATTCTTAATCATTTAATCATTAACAAATAAATTCGAATTATTTCTTAAATAAAATAGCAAACTAATATAATCTTTTTGATAAGGAACAAATTCTTTTTCGTCAATAATTTTAATTAGCTCATTTAAACTTACAAATTTTGCATCAGAAACTTCTTCTTTTTGCAATTTTAATTTATTTAAATCTATATTTTTATTACTTATTATAAAGACATCATCAATTCTAAATCCAGTATTTACCGAAATATTTGGATAAGATTTTGAAAAATCATATTTTATTCCAAGCTCTTCAAATAATTCTCTAGATGCAGCTAGTTGTGAACTTTCTCCGCTTGATACAGCTCCAGAGACTGTCAAGTCCCATAAATTTGGCCAAGATTTTTTTATTTTACTTCTTTTTTGAATCAAAAGTCTTCCCTTTCTATCAAAAATTAAAACATGGATGATAAGTCGATAAAGACCTCTTGGCACAATATCTCTTCTTTCTATAATTTCTCCAGTTTTATTTCTAAAATTATCGTACAAATCTACATACTCTTTCATCAATCTCTCCTTTATACATTAATTTATTCTTACCCTATTTGACAATTTAAAAGCGACAAATAATTGCCGCATTTAAATAATTTTATTTTAAATTCTATTAAATAAATAAAATCCAAGAAAAATATGTAATCCTATAAAAATTGGAATGCCTATCATAAATTTTTTGTGACGAGTTTTATGATGAATTAATTTCATGGTAATATACATAAAAAACGCTCCTCCCATAAAGGCAAATAGCAAAAGAATATTTTCCCTTATTCTATTCCTTTTAAATTTTTTTGAAGCAATTTTATCATAAATCACAAGAAAAATCGAAATTAAGGAAACAAATATAAAATAAATTATTAAATATTTAATTTTCATTTTTAATCAAATCTTCAAAAATTTCTACAAATTTTTCTTTTTCATCTACAAATACAGCATGACCAGAATTTTCAAATTTTATAAAATTAACCTTGTTTGGAAAATATTCAATACTTTCTAAAACATCGTCAATTGGTATAACCATATCTTTGTTTCCATGAATCCATGTGACTTTTTTATTTATTTTTTCAATCAAGCCACTTCCTTTTTCCTTGGTGTTATTGTAGGTTACCATAGCAAGGAGCGATTCCAAAAAACACCTTTGTTTTAGAAAATCTTCAGCCATTTTCCTTAAATCATCAGGATTTGGATCGTTGACATTATAAATTGTTTGCCTAAATAAATCTTCAAAAAAATCAATATCCTTATCTTTTATTCCATTTAAAATAGGAACCGTAAAAGAATGATCGTGTTTAATGTTAAAATTTTTCAAAAAATTAGGAAGTTTTAATTTTTTATCGTCATCATTTATATCTTTATCTTTTGGCATAACAAAACCCTTAACTCCAACAGAAGCTATCAAAATTAATTGCTTTATTTTTTCAGGAAACATTCCTGCAAAATCCATGGCAACAAGTCCTCCCAAAGACCAGCCTACAAGAGAAAAACTATCTATATCCAAAGAATCAGCAAAATATTTCAAATCCTCTGCCCACTCTCTCATTTCCTTATGCTTATTTTCATAAGAGCTTTCCCCGTATCCAATTAAATCTGGAGCAAATACTTCAATGTTTTCATCAAGACCTTCCAATAAATCTTCAAAAAATTGGGAAGATGATTGAAAACCGTGAATCAAAATAACTTTATTTTCTCCACAGCCCACATGCCTATAAGCCATGGTCTCGCCATTATCCAATTTTATTTTTTTAAATTCAATTTCACTCATTTTTTCCTCTGTTTTTATATAATATACTGATATTTTATCAAAAATATGTCTTTCAATCTAATAATTTTTGGTTAAAATTATCAATAAATATCGCACCTATAGGAGCTGTAATTAAAATTCCCAAAACTGCCATCGATAAAATTATTTCTCCACTAGAAAGTCCATTTGCAAGTGGAACTGCTCCAATGGCTGCTTGAACGGTTGCCTTTGGCATATAAGAAAAAACTGTAAATAATTTTTCTTTTTTATTTAAATTTGAAGTCGAAATTGAAAGCAAAGTTCCCAAAGACCTAATAATAAGCGCCAAAAAAATCATAACAATTGAAATAAATCCAAGTTTTCTTATATAAAAAATATTAACTTCAGCTCCAACCAAAACAAATAATAAAACTTCCGCAAAAATCCATAATTTTCCAAATTTTTCTGAAAGTCTTAAAGAAACTTCATAATTCGCTTTAATTTTGAAAACACAACTCATAGCTATAACTGCCAAAAGAGATGAAAAAGCAATTTTATCTTTTAATATATTTTCCATTGCAACTAACAAAAATGAAATAGCAAGAATTACTATAAGCTTAGTAGAATTTCTTATCATATCGCCTTTTTTATAAAAAAATTCAAAAACGATATATAAAATATAGCCAATAATAGCTCCTACAATAATTCCCAAAATTATAGAAATTGGAACATTTACCAAAGAAACCAAACTTACATCTTCTCCCTTTGCCATTGACAAAAATGATGAAAACAAAACAAGAACAAATATATCATCACAAGATGCACCAGCAAGAATCATTTGTGGGATTGATTTTTCAACTCCCTTTTTTTCCTCAATTAATTTTACCATTCTTGGCACAACAACAGCTGGCGAAACTGCTGCAAGAACCGAACCCATTAAGAGTGCATCAACACTTCTTATTTTGAAAAATATTCTTGCAAAAATAAAATAGGCTAATATTTCAAAACTTGCAGGCAAAAATGACAATAAAATTGCAGATTTTCCTATTCTTTTTAAATCAGAAATATCCAAAGAAAGACCAGCTTTAATTAAAATTACAATCAAAGCAATTTGCCTAAGCTCTGATGAAATATTCAAAGTCTTTGAATCAATTAAATTTAAAACATTAGGTCCTAAAATAATTCCAGTAAAAAGCATACCAATTAGAGCAGGTATTTTTAATTTTTTACAAAAAAATCCAAATATTAATCCAAAAATAATAATTAGACCAAAAGAAACTAACATAAATCCTCCTTTTTGGGACAAAAAAACTGATGAAATCTGTCCCCAAATAAGTAACAGAAGTCATCAGCAAAATGCGGTTTTAGAAATAATCTAAGGGAGAACTTCATTCCCTTTTAGTATTATAAATTTTTTGAAAAAATATGTCAATTTTTAATTTTTATAAATTCCTTGAACTCTTCTAAATTTTTTGCCATAAAAAATGGATTGATTAAAAATTCTTTTTCAACACTTGTTGGTAGGCTAGGAAGAGATCTTGAAAGTTTTTCTTTGGCCTCACTTATTGCATCGTCCATAATTTTATCTTTAATAATTCTTTTTGATGATTCTATGCAATCAATAGTGTATTCATGAGCTGGATAAATTAAAATATTTTTATCCAATTGTTTAATTTTTTGAACGGAATCAAAAGAACTTTGATAATCTCCAGTAAAAACTCTTCCACAACCCGAAGAAAATATAGTATCTCCACAAAATAAATTTCCATTTACCAAATAAGAAATATGTTCTTCAGTATGGCCATTAGTTTTTAAAACTATAAATTTATATCCAAAAATTTCAAACTCATCTTCATCTTTTAAAGTAATATCATTTAAATTTTTCGTTTCAGCTGGCCCATAAACTCTTACATCTTTAAATTTTTCCTTTAATTTTTTTACTCCACCAACATGATCCATGTGCTTGTGAGTTAATAATACTGCGCACAAATTTTTATCTTTCAAATAATCAAAACAAGGATTTGCCTCGCCAGGATCAATTAAAATTACCTCATTTTCTTTTTCTATTGTCCAAATATAATTATCTTCAAAAGCTCTAATAAAATTTATTTTCATAAAAACTCCTCTCAAAAAATTTATACCCAAAAATCAAAATAAAAAAAGTAGGCAAAAGCCTACTAGATCATATACAAAGTCAGTTTAGTAATTCATTATTAATTCAAAAATAAAATTAAGCTAAAACCCATCTCGACTAAGTGAGTGAAGCGAACGCACGGAGAGATCTCATGAGATTTCTCCGCTCACTACGTTCGGTCGAAATGGGAATTTCCTTAGTTTATCAACAGTCTGAGTAAGTAAAAGCCTACTAATTTAATTTATTTATTTTCTTTTGTAGAGTCATTTCCAAGTGCGAAAAATTTCTTTCTAATTTTTCTTCCTGTTTCTGTTCCTGCTATTCCACCTATTCCTGTTTCTCTTAAAGCTTCTGGTAAAGTAGATCCAACTTCTCCAGCTGCTTTACAAACTTCATCAAATGGAACTATGCTTGTGATTCCTGCCATTGCCATATCAGCAGAAATAAATGCGTTTACAACTCCAGATGCATTTCTAAAAGTACAAGGATATTCTACAAGCCCTGCAATTGGATCACAAACAAGACCTAACACATGCAAAAATGCAAAACTTGCTGCGTGAAAACAAACTTCTGGGCTTTGATCGTAAAGAAAACATGCTGCAGCTGCTCCCATAGCTGCTCCTGATCCTGTTTCTGCTTGGCAACCGCCTTCAGCTCCTGCAAAAGATCCATAATATCCAATTATTTTTCCAATTCCAATAGCTGTTAGCATGGCATCAACCATTTTTTCATCAGAAAATCCTTCACGTTTTTTAAGAGAATATAAAATTGCTGGCAAAATTCCAGAAGATCCTGCAGTAGGACTTGCAACAATTTCTCCCATAGCTGCACTAATTTCTAGAGTTGAAAATGCCATTGCCATTGCCTCTGTGACAAAATTTCCTGTAATGGATTTTCCTTCTTTTGAATAAGCGTTCATTTTTTTTGCAAATCCATCAATCATACCCATTGCAGTTTTTGTTTCATGATTTAAATTTCCTGTTGCAGATTCTTCCATAACCTTAAACATTTGTTTCAAATTAAATAAAATATCATCTTTATTGATTTGCGATGATTTTAATTCTTCTTCAAGAACTAAATCTTTGATGTGGACTCCTCTACTTTCACATTCTTCTATAACTTCAGATGCTTTTCTAAACATTATCTAACCCCTTCTATATAATTTGCGTAATCATATCTCTTATTATTTATAATCTCGTCAATAATTTCTACTTCTAATTTTTCATTTAATTCAACTATTAATGTTACTTCATCGTCAGCTTTTACTGTTTTCATACTTTCAATATTGTAATCATTAGTTGCTAAAAGCTTACTTACTTCATAAATTACGCCTTTTTGTTCTTTGTATCTTAAAATAATTGTTGGGAATTTTCCATTATAGGAAATTGACACATCATTAATTTCAATTATTTCTATATTTCCACCACCAATTGATGAGCCAGTAACTGATGATTTTGTTCCATCTGGATAATAAAAAACAATTTTTGCAGTATTTGGATGAACCGGTCCCAAATCATCTTTTATAAAATGATATTCAAGACCTTCATCGTCGGCAATTTTAAATGAATCTCTTAATCTTTTGTCATTTGGTCTAAAACCTAAAACTCCTGCAAGAAGTGCCTTGTCAGTTCCATGTCCCTTATAAGTTTGAGCAAATGATCCATGAAGATGAAAATCTACCCTAGTAAAACCGTCTTTTACAATTGATATAGCAACTTGTCCAATTCTTGCAGCTCCTGCAGTATGAGAAGACGAAGGTCCTATCATAATTGGTCCAATTATATCAAAAACTCCATACTCTTTCATAATACCTCCATTTAATTATAAAAACCTTTGCATTATATTACAAAAACTTACATCTAATATTATATTACACTTTTTGATAAAAAAATAAAAGCCAATTGATATTATTTTGCTAAAATTTTGCAAAATAATATCAATTGGCTTCGATTAGTTTTAATTTTTTAAAAATATAAAAATTTAAATAGATAGAAAAATTATATAAAATTGCAGCCAATAAAAAATAAATTATTGATGGTAGTTTATTTAATAAATTTGTAAAAACTGGACTATAAGAAAGATAAGCATAATTTAAATTAAATTTCAAATTTATTATTTCAGTTATTAGCAAAAATACATTTACAAATATAAATAAAAATTTCAAATTTTCTTTTTTTATTTTAATTTTGTCGACTATTAGGAAAAATAGCGAAACCCAAAATACTAAAAAATGTGTCAAAAAGAAATTTACATACATAATATGAGGCCATGAATATGGCATTAAATCTGGAAAAATTAAGCCAATTATTCCACCTATTAGTCCCCAAAAAATTGTAAGAATTTTTAAATTATTTGAATTAAATATAAGTGCAAAAAATCCACTATAAATACTTATCCTACAAGTGTATAAGGGCAAGGCTTCATTTATTGTATCTTTTCTTACAAAACAAATAAAATATAAAAAACTTATCTGCTGAAATGCCAGCAAAAAAATAAAAATAAATCTTACATATTTATATATTTTTTTATTTTCCCTGATTTTTCTTCTGTATTTATATAATAAAATTGCTACAATTACCATAAAGGCAAATAAAATTAAATGCAAAAAACTATATGAATCAAAGACAAAACCATCTTCTTTTCTTCTAAAAAATTCATCCATAAAATTATTCATTACTACTCCTAAATTTTCTAGCTACTAGCATATAATAATTTTTATTTTTAGTCTATTGATTTTTATCAATTAATAAAATAAATTTTAAATTTCTCAATAAAAAAAGCCAAAAGATTTTTTCTTTTGGCTAATTTTTATATTAAATTTTTTAATTATCCTTATCAAATGCTATAAATGCATTAGAAATTCGTCTTCCTAAATTATGCATTGATTCAAATTGTGGACTACCCCCATGACTTACTGGCTCATCAAAATCACTCAAAAATGAAATTGCAAAAACACTATCGCCAACATCTATTATAGCAATATCATTTTCTATTCCACCATCTGGATATTCTCCAGACTTATTTAGTCCCTTAGCTTTTTTTGGCAAATCTGCCAACAATTTTATTTTTGATGTTGTAGTATTTTCAGACATTGCTTTCATTGCTATGTCGCAATGCTCACGGCTAATAATTTCTCCATCATAAATTACAATCAATGCCTTATTAAGGTCTTTTGCATTTACAAGATTGGCTTTGCCTCTTCCATGCATTTTTGTATATAAGGCACATCTATTTTTTCCAGTTACTTTATTTATCATTCTCCCTACATTTAAACGTGCAGTCTTCATATCATTATCGCCAATTTTATCTATTAGCCTATCTGTAGCTTCATTGTTGGAATCTCTTAACATTAAATAAATATCATCTTCCACATCTTTTTCATCCAAAATTCCTTCTTCAACTTGTCTATAAGTTTCAAGTGCGATAAAAATTTTAATAGTTGATGCCGCAACTTGTGCCTCATTTTCGTCAGAAGATTTTTTCTCAATAGATATATTAGATTTTCCACTAATTGTATCAACTGCTACTTGCCAATCGCCCTTTAAATCTTCAGTTTCTTCATCAATTATTTTTTCAATTTTTGTATAAAGATAATCATCAGTCACTCTTTTATTTTTATATTCATTAGAATCATCTTTATCCTTTTCATCAGCAAAAGTATCATTTGAATCATATAATTTTTCTATATCATTTAAATACCTATCAGATTTAAATCCAACCATACTATTTTTTGCAGGATGTGGTTTAATTTTTTCTGGTTTTTTGTCTGACTTAGATAATTTAATAATAAAAATTAAAACAAAAAGAATTATAATAGCCAAGGCAAAACTAGGAATATTTTTCTTATTTTTTCTCATAGTTCCCCCAATAAATATGTACTTCTAATTTTATGCTAGCCCATTTGCAAATTAGTGTCAAATTTTTAGCGTCTTTTTATATAATTTGTAATTTTAAAATAAAAAATTCTCCTATCAAATATAGAAGAATTAATTATTGCCTATTAAATTATAAAATTAAATTCCTAGCATTTCATCTGTTATTTGAACTTCTTCACGATAAAATTCTTTATCTGTAAATTTTAATGGTTTACGCAATAAAACCAAAGGAAATTGATGAATTAAGCTATTGTAAGATTCAATGCACCTATTTAGTTCAATTTTGCTATTAGATAAATAATTTTCGCTATTAATAATTTCATCTAATAAAGTTTTTACATTTTGATTGTTGCTAAGTTCTGGAAAATCATTAATAAAATTTCCAAACTCTTGTGAACTTGTTACAAGCACATCTTCATCGCTATAAGTTTTCAAACGATCTTTAGTATTTTTTTCGTGACGTTCTTCTTTTTTTGTATAACTTGCTTTTGCAATATCAATATAAGATTCTTTTTCGTTTTTTTGATGTTTATCTATCAAACGATTTGCCTTATCAATTAAATCACGATTTCTAATTTTTATAGATTCAAGACTGCTTGTATTACTATAAATTCTTTGCTCCAAAGACTTAGCAGCATTATACTGATAAATGAAATTTGCAATAAGAGCACACGCAAATCCAAAAGTCACACTTGCACCACTAAAAGGCTCTACTGTCATCTCAGCATCTTCTGGAGTAATTGTCATAGAAAAAATCATAAGCCAAACAATAGTTAATAAAAATCCTAATCCAACGAACACACATACAGATTTAAATACACTTTTTGATTTCATAATATCTCCTCAAATTTTTATACTATAAATATACAAAAAATACTTATTATAGTCAATAAAATTATGTATAAATGTAAAAACTAAATCAAAGAAAAAATTCAAAATAAAACAAGATTTTGAAATGAGAGTAATTATTTCAAAATCTTGTTTTTAAAAATCGAACAAAAAATAATTTTTAAAATTACTTTTCATTTTACATTTTAATAAGCTATTCATCTAAGGAGAAATCATAATTTTCATTTAATTTCTTGCTTATTTTTTTTAGGAACTTGTATAGCCATAAAAATTGAACCAGCAAAAAGAAGTACGCTTGCAATAATCATAAGATACAAACCCGTTGTGGCAAATTCCATGTATTGTTCAAATGATTGATATTGAAAAATAGCTATAGCTAAATTCAAAACAGAAAATACAATAGTAAGAATTTTTTCTTCAATAAACATGAAAGAATTGCCAAAAGTGATAGACCAATCAAGATAATTCCAGAGCCAAAGCTATCATCAGGTTTTAATAAATTTATTTCTTGACCCAAAAATTCTGCCGCAGGAATTACAGTAGAAATACAAACAAGAACGCCAAATACAATTACTAAAATTTGGCTAGCATAAATTTTTTCATAATTTTCTCCTTTTATAATTTTATTTTTCAAATAAATGTACCAAGATAAAAAGCAATACTCATAAAACAATTTTCCCCTTAGATTTTCAGATTAATACACGAAAATTTATAAAATACTTACCAATAAAACTTTTAAAAATTTAAAATAAATTCTAATGAAAAATTTTAGATACAAAAAGCGCCTTCTGCAAAAATCGCAAAAAGGCACTCTAAAAAATATCCTCAAAATTTCGGATAAAATAATTTACTTTAAATTTTCTTATTTTACATAAATTCGCCATGAGCATAATTAACCTCTCAAAAAGCATTAATTTTTTAATATTATAGCACTTTAATTGACAAAACACAATATAAAAATAAAATTTTTTTTATAAAATCATTTTTATTTTTCCACTTTATAAATCCATATTAGTTTTTAATTCCAAAAATTATTGGAAATAAAAAAGACCCAAGTGGGTCTTAAATTACTATTTTCTTCTTTTTTTCTCTTTAGGCTTGGCTTTTCGTAGTGTTCTCTTTTTCTATATTCTGTTAGAACACCGGATCTTGCGCATTGTCTTTTGAATCTTTTAATTGCACTATCTATTGATTCGTTTTCTCCAACTTTGATCTCTGTCATCTCTATCCCCCCTCTCGTATCACACAAATAAGTTTGAAATCAACCTGGTGGCCATTGTAAGGATCTTTGTGCTAAAACATGAAAGTGCATGTGTTTAACACTTTGTCCTCCATCTTCTCCTGTATTGTTGACTATTCTGTAGCCATCTTCTGCTACATTTAGATCTTCTGTTATTTTTTTTATAACCATAAAGATATGAGAAATTATATCCTTATCTTCTTCATCTAATTTAGCCAAACTTTCTATGTGTTTTTTTGGTATAACAAGAAAATGGATAGGTGCTTGTGGATCTAGATCATTAAATGCAATTACTTTTTGATCTTCATAGATTATATCTGATGGTATTTCTCCGTCAGCAATCTTACAAAATACACAGTCCATACTTCACCCCCATTGATAAATATAATATCATATTTTAATAAAAAGGTAAAATTTTTTTATAATTTTTACAAATTTATTTCTTTTATCTTTTCTTTTTTTATAATACTTATTAATAATCCTAAAATAATTCCAAATATTGCTGGAATCAACCAGCCAAATCCTAATTCAAAAGCTGGTAGATAATTTTTTGCAAAATCTACAATTCTACTTATAGAATCCGTACTTGAAATATTTTTTTGCAAAGCTTTAAGCAAATCAAAAATTGAAAATATAGCTGTAAAGAAAATAGTTAAAGAAAATATTCTCTTGTTTTTGCCAATTATTGGATATGCCAATGATAAAAATATTAAAACTATTGCAAGCGGATACAAATACATCAAAACTGGTATTGACAAGCTAATTATTTTTTGAAGTCCCAAATTTGCTATCAAAAATGATATTAAGGTAAAAACTACAGCATAAGCTTTGTATGAAAGTGTATTTGGATACATTTGTATAAAAATTTCAGAGCAGGCAATGATTAGTCCAATAGCTGTTTTTAAACAAGCTACTATTACTATTGCAGCTAATAAGATCTTGCCGAAATTTCCCAAATAATAAAATGAAATATTAGATAAAATTCTTCCACCGTTATTGCCTAATTTCATTATATTTACAGAAGATGATGACATAAAAGATAAAGAAATATAAACTGTGCTCATAGCAATCAAACAAATTACTCCACTTTTTAAAGTTTCTTTAGCAATTTGATTTGAATCTTTTACTCCAAGTTTTCTAATACTTGAAATAATTATTATTGCAAAAGCAAGGCTTGCAAGAGCATCCATTGTATTATATCCATCAAGAATTCCTGTAAATAATGGATTTTTTTGGTAAATTTTAGTAGGTTGATTTTTTGCCAAATCTCCCATTGGTTTAATGATTGCAAAAATAACCAAAACTGACAATAAAATCAAAAAAGTTGGTGTCAAAATTTTTCCTATATTATCCATAACTTTGCCAGGTTTTAATGCAAAAGCTAAGACAGCAAGAAAAAATATTAATGAAAAAATAAATAAAAATAATTTTATTTTATCTTCAGAAATATTTGGAGCAATTCCAACTTCAAAAGCTACAGTTGATGTTCTTGGAATTGCAAAAAATGGTCCAATCGTCAAATACAAAGCTGTTGTAAAAAAATATGCAAATTTATCATTTACAGTCTTTCCCATTTCAAACAAACTATCATTTTTTGAGATAGCACTTGCTACAACTCCCAAAATTGGAAGTCCAACTCCACTAATTATAAATCCCAAAACAACTTTATAAAGATTAGTTCCAGAATTTTGTCCAAGCTCAATTGGAAAAATTAAATTTCCAGCTCCAAAATACAAGCCAAACAACAAAGAACCAACTAATAAAGTTTGATTAAAACTAAGTTTTCTTTTCATATAATTCCCCTATCTTTTCAAAATTAATATTTATATAAATATTCCTAATTTTATACAAAATATTACTTAGATGAATTATAACACAAGAAAAAAAATTATAAAAGCAAATCTACATATTTCTAGCAAATTTTCCAAAAAAATTTTAAAAATCAAAAATAAAAAAGAGCTATCAAAAAGCTCTTTTAAATCTTACAAATATTTATGATTTATTTTTTATCATAATCTCAAGAAGAGATTCATATATTGGTTCATTATTGAAATTTTCTGTTAGTAAATAAGCCACAAGACTTACAATTATAATTGGCAAGAAAAAATCAATCCTTCCTCCTGTCATTTCAATTATTAAAAACATTCCTGTCAGAGGAGCTCTAACAATTGATGCAAAATGAGCAGCCATTGCAAGCATTGAAAAAATTATAATTTCATTTTCGCCAACTAAATTAAATTCAAATAAAATACAGCCATAAAAATTTCCAATTAATGAACCCATAGCAAGCAAAGGAAAAAATATTCCGCCTGGAATTCCAGAGCAAAAAGCAATTAACAAGAGCAATAATTTCATAAAATAAAAATATATTAAAGTTGAAATTTCATAATTATCTCCTTGGGCAAGAGAAATAAAATTTTCTCCACTTCCCAATAATCTACTATCAAAAAGTAAAAAAATACTTGTGATAAAAAATGGAATTATAGATTTTATACTTTGAGAAATAGGCAATATTTTATATAATTTTTTTCCAAACAAAATCCCCTTATTAAATAAAATTGAAGAAAACCCAACTAAAATTCCTCAAAAAATCAAATAAATCCAAAATCTCATAGATAAATTTAAATGATTTTTAATTTTTATTACAGGATCATTTCCTATAATCAAACTTGTTACAATGCTTGATGAAATAATTGTTGATGTTATGTAAATAAAATTAATTCGAGAAGTTTTTTTCATAAGTTCTTCAAGGGCAAAAGCAATGGCAGAAATTGGTGCTGTAAAAGCACTCGTAATTCCAGAAGCAGATGAACCAATAATCATTATTTTTTTATCATCGTCATCTAATTTGAAAATATTTGCCATAACTTCACCAAGAGAGCCTCCTATTTGTACAGAAGGTCCTTCCCTTCCCAAAGTCAAACCAGAACCAATAGCAAGCAAGCCTCCAATAATTTTATTAATCAAACAAGACAAGGCACTATAATCCAATTTATCATTCAATTTACCAGAAATTTGAGGAATTCCACTCCCACCAATCATAGGCTCCTTGTTTACACAAATCGAAACCAAAAAACCAATAAATATAAATGCAAAAACAAAAATTATAGCATTTAATAAATTTTTTTGACCAAAAATTATTAAATTAGAAATTACAAACATAACTTTTGGAATTAAAAGTCTAAATAAACTTACTACAAGGCCTGCACATAAACCAATTATAATTGAAATCAACAATAATTTATAAGAAATACATTTTTTCATTCTAACCTCATTTAATAAACCAACCAAATATTTGCAATTTGATCTTTTATGCTATTATATGACCAAGATTTCTCAGAATTTTTCATAGAATTTGGATCATTTATAACAAATCTTCCATTTTTATAAGAATCAATAACCAAAATATGTCCAAACAAAGTAAAATATCCCTTATTCACAGAAACAATAAGGCTTCCCCTGTCAAGAGCATTAATCATAGCGTCTTTATCATTTTCAATATTTTCAATATTATGGCCATATTTATTAGCCTCATCAGCAAAAAATTTCCACTCAATGCCTTCACTTCCCATATAAGATTGAGCATCCTGAGCAATATTTGAAGGACTAATATCCAAATTTGGATTTAATCTTTTTAAAACCATAGCCATAGAAGTAGGACCACAACCTGCAAATCCAATATTAGAATTTCCCAAATTATTATAGGCCCACCTATTATCCCATTGTAAAAAATAAGGAGTAAGTCTTCCATAATTTACACTTTCACCAGGATAATATTCAAAATCAACTATTCCATTTTTCAAATTATAAACAAACTCACAAGTATCTATATCATTTCCAACAAGATAAATTTCACTGTCAGTTAAGCTATCAAAATTTTCATAAAGCCAATTAATTTTTTCATTATCATCTTTGTGTTTTTCAATATTTTTATATAATTCATCCATATCATCAGTTTTTTCCTTATTAAAAATAAGGCCAATCAAATCATCAACCCCTCCCGTAATCGAACTTGATTTAACTAATGAAAAAATAATTGAAACTAAAAAAATAAGAAAAATAAATTTTAAAAATTTTTTCATATTATTACTATATCATAAGCACATAAAATTTAATAGTAGACATAATAATTGTTTTAATTCTAATTTTTTATTTTTAAAAATTTATATGACATTTGAAATTCAAAATAAAAAAGAAGGTGTTACCCCTCTTTTCATTAATTACTATTTAAAATTATAAAATATTTCTAATCTTTATTTATTTGAATCTAATTATTTTTAGGCATATAAATTTCTACGTGTTTTTCTAATATTTCTATTTGGCATGGAAGTTGTTCGTTTAATTCTCCATCCATATCTAATTCTATTTTTTTATCTTCCAAATTTTTTATTGAAAGTTTTTTGCAGGTAAATGATTTTATATTTTCATTTTCGTCTACTTTACCAAATAGCATATCTTTAGCTGCATCTACTTTTGACATTATTCCTTCGTCTGTCATTACAAATACATTTAAATATCCATCGCTAAGGTCTGCCTTATCTTTGGAAAATTCTAAATTACCAATTTTATTTACTGTCATAACATATACCAAAGATGCTTTGCACTCAAAAGATTTATCTTCGTATTCAATTTTTATATCTACTGTTTCATCTTTTGGTAATGTTTTTAGAACATTTTTAACGTAAGCAAATCCTCCCAATTTTTCTTTTTCTTTTGAATCTGTTGATGTTGTTGCTTCTATTAATTTTCCAAAACAAACATAGTAAGAAAAATATGTGTCGTTGCATTTTCCTATATCAACTTTTTTTGTTTTTTCAAATGATAATTTTTCAATCGCCTCACAAAGATCATTTGAACCACCTATTAATTGCATATAGGTGTTATTTGTTCCACCTGGCAATAAGCCAATTTTTGGTCTGTAGTCCATTTTGGAAACCCCATTTATTACTTCATTAAATGTTCCATCTCCTCCAACTACAAATATTGAATCAAATTTTTCTTCGCAAGCTGTTTTTGCAAAATTTTCGCCGTCATTTTCTTTTTGTGTTTTTTTATCAATAATTTCATCAAATTCATCTTGTAATTTTTCTTTTAATTTTTCCATAAATTCATCATTTTTTCCATCGCCTGAATTTGGATTTTCAATTAGCATACATTTTTTCATAATATCTCCTAGTGTGAGTTAATTTAAATTTTTTATTTCCTTCTACTTTTAAAATATACCCAAATTTAAATCAATTAAAAAACAGAATAAAACATTTAAAAATTTTTCAATTTCTAAATATTTTATTCTGCAAATTTAAAATTATATATCTATTGATAAATATATTGGTGTATGATCTTGTCTGTCTCCAGAATCTATCATATTAGATTCTTTTATTTTATCTTTTATTCTGTCTGATACTATAAAATAATCTATTCTCCAGCCAGAATTATTAATCTTACTTGTCTTTACTCTTTGTGCCCACCAAGTATATTTTCCTTCAACATCTCCATGAATATGTCTAAATGTATCTACAAAACCTTTGTTTAATAAATTTGTAAATCCATTTCTTTCTTCATCTGTAAAGCCAGCTGATTCATGATTATTTTCTGGATGTTTCAAATCAATTTCTTTGTGTGCAACATTAAAATCTCCGCAAGCAATTACTGCTTTGTTTTTGTCTAAATTTTCCAAATAATTTGCAAATTTTTCATCCCAAATTTGTCTTAACTCAAGTCTGTTTAGACCATTTCCTGCATTTGGTGTATAAACTTGTGTCAAATAAAAATTTTCAAACTCTAAAGTAATAATTCTTGCTTCTTGATCCATTGTATCTGGTGCATCCAAAACTGGAAAAGTAATTTTTGTTTGAAGATTTTTTTTATAAAGCGTTAAACATCCTGCGTATGATTTTCTTGCAGGCTCTTGAGAGCTTACCCATGCGTAATCATAAGATGGAAAATATTCTTCCAAAATTTTATGATGTTTTTTGCTAGGACCAGTTCTTGGTAATTTTGTTTCTTGAAGACAAATCACATCGGCATCTTCAATAATTATAGTTTTTAAAACATCCCTAGACATAACAGCTCTATTTGAATCACTTGTAAGAGCAGCATTTAGGGAATCTATATTCCATGAAATAAACTTCATTGTATCTCCTTTAATTTATATTATTAAAAATATTTTACCAAAACTTTAAAATATTACCAATTTATTATCAAAAATAAATATTAACTTGTTTAAATTAGGGTATTAATTTAATAGAAAAAATTGGAGGTTAATATGAAATGGAAAAATAGGAGAAAAAGTTCCAATGTAAATAGAGGCTCTGGTGCACCAGTTGTTTTTGGTGGTGGAATTGGTGGACTTATTTTAGTTCTTATTTTATATTTTCTTGGAGCAGATCCTTCTGTTATAAATAATAAAAATGTAAATGAAACACAAGAAAATAGGTATGAAGAAACTATTTCTGAAAATCAAAAAGAATTGGAAGATTTTCTTTCTGTTGTTCTTGCTGATACAGAAGATATGTGGCATGAAAAATTTTTTGAATATAATTTGACTTACAAGGAGCCTAGCATGACTATTTATACAAAAACAACAAAGTCATCTTGTGGAATAGCTCAATCTGGTATGGGACCATTTTATTGTCCCCTTGATGAAGCTATTTATATTGATGTTTCTTTTTACGATGAATTAAAAAATACATTTGGAGCTGGTGGAGATTTTGCTTTTGCTTATGTCCTTGCTCACGAAGTTGGTCATCACGTTCAAAATGAATTAGGAATATTAAATCAAACTCAACAACTTCAAAAAGAATTATCCGAAAAAGATTACAATAAATATTCAGTAGCTCAAGAATTGCAAGCCGATTATTTTGCTGGAGTTTACGCATATTTTTCAAAAGAAAATGGATATTTAGAAAAAGGAGATATTGAAGAAGCAATGAAAGCTGCATCATCAATTGGAGATGACAAAATTCAAAAAATGTCTGGCTCAAGCATAAATCCAGATAAATTTACTCACGGCTCAAGCAAAGATAGAAAAAATGCTTTCGATATGGGATACAAATATCATGACATTGAACATTCCATGGAATTTTACAAAAATTTGGATTATGAAATTAAAATTAATATTTAAAATAAAAAAGATAAGCTTTTGAAGTGAACCTAAAAATCCGGAATACGGATTGAGTAGTTCACTTCATTTTTTAGCTTATCTTTTTTATTCCTATAAATTTTTAGTATCTAAAATTACATTAAACATAAATTCGCTTAGTTTATTGTCGTTTGCCTTATAAAACATTTCTTTGCCTTCTCTTTTTGATGAAATAAGTCCTGCTGTTTTTAAAATTTTTAGATGATGGCTTATCGCTGGAGATGACATTCCCATAATTGCTGCTATATTTATTACGCATTCTTTTCTATGGCATAAAAGCCAAAAAATTTGTAATCTTTTTGAATCTCCCAAATGTCTGAAAGCTTTTGAAATATCTGATGCCTTTTCTTCTTCTAATAAAAAATCAATTTTATCGTCGTTTTTATAATGTTTATGTGGTAATTTCATTTATTTCTCTCCTTATTTATACTTTACCACAAAAATAAAATTTAATTTAAATTTTTTTATTGACTTTACATAAATAATCTTGTATTATGAACTTAGATACAATTAAATAATTATTTAATCGTAAATTTTTAATTAAAGGAGAATTTTATGAAAAAATCTTACAAAATTGAAGTGGATTGCCCTTCATGTGCAAATAAAATGGAAATTGAAGCTAAAAATACTGATGGTGTAAAAGATTGCACCATAAATTTTATGATGTTAAAAATGAAAGTTACTTTTGAAGATGGTGTAGATGATAAAGAAGTTATGGAAAATGTCTTGAAAAATTGTAGAAAAATTGAAAAAGATTGTGAGATTTATTTTTAAGGATAAATTATGAGTAAAAAACAAAAGAAAAATTTAAGCAGAATTATTTTATCTGCTGTGATTTTAATTATTCTTCAATTTACAAATTTTGATAGAATTGTTAATCTCTTTTTGTATTTAATATCTTATCTTTTGGTAGGTTATGATGTTTTGCTTGAGGCATTTAATGGAATTAAAAATAAACAAGCTTTTGATGAATCTTTATTGATGTCGATTGCAACCATTGGCGCAATTATTCTTGCAATTTATACAAAAAGCAATGATTTTGTAGAGGCTGTTTCTGTTATGCTTTTTTATCAAATCGGAGAATTTTTTCAATCTTACGCTGTTGGTAAAAGTAGAAAATCTATTGCTGATTTAATGGACATTGCTCCTGATTATGCAAATATTGAAGATGAAAATGGAAATATAATTGAAGTTGATCCAGATGAAGTAGAAATTGGCTCAATAATTATAATTAAGCCAGGAGAAAAAGTTCCTTTGGACGGAATTGTAATTGATGGAGAATCTTCTCTTGATACAAAAGCTTTGACTGGAGAATCTCTTCCAAAAGATGTAAAAAAGGATTCAGAAATATATTCAGGTTCAATTAATTTAAATGGATTGTTGAAAGTTAAAACTACAAAAGAATTTGGAGAATCTACTGTTACAAAAGTTTTAGAATTAATTGAGGATGCGTCTGAAAGAAAATCAAAATCTGAAAATTTCATTACAAAATTTGCAAGAATTTATACACCAGTAGTTGTTTATCTTGCACTAGCCTTAGCGTTTTTACCAGGAATATTTTTATTTTTAATAGGTCAAAGTCCAAATTTTTCTTCTTGGATTTATAGGGCCTTGATATTTTTAATAATTTCTTGTCCTTGCGCTTTGGTAATTTCTATTCCCCTATCATTTTTCGCAGGAATTGGATCTGCAAGCAAAAAGGGAATTCTTGTAAAAGGATCAAATTATATGGAAATTTTATCAAATGTTGACCAAATCATTTTTGATAAAACCGGAACCTTAACAAAGGGAACTTTTGAAGTAACAGCTGTTCATCCAGAAAAATTATCTAAAGAAGAACTTCTTCATATAGCAAGTCACGTTGAAAGATATTCAACCCACCCTATTGCAGATTCTTTGAGAAAAGCCTATCCAAACGAAAAAGATGATTGTCAAATTCGTGATATAAAAGAAATTTCAGGCTATGGAATAAGTGCAAAAGTAAATGATGATGAGGTTTACCTTGGAAATTCAAAATTAATGGATAAATTAAATATAGAATGGAAAGCTTGTGAAAAAATTGGAACCATTATCCATCTTGCAATAAATAATGAATACCAAGGTCACATTGTAATATCAGATACAATAAAAGAAAATTCTAAAAAAGCTATATCTGATTTGAAAAAAAATAATATAAGCAAGACAATAATGCTTACTGGAGATTCTAAAGAAGTTGGAGAAAATGTGGCTAATGAATTAGGATTGGACGATTATTATTGTGAACTTCTCCCTCAAGACAAGGTAAAAATCCTTGAAGAAATTTTAGATAAAAAAGATGATGTAAATAAAAAAATTGCCTTTGTTGGAGATGGAATTAATGATGCCCCATCACTTACCAGAGCAGATGTAGGAATTGCTATGGGAGCTATGGGTTCAGATGCAGCAATTGAAGCTGCTGATGTGATTTTGATGGATGATGATCCAGGAAAAATTCCAACGGCCATAAAAGTTTCAAAAAAATGTCTAAGAATTGTAAAAGAAAATATATATTTTTCAATCGGTGTGAAAATTATAGTTTTAATTCTTGGAGCGTTGGGACTTACTTCAATGTGGGCTGCAATTTTTGCAGATGTTGGTGTTACAATTATAGCTGTATTAAATGCTATGAGATGTATGTATTTAAAATAGTAAAATGATTAAAGCAGTTTTAATTGATATAGATGATACGATTTTTGATTTTGAAAAATGTTCCAAAAATTCTTTTTTAAAAACTTTAAAAAATTTCAATTTAAAATTTAAAGAAGAAGATTTTTCTTATTTTAATAAGGTTAATGATATTTTATGGACCAAGCAAAAATTAGGAGAAATTAATATAAAAGAAGTTTTTATAAAAAGAGATTATTTGATGGGTAAATATTTTAATCTAGATATAGAAAAAGGCCTTTTCAATGATTTATTTGTAAATTTTTTATATTATGAAATTGAAATGGTCGACGGAATTGAGGATTTATTATTATATTTATCGGATAAATACAAAATTTTTACTGCAAGCAATGGGATATATAAAATGCAGGAAAATAGGTTAAAAAAATCAAATCTTGATAAGTATTTTGATAAAATTTTTGTATCAGATAAAATCGGTTTTGAAAAACCAGATAAGAAATTTTTCCAAAAAATAATGGATCTTACAAAATTTTCAAATGATGATTTAATCATGATTGGAGATAGCATAAAATCAGACATAATTGGTGCAAAAAATTCAAAAATCAAATCTATTTATTTTAATAAGGAAGACAAAAAAATTTCAGATGAAAATTTCACTTATCAAGTAAAAAATTTATCTGAAATTAAAAAAATATTGTAAAAAAGTGCGAAATCTTTTCGCACTTTTTTAAATTTTATAATTTTATATCTTTTCCTTCAAGAATTAAATTCATGTTTCTAGCTGAGCACATTGCCCCACACATGGTGCAAGTATTTTCTTCTTCTGGACTTGATGAAGCTCTATATCTTCTACATTTTTCAGGATCAATTGCAAGTTCAAACATTCCTTCCCAATCAAGTTTTTGCCTTCTCTTGCTCATTTCAAGATCCCATTTGCTTGCGTCTTTTAATTTTGCAATATCTCCAGCATGAGCTGCAATTTTTGCTGCAATAATTCCTTCTTTTACATCATCAACATCTGGAAGTTTCAAATGTTCTGCTGGAGTTACATAACAAAGGAAATCTGCTCCATAACTTGCTGCAATTGCTCCTCCAATTGCACTTGTAATATGGTCATATCCTGGAGCGACATCACAAACCAAAGGTCCCAAAACATAAAATGGTGCGTTGTGGCATAATTTTTTTTCAAGTTTCATATTCATTTCAATATCATTTATTGGAACGTGTCCTGGTCCTTCAATTATTACTTGAACATCTTTCTCCCAAGCTCTTTTTGTAAGCTCTCCAAGAGTAATTAGTTCTGCAATTTGGGCAGGATCTGTTGCATCGTGAATTCCACCTGGTCTTAAAGAATCTCCAAGTGATAAGGTAACATCATATTCTCTTAAAATATCTAAAAGTTCATCATAATATTCGTAGAATGGATTTTCTTTATCATTCATTTTCATCCAACCAAATAAAAGTGATCCACCACGAGATACAATTTCATTTACCCTTCTATTTCTCATAAAAATTTCAGCGTTTGCCCTATTTATTCCACAGTGAATTGTAACAAAATCAACTCCATTTTCTGCATGGTTTCTTACAACATCCAAAAATTCTTTTGCTTTTATAAAACTTAAACCCTTATCCAAAAATCCAACTGCATCATACATAGGAACAGTCCCAATCATCGCTGTAGATTTTTCAATTAATCTTTTTCTAAATTCTTGAGTTTTACCATAATTTGATAAATCCATAATTGATTCAGCCCCCATTTTTAGTGCCATATCAACTTTTTGCATCTCAAGATCAAGGTCATTTAAATCTTTTGAAATTCCTAAATTTACATTGATTTTAGTTTTTAATCCTGTGCCAATTCCTTCTGGAGAAATGGAATTGTGATTTTTATTTCTAGGAATTACAATTTCGCCCTTTGCTATTTTTTCTAAAAGAAATTCTTCACTAACATTTTCTTTTTTGGCAACAATTTTCATCTCTTCAGTTACAAAACCATGTTTTGCAGCTTCCATCTGTGTCTTATATTTCATAAATTAAAAAAACCTCCTAAAATTACTTATAGGAGAATAAATATGCTTCATCCCTTGCAGGCATTATCCTGTCCGGTTTGATGGTCGAAGTCGAACTTCCTCTCAGCACATAGCTCCCATAGATCATTAATTTACAATTATCATTATAGTAGAAAAAAGAAATTAAGTAAAATAAAGCTTAAATTTTTGCAAAAAAATAGAGCCATAATAATATGACTCTATACTAATTATTTATTTAAATAATTTTCTAAATTTTTAATAGCCAGCTTAATATTTTCAGCTTTAAATCCCTTGTTTTCATTTCCAATAAGAATTTTTATATCATTTTCATCCATTTTACAAATATCTGATAATTGTTCATAACTTAAATTAGAATTTTTTGCTAGCTTTTTAAACTTATCTATACTTTTATAAAAAGATTTTTCAAAAAATGCCTTAGACATATTAGATAAAAATAAGCCAAGAAGTCCAGCATAAATATTTATCATTTTATATAGAGCAAAGCAAATTATAATATCACAAATTCCAAAAAGAAAATATTTATAATATAATTTATTCATCCAAAACCTCTTGGGCAAGTTTATAATTTTCTTCAAGATCCTTGCATGATTTATCAAACATTTCTTGTTCCTTTTTAGAAATGTCCATCTCAAGAATTTTTTCACATCCATTTGCCCCAATTACTGCTGGAACTCCTGTGTATAAACCCTTGTTGTTATATTCTCCATCAAGATATGCTGATGTCATTATAATTTTCTTTTCATCCAATAAAATTGCTCTTGTAAAATCAAGCAAGCAATTTGCAATTCCAAAATGAGTTGCACCTTTTCCTTTTATAATTTGAAAAGCCTTGTCCCTAATTTTTTCAGAAACTTCTTCTTTAAACTTATCCTCATTGTCAATATTATCTAAAAATTTATCAATAGAAATCCCCTTAATTCTTGCATTTGACCACAAAGCAACTGATGAATTGCCATGCTCACCTATTACATAAGCTTCAACATCTTTTGGATTACAAGTTACTTCTTTTGCCAAATATTGGATAAATCTTGCTGTATCAAGATTTGTTCCACTTCCTACAATTTTATTATAAGGAAGACCTGAAACTTTTTGAACAACTTTTGAAATAACATCAACTGGATTTGTTGCAAGCAAAATTATTCCATCATAACCATTTTCAATAACTTTTGGAATTGTATCAACAACCATCCTACTTGCAATTTTTATATCATTTAGTCTATTTGTAAGATTTTTTTGGCTATTTCCATAACACAAAACAACCAAATCAGCATCTTTACAGTCTTCGTAAGAACCTTCCTTAACCAAAGTTGGAGATTGTGTTTTACAACTTGCATCCATCAAATCATTAACATCTGCAATCGCCTTGTCCTTATCTATATCAATAATTGAAAGAGTACTTGCAAGTCCAGAATTAACCAAAGCAAATGCATAAGAAGATCCTACAAATCCACTACCAATCAAAACAACTTTTCTTCCTAACTTATTCATAAATACCTCCATGTACTTAACTTTACTTTTTGATTATACGATTTTATTTTTTAAATGAAATATTTTTTAAATTTCTAGCTTATTTTACTTAACATATTTGTTAATATTTTGGAAAATAAAAAATCCTAGCACAAGCTAAGATTTTTAGAATTTTATATTTTAAAATTTTTATATTCTCCCTCATCAGAATAAAGACTATTATTTTCCTTATCCCAAACAGGCTTTTTTCCTTCTTGTTTTTGTTTTTCATAATCATCTAAAACAGTTTTTACGGATTTAAACAAAAATATTAATGTTATTACATTTATAAATACCAAAATTCCTACAAAAACATCAATCAACCCCCAAACTCTATCAAGGGACATTTTTGTAGAAACTATAAACATAACAGCTGCAAAAATTCTATAAATCCAAAGTGGAATTTTAAAATTTTCTTTGAATATATGAATTACATTAGCTTCTCCATAAAATAAATCTGCAATTAATGTTGTAAATCCAAAAAATGCCATAGCAAAAGCAACAACCCATCTTCCAACTAGCCCGATTTGTGCAGAAAAAGCATCTTGAACAAGATTTATTCCGTCAGATCCATTTCCCAAAACACCAGTTAATAAAATCGCGAAAGCTGTAAGCGAACAAATTATACAAGTTGTTACAAAGGTTCCAAACATTCCCAAAAATCCTTGTTCTGCTGGATGGTCAACGTCAGCTGATGAATGCATAATTCCTGCAATTCCATTACCTGCATCGTTTGAAAATAATCCTCTTGCAACTCCATTTCTAAAAGCTTGCATTACACTATGACCAACAATTCCTCCAACAGCTGCTTGTGGACTAAAAGCTGATTTAAAAATTAATGCAATAACAGAAGGAAGTTTACTAATATTTGTAATTATAATTATAAAAACAATTATTACATAAAAAGCTGCCATAATTGGCACCAAAAATCCTGTAACTTTTGTAAGTCTTTTTACTCCACCAATAGTAATTATTCCTGCAAGAATTGTTACAATGACCCCTACTATAATTGGATTAAAATCAATAACATCCTTAAATCCATTTGCTATTGAATTTGTTTGCATAAAGGCTATACATAATCCTACACCAATTATATATAAAAATGCTGTTATAATTGATAAAACTCTTTTGCCCAAACCATTTCTAATATAATATGCTGGACCACCCCTATAAGTTCCATCAGATAATTTAACCCTATAAACTTGACCTAAAACTGTTTCGGCAAAAGTGATTACCATACCTAAAATTGAAGTAACCCACATCCAAAAAATCGCACCAGGACCACCAGCTACAAGAGCAGAAGCAACTCCTACCAAAGAACCTGTTCCCACTTGTCCACCAACAGCAGCAGCCAAAGCTCCAAAGCCTGAAACATTATCATCACTTTTTAAATTTTTCTTCAAAACATCTTTTATATCTTTAGCATATCTTATCTGAGGAAAACCTAATCTTATTGTATAATAAAGACCTACTCCTAATAAAACATAACCAATAATATTGCTCCACAAAAAATCTGCAATACCAATTATGTTATCTAATAAAAACATAAATCCTCTCTTTCTTAAATATCATTTTTATCCATATTTTTTATGTTAGTTTCTAATTATACTTGACTTAATCTTTAATGTAAAATAATTTATTTTTTAATTAATTTTTTCAAAAAATAAATTACAGTAAAAAAATCTCTTACAAAATAAAAAATCGCCCCTAATTAGAAGTAAATCTTAATTTTTAAATTTTTAAGATAAAATTCTAACTAAGGACGATTGTATTTATACCTTTACAAAAATCACAAAATCATTTTTTACTTTTATTTAAATACAACATAAAAATAAAAATTACAATTGCTCCAAAAGCTATTGAAATTAAAGCTGATTGTGTAAAGCCTGCTATTATAAAAGAAATTGTAGCTATTGATGCAACAGTTATTCCATAAGGCAGTTGAGTTCTTACATGATCGACGTGAACGCATCCTGCTCCTGCTGATGACATAATTGTTGTATCAGAAATTGGAGAAATATGATCTCCACAAACTGCTCCTGAAAGACAAGCTGAAATTCCTATAAAAAATATTGGATCAGTTGGATCAAACATTGATGCTACTATAGGAATCAAAATTCCAAAAGTTCCCCAACTTGTTCCAGTTGCAAACGCTAATAAAATTGCTACAACAAATATAACAGCTGGCAAAAATGTGCTAAGTCCACTTGCTGCATTTGTCATAAGATTTCCGACAAATTTTGTTGAGCCTAACAAATCATTTGAAATATTTTTTAAGCTTGTAGCCATTGTTAAAATCAAAATTGCAGGAACCATTGATTGAAAACCTTCTGGGATTGCATCCATAGATTTTTCAAAACTTATAACTTTTCTTATCAGAAAATAAATTATCGTAATAATTAAAGCTATAATTGCTCCCATTGGAAGAGCAACTGTCGAATCAGTATTTGCAAAAGCATTTACAAAATCCATATAAAATTCACTAGATTTATCAAAAAATCCACCAATATGAACTAAAGACAAAACAGAAATTATAATAAGACTTAAAATTGGAAAAACTAAATCAATAACTTTTCCTTCAGGATTACCATCTTCTGCACTAACTTCTGATTCTACTATATTTCCCAAGTCTCCATCATTAATTGCCCTATCTTCAAAATCTTTCATAGGACCATAATCTCTTCCAAAAAGAATAAGAGATATTACAAAAAACAAAGTTAAAATAGAATAAAAATTATAAGGAATCGCCTTTATAAATAATTCTATTCCCGAAAGACCTGTTCCTTGTGCATATCCAGAAACTGCAGCAGCCCATGATGAAATTGGTGCAATCATACAAATTGGAGCTGCTGTTGCATCTATAAGATAAGCAAGTTTTGCTCTAGAAATTCTGTGAGAATCAGTAATTGGTCTCATTACAGAACCTGATGTCAAACAATTAAAATAATCATCAATAAAAAGCATAATGCATAAAAAATATGTTGCAAGTTGTGATCCTTTTCTTGATTTTATCTTTTTGTCAGCCCATTGCCCAAATGCTTTTGATCCTCCAGAATGATTTATTAATACTACCAAAATTCCCAAAACTATCAAGAAAATAAAAATTCCTGAAGTTTGTGAAATAGAATTAGTTAGACCTTTTACAACAATATTATCTAAAAATTTTGCCAAAGATCTTTTTGATGCTAATATTGCTCCTATTACAATCCCCAAAAATAAAGAAGAATATACTTCTTTTGTCATAAGTGCCATTAAAATTGCCACAACTGGGGGTAATAACGCCCAAATACTAGCATAAGTTTCAATACCACTTTCTACAATAAATATCGAAACAATTATCGGTGCTAAAGAAATTACCAAAAGTAATGGTAATTTTCTTTTTTTGTTCATTTTAAAACTCCTCTCGAATTTAAATTGCAAAAAAAGTCATGACGCATGCCATGACTTAAATATTAAACTATATAAAATAATTATAAACCACGACAGCTCTCCATAAAAATATGGCAGTACGACAGATATTCTCCAATCGTCCCGGCAACTTTAAGTCTTGGGCAGACTCAAAATCCCTCGGTGGATTACCCTTTCAAATATTTTCGATTCCCAAAAAAATATTTTACTAATGTTTTCCGCACCTCTATCACGCTTGTTCAATTGCACTATGAATACTACCATTAATGAGTTGTTTTGTCAAATTGCAACAATCTTTAACAAGCTAACGGTTAAAATTTATTTATTTTTTTGTAATTAATTCCAATAATCAAGTTTTTCTTTCATACCAATATCTTTTGCTTTAAATATTGGATTTTTTCCACTTGCTTTTTGAATTTCATAATCTTTTAAACAATCAATAGCTTTTTTAGATAAAATTAGAATTGAAGGTAAATTTATTAAAGCCATTATTCCCATCAACAAATCAGAAATATCCCAAGCAAGTTTAACTTTGCTCATAGCTCCCAATAAAATTACAATTACTGCAAACAATCTAAATATTATCATAAAAATTTTTGATGGTGTTTTTTTATTTATATAAGCAAGGTTACTATCTACATAAAATAAATTTCCAATCAAAGTTGTAAAAGTAAATAAAGCTAAGGAAAAAGAAATAAAATAATTTCCAAAGCTACCCAACAAAGTTGAAAGACTTTCTTGAACATAAGGAGCTCCACTTAAAGCCTCGCTTGGTTCAATTCCAGAAGAAAGACACATAAAAGCTGTAGCTGAGCAAATCAAAAGTGTATCAATAAAAACTGAAAGCATTTGAACAAGACCTTGTTTTGCTGGATGAGAAATATTTGCACTTGCAGCAGCGTTTGGTGCTGAACCAATACCAGCTTCGTTTGAATAAAGCCCTCTTTTTATTCCATACATCATTGAAGAAGATGCAAGGCCTGCAAAAATCGCTCTAAAATTAAAAGCATCCTTAAAAATATTTGAAAAAACAGTTGGAATATAAGAAATATTTACAACTATCATAATAATAGCCACCAAAATATAAATAATTCCCATAAAAGGAACTAAAGTTGATGTAAATTTAATTATTCTATCCCCGCCACCAAAAATACAAATTCCAGTAATGATTGCAAGAATTAATCCAATAATAAATGGAGTTTTGTTTGGATCATAAAAATCATAAGCAATAAAAGAAGTTTGAAGATTAAAAGATGCAAGCATATTAAAACCAATTGCATAAGTCAAAATCAAACTACTAGCAAAAATAATTCCAAGTGTTCTAGATTTTAAACCTTGTTCAATATAATAAGCAGGTCCACCGTAAGATTTATTATTTTCATCTCTTTTTTTATAAATTTGTGCAAGAGTAGATTCAATAAAAGCACTTGCTCCACCAATTATCGCAACAATCCACATCCAAAAAACTGCACCATAACCTCCTAGGCAAATTGCTGTAGAAATTCCTACAATATTTCCAGAACCAACTCTAGATGCAGTAGAAACCATCAAAGCTTGAAATGAAGAAACAGCACCTTCCTCTTCTGGTTTTTCCATTACAACATTAATTGATTCTTTCAATAACCTAACTTGTAAAAATTTAGTCCTAAATGTAAAATAAAGACCTATCAAAAGCAACAAAATTATTAATATCGGATAATAAAGAATTTCATTTATAGGTCCTATAAAATTACTAATTTTTGTTAACATATTCCCTCCTTTAGTTTAGTACAATAATACGAAAATGTATTAAAGTTCTATGATTTAGTAAAATTATATCATAAAAATATTTTAAGTAAATTTACGATAAAATTAATAAATATATTAAAATAGTTCATTTTTCTTTTCAAATTTAAAAACATTTTTAATTCAATTAATACTTTTCACATAAATTTGGCAAGGATTATCTCGTGACCAAATTTCTTCAATTACTTCAAATTTTCTAAATCCCAAAGCTTGATAAAATTTATTTGTTTTATCATATCCATCGTCTATTCCTTCTTTTAAAGTTTTTACTTGGACAAATTCATAATTATACTTTTTTAAAATTTCAATGGATTTTTCAAATAAATATCTTCCTATATGATTTCTGTGATATTTTTTCAAAACTCCCATTACAAATATTTCAATAGTATAATCCGAAGTTTCTTTATAAACGATAAAACCAAAATTTTTTCCATTTTCACTTGCTTTGAAAAAAATATATTCTTTAGATTTTTCTATATAATTTTTTACAGCATCATCATCTTCAAACCATGAATTTAAATCATTTAATATGTAGGATGAAATATTTTCTTTTTCTAATTTATTTTCAACTAAACTAACTTTCATAAGTTCCTCCTAATCAATTATATATTATTTTAAATTTATTTAACATGGAAAATCTGTTAAAATTAATAAGAAAGGATGTCTTATGTATATAATTAGAAATATTAAAATTCCATACGATTTGGATAATGATAAAAATTTAAAAAAGGCTATTGAAGAAAAAATTAATAGAAAAATTGATTCTTTTAAAATTTATAAAAAATCAATCGATGCAAGGCGTGGTATTTTTTATGTTTATCAAGTTTTGATTGATTGTGAAATTGATAAAAAAACTAGGAAAAAATTAAAAAATGATATTGGGGAATTTGTTGAAGAGGATTTAGTTTTAGGAAATAAAAATAAAATAAATTCTGCTATTATTGTTGGATCTGGTCCCAGTGGACTTTTTTGTGCCTATGCTCTTTGTAAAAATGGTGTTAAAGTTACTATAATTGAAAGAGGAGAAAAAATTGAAGATAGGGTAAAAACTATCGACAATTTTATTAAAAATTTAAAATTAAATCCCGAATCAAATATTCAATTTGGCGAAGGTGGTGCTGGTACTTTTTCTGATGGAAAACTAACTTCTAGGTCAAAAGATAAAAGATCTAGGGAAATTTTTAGAATTTTAGTTGAAAACGGCGCACCTGAAGATATTTTATATACCCAAATGCCCCATGTTGGAACAGATCTTTTAAGAAAAGTCATTATAAATATTAGGAAAAAAATAATTGAAATGGGCGGAGATTTTCATTTTAATGAAATTTTTACGGATTTAAATATTGAAAATGGTAAAATAAAATCTCTTATTACAAATAAAAATGAATACCAAGCTGACGAATATGTTCTTGCCTTGGGCAATTCTTCTCGCGATACTTTTATTATGCTGGATAAATATATTGACATTAGTCAAAAGAATTTTGCAGTTGGATTTAGGATTGAACACTTGCAAAAAGATATTAATTTTAGCCAATATAAAATTATTGATGATAGACTTCCACAGGCTTCCTACGCCCTTAAATATTTTGATAAAAAGAAAAATATTTCTGTATATACTTTTTGTATGTGCCCAGGCGGCTATGTCGTTCCTGCATCAAGTGAAGAAAATCGTCTTTGTGTAAATGGAATGAGCTATCATGACAGGGGAAATTATAATTCAAATTCTGCTGTTGTTTGTGCTATTGGACCAGAAATTTTGGGAAATAATAATCTTAGTGGTATTAAATTTCAAAGAGAAATAGAAGAAAAAGCTTATATGCTTGGTGGAGGAAATTTTACTGCTCCTGTGCAAAAAGTTTGTGATTACATTAATGGAGTAGTTTCAAAAGATTTGGGAAAAATTAAGCCAACATACAAACCATCTTATAAATTTGCTGATTTAAATAAAATTTATCCTGAAAAAATAAATGAGGCTATAAAACTTGCCTTAATTGATTTTTCAAAAAAAATGAAAGCTTTCTCCGATGAAGATGCAATATTAACAGGAGTTGAAACAAGAACTTCTTGTCCTATTAGAATTGAAAGAAATAAAAATTATTCAACTTTAAAATTTAAAAATCTAAGACCAATCGGTGAAGGAGCAGGTTATGCTGGAGGAATAATTTCATCAGCTCTTGATGGTTTAAAATGTGCAATTGAAATATTAGAAAATTAAGATGGTTTTTACCATCTTTTTTTGACTTCATTAAATTAAATTGTTAATATTAAATTAGTTTAAAGAAAGGAGAAGAAAAATGAACAATAATATTAAAAATAAAGAGGTAATTTGTAACTTGTAAGTGAGGAAAAGCTCCTTGACTTACTACAACAAGGAGGATGCCGTTTAGGCTTTTTATGAAAGAATTAAAATATATTTTTAAATCAATGGCTAAGTATGAGCCAAGCATGTATTTATTAATCATACTTTACTCCATATTTATCGGCTTAAAACCATTTATATGGATTATTTCGCCTGCCTACATATTGAAAAATTATCAAAATGGACTTGATTTTATGTTAGGCTTTTTTATTTTATTATTAGTCCTATCAACGATTATAAGTTTTTTTGAATCTTTTATCATGGGTAATTACCGTATGAAAATGAATAATATCAGATATAAATATATGAATATGGTAACAAAATATGCCCTCTACCTTCCCTATGAAGAAAAAATGAAAAAATCTGAATCTGAAAAAATAAATAGTGCAAATAAGGCTGTCGACAGTCCCTATCTAGGAGCAGGTGCTGTAATGATGACTTTGCCAGAATTTTTAGCATCCCTAACTTCTATTGCAGGATTTTTGTGGATTTTTTTAAAAATTGGCGGAATCATTTTATTTTTGATAATTATTTTGACAATAATTTCAACTTATATTGCAAATAAAATTCCTAGAGAATTTTCTAAATTTTGGAATGACCAAAATGAAAACTACAATAAATTTACAAAATTAAACAATGAGCTAAGATCTCCCTTATCAAAACAAGATATACTTATTTTTGATTTTATAAATGTCTTTAAAAGTTTTTACAAAAAAACCAACCAAGATAGGATAGCCTATCTAGTTAGAACAGATAAAAAAACCTTTAAAATTTATAGCCTTGTAAGACTTATAAATTTTATTAGAGATGCTCTTATTATGTATTGGCTTATTACAAATTTGATGAGTGAAAAGCTTGACCTTGGCGATTTTTATGTTTATTTTACAGCAATTTTAGCCTTTGTAAATTTTAACAATTTGTTTATGTGGATTTTTAATGATTTTTTTGATAATCTTACAAGATTTAAACCGTTTTTTAAAATTATAAATCCTTATCAAAAATCTTTTGAAAATAAAAATTTACCAAAAATTTTAAAAATTGACCTAGTAAATTTATCATTTAAATATCCAAACTCTGATAAATATGTCCTAAAAAATATAAATTTAACCATAAACAATAATGAATCAATAGCCTTAGTCGGAGAAAATGGAGCAGGTAAATCTACTCTTGCTCTTATTCTTGCAGGTTTTTATAAATCTTATGATGGGGAAATTTTTATTAATGGTAAAAATTTCAAAAAACTAGATTATGATTATAATAGCTTGGTTTCAGCTGTCTTCCAAGATTCTCAAATTCTTCCATTTTCTATTAAAGAAAATATTTTGTTAAATGATTCTAATAAAAATCTAGAAAAAACTTATGAGCTTACTCATTTGAATAAAATTATAGAATCTTATGACAAAAAAGATAATCAAACTTTGCTTAGAATTTTAGATGATGATGGAGTTGATCTTTCTGGTGGACAAAAGCAAAAATTATATTTGGCAAGAAGTATTGAAAAAAGTTCTTCAGAACTTTTAATTTTAGACGAACCCACCGCCCAACTTGATGCTCTTGCAGAAAGAGAATTATATACCTTATATAATGATTTAACCAAGAACAAATCTTCAATTTTCATATCTCACCGTCTAGCATCAACAAAATTTTGCAACAGGATAGTTTATCTAAAAGATGGAGAAATAAAATCTACAGGAAGTCATGAAGAACTTATGAAAAACGATTCTGATTACAAAGATTTATACAATCTTCAAGCAAAAAATTATAAGGAGAAAGTATGAAAAATATTTTAAAATTATTAAAAAAAATAAATGAAATACACAAAAATTTTATCAAAAAATTTGTAATATTTTCCCTTATTATGGGAATACTTCCTATATTTTCCATTATTGCACCAAAATTAATAATTGATGAAATATATGGACAAAAAAGATTAAAAATAATTTTTATAATTGCTTTTCTAGTTTTAATTTTTGATTTAATAAGAGGATTAGTTAATAGGTTAAATGCTAATTTAATTACTGAAACTTTTGAGTCATTTATTGATATTTATACTTTTAAGTTAAGTGAAAAGGCAATTAAGCTTCCAATAGAAAAATCTGATAGCAAAAAAATTCAAGATGAAATGGAAAAATCTCATTTTGCAATTTTCGAAATTTTTAAAATATATGATTTATTTGCAATAACAATAAACTCTACAATTACAGGTATTTTTCTTTAATAATTCTAATGAAATTATCAGTTTTGGTTGTACTTGTGGTACTTATTTTAATACTTTTAAATAAAAAAATTGTAAAATTAATAAAGAAAAATGAATTAGACTATCAAAAAAATGATATACCAAAACTAAGGGCTTACAGATTTTTTATAAATTTTTCTCAAGACCATAGATATTTTAAAGATATAAAAATTTATAATGGAGAAAATTTTATTTTAAAAAAATCTGAAATTTTTCACCAAAAATTGGTCAAAAATTCCAGCGCATATTATACAAAAAATGGGATTTATGTTGGGCTTATGAATGTATTTTCTAATTTTTCTATACTTGGATCTTTGTTTTTTCTTGTAGTTAAGCTTATAGAAAAAGCCATAAGCCTTGCTGATTTTACTTTATATTTTAACTCATTAATAAGTTTAATAAATGCAAGTAAGGAAATACAAAAAAATTATGCCCAAGTAATTGCCTTTAATGAGCAACTTCAAAGCTTATTTGATTTTTTAAATCAAAAAGAAGAAAATTTTGATGAAGGAAAAATCAAAAAAATAAACACAGAAAAAATCACTATTAAATTTGATAATGTAAGCTTTAAATATCCAAAATCAAAGGAAAAGATTTTGGAAAATTGCTCTTTTGAAATTAAAAATGGAGAAACCGTAGCTCTTGTGGGGAAAAATGGTGCTGGAAAATCTACAATTGTAAAACTTTTGTGCAAATTTTATAAGCCCACAAAAGGAAATATTTATTTGAATGGGATTAATATAAATGATATTGATACAAAAACATATTACAAAATCCTCTCCCCAACTTTTCAAGATTTTAGATTATTTCCTTTTAGAATTTCTGAAAATATTTCAGCAAATTTATTAGATGAGATTACAAATTATCAAAGAGAAAAAATGGATGAATCTTTTTATCTTTTAAATTTGAAATCTTGGATAGATGGTCTTGTAAATAAAGAAGATACATTCTTAACTTTCCTTTTTTCAAAAAATTCTGTCGAACCTTCTGGTGGAATTGGACAAAAACTTGCTCTATCAAGATCAATTGTTCATGAAGGGAAATTTTTTATAATGGATGAGCCAACAAGTGCTCTTGATCCAAGAAGTGAACAAGAAATTTTTGAGAAAATGCTAGATATTTCAAAAGGACAAACTTCGCTTTTTATTTCTCACAGGCTTTCATCAACAAAGTATGCTGATAGGATTATTGTTTGTGATAATAAAAAAATTACAGAAAATGGAAATCATGAAACATTAATGAAAGATGATGGACTTTATAAAAAAATGTATTTAAGCCAAGCAAAACTTTATGATTAATATAATTTATTACAATAAAAGACTATTATAGTATTGTAATTTTGTCGAATTAATGTAGAATATTATTAAAATAAATGAAAGAGGTATGAAAAATGAAAAAGAAAAGCTTTTTCAATTCATTAGTTTTTAAGCTAGTGATGGGAATTATTGTAGGAATTATTATTGGACAAATTTCAAATGAATCTGCAATTTTGGTAGTTAGTTCGATAAAAACAATTCTTGGAGATTTGATAGGATATATTGTTCCTTTGATTATCCTAGGTTTTGTTACACCTGCTATTGTTTCATTAAAAGAAAATGCAGGAAAAATTCTAACTGTAACTTTATTGATTTGCTACCTTTCATCAATTGGTGCAGGAACTTTTAGTTTTTTGGCTGGAAAAGCTATTATTCCTCATTTAAATATTGCATCCAATGTGGCAGGAGCAAAAGAAATTCCAGAATCTATTTTTAAATTATCAATAGATCCAATAATGCCAGTTATGACAGCTCTTGTAACATCAATTATTTTTGGTATAGCAGTTATCCTTACCAAATCAAAAACATGGGAAAATTTATTATTAGAACTTAATAATATTGTTTTAAAAATCGTAGACGTTGTCGTAATTAATATGCTACCTTTTTATATTGCTTCAACTTTTGCAGTTTTAGCTTATGAAGGAGTAGTGTTACAAGAATTGCCTGTATTTTTGAAAATAATTTTAATAGTAATAGTTGGACATTTTATTTGGATGACACTTTTATATTCTTTGGGAGGACTTTTCTCAAAAACAAATCCAAAAGAAGTTTTTGGTCATTATTTACCAGCTTACCTTACAGCCTTAGGAACAATGTCATCAGCAGCAACCCTTTCAGTTGCCTTAAAATGTGCTAGAAAATCAAAAACATTAGATCCAAAAATAAGAGATTTTGTAATTCCACTTTGTGCTAACACACATCTTTGCGGTTCAGTTTTAACAGAAGTATTTTTTGTTATGACAGTTTCACAAATTTTAACAGGACAAGTTCCATCAAATGCAAATATGATTGTATTTATTGCATTACTTGGAATTTTTGCAATAGCAGCTCCAGGAGTTCCTGGAGGAACAGTAGTTGCAAGTTTAGGATTAATTATTTCTGTTTTAGGATTTAATGATACAGGAACAGCTCTTATGCTTTCAATATTTGCCCTCCAAGATTCATTCGGAACAGCTTGTAACGTAACAGGCGATGGAGCAATAGCTCTTATGGTTACAGGAATTTTTGATAGAGTTCCAAAAGATCATAAAGAAATTGAAGAATAAAAAATAATGCTATACTTTTTGTATAGCATTATTTTTTTGAAAGAAAAGCTTATTTAAATGGAGGATTTAAAGTGAAATTTTTGGAGCTTTTCCTTCTTTTCTTAATTTATCTAATTGATTTGTTGCATAAATTTCTACTTCTTTTGGTGCGTGTGCTTTCTTTTTCATTTTTGTTTTTCCAAAAATATTTGTGTATGAACCATCTGCCCAAAATATATTTCTTTTAAAATACGCTGTTACTAGAGCATATATTGGATTTATTAAATTTACAAATGCAAATGGGAAATAATAAAGAGGATTTACTCCCAAAGTTTTCATTTGATAAGCTCCACAGGCTGTCCACGGAAACATAACTGCCCACAAAGTGCCTGCATCTTCTAAAGTTCTCGATAAAAAATTTCTTGAAAGACCCATATCATCATATTTATCTTCATAAAGTGGAGCTGGAACTCCAATGCCTAAAAATTGATCACACATAGTTGCATCGCAAAAAATTGAAGTTGCCATTGTTGTAAAAACAAGTCCACCAACTGAATTAATTTTTTCTTTTAAGTGAGCAAATAATTTTTCAACAACTCCAGATTTTTCTAAAGCTCCTCCAAAAGATACAGCTAATAAAATTAAATTTATAGTCCACATTTGATTATCCATTCCTCCCTTTGCCAAAGCTTGATCAACAAAAGCATTTCCTGTTTCAATATCTGGACCATAGTGTAAAATTGAAAAAATTTCAGCAAGAGATCTTGGCTGTTGAAAAATTAAAGAAAAAATAATTCCAACTACAACAGAAATCATTACACCAGCCAAGCCTTCAATTCTTAATACACAAACTAAAATTATAATTGCAATCGGAAGTAAGACCAAAGGATTTAAATTAAAATTATTTGCAAGAGAAGTTTTTATGCCTTCTGCAATTGTTGGATCATAATTAACAACATTTGCCCTAAGTCCCAAAATCGTATATAAAATTAAAGAAATTATAAAAACTGGACCAGTTGTAGAAATCATTGCAGTAACGTGATCAAACAAACCAGTTTTTGAAACACCAGCTGCAAGATTTGTAGTATCTGATAAAGGAGAAAATTTATCTCCAATATAAGCACCAGAAATTACCATACCAGCACTAATCGCTGGATTAATTCCCATTCCCTTTCCTATTGTCATAAATGCAATTCCAATTGTTGCTGTTGCAGTCCAAGAAGATCCACAAGCAAGACTTACAATCGCCGTTATGATACAACCAATTGGCAAAAATAATTTTGGATTTAATAAATCAAGCCCATAATAAATAAGAGCTGGAATTGTTCCACTTATCATAAAAGAAGAAACCAAAAGCCCAACAGTAAGCAAAATTAAAATTGCATCAAGAGTTGTGCTAATCCTATTAATCATTCCATTAATCATCTCTTTAAAAGAATGACCGCAAATCATTCCAACCAAACAAGCAACAATTATTCCACAAATTAAAGGCATGTGTGCCCCATCATAAATAGATTCAAATTTTCCATCAACTTTTTCTTTTGCAAAAGCAAATACATAAATCATCAAAGACACCATAGTTATAATCGGCAAAATCGCTTCAAAAAAACTAGGTAGCCTAATTGATTTTTCTTTTTCCATATTAATTCCTTTCATAGTAAATTATATTTTATTATAATGCCTTGATAAAATTATATGTTAAATTTTATCGTATATTTATTTTACAATATCAAGAGCTTATTGTCAATTTTGATTTTAATTATTTTATTTTGTTATCTAGATAAAGCAAAATAATTAAATCATACCCCATTAAAATAAATGGCTTAAAAATATTTTTATTTTAACAGCTAAGTTAAATTTTTAATATAAATAAGAATTAATTTTTTTCTCTTAAAAATTTCAGTAGGCTTTAAAAATTTTAAAAATTCTTAAAAGCTTTCAATTTATTTTATTTTTTGAATATTTACATAAAAAAAAGGCTATAGAAAAATTATTAATAATCATAATTTACCTACAGTCCCTTTTAATTTTCATTTGTAATTTTTATTTTACAATAGATTTTAAAGACTTAAAGAAAAAGTAAAATGCTACTGCCATCAATATATGAAATACTCCTGCTATTCCTGAAATTGACATATCCATTGCTTTTGTCAATTGGCTAGCGTTTACTTGTGTTAGACCTCTTACAAACATTGTAAGACTTGTTCCTACTAGAGCAAGGTTATAAACTTTATAAAATCTAGAAAAACTTTTTGTTTTTATTAAATCATCATTGCTATATACGTAAGCTCCTATTACCAAAAATACTAACATACCTAAAACTAAAACGTAAGGATGGACTTTTGAAAGACTTGTTAGTCCTTCAAATCCCTTAAGTTTAGTGTATTCTCTATAAAAAGCTCCTGCTGTTAAGCCATAAATCATATAAAACATTGCTGTGTTGATTATTTTTTTCATTTTTTCTCCTTTTATAAACTAAATTGTGAATTGTAAAGATCAGCGTAGAATCCATTTTTTTCCATTAATTGTTCATGATTTCCTTGTTCAATTATATTTCCTTCATCCATTACCAAAATCAAATCTGCATTTTTGATTGTTGATAATCTGTGGGCAATTATAAATGACGTTCTTCCTTGTGCTAATTTATCCATAGCTTCTTGAACTAATTCTTCACTTCTTGTATCTACGTTTGATGTTGCTTCATCTAAAATTAAAAATGGTTTATCATCAATCATAGCTCTTGCAATTGTAAGAAGTTGCCTTTGTCCTTGTGAAACTGAATCGTCATCATCAATTTTTGAATCTAGTCCTTTTGGTAAAGTTTTTATAAAATGATCTAAGCTTACAGATTTTATTACATGATTTAATCTTTTTTCTGAAATATCTTTTCTATTAAATAAAATATTTTCTCTAATTGTTCCTTTAAATAACCAAGTATCTTGCAAAACCATGGTAAATAAATCATGGATATTTTCTCTTTTTAAATCATTTATGGATTTTCCATCAATAATAATATCTCCCTTATTTATTTGGTAAAATTTCATTAAAAGATTTACCATAGTTGTTTTACCAGCTCCTGTTGGCCCAACTATTGCAACTTTTTGTCCTTTTTTAATATCAGCTGAAAAATTTGTAATAGTTGGTTTTTTATTTCCATCATAAGTAAATTCTACCTTTTTAAATTCAATATTTCCGAAGGCTTTTTGTGGATCTAAATATTCTTTTTTTTCTTTTTCATCTTCCATTTCTTTTTCATCAAGAAATTCAAAAACTCTCTCACTACTTGCTGCTGTTGATTGAATTGATGTCATAGCTTGTCCGATTTGTGAAAGTGGAGATGTAAATAATCTGACATAAGACATAAAAGCAACAATTACTCCAAAAGTAATTTTCCCTTTAATTGTCAAAACAGCTCCTACAATACAAATTGCAACATAGCCCAAATTTCCAATAAAAATCATTAAAGGCATCATTAATCCTGACAAAAATTGACTCATCTGACTTGCTTTATAAACATCATAATTAGCCTTATCAAATTTATCTAGAACATAATTTTTGGCATTGTATGATTTTACAATATTTAAACCCGAATAAACTTCTTCAATGTGTCCATTCAATTTTCCAAGTGATTTTTGTCGCATTGAAAAATATTTTTGACTTTTACCAATTATCAAAAACATAAATATAAAACCAAATGTGCTTGAAACAATAGCAGTTACTGCCATTTGCCAATTTGTGTAAAACATCATTATAATTGTTCCTAAAAATTGAACGATTGATGAGAAAAGACTTGCCAACGATTGGTTCATTGATTGGGCAATTGTATCAATATCATTTGTAACTCTTGATAAAATATCTCCAACAGAATTTTTATCAAAAAATGTCAATGGCAGTCTATTAATTTTTTCAGAAATTGAATTTCTTAGTTTTTTTGCAAATCTATTTGCAACTTCTGTCATTGAAATGGACTGGATAAATGTAAAAAATGAACTTATAAAATATAAAAGTGCAATTACAATTGCGATATTTTTTATTTTTTCCAAATCCATTTTTGGTTCAATTACTTTTTTTATTGATTTTGGGAATGATTCCAATTTTTTTAGCTCTTTTAGCTGATCTTCTTTGGATAAATTTTTCATATCCATATTTTTTCCTTGGTTTTTTTGCATTATTTTTGCAAATTCCATTTGATCTTCTACGCTAATTTCAACTCCATCTATTGTTATTGGATCAAGTTTTCTATTTTTCATTCCTTTTTGAATATTTTTAGCTATTGGTTCAATATTTTCTACTCTTGGTCTAATTCCAAGAGAAATTTCATCAACCATATCGGATAATTTATTTGGAGTAATTATTGTTAAAATTGAACCAACGATAGCAAGTACAATGCTAAGTCCTATTAATAATTTAAAATCTTTTAATTCTTTTGTTAATCTTTTTATTGATGACTTTAAATCTTTTGGTTTTTCAATTTTCCCTCTTGCATTTCCATGTCTAGCCATTGTATAATTCCTCCTCACTTAGTTGGGATAGAGCAATTTCTCTATAAACATCACAGTTTTTTAATAATTCTTTGTGGCGTCCTTTTCCAACTATTTTTCCTTGATCTAAAACTATTATTTCGTCTGCATTCATAATAGTTCCAATCCTTTGAGCAACTATTAATTTGGTAGAATTTTCTGTAGATTTTTTTAATTCATTTCTCAAAATCGCATCTGTTTTGTAGTCAAGTGCTGAAAATGAATCATCAAAGATAAATATTTCAGGATCTTTTGCTATGGCTCTAGCAATAGATAATCTTTGTTTTTGTCCTCCTGAAATATTTGTACCACTTTGGGCTATCATAGATTTTTTGCCATCGTCCATTTTATTTACAAATTCGCTAGCTTGAGCAATGTCCAAAGCTTTTTCTATATCTTTATCACTAATTTCTTTTAGTCCTTCTCCAAAATCTATATTATTTTCTATGCTTTCATTAAACAAAAATGCTTTTTGTGAAGCGTAGCCTAATTTATTATATAAATCTTTTAATGGATAATCTCTAACATCAATCCCATCTATTAAAATTTTTCCGCCACTTACATCGTAAAATCTTGGAATAAGATTTATCAAAGTAGATTTTCCTGAACCAGTTGAGCCGATAAAGGCAACAGTTTCTCCCCTGTTTGCTGTAAAAGAAATATTTTCTAAAACTGCTTCTTCTGCATCAGGATATGAGAAATATACATTTTGAAATTCTACTTTTCCTTTTATACCATTATCTTTATACTACTCCTTTTCCATCTTCTATTTTAATTTTTGTATTTAAAACTTCATTAATACGATCTGCTGAAACATTTGCTCTTGGTAGCATCATAAAAATAAAGGCTAACATTAAAAATGACATAATAACTTGCATAGCATAAGATGAAAATACAACCATATTTCCAAACAATTCAATTTTTTCTGCAATCATTGCCCCATCAATTAATCTTGAGCCAATAAAATAAATTGCCAAAGCCAAAAAATTCATTACAAAAAACATAATTGGCATCATTAAAGCAAACATTTTTTGGTTAAAAGTTTGTAAATTTGTCAAATCTGTATTTACTTCTTCAAATTTTTCTTCTTGATATTTTTCAGCATTAAAGGCTCTAATAACTCTAATTCCAATTAAATTTTCTCTTGTAACCCTATTTAATTTATCAATTAAATTTTGAACTAATTTAAATTTTGGAACTACAATAGCCATTATTATTCCTACAACAACCAACAAAAATACTACAGCTACACTTGTAGCAGCTGACCATTGCCAACTTTTATCAAGAATTTTATTTATAGCCCAAATTGCAGTTATTGGCGATTTTATTAACATTTGTAAGCCCATAGCCAAAAACATTTGTACCTGAGTTATATCATTTGTATTTCTTGTAATAAGGCTTGGTGTAGAAAATTCGTGTATTTCTTCACTCGAAAAACTTGTCACCTTATCAAATAATTTTCTTCCAACATTTTTAGAAAATCTGGCAGAAACTGTAGAAATCAAATAACCAGTAATAACTGCACTAATCATTGAACCAAAGGCACAAGCCATCATGTAGCCACCATATTTTAAAACTTCATCAAGCTCACTTACTTCAGATTGAACCAACACCGTGATTTTTGACATATAATCAGGCATTTTCAAATCTAAATAAACTTGAAAGACAATAAAAATTATGGCTATCAAACCATAAATCACATCTATTTTTTTCAAATTTTTAAATAATTTTATCATTATTCATATCTCCATTATAATTTTCAATATTAATAATCATCTTATCAATAACATTACTAAATATTTCTAAATCTTTCTTATCTATATTTTTCGTCGCTATCTTTTCAATATCTCTCAAGTGATTTAAACCCTTTTGATATCTTTTGATAGCTAAATCTGTAAGAATAATTTTTTTTGATCTCAAATCCTTTTTATCAGTTTCTCTTACAATATATTCATTTGCTTCCATTTTTTTCAAAATATTTGATATTGTAGCTCGTCTTAGATTGAGAACTTCTTCCAAATCTCTTTGAAAAACATCCCTATCTTTATTTTCTATCAAATACGAAAAAATTTTTACTTGAGTTGGATTTGCTACATTAGAATGATCATGTCCTGCGCAGTTTTTTAGTTCCGACATTTTTCTAATCATACAAATATCCAAATCTTTTATTTTTTTTAAAATTCCTTTTTGCAAAATTTCCTCCTTGACGAAAAAATTATACTTTGAGAATTTTAATTGTCAACTAGCTAACATTATTTATAAAAAAATTCCAGCTATATATTTTTAATTTAAAAATATAGCTGGATTAATTTTACATATTATCTTTTACTTTAACTGCAACCATTTTTGCCTTTGCTCTAATTTCTCCCTTTGCTAATAATTCCATATTAATAATTGCTTTTCTTTCGCTAATTTCTTCAAGTTTTGCTATTACTTCAATCTCTTCATTCATTGGAGTTGGTTTTTTAAAATCAACTTCAAGTCTTGCTGTTATAAATCTTCCTATTAATGTATTTTCATCAAATTCCAATCCCTTGTTGATATGAGCAAAATAAGCAGCTGAAGCTGTGCCATGACAATCAAAAATCATTGCAATCATTCCACCAAAAAGATTTTTAGGCACTCCACCCGTATACATTTCATTTGGAATAATTTTTGCTCTTACAGTTTTTTTATCATCACTTGGGAAAGATTTTAAATGCAATCCCTTATCATTTTTTGGTCCACAACCCCAACAATGTTGAAATCTTTCGCCATAAGTTTCTTGTATAGAAATTTTTTTTGCATCTTTCATAAAAACTCCTTAATTTAAATTTTCTTTTATAATGCTATATAAGCTTGTATCTTTTTTGCCCTTATTATTTAATTTTTCTTGCCAATTTTTAACTTCAATCTTATCCAAATATTGGCACAAAAGTGATCCAGATTCATAAACTATTTTTTCTCCGATTATACTTTGATTAATTTGTCCTTTTTTTATTGTTGGAACTATTTCATCAAATTTTACATTTTTTGTATTATCAAAATACAAAATCCCATAATCATATCCAACAATTTTTGCTGCTTTTATCGATACATAATTTGCAGCTCCCTCCATTGTTTCTTCAAAAATTTCAGCTTGGATTTTTTCAGGATTAGTTTTTTCAAATCTTTCATCCATTACCTTTAAATATTCTTTACCCAAATTTTTTAAAGTATTTACATCAGCATTTTCATCAAGAGCATTTTTAATTTTTCCTAAAATTTTATACTCCCTATCCAACAAATCCAATTCCTTATCACTGTAAGAATATCCCCTAAAAGTAATATTATCCCAATCTTTTTGCATATAATAATGCAAAGCCTCATGGCTTAGGAAAGGCAAAAAATGTAAAGATGAAAATTTTTTATTTATTGAATCTTTGTCATATTTTACATAAAAAATATTATCCTTTCCCAAAATTTTATAATTTTTATCTTTAGTATTAAAATTTCCAATTAAATACTCAAATCTTTTTGGATACAATTTAGAAATCCTATAAATATTTATTTTATCTTCTTTGGTCTTTATTTTTTTAGCAAAAATCGACTTTATATTTTTATCCTTAGTAAGCAAATAAAAATTCCCGACAACATTTTTATTTATTATCAATATATCCTTATCTTCAAGCCTATAATCTTTCCATAATTTTTCATCACTTTTTTGAAATTTATCGTATTCTTCTATAACTTGTCTATCAAGTTTTGGCAAATTATCAAAATCAGTTTTCAAAAATTTATTTGTCCCTAAACTTATAATAAAACCTATAAAAACAATTATCAAAATATATTTTAATTTTTTAAATTTTTTTTCTTTCTTTTTCATTTTTTCTTCCTTTTTTTAAGACTTAGCTTTGTTAAAACCTATTTTATATTACAAAAATTCCACAAAAAAATCAAAATTTTTTAAAATAAAGAAATAAAAAAGCATCTAAATTTAGATGCCCTAAAGTTATAATTCTATAATATTTACTTCATATCCTATATTATCCAAGTATTTGAACAAATCTTTTGTTTTTAAAAATAAAGTTTTTTCGTTTATATTTGGATGAAAAGTCATTATTTCTTCATCTGCAATTTCTTTGTCCATGAAAAATTTTATATCATGGTCTTCATTATTTAACAAACCAAAAGGAGAAACTGTTCCTGCTGGAAGTTTCATTTTTTCCATCAAAGAATTTTCAGATGCCATTTTTACTTTTTTCTCTCCAACTATATCTTTAAAACGATCCATATCTAATCTTTTATAATCATCCAATATAACCAAATAAAAATTTTTCTTTTTTCTATCAGTTAAAAACATAGATTTAGTACGAACACCCTCATGCCCTTCTATATATTTGTCAGCAAGCTCTGTTGTAGTTGCAGGTGGATGATCAACTATTTTGAAATCTATTTCCAATTCCTTTAATTTATTTTCAACCATCTTATATTGATCCATTTTTTCCTCCTAATAATTATTTTCCCTTACACATACTATACCCTTTAAAATTTTAGGCAAACATTATGAAAATTTATTAAAAACTTAAAAGTTATGAATCTATTTAAATATACCAAAATAAAAACCTTCAAATTAATGAAGGTTTGGTTTTAATGATCGTATTCAATTAATGAAATCACTTTATAATCTTTTAATTCCTCTCTTGCTTTAAGGCTTGTAAGTTCTATTAAAAACTCTAAGCAAACTATTTCGCCACCTAATGATTCTACTAATTTTGTACAAGCTTTTGCAGATCCACCTGTTGCTATTAAATCATCAACTATTACAACCTTATCCCCTTTTTTCAAAGCGTCTTCGTGAATTTCTATTGTGCTTTGTCCGTATTCCAAATCATAAGATAAAGATTTTATTTCTCCTGGCAATTTTCCTGGTTTTCTAACTGGAATAAATCCTACATTTAATCTGTCAGCAAGGGCTGCTCCAAAAATAAATCCTCTAGATTCTATTCCAATAATATAATTAAAATCTAAATCTTTTAATTTTTCTGCCATAAGGTCAATTGTTTCTTTGTAAGCCTCTTTGTTTTTTAAAAGAGTTGTTATATCTTTAAATGATATTCCTTCTTTTGGGTAGTCTTCAATTACTCTTATTGTTGATTTGATGTCCATAATTTCTCCTTTATTCTTCTAATAAATAATTATATAATATTTTATTTCTTAAATCTATTGTTGCCTCATTGTCTGGAATATAATAAGATATTCCATCAATCATATCTGGGTATCCTGGAATTGTTTGTGTATTTATTTGAGCATCATCAATATTTTTAAATGCCCAAGCAAAAGATAAAATAGTTGTCATACTTATATTTGAATCCATGTTTGAGCTTACTTTTGAAATTACACCAGGAATTTTTATTATATTTTTTGGCCTTGTCATATTTTTGATAAATTGAACAACAAAATCTTGTTGGCAAGAAATTCTTCCCAAATCAGCATTTGCATAGCCTTTTCTAAACCTACAATAATCAAGAGCTTGTTTTCCATTAAAATGATGCAGACCAGGTTCAATATTTTGAGCTGTTGCAATTTGGTCTGGAACATTTATATCCACTCCACCAAGTGCATCTACTCCATCTTCTACTGCCTGAAAACTAACTTCTGCATAATAATCTAAATCTATTGACAAGAAATTTCTTATAGTTTTTATTGTATCGTCCATACCACCATAAGAATGAGCAGCATTTATTTTATCCATATTCCCATCTACATCAACCCTTGTATCTCTAGGAATAGAAATTATATCTATGGTTTTGTTTTCTTTATTCATCAAAACAAGCATAAGTGTATCAGTTCTTGTACCAAGTTTTTCCCCAGTTGCATCTACACCTGCAAAAACAAATAACAATTCATCTTTATTTTTTTGCTCAATCTTGTTACCTTCTCCAAGATCACTTCCTGTAAAATTATTTTCATCTTTTATTATTTGTGATCCTATAAATCCTCTTACAAGTTGAATTGCAAATAAAACTGTTAATCCCATTAAGATAATCAGTATTGCTTTTATAATTCTTTTTTTTATATTCATATAACTCCTTAAAAGAAAAAACTAGAAAAAGTATAAATAATTACTCCTGCAATTACATTTCCAACTGCTATTGTAATAAAAGATCTTTTTTTATTTAAGCCAAGAATTGATGCAATCAAAGATCCCATCCAAACTCCTGTTCCCGGCAAAGGAATTGCTACAAATAAAAATAAACCTAAATATTCATATTTTTTTATTCTTCCTTCTTTTTTCTCAGCTTTTTTCAAAGCCCAAGCTGCAATTTTTTTAAGTTTAGCATTTTTTTTCATGTATGCAAAAATTGGCGTAATCCATAAGAGTATAAAAATTGCTGGAATAGTTGAACCAATAATTGAGTACATATAAGCTTTAACTGGTTTAAATCCCATTGCAAGACCAATAGGAATTGAACCTTTTAATTCTATTAAAGGCAGCATGCTAATAATTATTAGGGCTATTTCATTTGAAAAACTTGATCTAATAAAATCTATTAGACTTTGCATTGATTCTCCTTTTTAAATTCTTATGTAGCTATTATATCATATTAATTAAACATGAAAAAACCGAAACCAAGATTTACTTGGTTTCGGAAAATTTTATTTTGAAGCTTCATTAAAATATTTATTTGATTTTGTATCTTGCTTCATTTCATAATAAATTAAGGAATTTAATTTATTATTTCTCTTTATAAATTCTTCATCTTTGCTTACTTCTTGACCTTCATTATTATATATTTGTTTAGTTGAAATAATTGGATAATCCTTGTGCATATCTAACATATATTTTTGATATGCTGATAATTTAATTCCACCAGCTTTTTCTAATAAATATGGCATTAAGTAATTTACTGATATATTTACATCCTTATCCTCTTCAATATCATAATTTGCCCAAATAGTAAGAGGCGTATGGAAAACATCCTTATTTGTATAGTTGTCATTTGAGTTTATCAACTTCATAAATACATCGTAGTTTTGTGGTTGATGATCACCAAATATACAAAGTATTGTTGGTTCCTTATAAGATTTGAAGTATTCGATTAGATTTTTTAAATCCTCATCAGATTTTTTAAGCAAGTTTACATAATGGCTTGCCCCTTGATCATCTCCATTATTTTCATTTAAAACTTTGATGCCTCCAGGAATATTTGATGTATAACCACCATGATTTTGCATTGATACAAGATATGCAAAAAGAGGTTTGTCATCAGATTTATTTTCAAATTGCTCTTTTATTTTGTCATAAGCAACTGAATCTTTTAAAAATCCATTTGTTGATTCAAAATTATTTGGGTTTTGGTCATAATCTGGTAAAAATGCAATATTTTTAAATCCTAAATTTGGCCATACTTCTTGTCTTGAATAATTTGTTGGTTTATTTGGATGAGTTATAAATGTTTCATAACCTTGATTTTCCAAAATTCTTGCTACTGATGTGTGACCTTCTTTTACATATTGTTGGAATGGATAAGCTCCTAGTGGGAAAAATGTCAAAGGAACTGAAGTTAAAGTTTCGTATTCTGAATTTACTGTTCCTCCACCAAGAACTGAAACATAAGCATTTCCTTGAATTGCATTTTCTTCTAAAGATCTTTGGAAAGCAATTGGATTTTCACTTAATTTTAAATTTCCTTTTCCATAATAATCAGCAAGAGCTTCAGATTGAATCATTACAATATTTGGTTTTTTGTTATCTTTTGTTCCAATATCTTTGTTGTAATATTCTTCTAATGTATTTTCTACTTCTTTTTCATCATAGCCTCTTGGTGCTGTTAGAATTTGGTTTGCAAAAATTCTATAAAAACTATATGGGGAACCTTCTACATAATAAGTTCTTGATGGTCTCCACAAGTTTACTCCAACTCCATTTTGCTTGATAAAATAATTTACGCTAACTACAGTAATCAATCCAAACATCGTACAATAACCAACAAGTTGTTTTGCATAAGACTTCTTGGAAATTGTAATTTTTCCTTCATTTATAGAAGAAATTACTAAAAGCCACAAGCTTGCAAGTGAAAATGCCATTAATGAATGTCCATTTAGTTGAATAACTGTATCTTTTGCAACATCAGCTGCAACTCCAAGTGATCCCAAAAATGCTGGTATAAGCGGAGAATCTCTCAATATATACAAAGCATCATTAGCAATACCAAAAGCAATTGATAAAACTAAAATGAAAATCATTGAAAGTCTTTTTTTCCTAATTACAATATATATTAAAACTTGGATTAAGAATAAAATTAAAGCATTTATTAATATATAAATTACTTCCATTGAAGCAAAATTTGGATTGTAAGCTGATTCCAATATATAAAATGACATGAATGGATTTAGGATAAATAAAATCCAATTTGTCATATCAAGTGCTTTTATGTTTTGTTTTCTCTTGTAAATACTTTTCATTCCAAGAGATGCTAAAAATACAATTGATATAAATTCTACCAAATCATTGTAAGTAAATGGTGCACGGAAGAAAGTAAAATAAATTTCATTATTTACATGATCTCTTAGTTTACTCAAACCATAAACAGATATACCAAAAACTAAAAAATTCAAAATATAATCTTTACCTATGTATAAGATTTCTTTTTTCTTATTTTCTGCCTTTTCTATTCTTCTTATTAAATTATAAATAAAAAATGAAAATAGAACTATTGAGCCTATAAAAATTAATGTTTGTGTAAGAATTGATAAAAAGTCTGTGTAATTAATATCTACGTATGACCTATTATCAGATGAGCTAGCATACATTGTCATTGTATGGTCTTTTAAATAAGTCATCACAGCTGTAGAATATTTTGGACTTGTTTCAAAATTTACTGTTAATTTATTAAACATCAATCTTGGACTAGGTTTAATACTTAATTTATTATCCTTGCTATAACCATTTGTTTGAATTGGATAGCCCGTTTTTGTATTTGCCTTTGTCCATCCTTTAATATCAACCTTGTTTAAGTCTAAAAGTTTATCGCCTTGATAAATCGAATTAATTTTAAAATTATTCGAATATTGGCTACTAGGTTCCAATTGACTAATTTCAATTTTTTCGTTTGTATAAACTTTGTAAGAAAAATCTTCAATAAAGCTTTGAATAAAAAGCATTACAATCAAAGAAATTACAAACGAAGTAATTTTTAATTTTTTATTTTTATTCATTTAATCCTCTCTTTTCTAATTGTGAATTTTTTATATATTTTATGTTAAATTAATGTAAATTTTCCAATACAATTATACATTATATCACAGATTATGTAAATAAAATGTCTAATTTCAAAAATTTATTTTTAAATTTTTTTAAGTATAATATTGGATAAAAGAAAGGATTAAAAATGTTAAATGAAAAATTAGATGATTATTTAAAAGAAGATTATTATCCATTTGCTATGCCTGGACACAAAAGAAATAAAAATTTGTTAAATAAAAAAATTTCTTACGAAAGAGATATAACAGAAATTAGAAATTTTGATAATTTGAATAATCCCCAAGGGCTTTTCAAAAAAATGGAAAATGAACTTGCTCATATCTATAAAGCTAATGACTTTATAATTTCAACTAACGGTTCAACCTGTGGAATTCTTGCATCATTAAGAGCTTTAACCCAAAAAAATAAAAATATTCTAGTCCAAAGAAATTCCCACAAATCTGTTTTTAATGCAATTGAGCTTTTTGATTTAAATGCAGATTTTTTAAAGGTAAAAATAGACGAAAATGATATGGCTTATGACATTGATTACGAAGATTTGAATAAAAAAATCGAAAAAAATTCTTATTCTTTGATTTTTCTTACTTCTCCTTCTTATGAGGGTTTTATGATTGATTTAAAAAAGATTAAAGAAATAATAAAGGATAAAAATATTTTATTGCTTGTTGATATGGCTCATGGTTCTCATACAATCTTATCCGATTATGAAAATAATTTTTCCTACGACCTAGCTATTACATCTTTTCACAAAAATTTATCAGCTTTAACTCCAGCTAGTGGCATTATTATAAAAAATAAAAATATTGATATTAAAAATTTAAGACGAAATATGGCAATATTTCAAACATCTTCCCCATCTTATTTAGTAAGTGGCTCAATTGATGATATGATTTCTAATTTTTCAAATTTTTATGGTCTGTGGGATAACTTATTGGAAAATTTAACTTATTTGTATAAAACTGATTTGAAAAATTTAAAATTTATCAATTCTAAGTCTAAAGATATTTCAAAAATTATTATTTCTTGCAAAAATACAAATATTAACGGGAATGAGCTTTCTGATTTATTATACAAAGAAAAAATCGAGATTGAAATGGCAAGCCCAACTTATGTGATTTTGATTGCAAGTATTTTTGATAGGAAAGATGGATTTTTGAGATTAAAAAAAGCCTTATTAAAAATTGATAAGAATTTAAAATATAAAAAATCAAATTTTTCATTTGAATTTATTGAATGTGAAAAAAAATTATCTATTAAAGAATCTTTTTGCAAAGATATTTCTTTGATTGATCTAGACAAATCTCAAGGCAAAATCTCTGCCTCATATATTTATGCCTATCCACCAGGAATTCCCCTTCTTATTCCTGGAGAAATTATTAATAAAAAAATTATTGACCAGATTAAATATCTTCAAACTATGGGAATTGATTTATCTTTGGAAAATTCTCACATTCCTATTATCAATTGACAAAAATTATCCATTTTGTTATTATGAATCTATAGGAAAAAGGAGATACATATATGAAAAGAATTATTACTTTAAATACAAGAAATCTTCACAAAAGCAAAAAAGATGGTGGCTGTGGCGAATGTCAAACATCTTGCCAATCAGCTTGCAAAACTTCTTGTGGAGTTGCTAACCAAGAATGTGTTAACACAAAAAATAAATAAGGGCAAGCCCCTTATTTTTTTATTGGATTAAATCCCAAGTATTTTACTATAAATTAAGGAGAAAAAATGATACACCAATATAAAGCAAAGGGTTATAATATTGTTTTGGATGTTTATTCCGGATCAGTTCATCTAGTTGATCAAATTTCTTACGATATTATAAGCCTATTAAATAAAAATAAAGACAAATCTTACATAGAAAAAGAAATTAAAAATTTACATAATATAAATCAAGACCAATTTGATGAGGCTTATGATGAAGTAAAAAGTTTAGTTAGCGAAAAAGTTTTATTTTCAGATGATGATTTTAAAGATTTAACCATTGATTTGGATAAAAGAAAAACTTATCTAAAGGCAATGTGCTTAAATGTAAGTCACACTTGCAATCTTTCTTGTGAGTATTGTTTTGCAAAAGAAGGACGATACCATGGCCCTGAAGCAATTATGACAGATGAAGTCGCAAAAAAATCTATTGATTTTCTTTTAGAAAATTCAGGATCTCATTTTAATTTGGATATTGACTTTTTTGGCGGAGAACCACTTTTAAATTGGGATTTGGTAAAAAATACCGTCGATTATGCCAGAAGTAAGGAAAAAAAATATAATAAACATTTTAATTTTACCCTTACTACAAATGGTATGCTTTTGGATGATGAAAAAATCCAATATCTAAATAAAAATATGAAAAATGTTGTTCTTTCTCTTGATGGAAGAAAAGAAAAACACGATGAATTTAGGAAAACTCATGATGGAAATGGCTCATTTGATAAAATTGTTCCAAAATTTCAAAAATTAGTAAAAAATCGTGGCGATAAAGAATATTATATGAGAGGAACTTTTACAGCAAACAATTTAGATTTTACAGAAGATATAAATACATATTTAAATCTAGGTTTTAAAAGAACATCTCTTGAGCCAGTTGTTGGAAATAATGAAGAGGATTACGCCCTAAAAGAAGAGCATCTTCCAAGAATTTTTGAAGAATACGAAAAACTTGCCGATATGTTAATAGATGCAATCGACAAAGACGACAAATTTATTTTTTACCATTATATGATAGATTTAAACAATGGGCCTTGCGTTTACAAAAGAATTTCAGGTTGTGGATCAGGATCAGAATATATGGCAGTTACACCAACAGGAGATTTATATCCTTGCCATCAATTTGTTGGAAACGACGATTTCAAAATAGGAAATGTTTTTGAAGGAATCAAAAAACCAGAAATAATTAAGAATTTCAAAAAAAATAATTTATATAGCCAAGAAAAATGCAAAGACTGCTGGGCACAAATGTATTGCTCAGGAGGCTGTGCAGCAAATAATTATAATGCAGGTGGCGACATAAATAAAATTTATGATTACGGATGTAAAGTTTTCAAAAAAAGAATAGAAATGGCACTTGCCGTAAAAATACACGAATTTTTAAAAGAAAGTGAAAAAGAAAATGCATAAAAAATAAGGTGCCCCCGCACCTTATTTTTTTACCCTATGACTTGATGCAAGGGCAAGAATTTCTATATTTTTTGGATTTTCCTTTTCAATTGTTCTTATAATTTCTTTCATAGTATTGGAACTTGTAATAATATCGTCAAAAATCAAAACTTTTTTCCCAGTCAAATCTCCATAAAATTCAAAAGAATTTTTTAAATTTTTTGCCCTTTCTTCTCTTGACAGTTTATGTTGAGCCTTTGTGTTTTTTATTTTTTTAAAATTTTCTAAATATTTCATATTAGTTTCATCTATAAAATAATCACAAATAAGTTTTATGTGGTCAAATCCCCTATTAATTAAAACAGATTTTGATGAGGGCGTCGTAAGAATATAATCAAAATCATCTATAGATTTTTCTTTAATATAATCATATATCATTTGACCAAAAATTTTATAAAGGGAAGTATTTCTATTAAACTTAAAATCTCCAATCAAATGTGCCATAAAAGGATTATAAAAATACAAAACTCTAGCCTTATAATTTAAAATTTCAAATTCATTGTCAACATAATCAAGCTTTGAAAGACAAGTTTTGCACAAAGAAAATTTTTCTTTTTCTTCATCCTTGCAAAAAAGACACAAATTATCATCCAAAAACAAAAAATCTCCAATCATTTTAACGCCTCTGATAATTCTTTTATCCAAAAACTTAAATTTGTAAGTCTTTTTGATTCGTTATTATTTCTAACCATTTGTTTTAAAATTTTCTTTTCTCCAAGTAAAATTACCAATTTTTTTGCTCTTGTTATGGCAGTATACAATAAATTTCTGTTTAAAAGCATAAATGATGCTGGCATCATTGGAATTAATACGCAATCAAATTCAGATCCTTGCGATTTGTGAATTGTAATTGCATAGGATAAGTCCAAATCTTTAACATCTTCTTTTTTATAAGAGACAATATTTCCATCATAAAACTCTACTTTTAAACTTTCCATATTTTTATCAATATCAATAATTCTACCAATATCTCCATTATAAACGCCATCATCAAAATCATCTGGATTTAAGCTTTCAAGTTCATAATTATTTCTAACTTGCATAACCTTATCACCTAATTTAAAAATTCTATTGTTAATTTTAATTAAATTAGGATTTTTATTTAATTCTTTTTGACAAAGATCATTTATATTAACAATTCCCCACAAAGATTTTTTGCTAGGCGCAAGTATTTGAATGTCGTTAATAGGATCAAGTTTATAGTAGTTAGGAAGTCTATTTTTTACCAAATCCAACAAATCGTTTTGAAAATTTTTTGAATTTGAATTAATAAAGAAAAAATCCTTATTTTTTTGATTTAAAATTGGATATAGACCATCATTTATTCTGTGAGCATTTACAACAATATTACTCTCTTTGGCCTGCCTAAATATTTTTTTAAGTTTTACTGATTTTATATCCGTATCCAAAATATCTTTTAAAACATTTCCTGCACCAACACTTGGAAGTTGATTGTGATCTCCAACCAAAATTAAAGCGGTTTTTGATGAGAGAGCTTTCAATAATTTATCCATTAATTTAATATCAATCATACTTGCCTCATCAAGGATTACATAATCGCAATCAAGAGTATTTTCCTCATTAAATTCTGGAATTGGACTTTCTGGTTTTATTCCTATTAACCTATGAATTGTAAAAGCTACATTTTCTGTAGACTCTTGCATCCTTTTTGCAGCTCGTCCTGTAGGTGCTGCAAGATTAAATTTCAAATTATTTTCATTTAAAATATTACAAATAGCCTTTATTATTGTAGTTTTCCCAGTTCCAGGACCTCCAGTAATTACTAAAAGCATATTATTAAAAGCTTCTTTTATAGCAATTTCTTGTTCTTTTGAAAAAGCATCAAAGTCTTCTTTTATTTTTACATCAAAAATATATTTTTCATTTTGAAGCCTAGAAAGATTTATTGCACATGATTTTTCTGCCTTATAAATATCTTTATCATATACAAATTCGTCTTCTCCAATTTTTATAATTTGAATTTTTGATTTAAGTAAATCTTCATTTATCTGTTCATTTATTTTATTTTTATCTACCTTAATCAAATCAAAAGTTTTATTCAACAAATCTTCTTTTTTTAAAGCACAAGACCCGCTCATTTCTGCATCATTTTTTAAAATATAAGAAATGGCCGCTGAAATTCTAAATTTAGAATCATTTTTCATTTGCATATTCATGGCAATATTATCAGCCATTACAAAACCAATTCCTGAAATATCTTCAGATAATTTATAAGGATTTGTCTTCACAATAGAAATCGTATTATCTCCATAAGCTTTGTAAATTTTATTTGATAAGTTAAAAGAAATATTTAAACCTTGAAGATATAACAAAGCCTCCCTACTATCTCTAGCATCAATAGTAGATTCTTTTATTTTTTCAAGTTTTTTCTTGCCAATTCCTTGTATAGATAAAAGTTTTTCAGATTCATTAAAAACAACATCAATAGATTTGTCCCCAAATTTTTCATAAATTAATTCAGCAGTTTTTTTTCCAATTGACTCAATATTTCCACTAGAAAGATACGAAATAATTGCTTTTTTGCCTGAAGGTTTTTTTATCCTAGCACTTTCTACATTTATTTGCTCCCCATATTTGTCATGATAAATTAATTCGCCTTCAACAACAACTTGATCGTTTTCATTAAAAAAAGGCATAATTCCAGTACAAGTTATAGGCGAGTCAGAAGTTTGTAAGGATAAAACCGTGTATCCATTTTCTTCATTTCTATAAATTATACTTTTAATTATGCCTTCAAATTTCATTATTAATTTACCTGTTTTCTTTCAATAAGAGCACCAAGTTTTGTAAACTTTTCAATCAAATCACTATATCCTCTATCTATATGATAAATATCAGATATTTTTGTCTCTCCATCAGCTACAAGTCCAGCAAGGATAAGAGCAGCTCCCGCTCTTAAATCTGTAGCTTTTACTTCCGCTCCATGAAGTTTATCAACTCCAACAATTACAGCCCTATTTCCTTCAGTAATTATTGCAGCTCCCATTTTTTTAAGCTCATCAACGTGCATAAATCTGTTTTCAAAAACAGTTTCTACAACTGATGATTCGCCCTTGCATACTGTCATTAACGCCATAAATTGAGATTGGACATCTGTAGGAAATCCAGGATATGGTAGAGTTTTTATACTTGTAGATTTTAATTTTTTACTAGCTTTTACCCTAATCATATCATCATCTTCAATTTCTTCTACCTTAGCACCAATTTCGATTAATTTCGCTATAACCGGTCTTATGTGAGAGCCCAAAACATTTTTAATTAAAATATCTCCACCAGTAATTGCAGCAGCTAGCATATAAGTTGCAGCTTCAATTCTATCTGGAACTATTGTATGTCTTGTTCCCTTTAATTTTTCCACACCCTTAATTATTATATTTGATGTACCTGCTCCAATTATATTTGCACCCATTTTTGACAAAAATGATGCAAGATCTACGATTTCAGGTTCTTTTGCCGCATTTTCAATTACAGTTTCTCCTTCTGCCATTGTAGCTGCCATCATAATATTTTCTGTTGCACCTACTGAAGGAAAATCCAAATAAATTACATTTCCTGTTAAACCATTTTTTGTTTTTGAAGATATTTCTTCGTGATTCATTGTAGTTTGAGCACCTAAAGCTTCAAAACCTTTCAAATGCAAATCAATTGGTCTTTTTCCAATATTACATCCACCAGGAGCTTTTGTTACTGCGTGTCCAAATTTTGCAAGCAATGGACCCATAACTATAAAAGATGCTCTCATTTTATCCATCAATTCAAATGGTGTTTCAAATTTATCTACATTTGAAGAATCAATTCTAAGACTTGTTTCTGTAATATATTCAACCTTAGCATTTAAACTTCTTAGTATTTCCACCATAACTTCTATATCTTTTAATTTTGGCACTTCATCTAAAATAACTTCTTCACTTGCCAAAAGACTTGCAGCAAGAATTGGAAGAGCTGAATTTTTTGCTCCAGAAATATAAACTTCTCCTTTTAATGGACCGTTTTTTCTTACTACTAATATTTCTTCTTTACTCATACTATCCCCTTATTTAGTACCAAACAACCTATCTCCAGCATCTCCAAGTCCTGGCACTATATAACAATCATCATTTAATTTTTCATCCAATTGAGCAATATAAATATCTACATCTGGGTGTTCTTCTTGAACTCTTTTAATTCCTTCAGGTGCTGCAATTATATTTAATAATTTTAAAGAAGTACAGCCTTTTTCTTTTAATCTTTGGATGGCATCACAAGCTGAACCACCAGTTGCAAGCATAGGATCAATTACTAACATATCTCTTTTGTTAGAATCTTTAGGAATTTTTAAATAATATTCAATAGGTTTCATTGTTTTTTCATCCCTATACATTCCTATATGACCAACTCTTGCTGCTGGGAAAACTTCAATTAATCCATCAACCATACCAAGTCCTGCTCTAAGAATTGGAATAATTCCAAGTTTTTTTCCAGAAAGTCTATAACCTGTAGTTTTACAAATTGGTGTTTCTATATCATATTCTTCTAAAGTAAAATCCTTGCTTGCTTCATAAGCTAAAAGAATTGTTATCTCTTTTATAATTGATCTAAATTCATTAGAACCTGTATTCTTATCTCTTAAAATTGAAATTTTATGTTTGATCACTGGGTGATCCAAAATTGTTACTTTGCCCATTATTTCTCCTTTACAAATTAAAAATATTTCCAGATGCGGATTTTTTCATCCTATTCATTATACTCTTTCCAAGCCCAATGTCTTTAACTCCCTCAGCAAGAATTATATCTACATTTTTTCTATCCAAATCTCTTAAAGCTTCAAAAAGAACGTGGCTCATTTCTATTAAATTATCTTTATTTCCTAAAGAAAGTGTAGTAAAAGCTGAAAATTTTTCAGTATCCTTATCAAAAACTAAAATCCCTACTTTTTTGCCTTCATTTTTATATTTCAAAGCTAAATCTTTTATTTTTTCTACACTTTTATCTCCAACAAAAACTTTCATTTCTGCTTTTGGCGCATAATGTTTGTATTTTTGACCAGGAGATCTTGGAACTTTTGAATCATCAACCAATGAATCATCCAAACAAACATTTGGAATAAATTTTTTTATGTATTCATAAGTGTAATATCCTGGTCTTAATATACAAGGATTTTCCAAACTCATATCAATTACAGTTGATTCAATTCCAATATCTGAACTTCCTCCATCAATTATTAGTGGAATTCTTCCATTCATGTCATAATAAACATCTTTTGCATTTGTTGGGGAAGGTCTGCCAGAAATATTTGCTGAAGGCGCCGCAATAGGTGTATTACAATATTTTATAAACTCTCTTGCAAGTTTATCTTTTGGTCTTCTAACAGCAACTGTATCTCCTCCACCTGTAATTATATCAGGAATTATTGAGCTTTTTTTAAGGATTACAGTAAGAGGACCTGGCCACAAATTTTTAATTAAAAATTTTGTCCTATCATCAACCTTTTCAACCAATTCGTCCAATTTATAATCTTCATCTATATGAAGAATCAATGGATTATCTTCTGGTCTATTTTTTGCCTTAAAAATTTTTTTAGCTGCTTTTGGATTTAATCCATCAGCTCCCAAACCATATACTGTTTCTGTGGGAAAAGCAACTAATTCTCCTTTGTTGATTATTTCAGCTGCATGGTTTAGGATATTTTCATCTATATTTTCTCTATCTATTTTCAATATCTCTGTTTGCATTTTTTACTGACTTTCTTAATTTCTCAATTATTTTTTTGTTTTCTTCATTTTCTATTAAGCAATAAGTTGGATCCATGTGTATGGTTATAGAAATATTTAACTCATTTAAAAGTCTAAGTTCAATATTTGTAACTGCTTGATGCATTATTCCTACACTTATATTTGATGGAACTTCTACATCGCAACTTCCTACAAGCTTTCCTCTGCCATATTCATGAATTTTTAAATCGTGATAGCCATGGACAAAGTCGCCAGAAAGAATTATTTCTTCGATTTTTTTATGAAGGTCCTCACTGATTCCTTTTCCCAATAACTTATCTATCGTATCTATAAACAAATCTAAACCTGGTTTAAAGACAATAATGGATAAAATTATACCCAAAAGTGCATCGAGGTTAAAACTTATATATTTTTGTATAATTACAGCAAAAATAATAGAAATTGTTGACAATATGTCATTTCTTGCATCTATCATTACTGCATAATTTAATTTAGAATCTAGTTTTTTGTCTAAGTTTTTATTTAAAAAATAAATGTAAAATTTAAATCCTAAAGAAATAACAAGGATTATTATACTAAGTTTAGAAAGTTTTGGTAAATTTCCTTTATAAAAACTATCTATAGAACTTGTAAATAGCAAAAATCCAACAAACATAATAAGAATTGAAACTAAAAAACTTGCTATGTATTCACTTCTACCATGTCCGTAAGGATGGTTGCTATCGGCTGGTTTGCTACTTGCTTTTGCACCTACCAAAGTGATTAAACTCGTAAGGGCATCGCTCATATTATTGAAAGCATCTCCCATTACTGCTGAAGAAGATGCGATTATTCCTATACTTATTTTTATTAAAAACAAAAATACATTAATTAATACTCCAACTAAACCAGATAAAGAAATTAATTTTAATCTTACTCTTTGTTTATCAGTAGATTTATAATCTTTTACAAATCTTTTTGCAAGAATTTCAAACAATTAGTCTTCTCCCATTGTCTTTAATTTTCTAGTTTGGTCTTCTGTTATCAAAGATTCTATCATCTCTTCAATATTTCCATCTAAAAAATCATCTAATTGATAAATAGTTTTGTTTATCCTGTGATCTGTTATTCTTCCTTGTGGGTAATTGTAAGTTCTAATTCTTTCAGACCTATCTCCTGTTCCCACTTGAGATTTTCTGTTATCTGAAATTTCTTTTTGCCTTTTTTGCTCTTCTATTTCATATAGTCTTGCCCTTAAAACTCTCATTGCCTTGTCTTTATTTTTAATTTGAGATTTTTCATCTTGGCAAGTTACTACAAGTCCTGTTGGAATGTGGGTTAGCCTTACAGCAGAATCTGTTGTATTTACACTTTGTCCACCGTTTCCACTTGACCTGTAAACATCTGTTCTTATATCATTTGGATCAATTTTTATATCAACTTCATCAGCTTCTGGCAAAACAGCAACTGTCGCTGTTGATGTGTGAATTCTTCCACCTGATTCTGTTTCTGGAACTCTTTGAACTCTGTGAACTCCAGATTCATATTTTAATTTTGAATAAGCGCCTTCACCTCTTACTATAAAAGTTGCTTCTTTCATTCCGCCGATTCCTTGGCTTGATACGTCAATATCTTCTGTTTTATATTTTTGTTTATCGGCATACATATGATACATTCTGTAAAGATTTCCAGCAAAAAGTCCAGCTTCTTCTCCACCAGCTCCTGCTCTAATTTCTACAATTACATCCTTGTGATCGTTAGGGTCAGTTGGTATAAGTAAAACTTTTAAATCTTCATTATATTTTTCAAGATTTTTTTTATTTTCATCAATTTCAGATTTCAAAAGATCAATCATTTCCTTATCTTCAGCTTCTTTTAAAAGCTCAGTATTTTCATTAATCATATCTTCTGCAGATCTTATTTGATTGTATTTTTCAACAATTGGTTTTAATTGATTGTATTCTCTTGAAACTTTTTTAAACCTTTCAGTATCAGATAAAACTTCAGGATCAGCAAGTTTTTTTTCTAATTCTTTGAAATTTTCTCTCATATGTTCTAGATTTTCTAACATATATCCTCCTTAGATACAAGCTTTAATTATCCTATCAAAATCATTAAAATCCTTGTAGGATTTTATTTGTTTATATCCATATTCTTCTAATAAATCACTTATAGAATCTTTTTGATCATAACCTATCTCTAGATATATTTTACCATTTTTATTTAGAAAGTTTTTTGCATTTTTTATTATTTTCTTATAAAAATATAAACCATCTTCTCCACCATAAAGAGCATTTTGAGGTTCATAATATAATTTCTTATCTAATTTTTCAAAATCTTCCTTATTTATATAAGGTGGATTTGAAACTATTATATCGAATTTTTCATCAATATTTGAAAAAATATCACTTTCTTTAAATTCTACGTTATTAATATTTAACTTAATCTTATTTTCATTTGCAAGGTCTATGGCTTTTTTTGATATATCTACTCCAATAATTTTAGAATCTTTTAGATTTTTTGAAAGAGCAAGAGAAATCGCTCCGCTTCCTGTGCCTATATCAAGAATTTTTTTATTATTTGAATTATCATTAATTATAAGATCTACCAAAATTTCTGTTTCATACCTTGGTATTAATGCTCTTTTATCTACTAATAAATCTAAACCATAAAAATTCCACTTGCCAATTGCATATTGGAGTGGATAGCCTTCATTAATCTTATCGTTAATTTTTTTTAATTCAATTTCTATTTTTTCATCTAAAATTTCTTCTTTATTAAGGAACAATAAATTTTTGTTTGTATTTAATAAATATGTAAGCGCAATAATCAAATCATTATTGTTCTTTTCTAAAATATCTTTAATTTTCATAAATACATATAAAAAATAAGGTTAGAAACCTAACCTTATTTATTTCTTCCATATTTTTTATTGAATTTTTCTACATTACCACCACGGTCAGAAAATCTTTGTTTTCCTGTATAGAATGGATGGCATTGTGAACATACTTCAACTTTGATTTCTTCTTCTGTTGAACCAACAGTGAATTCATTACCACATGATGTGCAAGTAACTTTTGCTTGGTGGTATTCTGGATGTAGTTCTTTTTTCATATAAACACCTCTTCTTGTCTCTTTCAATAAGCAATAATGATTATACCATAGGAATATTTATCTTTCAAGCAAAACTTTTAAATATTGTTTTGATTCCCAAAACAAGTCCCATCGAATAAATAAATATTGAAGGAGGCTTACAAAAAATAATTATTTTTACAAAAGTTATTAATTTCATATCAGTAAGTCCTGAAAAATAACACAAAAAATCATCAGGAGCTACTGGAAGTAAAATAGCCCAAGCAAAAAATTTATCATATTTTTCGTGATTTAACCACTTATCATATTTTTTAAAATTTTCTTCGCCAAAAATTGCAAGTACAACTTCTTTTCCAAAAAATCTAGAAATTAAAAATACTATAATAGAACCAAGGCAAATTGAAATATAATTATAAACAAATCCCCACAAAGGTCCAAACATAACAACTCCAAAAGCTGTAGTAATTCCACCTGGTATAACTGGAATTATGATTTGGATTATTTGTAAAATCATAAAAATTAGTGGAGCCCAAATTCCATATTGTTGCAAAAATTTTTGAAGACTTGCAACTGATGTAAATATTCCTAGCTTATAACCCTTATAGCCTAAGTAAATAGAAATTAAAATTATAAGAATACTTGTAATATTTATTATAGTTTTTGCTTTAACTTTCATAAAAATCCCTAACTTAATTTATTACATCTTCATTATAACTTATATAATAAATTTATGGCTAATTTTTGTAAGTTTTATTTATAAGTTCTACAAACTCATCATTTGATTTGCATTTTGCCATTAAATTAATTAATTCATTTGTGAAATCCATCTTATCTTTCATATCAGAATTTCTAAGTTTATAAACTGCCTCAAGCTCTTTGTTACTCAATAATAAATTATCTTTTCTTGTTGATGATTTTTCTATATCAATGGCTGGGAAAATTCTTCTTTGGGCAAGCTTTCTATCAAGATGCAATTCCATATTACCAGTTCCCTTAAATTCTTCATAAACCATATCATCCATTCTTGATCCCGTATCGACAAGAGCTGTTGCGATAATTGTAAGAGATCCACCGTTTTCAATATTTCTTGCAGCGCCAAAAAATTTCTTTGGGCCAATTAAAGCCAAAGGATCAAGACCTCCAGAAAGAGTTCTTCCTGATTGTGGTGTCATAATATTATAAGCCCTTGCAAGCCTTGTAATTGAATCTAATAAAATTACAACGTCTTTATTATCTTCTACAAGTCTTTTTGCTCTTTCAAGAACCATCTCTTGCATATAAATATGATTTTGAGGAGCCTTATCAAAAGTTGATGCTGCAACTTCTGTTCTTGTAAGCTCATTATCTTTGTCCCTGTATTGATTTACAAATCTTTTAAAATCTGTAACTTCTTCTGGTCTTTCATCAATCAATAAAACCAAAATCTTTAAATCATCAAAGTTTTTTTCAAGAGCATATTCAATATCCTTAATCAAAGTAGTCTTACCAGCTTTTGGTTGAGATACAATAAGACCTCTTTGTCCTCTTCCTATAGGCGCAATAATATCTATTATTCTTTGAGAAATTTTATCTTTGCTTGTTTCAAGTTTTAATTTTTGATTTGGGTATATTGGTGTGAGTGATTCAAAATTTGACCTATTAAAAGCATCTGCTGCCTTTAAGCCATTTACATCTGATACGAAAATTAAGGGAGAAAATTTATCTTTATCTTTTTTTACTCTGGCAATTCCTTTAATAAAATCACCTGTTTTTAGTCTAAACATTTTAACTTGTTTAGGAGAAACATATATATCATCATTGCTAGATTCATAAAGCTCAGTTCTTAAAAATCCAAAACCATCTTCGTGAAGGTCTAAGAGTCCTTCGCAATTAAATTTTTCTCCAAGATCAAAATTTTCATTTGAATCATCTAAATCATTGCTAGAACTTTCATTATTTTCAAAATTTTTACTATTGCTATATGCCTCTTTAATTATTTCTACAAGCTCATTTTTTCTGTAAGATGAAAGAGATTTTATCGAAAGGTTTTTTCCAATTTCTCTTAGTTCATCTAACTTTAGCTTATCTAAATCATTTATATTTATATCCATATTATTCCTTTACAATAAAAATATACGGAGCCAAAAGGCTCCGATTTTATTTTTATTTTTCTGCTGAATTTTCACATTCGAAAAATTCTATTTTTTCTCTAACCTTATCTTTGATTGCTTCAAAACCTGGTTTTAATACTTTTCTTGGGTCAAATCCCTTGCCAACTTTATCTTTACCTTCTTCAAAATATTTTCTTGTAGCTTCTGTAAATACTATTTGGCATTCAGTATTAATATTTATTTTTGAAACTCCTCTTTCGATAGCTTTTTTAACTTGTTCTTCTGGAATTCCTGTACCTCCGTGTAAAACTAGAGGAATTTTTCCAGCTGCTTCTTTGATTTCTTCAAGTCTTTTAAAATTAAGTCCTTGCCAATCTTCAGGATATACTCCGTGAATATTTCCAATTCCTGCTGCTAAGAAATCAATGCCAAGTGATGCAACTTTTTTACATTCTTCAGGATCTGCTAATTCTCCTGCAGAAACAACTCCATCTTCTTCTCCACCGATTCCACCAACTTCTGCTTCTACAGAAACATTTTTGGAATGACATAACTCAACAATTTCTTTTGTTTTTTCTATATTTTCATCTATTGGTAGGCTTGAACCATCAAACATTATTGATGTAAAACCTGCTTCTAGTGCTTTTTTAGCTCCTTCGTATGAACCGTGGTCTAAGTGAAGAGCAACTGGTACTGTGATATTTAAATCTTTATCAAGTCCTTCAACCATTTTACTAACTACATTAAATCCACCCATATATTTTGCAGCACCTTCTGATACTCCCAAAATAACTGCTGATTTTTTTTCCTCACAAGCTTCAAGTATTGCCTTTGTCCATTCAAGGTTATTTATATTGAATTGTCCAATTCCGTAACCATTTTCATAAGCCTTATCTAACATTTCTTTTGCATTAACTAACATATTTGCTCCTTAAATACTCCTTAATGAATTTATTATAAAATCATTTTCGTTTAGACTATCTTTAGTAATAGAAACTAAAGATGGTATTTGATTAATACCCAATTTTTTGATTAATTCCCTATTTTTATCAATGTCTATAATCATTTTTTTTATATTTTTATATGAGTCTTCTTCTTCTTTTAAAAAGTTTTTTTTCATTAAATTCGAAGAGCTTGACCAATTTGCATGAAATAGGGCTATTATTTTTTTATTATCAACTAATATCTTTTTTAAAAATTCTTTTGAAATTTTATAATCAACTATTTGCATAAATCGTCTTTTATTGAAGATATAATTTTTTCGACAGCTTCATCTGTTGGCATTTTTAAGTTTTCCATATCAGATCTTTTTGAAAATTCTACCATATCATCTTTTGCATCTTTTCCTACAGTAATCCTATAAGGAACTCCAACCAAGTCTCTGTCATTAAATTTAACTCCAGCTCTTTCTTTTCTATCATCAAGCATTACTTCAATGCCTGCATCTAATAATTTATTGTAGATTTTTTCTGCTATTTCTTTTTGCTCTTCATTGTTTTTGTTTACAAGAGTTATCCAAGCTTCAAATGGAGCAACTTTTGTTGGCCAAATTATTCCATTTTCATCGTAATGTTGCTCAATAATTGCAGAAATTGATCTTGTAATTCCTATTCCATAAGAGCCCATTATAAATGGTTTTTGTTTTCCATTTTCATCCAAGAAATAAGCCTCAAGACTTTCGGAATATTTTGTTCCCAATTGGAAAATATTTCCTACTTCTATTCCACGAGCAAGTTGAAGTTTTTCTTTTCCATCTTGTGAAAAGTCGCCTTCTTTTGCTGTCAACAAATCTTCGCAAACTTCCCCATCAAAATCTCTCTTATAATTTGCATTTATATAATGATGGTCAGTTTTGTTTGCTCCAATTACCATATTTTTATATCTTGTAATTGACTTATCAACAATAACTCTCACATCTTCTTTTAAATCTTTTGGACCAGTAAAACCTGGTTCTGCTCCTGTGATTTTTCTTATTGTTTCATCATCCATCATTTCTATTTCATGTTCTGGAACTTGTAAATAAGAAATTAATTTTGCCATATTTAATTCCCTATCTCCTGGAACAATAACAAGAACAGGTTCACCTTTTACCAATAAATCTACAGCTTTGGCACATTTATTTTCATCTATTTTTAGAAAATTTGAAACTTCTTCAATTGTTTTTGCATCTTTTGTTTCAACTAATTCTAATTCCTTTTCTTTTTCATTTTCGTCAATTTCTAGGAAAAATTTTGCAGATTCATCAGTTGCTGCATAATTTGAATTTTCTGTATAAAAAATTTCGCCTTCTCCTGTTTCTGCAAGTGCCATAAATTCGTGGCTTATATTTCCACCCATAGCTCCAGAATCTCCCTCAACAATTTTATAATCAAGGCCTAGGGCATCAAAAACTTCTACATAAGCATCCCACATTTTTTGGTAAGATTTTTCCAAGCCTTCCATATCAACGTCAAATGAATAAGCATCTTTCATTATAAAATCTCTTGACCTATTTATTCCAAATCTTGGTCTTTTTTCATCCCTAAATTTCGAAACTATTTGGTACAAATTTAATGGAAGTTGCTTATACGAATTTAATTCGTCTTTAATCAAATTTGTAAATTGTTCTTCGGCAGTTGGTCCAAGACAAAATTCTCTGTCGTGTCTATCTTTTATTTTAAACATTTCCGGTCCAAAATTTTGCCATCTACCAGATTTTTCCCAAATATCTTTACTTTGTAATACTGATGTACTTACTTCTATAGAATCATATTTTTCCATAGATTTTCTTACAATATTTTCAATTTTATTTATAACTTTCATTCCTAATGGTAAGTAGGAATAAACTCCTGATGAAGTTTTTCTAATAAAAGCTCCTCTTACCAAAAGCTTATGACTTTGTGTTTCTGCATCTTGAGGATCATCTCTTAATGTAGGCATATAATAATTCGATAATCTCATTTATCCTCCACTTTTTAAATTTTTATCCTTAAAAATATTATCACACTTAGTTTTTTTAATCAATTATTCTACGATTGTAACTTTTTGAACTTCTTCGCCACAATTTGCTTCAAAATTTATTTCTGATAAAATATTTTCTTCCAAATTTGCGACAATGCAAGGTGTAATTATTGAAGGCACTTTGTCTTTTATTTTTTCAATATCTACTGACAATACCTTATCGCCTTTTTTAACCATATCTCCAACTTTAACATGAGGAGTAAAGCCTTCGCCTTTTAATTCTACAGTTTCAAGTCCAAAATGTACTAATACTTCAAGTCCTTCTTGTGTTTTTATTCCGATCGCATGGTAGCCTTCTGGTTGTAAAGTAACTTCTCCACTTACCGGAGCAAAAACTTCGCCATTTTCAGGTTCTACTGCAAATCCATCTCCTACCATTTTTTCTGCAAAAACTGGATCTGGCACTTCTTCTAATTTTACAACTTTTCCTTTTACAGGACTTGCTATAGATACGATTTTTTCTTCCTTTTTTTTCTTTTTAAAAAAATCAAACATTTATTTCTCCTTTAAATTTTTCATTGACAAACCAATTCTTTCTCTTTTTTTGTCAATTTCTATTACTTTTACTTTTATTATATCAGAATTTGTAACAATCTCATTTGGATCTTTTATAAATTTATCGCTCATATTTGATATATGAACAAGTCCATCAATTCCTACTCCAATATCAACAAAGCAACCGAACTCTGTAATATTTCTTACAGTTCCTTCCAAAATATCTCCCTCATTCAAATCATCTATTGATAAAATTTCACTTTTTGTAACAACTTCTGGAAGTTCATCTCTTGGATCACGTCCTGGTTTTTTTAATTCTTCAATTATATCTTTTAAAGTCAAAACGCCAACTTCAAGTTCGTCAGCACATTTTTCTAAATCAATTTCATCCAAATTATAATCTACAAGTTTTTTTGCAATAACGTAGCTTTCTGGATGAACTGCTGTATTATCCAAAAAATTTGGAGAGTCGGGAAATCTCAAAAATCCAGCTGCCATCTTATAAGTTTTATCTCCAAGACCTTTAACTTTTTTTAAGTCTTTTCTTTCTTTTATCGCACCATTTTTAAAATCTTCTTCGATTCTTTTTGCAAGATTTAAATTTAATCCGGAAACATAAGATAATAATTTGTAAGATGCATTATTTATATTTACCCCGACTTCATTTACACTATCTTCTACAACTTTTTCAAGCTCATCGTCTAATTTTTTTTGATTTATATCATGTTGATATTGACCAACGCCCAAATGTTTTGGATCAATTTTTACAAGCTCTGCCATAGGATCTTGAAGTCTTCTTGCCATTGAAACTGCACCTCTAATTGTAACATCAAGATTTGGAAATTCTTCTTCCCCAAGCTTTGATGCAGAATAAACAGAAGCTCCTGCTTCATTTACAATTGCATAAGAAACACCATCAACTTCTTTTAATAATTTATTTACAACAATTTCAGTTTCCCTACTTGCGGTTGCATTTCCCAAAGCAATTATATCAACATCGTATTTACTAATTAAATTTTTTAAAATCTCAATAGATTCTTTTTCTTTAGAGTGAGGTTTTACTGGATAAATTACAGCCTGATCTAAATATTTTCCGTGCTTATCAATAACAGCAACCTTACAACCTGTCCTAAAACCCGGATCAAGACCAATTATATTTTTATCTTTGATAGGTCTTTGTAAAATATATGGCTTCAAATTTTTTGAAAAAACTTTAATTGATTCATTTTCGGCATTTTCTGTAAGCTTATTTTTTATTTCAGTTGTTATTGTAGGAATTAAAAGCCTTTTGTATGAATCTTCAATAGCTTTTTTTATCAAAGATTCTGTATAATCATTGTTGGATTTATAAAGATTTTTGATTAAAGTTAGATTGTAATTATCTGTAAATTCTAATTTTACAGTCAAATCACCATTTTTTTCTGCCCTATTTAAGGCTAAAATTTGAAAAGGCTTTAAATTTTTAATTTTTTCATCAAAACCATAATAATTTTCATAAATCAAATCTTCATCTTCTTTTTTTTCTGCCAAAATTCTTGCCCTAACAAGTCCATCTCTTCTAATTATATTTTTTGCCTCAATGTTATTTGCAACATCTTCTGCCAAAATATCCAAAGATTTATTTATAGCATCGACTTCATCCTCTATGCCTTCTTTTATGTATTTTTTTGCAAGTTCAAGACCTTCTTCTTCACTTGTTGCATTCATCAAAATCTCATCCAAAAGCTCCATTAGACCAAGTTCTTTTGCCTTATCAGCTCTTGTTTTTCTTTTTTTCTTAAAAGGAGCATATATATCTTCAAGCTCAGTCAAAGTTTTTGCCTTTTCAATTTTTTCTTTCAATTCATCATCAAGCTTTTCTTGATTTTCCAAAGAAGTAAGAATTTCTTCTTTTCTTTTTTCAAAATTTCTAAGCCTTGTAAGTCCACTTTCAATATCTCTAATTTCAGTATCTTTTAAGCCACCAGTTTTTTCTTTTCTATATCTTGCAATGAAAGCAACAGTAGAGCCTTCATCTAATAATTTTATAACCTCATCGATACTTTTTTGATTAATATTCAATTCATCGGAAAGAATTTTTGATATTTCCATTATTACCTCACTAATTCAATCTAAAATCACAAAAATATAGGAGATTTCCTATATTTTTTAATTAATATATTTCTTTAAATACAAATATACTATACCCTAATAGGTCATTAATTCGAAAAAATAGAATATAATATTTAAGAATTATTAAAATTTGTGAAAGTAGTATAACTTTAAAACTTTTGTATTAGCTTTTAATCCAGTATGGTTACTATATAAATTACTACAAATTTTTAATATAAAATATAAAAGGAGAAAGATTATGAAGAAAAAGTAAAAAATATTTTTATTAATTTCAGCTATTATAATTATTAGTCTTAGTTTGATTTTTAAATATAAAACTAATAATGAAAAAGTAAAGACACCTAAACCTGATAAGATTAGTAGTATTACATTTATTAGAGTTATTAATGATAGAGGAGTTGAGAAAAGGGAAGTTTATAAAAAATCACATATAAATAAATTTTTAAATATAATAAAAGATTCAGAAAAAACAAAAAAGATAAGTACTTCAAATTTCCCTGATAAAGAAGAATTTATTATAGTTACTTTCAAAATTAAAGATGGTGGTTTTATTATAAGCTCAATTTATGAAGAAAATAATAGTATTTATTTTGAACAAGCTTTTAATGATATTTTTAAATTAAATTATAACGATAATTTATATTTACTGTTAGATAACATTTCCCAAGAAAATAATAAAGAAGATATTTCAGTAAATATTGAAGATTTATTATACAGTGACTTCTAAATATTATTATCCCTTTATTATATAGAATTTTTCACAAAGTAAAAAAGCTGGTGCAAAAACCATTATTGATTAATAATTTTCACCAGCTTTAATTTAATTTTCTGTTATATAATTTATTTTATATTTTGGGAAATTCATAGAAATTGTTCTTCCTTGAAATTCATTTCCAAATGACCTATCAAGCTCATATAGGTTTGATGGATCATAAAATACTACCTTTGAATTTTTTGCTTTTTGTGGAATCAAATCAAGTTGAAATTTATATTTTGACCTATTTTTTGAATAATCTAAAAGCAAATCAATAAATCTACCATAATCATAATCATTGAAATTTTCAAATTCCAAATCAAGCTTGTATTCATCTTCTTGTCTAATATCAGCTTTACACTTGTCTGATTTATAAGATTTTTTCACTCCATCAGCCAAATTTGTAAGAGAAATCATCGTGACAAGTTTGCTATTTTTATCATTTATAAGATTAATCAAATCATTTTGATTCATTTTATCTCTAAAATCATATAAATTTATTTCTTCATTTACATTTTCATTTAGTTTTTTATCTATATCTTTCAAATTTAATCTTTTTGTTTGAGTTTTTTCTAAATCATCCTCTACTTGTTCGTTTTCTTCTTTTTTCAAAACTTTTCTATCTGAATTTTTGCTTTTGTTTTGAGAATTTTTTCTAAAAGGAATATTTAAATCATCAAACCTCATTCTGCCTGTATTTCCCTTAAATGTATCAACTCTTTTATATGTATTGTATAAAGTTGTAAATACCATAAATAAAAAAGATAGGCTTGTAAGTAAGTGTAAAATATTTTTATAAATTCCACCTCCAGGATTAAATACATTTAATAAAAGCATAATCAAAAATGGAAGTGAGCCTGTGTATGCGAAAAAACTTTTTATAGGATTTTTATCAGACTTTTGTTTTTTTACTGGATTTTTATCTTTAAAAAGTTCTTTTTTTCTCTTATTTTTCATTATTCTTTTTATATTTTTATAGGCAAAAATAAAAAATCCCAAAGCATATAATATATTTATAATAAGCTTTATGCTAGGATAATTTTGGTAAATATCTATCGGCAAAACCCTCATGAAAAAATCGAAAATAAAGGTCATTACTAATAAAAATAAACCAGCCTTTATTAAAATTTTTGATATTAAAAACAAAATAGCAAGTCCTAAAATTAAAACTATAATTACTAATGGCAAATTCATTTTGTTCAAAATATCATATATTCCATCATAATTTAAATTATTCATATTACCACCTTTGAAATAATTATACCAAATATAAAAAAAAATTGAAATCTATCTGTATTGAATAAATTTTAAATTTTCGTATAATAAATTTATATGCTGGAATAGCTCAATCGGTAGAGCAATTGTATCGTAAACAAAAGGTTGCGGGTTCAAGTCCTGTTTCCAGCTCCAAATATAAAAAGGCTATTGCAAAAAATTATTTTTTTATAATTTTGCAATAGCCTTTTAAAATTTTTAATCTACAATATCTCCAATCAAATAATCATCTATTCGTTGAGTTATTTTTACATTTTTTATTTCATTAATTTCTACATTGTCTTTGCTGTGAACCCTTAAATAATTTGTAGAATATCCTGACCTATATCCGTCAAGCTCTGTTTTTGTTTCAAATAAAACTGAAAGAGTTTTTCCAATTTGCTTATCTAAAAATTTATGAGAAATTTCTTTTTCAATTTCAGATAATTCCTTTGACCTACGTTTTTTAATGTTTCCATCAACTTGATTTTTCATACTAGCAGCCTTAGTTCCATCTCTTTTTGAATATTTGAAAAGATGAGTTTTTGAAAATTTAATATCTTTTACAAAGTTTTTAGTTTCTTCGTGATTTTTTTCGCTCTCATTTGGAAAACCTACAATTATATCTGTTGTAAGTCCTGCATTTGGAAAATATTCCCTAATCAAATCTACTTTTTCTTTAAAAACTTTTGTGGTATATTTTCTATTCATTAATTTTAAAACATCATCAGAACCTGATTGGAGGGATAAATGAAAATGGTCGCAAGCTTTTTTTGTATCTTTCATTCTTTGTAAAAATTCCCTATCAATATGCCTTGGCTCCATTGATGATAATCTAATTCTTTCTATCCCATCAATTTTTGCAATGTGTTCGATTACATCTATTAATGAAATATCCAAATCAAAATCTTTTCCATAACTTGCAACATGAATTCCTGTAAGGACAATTTCCTTATAACCATTATTCCTAAGTCTTTTTGCCTCATCAATTATTGAAACCAAATCCCTTGATGCAATATTTCCTCTTGCATAAGGAATCAAACAATATGAGCAATACATATTACAACCATCTTGGATTTTTATATAAGCTCGAGTCATATCACTTTGATTTGAAATTTCCAAATCTTCAATAGCTTCTCCTATTGAAAATTCTTCAACATCTTCCATTTTTTTATTATTTTTAATGAAATTTTCGCAAAGGTCAACCACTTCTTCTTTGTTTCTAGAACCCAAAATTATATCAACGCCATCAATTTTTTTTACTTCATCAGCCTTTACTTGTGAATAGCAACCAATAACTGCAATTACTGCATCTTTGTTTTCTTTTCTAGCTTTTGAAATAGTTTGTCTGGATTTTCTATCGCTCATATTTGTTACTGTGCAAGTATTTATAACATAAATATCAGCATTTTCTTCTTTTTTTTCAAATCCTCTTTTTTTAAATAATTCTTCTATGGCCTCTGATTCATATTGGTTTACTTTACATCCTAAAGTTTTTATATTAAATGTTTTTTTCATTAATCAAACAAATCCTTTAATTTTTCAAAAAAGTTCTTGTCTTCTTTTACCTCATCGCCAGATATTTCAGCAAACTCTTTTAATTTTTCCTTTTGTTCTTTGGATAATTTTGTTGGAGTAATAACTTTTACATAAAAATAAAGGTCTCCTTGTCTTTTATATCTATCAGATTTTATTCCTTCATTTTTAATTCTAAATTTACTTCCTGTTTGAGTTCCTGCTGGGATGTGATATTCTTGAGTTGTTGTAAGAGTAGGAACTTCTACATTTCCACCCAAAGCTGCTGTTGCAAAAGATATTGGCATCTCATAATAAATATCAAGTCCATCTCTTTTAAAAATTTCGTGCTCTTCAACTTTTAAAATTATATACAAATCTCCATAAGAACCACCATTTTCTCCAGCATTTCCTTTGCCAACAACTCTAATTACAGAATCATTTTCAACACCTGATGGTATATCAATTTTGATTTTTTCATTTTTAATTTTTCTACCGCTACCATTACAATCTGGACATTTTTCCTCAATTATTTCTCCAGATCCATGGCAATTATCACAAGTTGTTTGGCGAGAAACAGTTCCAAATGGAGTTTGACTTATATTATTTATAACGCCCGTTCCATTACACTTAGGACAAGTTTTAATTTTACTTTCATCTTTTGCACCTTTGCCGTTACAAGTTTCACATTCAACTTCTCTTCTTACTTGAATTTCTTTAGAAATTCCAAAAGCTGATTCTTTGAAAGTTAATTTTACAACTTGTTGAATATCAGAACCTTTTCTTGGTCTTTTTCTATTTTGACTTCTTCCTTGAGAAAAAATATCTCCAAATATGTCCCCAAATATATCTCCAAATCCACCAAAATCGCCAGAAAATCCGCCAGCTCCACCATTTTCAAATGCAGCTGCTCCGTAAGTATCATATTGACGTTTTTTTTGTGGATCAGATAAGATTTCATAAGCTTCAGATATTTCTTTAAATTTTTCTTGAGCTTCTTCGTCATCTGGATTTAAATCTGGATGATATTTTTTTGCAAGTTTCCTATATTTTCTTTTTAATTCAGAATCAGTGACATTTTTGTCAACTTCTAATAATTCATAAGGGTCTTTCATTTATCCTCCAATATAAAAAAAATAAATTATTGCTAATTTATTTGTAGTATCTTAATTTATAATTTTATTTTTTTATCTAAGCTCAACTATTATACCACTTTGATAAAAAAATTAAATTATATTTTAAAATTTAAAATAAAAATAAAGAATAAGAAGCAAGGCCTCCTATTCTTTATATTTTATTTATTTTTATTCTTCGTCGTCATCTACAACTTCATAATCTGCATCTACTACATCGTCATCTGCTTTTCCAGCGTTTTGACCTTCTTGACTTGCTTGAGCGTTTTTATACATTGCTTCACTCATTGAGTAGATTTCTTGTTGTAGAGCTTCTGTTTTTGCTTTGATGTCTTCAGTATTGTCAGCTTTAATGCTAGCTTCAAGATCTTTAATTTTTTCTTCAATCTTATCTTTTTCGCTTCCTTCAACTTTTGCATCTTCAAGAGTTTTTCTTGCTTGATAAACTAATGATTCAGCATTGTTTTTAACTTCAATACTTTCTTTTTTCTTTTTATCATCTTCAGCAAATTTTTCAGCTTCTTTTACTTTTTTATCTATTTCTTCATCAGTTAAGTTTGTTGATGATGTGATAGTAATTTTTTGTTCTTTTCCACTTCCTTGGTCTTTTGCAGATACATTTACAATACCATTTGCATCTATATCAAATGTAACTTCGATTTGTGGAACTCCACGTCTTGCTGCAGGAATTCCTGTAAGTTGGAATCTACCAAGTGTAGTATTGTCTGCTGCCATTTCTCTTTCACCTTGTACAACGTGAATATCTACATCAGTTTGTCCGTCTGCAGCCGTTGTAAAGATTTGAGATTTTTTAGTTGGAATTGTTGTATTTCTTTCGATTAATTTTGTAGCAACTCCACCAAGAGTTTCTATTCCTAGTGAAAGTGGTGTAACGTCAAGAAGTAATAAATCCTTAACTTCTCCTGTTAAAACTCCACCTTGAATTGCAGCACCAAGTGCAACACATTCATCAGGATTTATATCTCTTTGTGGTTCTTTTCCAATTATATTTTTAACTAAATCTTGAACTGCAGGAATTCTTGATGATCCACCTACAAGTAATACTTTTTCTATATCGCTTGATGATAAAGAAGCATCTTTTAATGCATCTTCAACTGGTCCTCTTGTAGCTTCAACTAAATCGTGAGTTAATTCATCAAATTTTGCTCTTGTAACTGTTAAGTCTAAGTGAACTGGTTGTCCATCAACTGCTGTAATAAATGGTAAGTTTACATTTGTTGTTTTTGTTGATGATAATTCTTTTTTAGCTTTTTCTGCTGCATCTTTTAATCTTTGCATAGCTGTAAGATCTTTTGTTAAATCTACACCAGTTTCTTTTTTAAATTCAGCTGCAAGATATTCAACTAATCTATTATCAAAGTCATCTCCACCTAATTTATTATTTCCTCTTGTAGATAAAACTTCAAATACTCCATCGCCAACTTCAAGAATTGAAACGTCAAATGTACCACCACCAAGGTCGTAAACCATAATTTTTGCTTGGTCAGTTTCTTTGTCCATTCCGTATGCAAGTGCTGCTGCTGTTGGTTCGTTTATAATTCTTTTTACATTTAAGCCTGCAATTTTTCCAGCGTCTTTTGTAGCTTGTCTTTGAGCATCTGTAAAGTAAGCAGGAACTGTTATTACTGCATCTGTTACTGTATCATTTAAATAACTTTCTGCATCTGATTTTAATTTTTGTAAAATCATTGCTGAAACTTCTTCTGGTGTGTAAGAATTTCCATCAATTTCATTTGTTTTAAAATCTGATCCCATTTCTCTTTTGATTGATGAGATTGTTCTGTCTGGATTTGTTATTGCTTGTCTTTTTGCAGTTTCTCCAACAAGTCTTTCTCCATCTTTTGTAAAAGCTACAACTGATGGTGTTGTTCTGTTTCCTTCAGTATTTGGGATTATTGTTGAATCCCCACCTTCCATAACGGCAACTGCTGAGTTTGTTGTTCCTAAATCAATTCCTATAATTTTTGCCATATTAATTCCTCCTATTTTGCAACTTTAACCATACTTGGTCTTATAACTCTATCATTTAGTTTGTATCCTTTTTGATAGGTTTCTATAATATAATTTGATTTGAAATCTTCGTTTTCTTCTGTTTGAAAAGCGTGGTGGAAATTTGGATCAAATTCTACTCCATCAGATTCGATTTCTTCAAGTCCTTCTTTTTCCAAAACTTTCCAAAAAGAATCTCTTGTCATCATTATTCCTTTAACAAAAGAATCTTCTTCATCCTGATCTTTAAGCGCCCTATCAAAATTATCTAAAACTGGTAAAAGTTCTTCTATTAAATTTGATGATGCAAACTTTTTAAAATCAGACCTTGCCTTTTCTTCTCTTTTTTTGAAATTTGTAAAATCTGCCAATAGTCTTTGGTATTTTTCTTTGTATTCATTATCATCATCTGATAAATCTTCTTCTACATTACCTTCTTCATCGACTATTTCAGCATCAATTTCTTCTAGTTGTTCATCTATATTTTCTTCTTGTTCAACATTTTCATCATGCTTTTTTTCATTGTCCACCTTAAACACCTACCTTATTATTTGCTAAGTAAATCTGATATTAGTTTGATGTCAGAAATAACTTCCTTATAATCAATTCTTGTAAGTCCTATAATTCCAATTTGGCCTACAATGTCTTTGTCATAATTAAAATGTGAAGTTATGATTGTATTATCTTTCAATTCATTTATCTCATTTTCATCACCAATAGTAATTTGTAATTCGTTGTTGGAATTTTCAATCAATTCCCAAATTCTTTCCTTACTATCAAATATCTTAATAAACTCTCTAGCCTTAATTGGATCTTCAAATTCTTTGAAATTAAAAATATTGCCTAGTCCCTTTATAATAACTTCTTTAGTCAAATCGCTTAAAGAATCATTGTTGATTTTTTTCTCCAAAATATCTAACAGATTATCATACTTCTTAAAGCCAGAATTTTTGATTTTTTCAAAAATTTTTGCAAGGTCTTTTAAATTTTTTCCTTCAATGCTTTGTTTTAAAATTCTAGAAATTTCTATTAATTTTTCATCATCAATTTCTTCACTTATATAAATTCTATCGCTTATTAAACTTCCGTTATCATAAACAACTATAAACAAAAGCATGCTAGGATTAATTTTTAAAAGTTCTAAATTTATGACTTTAGTAATATTGTTTCTTATTGTGTAAGAAACAGCTGTAAGATTTGTCATTTTTGAAAGAAGCAGTGTTGCAGTCTCCACAATTTTTGAAACATTGCCATATCTTTTATCAAGAATTTTTTCTAAATTTTCATCTTCTTTTTCATTTAATGAATTTTCTAATAAATTATTTACATAAAGTCTGTAACCTTTATCAGATGGGTATCTTCCTCCCGATGTGTGAGCTTTTTCTAAAAGCCCCATTTTTTCAAGAGTGCTCATCTCATTTCTAATTGTTGCAGACGAAATATCTAGAGAATATTCATTAAGTAATGAATTTGAACCAATAGGCTCTCCAAGATTAACGTATGAGTTTATAATGGAAAAGAGTATCATCTTCTTTCTCTCGTTCATTATTTTCACCTCATTTAGCACTCCAATTATCTGACTGCTAATTATAATATACTAGGTAAATTTCTTTTTGCAAGTTATATTATTTCAATATAAAATTCATTTGATAAATCAAAACCCTTGTGAGTAAATCTTAAATTTTTATCAATTTCAAAAAATCCTTCTTTATAAAATTTTTCAACTATTTCACTATACTTTTCTAAAAGAGAATGCCCAAAAATATTTTCAAATTCTTTTAAGTTGATCCCTTCCACTTCTCTTAATTTAAAAATTATATATTCTTTTTCTCTTTCATCTTCTGAAATAAATTCTCTAAATTCTATTGGAAATTTTCCTTCATTAATTAATTTTTCATATTTTACAAAATTTTTTACGTTATTATATCTTGCATTTGACAAAAATCCGGATGCACCAAGTCCAAAGGCAAGGTATCCACCTTCTGACCAATATTTTTTGTTGTGGTAAGATTCAAATCCCTTTTTTGAAAAATTAGAAATTTCATACCTATTTAGTCCCAAATCTTTCAAATATTTTTCAATATAAGAAAAAATATCTCTTTCCAAATCATCATCCATCAAATCAAGCTTATTTTTCTTATACAAACTATAAAAATGTGATCCTTTTTCAAGTATTAAAGAATAATAAGATAAATGTTCTGGATTTATCTTTTTTATTATCTCCAAATCATTTTTTATAGAATCAAAATTTCCACTAGGCAGATTTAAAATCATATCTAAAGATAGATTTTTAAAACCTGCTTTTCTTATATTTTCTATATCTTTTAAGACAATTTCCTTATTATGGTCCCTGCCAATTTTTTTTAAAACTTTATCATCAAAAGATTGGACACCAAGAGAAATTCTATTTATTCCCAAGCTCTTGTAAGCTTTTAATTTTTCCAAGGTCAAAGAATTTGGATTTGCCTCAATTGTAAATTCTTTTACATGACTTAAATCAAAATTTTTCAAAATTTCTACAAGCTCAATTATATAATGATAATCAACGTAAGTTGGCGTACCTCCACCAATATAAATAGAATCGACTTCTACTTTCATATTTTTTTGGTACAAGATTATTTCTTTTTTTAAATTTTCAAAATATGAATCAATCCAAGATTCTAAATTTTGAAAAGCTGTAAAATCGCAATAAAAACATTTTTTCTTACAAAAAGGAATATGAATATAGATTCCAATTTTTTCCATATTTTCTCCTTAAATTTTTGCAAATAAAAAGTTAGGACTTATCCTCACTTCAGATTGATAAAAGTATTCAAAGCCTCACGCTAAGAATATCATACGGAAAAAATTGATTTGATTTCAAATTTTAAAATTCGTCAAAAATCGCACTCTATAAATTAAAGCTATGATTAATTATCAAATATATTAAATTCAATTAAATTTAATTCTTTGTTTTATTCCGAGGGATAAATATTAAAATCGTGCCACTGGCACAATTTTAAGCTATTTATCTATCATCGCTTTAGCGAGTTTGCGATTTTAGAATTTTAAAATTTAGAAATCTTCAATTTTTGAAGTTCGATATTCGTGCTTGAGGCTTTGTTACTATCTGATGTTAAGATTTATCCTAACTTTTATTCATCATCATATTTCAAAACAGCAAGGAAGGCATCTTGTGGAATTTGTACGCTTCCTAATTGTCTCATTCTCTTCTTTCCTTCTTTTTGTTTTTCTAGAAGTTTTTTCTTTCTTGATATATCTCCACCGTAGCATTTTGCAATTACATCTTTTCTCAAAGCTTTTACGGTTTCTCTTGCTATAACTTTTGAATCGATTGTAGCTTGAATTGGAATTGCAAATTGTTGTCTTGGAATTTGATCTTTCAATTTTTCGACAATTGATCTTCCCCTAGCATAGGCGAAATCTTTGTGAACAATTGTAGATAGAGCATCAACTTTATCTTCATTGATTTTTATATCAAGTTTTATTAAATTACTTTCTTCATAATCTACAACTTCATAATCAAGCGAAGCATATCCTTTTGATCTTGATTTTAAAGAATCAAAAAAGTTATAGATTACTTCATTTAAAGGAATTTTATATTTTATTGAAACCCTATTTTCGTCAATATATGACATATCTATAAGATCTCCTCTTCTTGCTTGTGCAAGTTCCATTACAGGTCCTATATATTCTTTTGGAGTCATAATTTCAGAAATTGTAATTGGCTCTTTTACATATTCAATTTCTGATGGTGGAGGAAAATCATTAGGATTTTCTAATTTTTTTTCTTCGTGTCCTTTTGTTTTTACCTTATAAATTACTGATGGTGCTGTTGCGATTATGTCCAAATCATATTCTCTTTCAAGTCTTGCTGTGATAATATCCATGTGCAAAAGACCTAAAAATCCACATCTTAATCCAACGCCAAGAGCTTGTGAATTTTCTTGTTCAAAAACTAAAGACGCATCATTTACTTGAAGCTTTTCCAAAGAATCTTTTAATTTGTTAAATGATTCTCCTTCAGCTGGATAAATTCCAGAATAAACCATTGGCAAAACTTCTTTGTAGCCAGAAAGTGCTTTTTGTGTTGGATTATTTTTTAAGGTAATTGTATCTCCAACTCTCGCATTTCTAATATCTTTTATGCTTGCTTCAATAAATCCTACATCTCCGCTTTTTAATTCTTTGGTTTCAATTCTATTTTTCATAGTATATCCTACGCCAGTTACTTCGTAAGATTTTCCACTTGCCATCATCAAAATTTCATCGCCTGCTTTTACACTTCCTTCAAAAATTCTAACATAGCAAATTACCCCCCTGTATGAATCATAATATGAATCAAAAATCAAAGCCTTTAATGGTTTGTCATCATGATCTTCTGGGGCTGGAACATTTTCTATAATATCTTCAAGTACATCTTCAATATTTAAACCAGTTTTTGCAGAAATTAAGGGAATATTTTCTGTATCAAGACCAATTTGATTTTCTATTTCTTCTTTTGTTTCTTCGACTCTTGCACTTTCAAGGTCAATTTTATTTAAAACTGGCAAAATTTCCAAATCTTGTTCAAGTGCAAGATAAGTGTTTGCCAAAGTTTGAGCTTCAACTCCTTGGGAAGCATCAACAACCAAAATTGCTCCTTCGCAAGCTTTTAATGATCTTGAAACTTCATAAGTAAAGTCAACATGGCCTGGAGTATCAATCAAATTTAAATCGTAAATTTTTCCATCATTAGCCTTGTATTTTAACTTTACTGATTTTAATTTTATGGTTATTCCTCTTTCTTGCTCAAGCTCCATGCTATCTAGCATTTGATCATTTATATCTCTTTTTGCAACAGATTGAGTTTTCTCAATTAATCTATCTGCAAGAGTAGATTTTCCATGGTCAATATGAGCAATTATAGAGAAATTTCTAATATTCTCTTTTTTCTTCATTATCTGTTTTCCTTATCTACAAATCCTATATCATAAATCGGGAAAAATCTTAAAAATGCGTGCCCTACAATTTTTTCTTCAGAAATCGGACCAAAATTTCTTGAGTCATTGCTTGCATTTGGAAGTCTATTATCTCCCATAACAAAATATTCTCCTTCGCCAACTTCCCAAGATGAATTTTCATTTGTTGTTAGGGTTTCTTCATTATTTATATAATTTTCTTCGTAGATTTCTCCGTTTACATACACATTTCCATCTTTAACTTCTATATTATCTCCTGGCATACCAACTATTCTTTTTATATACAAAGTATCTTCTTGGTCTGGAGCATTAATTATTACAATATCTGCCCTATTGTATCCCTTAAAATGTTTTGAAACTTTGTCAACAAATAGCATATCGCCACTATGTAATGTATTTAGCATAGAATTTCCTTCAACTTTTGTTGCATCCATTATAAAAATTTTTATAACAAAAGCAATTGCCAATGCCAAAAGTATTGTTTTTATCCAATCAAGAAATTCTAAATCATTAGATTTTTCTGTCATATAACACCTCTCTCATTTTATAATTATAAACGAATATCTCAAAAGTTCCAAATATTTTAATATTTAAAATTTATAAAGATTTGTAATAAATATAGTTTTATGGTAAAATAAATCAGTCGATATAAATTGGGGGTGAAAAAATGGCAAACATTAAATCAGCAATAAAAAGAATTGATGTAACAAGAAAACAAACTGCTAGAAATAAATCAGCAAAATCTGAAATAAAAACTTATGTTAAAAAATTTGAAGAAGCTATTGCAAATAATGATAGCGAAAAAGCTAATGAACTTTTCAAAACTGTTGATAAAAAAGTAAAACAAGCAGCAGCTAAAAACATAATTCACAAAAATCAAGCTAGTAGAACAACTTCAAGATTAGCTAAAAAATTAAATTCATTAAACGCTTAATTTTTAGTCGGTTCATTCAAACTTGCGACTTAGAAAAGTCGCCAAGATTAGAATGAGTCGATTTTTTTATGTTGAAAATTTTTCTATAAAAATTAACATATTTAAATTCATATCAAAATCTTCGCTTTTTTGTTTTAAGTCGCAAGTATATAAAAAATCTTGCAAATCAAATAATTCATCCAAAGTAAAATTCCCAATAAAACTTTTATCTTTTCTAAGCTCAAAATTTGATATACCTAAAGATTTTTGCATAAAGGAATCATTGTAAGAATCTTTTGATAAAATTTTTATTCCGATTAAATTTCTAATATGCCTTACTAGCATATAGAAAATTTTAAATATTTCATCCATATCCTTTGCCATAAATAAATATGTGTTCATAGCAGTTTTTGTATCCCTTTTTGACAGAGCATCTGTGAGATTAAAGATATTTAAATCTAAAACTTGGTCTAATTGGTCGTGAACATCTTCCAATAAAACTTCGCTTTTATCGGAATTTGCAATAATTTTATCCACTGTATTTACAACCTCATAAAGGTCGATCTGCGAATTTTTATTTAAATATGAAAACCTATCAATTATTTCATTTATATAAGATTTTTTGATTTTTTTATTATTTTTTACAAATCTTTTTCCAATAAAAGAAACAAGCTCATTATTATTTAGCCTATCAATTTCTACAATATTTCCATTTTTCTTGATTGCCTTGTAAAATTTTCCTTTAAATACACTTTCATCAGATATTATTATAAATGTCAAAAAATCTGCTAAATTTTCTATATCTTCAATAATCAAATTACAAATTTCCTCATAATCTTTTATATTATTTTTAGATAAGTCGATATTTCTCCAAATCACAACTTTTTTATCTTCCATTATTGGATATGTATCCATGGCAGTTTTTATGTCCTCAAGGCTTTTTTTGCCCTTAATTTCTATATAATTAAAGTCAGGAAAAGAAATTAAATCCTTAGCTTGATCTATAATTGTTTCTTTTAGATATTCTTCTTTTGAATCAATTAGATAAATTCCCCTGCTTTTTTTTGAAAAAAGTTCAGCCATAAATTCCTTATAATTCATCTAAAAAATCCTCCTTTCACATATTTTTTTACCTTAAATGAATTCTTGTAAAATTCTATCTTACAATATCCATCTTTTTGAGTATTGTATATTTTAACATTTTTTAAATTATCTAAGACTTCTTTTGATGGGTGTCCATAAGTATTTTTTCTTCCAGCTGAAATTAAAGCAACTTGTGGACTTGTTTTATTTACAAAATCCTTTGAAGTTGAAAATCTTGAGCCATGATGGGAAACTTTTAAAATATCAATATCTCTTGCAACTTTTTGTTCATACTCCATTGGCAAATCTCCCATAGTCAAAATTTTAAAATCATTTATCCTAATTAAAAGTGGCATAGAATTAGAATTTTCGTCTCCAGAAAAATTTTCTAAACATTCAACGCTAAAATTTTTTCCTTTGTAAATATTACCCTCTTTCATTTCCAAAAATTTATATTTTTCCCCTAGATTTTTATTATAAATATTAGAAATTACAGGACCAATTTCAAATTCATTTTTCAATTTTTCCAAAGCGCCCGAATGATCCTTATCCTCATGAGAAATAAAAACCGCCTTGATTTTTTTTACTCCTTTTGCCTTTAAAAAAGCTATAGCTATTTTTTCAGTTGATGAATAATTTTTGTAAGAAACTTCCCCACAATCAAACAAATAAAAATCGCCCTTATCTTCCAAAATAAAAAAATCTCCCTGTCCAATATCAAGCATTTGATAGGAAATAGGCTTATTTTTATCTTTTACAATAGAAAAAATCACTATAATCATAGAAATCATCAAAAATTTTTTTGCCCTTAGTTTTTTATTTTTAAATTTCACAAATATATACAAAAGTATCAAATAATAAAAACTAATTAAGATTGACTCTTTTGGAAAGTCTAAGCCAAAAATTGTAAAAGTACTCAAAAAATTTGCTATATCCATGATAGATTTTATCAAAAAATCCAAAATAAAGAAAAAACCAGCTAACAATCCGCCAAATATCGGATACAAAATAATTATCCCAAAAATTATGTACATACTTATAGAAAAAATTGGAACAACCAAAAAATTCGCAAAAAAATTAAGCAAATTAAAATATCCATAATAGTAAATAACATGAAAAGCCAAAGTTATTTGCAAGCAAAGAATAAAAATTATGTATTTTTTTAAATAAGAGAAATTTTTCCCCCTTACAAGTTTTGGATAAATCTCATAAATTGCAAACCCTGCCAAAAATGAAAGAATAAAGCCAGAATTTAAAATTGCAAAAGGATTTGCCAATAAAATTAATAACATGGCTACAATGAGATTTTTTCCTGTATCCTTGCCTTTTTTTAGTAAAAATTCCAAATGAGATAAGCTGTATATAAATAAAACTCTCAAAACCGAAAATGGAAATGAAATTAAATAGGCATAAAATAAAGAAATTCCCAAAGAAATCGGATAAGCGTACTTGTATGAAATATTTGCTTTTATCAATAAAAATATTAACAAAGCCATCAATAAATCAATGTGAAGACCAGAAACCGCCAAAATATGAGCTAAGCCTAATTTCGAAAGACCTTGTCTATATTCAAATTTATCCGAAAGAATAACAGCTTTTACAAAAGAAAAAGAATCCTTAGACAAATTTTTTTCAAACACCTTATTAATATATTGGTTAAAATTTTTCTTAATTTTTAAAAAAATAGAAGAAGATTCTCCCAATTTTTCAAAAGATTTTATATCAAGCTTGCTTTTTATTTTTTTAGATAATAAATATTTCCTATAAGAAAATAAATATGGATTGGTGTTTGTAGAAGGCATGGAAATATTGCAATTTGCCCTTAGCCTATCTCCTATTTCAAAATTTTTATCAGATATAAAAGTAGATTTTTCATCTATTTTTTTATCCATATTTTTTGCTTTTACATAATAAGTATAGGAATTATCATTTTTAATTTTTTCAACAACAGTTAAATTTAAATCTAAATTATCATATTTTTCAAGCTTATAAGAATGAAAATTAAAAGATGCCAAAAAAATTCCCATAGAAAATCCAAAAAACCAAAAAGAAAGATAAGATTTTTTTACAAAAAGAAAAATTCCACATACAAATAAGCCTATAATCACAAACAAAAAATCATAAGCCTCAAAAAAAGTGAAAATTCCTATACCAGATATTAAAGAAATAAGTAAAAAAAACAAATTTTTTCTCATAAGATTCTCCCAATATGATTATAACATATGATATAATAATTTAGAGGTAATTTTATGAAGGATTTGTTATATATTAGTCATCCACAAATAAATCAAATAAGCGCCAAAATTGTAAAAAGAAAATACGAAGATGATACAACAAAAATAATTTTGGACAGAAGTATTTTTATGCCTAATTCTTCCTATTTATTAGATGAAAATCCAAAAATTTCGGAAAATGTGCTTTTGGATGTTGAGTTTATAAATGGAAATTTAGTTCATACAATCAAAAATAAACCCCAAAAATCATCTGTAATTCTTTCTTTGGACAAAAATACCAGAGAAAAAAATTTATCGTATAATACAGCTTTTTATATTTTTAAATCTATGTTTGCTAAATTTTATAATAATAAGGAAGTTTCTTTAAAAATCAAAAATTCTTATGGGCAAATAAAAATTTCCAATTTCTATGATGATTTTATTGCCGATGATTTTTTGAAAATTTTTAATAAAATAATTGATTTGGGATTAAAAATAAATAAGGATAAAGATTTTGTTTGGATAAATGGTTTTGAACGAGAAAATAATTTTGGAGTTTATTTAAATAATACAAAAGATTTAGAAGGAATTTTTATTCTTTCTATAGAAAAAATCGAAAAAAATCTCTTTATTGATTTTATAACAGGATCTGACTACAAAAATTTCACAAATAATAATATAGAAATAATTAATAATATTAAAAAAATATCTTTTGATGACTTAAATTCTTCTGAAAAAATCAGAAAAATAATTTCACTTATTCAAAAATCTAGGTATAAATAAAAGCTCTTGCATTAATTTTTTTGCAAGAGCTTTTTTTATTATTTTACAAGCAAGTTTAATATTTTTCCTGGTACATATATTACCTTAAATATTTCCTTACCATCTATATTTTTTTGAATATTTTGATCATTTTCTGCACTTGTTACAGCTTCTTCTTGATTCGCATCTTTTGAAATTTTTATTGTAGCCCTAACTTTACCATTAACTTGAACAGGAAGTTCAATTGAATCATATTCAAGTTTACTTTCATCATAAGTTGGCCAGCTAGTTTGGTTTAATTCGCCTTCAAAACCAATTTCTTCCCACAATTCTTCTGTCAAGTGAGGAGCAACTGGATTTAATAAAATCAAATAAGTTTTGAAATCTTTTTTGGTAATTTTTCCAATATTTCTCATTTCATTTAACAAGCTCATAAGTGAAGCTATTGCTGTATTATATTTTAATGATTCATAATCATCACTTACTTTTTTAATTGTTTGATTAATTAGAATTTCAATTTCTTTTGTATATTCGTCGCCATCTTCAACTAAATCATAAAGATTAAATACTCTTTCTAAATATTTTCTACAACCTTTAACCCCTTCATCTGACCATGGAGCTGTTGATCTAAAATCTCCAATAAACATTTCATAGCATCTTAGGGTATCTGCCCCATAATCTCTTACAATATCATCAGGATTTACAACATTGCCTCTTGATTTTGACATTTTTTGATGGTCTTCTCCTAAAATCATTCCGTGAGAAGTTCTCTTTTGATATGGTTCTTTTGTTGGAACTTTTCCTATATCATATAAAAATTTGTGCCAAAATCTTGAATACAATAAGTGAAGAGTTGTATGTTCCATTCCACCATTGTACCAATCAACTGGTGTGTAATAATCTAAACTTTCCTTGCTTGCAAGATCTTCATTATTATTTGGATCTGTATATCTTAAATAATACCAAGAAGATCCAGCCCATTGTGGCATGGTGTCAGTTTCTCTTTTTGCTGGCTTTCCACAAATTGGACAAGTAGTATTTACAAATTCATCAATTTTTGAAAGTGGGCTTTCGCCATCATCTGTTACTTCGTAAGATTCAACATCTGGTAATTTTATTGGAAGATTTTCTTCCTTTTCTGGAACCCATCCATGTTCCTCACAATAAATCATAGGGATTGGTTCTCCCCAATATCTTTGTCTAGAAAATACCCAATCTCTTAATTTATAATTTACCTTAGCAGAACCTAGATTTTTTTCTTCAACAAATTCTATCATTTTCTTTTTAGCTTCTTCTACAGATAAACCATTTAGAAAATCGGAATTTATTAAAATCCCCTTGTCAATTGAAGTTGTTGGCAAATCTTCATCGCCTGTATCAATTACAGGAACAATTGGCATATCAAATTTTTGTGCAAATTCAAAATCTCTATCATCATGAGCAGGAACTGCCATTATAGCTCCAGTTCCATAAGAAATTAATACATAATCAGAAATCCAAATTGGAATTTCTTTCCCATTTATAGGATTTATTGCAGAAATTCCATCAAGCATTACGCCAGTTTTTTCTTTTGTAAGCTCACTTCTTTCAAAATCTGATTTTTTCTTTGCAAAATCTTGATATTCTTTTACATCATCCAAATTTTTAATTTCATCTTTAAATTCTTCAAGCATTGGATGTTCTGGTGCAATTACCATATATGTTGCACCAAAAATTGTATCAGGTCTTGTTGTGTAGACATTTAATTTGTAATCTTTATCTTTTAAAGAAAAATTAATTTCTGCACCATGACTTCTTCCAATCCAATTTTTTTGTTGGGTTTTAATTTTTTCTTCATAATCAACTTCGTCTAAATCATCAATAAGTCTATCGGCATATTCTGTGATTTTTAACATCCATTGATTTTTAACTTTGTGAGTTACTTCTGAGCCACATCTTTCACATTTTCCATCTACAACTTCTTCATTAGCAAGTCCTACCTTGCATGAAGGACACCAGTTTACTGGCATTTCTTTTTTATAAGCAAGTCCATGTTTATATAATTGAATGAAAATCCATTGAGTCCATTTGTAATAATTTGGATCTGTTGTATTTACTTCTTTGGACCAATCAAATGAAAATCCTATAGATTTCATTTGCGCTTTAAAATTTTCGATATTATTTTTTGTTACAATTGAAGGATGAATGTGATTTTTTATAGCATAATTTTCTGTAGGAAGTCCAAAAGCATCCCAGCCCATAGGATAAATTACATTTTCTCCTTGAAGTCTTCTTTTTCTTGCAACAATATCTAAAGCTGTGTATGGTCTTGGGTGGCCAACATGAAGACCTTGACCTGATGGATAAGGAAATTCTACGAGTGGATAGAATTTTTTCTTATTTTTATCAATTACTGATTTAAAAGTTTCATTTTCATCCCATTTTTCTTGCCATTTTTTTTCGATGGCATTTGGATTATATTCTCTCATTTTTTCTCCTTAGTTTTTTGATGCAAAAGATTTTACTGTTCTTGGGTAAGGGATCACGTCACGGATATTTTTCATTCCTGTAAGATACATTACTGCTCTTTCAAATCCAAGACCATAACCTGAGTGAACTACTGTTCCATATTTTCTTAAATCTAAATAATTTTGATAATCTTCAAGTTTTAGTCCATTATCTTTCATAGATTTTACAAGCTCATCATATCTTTCTTCCCTTTGACTTCCACCTATTAATTCTCCTACAGCAGGAACTAACATATCAAAAGCTGCAACAGTTTTTCCATCTTCATTTCTTCTCATATAAAATGCCTTTATATCTTTTGGATAATCTGTAACGAAAACTGGACCATCAACTATTTTTTCTGATAAATATCTTTCATGCTCTGTTTGAAGATCCATTCCCCATTTTACAGGATATTCAAAATCAACATCAGCTTCTTGTAATTTTTCAATAGCTTCAGTATAAGTAATTCTTGCAAATTTTGCCTCTTTAACTTTTGTAAGTCTTTCAATCAAAGTATCATCAACTCTTTCGTTGAAAAATTCAATTTCATCCTTACAATTTTCTAAAACAAAACTTATCATATATCTCATCATATCTTCAGCCACATCCATGCACACATTATAATCTGCAAAAGCAATTTCTGGTTCAATCATCCAAAATTCCGCAGCGTGTCTTGGTGTGTTTGATTCTTCAGCCCTAAAGGTTGGACCAAAAGTATAAATATTAGATAAGGCAAGAGCATAATCTTCTGCCTCAAGTTGTCCTGAAACTGTCAAATAAGATTTTTTTCCAAAGAAATCTTTAGAATAATCAACTTTTCCATCCTTATTTAAATCTAATTTATCTAAATTTTGGGTAGTAACTTGGAACATTTCTCCAGCACCTTCTGTATCAGATGCAGTAATTAATGGAGCATTTAAATAAATAAATCCTCTTTCTTGGAAAAATTTATGAAGAGCATAGGCAAGTTTTGACCTTAATCTAAAAACTGCCCTGTAAGTATTAGTTCTAGCTCTTAAATGAGGAATGGTTCTCATATATTCAAGAGATTGTTTTTGTTTTTGAATAGGAAATTTCTCATCACTGTGACCTAAAACTTCTACAGATTTTGCTTGAAGTTCGTAGGCTTGTTTGGCATTATTTGTTTTTACAAGAATTCCTCTAATTTTTAATGATGCTGAAAGATGTTCTTTTTGTAAATCTTCAAAATTTTCTAATTCTTTTCCAACAACAATTTGAAGATTTTTAAAAATTGTCCCATCATTTAATTCAATAAATCCGACATTTTTTGTAAATCGCGCCTGTCTAATCCATCCTTCAACTGTAATTTCTTGGTCGATGTATTTTTCAACATCTTTTTTAATCTCTCTTAATTTCATCCTTATTTCCTCTCTTAATTTTTTCTAAATTTTCATTAAGTATTTTTTCATAACCTATATTTTTTGGCTTATAAAATTTTTCATCTACAAATCCATCTGGAAGATAGTCTTGTTTTACATATCCATCATAATCATGAGGATATAAATAAGTATCTTTAACTAAATTTTTACTTCCTTTATAATGGGTATCTTTTAATTTATTTGGTACTTCCAAATCTTTTTCATTTTTTACAAAATCCATAGCCTTATTTATAGCAAGGTATGTAGAATTATTTTTCTTTGCTAAAGATAAATATATACAAGTCTCTGCCAAAATAATTCTTGCCTCTGGCATACCTACAGTATTAATTGCTGTAAAAGTGTTTGTCGCAAGGCTTAAAGCGTAGGGATCAGCAAGCGAAATATCTTCTGATGCAAAAATAATCATTCTTCTTGCTATAAATTTTATATCTTCTCCGCTATTTAACATTTTTGCCAAATAATAAACCGCTGCATCAGGATCTGAGCCACGCATAGATTTTATAAAAGCAGAAATAGTATCATAATGTCTATCTCCATCCCTATCATAAATAGAAATTTTCTTTTGGATAGAATTTATAATACTTTTTCGATCAACTACTATTATACCTTCTTTATCTTCTTGTGAAAATATTGCAATTTCTAAAGCATTCAACAAGGCTCTACAATCCCCGTTAGAATATTTAACCAAAGTATTTCTGGCATCATCATCAATTTTTATATTTTTATTTTGTAAAAGCCTATCTCGACTTAAAGCCATATATATTAATTTTTTTAAATCATCATCTGTATGTGCTTTTAATTCAAATACATACATTCTAGAAATTAAAGCTTTATTTACTTCAAAATATGGATTTTCTGTTGTAGCTCCTATCAAAATAATCGTAGAATCTTCAACAAAAGGCAGTAAATAATCTTGTTGACTTTTATTAAATCTATGAATTTCGTCAATAAATAAAATAGTTTTTTTATTTTCAAATTTCAAATTATCTTTTGCAATTTGAATTTTTTTCTTTAAGTCATTGATTCCACTAGCTACCGCAGAAACTTTTTCAAAAGCCATATTAGTTGAATTTGAAATAATTTTTGCAAGAGTAGTTTTGCCAACTCCTGGAGGTCCATAAAAAATAGAAGAATAAATTCTATCAGATTTTATCATTCTTCTTAAAATTTTTCCTTCTCCTAGAAGATGATCTTGTCCTAAAAAATCTTCAATTTTTTCAGGTCTCATCCTGTCAGCTAATGGCGCAGACTTTTCTAGTTCTCTTAATTTATTTAATTCAAATAAGTCCATTTTATCCAATCTTTCAAAAAAAGGACTGTTGCAAAATGAATTTGTTTTTTGTCATTTTCATCTTGCAATAGCCCCTTAAATTTTCTAATTTTTTTCTTTTAAATTTTTAATCTCTCTATAGAAACTCTCAACATCTTTAAATTCCCTATATACTGATGCAAATCTCACATAAGCTACAGGATCTAATTGTTTTAGATGCTCCATGACAAATTTTCCTATGGTAGTGGATGATACTTCCTTTTTACCAATATGATTTATAGAAACTTCTATATCATCTGCTATTTTTTCAATGTCTTCCATGCTTACAGGTCTTTTTTCGCAAGATTTTACAATTCCACTTATAAGTTTTGACCTATCAAAAGATTCTCTAGTATTATCTTTTTTTACAACCATTAAAGTTTGGTCTTCATATCTTTCATAAGTTGAAAATCTTTTATTACAAGCTTGACATAGCCTTCTTCTTCTAATAGCATGATTATCTTCTGTTGCTCTAGAGTCTATAACTTTTGTATCATTTGAGTCACAATATGGACACTTCATTTTATTTTAAGAAATCTGGAAGATCTATATCGTCAAATGGATTTGAAGAACTTTGTTTTTTTGGTGTTTGTCTTTGGCTAACACCTTGTGAAGATCTTCTGTTTTCTAAAACTTCTCTTCTTGTTTGGTTGTCTTGATCAAATCCTGTGGCAATTACAGTTATTTTAATGTCATCGCCCAATGATTCATCGCTTCCTACACCAAAAATTATATTTGCATCTGAATCTATATGTTCTCTAATTAATTCTGCTGCTTCGTTTGCTTCCATTAAACCAACTTCTGCTGCAGTTACGTTTAATAATACTGCGTTAGCTCCTTCGATTGATGTTTCAAGTAATGGAGAATTTACAGCTGCTTTTGCTGCATCTACTGCTCTGTTTTCTCCGCTTGCTCTACCAATTCCCATGTGAGCTATTCCTTGATCTGACATAATTGATTTAACATCAGCAAAATCAAGGTTGATTACATTTGGTACAGCTATAAGTTCTGAAATACCACTTACAGCATCCATAAGTACTTGGTCAGCCATTTTAAATGCGTCTACCATTGATGTTCTTTTTTCTACAATTTGTAAAAGTCTATCATTTGGTATTGTAATTAATGTATCCACACATTCTTTTAATGCTTCAATTCCACCTTCTGCAGATGTTTGTCTTTTTCTTCCTTCAAATGTGAAAGGACGAGTTACAACACCTACTGTAAGTATTCCTTGTTCTTTTGCTTTTCTTGCTACAACAGGGGCTGCTCCAGTACCAGTTCCACCGCCCATTCCAGCAGTGATAAATACCATGTCTGCTCCCTTTAGTGATTCATCAATTTCTGATTCACTTTCTTCAGCAGCTTTTTCACCAATTTCAGGATTAGCTCCAGCTCCAAGTCCTCTTGTAAGCTTTGCTCCTATTTGTAATTTGATGTCAGCATTTGCTTCATTTAAAGTTTGAAGGTCTGTATTTAATGCAATAAATTCAACTCCAGAAAGGCCGCCCTCTCTCATTCTACTTATAGCATTATTTCCGCCACCACCAACTCCTATTACTTTTATTTTGGCTAAGGCGTTATTTTCTACTTCCATGTTAATATTTGCCATCTTCATCCCCCGTTTCATTAAGATTAATATTTTTAATTATTTTCATCTTTTTCGTCAAGACTTTTTTCTTCAACTTCAACTACTGGATTCTTACCCTTATTTAGGCTAATTGAATAAGCTTTTATTTTTTTATTTTCTATATCCTTTAAAACTGAATCAAGTAGTTTAAGTTTATAATTATAATTTTTTAAATCTCCGAAATTAATCTGAATATCATTTATTATTATACCAATTTCATTATAGTTTTCCAAGTCTATTTCTTTTATGTCTTTAGCATATTTTAGCTTTTGAATAGAATCGATAAATTTTATTAGATTTTTTTTATCGGTAAAATTTTTTCCAATTTCTGGTTTGTTTTTTATTCCTTTGATTTTTAGTAAATTATTATTTTCTTCATTTGCTGTTTTATCCAATACTTTTCCTGTATTTGCAATAACATAGTTATCTTTTTTGTATCTTGCAAGCATATAAGGATATTCTTCTTTTACTCTTACTATAATTTTATCTGGAAGTTCTTTTTCTATTTTGGCGCTTTTTATTATTTTTTCTTTTTTTAGATTTTCTATGCTTTCTTTCTCATCGTATAAAATTATATTTGTTCCCATTGGATTATTTAATTTTGATAAAATTTGATCATTTGATAAAATTTTATTTCCTTTTATGTATACTTGAGAAATTTTATAGTAATCATGCCTAAACAAATTAACAATTAATATAGCTGCGATTACTATTATTAAAAAAATCACAAAAAAAGGAGTAAATAATTTTTGTTTTCTTTTTAATTTTTTTCTGCCTTTATTTTTTTGTCTATTTTTTTTGCTCATTTCACATACCCATAACTTTTTTTATCAAATCATAAATTTCATCACTTGCATTAGGATTTTGTAATAAGCTTGCCTTCTCGCCCATTTCCTTTATTTTTTCTTTATCTTCTACAATATCAAGTATATTTTCATAAAGAATCTTCCCATTTAATTCTTTTTCTAAAATCATTGAGCAAGCACCTTTTTTTAAATATGATCTTGCATTATATTCTTGATGGTTTTCTGTTGTGTAGGCTTTTGGTATTAAAATTGATGCTTTTTTTAGATTTGATATTTCGCTTAAACTCATAGCCCCAGATGATGCTATTACCAAATCACTTACCGCATAAAATAAATCTATATTATCTATATAAGAAAATGCCTTTATAAACTCATTTTCTTTTGTATTTTTTATAAATTCATCATAATTTTTTAATCCAGTTTGATGGAGCAAATAAAATTTCCCGTCCAAAAATTCACTCATTTGTTTTACTGCATCATTTAGATATTTTGAACCATTAGAACCTCCAAAAGAAAAAACTACTGGTCTATCTTTTTTTATTCCTAACTTTTCCAAATCTTCTTGACTGTATGATGTATTAAAATTAGTTCTTACTGGATTTCCTGTTACATAAACATTTTTTTTATTTTTCAAATGTTTTTTTGCTTCTTCAAATGATATACAAACAAGATCGACTTTGTTTGACAAAAATCTTGTAGTAACTCCTGGAAAAGAATTTGATTCATGTATCAAAGTTTTTATATTTTTCTTGCTTGCTTGATAGAGAATTGGTGCACAAACATAACCACCTGTTCCTATAACAAGATCTGGTTTGAATTCTTTAATAATTTTTTTTGCTTCTTTGAAACCTCTTAAATTTGTCAAAAGAGATTTAAAAAGTCTTTTGGAAATTTTTCTTGGTAGACCCATAGCCTCAATAGCTCTAAATTTGTAACCATATTTATTTACAATTCTTTTTTCTGGGCCATCATTTAATCCCACATAAAGAATTTCCAAATCATCTATTTCTTCTTCTAATTTTTGGCACATGGCTATGGCTGGATAAATATGTCCGCCAGTTCCACCGCCAGATACTATTACTCTCATCTAATCTTCCTTTTCTAAAACTCTTTTTTTGAAATCATCTCCTCTTTGCATGTAATTGTCATACATTCCCCAACTAGCACTTGCAGGAGAGAGCAAAACCGTATCAGAATCTTTCATTATTTCAAAAGATTTATTTACAGCTTCTTTCATATCATTTACTAAATAATAATTAATTTTATATTTCTCGCAAAGATTTTGTAAAATTTCTTTTGTTTGACCCATTAAAATCATAGTTTTTATTTTTTTCTTTGTATCTTCAAATAAGGGCGTATAATCAATTTTTTTATCATAGCCACCTGCAATTAGAATTACATTTTTATCAAAACTATTTATTGCTTTTATTGCAGAATCTACATTAGTAGCCTTAGAATCATTGTAAAAAGATACATTTCTAATTTTTTTTACAAACTCAAGTCTATGATCAATAGCCTTAAAAGTTTTTGTATATTTTATAATTTTATCAAGATCAAGGCCAAATAAATACAAGCAAAGAATAGCACAAGATACATTTAAAAGATTGTGATCTCCTACAATTTTTAAATCATCTCTTTTTAATAAATAAATTTCTTTTTTGTCTTTTAAATAAAGAGAGTCATCTTTCAAATATATTCCTTTTTGAACTTCTTCTTTTATAGAAAATTCGTATATTTTGGATTTGAATTTATTTTTATTTTTTCTTAAAATTTCATCATCATGATTTATTACAAGGTAGTCTTTATCATCTTGATTTATAGCAATTTTTAACTTATCTTCTATATAATTTTCAAATGATCCGTGCCAATCTATGTGATCTGGCGTAATATTTAAAATACCTGCTATATGTGGCTTAAAAAATTTGGTATTGTGAAGTTGAAATGAAGATATTTCTTCAACAAAAATATCATCATTATTATACATTTGCCACAAGATGCCTTCGCCAATATTTCCTACCCCAATAGCTTTTTTACCACTTTGATTTAAAATATGGCTAATAAGCGATGTGGTTGTTGTTTTGCCATTTGTTCCTGTAATTGCTATATTTTTTTTATCTTTAAAAAGTCTATATGACAATTCAATATCAGTAATTATCTCATTATTTTTTTCTAAAATTTTTATAATATCATCGTCTGGTCTAATTCCTGGAGATTTTACTACAAAATCATATTTTTCTTCAATTTTAATATCAGAAATAGGGCTATAATTATAGCCCTCTAATCTTTCATCAGTATTTTTATTTTTATCGAAAGTAAAAACTTCATAACCTAATTTGTCAAAAGTTTTTACTGTAGATATTCCTGTAATTCCTAAACCGTAAACTAAAACTTTTTTCATAATACTATCAATAAAGTAATCAAAGATAAAATTACTGATACTATTGTAAAACCAGTAACTATTTTTGGTTCTTTGTATCCTTTCAATTCATAATGATGGTGGATTGGAGTCATCAAAAATATTCTCTTTTTATTTCTAAATTTGTATGAGGCAACTTGAATTATTACACTTAAAGCCTCAGCCACATAAACTCCCCCAAGTATAATTAAAAATAAAGTTATTCCCATATTTATGGCAAGTCCAACTACAGCTCCACCGATTGCCATAGAACCTGTATCTCCCATAAATACACTTGCTGGATTTGAGTTATAAAATAAAAATCCTAAAACAGAACCAAGCATAATACTTGCAAACAATTCATCTTCTATATTTTGACTTAAAATTATAAATGTTAAAAATACTGGAATAGAAACTTGACTAGATAAACCATCTAGCCCATCAGTTAAATTTACAGCATTTGAAGTTCCAATCATAATAAACATCATTATAGGAATTCCTAAAATTGAAACATTTAATCTAATATCTGTAAAAGGAATCCACAATTTTGTTATTGTATCATTTTGGAAAATAAAACATAAAATTGCAATTAAAAATGATAAAGCAACTTGAAGAATTATTTTTTGCTTAGCAGTTAATCCTAATGATCTTTTTAAAATTAATTTTCTAAAATCATCAATAAAACCTATAGCTCCAAATCCAAAAGTTGCTAACAATAATATAAAAGTTTTCATAGAAAAAGGAACAAATATCAATGTCAAAACAAGTGCTGATATTAAAAATATAATACCACCCATAGTTGGCGTACCTGCTTTTCCATAATGACTTTTTGGTCCTTCTTGTCTAATATTTTGTCCAATATGACTTGATCTTAAAATTGGAATTATAATTTTTCCCAAAATCAAAGTTAATATTAAACTTATTAAAATAATTAAAATCGTATTTTTCATCTCTCCTACCTATCAATATTAAGATATACAACATTACCTTCATTTTCATAAATCATGCCAAGATTTTCCATCGCATATCTTTGAATTTCTTTCAAACTAACTGAATCTTCAAGATCACTATTTAATCTATCCCTTGTTAATTGATAAGATGTATATTGACTTTGTAATTTATTATACTCTTTTATTCTATTATTCAATTTAATATAATTATGTAAAGAAATAAAACCCATAAAAATAAAAGATAAAAATAATAAAGCTAATATATTTCTCTTAAACTTCCTATCTTTTTTTTGGAGTTTATTATATCTAAACTTAATATCATAAGAAGTTTGATCGTGCAAACTTAGCTTTAATTTTTTATTTAAATTTTTATTTATTTTTCTTTTTTTCAAAGCGTTTGACATATCAAATCCTCTCACAAACTCTAAGCTTAGCACTATGAGACCTATTATTATTTTTCAATTCATCTTTGCTTGGCAAAATAGGTTTTTTGCTAATTAATTTAACCTTTTTTTCATGATTGCAAACACAAACAGGAAAATCAGGTGGACAAATACATTTTTTACTCATCTCTTTAAATTTATTTTTAACGATCCTGTCTTCCAAAGAATGAAAAGTTATTACACATAATCTTCCATTTTTGTTTAGACGATCAACTATTTTTTCTAAAGTATTTTCCAAAACTTCAAGCTCTCTATTAACTTCAATTCTTAAAGCTTGGAATACTCTTTTTTCAGGATGAGCTTCGCTAGTATTTACAGATTTCATAACAATATTTCGGAGTTGTAAAGTTGTATTAATTTCGTGCATTTTTCTGTAATCTACTATTGCTTTAGCAATTGTTTTGGAATATCTTTCCTCTCCATATTCAGAAAAAATTTTCCAAAGCTCATCCAAAGAGTAATCATTGACAATTTGTTTTGCTGTTAACTCATTATCTTTGTTCATCCTCATATCCAATGGACCGTCTTTCATATAAGAAAAACCTCGATCTTCATTGTCAATTTGGTAAGAACTTACGCCAATATCCATCAAAGCGCCATCTATCCTATTAAACCCAGCTTCATCAAGAACATTTTCAATATTTTCAAAATTCTCATTAAAATATAAGACATTAGAAAAATCTTTCAAATTTTCTCTAGCTGCTTTGATAGCATCCTTATCTTGATCTAAGCCAATCAAAAGACCCTTTGGTGATAATTTTTTTAAAATTTCTTTAGAATGGCCTCCCTTACCTAAAGTTAAGTCAGCATATATTCCATCTTCTTTTATATTTAAGTTTTCAATAGTTTCATTTAACAAAACTGATTTATGAGAAAATTCCATATTACTGATCCATAATTTCTGATAAGTTCACTTCAACATCACCAATATAATCATTCCAATTATTCAAATCCCATATTTCTATGTTTGAATTATTTCCGATTATAATAGCCTCTTTGCCTAAATTAGCATAGTCGCGTAATTGCTTATTTAATAAAACTCGCCCTTGTTTATCCAAATAAGCCTTGATAGTGGAAGAAAAAAACAATCTTTTTATCGCCCTGTTGTTTTTATTTTGGTAGGATAATTCTTCGTACTTTTTAGCACGTTTTTCAAATTCCTCAATAGTATACAAAACTAATGAGCGTTCTGGGCCCTTGGTTACATAAAATTCATTACCAAGATCATCTCTAAATTCACTTGGCATCATTATTCTATTTTTAGAATCTAATTTGTGAATGAATTCTCCTAAAAACATGACCCACCTTCTACCACTTATTTCCACTTCACATATATTTTATACCAAAATCTGTAAATTGTAAAGGATTAAAAAATTTATTTTTTTAAAATTTTTTTGAAATTTTTAATTTTTTTTATATTTTTTAAAAAAAGTGGTTTGAATTCCCAAAATAAAATTTAAAAATAAAAAAACAGCCGAAGCTGTTTAAGAATATCGACAAAGTATACAAACCCTCATGCTAAGAATATCATACGGAAAAAATTGATTTGATTTCAAATTGAAAAATTCGTCAAAATCGCATTGTTTGAGCGTTAGCGAGTTTGCGATTTTAGAATTTTGAAATTTAGAAATCAACAATTTTTGGAGTCAGATATTCGTGCTTGAGGGTTTGTCTACGCTATGAAACAGCCTAAGCTGTTTATTTTTTTATATATGGTTTTAAGTTTATATTTTTATATTTTACAAACAAATAAATTCCTACGATTAAATAAATCACACTTGTAAGTTGTGCCATTCTTATTGGCCCTATCATTAGAGAATCTGTTCTAAGTCCTTCTACAAAAAATCTCAAAATTCCGTAAGCGATAAAATATATTGCTGTTTGAATTCCTTTTTTTGGATTTTTTTTCCTATAATTTATTAAAAATAAAAATATTAAAAAATCTCCAATTGATTCATACAAAAATGTAGGATGAACTTTTACTCCATCAACTATTATTGCCCATGGCAAATTTGTAGCAGTCCCATGTGCTTCTCCATTTACAAAATTACCCCACCTTCCGATAGCTTGACCAAAGGCTAAAGATGGTGCCATTACATCTAAAATATCTATCAAAGGAATTTCTTTTTTCTTGGCATAAAAATAAATACCAATTATTGCAAATAAAATTCCTCCGTGGATAGCAAGTCCTCCTGCTCTGAAATTTAAAATTTGAATTGGATTATTTTTATACATATCCCATTCAAAAATCACATACCAAGCTCTTGCTCCAATAATTGCAAGTGGCAAAATCACAAAAAGTAAGTCGTAAATAAAATCTTCTTTAAATCCTCTTTTTACAAATTCTTTTTGGGCAAATTTTGCTCCAATTAAAACTCCGGTAATAATTAATATTGCATACCAATATATATCAATTCCAAAAAGAGAAAATGCTACTCTATCTATATTAAAATTTAACATATTATTCTTCTATATTATCTGGCACATTCCAATTTGTATAAACTTCTTGAACGTCATCGTTATCTTCAAGGGCATCAATTAATTTCATTATTTGTTTATTATTTGATTCTTGTGCATCAATCAAATTATCTGCTATATATGAAATATCTGCCTTTGCAAGTTTATAATTTTCTTTTTTTATTCCATCAAGAACTGTTTGGAAGTCTTCAACGCTTGTTATTATTTGATAAACATCTCCTTCGTCTGTTACGTCTTCTGCTCCAAAATCAATAACTTCTAACATCAATTCATCAAAATCAATTTCATCTTTTTCGATTTCAATAAGTCCTTTTCTGTTAAACATAAACATAACTGAACCATCTGTTCCAAGATTTCCACCGTTTTTATCAAAAATGTGTCTAATATCTGGAGCTGTTCTATTTTTATTGTCTGTAAGACAATCTACAATTACAGCTACTCCATCTTTGGCATAGCCTTCGTAAATTATTCTTTCAAAATTTGCCCCGCTTGTGTCGCCGCTTGCTTTTTTTATTGCTCTTTCTATATTATCATTTGGCATATTTTCTGCTTTTGCCTTGTCGATTGCTGCTTTCAAAGCTGGATTATATTCTGGATTATCTCCACCTTCTCTTACTGCAACTGAAATATTTCTACCAAGTTTTGTAAAAATTTTTCCACGTCTTGCGTCTTCACTACCTTTTTTATTTTTAATTTTGCTCCACTTATTATGTCCTGACATATTTCCTCCTATTTTTAATCTTCGTATAACATTATTTCATCAATTTTTTCTATTATTATATTCGATGATGTCATATCAATAAGTTTTTTTTCAAATTTTTCAAAATCTTCCTTTTTAATATATAAATTTATTCTAACATTTTCAAGAAAGTCCTTTTCTATAATAATATATTTTTCCTCATTTAGGAAGTTTTCTATTATTCCTAGTAAATTATAATCGAAAATTATTTTACTTTCTACAAAAATTTTTCTACAAGTAATATTTCCATCAAGGCAATCTGAAACTCCTCTTGTGTATGCTCTTACTAGACCGCCTTTCCCAAGTTTTTTACCACCAAAATACCTAGTTACAATTGCAACTACATTAAAAAGTTTTTCTTTTTCTAAAACCGAAAGCATGGGAAGACCTGCTGAGCCTTGTGGCTCTCCATCATCAGAATATCTTTTTATTTCTGGTTTTTCATTTATTATATATGCATGGCAATTGTGGTTGGCATCCTTGTATTTTTCTTTGATTTTTTCAATAAAAGAAATGGCATCTTTTTCGCTTTCCACATATTTCATATTAGTGATAAAAATTGATTTTTCTATTTCAAATTCATCTTTAATTTCGCCCTTGATGGTTTTATAATCTTCGCTAATTTTTCTCGATATATCTTTCATATTTATTGTAGTCTTTCTTTGAAATATCAAACTCTAATATTGATGAACTCTCATCATAATCTTTATTGTCAATGTCGTAATTTGTCATTATATAATCTAAAACTTTACCATCTTCGTATGGTATTTTCATTTTTACTTTTATATAATCATCTTTTATAACATCAACAATTTTTTCTTTCAATTTTATAATATCATCTTGATTTTTTGCTGATATATAAATTTTTTCTTCTTTTCTCTTATATCCTAAAAGAAGTGTATCATTTTCTATTTTGTCTATTTTATTAAAAACATAAAGAATTTTTTTATTTCCAACGTCAATATCATCCAAAGCCTTATCTATTGTTTTCAACTGAGTTTCAATATCGTATGATGAATCTATGACAACTAAAAGCATATCTGAAAATTTTATTTCCTCAAGCGTTGTAAGAAAAGAATCATTTAATTCTTTTGACAAATTATCAATAAATCCTACTGTATCAGTCAAAGTAACCTTGGTATTTGAAAAATCTAGTCTTCTTGTTGATGTATCCAAAGTTGCAAACAACAAATCATCAGAATATACATATTTTTCTTTACCAAAAATTTTTAGCATATTATTTAATATTGTAGATTTTCCTGCGTTGGTGTAGCCCAAAAGTGAAATATTTAAAATCTTATCTCTTGATTTTCTATTTACACTTTTTGTTTTTTCCAAATCTTTTAGTTTTTCTTCAAGACTTCTTATATCACGAACTATAGCTCTCTTATCAGTTTCAAGCATAGTTTCGCCTGGTCCTCTTGTTCCAATTCCACCTGATTGACGAGAAAGATAAGCAAACCATTTGTTAATTCTTGGCAACTGATATTTTAATTGAGCAAGTTTAATTTTTAATTTTGCTTCTTTTGTATTTGCTCTTTGAGCAAAAATATCCAAAATTAAAGTTGTCCAATCAACGACGTGAAGTTTCATTTTCTCTTCAAGATTTCTAAGTTGAGATGCCGAAAGCTCCACATCAAAAACTACAGTTTTTACATCTAATTTTTTTGCTATATCTTCAATTTCAGAAACTTTTCCAGAACCTATGTAGTAGGCAGGATTTACTTTCGAAATAACTTGACTGATTTTTGCAACAGATTTTCCGCCTGCTGTGTTAATTAATGATTCAAGCTCAAACTCTTTATTTGGATTTTCATTTTTTTCAAAAACATTTACTTGTATAACTTCTTGCATAAACTTCCTTTCTATTAAGATTATACAATTTATTGAATCAAATTAAAGAATCTAAAAATAATCTCCAATATTTATTTGAATAAAATAGATTAAATTTTTAAAAAATGATAAAATAATAATAAGTTTAAATTTATGATTAATTTGAAATAAAAAATAAAGACTTTAAGCAAGGAGGTCAAAATGAATAAAAAAATTTCCTCTATAGTTTTAAAAGTTTTACTTATAGCGTTTTTTGCCTTAGGCATATTGGCAACTATATTTGCAGGATTAGTTGGCGGAGGAATAATTGAGGTTATGAAAAAATCTCCAAAGGTTAATCCCGATAATATAAAATATGAAATGAGTGAAAATTCAACTATAGTTGATAAAGATGGAAATGAAATTGATTCTATTAGGACTAGCGAAAATAGGGAAATTGTTGATTACGATAAAATTCCTGAAAATATGAAAAATGCTTTTGTAGCAGTTGAAGACAGAAGATTTTACAAACATGGTGGAATTGATCCAATGTCAATAATTGGTTCTGCTTTTCAAAATTTAAAAAGCGGATCAATAGTAAGAGGCGGATCAACTCTAACTCAACAGCTTGCAAGAAACACTTATCTTTCAAACGACCAAACTTATGAAAGAAAAATTAAGGAAATATTTCTTGCCCTAGAAATCGAAAAAAATTTAAACAAAGATGAAATACTCGAAGCTTATATGAATAGAGTTTTTCTAGGACAAAATGTTTATGGAGTTCAGGCTGCAGCTCAAACATATTTTTCAAAAGACGTAGGAGAATTAACACTTGCCGAATGCGCAGCCATTGCAGGAATCGTTCAATCCCCTACAGAATTTGCTTTATTTAAATCAATCCCAACATCTGAAGTTACAAACCAAAGAGTTTTAGGAGAATTTTCAATAGATGGACAAAAATATGCAGCTATTTATAATCCAAAACCATTTGAAAGACAAAAAGATGTTCTTTTAAAAATGAAAGAAGAAGGATATATTTCTCAAAAAGAATATCAACAAGCTTTAAACGAAGATGTAGCTAGCAATATTAAGCCACCGAAAGACAAAAAACCATTAATGGCTTCTTATTTTAATACACTTTTAGAAAAACAAGTAGTAGAAAAACTACAAGAACTTTATGATATTGATGAAAAACAAGCTTATAACAAGTTGTATTATGGTGGTTTAAAAATTACAACTACTATAGATACAAAAATGCAAGAACAACTTGAAAATATTTATGATGATTTTTCAGAATATATAATGGGAAACACTCAAGGCTGGTATAATGCCCCATTACTTTCTCTACTATATGATAATTTTGGAAATATTATTAACGAACAAGGAGAAGTTTTATACTATGCAAAATCAAATGTTATTAATGATAACAATGATTTTACTTTGTCAGCTGATGAAGCCTACTTTGATGAAAATGAAAATTTCATAATAAATTCAAACAAAGTTCGCCTAGACCAAACTAATATAATTTTGAAAAAATTTTATACATTAGATGACAAAAATTCAAATCTAAGAACTCATAAAACAGGCTTAATACAATTAACTTCAAACGAAAATGTCAAAAAAGGAAATGATGGCTCAATTATAATTACATCAAAATATTTAAAAGCACACAAAGATTTAATTACAAAAAACGAATCAGGATCTTATTCTTTTAATAAATCTTATTATGATATTGATCTTGAAGGAGTTATTCAGCCACAATCATCTACTGTTGTAATTGACCATAAAAATGGAGAAGTAAAAGCTGTTGTTGGTGGACGTGATCAAAAAGGTCTTAAAACACTAAATAGAGCCATAGATCAGCCAAGACAACCTGGCTCCTCAATTAAACCTCTAGCTACCTATACCCCAGCTTTAGACAACGGATATAATTTGGCAACTGGGATTGATGATGTTCCATTTATGAGAAATGAACAAGGAGAAATTTGGCCAGAAAATGTATATAAATATTACAAAGGTATTGTAAGTTTAAGAGATTCTTTGGTATATTCAATTAATACTAACGCAGTTAGAACCCTTAAAGATATAGGAATAGATAAATCAAAAGAATATCTCGAAAACTTTGGTTTAATAAAAAAAGATAAAAATGATAATTTTATTACTAAAGAAGAAGATAGCGCTCATAACGATGAAAATTTAGCAGCGTTAGGACTTGGAGCAATGACAAGAGGTCTATCAGTTTTAGATATGACTGCAGCATACGCAGCTCTTGCAAATGGCGGAGAGTATATTGAACCTCTAACTTTTTCTAAAATTGAAGATAATAGAAATAAAGTAATTTTTGATTCAAATAAAATCAATAAAAATAAGGTTACTAGTCCAGAAACTGCTTATCAAATAACATCTGCTTTACAATCAACTGGAGAAAGTTACCAGACTATCTACTTAGATGGTACTGATTATGCTACCAAAACTGGTACTAGTGATGATAGTGTTGATTTTTGGTGTGTAGGATATAGTCCTTATTATACAGTTGGAGTTTGGATGGGGTCTGACGATCAAAATTTATCTTTAAATGGCTATTCATATAATAGAGCAGCTAGTATGTGGAATGTAGTTAATAGAAATCTTTTAGAAGAATATGAAACTGCAAAATTCGAAGAGCCAGAAGGAATAATCCATGCAAAAGTTGATACAATAAGCGGAAAACTTCCAACCTATGCATCTTATTCAGATCCTAGAGGCACTGTCAAAGATGAAATATTTACAAAAGACAATCTTCCAAAAGATGAAGATGATATGCACGTTTGGATCACAGTTGATAAAAGAAACAATTTGCTTGCAACAAATAAAACCCCTAAATCCTTACAAGCAACTAGAGCCTTTGTTGATAGAAAAAAATCTTATGATCCTAATAAATGGGATGGAATAATACCAGAAGATTGGAAATATAATATTCCTTATATGTATTCTCCTTTAGGAGCTGAAAAGCCAAAATCAGACGACAATTCTAATGAAAAGGATAAAAAAGATAAGGATGAAAAATCTAAAGATAATAAAGAAAATAAAAATAATAAAAACAATACAAATAATGGTCAATAATATAAAAATAATTTACATTAAAAAAAGAGCTTTAAGCTCTTTTTTTATGCAATAGATTGTAAAAACAAATCTTTTTTATTGTCATTGTCTATTATTACAATCTTTTTTTCTAATTTTAACTTATTTAATTTTTCTAGGATTTTATCTCTTTCGTTTTTATCAAAGTTTAATAGCCAAGAGATATAATCTTTATTTAATTTTTCAGTCCTATCTAGACTTGGATCGTCTTCATTATTTTTTTCTGTTAGTGATCTTTTTACTGATCTTTTTAAATTTGTTACTGGTGGAAAATCTAAAAAAATAATCGTATCACTAGCCTTTAATCTTAAATCCAAAGTGTCTGGATAGTAGCCGTCAAAAATAAATGATTTTTTGTTTTCTATTATATTTTTTTGAATTTTTAAAAATTCCTCATCGCTAATGTGATCTTTATCGTTTATCCACCATATTTTATTTAAGTAAAAAACTTCTATATTAAGCTTTTCTCCTAGCTGTTTGGCAAGAGTTGATTTTCCAGAACCTCCTGATCCAATTATAGTTATTTTTTCCATAATTCCTCCATACCGATTGACTATACTTAAAAAATATTTCTTTGCAACAAGCTACAAAGCAATATCTATGTCGTATTTTGTTTGGTCTGGATAATAGTCTATTAATTTAAAATCATCTATTGTAAAGTCTTTAAATTCTTTTATAGCTGGATTTATTTCAAGCCTTGGCTTACTTTTTTCATCGACTTTTATTTCTAATATTTTTTTTACGCTTGGTATGTGTTTTTTGTAAATGTGGTAATTTTGAATAAAGTGAACAAAATCTCCTGCCTTATATCCTGTAACTTGGGCAACCATTCTTAATAAAACGTAATATTGGAAAGCATTTATTCCTCCTGGTGCTGCGGCTGCCAAAAAATCTCCACTTCTTTGTACCAAAGTAAGGTTTAAATATTCTCCGCTTACTGTCCACATTGTCAAAAATGCACATGGTATCAAAGTCATATCTGCCATATCGTCTACATCAATCAAATTCATAATTAATCTTCTGTTTAGAGGATTATTTTTTATTTGGTCTATTAAACGTTCGATTTGATTTGTCATTTGTCCTGTTTCTGGTGATTTGAATTTTTTATTTATTTGATAGCCATAGGCTGTTCCTAGATTGCCATCTTCATTTTTCCATGAATCCCAATAATTTACTTTGTATTTTTCTTTTAATAAATTTACATCATTTGACCTATCTTGATAAATCCACAAAATTTCTTTTATAGCTGATTTCCAAGCAATTTTTCTTAAACTTATTAGAGGCAATTCTCCTTTCTCATATCTTACGACTTGTTGGGGCAAATATTTTGTGTAAGCACTTTCTCCATCATCCCAAACAGGTCTTACCTCTTTGTTTAATTCTTCTTCGTCATAGCCTTTTTCTAAAATTTCTTTTGCGATTTTTATATATTTTTCATTTACATCCATAATTATATTATAGCAAACCCTCCTGATATTTGATAGCAATTTAAAATTTTTTAAAATGTTTACAAAAAAAGACTGGCTAAACCAGTCTTTAAAATTTTTTAATTTATTTTTCTTTGTTATTAAATTATAAATATAAATTAAAATTACAGAACCTAGGATTCCTGAAATTAAACTTCCTACAAATCCTGATACGCTTATGTTTACCATTCCAAGTATCCAAGAGCCAATTGCTCCTCCGATAACTCCTACTACTATATTTGCTATAGCTCCCATTTGAGCATCTGTTTTCATTATCATACTTGCAATCCATCCGCACAATGCGCCTATTATAATTGAACTAATCATATTTCTCTCCTTCATATATTTTTTAATTTTTGTAATTATCTTACATATTATTTATACCCAGCTTATTTAAAATCTATCATTTTTTTAAATTTTTCACATAATATAAACTAATTAATAGGATATATTAATTTTAACAATTTTAATAAGGTATAATAAAACAGAGGTGAAACAGATGAATGATATAAATATTTTAATTATTGAAGATGAACAAGGTATTTCAAAAATTATTAAATCTTATCTTGAAAAAGAAGGCTACAATGTCTTTCAAGCTTTTGATGGCAAGGAAGGTTTAGATTTTTTTGAAAATGAACAAATTGATTTGATCTTGCTTGATTTGATGATTCCAAAAATTTCTGGCGAAGATCTTATTAAAGAGATTAGAAACAAGTCTAATGTTCCTGTTATCATGGTTACTGCCAAGGTAAGTGAGGAAAATATTATAAATGGTTTAAAACTTGGCGCTGATGATTATGTTACTAAACCTTTTTCTCCAAAGGAACTTATGCAAAGAATCAAAACTGTTCTTAGAAGAATTGAAAAATATAATATTCCAAGAGCTGACATTATAAAAACAACTGATGGCAGACTTGAAATGGATCTTGAATATAATAGATTTTTCAAAGATGGAGAAGAAATTTTCCTTACAAAAAATGAATTCCAAATAATTAAAACTCTATTTTCAAATCCTAATAAGATTTTTACTAGAGAAGAAATTATAGAAATCACTTTTGGTTTTGACTATGACGCCTACGACAGAGCTATTGATACTCACATTAAAAATATCAGACAAAAAATTGAAGATAATCCAAAAAAACCTGACTATATAAAAACAATTTATGGTATGGGTTATAAATCTGGTGGTGTCGATGACGTCTCTTCGAAATAAAATAATTAGAAACTTTGTTGGAGGAATTTTTGCCTGCATCTTAGTTTTTTCTATTGCAATTTCTTATTTATTAAGTATCTATACAAAAAATTTCCTTGCAACAACTGAGGATAATATGCCTTTGAATATTAAAAAGCAATTTGAAAGTCTTTTGACTGATAATGATGTTTATACTATGAAAGAAAGACTTGGCAAATATTCTAAGGCTTTAAATATTGATATAGAAATTTTAGATAAAAACAATGAGCCAGTAATGCGTTTTAAGGGAAGAAATGACAATGAAAATCCTCTTACTACTACAAAAAGTTACGATATTATAAATCCTAATCTCAATGATTATAGGGGTCAATTAATTATAACTTATGACACTGGTGAAATGGCAGCTAATGAACTTTTAAATAATTTTAGAAATTCAATCATAATTGCAATTGTTATGTCTCTTACTATTGGGATAATTATTGCCTTGGTGCTTTCTACAAATATAACTAATCCTATAAAGCAAATTTCTGATGCAACTTTAAAAATTAAAGATGGCGATTATGATATTAATTTAAAAGAAAGCAAAATTATTGAGCTTGAAAATTTACAAAATAATATAAGGTATCTTTCAAGGAATTTAAAAAATCAAAAATATGTAAGAAAGCAATACGCCCAAGATATTTCTCATGAACTTAGAACTCCAATTACAAATCTACAACTTTATATTGAAGCTATAAAAGATGGAGTTATTGATGTTGATGAGCAAACTCTTTCTTCTTTATTGGAAGAAACTCACAGACTTGAAGGGCTTGTTGTAAATTTAAATAAATCTTTCAATGATAATTCTGAATATTTAAAAATAAATAAAAAAGAATTCGACTTATCTCAACATATAAAACTTATTCTTGATACAATAAAACCAAGACTTACAAAACTTGATATTTCTTTGATTGAAGAAATAAAAGATGGAGTTATGATTTATTCTGATAAGGATAAGATAAGCCAAATAATTCAAAATTTAATTTCAAATGCTATAAAAGCTATAAAAGAAGATGGCTTGATTAGAGTAAGCCTTTATGAAGATAAAAATAATATTTATATTGATATAAAGGATAATGGTGTTGGAATATCTGATGAAAAAAAAGAAGTTATTTTTGAGAGATTTTATAGAATTGATGATGCAAGAAACACAAAAACAAACGGACATGGTCTAGGTCTTTCTATTACAAAAAACTTCGTTGAAAGTCTTGGAGGAAAAATAAAATTAAAATCAAAACTAGGAAAAGGCTCAACTTTTTCAGTTATTTTCCCTAAATAATTTTATATATTACAAAAAATTTTGTATATAAATTATTTTTTGATATATTATAATACAGGTGAATTATGAAAAGTAAAAATAATAAAAGAAATAAAAAAGATCAGTCCGCATCAAGACACACGAAAAAAAAAGTAAGAAAAAAAGATATAAAAATTAAATCAAAAAATACAAATATTAATAAAAGATCAAAAAAAAGATTAAAGGAAAAAAAGAGAAAATATATGAGAAGAAGGCTTGCCCTTCTTCTTATCTTGGTTTTTTTAATATTTTTTATTGTTAAAGCTATTTTTTCTTCAAAAAATAAATTCGAAACTTATAAATATCCAAAATTTAGAGATAATGTAATGAAATCTGTAAGTAAAGAAATTTTTATTGGAAATACTGAAGAAAGAACACTTACAAGTGCAGAAAAAATTGCAGATTTTAATAAACTTACTTATTATGTAAGCAGAAATTACGCTATTGATAAGGAAAACAAAGAAAATTTCAAATCTCTAATGAATCAAACAGACGCTTACAAAAAAAGAATTAAAAATTCAAAATCAGACCAAGAATTTTTTGATGCAATTCAATCATATCTTTCAATCCTCGATGATAATAGAACAAATGTAATTGATATTAAAACTTATAGAAGCATATTTGGATATTACAAAGAAAATAAAGACTCTCCTAGGGGAAAAATTTTAGGAGATGCTCAAGTTGTAAATAGGTACAAAAGACTTCTTGGAAGAAAAGATGATTTAGAAAAAATAGAATTTAAGGAAAATAAAAATATTTTAGAGATAAATATGCCAAGTTTTAATTCAAATGATTTGAAAAAAGACAAAGAAAATTTGAAAAAAATATTGCAAAATAATCAAGAAATTCAAAATATTTTTATTAACTTATCAAATAACGAATCAATTGATGACAAATATGCAAACGAAATTCTTCCTTTGCTAATTCATAAAGATTATTCATACGAAAAAGTTGTATTTTATAGGGGAAATTTATTAAAACAAAGTCTTTCCTACATGAAAAATAACAAGGATAAGGTCAACACTTACTCCTCATTTATGAAAAATCAATCAATAAAATTCCCTGAAAAATCACAAGGCATAAATAAAAATGATTTTATGTATTATGATCAAATAAAAACTGAAATCAAAAAGGATTCCAATTTGCCAGACTAAAAAATATATATATTGACAAATGATAATACAAAAAATGACGCCATTAGATTTGCAAATATTTTAAAAAATACTTCAGATGCTTATGTTGTAAAAAATGGATTTGAAGGAGATAAGTCCAAAAGCGATATTATTTATCATATGAGAACTGAAATTATAAAATTAGATCATTCCGGAATTTTAGTTTCCATTGATTGCGCAAAAAGTTTAGATGAAGATGATAAATATTTAAAATATAGCCAAATTATAAATGCACAAAATCCTTACAAGCAAGTTTTATCTATAATAAAATAATAAAAACTTAATTTTTCCACCTGCCTAGTAGGTGGTTTTTTTCTATCTTATGTTCATTCAAATTTACAAAAAAATCCTAAAGGAAATTCCCTTTAGGATTTTTTAATTTATTTTTAAAGATTATTTACGTATTGTTCTCCAATTTTTGCTGTATAAACTTCAATTGCAAGTCCAACAATTAAGAATAAAAATACTAATACAGCTCCAGCTGATGCTTTATTTGTTGCAGATTCTGCCCCATCTTTTGCTTGTTCAACTGTTTTATCTACATCTTTTTTGGCTTTTTCTAAAGAATCTTTTGCATTTTCAATTTGTTTACTAGCTTCTTTTGATGCCTTATCCATTCCATCATAAATATTATTTACAGCCTCTTCGCTTTCCTTTTCAGAAAGATCTGAATTTTTGTAAACTTCTTCTTGGATTGTTTTTTTATCAACAGAATCAGTAATATTTTTAGCCTTTTTCTCTAAAGATTTTGCTAAATCATCAATTATTTGATCAGAATTTTCTGGATTTGTTACAAGTTCTTTTCCAGCTTCTGCAATTTCATCTTTTGATTCATCAAGTTGAGATTTTAAATATCCAGGTTGAAGTTCTTTAACATCAGTTTCTTTTAAAGCATCTTCTATATTTTTTTCAAGCTCTTTTGTATCAACTTCAGAAATTGAATCTCCAACACTTGATAGAACATTTCCTGCCCCATCAGCTGCTGTGCTTGCTACGCTTCCTGCAACATTTCCTGCAGTGTTTGCTACAGATTTTGCAGCAGAAGTTGCAAGTCCAAAAGCAGATGATAAAATGCTAGTTACCAAACCAAATAATAACATTATTGATAAAGCCCAGCTCATAAATCCATGAAGTAAAGATTGTCCTTTTGAAAAAGCTCCAGAAATAAATCCAGAAATTGCAAAAGAAATTATCAAAATAATTATTGTAGCAATTCCTACACCAATTCCCATAGATTGAAGTGGATTTTCATTATTTGGTGAAAAAATTCCAAGACCTAAAGCTCCAACAAGTAAACTTAATACTGTAAAAACAGCTGCAAATGAAATTGCACCAGCGATAATTGAACCCCAAGAAATACTATTATCTCTAGAATAATCATCGTTGTATCTAGCTCTTTTGTGCTCCCTCATTTCGGAAGTTCTTTTCTTCCTATTATTTTCATTATAATTTTCAGTCATAATTCCTCCTTTAAAATTTTATAAAATATAAATAATTTATACATTAAGATTATACTGGAAATATTTTAAGAATCAATTTCAAATTTTCAAATAATTAATTTTTCTAAAGGATTAGTAAATAAAATTAAAATATCCGTTAATATTTTTGTAATTTTTATTTATTTTTATATAAAAAATTTAATATCCATTTTTAATTTTTATATTTGTATAAACTTTGAGCCTCTTCAATTTCTCTTATCATATCTCTGCCCTTTAACATTTTTTTGATATTTTTTACATCCAAAATCAATACATCAGCTGCAATCAATTCGATTTTTGATTCTTCTTGCAAAAAAGATGTATTTATTACAAGAACAGGTCTTACTCTTTCATTTTTTAATTTTTCAAAATTATCAGCAAGTTTTCTTGCAAATCCTTTATCAATATCTCTTTGCGATTTATAATTTCTAATCTCAATCGCGTATCTTCTTTCATTTTTCTTGGCATATAAATCAAATTTATTGCTTCTTTCAAAGCCTTCTTGATAAGGTTCAACCCAATAAGAAGTACTTTTTAAAGCTTTTGAAATTAACTTTTGATTTGTCAAATCTTCATTTAACATTTTTAAGGCGTTCAAAAGATTTTTTGGTTTTATTTTAAAAATCGCTGTAGTTTTCGCCTCATCTTTGCCAATTATTTTTTCATCAAAACCAACCATCAAATCTTCAACTATATTAAAAGAGCCGTGTGCTATTGCATTTCTAATATGTCTTAACAAGGATTCAGTTTTTGTTTCCCCATCAGATTGAGTCAGAATTAATTTTTGAGAATTTGTACAAATTCTTTTTTTATATTCAGATGCAATTTTTTCGTCAATTTCATTTGTAAACAAACAATCCTCATCTCTTAAATCCATATAAGTCATTATTTCTACAAAAGTATAATAATCATATTCCTTATTTGAAATCAATTCATTTGATTTTGATTGGATCGATGAAATATCTGGCACATACCACAACAAATACGCAAGAGCAGCCCACATATCACTTGATAATTTTATGGGAATTTCCTTATGTATTAGTGAATACTCTCTAGGATTTTTACAATTGTCTTTTTCAAATTTTTCTGTTAATTCCATTTTTACTTCCTTTTTTTATTTTCATTATAATTTTACCCATTAGAAAATTAAAATAAGAAGAATATAAAAAACTCATATCAATAATATTTTATCAATATGAGTTTCTTATAATTTATGTCTTTATGTTTTTATTTGAAAAATTTATTTGTAATTTTTTCTTTTATTTTTTCTACACAAAATCCTAATTCTTCTTGGACTTCTTCTCCTTTGCCGGAAATCCCAAACCTATCTATGCCGATATTTAATCCATCATCTCCAGTAAATTCGCTCCAGCCAAATGTTGATGCCATTTCTATTGAAACTTTTTTTACATTTTTTGGTAAAATTTCATTTTTGTATGAATCTTCTTGCATCCTAAATAATTCCATTGATGGCATTGATACAACTTTTACTTTTTTATTTTCTTCTTCAAGCTTTTTTGAAACTTCTAGGGCAAGAGAAACTTCTGAGCCTGTAGCTATTAAAATTAATTCTGGATTTTCGCAATCTTTTATTACGTAAGCTCCCCTATTAATATCTTCTAAATTTTCTGTTTGTTTTAAATTTGGAAGATTTTGTCTTGTCAAAGAAAGTATTACTGGTGTATTTTGACTTTCTAAGGCAATTTTCCAAGCAAGTCTTGTTTCATTTGCATCTGCTGGCCTTATAACTATAGTATTTGGAATTGACCTTAGCATTGCTAATTGTTCAATAGGTTCGTGAGTTGGTCCGTCTTCTCCAACAGCAATTGAATCATGTGTAAAAACATAAGTTAAAGCATGACCTGATAAAGCTGATAGTCTAATTGCAGCTTTCAAATAATCTGCAAAAACAAAGAAAGTTGACACATGATGAAAACTTCCGCCGTGAGCTATGATTCCATTTCCAATTGCTGCCATAGCAAATTCACGAACTCCATAAAAAATATTTCTTCCACAAGAATTTTCATCACTAAAACCTTTCTCATCTTTTATATCAGTCTTGTTTGATGAAAATAAATCAGCAGAGCCTCCCCAGAAATTTCTTGTGATTTTTGAAAGATCTTGAATAATTTCTCCGCTTGATGCTCTTGTTGCAAGAGCTTTCATTGATGAATCATATTTTTTTACATCTTTCATAAAATCTTTAGGAAGTTTTCTATTAATTCCTATCATTAATTCCTTATAATCTTCTGGATATTTTTCCTCATAATTTTTAAGAATTTCATCCCATTTTTCATTTTCTTCTTTGCCATTTTTTAAAATTCCATCTTCAAAAGTTTTATAAACTTCATCTGGCACTTCAAAATCTTCAAATTCCCAGCCATAATTTTTTTTGGCTAAAGAAAAATCATCTTCTCCTATCGGAGCACCATGAACTTTATTTGTTCCTTGATTTTTTGAACCATATCCTATAATAGTTTTTACTTCAATCAATGTTGGACCATTTTGATTTTCTTTTGCTTTTATTATAGCCTTATAAATTTCTTCAAGATTATTTCCATCTTTTACTTTTAAATAATTCCAATTTTGTGCACTAACTCTTTTTTCAACATTTTCAGAAAATGATGATGAAAGATTACCATCTAAACAAATATCGTTTGAATCATATAAAACGATTAATTTATTTAGGTTAAGATGTCCTGCAAGACTCATCGCCTCATAAGAAATCCCCTCCATAAGATCGCCATCTCCACAAAGAGCATAGGTATAATGGTCAATAATTTTTAAATCATTTTTATTGTAAAGAGCTTGCATGTGTTTTTCTGCAATAGCAAGACCTACAGCTTGACCTATACCTTGACCAAGAGGCCCAGTTGTAACCTCTACTCCTTTGGTGTGTGAATATTCTGGATGTCCTGGAGTTTTTGAACCTTTTTGTCTAAATTGTTTTAAATCATCAATTGATAAATCATATCCTGACAAATGCAAAAGCGAATAAAGCATTGCAGAGCCATGGCCTGCTGATAAAACAAACCTATCTCTATCAAACCAATTTTCATTTTTTGGATTTGCTTTTAAAATTTTATTAAACAAAACATAAGCCATAGGACTTGCTCCCATAGGAAGTCCAGGATGGCCACTATTTGCTTTTTCTATTTGAGCAAGGGACAAACATCTTATAGCATTAACTGCTAGTTGATCATTTTTTGTAAACATTGATTCTCCTTATATATTTTTATTTGTAAATTTTATTTTTGAATAAGAAAAAGGCTTTGCAAAATATTTTAAACATTGTGCAAAGCCATTTTTTAATTAACGATTTTCGAAAGCTTCCCAATCTTTTTTAAATGATTCTATGCCTGCATCTGTCAATGGATGAGACCATAGTTTTTCGAATAAAGTTCCTGGGATTGTTGCTATGTGAGCTCCCGCTAAAGCAGCTTCTTCTAGATGACCAATATGTCTTATGCTTGCTGCAATTATTTGTGAATCATATCCGTAAATATCTATAACATCTCTTAATTCACTTACTAATTTTGCTCCAGATTCTCCCATGTCATCTATTCTTCCCATAAATGGAGAAATATATGTTGCTCCAGCTTTCATAGCCATTAATCCTTGAGATACAGAAAATATTAGTGTACAGTTAGTTTTTATTTTTTCTTTTGACAAAATATTTATTGCTTTCAATCCTTCTTCTGTCATAGGAATTTTTACAACAATATTTTCTGCCCATTTTGATAAAGCTCTTGCTTGTTCAACCATTCCCTCACATTCATAGCTTGTTACTTCTGCTGATACAGGACCATCTACAAGCTTACAAATTTCTTTTACGACCTCTTCAAAATCTCTACCTTCTTTTTTTATAATAGATGGATTTGTTGTTACTCCGTCGCAAAGTCCAAGGTCGTTTACTCTTTTTATTTCTTCAATATTTGCTGTGTCTAAGAAAAATTTCATTTTAACTCCTAACTTTCTTCTAACAATTAAAATATTTCGTTTATTTTATTTTTAAAATCAATGGCAGCTTGTTTAGGATTTTCCGCTTCTGCTATAGATCTACCTGCTATAAAAGCATTAACATTTATTCCCTTAAATAATTCAAGAGTATCTACATCAAGCCCACCTGTAACTGAAACCTTAAAGCCCATTTCTACCAATTTTTTAATTTTATCTAAATCTTTATCTCCCCAGCTTTGTCCACTAAGAAGGGCATCTCTTGATTGATGATAAACAACTTGTTCTATTCCAATATTTTTCCAATCTTTTGCTTGATCGAATGTCCAATCTCCATATAATTCTACTTGAAGTTCGTCTATTTCTTTGTTAGCCGCTTGCATTGTTTGTATTGTTGCACAGCAGATAACAGTCATCCAATCAGCTCCTGCATCTTTGCAATTTTTAGCGACAGTTTTTCCAGCATCTGCACATTTTGTATCTGCAAGAATTGTTTTTTCTGGATATAAAGCTCTTATTGCTCTTACAGGTTCCATACCATCTTGCAAGCAAAGTACAGTTCCAACTTCTAAAATATCTACTACATCTCCAACTTCTCTAACTGTAACTAGAGCTTCACTTAAAGATTGACTATCAAGCGCTATTTGTAGTTTTGGTTTTGCCATAACTTTCTCCTTATTTTAGTTTTTCACTTAAAAATTCGTAAGAATTTTTTATTATTTCCTTATAATTTTCTTCTCCATGATCCCAAAATTCGCCAGTATAGATTTGAACTTTTTGATTTTTTAATTCTTTTATACATCTTTCATATTCTGTATGACCACCAGATCCAAATTGCATATCCCTATAAATTCCAGGATTTGTTTCTTTAAGGTGAGCTGCAAAAATATGTCCCTTGCCTTTTTTTATGTCTTCAACTACATCCTTGTTATATTTTACAGATGCGTTTTTTAAGTTGCCAATATCTGGATATATTCCAAGATATGGACTATCAACAAGATTAACATATTCCATAGCTTTTTCTACAGTATCCATAAATTCTGTTTCCATGGTTTCAAAAGCAAGTATAACTCCATATTTTGATGCAAAGTCCACCGCTTTAAATAAATTTTCTATAAAATATTTTTTTGTTTTTTCATTTGATTTTTCGTAATAAACATCATAACCTGCAAGTTGAATTATTTTTATAGAATTAATATCAGCAAATTCTAAAGCTTTTTGCATAATGTCAAGGCTTTTTTTTCTGATTTGTTCGTCATTTGAACCAAAAGGATACTTTCTATGTCCTGACAAACACATTGTCCTTACTCTCATGTCATTATCAATTTGTGCCTTTAGAAGTTTTTTGGAAAAACCATTTGTAAGCCTATTTAATTTTTCATCTGACTCATCTATGCTAATTTCTAACTGATTAAATCCTATTTTTTTTGCAAGTTTTAATTTTTCATTTATATCTAATCTATTTGGCAGAGCCTTTTCGTATATTCCTAGATTAATTTTGTCCATAATAAGCATCTTTTCCATGTTTTCTTAGGTAATGTTTATCAAGAAGATTATCACTCATAGATTCATTTTTTCCAAGAGAAACTAAGTGCCAATTCATAAAAGCAACTTCTTCTAAGACTACTGAATGAAATACTGAATCATTTGCATCTTTTCCAAACACAAATGGGCCATGATTTGCTACCAACACAGCTGGCACATCTTTTGGAGAAATATTTTTTTCTTCAAAACATTCTATTATTACAAGACCAGTATTTTTTTCGTAGTCATTTTTGATTTCTTCTTTTTTCATATCTCTTGTTACAGGAATACTTCCGTAAAAATAATCTGCATGAGTTGTTCCCATAGCTTTTATATCAAGCTTTGCTTGTGACATAATTGTTGCCCATCTTGAATGAGTATGAGTTATACCACCAATTTCTTTATACTTTTTATAAAGTTCAAGATGTGTTGGAGTATCGCTAGAAGGTTTTAAATTACCTTCTACGATATTTCCATCTAAATCAACAACAATCATATCACTTGCTTTCATGCTATCATAATCAACACCTGATGGTTTTATTACAACATATTTTCTATCTGGAGTGATTTCTGAAACATTTCCCCAAGTAAATTTAACTAGATCATATTTTGGCAATAATAAATTTGCCTTGTAGACCCTTTCTTTTATATCTTCTAGCATTTTAACCAACTTATTTTTCTAAAAGATTATGTTCTTTAATCTTTTCAATAGCTTCATCTTTAGAAAGAATATTTTTCATTCCAATTATTTCAACACCTTTTGATTTTAACGCATCAAAATCTTTGGTGAAATTAATAGCACAGAATATAACATCAGCATTTCTACCTGTAGATTTTCCTTCTGACAAGGAGCAATGAGATATATCAAGTTTTCCTTTATAATCCAACTCTTTAAATGCTTGTTTGATTTTATTCATCATCATTAAAGAAGTTCCAGCTCCATTTGCACACGCTACTATTACTTTCATTTTTTCCTCCTATTTGTTTTCAATTGTTTCTTTGTACTTTTCGTAATCCTCAGTTATCATGAAATAACCTTTTTTGTTCTTTTTGTATTGAATTTGAGGTATAACTATCAAGAAAATTGCTACTATTGCTACACCAACATATTGGATATTATTAATCAATACTGTAAATGCTGGCCATACTGTTGCCCAGTCGAACATTCCTAAGTATCCACCATATTGAGCAAGTCCTGTATATGTTGCTATAAAAGCAGAACCAAATACTTGAATTAGTCCAGATATAAATGGCATCAAGAAAGCTGCTTTATATCCTCCTCTATTATTAGCATATACCCCAATTACGGCATTATCAAAAAATAAAGGTACAAATCCTGCAATTATTAATGTAGGAGATTTTAGTAAAAATAGGATTGCTATTGCTAAAAATTGACCTAAAGCACCAAACATAAATCCAATTGTAACAGCATTTGCTGCACCAAATCCGAAAACTGCAGCACAGTCTATTCCTGGAAGAGCTCCTGGTAAAAGTTTATTTTGAATTCCATCAAATGATGCAGTCAACTCTCCAACGAAAGTTCTAACTCCTAATTGTAAAATAGCTAAATTTACAGCAAAACTAAATGATGATTGAAGTATATAGAAGAAGAAATTATCTTCCATTGTTAAAGCTTCTTGAGCTACTAAATATTCTTTTCCCAAAACACCTTGGATTATTCCAAAGAATAAAGTCATTAGTATAGCAGTTGCTACCATATTTTCATTGAAAATTGACAAAAATCCAGGAAGTTCTATATCATCAATATCTTTACTTTGATCTTTTTTATTTGCAAATAATTTATCACTTAACCAGCAAGCAAGTCTAATACCAAACATTTGTTGGTGAGCTATACAAAAACCAGCCCCATCAGTTAAGCGTTGTGTATCTTCAACTGTTAAGTTACTACCAACAGCCCAATAAAGTCCTAAAAGAATTGCCATTATAACAAGTATAGGAGTTTGTCCTAACTTTGGAAAGCAAAAAACTATTAACCAAAAAGCTGTAGCAGCTTGTTGCATTTGTACGTGTCCTGTTGTAAAAACAGCTCTCATTTTTGTAATATTTTTTAATCTTACCAAAATAATATTTACAATAAAGGCAACCAATAACAAAATCATTACTTGAGAAAATGATTTACCTAAATGTTCCATACCTTCAGTAACTGCGTTTTGTCCAAAATAAGGATCTATTACAGTTGCAGAAATATTAAATCTGTCCTTTAGTCCTGTAAGAATCGGTCTAAATGTTGAAACAAGTCCACCAGAACCTACCATCAAAATCATATATCCTACAGTAGCCTTAATAAAACCAGCTAAAGCTTCATACCATTTTTTTCCATCTAACAAATAACCAATTAAAACCAAAAATCCTATAAAAAACGCTGGTTTTGTGAGAATATTTTTTACAAATCCATTTAAAATACTTAAAATTATATCCATATTTTTCTCCTAAATATTATATTTTTTTGAAATTTTTATTAAATCATCTACGTTCTTAGCTTGATTAAAAGCTTCTACTATTTCTTCATCACACAAAATATCAGAAAGTTGTGCTATATTTTCCAAATGTTTTTCATTATTTTCACTTGCTATTGTAAAAAATATTTTCGCATCCTTATCCCTATCATTTTCATCAAATACAACTGGATTTTCTACTTTCATAAAAGCTACAGCAGTATCTTTCACTCCATCAGCACATTCTTGACAATGTGGCATGGCAACTCCAGGAATTAAAACTATGTATGGACCATATTTTTCAACTGTTTCTATAACTTGTTTAGCATACGAATCATCTACAATATCCTTTTCCACTAGCTTATTACAAGATTTTATAATAGCATCTTGCCAGGTATCGATTTTATCATAAAAATCAAATAAACCCTTTTCAATAATTTCACTAATCATTATTATCCTCACTTATATGTAGGCGCTGCCAAAAATTTGACAGCACTTATTATTTTACAAAATAGATTTAAAAGGAACATTCCTTTCATTATCAAATGCATCTTCAAATCCAGGTCTATATCTAAATTCTAATTCATCTTTCATCTTAGGCCATACGTATTTGCCACCTACATCCCAAATATATGGATGGAATTTATATTTTGACCTATCTTTTCTATATTGCCATAAATATTTTATTTCTTTAGGATCAGCTTTGAAGTTAGTCCAAACATCATAGTGAATTGGAATTACAACTTCGCATCCTACTGATTCAGCCATTCTTAAAATATCAATTGAAGTCATCTTGTCTTGATTTCCAACAGGATTATCTCCATAAGAACCAAACGCAATATCTACGTCATATTTTTTTCCAACTTCTGCAAAACCAATTGAAAAATGAGAATCACCTGTATGATATACGCTACCAGCTGGCATTTTTATTAAATAATTTACAGCCTTTTGATCCATATTTGTAGGACAAACTCCTTCAATATCTTCTCCTACTTCAGTAGTAACCAAACAAGTTCTATCAAAACTGTCCAAAACAACTATAGTAGTATCTTTAATTTTAATTTCATCTCCTGGTTTAACCATTTTGCATCTTTCTTCTGGAACACCATAAGACAACCATTTTTTTACAGATTCTTCAGGACCTATAAAAGGAACATCTTCTGGACAATTTTTCAAAACTGCTGCAGCAAAGAAAGGATCAATATGATCATTATGATAATGAGTAGATAAAACTGCATCAACATTTTTAACTGCAAAAGGATCAAAGACAATTGGATTTGCTCTTAAATTTGGTTGAAGAGCTTTTCCACCAGTCATATTTCTCATTTGATGATATGGTTGCATCTCTTTAA